>DASRRX010000016.1:0-685408 GCA_035695565.1 Puia sp. | reverse complement strand
GTGATAAAAGGCATAAAGGGATGCAACAGCTGGATCAGCTGTTGGAAGAAGCCAAGGGTATGCTCGTAGGTCCGGGCGTCTATCGGCTCGCCGAAAGGCGGTTTGACCCACTCCAGGTACCAGTTGCAGAAATCGTCCCAGATCAGGGAATACAATGACTTAAGGGCTTCGCTCAACTTGAATTCGGAAAAGAGAGACTCGAGGGTGGAGCGCGCTTCCTGAATGCGGTTGTCCATCCAGGTGACGGCAAACGACGGCGCGGGATCGTTGACAGAAGAGGCCGAGGATGCATCAGACCCGGAAGTCAGCCTGTTTTCCCATCCTTTTACCAGCTTGAGCGCATTCCACATCTTATTGTTGAAGTTCGAGCCCTGCTCAAGCGTGCTTTCATCAAAAAGCAAATCGTTACCCGCGGGGGAAGAGATCATGATCCCAAAGCGAACCGCATCGGCGCCATATTTGCCGATCAGGTCCAGCAGATCGGGGGAATTGCCAAGGCTTTTGCTCATTTTCCGGCCCTGCTTGTCCCGGACCATGCCGGTGAAATAGACGTCGCGGAAAGGGATCCGCCGCTCCATCGGCAAGCTGTCGGGGAAATGATAAAGCCCGGCCATGATCATCCGGGCGACCCAAAAGAAGATGATGTCCTGACCCGTGACGAGGACGGCCGTCGGATAATAATAATTGATATCCGGATTACCGGGGTTGGTAATGCCCTTGAAAACCTCGATCGGCCAAAGCCACGAAGAGAACCAGGTGTCGAGAACGTCTTCATCCTGGCGGAGGTCGCCGGCGGTGAAATCGGGGCTGTCAAATTTCGCATACGCCTCCTCCCGGGTAGCCGCGACTTGAAAAGAACCATCCGGCGCATACCAGGCAGGGATCTGCTGACCCCACCAAAGCTGACGGGAGATACACCATTCCTCGATGTTCTCCAGCCAATATTTATAAGTGGCGAGGAACTTGTCCCCCGGATGAATGCTAATATAGCCTTCAGTAACCGCAGTCAGGGCCGGTTCGGCGAGCGCGGCCATTTTGACGAACCATTGGGTTGAGATGCGGGGCTCGACGACGGCGCTAGTCCGCTGAGAGTAACCTATCCGGGTCGGATGTTCCTCTTCTTTAACGAGCAGGCCTTCCTCTTTCAAAGCGGCAATGACCTTCTTACGGGCCGTAAAACGATCCATTCCGACAAAGACCTCCGCCGCTTCACTCAGCGTACCATCCGGATTAAGCGTGTCGACGATCGGAAGCGAATGTTTCAATCCAAGGTTATAGTCATTGATGTCATGAGCGGGCGTGACTTTGAGCGCACCTGTACCAAAAGCAGGATCGACGTATTCGTCGAAGATGATGGGGACTTTGCGGTTTACAAGCGGAACGAGCGCATAGGCGCCGGCAAGGTCCTTATAACGTTCGTCAGCCGGATTGACACAGATCGCCGTATCGCCCATAATGGTCTCCGGACGCTGCGTAGCGATCGTTATTTGGCGGCCTGTCGGCTTACCGGTGGCATCGGTGAGCGGATAATCGACAAAATACAACTTGCCCATCTCATCCCGGTATTCCACCTCTTCGTCGCTCAGGGCAGTCTTTGCCTGGGGATCCCAATTGATCATGCGGGCGCCACGGTAAATGAGCCCTTTTTCGTACAGTTCGATAAAAATCCCGATTACGGCGGCGTAATAGTCCTTATCCATGGTGAAAGCCACCCGGTCCCAATCCACACTGCAGCCCAGCTTACGGATCTGGGAGTAGATTATCCCCCCATATTTCTCCTTCCATTCGTAGGCATAGGCCATGAACTCGGGGCGGGTAAGTTGGCTCTTATCGATGCCGCGCTCCTTCAGCATGGCGACGACCCGCGCTTCGGTGGCGATCGAGGCATGGTCGCTGCCGGGGACCCAGCAGGCATTGTAACCACGCATCCGTGCATTGCGGACAAGGATATCCTGGACGGTCTCATTGAGGGTATGACCCATATGAAGGACGCCGGTGACGTTGGGCGGGGGAATGACCACGGTAAAGGCAGGCCGTTCATCCGGGTGGCTGTTGAAATATCGTCGGCTCATCCAGTGCGAATCCCATTTATCTTCGGTAGCGGCCGGAATATAGTGCTTGCTCAATTCCATGATCAAAAAAATTCAATTACCAGTGATGATAGACAAACCGGGCTATGCCCCGTTCGGGGGGCAAAAGTAAAAAAAATTCCCCTGAAGGGGGAATTGCTATCATTCAGTTGTGAATGTCGTATAAGAAACAGGCGTCCAGCTTATGCAAACCAGTACAGCCAGGATAGGAACATAACCAGGCCGATAAAGCCGATGGCGAGCAGTGCAGTTTTCGCTGTTTCTCCAAGGTGAATGGTGGAAAATAACTTTTTCATAAAAGAAAATTTTTAGGGTGAAACCAAAGTTGATTTAGATTAAATCTGGAATTCGTAGGGGATCGGAAATCAACAATTACGAGTGGTTTCTCAGCGATAAGGGCACGGAATGGAGTAGGATTAATTCCGCGGTAAAAATAATACAATTTTTCATATTATGAAATTGTTTCTCACAGGGCCGGGGAATCAGGCTGAATTGCCACGCAATTAATTGATATATATTGTTTTATTGAGCTTCCATCGGCTTGAAAAACTCCAGCGGAAACCGCTGGAGTTAATAAGTTTCGGTCGTAGGGGCCGCTCATGACATCGTGAACAGATATGCAAACGACAGGATGGCGCAGAAATACAAAAATGCCGTTACGATGGTGAGTACGGTGCTTTCTGTAGGGCCGAACGATGTGTGCATTTTTTCCATGGAGATTGGGATTTAGTGAAAACATTCGTTGCGGGCAATGTTTTTACCCGTGTTTTCGCAGGGAGGGATTGAGGGATAACCGATCTTTGTACGGATGTTGTACGCGATAGTCGATATTGAAACGACCGGCGGTTATGCGGCTAATAACGCTATAACAGAAGTTGCTATTGTGTTACATGATGGAAACCGGGAAGTTAAGCGATATGAAACCCTTGTTGATCCGGGTCAACCGATTCCCCGATACATCCAGGTCCTAACCGGCATTACGGATGAGATGGTGGCCGGCGCCCCGAGTTTCGAAGCGATAGCGCCGGTTGTCCATGAATGGCTTAAAGACGCCGTATTTGTCGCGCATAACGTGAACTTCGACTACTCCTTTCTCAAACACCAGTTGCAAGCTTGCGGGCTGGACCTTCAATCCAGGAAACTCTGCACGGTTAGACTGAGCCGTAAAGTATTCCCGGGGGTTCCCAGCTATAGTCTCGGCAATATCTGCCAGTACCTGGGGATCTCCATCTCGAACCGGCATCGTGCCGGCGGCGACGCGGATGCGACGACAATCTTACTGGAACGCATCATTCAGGCGGGCGGTCTGGAGCATATCCGGGTCATGCTAAAGGGAAAGAACAAGGAACAATATCTTCCGATCAACCTGCCGGCCGAACAGATCGGGCAACTCCCTCAGGTCCCCGGGGTCTATTATTTCCACGATCAGAAAGGCAAGGTGATCTATGTCGGAAAGGCCAAAAACCTCCGGCACCGGGTGACCAGCCACTTTTCCAACAACAAACCCGGCCGCCAGAAACAGGAGTTCATGCGCAATATCTGGTCCATTTCCTATGAGACGACCGGAACGGAGCTAATGGCCTTTTTGCTGGAATGCATCGAGATCAAACGGCTGTGGCCGGTGTATAACCGGAGTCTGAAACGTTTCGAGCCGTCCTATGGGCTGTATGTATATGAAGACCGGAACGGCTACTTACGACTTGTGCTGGAGAAGAAGAAGCGGCAGATGACGCCGGTCTATACGTTCTCACGGCTCGAGGACGGACGGCAATTGTTGTTGAGAATGGTGCGCGAAGCCGGGCTATGTCCAAAGCTTTGTTATATTCAAACCGGCGAAGGGCCGTGCGAGGGGCTTCGTCAGCATACCTGTCATGGCGCGTGCGAGCAGCAGGAAGCATCGGATTCCTATAACCGGCGGGTGGATGAGGCTATCACCTCGCTGCACAATGACCTTCCCAGCTTTGCTTTGGTTGATAACGGCCGGCATGGCGAAGAACGCAGCTGTGTGCTGATCGAGCGGGGCCGGTTCTATGGAATGGGATATCTGCCTGTAGACAGTGCGATCATCGATACGGAAACATTGAAGGATTATCTGACCCGTTATCCCGAGAACGATTATATGCGCGGGCTGGTATACCAATATGCCGAAAAATGGCCCGGGAAAAAGTCCTATATTTCGGGCTGATATGAAAATAACCCTGCTAACCCCCTTTGTCGTATCGCCCATCCTATTTCTTTCCTCCTGCCATTCTGCGGAAGATCAGCGGCCTCCCGGTAAAGACACTGTGCTTGTCGATCTCGCCCATCCGCAACTGCCGCCGCCAAAGCGCAACCCGGAGTTGAGGGCCCGGGTGAGTACCAAACCGGTTGCGGAATACCATGAAAAGACCGGGCAGGCCGAGGGCGACTTTGCCGTCCGGCTCTATCAGACGTCCAAAACGATGTACTACCGCGCGGATGTGGAATGGGAGGGGCTGCCCGGCTCGGATACTGTAAAGCTGCCCGACCTGGGCACTGAGCCCCATCCCGTCCTGCAAAAGGGTACGGATCAATATTCCTGTGTCATCGGATTTCTGGACAATGACAAACAATTCCGGGAGATCAAGCTGGTTCACGCCAAAGGCGACCAGCTGAAGATCACCACGCTCAAACATTGGGTGGTGACGGATCACTACCGGCTGGTGGGCCAATAGGGGGATCGCGCCCGCTCGGAGCGCCCGTTCATCGGTGATGGCCACCGCCGATCGTTACACCGAACTTGATCGCCGTATAGCTGTTCTTCGAGCTCACAGTCCCCAGCTTGTTGCCATAGCTGTCAGTGATCGTTTGCGTGGTAGCGCCGATAATATTGTATTCCACTGAAAACCGGAAGTGGTGGATGTCGAACCCCGACCGGGCCATTCCGCCGAATTTCGACGTTGCTCCGGCGCCTTGCACATCGTTATATCCATTGCCGGAAAAGGACGCGGCGGCCATGTCATAGACGCCGGTGCCTCCGCCAACGAAAGGCTGGAAACCAATATTGAGATAGTGCAACGGATAGTAGTCGCTGGTAACGAGATATGACATCAGGCCGGCTACATTGGCGCTGGCGGTGGAACCATCGCTGGCTTCATAGGCGCGGGCCGTGAGCGCTGCCTCTACCCGGATACCGCTGACCAAACCGAAAGGAAGGCCATATTTAGGTTCGAGCGAGAACATCGCACCGCCTTTTGCACCCGTTCCCGCAGGAATGGCCGCGCCTGCGGTGATGTCAAATTTGAATTGGGCTTGTACAGCGTTAAGCGTGAGCATGGCAATGGCTGCCAGTAGTAGCTTTTTCATGTTACGGAGGGTTTTTAGGATAACTAGAATAACACTAAGTGTTTATCAGTAGACAAGATAGCAGAAAAGACCGAGGCCTGCAAGGGAGCTCCCGCGGTTTCCGTCGGGTCAATCGATTAGTTCGTCGAGTAGCTGCAGGAATTCGGGTCGCGGGATCATCCGGGCGCCGAGGCTTTCCAGGTGCTCGGTATAGACCTGGCAATCGATCAATTCGACCCCTTCGCTTTGCAACTGCTGTACATAGAGAATAAACGCGTATTTGCTGGCGTTACTCACGGTACTGAACATACTCTCGCCGAAGAAGACCTTCCCCATCCGGATGCCGTAAAGACCTCCCACGAGGGCCGGGCCCTGCCAAACCTCGGCGCTATGCGCATAGCCGGCAAGATGAAGAGCGATATAGGCTTCCCGTACTTCATCGGTGATCCAGGTGCTCTCCTGACCGCGACGGGAGATTGTTTTACACCGGCTGATGACCTGGCGGAAATCGCTGTCGATACGGAACTCGAATGTCTGGCGGCGGATCAGCTGACGCATGCTCTTGCTGACCCTGAGCTGGGGCGGGAAGAGTACGAAACGCGGGTCGGGACACCACCAAAGGATATGGTGGCCCTCATACCAGGGAAAGATCCCCTGCCGGTAGCCAAGGAGCAGCCTTTCCCTTGACAAGTCGCCGCCAACCGCCAACAGACCGTCGGGTTCGGCTAATTCCTGGGGAGGGAAAAGTAATTCATTATTTAGAATGAACATCGGCATGTCTATGATCCGGCGGCGATTTCGATCGTAGCGCCGATACCACGTTCGGTGATGGCGTCGCACTGCGGTTTGAGGTCATCGTAGGACCCATGTCGCACCGCATATTTACCTTTTGTGTGGATGAGCATGGCGCATTGTTCCGCCTGCTCCCGGGAATGGCCGCAAACTTCTATCAGGGTCTCGATCACCCACTCGAATGTATTAACCTCGTCGTTCCAGACAATCAGGCTGAATGGATAGTCTATGGCCTCCTCCGTGAGGACGTCCTCATGCGATTCTTCATGGGTGGACGTTCGGGGGCGATTCAAAAGCCGGGGTTGGGTGTGCATACCGTACAAAAATACGTAATTTGGCAAATTATGACTCCGGAACGGGAATTACGAATACGGACAGTGCTTGAAAAAAGGCAGGAAAATTTGGTGATCGTGCTGGAGAACGTTTTCGATCCGCACAACATCTCCGCTGTGATGCGAACCTGCGATGCGGTGGGGGTACAAGACGTCTATGTTCTGAACACCCGCATTCCCCGTCACAAGAAGTGGGGCGCCAAAAGCAGCAGCAGCGCGGCAGGTTGGTTGACGGTGCGGCAGTATGACAACGCGGCGGAGTGTCTGGCAGCGGTAAGACGACAAGTCGATCGCGTTTATACTACTCACCTGGGCGGTGATTCCATATCTTTGTATGACATGAACCTGACCGGACGGATCGCCCTGGTCTTTGGGAATGAGCATTCCGGCGTCAGCGAAGAGATCCTGACCTGTTCCGACGGGAACTTTGTGATCCCGCAGGTGGGCATCATCCGGTCGCTGAATATTTCGGTCGCTTGTGCGGTCACGCTGTATGAAGCATACCGGCAAAAGTACACGGCGGGGCAGTATGATGTTCCCGGTTTGTCATCGGATCGTTATCAGGAACTGTTGTCCGCCTGGAGCAGGGGTCAGCTCTAAAAGTTCGTCGCTATGCGCTTATTGATAATTTTTCTGTTGTGCGGCTGGTCGGTTGCGCAGGCGCAATTACCGGTGCAAAAGATCAGGATCACGGAGCTGCAGGAATATATCGCCAGGAGCGATCATCCGCTGATCATCAACTTCTGGGCTACATTCTGCGTTCCCTGTAACAAGGAGATCCCTTACTTTCAAAGCACAGTGGCCCGCTACAAGGATCAGCGGGTCGAATTGATCCTCGTGAGTCTGGACCTGCCGGATTACTACCCGGCCCGCATCGGCGATTTTGCAAAGAAGCAGGGCTATACGGCAAGGCTGATGTGGTTGAACGAAACGGACGCGGACTATTTCTGTCCAAAGGTCGATCCGAACTGGTCGGGGGGAATACCTTCTTCTTTATTTATCTGCAACAAGACACATTACCGGCGATTCTTTGACCGGCAGTTGACCGAACCGCAAGTTGATCTGGAGATCGGGAAAATGATCGCTCCGCCGGCACAATGACCAGCCTACGGGGTCAGCGGATCGAGCAGCCCACCGAGCGGGTCTCTTTTACCGTCACGGGCTTGCCCGCAATCATTTCGTCGATCGCCGCCTGCAGGTGATGACGGCGGACTGCCGAAGGATCACCGGGACTGTCATCGATGGCGCCATGGTAGACCAGAATGCCGTTCTTATCGAACAAATAGCACTCCGGCGTGCGGCTGGCGCCAAAGGCATTGGCGAGGACGGCATTGTCGTCGATTGCATAATACCATTGATAGCTCTGGGCCTTTGCATAGGACTGCATTTCTGCAAAGGAATTGCCGTCGTCACGGGAACTCTCATTCGAATTGAGCAGGATCACTCCGATCTGGTGCTGGCCGGCATAGGCACAGACCTCTTTTGTCCGGCCCTGATTTCGGATCACATATGGACACGTATTGCAGGTGAACATCACCAGCAGGCCGTTGGGCCCTTTCGTTTGATGTAAGCTGATCTCCTTTCCGGACACGTCCTTCACCGTGATTTCGGCTTTGGGGATCGATGAGCCGATCGGAAGGCCGGTAGCTGGTCGTACGGCGGGCAACAGCATGAGGGCCGCGATGAGAAGTGATTTCATAATCCAAGGTTTTGTTCAATGCAAAGTTCACGAAAAAATCAATTCTTCCGCTCTCCCGCCATGACCTTCAAATGGTAGATACTTACATTCAACTCATAACCAATCAACAATACGAGTGAATTGAAATAAACCATTAGCATAAGGATCATTACCGTACCGATGGACCCATAGACCTTGTTATAGTTCCCGAAACTATTGACCCAGTAAGAGAATGCAAGGGTGGTCAGGATGGTCAGGAGGGTAGCCAGGAAAGTGCCGGGGGAGAAAAGCTTCCAGCGCTTTTTGACGGCAGGGCCGTATTTATAGATGCAGGCGATGGCGATGTAGAACAGCGGGATGACCACGACCCAGCGGACGGTGCGCAGAAGCCAATGGGCATTGCGGCCGCTGATATGGGCCTCGCGAAGCCAGGTTCGCAGCAGATCGGCCTGGGTTCCCAGGATGATCACGGAGCCGATGACCATGCAGAGCACGAGGGTGGTAAGCTTGATGGCCATCCAGCGGGCGGCCAGCGGGTTGCGGCGGGCATTGTAGACAAGGGACTTGTTGAACGAACGCATGATACCCATCATGGCATTCGAGGAATAGAAGAGGGCCAGCACGAACCCGAATGACAGCAGACCGGCGCGGGGTTTGGCCAAAAAGTCTTCCAGGAACTGGCTTACAAGCAAGTAAGTATTTTGGTTGGGGGTGATATCCCTGGTAATGAACAGTAGCTGCTGAAGGATCTTCTTGTGCACGGGCAAATAGGGGATCAGGGTACAGATAAAGATCGAAGCGGCCGGAATGGCGATCAGGAAGCTAAAAGCGATGGAACGGGCCCGGTCGATCAGCCCTACTTTCCTGACCTGGCTGACGAAGAAGATGACGATCTCATAAAGAGTGATCCCATCCAGCCCGGGAAGGGATAGTCGCCGGCTCCTGGTCTTCAGGAAGCGGAAGGGGGCGCTGCTATAGATCTTTCGTTCGAGCTTGATCATACCATCTGGCGGTTTACTTCTTCTTCAGACTGTCGGCGTGGGCGCGGATCGCATACTGGCGGTCCAGCCAATCCTGGTATGCTTTTGCATTTTGCATGTGTTCTTTGTAGGTGGTCGCGAAGTTCGAATAGCCGCTGTTATCGGGTTTGGCGACAAAATACAGATAATTGGTTGCAGGCGCGTCGAGCACGGCATCCAGGGTCTGGCTGGAAGGAGTGCAGATGGGCCCGGGAGGCAGGCCGTCGTGGAGGTAGGTGTTGTACGGAGACTCGACCTTAAGGTCCTTATCGTAGATGCGTTTCAGCTCGAAATCGCGTAGCGCATATTTGACGGTCGGGTCGGCGCCCAGTTTTATGCGTTTCTGCATCCGGTTAAGGTAGACGCTGGCGATCTTACCTTTATCCGACTGCGCATTGGTCTCTTCTTCAACGATGGAGGCCAGGATGGTGGCAGTGGCAGGAGTGAGGCCTTTACCCGCCGCTTGCCGGACGCGATCCGGGGTCCACCAGGCCTTGTAGTTGGAATACATTTTTTTGAAAATGGCGGAAGGCGGGGTATTCCAAAAATAGCTATAGGTGTTGGGCATGACGATGGTAAGGAGGGTATTGCTGTCTACGCCGAACGGCCGCAGCGAGTCGTCGTTATGGATAAAAGCAGCGATCCCGTCGGAGTCGCATTCGAACTTCCTGCCTACGGCGCCCGCCAATCCTTCAAGGGTGCGGAACTTCAGGATGACGAGGTGAACCGGGGTCTGGCGGCCGTTGCGGAGCATGCGCAGGATGCCGAGGATGCTCATATCCTTTCGGATCTCATATTTACCGGCTTTGATATTGGCGGGATAGTCCATTCTGGCGGCTACCCAGTCGAAGAATGCCGGGCTTTCGATGACGGTATCTTTGATGAGCAGGTTCCGAAGCTGATCGTAGGTCATTCCGGTGCGGACATAAAGCGCATAGCTATCACCGCTGAAGGCGGTGCCGGACCCGAGGATGCGCCAGGCGACAAAGCCAAGGGCAAACAGCAGTACGATGAGAAGTGCGAGAAAGAATCTCTTCATAGGTATTTCGATTGTCGATCTAAAATAAAAAAAAGCAGCCATCTTACGAAACTTTGGCTGCTTAAATATCTTGGTCTCGGAATAATATCCTGGTCGCGGAATTAACCGGTCACGGCCCGCTTACTTTCCGGGCTGACCTCCGCCGGGGGGAAGGGTCTGCTGTTGCTGGACCGGCTGCTGCGTTGCATTCACTTTATCGATCACCCGGGTATTGGAACTAGACAATGCCTTTGGAATGAAGATCGCCGAAAAAAGGCAAAGGAGGCCAACTATGACGGCCATGACCCAGGTACCTTTCTCCAGCGCGTCGGTCGTCTGCTTGACGCCCATCAGCTGGTTGCTGAACCCGCCCACGTTGGCCGCGAGGCCGCCGCCTTTCGGGTTTTGAATAAGGATGATCCCACCAAGGATCACACATGCAATTATAATCAGGATCACAAAAAAGAGCATGTCAGTGAATATTTAGTTGTTCGATTTTGGCTGCAAAGTACGCGCTTTTATCGGGATTGAGCAAACTTAATTTCTCGTATACGATCCGCGCCCGCTGCGGCATCCCTTGTTTAACAAGCACTTCGGCCATCGTCTCGGTGACGGGTTCCTTTCCTTCGATGGAATGGGCGGCGAAGTTTTGTATGGTCTGTTCGGCCGCCCGGTCGGGGATGATCTCGCGATCTTTTTGCGGCAGCCGCCGCATCATGCGAAGCCAATCTGTGAAGCTCTTTAGCTGGCGGCCAAGCTGGTCTGTCGGGTTCTCGTCCGGTGCGAGGCGGATGCCCTGTGAGGCGAAATAGTCGATGGTATGGAGCGGTTCAAAAAGCGGGGCGGCTTCGGGGATTGGCGTGGTTTCAGGCGCGGCCGAAGGGAGCGGCGCGGCTTCCGGGATGACAGCGGGGACAGGTGATTCTTCGACGGGCGCGACCGGTGCTTCAGCCATTACCGGCGGTGCGGGTTCCAGGAGCTGTTCTTCCCTGACCGCTTCTTCGTTGGCAGTTTCCGGTTCCCCGGGCTGTCCGGGCTCGTCGGGCTGTCCGGGCTCGTCGGGCACGAAGGGCGGCTCTTCGTCGCGGATAGGTTCCTCGGTAACCGGAAGGTGGGGGTGGTCGGTCGTTGTAGGATAGCCGTTATGCGATTGAAGATCTTCATTGATCCTTTGGATGGACTCCTGCAGCGCTTTTGCTTCCTCGATGCTTTCGAGCAGGAGTTCGGCGGCGGTCGACGGCCCTTCGGAGTCGGCGTGAAGTGCGGTCGTTTCGGCCGGGACCTCCGGGCTTTCCATTTCATGCCAGGCTCCCGTCTCATCGGGCACGGATGGAGGCGCCTCGTTATGGATCGGCTCATGGACCGGCGCGTCGGCACCGCGGATGATCCCGGGCCTGGGTGAATGTTCGACCGGCTCTGCGTTCTCCAGCATCCACTGCAGCCAGAACGGATTCGAAAAATATAAGCTGGTCTTCCGCGTGGCGGTCAGAAATTGTTCGGAATCCCCGGCCCTGAGCTTTCGGGACAACAAATAATGTCCAAAGCCGAAACACGGATACTCCGCCACGAATGTCTCCAGTCGTTCCAGGGAGACGCCTTCAAGACTGGAGACCTGAAAAAGATGCTGGATGGCAGGCTGCATGGATTGGTTCATGTTTGTCCGTTCTACCAGTTGGAGAATAGCTTATTAAAAATTTCGTCCGTCAGGTTGCTGCTGATGCTCGGCAAAAGCTGTGTTTCGGCATCGGTGATCGAGGTGGTAGCGAGAAAATCGAAGTTCCTTGACACATCGGCTTCGAAGTTGGCCGGTGCAACTTTTTTCCCCGTCGGGTCGAGGTTATTTTTAAAAACGATGTGCACGGTCACGGTCAGCCGGTTGGTGGCGGCTTGCTGACCGGAGACGCCGGACGTGCTGTAACTGTAATCCGAGATCCACGCCGTAATGTCGTAGTCGGCGTCGGTGGTCTGGATCTGCGAAAGCCGGGATGCCTGGTTATTGATCTTTTGCCGCAGGGCGTCATTGAGCGCGGGCGCCAGCGCCGGATTGACCAGGCGGGCGCGGTTCTCGATATACGCCAAGTGGATACTCTTCACCTCGGGCGGGATCGACGTATCCTTAAAGGAATAGACCTTACAGGAGGCCAGGCCGAAAAGAAAGGCCAGGGCAAGTATACCGGTTGTTTTATTCATCGATGTCGTACTCCTTTAATTTGCGGTACAGGGTCCGTTCGCTTATCCCAAGGTCGGAGGCGGCGTCCTTTCGTTTGCCCTTGTGCTTTTTGAGGGCTTTTACGATCAGCTCCTTTTCCTTATCCATAATATTCAGCGACTCCTCCACTTCCTCGTGCTGATGGATATCCTCGTGTCCGTTAGCGTTGTGGATCACCACCGGTTGTCCGGCGGCGATAGCGGGGGCAGGATACATCTCCGCGGGTTTCAGCTCTTTCAGGTCATTGAGATAACCTGAATGCTGGGTTGCCAGGGCCGGATTTTGAACGATCTCGCGGAACATCTTCTTTAATTCGGTCACGTCCTTTTTCATATCGAAGAAGAGCGTGTAAAGGATCTCCCGCTCGTTATTGAATTCATGACTGCCGTTCCCGCCCGACCCATTGGAAGGCATGACCATCGGGAGGCGGTTCCCGGTCGTCTCCGGGATAAAACGTCTCAGGGTCTCGGCGGTGATGTGCTTGTCTTCCGAAAGTACGGAGATCTGCTCTGCAATATTTTTCAATTCCCTGACATTTCCCGGCCAGGGATAGTTTATTAACCAATTTTTGGCATCTTCATCGAGCTGGACAGGCGCTGTCTTGTAGCGCTCGGCAAAATCAACCGCGAACTTGCGGAAAAGAAGCGGGATGTCTTCCTTCCGGTCCCGCAATGCCGGAACCCGGATCGGCACCGTGCTCAACCGGTAATAAAGGTCTTCCCGGAATTTGCCCTTGTCGGTAAGCTCATGCAGGTCTTTATTCGTGGCAGCTATGACCCGGACGTCGGTCTTCTGAACCTTGGATGAGCCGACGCGGATGAATTCACCGGCTTCCAGTACCCGCAATAGCCGGGCCTGGGTGCCAAGCGGCAGTTCACCCACTTCGTCGAGGAAAATGGTACCGCCGTTGACCGTTTCGAAATAGCCTTTTCGCGAGTCCACTGCGCCGGTAAAAGAACCTTTTTCATGCCCGAATAACTCCGAATCGATCGTTCCCTCGGGAATCGCGCCGCAGTTCACGGCAATGAACGAATTATGTTTGCGCGCGGATAAGGAATGGATCGCGCTCGAAAAGGCTTCTTTTCCCACACCGCTTTCTCCGGAGATCAGCACCGTCAGATCCGTCCCAGCCACCTGAGTTGCTACCTGTAAAGCAAAGTTCAGCGCCGGCGAGTTGCCGATGATACCAAACCTGTTCTTGATTGATTGAATGTCCATAGATTATTCGATTATTGTTCCGATCAGGGTCGCCCCGGTGCAATCATTCACTTTTACTTGTACGTAATCCCCTTTTCGGCAGGGATGACCGTCTTTTGGAAAGACAACCATCTTATTTTGACCGTTCCGGCCGCGCCAGTCGGCTGCGCTCTTTTTTGAATCGCCTTCGATCAGCACCTCGAAGGTCTTGCCGACGTCCTCGCGGTTCTTCTGCTGTGAAAGCCGGTTTTGGAGCTTGACGATCTCGTCGAGCCTTCGCTTTTTGATCTCTTCGGGTATATCGTCCTCATAACGGCGTGCGGCAAGCGTGCCCGGTCTCTCGCTGTAGAAGAACATATAGCTCATATCGTAGCGCGCATATTCCATCAAGCTCAGCGTTTCCCGGTGATCCTCTTCCGTTTCGGTACAAAACCCCGCGATAACGTCCGTGCTCAGTCCGCAGTCCGGCAGGATAGACAGGATGCGATCGATCTTCGCCAGGTACCATTCGCGGGTATAGGTCCGGTTCATCAACTGCAGGATGCGGGTGCTGCCGCTCTGAACGGGTAAATGGATATATTTACAGATATTGGGATAACGGGCCATCGTGAATAACACTTCGTCGGTAATGTCCTTTGGATGGGAGGTGGAGAACCGGACACGAAGGGAAGGATCGATCATTGCCACCTTTTCCAGCAGCCCGGCAAACGTGACGACAGTGTCCGATGTTTCGTCCGGCCAATAATAGCTATCCACATTCTGCCCGAGCAGGGTCACTTCCTTGAATCCCTGCTGAAAGAGCTCCCGGCATTCCCGGACGATGCTAACCGCGTCGCGGCTGCGTTCGCGGCCACGCGTAAAAGGCACGACACAGAACGAACACATATTGTTGCAGCCCCGCATAATGCTGACAAAGCCGGTGACGCCATTGCTGTCGAGCCGGACGGGGGAGATATCGGCGTAGGTCTCTTCGCGGCTAAGCAGTACGTTGACTGCTTTCTGGCCGGTTTCGGCCTCGCCGATCAACCCGGGCAGCGTCCGGTAGGCATCGGGCCCAACTACCAGATCCACGAGCTGTTCTTCTTCCAGGAATTTACCTTTCAGCCTTTCGGCCATGCAACCCAGCACGCCGATGAGCATGCCCGGCCGGTTCTCTTTGACCTGCCGGAACAGCTGGAGCCGGTTCCTTACGGTCTGTTCCGCTTTTTCCCGGATGCTGCACGTATTGAGAAGCACAAGATCCGCCTCCTCGTAGTTACCGGTGGCGCCAAATCCATTGTCATTTAAAATAGACGCTACGATCTCACTGTCCGAAAAGTTCATTTGGCAACCATAGCTCTCAATATAGAATTTCTTTTGCCCCGGCGATTGCATAATCCTTGTTCCTGTTTAGACGGCAAAGATAAGCAGAAAAGGAATTGGATGTGACAAGTTGGCAGAGAAGAGCCATCTGGCTTCCCTGGCCCTAGTCGATGGTGACCATCCGCATGCCGTCTCTTCCATATAGTACCGGGAAATACATCAGCTCCGCACGCGCAGGATTCAGCCGGTATGATCCCGTGTACCGCGGCAGCAGCGATACCCGGAAGGTATGCGGCCCTTTTTGCAAATAGCCACAGAATATACTCAATTTATTTTTAAAATACTCCGGATGCACTTCCTGGTTATCATATGGTTGATTCTTGTTGAGATAGGTACAGCCTGCGGGGATCGGCGCTTCGATCATGACATAGTCGGCATCCCCTTTGACATTTACGTCGATCACCATATCCACGGGTTGACCTGCGGTTAATACAAGCACCTGCCGGCCACCGGATTCGAACCTGCTGTGTACGGCAAATGTCCCGGTCACTTTATCCGGTTGCGGATCCCAATATTGCTGAAAGGCCGTGAAGTAGACCGGTAGCGTGCCTTGCTTGTGTACCGTCAGCGCGCTTGTCGCGGGCCACGAAGCCTGGAAGGGGAAGGATGACACCATGGTCGGCGGCGTATTGGCGGGGCCGCCCCGGAGGCGAAGGGATATCGGGGTTAAGGGTTCCCCGGTCTTCAGCAGATCCGGAAGCAGGGTTTGAAGGATGAGACTGGATTCATAGGTATTGCGCCAGTGCCCGGGCCCCCGTTCTTCAAGAAAATAGTTACGGATCTTCGGCAGCAGGTCGTTATAGGCGCCGGCCTGGCGAAGCAGGCGATACATCAGCAGGGTACGCTGGACAGGGTTATCCCATAGCCCGCCTTTGTCGTTCCCCCAGTAGCAACTGCCCAGGGCTGTGAGACTGCGCCTGGCGACGATCGTGTCCAGCCGGACTTCCATTCCGGCCGCCTGTCTGATCTCCATCAGCAAGAGGGTGGGATAGAGGTCTTCGCGGTCAAGGGTCTTTTCGGTCTCTTCGATATATCGTTTGTAGTCCACTTTGGCCTGCAATTCCTGGAGAAGCCGGAGATTGAACAACCGGTCCCACTGGCTCCTGCTTTCCATCCTGAAGACGAGGAAATTGGTGAGGGCGGTCTTGTCCAGGCCGGTTGAGAAGCCTTGTCGTTCCGCCTCCAACAGGGCTTCCGCGACATGGAGGGTAACCCAGGCGGCGGGTTCGGATTCAGGCCACCAGCCCCAAAGCCCGGAATTCCGGTTCTTCATGAGGCGTTGGATCAGCTCTTTGATCGTGGCTTCTTCCCGAAAGGGCTGCCGTTCGAGCGCAATGATCTGCTTCTTTAGCAGCAATGCTTTTAGCTTTGAGGCCAGTTGTTCGTTGCAGCCGTATTCGTAACGATGAAGGTGTTCGATCTCGTCCAGAAGGACGGGCAGAACGGACGCGGTTGCGGTAATGTGGACGGGACCCCGGCTGGTATCAAAGCCAAGCTGAAGTGTGGTGTCGCCTTCCAGCGTGGCGAAGCTGCCTTTTGTTTCCCGGGCGCCCGCGGGATAGATCGGAATGGCGCGTTCTTCGCCGTCGAAATCTCCATTGGGCTGCCGAAGGGTATACCTCAGATGCAGGGAATCGGATAAAGGGACTGCGATCACAAGAAAGCTGTCCAAATGCGCGGTCCGCAGCCGGTATTCGCCCGTCGCCATTTCCAGGCCGTTGACGGTAAAAGTTCGGGTGACGGTTGCCGTATCCGGCATATAGTTAAGGATCTTTCCGATGACACGGGCTGAATCGCCTGCTATGAGGAAGGCTGGGACGCTCAGGGCGGCGCTCAGAGCTTTGAAGGAACGGATATTCCCTTCCGCCACTCCGGTCTGCCGGTGATCAGTAACCGCAATCACAAAGGTGCTCCAGTTGGTGATATCGTCGGGGAATTTGACCGGGAAGGAGGCGGTCCCATTTTGGTCGGTCCGCAGGCCGGCCTGCCACCATGCGTCGTCCCGGAAATGACGGCGGAGCATATTGCCGGATTCGGGAGCCGGAGGAAGCTGTGGCGATCCTTTGATCTGGATGCCGGCGACTTTGCCGGCTAGTCTGCTCCCGATCGTGACGACGCTGTAGGCCAGGTCTTTCTTCTTTGATACTCCATAGCCAACGACTACCACTTCGTCCAGCCCCGAGAGGGAAGGTTCCAGCCGGATATCGTAGGTATAAGGTTCCTGCAGGTTCACCGTCCGGGTGACATAACCGATCGCGGAGATCACGAGCACGCCCCTATCGGTTGTCAGCAGCCGGAAGTAGCCTTGTCTATTGGTATTGGTCCCGTACCGCGTTCCTTTCAGAAAGATAGAAGCAAAGGAAATGGGTTGTCCGTCTTTGTTCACCACTCTCCCGTCGACTGATCGCTGAAGCGAACCGGCGGGAAGGTACCGATCGTTGAATGTGGCGCGCATTGGTTCCAGTTCGGGGCTATTGACATCCGTCCAATGGTCTTCCTGTTGCTTTAAAAGGTCGGCGATATGACGGCTGAAGGAATCGGCGGGATGGATATTGATGGCCGGAATGTCGACATAATTAAGACCGTCAGGCCGGATGACGATGCTGTCGGCTACCAGGTAGCGCTGCGCTTTCAGTAGTACAAAGATCCGGTATCTGCCGGGTTCGATATAACCTAGCGACCGCGTTTGGCCGGAGTAGATGCGCATATAGTCGGGGAAATCGTAACGGAAAAGAAAGACCTTTTTAACGAATATCCGCTCATTTTGCCGCGAGTGCGGTGGATCGGATACCTCGATCCGCAGCGATCCATTCCCGGCCTGGCCAAGCGTTTCATTGTGAAAGAGATCCATCGTCTGGCTTCGGATATCGAGATAGTCCTGCCAGAGACTGTCGGCAAGGGTTGTCGTCATGGGCCGGTCATGGAGGACCTTGTCAGGCGATCCCGGGTGTTCGAGACGGGTCCGGAGCAGCATCGGCGGTTGCCATTCTTTTTCTTTGATCAGCCCCTTGCTGATCCAAAACCGGTAGCCGCCTTCCGGGTCGAAAGGTTGGGTGAAGTCATCTTCTACCCGAAGTGTTGCGGATTCATCGGCGAAAGGGCCGGCGAGGAAGGTGGATGCGTACCCGAAATTTTGCCGGGCGTTAAGGAGGTAGCGGCGGTCGTCTCCCTGGCTAAGCAACACGTATCGATAATCGTATTGGCTTTGGATCCCGATCAGGGAACGCCGGAGAAGGGTCTGCTCATTTGCGGTGAGCGTGTCGGGCATCGCGCGAATATGGACGGATCGGTTGGCGGGGTCGTCGTTGACGTCAAGGAATGTCTTTGTACCCTTTTCGATCCGGATGCTGTCCAGCCTGATCTCGCTGGTGGCCGTCCGAAGTCTGAGCGAGTGGAAGCCGGGGCTCACAAGAAAACTGTAAGCGGATAGTTGATCGGTCCGGCTGAAGAAGACAAGGCGCTCGTCGATATACACGAGATGAACCGCTTCCGGCTCGCCCTTCCGGCTGACAAAGGGCGCGATCGAAGTCTTGTTGGCCGGGTCGGATTCCCGGTTGAGATAAAGGGTGTCCGGGTTCAGGAATTTGAAGTATTCGATCGTATCCAATCCAAGGGCCCGGCCCCATCGCTGCCAGTCCAACCGGATATCGTCTTTTTCCGGTGAACCGGAGTTTTCCGGGAGCGAATAATAATGTTGTTTCGGCAGGGAAAATTCTCTTCCGAAATAGGGGACGTGGTTGCCGATATCGCTGCCGCCGAATTTCGCCGTATAGGCCAGTGCCGTAAGGTCCGCGCCCGGGACCGGCCGCCCCCTGCTATCTGTTACGTCGATGGCGATCGTCGCCTGTTCTCCGGGATAGGCGAATTCCGGTTGGCGGACCTGCACCTGCAGGAGTTGATCCCGAAAAGGAACTGGATATTCGGACTTTTGGATGTGATCGGCCCAGCGATATTGCAGCGTTACTGTATAGGGGGCGGGAGTAACCGACGCCGACTGATAGAATAGCGTATCTCCATAGCCTGCTTGCAGAAGACGGCGGCCCGCTTTGATCGTATACCAAAACTCCAGGTGTTGCGGATTGACGACCTGCAGGGAGATGGAATCATGGGTCCGGTTTGCAGCGAGCGATACCGTTGGCGAAAGCTGATCGCAAGTCCAGCTTTCCGTGAGGCTGTCGCCTTGTACCGGAACGGAGACGTCATATTCGCTGGCAAACGGGTTGACCCGCAGCGTGGCCGGCAGGCTGGCGATGGAGCGGGCTACTTCCTCATCGTTTCGGTTGTAGGCATAGACGGCCGCCGGCGCCGGCCGCGACTTGCCATTCACCCGGTAGTCGATCCGCACGCTGTCATTCTGCGGTTCGATGAAGATGCGGGCGCTGTCGTCACGATACTGGAGCGAGAAGTTCCTTTCCCTGCGATCATTGTCGCTATTCAGCAACGTGCAATGGAGATTGTAATGAAAGGACGCTGCGGGGAAGATGGAATCCGGCAGGATAATGCGGGTCTCGCCGAAAGGATCAAGTGGCTGGGTCAAAGACCAGAGGGTATCCGGAATAAAAACAGCCGGCCGGTGAAAGCCGGTGCCGGACCATGCACTGCCAACCAGGATCCGGACCCTGCCGTCGGGAATGGGCAGGTCATTTTCGTCGGTGGCTTTTATATAGAGCGAAACGGGATCGCCCGGGCTGTTAACGGTCTTGTCCACGCGGGCTTTTAGCTGAATGGAACCAAGCGTATAGTCTTCGTATTCGAAGGTCTCTTCCGCCAATGGTTTTCCGGCTTTTTGTTCCAGCGACACCCGGTAGCGTTCATCCAGATCGAGGCGCAGACTGTCGGTCAGGGCAAAAGTAAAGCTGTAGCCCCCGGGCCGGTATGGGATGACATGGCCGATCACCGTATCGAGGGAGCGCCATTGATTGCCGGAAAGACGGATTTGCAGGGGATGACGGATAGGACGGCCGGTTGAAGTCATAATAAAAGCCTTGCACCGGACCGTGTCGCCCGGCTTGTATTTCGGCTTGTTGAAGACCAGAAAGGAGCGGTAGGGCTTTGGCCGAAAAAGATTTCTTATCCGGTAATATGCACGTCGGGGCGGCGTCGACACGCGCTCCAGCCGACTGCGTCGGGAATAATAGCTAAACTGCTTATCGGATTCGACGGAAAAATAATAGAGTGCGCCCTGTTCGACGATATTCACTACCCGGGTATTCCGCCAGGCGCCCAGCCGGTAGCTGTTGGAAGCCGAATCGTAACCGGTCCGGTGATGCCGCGTATATACGATCGCGTCAGTGATGGACTTGCCGTCAGGAGTGTGAAGACTGAGGGACGCCTCTTTGCCGCTGCTGAGCAGGTCATAGCGGAGGGGGCCGATGCTGTGCAGGGTGGCTTCAAGCCGGCTCCCCCGGGCAAGAACGAACAGGTAGTCGCCGGAGGACAAATGCAGGTCATCTTCATCCCGGGATGTGGTGAGAAAGGAGTCGACTGGTTGGAGAATCATCTTGTCCCAGCCTTCCATGTCCTTGCGGAAGAGGATCAGGGCTTGTTTGGACGTCAGCCGGTAGACATAGGTGTAGACGCTGGTTTTTTGGCTGTCGGAGAGGTCGTTTTGAGCATGGGTAGTAAGGGCGGCTAACGACAGGGTTAGCACGAGCAATCGGATTCTCATGCGAGTTCGTTTACTGATGGATGCGGGGGAGAGGAAAATTACATATCCGGCAAATGTCCGGCAATAAAAAAAGGTTCCGGCTATTCACCAAAACCCTTGCTAACTCTGAGCGGAAGACGAGGTTCGAACCCGCGACCTACAGCTTGGGAAGCTGTCGCTCTACCAACTGAGCTACTTCCGCAGATCATGCACCCGATTCACTGATCATGCACCCGATTCATCCGAAGTGCAAATGTAAGCGTTGTGCCTTCTCTTACAAATATTTTTTATTTCGAAACGGCTGCGTCCGCAGAAGCGGTTCGATTCAAATACCTCGATCCCAACCAACTGTCTTTCAATGGGATCAACCATTTAGACTCCAATTCTTGTTTTGTTTGGACAGTGTTGTTGAAATAAAGGGTATCCGGATCGATCTCACCCGAATTCAATGCCGCCGGCAGCTGCGCTATGGGGATCAGCCGGACTTGCTCGTTAAGATAAAATGCAAGGTCAAGCCGGTCAAAAAGGCGAACGCCGGTTTGCTGTTCGATCCCGCGGATGAGGCGAACGGAGCTGTCGGTGCTGCAGCCGCTTACACCGGAAGCGGTCTCGTCGGCGATCAGAACAATGAACTGGTTATAAAAGATGCGGCCATAACCCTTGACGGGCGTACCGTGGGATTGCCAGTCAGCGACAAAGGAATCCAGCAAAAGTTGAGATTCCGCGGCTTCGGCTACCGTGAAAGGCCGGCGCCCCTGGTAGATCCAAACGCGGGAACCAGGATCAAAACCGGCAGGTAAGGAAGAAATAGGATCCATGCTGCAAAGTTAATCAATCGAGGCGGCAATCAGCTCGGCAATATCCAATACTTTAACAGCCTCTTCTTTCTCTTCGTGTTTGACGCCATCGGTCAGCATCGTGTTGCAAAAGGGGCATGCGGCGGCGATGATCCCGGCGCCGGTCGACAGGGCCTCTTCACTGCGCTCAAAATTCACGCGGGTCGATCCCTTCTCCTCTTCCTTGAACATCTGGGCGCCGCCGGCCCCGCAACATAAGCCTTTACTGCGACAGCGTTTCATTTCCACCAGCTCGGCGTCCAGCGCCGCCAGTACGCTCCGGGGCGCCTCATAGATCCCATTGCCCCTTCCGAGGTAGCAACTGTCATGATAGGTTATCCGTTTCCCTTTAAAGGGACCGCTTTCTTTCACCCTGATCTTTCCCTCGTCGATCAGTTGCTGCAGGAATACGGTATGATGAATGACCTCATATTGACCGCCCAGCTCGGGATATTCATTTTGCAGGATATTGAAGCAGTGCGGACAGGTCGTCACGATCTTCCTTACACCATAGTTGTTGAGCAACTGGATGTTCTGGTAGGCCATCATCTGGAAGAGGAACTCATTCCCCGCCCGGCGTGCGGGATCGCCCGTGCACATCTCCTCTTTTCCGAGGATGGCATAACGGACTCCGATCTTATTGAGGATGGTGGCAAAGGCGCGGGTGATCTTCTGGGCGCGCTGATCGAGGCTGCCGGAGCAGCCGACCCAGAACAGGATTTCCGGGCTTTCGCCTCTTGCGGCGAGCCCGGCCATAGTAGGTACCTCCATGAACGGATAATTTTCCGTAAATCTAAGTAACTTTAACCGCTAAATGCGCAATACTATATGGCCGATGACGACAGCATGTTATTGATTCGTAATTACGACCTTTGGTGCAACCTCTCAGACAAAGAATACCAGGACCTGAATGTCGAACACCGGGTGATCGAAGTACCTAAAGGTGAATATATCTATTTCGAAGCTTATAATCATAACAAGATCTATTTTGTCAAGGAAGGGACGATCAAGATCGGGTATATCGATAATGAGGGGAATGAAAAGGTAAAAGAGATCATCCAGCAAGGGGAGTTGTTCGGTCAGTTCAGTCTTGTCAGGAGCAATCTTCACGGCGAATTCGCCCAGGCCTACCGGAATGACGTCAGTCTTTGTTCCTTTACGATCGACGACTTCGAGCGGCTGCTGAAAAGCAGGCCCGACCTGGCCTTGCGTTACAGCAAGCAGGTGGGCGCAAAGTTGCGGAACATAGAAAACCGGCTTATCAATCTCTTAAATAAGGACGTTCGGACGCGGCTGATCCATTTCCTTTGGCAGCTCGTCGAGCAAAACCTGGGTGAGAATACCGCGGAAGGCTTCTGTATGCCCAATTATCTCACCCATGAGGATATCGCCAGCCTGATCGGCAGCAGCCGTCAGACCGTTACGACGCTGATCAACGAGCTGGAGGGTGAGGGTATCCTGTCCTATAACCGCCAGGAGATCTGCTTCATGAATGTGAAAAAATTACAAAAACTGGTTTCCGAGAATTAGCGTGGCAAAAGCGGTTAACCATCGGTCCATTTGTCCCGGTCATCCGGGCTATATTTCCATGGCGCAAAATTGTTCTCGACATTGCTGAACATCGTATTCCATTCCTGCGGCGCATTGCTGTCTTCCATGATCAGGGCACGGCGCATCTCGATAATGATCTCGAGCGGGCTGATGCTGACGGGGCATTCCTCGACGCAGGCGTTGCAGGTCGTGCAGGCGCGCAGTTCCTCGACGCTGATATAGTTCAGGAGATTCTTCCCGTCGTCGGTAAATTTCCCGTTGGCATCGATGTTCCGGCCTACATCCTCCAGCCGGTCACGGGTGCTCATCATGATCTTGCGGGGCGACAGGGCTTTTCCGGTCAGGTTGGCGGGGCATGCGGCGCTGCAACGCCCGCACTCGGTACAGGAATAGGCGTCCATCAGGTTGCGCCAGCTCAGATCGAACACATCCCTGGCGCCGAACTTCGGCGTTGGCGGCGTATTGCCGTCCGTTGGGGGCGGTGGCGCTGTTTCCGGCTGCATGGCGTAGAGGACCTCCTGCCGCACGGCAGGCATATTCCGCAACTTGCCTTCGGGGCTAAGCCGGGCATAATAGGCGTTGGGGAAAGCAAGGATGATATGAAAATGCTTGGAATACGGCAGGTAGTTGAGAAAAGCCAGGATACCGAGGATATGGAGCCACCAGCAGGTCCTTTCGAGGATCACCAGGGAATGACTGCCCCAGCCGTTGAGCAGCGGGTGTAGCCACCGGGAAAAGGCGAAATTGCCGGTAAGATGCTCGGCGTAGTGCCCGTAGCCGCGGGCCTGTAAGACGGTATCGGCGGCGTTCATGGTAAGGAAGAGTGTCATGAGGACGATCTCTGTCAGCAGGATATAGTTGGCGTCGCTGCGCGGCCATCCATCCAGGTCATGGCTGATGAACCGGCGTAATTTGAGGATATTCCGGCGGCAGAGGAAGACAATGCAGGTAGTGAGCACGCCCAGGGCCAGGAATTCAAAGCCGTTGATCAGGTAGAGATAGAGGTTTCCGGCCAGCCCGAAGAAGAGGCGATGGGTTCCCAGGATGCCATCCAGCAGGATCTCGAGGACTTCGAGGTTGATGATGATAAAGCCGGCATAGATGACGAAGTGCAGGACCGCAACCAGGGGATTGCGAAACATCTTTTTTTGCCCAAAGGCCAGCAACGCGACGTTCCTCCAGCGTCGGGCCCGGCCGCTGCCGGGAATGAATGCCGGGTCGTTTCCACCAAGCAGGATGTTGCGCCGGATCTGCCGGACCTTTCTGGTGAAAAGCCCGATGGCGGTGGCGGCGGCCAGGATGAACAGGATCTGCTGGAGGAGAAGCATAGAAACTTATTGTGAGGTCTAAGATAGGGGTTTTACGGAGAGATTTTTTTGTCGCAATTTTAATTGCTTTATTTTGCGGCAGTAATGAAGAACTACATCCTTTCCCAGGAGGTCGCAGAAAAGAAACTGCGACGCATGGCGTACGAGATCCTGGAGAACAACGCCGATGAGCGACAGCTGATCCTGGCCGGTATCCGGGAAAGCGGGAGCGTCATCGCCCGGACGATCCGGCGACATTTGCTGGAGATCACCGGGGGAAGGCTTTCCGTCCGGCTGATCACGATCACCCTCGACAAAAAGAAGCCGGGGGTTGTTTCCCTTAGTGACGTCCCGGAGATGGAAGACCAGGTCGTCATCGTCATTGATGACGTAGCCAACAGCGGGAAAACGCTGCTATACGCCATGAAACCTTTCCTGGACTATCACCCCCGAAAAATAGAGGCGCTGGTCCTCGTGGAGCGCAGCCATAAAGCCTTTCCGGTGCAGCCCGATTATACCGGGCTATCCTTGTCGACGACCTTGCAGGAGCATATTTATGTTGAGGTGGACGGGGACGAAGTAAAGGGGGCCTGGCTGGAGTAAAGACGTCCACAGAAGTGAAAAAAACGGCGTTAAAACCATCAAAAAAAATAGTGTCCGCAACGGGTTTTCAGCCTCAAATAAGGTAGATTTGCAATCCTTCCCGAGCGGGGGTAATTCATTGATATGGAAGATAACAACACGCCAACCGAGACCCAGGACAACAATCGAATCGTTCCGGTAAATATTGAAGAGCAAATGAAGACGGCCTACATCGACTACTCGATGTCGGTGATCGTCGGTCGCGCCCTGCCCGATGTCCGGGACGGGCTCAAGCCGGTCCATCGCCGTATCCTGTTTGGGATGAACGAGCTGGGCAACAATAGCAACAAACCTTATAAGAAAGCCGCCCGTATCGTGGGTGAGGTAATGGGGAAATATCACCCGCATGGGGATGCATCGATCTTTGACGCGATGGTCCGGATGGCGCAGGAATGGAGCATGCGATACCTGCTGGTTGACGGCCAGGGGAATTTCGGGAACCAGGATGGCGACGGCCCCGCGGCCATGCGATACATCGAAGCCCGCCTTCACCGCCTGGCCGAGTACATGCTGGAGGATATCGACAAAGAGACGGTAGATTTCCAACTGAATTTCGACGATTCACTGGAGGAGCCTACGGTACTGCCGACGCGGATCCCGCAACTGCTGATCAACGGATCCAGCGGCATCGCCGTCGGGATGGCCACCAACATGATGCCGCACAACTTGTCGGAAGTGATCGACGGTTGTATGGCATATATCGACAAACGGGACATTACGGTGGAAGACCTGATGCATTATATCAAGGCGCCCGATTTCCCTACCGGCGGTATCATCTATGGGATGGAAGGGGTCAAGGCCGCGATGCATTTCGGCCGGGGCCGGGTTGTCCTGCGGGGCAAGCTGCGTGTCGATACAAAGGTCAGCGGCCGGGAACAGATCATCGTCACCGAGGTGCCTTACCAGGTCAACCGGGATGCGCTTTGCGACCGGATCGGGCAGCTGGTCAATGAGAAGATCATCGAAGGGATCGCTCATATCAACAACGAATCCAACAAACGGGAAGGGACCCGGATCGTCATCGATCTGAAGCGGGATGCGGTGGCCAATGTGGTCATCAATCAACTCTTCAAGCATACGGAGCTCCAGACCTCTTACGGGATCAATAATGTGGCGTTGGTCAAAGGGAGGCCCCGGACCCTGAATATCCGGGAGCTGATCTCGGAATTCGTGGAATTCCGGATGGAGGTAGTAATCCGCCGTACCCAGTATGAGCTTCGGGAAGCTCAAAAGAAGGCGCATATCCTTCAGGGCTACCTGATCGCACTTGACCACCTGGATGAGGTGATCGCGCTGATCCGGCGCAGTACTACCCCCGAAACGGCGAAAGAAAGCCTGGTCAACGCGGGCTGGGGGCTTGATGAGATCCAGGCCAAGGCTATCCTCGAGCTGCGGTTGCAGCGGCTTACCGGGATGGAGCGCGAGAAGATCAAGGAGGATTACGAGGAATTGATGAAGCTCATCGGCTATCTGACCGAGCTGCTGGCGGATGAGGGCAAACGATTCGAAGTCATTCGCACGGAACTGCTGGAAGTCAAAGAAAAATTTGGCGACAAACGGAAAACGGAGATCACCTATCTCGATAATGAGGTCAGCATCAAAGATCTCATTCGCGAAGAAGATGTGGTGATCACGATCTCACACCTTGGATATATCAAACGGACATCGGCGACGGAATATCGCCAGCAGCGTCGCGGCGGCCGCGGCGCGGTGGGTGGCCGGGCAAGGGAAGAGGATTATATCGAGCATCTGTTTGTAGCTTCTACGCATCATACGATGCTCTTCTTTACTCAGAAAGGGCGTTGTTACTGGTTGAATGTCTATGAGATCCCCGACGGCGAGAAGAGTAGCAAGGGCCGGGCGATCCAGAACCTGATCAATATCCCGCCGGACGATAAGGTGCGTGCCATTTTGGACGTACAGGACTTGAAAAACGAGGAGTTTGTCCGCACCCATGCCATCGTGCTGTGTACGACCCAGGGGATCATCAAAAAGACCTCGCTGGACGATTTCAGCCGCCCGCGGCAAACGGGGGTGAATGCCATTACGATCGTCGAAGGGGACCAGTTGTTGGAAGCACGGCTGACCGATGGTGATTCGGAGATCCTGATGGCGGTGAAAAGCGGCCGGGCCATCCGGTTCGAAGAAGCAAAAGTGCGGCCGACCGGCAGGGGGGCCATCGGGGTGGCTGGCATTGAAGTTGATGACGCAAAGGATGAGGTGATTGGCATGATCTGTGTCAATAGGGAAGACAGGTCGCGCACGGTATTGGTCGTCAGTGAGAAGGGCTATGGCAAGCGGACCGCGATCGACGAATATCGGATTACCAACCGGGGTGGGAAAGGGGTAAAAACGATCAGCGTAACGGAGAAAACCGGTAAATTGGTGGGCATATTGGACGTCACCGAATCAGAAGACCTGATGATCACCTGTAGGAGCGGCGTTACGATCCGGATGCCGGTCAAAGGGATCAGTGAGCAGGGGCGGGCCACACAGGGCGTCAAGCTGATCCGGCTGGATGAGTATGACGAGATCGCCGCCATCACGAAACTCGATAAGCTGGAGGGTGAGACGAACGGCTCGGAGCCGAACGGAAACGGGCACGGACCGCTGCCGGAATCCAGTGCGGAGCAAAGCGATGCGGATGGAACGAGCCCGGACGCAGGGACGCCGGTAGCATAAAATCGTATATCAAAAATAAACATTCAAACAATGAGAAGACTCGTCCTAACTGGATTCCTTGCCTTCGTCGGCATGGGCCTGTTTGCACAAAGCGTCGACAAGGCGAATGACCTCTTAAAGGCAAATAAGCTGGCCGACGCCAAAACGGAGATCGATAAGGTATTGTCCTCGGACAAGAATCAGAAGAATGCGGCTGCATGGTACGCGAAGTTGAAGATATACAATGCGATCGCCGATGGTCCGTTGTCCGCTCAATATCCGGGGGCTCGGGACACGGCGTTCATGGCGCTCCAGAAATATGTGGAAGTAGACGACAAGAAGCTCATCGCGTTGCAAATCGAAGGGTACAAGCCCATGAACGCGATCTATCAGGGCTATTTCGCGGCAGGCGCGAATGATTACAACACCGGTAAATACGATTCGGCATTATACAACTTCAAGGGAGCGTTGGCGGCGAGCTCGTTTATGAATGGGCAAAAGTGGACCAACATGAAGATCGATACGACCTCCACGTTATATGCAGGGATCTCTGCCGAGAAAGCCGGTAAGAAGGACACCGCAGCCACCTATTACGGCAAGATCGCCGACGCCCATATCGATACGATCAACAAGTCGGATATGATCCAGATCTACAAATGGCTGGTCGACTATTACCACACCAAAAAAGACATAGCCAATACGGAGAAATACCTGGCGATCGGCGAGACGATGTACCCCAACGATCTTTTCTTCTCCAGCACGGAGTTGGATATGGCCCGGGAAAGCGGCAACAAGGATTCATTGTGGGCTGCCTACGACAAGATCGTGACGAGATTTCCCAAGAACTATCTGTTTTTCTTCAACTACGGACTGGAAGAATATCAATATGCGTCGGATACCAGCAGCGGACATCGGCCGGCCAATGCTGATGAACTGACCGCCAAAGCGCAGGTCAATCTGCAGAAAGCTCTCGAACTTCAGCCGGACTATCCGCAGGCGGCATTGGTACTGGGCCAGATCGCATATAACGCCGGGGTAGACATTCAGGCTCAGGCCAAGAAGGTGGTGGGCAAAACGCCCGATGCCGCCAAACAAAGAGGCGACCTTCGCGCGGCTGCCTCCAAGAAATTTGACGAAGCGATCCCTTACTTCGAAAAGGTGGATCAGGACCTCGGCAGCAAGGGCAAGTTAAAGCAGGAAGAAAAGAGCGCGCTTAAAGATGCCTATGATCTGTTGATCACCATCTATGAACAGAAGGGACCGGCGGCCAAGGATAAGGCGGACGCCTATACGAATAAGTTCAATAACGTGGATAAGGATCACTGATGCGTTACTGACGATATCGCGGAACCCCGGCCTGACGCCGGGGTTTTTCATGCAATATGACGCCCCATTGAGGATAATGACCGGGTTTCGTCTTATAACAGCATATCGAGCGTGTCCTTCATTTTTCGGTACCGGTAGGAATCGACGATATATAGTGAACCCATAATGACCCCGAAGGCGCCCAGAAGAATGGTAATATCATTGGCTTTTGGCAAGGGAATAAAGAGGAGCAGGAGGCCAAAAAGGATAAAGATTATGCCGGCCA
Source organism: Puia sp. (assembly GCA_035695565.1). Classification (GTDB taxonomy): domain Bacteria; phylum Bacteroidota; class Bacteroidia; order Chitinophagales; family Chitinophagaceae; genus Puia. The sequence goes on along the minus strand of DASRRX010000016.1, from coordinate 656,173 downwards.
GGAGGATCAGCAGCCAGCCGCGGACAGAGCGATGGAGCGAGATGGCGGCCAGAGTTTTGAAGACGCCGACTACCAGCATCCAGGAGCCAATGAAATAAGGGAGCGCAATAAAGGCAAGCAACGGATTCAAAAGAAAAAGGATACCAAAGAAGAGGTGGACGATACTCTCGGCCTGCATCCAATTCTTTTCATTGGGATATTTCGTATTGACGATCACGATGGTCAGCAGGATGCCGCCATTAAGGAGAAGTGCGATCCCGGTGAACTTCACCAACTTGAGATAGCTGTTCAGCGGATCGATAAAGGCGAAGACGCCTACGCTGAAGAAGATGATTCCGGTAGCAAGCAGCAACCACCACGTAGGGAATTTCTTAATATACGGCATGTCAGCAAGATACATTTTTCCGGCCGCAGAAGCAACGATTGTGGTATGATCCGGGCCCGTCGAAATAAGCCGTTGTATATAAGGGAAATCATGGATAACAGGTAAAAAATATTGCCGAAGGCTTGCATTTATCAATTTTCGGCTATACATTTGGATAAGGTTCGTTACTCACTCTACTACTAGCCCCCAGCTAAAGTCCAACTTCCTTCTAAAGACGGCGTCGTACCCAATCTCCCTCGAATAACCCATTCAGAGCATTTAGTGTGTGTATCCTTTGGAATGCCGTTCCAATTGACTATGATCTGCCTACGATCACGCAGTTTCACTATTAATCATAGTCTTTTAAAACTAAATGTAGCACCCATGAAAACGTTAATCAGCCTGGTAACTTTGATTACCATCGTCAGCACCTACATTCTTTCAGCAAGTCTGTATCTGCAGGATCAACTCTTCTTCGCTTACTCACTCGTACTTGCCTCGGTTGTCTCGCTTACTTTCTGGATCAAGTCGAACAACATCCTGGAATTTCTCAGCAAAAAAGCTTAAGGCTTAGCCCAGGTCAGGAAAATCTTTCGTGTTTTAAAAATCTTTCGTGCTTACTTCTGTAAATCACTACTATTATGAAAACGATCTTTACTCTTTCGCTGCTGCCCATCATCGTCATCGCTTATTTCGTCAGCAAAAAGTTATACGTGGCCGCCAACTATGTTCCGGCTTACGTGCTGATCACAATTTTCTTCGTCTCTGCAGTCTACTTTATATACCAGGCCGGATCCCGGCTGGAAAAGGTCCGTGTTCGGAGCTGATCGGGCCTAAAATCCGTACTTTTTCAACACGTCCGGCGGGACGCCCTCCCATTTGCCGGGCGTGTTTCCCTTGTAGCCGAGGTCCTCAATCCCGATCTTACTGGTGAAGAATCCGATGGCGGTAAGGTCACGCATCTTGTTGAAGAAAGCGACCCCCGGTTGCATCTCCGGTTTGGCTTGTGCGGGGTAGGCGATATCGGATACGACGGCCACCTGCTGCTGCGGCGTGCAGCTTATAAAATCCTTGTCAAAACGGTTCAGACATTCCATATCCAGCCAGCGCAGACCGCCGCGCATGGGTAGTTGATGCTGTGGTTCATCCTTGACGATGAATTCGATGAAGTCGGGGACGCCGGCGTCGGTAGCGCTGCCACTGCGGTCATCTTTGGGAATGATGATGCCGGAAAGAACGGTGAGCGTTGCTTTTTCGTGAGCGTCGAAATACGTTTGGCCATGCAACGACTTATCGCGGGCGATCTCGAAGTCCTGACGCCCGGTGGGGTTGATGTCGGGAGCCGAAGCGGTTGCTCCCGCCGGCTTGTCGGGGCTTGGTTTGCAGCCGTCGAGGAGGGTGGCCGAGAGGGTACCGGCGGAAAGCGCGCCGATACCGAGGGCTCTGATACTTTCTCTTCTGTTCATAATTAAATATTTTGTTTGGTCCGTTGATCGAGGATGTATTCCGCGGTCCGCATGGACAGTGCAAGTATCGTCCAGGTCGGGTTCTTTTCCGATTGTTGCGTAAAGACCGATCCGTCGGTAACAAAGAGATTTCGACAGTCGTTAGCCTGGCCCCATTTGTTGAGCGGAGCTTTTTTCGGATCGGCGCCCATCCGGATGGTCCCTACTTCATGAATACCCTTCCCCGGTTTGTCGAGACCATAGTTCGTTTCGGGCCCTTGCGGAGGTACCAGGGGAATTCCGCCCATGGTCTTCAGGACGCCCTGCGCGGTTTCCTGCATGTGTCTGGCCTGCGCGATATCGTCGGACGACCATTTATACCGGAAGCGCAGCACGGGTATCCCATACTTGTCGACGACCGTCGGGTCGATCTCGCAATAATTGTCCTCCCGGGCGGTGGACGTTCCATGGCAGCCGAGACCGGCGATGCTGCCGTAAAAGCGGCGGTAGTCATCTTTCAGCGAAGCACCGAAGCCGCCACCCGGCTTCATCTTGCCGTCACGACCGGGAACATAGCCATTCAGATATGGAACGACGGCGCCCTCGAAACCGAAGTAGCCACCATACGACGGCATCCACATCCCGCCGAAGATCTCCAGGTGATAGCCGCGGGCGAAAGGCAATTTTTTGCCGTCCAGCCACCACGGTGCATAGAGGTGCAGGCTGCCGACGCCGTCCTCGTTGAACCGCGGGCGGTCGAAGAGCTGCGGTAGAAGAGCGATACCGGCGCCGCCTTGCGTGGAGTCATGCAGGTATTTCCCGACGGCGTTGCTGCTGTTGGCCAGACCGTTCGGATGCCGGGACGACCTTGAATTGAGCAGGATGCGCGCCGACTCGCAGGTACTGGCCGCGAGGATCACCGTTTTGGCCTTGATCTGATATTCCTGGCCGTCGTCTTTATTGATATAGGATACGCCGCTGGCGAGGCCCTCGTTGTCGGTCAGGATCTCACGGACGATGGCGCCGGTCGTTACCGTCAGGTTGCCGGTCTTTATCGCCGGGATGACAAGACAGGAAGAGGAGGAGAAATCGCCGTAGATCTTGCAGCTACGATTACATTGACCGCAGTAGAAGCACGGTTGGCGGTCTTTATTGCCCGGCAGGGGAGCGGTGAGGACGGAGCCGCGGCCGGCGATAACTTTTATGCCTTGCGCAGTGACTGCTTTTTTGACAAAATGTTCGCCCAGGCGGGGTGGGGGTGGGGGCAGAAAAATGCCGTCGGGGTCGTTGTCGAGGCCTTCCGTCGATCCGTATACGCCGATGAGCCGGTCGACTTTATCATAATAAGGCTTGATCTCTTCGTAGGTAATGGGCCAGTCGTCGCCGACGCCATAGCTGGTCCGGCATTTGAAATCTTTGGGGCCCATCCGAAGGGAGATGCGGGCCCAGTGGTTGGTACGACCGCCAAGCATCCGGGACCGGAACCATTGGAATTCCGAGCCGTCCTTTTGAGTGTAGGGTTCCCCGTCGATCTGCCAGCCGCCATAGGCGGCGTCGAAATCACCCATTGGCCGGGTGGCGTTGCCGCCGCGGCGCGGCGACTGATATGACCACTTCAGCTGGTCCGAATCTTTGGCGGGGTCAAAGAAAGGGCCTGCTTCAAGCATCAGGACCTTGATTCCCGCATTGGCCAGGACATAGCCGGCCATGCCGCCACCCGCGCCCGAGCCGATGATCACGACGTCGTAGACGGTGGAGGGTTTGATGAGCTGCATTGTTTGATAGTTTAGCTTGGACGTTGTTGGCCGCCGGCCGGTTACGATACCTGGCGCCCGGCTTTTTCTACGAGGTTCTTCGTGGCGGTCGTGCCTGCATAGTCATCCAGGTATTTGCTGTCGTTCATATACATTTTGAGAAGGCCGCCTTCATATTCCACACTCACCCAGCCGGTGAAACCGGACTCTTTGATGATCCTGAACATGCGGGAAAAGTCGGTTTCCTGGTCGTTGCCATCGGCGGTAAATAAATGGGATTTGGCGTGGACCCCTTTGGCATACGGCATCAGCTCGGTGATCCCCTTGTAGCGGTCATATTCTTCGAGGCATTTCGTCTTCATATAACCTGCGATGTCCATCGTCTCGGGTTTCGTCCGGTTCACGCAAAAATTGCCGAAATCGGCAAGGGTTCCGCAGTGGGGGCTGTTGAGCTGTTTCATGACGCCCGCAAGCCAGGCGCCGTTGCAGGAGATACCGATATGGTTCTCTACGATCACGTCGGTGTGCGTCTTGCTGCCATATTCGATCAGGCGGCCGAGGCTGTCGACTGCTGCTTTCGCCACATCGTCGGGTGCGCCTTCACCTTCGACATTCACCCGGATCATGGGACAACCCAGGGTAGCTGCTGCGTCGATCCATTTATAGTGGTTTTCGACGGCTTTGAGGCGGTTGGTTTGATTAAGGTCGCCGAGCACGCCTTCTCCATCAACCATGATACGCAGATTATAGGCGCCGGCGTCGGCGGAGCGTTTCTTCAACTCCGTTAGAAAGGCCTGGTCTTTCGCTTTGTCGGCAAAGAACATCGAGCAGTAGTCGAGGCCGGTGATGCCCAGCTCCTTTGCTTTCGCGGGAAAGGCGAGCGCGTCCAGCTTTTTGGTCCAGAACTGGCTGGCGAAAGAGAATTGCGAGACGGCGATCTTAAAGAAGAGGTCCGCGGGCGCTTTAAGCCCGGCTCCTTTCGTGGATTCGGTTCCTGGACGTGGACCGGCAAGGACCCGGGCGGGCAAAGTGGAGGCCAGGCTCAGCCCGGCAGTGCTGAGGGCGGCTTTCCGCAGAAAGCTTCTTCTGGTATGTTTCATTTAGTGAATTTTACGAAATGAAGATAGGGGAAATATTTTGTATTTAGTGAAGGTTACTAAATAATTTTACGGCATGACGGCGAAAGAAGAATTTGAGGACTTCATCCTAAACGGGTACAAGCATTATATCCCGCATGTATCGCTGGACTGCGCCATTTTCGGCTATCATGACCGGCAACTGAAGCTTTTGCTGATCAAGCGAGCCTTCCTTGACGGCTGGTGCCTGCCGGGCGGGTATATCAAGCGGACGGAGAAGCTGGTGGAGGCGGCGGAACGAAATGTCCGCGAGCGAACGGGGATCGACAATTTGTTCCTTCAGCAGTTCAAGACCTTTGGCGACCCGAACCGGGTCAACCCCGGATTATTTGACGAAGAGCGATGGTATACGGCAACGGGGCTGCGGGTGACGCGGGACAACTGGCTGGTCGATCAAACGATCTCTATCGGCTTCTATGCCATCACCGATTTTTCGTTGACCGTACCGCAACCTGATCTGTTATCGGAGACCTGTGCGTGGTTCGATATCGACGAACTGCCCGGGCTGGAATTCGACCACGATGAAATGGTCCGGGAGGCGTTGTATGCATTGCGCATCCAGCTTTATCATTACCCCATCGGGATCAGTCTGCTGCCCGAGAAGTTCACGCTGTCGGATATCCATTCGCTTTATGAGACCTTGTTAGGGAAGAAATTAGATATCAGTAATTTCCCCAAAAAATTAATTGCGCTTGGTTTGCTGAAGAAGCTCGATGAAAAGCGGAACATAGGCGCACACCGATCCCCTTATTTGTATAGATTTGATAAGGCCCGTTATGAGAACGCGTTGAAGGAGGGTTTGGTGCTGAGTTAGATTGAATCGATGAAGTGCAGGATCGGAGCCCAATAGCCGGCATGATCCCTCCCATTGTAAATATAATTATGATCCTTCTCTTCCGTTGGAACGAACCGGATCGACCGGTGGCGGTACTCCGCTGACCGGATGATCTCTAACGCATCCTCGAAATAATTTACCGAATCCGCTTTGCTATGCACGATCAGCATGGGTTGGGCGACATTGCGAACGTTGTCGGTATTATCGAGATAATCGGGGAAGAGCAAGGCGGCCGCCGGCGAGATCTGATGATGGTAAAGCAGCCATTTTTTAAGGGAGGAAAAAGCATTGCACAGGATGACCCCTTTGACGAAAGGGGCGGTGAGCCGCGGGTACATCTCGAGCAGAACGGCATTGCCGACCGAATGGCCGAGCAGGAACAGGTGAAGATCGTTGCCGCAAAGCCGCCGGACGGAATCGATGATATCCTGCACGTCGTCGGTCAGGGGACGCAAGCTGGTGCCGCTCTGGCCTGAAATGGTATCGGCGGGAGAGCCGTAGTCAAAGACAGCCGAGACGATCCCCCTGCCAGCCAGCATTTTCTGGACGTTGATCCAGTCGGAAAGGCTTTCCCCGATGCCATGGAAAATGACAATGGCGGTATTGTTCTTTATCAGGGTGTTGGGCATGGTTATCCAGGCATGGATACGGTGATCCCCGATGGTGAGCTGGCGGTATTTAACGCTGTCCGGCTGTCGGACGGCAGGGGAGACGGTAAAAACAGTCTCATCGACCTGTCTTCGGACCAGGACGTGGACGATCAGCATCCCGATCGAAAGGAGGGCGACAACCGCCAGGACGACCCGGCCGATTTTCCTGTTCATATCGCAATATAAGCACTGCCGCTGGCTTTAGACAAATACTACCAACCGGGTATTTTTAAAATGAAGGAATTATTGGATATTCATCGTCTATGCAAACACCCCAACTACTCCTGATGGGAGCAGGCATTGTCCTGTTCATCACCCTGATCGTCCTGTTGATACGCGGAAAGCTCGAAGGCAAAACCGGATTTCTGCTGTTCCTTGTCGTCATCATCATGATCGGATATCCTACGATCCAAAAGCTGACGGTGAGTGACGACGAGGTCAGCATCGAGACATATTCGAATGAGATCACGAAGAATCCGGAAGATTCCGTGGCGGCCAGCAAGCTGAATGCCTTGCTGGATAAGTCCGGCGTAGTCACCACGCTGCGAAAGGACACCGCCAAACTTGCATTGGCGGCACGGGCCTTAAGCATTGCGGCTTCCGCGCGGGTAATGAAGGATGATATTCCGGGGGCAAGGGCCTATCTGGCGAAAGCGAATGTCCTGGCGCCCAATTCGGCGGATGTGAGATTCGTTCAACAGCATTTGGCCACGGTCCAAAGCAATGCCACGCCCGAGCAAAAGATGGCGGCGAAAAATATCCTGCAGCAGAGATTTATTACCCCGGGCCGTTAATAATTACCGAGGGCTGTCCATACCCTCACTAGGCTAAAAAAATAACGAATACCCGCTTCCTTTTCCCTTTTTCGGTTCAGCCTTCTGAGACATAGCCTGGGTGTATGAGGCAATTTCTTGTTCGAGGTGCTTTATGTATTGCCCGAACATAAACGCGTAAAAGATTTGCATATCCTCTTGTTTCCTTGTCTCCTGGAGCGCCACATAATAGTCCGCTCTATCTTCCTTAAATACAATAGCCAGCGGCAATCCATGATAAGCCTGGATGTAATTCATTAACAGGCGGCTGGTGCGGCCATTTCCGTCGTAAAAAGGATGGATCGAGACTAGATCAAAGTGGGCGGAAAAGGATAATTTTAATTGCTCGTCGTCGCCGTGGACTCTTGGGAGATTTTCGTCCAGGCGTTTAACGAGGCTTGTTGTATAAGGTATCACTTTATCGTAGTTAGGAAAGTAGCTCCCGCCAGCGCTGACATTCCCTTTACGAAACATTCCCTTGGAAGCATCGATCTCGCCAAAAACTGTATTATAGATACTCCCGGTGTTTTTCATCACGAGGGCATTAATCTGCTGAATGAAATCAACAGTAATGGCTTTCTTCTCGGTTGCAGCAGCTAAAACATATCGAAGAGCGGCGTGGTGATCCCTAACCATTAGACTATGGGTTAGAGGCTTACCTTTGGGGGTGATATCCTCTTCTAAAAGCAACCGTGTTTCTACTTCGGTTAAAGTAGAACCTTCTATGCTGGACGAGTGATGGACAATAGCATATTCGTTGAATCTCTCGTGATCCAATACATCCTGAAGGTTCAGTTCCTTATATCGGCTCAATAATATGGAGATGTCATCCGGCATTTGACAATAATAGGCTAATAATCAAAACGTTTTCTAAACGAAAAACCCGCCATGAGACCATTGTATTATGATATCTGCGGGTAGTTCAGTCACAAATATACGGGATTTCTGCAAGGCTCGGGAGGGCACTCCTCGAAAGAATTACTTAACATAATATTAATTATAAGACTTTCCTTGATGCTCCGGCAGCTGACGCCGGACAGTTATGACCTTCGGTCGGCGATTACTTGTTGGACAGGATCGACAGATCCGTCAACTTGGTGTGGGTAACGGGGATGACGACGTTGTCTTTGGTGAAGATCTCGGAAGTTTCCAGGGAGATATTGATCTTCTCGTCCTTTTGCTTCTTGATCGTGATCGTCTTCTCGATCCGGTCGTGATGCAGACCCATGCACTGGATCGTCACATAATATTTACCGGCGGGAATTGCGGAAATGTCGATCCCATTCTTCTGGTCGGCGGAATAAACCTGGTAAATAACCCCGGCGCCCGTGTGGTCGAAACGGTCGAAAATAACCAGTACGGAATCCGCATGGAACTGGGTGTTGATGTTGGTGAACTGGAAACGAACGGCGCCGGCATTCATGACTTTAGCAGAAGCGGCGGAATTAGTCGATGCCGAAGCATTGACTTTGCCATCATTCGCGTAACCAGCGATGGCGATGAGTGTAAGTGCAACGAAAGAAATGAACTGTTTCATACGAGTACGATTGATGCCAATATATAGACAATCGTAATGCCAGACGACATTTAACTGATAATCAATGATTTGATTCAGGCCGGCTCCATGCCATTTTCCCTAGGTGGGAACCCCTATTCCCGGAATAAGATTTCCTTACCGGCGGTTGCCGCTTCCTTTATTCCTGGTTACCGCTTCCTTTATCGCTGGATGGCCGGTTTCCTTAGTGGAATGACGCTTCTATTTCAGGTTTTCCTCGATAGCCTGGAGCTCTTCCGTTGAGAACCAGGTATTTCGAAAGCTTTGAAGGGAATCGCTCAGTTGTTCGGGTTTGCTGGCGCCAATAAGGACCGAGGTTACCCGTTTGTCCCTTAATATCCAGGCAAGGGCCATTTGTGCCAGGGTCTGATCCCGCTTGATAGCCAGTTCGTTAAGTCGCTTTGCCTTTTCAACCCGTTCAGCCGTGACCTGGCCCTCCTGCAAAAAGCCGGTTGGTTTGGCCGCCCGGGAATCGGTTGGGATCCCCTTGAGGTACTTATCGGTCAGCAGACCCTGGGCAAGCGGCGAGAACGGAATGCAGCCCACTCCTTCTTTCTCCAGCAGATCCAGCAGGCCGTCTTCGACCCAGCGCTCGAACATCGAGTATTTGGGCTGGTGGATCAGGCAAGGGGTGCCAAGCCGGCGGAGGATCGCCATCGCTTTTTCAGCTTCGGGGGCGGGATAATTGGAGATGCCAACATAGAGCGCCTTGCCTTGCCGCACGATCAGGTCGAGGGCGGTCATCGTTTCTTCCAGTGGAGTGTTGGGATCAGGCCGGTGGTGATAGAAGATGTCGACATAGTCGAGCCCCATTCGTTGAAGGCTTTGGTCGAGACTGGCCACGAGGTACTTCTTCGAGCCCCATTCGCCATAAGGACCTTCCCACATATAATAGCCGGCCTTGCTCGAAATGATGAGTTGGTCGCGATAGCCATGAAAATCTTGACGCAGGATGCGGCCAAAGTTTTCCTCTGCCGACCCCGGCGGCGGGCCGTAGTTGTTCGCCAGATCGAAATGGGTGATACCGGCGTCAAAGGCAAGCCGGAGAATGGCTCGTGCGTTCTCCAGGGTATCGACGCCGCCGAAATTGTGCCATAGGCCCAGTGACACGGCGGGTAGCAAGAGGCCGCTACGTCCACAGCGGCGATATTCCATGCTGTCATAGCGTTTGGGATCGGGTGTATAGTTCATCAGCTGAAAATTAGCATCCAAATTTAGTTAACTTTAAGCGAACCTATGGACTTGTTAAAATTATTACGCGCGGAACATTCCAGGCGGCAGACGGATCGCATCGTCGGGTATATCGGCGATGACAAGGAGCGATTCGGACAACTGATCCGGCTTTTCTTCAACGGTGAATATCGGATCACGCAGCGGGCCGCGTGGCCATTGAGTTATTGCGTCCGCCGTCATCCGCAACTGATCGCTCCCTATTACCGGCAGTTGCTTGACAATCTCGGGCGGAAGGACCTTCACGTTGCGGTTATCCGAAATACGGTTCGGTTGCTGCAGGACGTCAATATCCCTAAGCGCTGGCATGGCCGGGTGATGAGCATTTGCTTCGACTTTGTGCAGGACCCGGAAACGCCGATCGCGGTGAAGGCGTTTTCGCTGACCATTTTGTCGAATCTTTCGCATGACTATCCCGAGATCCGGGGCGAGTTGAAGCTGATGATCGAAGAGCAATGGGAACGGGCAACGCCTGCTTTCCGGTCCAGGGCGAGGAAGATCCTGAAGGGAATGGAGGCTGGTTAGTACAACAGCCGGGTCTTGATCGTATTCTGAACTTCCTTCAGCAGCTGCAACGCCTGATTGGAAAGCCGCTTGTCGATATCCAGCACCACATAGCCGATCTCGTCGTTGGTCTTCAGGTACTGGCCGAGGATATTGATGTAATGCTGCGACAGCGTGCTGTTGATCTCCGACAAAACGCCGGGGACATTCTTGTGGATGTGCAGGATGCGGTGCGTGCCTTCCTGGTGAGGGAGGCTCAGCGGGGGAACGGTATGGCTGCCAAGGGTCATGCCGGTTTCGAGGTACTGGAATAGTTTGTTGCTTACGTCCTCACCGATATTGGCCTGCGCTTCTTCTGTGGATCCGCCGATATGTGGCGTAAGGATGACATTGGGCACCCCTTGTAAGGGCGTAGTGAATCGATCGCCGTTCTTTTCCGGTTCCCATGGGAAGACGTCGATGGCCGCACCCGAGAGGGAGCCATCCTGGAGGGCTTTGGCCAGAGCTTCGAGATCGACCACTTCACCCCGGGCGTAATTAAGGAGGATAGAGCCTTTTTTGAAGTTCCTAAGCGCAGTCTTATTGATGAGGTTCTTTGTCTGGTTGGTGTCCGGAACATGGAGGGTGATGATATCGGCCTCACCGACCACTTCTTTGAGGGTCTTGCGGGCCTGAGCGTTGCCGAGTGGAAGCTTGGTGACCGTATCATAATAGATCACTTTCATCCCAAGCGCTTCGGCAAGGACGCTGACCTGGGCGCCGATATTGCCATAGCCTATGATTCCCAATGTTTTACCGCGTAGTTCGTAACTGCCCTTCGATTCCTTTAGCCAGATCCCTTCGTGGGCGGCCCTTGTTTTGTCGGGGATCCGGCGGATGAGCATAATAGCCAGCCCGATGACCAGTTCAGCTACCGAGCGGGTGTTGGAATAGGGGGCATTGAATACAGCCACCCCGCGGCAGGTGGCAGCCTTCAGATCTACCTGGTTGACGCCAATGCAGAAACAGCCGATCGCCTGCAATTTTGAAGCAGCGTCCAGGACTTTCGGCGTGATCTGAGTTTTGGACCGGATGCCGAGAAGGTGAACATCCTTGATCTCGCGGATCAGTTGTTCCTCAGCGAGGGCGCCGGTCAGCTTTCGAACGGAAGCATAGCCAGAGTCGACAAAATGTCTGACCGCCGCGTCACTGATATTCTCTAAAAACAAAATGTTAATCTTCTCTTTAGGATAGCTTGTAGTTTTCTTCTCGGCCATAATTTTGCCCCGCTTTTTGCGTTAGTTTTCCGATATGGAAATGCAAATTAACGTCGGATTAATTTAATTTTGCCGTTTTCTAACCCAAATTAAGTGAGAGTTTTGAAAGGTATTGGTTATTTCGCGCTGTCAGCCGCGATGTTGATTGTGTCCTGTGGTCATGCTCAAAATGCGAAGGAGCCTTCGCAAATGGATACGCTCACGTCCCTTCCAAATGGTATTCCCGCACTCACCGGTCCGGAATTGGAGCACTATTCCGAAATAACCGGCCATTTCTTCGACTCGATGCTGGCAGGACGATTCAACGGCAGCGTGCTGGTAGCCAAGAATGGAGTAGTACTCTATGAGCGATATAAAGGCTTCGGGAATCCGCGGTTCAAAAAAGATACGTTGAATGCGCATACGGCGTTTCACCTGGCGTCGATGTCCAAGACTTTTACCGCAATGGGTACGCTGAAGCTCTGGCAGGACGGCAAACTGGACATCCATGATCCGGTTGCCAAATATCTGACCGGGTTCCCCTACCCGGGGGTCACGATCGAGACGCTGTTGAACCATCGGAGCGGCCTCCACAATTACGTCCACTTCATGTACAAGCCGGACGTGGACAAATACAAACTCCTCGACAATGAGGACGTGCTCAAATACATTATCAAACATGCCAGGGACCGGGATGTATACAGCGGGGTGTCCAACAAGCATTTCGAGTATTCGAATACAAACTACGCTTTGCTGGCGCTGATCATCGAGAAGGTCTCCGGTCTCCCCTACCCCGTGTACATGTCGAAGGCCTTCTTCGAGCCACTTCAAATGAAGGATACGTACGTGTATACACTGGCGGATTCCGCTAAAGCAATGGCCTCCTACTACCAGAGCGGCCGGCCGTTCCGGATGGAGTTCCTGGATCTGGTGTATGGTGATAAGAATGTCTACAGTACCGTGCGGGACATCTATAAATGGGATCAGGCGTTGCGTAACGGACAGCTCTTCAGTAAGGGTATTCTGGACAGCGCATACGCAGGGTACAGCTTCGAGAAGCCGGGTCAGCGGAACTATGGGCTCGGCTGGCGCATGCTGTTCATTCCTAACGGTAAAAAATTGATCTATCATAACGGATGGTGGCATGGTAGCCGGACCGTCTTTATCCGCATGTTGGATGAGAATGCCACGATCATTGCGCTCAGCAATAACGACTACAAGAATGTGTATTCTGCCAAACGGCTCTGCGACCTGTTTGGCGACTATCGCCAGGGACATGTCAATTACGAAGAAGACACGGATCCAAGCGATCCCGGTCCGGGTGGTGAGCCGCGTGAGACGACCGCAAATCCGCCGCCTGCTCCGGTGGCGGCACACCCGGTGGTGCATCATCGGGCTAAGCGACGGGTCCATAAGAAGCCGGCGCGATCACCGGCGAGGTAGGGTTGGAGTGGCGCGGGTGACCTTGCATTCTCCAAAAATGCCGTAAATTTCCGCATGGAAATCCTTTCAGCCGGGCAAATAAGGGCCTGGGATGAGTATACGATGCAGCACGAGCCTATCGCGTCCATCGATCTGATGGAGAGGGCTGCGGCGAGTTGTCATCGGTGGCTGGAAAGTAACGGATATGCAGGCCGTTCCTTTGCGATCTATTGCGGGAAGGGCAACAACGGCGGCGACGGGCTGGCGCTCGCCCGGATGCTTTCCGAAGCCGGTTATTCCGTTACGGTACATATCCTCGAATTTGGTTTCAAGGGCACGGATGACTTCCAGATCAACCTGGCGCGGCTGCATCAGACGCCGGTGGAGGTTCGGTTCGTCCAGGGACCTGAAAATTTTCATCCGGTGAATCCGGGAGATATCCTGGTCGATGCGTTGCTGGGCTCGGGGCTCAACCGCAAGCTGGAGGGGGTCGCCGCCGGGCTGGTCGATCATTTGAACGCATCCGGCAACGAGATCGTCGCAATCGATATTCCAAGCGGGCTGTTTGTTGAGAAAAGCTCCCGCGGCAATACGGCTATCCGCGCCACGCACACCTTAAGTTTCCAATGTTATAAACCGGCTTTTCTGATGCCCGAGAATGCGGTGAATGCCGGCGTTGTACATATCCTCGATATCGGGTTGCATCCGGGTTATCTTCAACAGGTGACGGGTGTGGCCGAGCTGCTGGATGCGGGATTTATCCGGTCGATCTACCGGCCACGACCTCCATTTGCGCACAAGGGAAATTTCGGTCATGCGTTACTGATAGCAGGCAGCTTCGGGAAAATGGGAGCGGCGGTACTCGGGGCGCGGGCATGTCTGCGGGCTGGCGCCGGACTGCTCAGCTGTCATATCCCGGGTTGCGGGTACCCGATCCTTCAGACGGCGGTCCCCGAGGCGATGGTATTCGTGGATGTCGATGAGCAGATCCATACGGCTTTTGAAGGCGATCCTTCCACGTATTCAGTGGTGGGCGTCGGTCCCGGTATTGGGACGGAAGGGAGCACGGTGGAATTTTTACGCGACTTGTTGCAGCGATGCCGGCGGCCGATGGTGCTGGATGCCGATGCGTTGAACATTTTGGCTTCTTCGACTGGGCTATGGGAACTCGTACCCCCCTACTCTATTCTGACGCCTCATCCCAAGGAGTTCGAACGGCTTTTCGGCCCGTCATCCGACGACTATGAGCAACTGGACAAGGCTCGGGAGCAGGCGCGGGAGCGACAGTGTATCATCGTGCTGAAAGGTCACTATAGTTTTATCGCCATGCCTGGCGGTAAAGGATATTTCAATTCGACCGGCAACCCCGGGATGGCAAAGGGTGGCAGCGGGGATGTGCTGACGGGTATTCTCACGGCGTTATTGTCACAGGGTTATTCGCCTGGCGAGGCTGCATTGCTCGGGGTATACCTGCATGGGCTGGCGGGAGATCTGGCGGCGTCCGCCTGGTCGCAGGAAAGCATGCTGGCGTCTGATCTGACGGATCGTTTAGGGCAAGCCTTTCAGCAGGTGGCGATCGAGCGCCAAAAAGCCGGCTAAATCAATTTGTTGGGTTGGCGGAGGGTGATTATCTTTGCGACCCGCTTTCCGGCGATCGGCCCGGTGGCCGGTTGAAGGATCTTCGGGGTTTTTTCGGGAAGTAGCGCAGCCCGGTAGCGCACTACGTTCGGGACGTAGGGGTCGCAGGTTCGAATCCTGTCTTCCCGACTTTTTAGATTGGTTTTCAATTGATTAAAACCTGTTCGGACATATTTCGGACAGGTTTTTAGTTAAGCTAACTTGAATGCGCCCAATTGTAAAAGTCGGCAGTAATTAGATGCGTCTATTTTTGGGATGCTAGTCTCGATTGGTTTGAAAAAAAGGTTTTGCTCAGCGGCTGGCCTGGATAACTTTCTCAACAAACGCAGTGAACTTACCCTTATATGCTGTAAGACTATTCGATTGATTTTTTTTCCACCATTCTTTATGGGTTAGAATCATTTCTTCATATTCACTGTACCTGGCCATTCTCTTTACACTACCCTTAAAATATTTATATAGTGATTCGATGTAATTAAAATTTAAAGTGCAATAGGCATCATATCTTAATTTATCTGTTTTTTCTGCCTTATCAGTAAGACATGATTCAATAAACTCGTCATCTTCAAGAATGGGATACTTCACCCATGTTTTTACAATATTGTTGAGTTCATCATCCAATCTTCCAAAGGCATTCGTCTTCGTCGAAAGGCGTGCAATCCGAAAGTAGGTCAATATTGTTAAAAGCCCCAAACCTATAGTACTAATCAATTGCCAAACAGCTAGGGTTGAATTGTTGCTATCCATATTTTAAATGTGTTTGGTTAGCTATTAAATATTTCTCGATGTCTTTCATGATCCGCTTTACCAGAATCCGCCGTTAGTCCTCTTTCGAGGAGCGCAAAATCTGCTTCAGTAATATGCCCCTTAATCTTAATTACTTCAGAAATTATTTCGTCCTTGCGAGCCTTTATCACTTCAGGCGTCAATTTCTCTTTCTTGTACCTATCCCATCCGAGTTCTGCTAAATCTTTCGCATCAAACCCAAAGAATTTTAGATGTGGGTACTTTGCTACAACGTCCACAGTACCATTCAAAACACTTGCCCCACTCATTAAACTAATATAGAAAAGAAAAAAGGCATCTATGCTGTCCTCAAATTCGATATCTTCCAAACATCCGGCAATCGTACCATATGGGCAAGGTTCAAATTTGGCAATAAGTTTCATCACATACAACCCCTTGCAGCTAGAGAAACTAATTATTGGTTTAGCAGGGGAGGAAATATAGATGTTTCTAAATTTGGATCTAAAATCTTCCCACGTTATTGACGTTCCATTATCGTGAAGATCGTATAACTCAATCCCGTCTTCGTTTCCATGACAATCAAAGTGGATTACACATAACTCTTCGCTGCTTATGATTTCAGCTCTAATTTTCTCCAATTCTTCATAAAGGTCATTAGGGCTTTGCACATCTTTGAAGTAAACAGCAATTTTATCTTTTAATTTCTCGTATAATTCTCTTCCTGATTTAATTGCTTCAACCGATTCGAAGGATTGAAGTATATATATTTTCGATATCATATCGATTTATTTTGCTAGTACAAATATACAATAAATCCGAAGGCTCTTGACCTTCGTGTTAGAACCTTTCTAGACAACCGAAGATTCATTGATCTTCTGAATTAGCATTCTTTCATATTTCTGATAGGACCCTATGAAAAGTTGAAAATTAACTAATACCAAAATGTGAAATTCATCGAGATTCAACTTTTCATTTATTGCTAATTGTTTAATGACATTTGGATCTTGATGAGCTGACACAATATTTCTAATATCACGCATTCCTTCATACTTTATTCTAATACTATTATACCAAACACGAACATTCTTCAATGCTTGCTTCAAATCCTCGTCATCCGGGAATTTTTTCATCCTTTCTGCCAAAGGATTCCCTACTAACTTCCCTACATCATCAATAAACTCTGCAATATGTATAGCCAGCGTTCTTGCTAGGATATTTGTCTCTCTCTCATCCCCGCTTTTGAACAGAATTTTATAAAGCAAAAATATATCCATGACCGAAAACTTGATAAACACGCCAATAGTAGTTTGATTGAACGGAATCTCGTGATGTCCATATTTTGCCTCCATGATTTCGATTGCATCTAAGACAAGGTGAGCCTCCCCTTCCAGTTGTGAATGCCAGTTATGCATTAACTTGTCCATCTTTGCCAAGCTTCTTGTATGACGCCATCGCTGAATGAAATTCATATGCGCAAAATTAGCGACACATTTCGGACAGGTTTTTTATTTGGTACTTTTCGAGTTTCGGACGGGCTTAACTGCAAACCGAACTTCCGGTTCGAGAATGAAATCTTCGCCATACTTCATGAAATGAAGCTTCATTTTTAGTGCCCCTATCGAAGTCACCCGAATTAGGGTCATGCCTTCAAGCAAGCACTCATAGCAATCCTGGCTGGATACTTTTAATTTTTGCCAAGCGATAGACGGATCGACAGTTCCCTTAACCTCAAATCGCTCGATTTTCCCTTGGTAATTGACTTCCATGTCCGCTCCTTTGCTACCTTTTAAGAATGTAGCATCAGGATACCTATTTTTGAAGTACATTTCGACAATCTTTACGGCAATACTACCGACATCCGAATTCTTTCCAGTATTGGGATGATGCGAAAGTAACCGATCTAACTGTTCTTGGTTTATTGCAAAATTGTCTATTATCATAATGGTTAATTATTACTTGCCATTATTTTTACGATCGCCATTTACTACATCGAGAAGATAAGTGATTGGATTTTCTTGTTTAAAGTTATGGACCTCTCGTTTTTGGGAGCCAATTTCTAAAGCTACATTGTTTTCCCAAGGATTATGTGCGCAAGGTTTAGAGGGATAACCCTATCAAAGGATAAGCATGCATCTTTTGTGTTGTTAATGCAAGCTAAAGGTTTTTGGTTATTGTATTCCATAGATTAAGAAGAAACTGTTTCAAGACGTTCGTAATAATGAACTATGAAAGGCTGTAATAGCTCAATTTTTTAAGTAATTGCCTTCTTTACGACTTCACTGACAACCCCAACAACAATATCCTTCACTGCTTTACCAAGTTCAATTCCGGCTTTTTCAGCAAAAGCCCTAAATTTGATAACTGCGACCGTCGTTTTAGGCGTTTCCTTAATTAAAACCGGAATGGTTGCCTTCCATTCCTCTTTTTCCTGCGGATTAAGCATATTCGCAAAATCGATCAACTCCCACGCTGCGGCCTCAGCCCGCTTCGTCCAGGGATAAGGTTTGCCACAGTTTGTGCAGTATGACTGCCGGATATATGGATTGCCAAAGTATGAAAAAGGTGGAGTGATCTGACTAGGGAGGCGTGGAATACCCTTTATAAAGGCTCCGCAGTCCAAGCATGTGTTTATGATTGTATCGCCACAATTTGCGCAATACTTTTCTGCTATTTGATCTGTGTTTGCCTTTGCAGTGACTACATGACCATTAACACAAACGAGCACATTTCCGTAACTCAGATCTTCCATTGCATTATGTTAGATGAATTCAATTGTTTTTGGGTTATTTCAGCCCTGCAATAAATTTATCCACTTTCCTTTCAGTAATTTCTCCGTCTTCGATTAATAGTTCTTGGAACTTTTTTAAATTAAATAACCTTGGTGCTTGGATTTTAATTGCCAGCATTTTCAATAGTAGTCGGGCCTCCAGCAGGCTGGTAGTAATGCCTGTCTCAATCTTAATATTTTTCAATGAAATAGCAGAAACGGAGTCAAAGCGGCTGGATACTAAAAGAAGATACTGTTTTGTGTATCCACCCTTGCTTAATAGCTCGGAATATTTATTAATATATTCAATAAATTTCCTGTCCTCTGTACCGAATATATATGAGCTTTTCCGCGATTTGGAATCAAGGAGAATTGCATATCTATATTGATTTTCTTTTGCAATCCCATCAGGGTTTCTTCCTGTACCCTGACCAAGTTCGTCCACCTCAAAGCCTAGCATTTTAAATATAAGATTCGTCTCTTTCTCAAATTCCAGCGATTTTTCATCGTTTGTGGAAAGTTCAAGGAAATCTTGAATGACTGGTGGAATGTATTTTAAATATTCAAAGGTAAGTCCTTCTATTCTCGGGATATTGGCAGAAAGAATATTTCCATTTGCGGATTTGGGAGGAATAAGTACAATGACATCATCCCATTCACTTTCGTTTGAATGGAACTCCAAGAATTTGTAAGGTAAGTCAATCCATTTTAGGTTATGACTTCGCCTGATTCCATCAGCTGAGGGTGAATTGTTATTGAATGCCCAGTCTGCTGTTGTTGGTAATTTACCGAGAGAACGGGCCAAATTGCCCCAGTTCAGAAGAATTTCATCGAGATCGGATTTCTGTTTAAAAAATTCGTTGGCAATGTCACCGCACTCCGTGGCAAGTTTTGAATAGGAATTGCTCCCGAATATCTTCTCAACATACCTTTTATGTATTCCTGTTTCAGCGAAAAAAACCTTCGAGGATGGAGGCCCGCCTAAATGCTGTTTCAGTTTTTTGTATTCGGCTACTATATATTCCTTGGTATACTCCATTGAATAATTCTCGTTTGGATTTTGAATCATGGTGAAGGAACCATAGCTTATTTTTTGGGCGCTGTTGATTCAATCAAGTCGTGTATATCTATCTTAAAAATCAGGGAAATTTCATAAAGCCTTTCAAGGGGCGGTTGATGGTTATTGGTAGCCCATTTAGATACTGTTCCCTCGGTTACCCCCAATTGATCAGCTAACCATCTATTGGTTTTGTTTCGTTCTGCGAGCACTATTCTGAGCCTGTTTAGGTTAATCTTTTCTTTCTTTGCCATTAAGACGCTATATAGTTGAAGGGCAATATATTAGGTATTTTCAGCATTATCAATATTGTGATAATTAAAACCATATTTGGTGATTTTATAACCAATGTTTATATTTATATTCAAGTCATGGTTATGTTAATTCAAATACCAAATGATAGTTAAGCAATAGGCTATACTTTTGCAAGCACATAATGAATTCTAAGCGTGTTTGCTTTATTCTCGTTCTCCGAAATCTACGACCTTTCGAAAAACGACGAGAAAATAAGGTAAATCGCTCACGTTGCGGCGTGGGCGTTCTTATTCGTCGTTGGGTGTCGTAGCCCTCGGAGACGTAGGAACCAACCCACGTCTTTTTATTTCCCCCTCATCTGTTTTTATGTCCCGCTTTAAAGATAATCCCAACATTTACGATCAGCTTATTTGCTTGTCCGAAAAGGAAAAGCTTGCTCCCATGGAGGTTATCAAGGACTTCTTCGCCTATTACCGGCTTAGTGAACTCCGGGACATTCAGGACCAAATTCAACAAGTTTGCCTAACGTCAGATGGGGAGGCTTTCAACCACTCTAAAAGGCGGGCCGAGTTATTAGCTTACAATGACAAATTGATAAGGCTTCTGGAAGCAGCAACGCAATTGGGAGAAATTATTGCACCGTCCGCATCGCCGCAGAAGGCTACACTTCCCGAGCAGAAATTGACCCCAGTAAAAAATTATGATCCACGAATATCCGACTTGGTAAAAGGAATCAATGACGTCGGGGTCGATGTTGCGCACTTGTGCGTGATTATCGTAAATGCCTGGACGGCAAAAGTGTGTGCTGAAATGAAACTGCCACCTCTCGGCAGCAAAAAAAAGACTTCCTCCACATCCCGGTTCCCGCCGGTGGACCTGGACAAACTTCATTCCATGGCGCTTATCCTTCAAAACAAGTTGGCTAAGCTGGCTGGACTTGCGGTTGATCTATACATCAGCGAACTAAATACTCATTTTTTAAGCCCCCAATCATGAGCTTTATACCACGAGGCCGAACGGATAAAACATTAACCAAAGACCATATTCCTATGATTTCGGCCTTGGAGTACACTAGAAAGGCTGCTGATTAGTACTCCCGTTACGCTGAATAGGTACTCGTTCAGCGCGGAACGAGCCCACAAAGGACCTGTATTTTGATGCGGGTCTTATTTAAACATGGTAGCTATATCAAACCGAATATTTCTTGTAAAAGATAAAAACATGCGTAAGATGGACATTTCACATCAGGGTTCCTATTACTTTTACCACAACCTCTCCAAATCACCCAAGGAGGCGGTTAAAGATTTGCTGGAGTCTACTGATTATGATGAAATATTGTACCGGGTAACGGGCTGGCTTCGGGTAGCATTTAGCAACGAAATCGGGGATTACGACGAGTTTAAGGATAGGGAGCAGTCAACCCTATTTTTCGATGACCTGCTGGATGTAGTAGAAGTTATATTCCTGGAAGGCCCCTATGATAACAGGCCATCTCCAGTTCTTTGTAAGAATTTCAGGGATAAATACCCAATACTCCACATCCGCACGGAACTATTTACCTTGTTAAACGCGGTGGCATCTTATGAGGGACCTGTTAAAATAGATAAAGAATATATTGGGTATTATTACCTGTATCTTCTCACGGCAGCTGAGGTCTGTCATTATTTGGTGTATGAAAAATAGTCGAATATGCAAACTGCTGTTGTTCTGAATCCGCATGATATTGAAGTTCTAAAAGAATACCTGCAAAAAGCACGGGATATAAAAGGACTTCGCCTATGTCTGTACATTATGTTTATGCGCTACCATGCAGAAATGGCCGGATCGTGTCACGGGATCGATAACGAAATGGACGGCGATTTCTACAGCGATTTTGGGAATTTATTGGAGGTTCTGTACGTTCTCAGTCCTGAAGAAAAGGTAAGGGATTATACCCATTTTTATACGCATGAATGAAGAAAACTCCTTCGGGGGCGGGGTATTTTTTAGGAGTGAAGCACAGCCCAGGTTAAAGCCCATCCTGCGAAATGCAGCTGAACCAAGGGCTACCGCCGGGCAAAAATACCCTGCCACCGAAGCGCCAAAGCTGAACCGAAGCCGGGATCTGTTCTCCTGCCGATCGGCTGCGGCTGCTTGCAACTGGCTTGGCCTTACTGATCCTTCTCGGCTTGTTGCAAGGCTTCCTGCATTTTTTTGCGGCCGGTCGACCCAAGAAGTGAATTGAGCCGATTCCAGGCATCCTGGTAGACTTGGTAATTATACCGGCTATTGCTCACGGCAGTGGATCGTTCGATATATTGCTGACCCAAACTAAATAAGTACGTACATACCAGGATCAAAACCGCCCAGCCGAATAAACGACCGAAAATAATCCGGTAATAATGGTCTGCATTATCTGAGGGAAACAGCAGGAATCGGAATTGCCGAACTACGCTTTTTGGTTGGGCTTCCAGAATAGCCGTCAATTTTTGTAAGAATTCAGCTTGTTTGGCAACCATTGGACGGGTGTCTGGAGCGGGCGCCACCACCTGAAGATTTGTCAACTTCTTATCAAATGTATCGACCTTTTCTCCTATTCCTTTAACCAGTTTAGTAAATTCATCAATCTGCTTATTCGTGGCTTTTTGGTCCTCGGCCAATTCTGTAACGGCAGTAACCAGCACTTCTAGTTCCATAATTTAATGTCTTTATTAGGGATGTAAATTTTTTCTTTTCCTTTTGCGGCGGCGTTCCTCTTCCTCCCAGGGATCATAACTTGAACCTCCACCCCCAGCTCCTTTTACAGGTTCTAGCGCAATTTTAATCAGGTGTCCTATACCTTGTGAAGCTGCCTTGTCGGGTGAAGACTCGAAGGTGAACGTTTTTACCGGCTCCGAACGTTTTTCCACCCCAGCTGTCATTTTTTGGCGAGCCAGCCGGCTTTGTTCTTTCCGATTCTGCCAATATTCAGGTGTCTGGTGGAGGGATTCCCGGTGATTCTTCTCCAAAATTTGCGAAATGGTCCCCAGCGAATAACCAACTTCACTTCCCTTGATCCTTACCTTTTTCTCGTCTTCGAAGGCTATTCCTCTCCCTTTCTCGACCTGATATCCTTTTTCCCGGATCTTCTTTTCAAATTCAGCATACGTCCGCGTGCCTTCGAGGGATTGTCGGATATTTTCCTGTAGCTTCTCCTTTCTATGGTCACGGCGAGGAACTTGCCGCTCCTTTGTTGAAAGGAATTGCCGGGGGCTTAGTACTTCCTGTAGCTGATACTCCTTTTCCATCCGGCGGCACAAGTCGGCCACCCGCCGGTAACTATTGGAATCATTTACGGTTTTTCCGT
Organism: Puia sp.; assembly: GCA_035695565.1. GTDB lineage: Bacteria > Bacteroidota > Bacteroidia > Chitinophagales > Chitinophagaceae > Puia. The sequence continues at coordinate 633,442 of DASRRX010000016.1, read as the reverse complement.
CATAGCCTACCCTATTGGCGACTATATGAATGTGGGGCTGCTCGGTATCTTTGTGAAGGATGCAAATGTATTGGTTATTTTCAAACTGAAATTCCCTTGCCGCTGCTCGTGCGACCTCTCTCCACTGCTCATGGCTCAACTGATCCCCGGAAGCCAGGCGAATCGCCAGGTGCAAAACCGGCTTTTCGACATTCTTGTTCAACCGACGGACGTCCTTAAATTGCTCTGAAAGCTCATGTTTATCGCCAAAGCAAAGGTTATAATCCAGGACCTCCGCCCGGTTGTTATGCTGGACGTTCTCCTGAAGGGAAAGCCGTGCTTTTAGATGTTCTGACAACTCTCGCTTGTCTTCCAAGCAATAACTTAAACAGTGGTAAAACGACTTCCCAAGCATTATCTTCCCAATCATTTTAAGAAATTTATTATTTCCTTTGCCGCCTGCTTGACCACCGCTGAAGTATCCATCAATTCGGCTCGCTCTATGGCGTTAAGCTCATCGCCCCGGTTTCTTTTGCGGGCGATCTGGTTTAGATTCGCAGCTACATGACTCATTATTCCAGTTCTTTCCAGCACCACCTTTGGAAGTATCTTTAGAATAATTTTTCCTGATAACCCCATTTTCCGGAGATATTCCGAGACGGGGAGATTTACGGACTTAGCTTTTGCTTCAATGGCTTTTCGCTCGATTAGCGAACATTTCACCCCCAGTAGCTGATCTTTCTTTACTGCCGTTTTAGGACGGCCACCTTTCCTTTTACTATGGTCTATCTGTGTTTGCATGTTGATCTTTGCGTTTTCGTTTTTCGAATGCGGAGCATGAGGAAAACGTCCCCCTGAATGCGAAGCATGAAGGGGGCCAGCGTTTCGGTTATACCGAAACATAGCTGGCTACCCGAACTTCCAAATTTCTGGCCCTATCCATGCCCGCGAAAACGGGGTTGTTAGAGAGAGGCGTATGATGCTATTGCGCGTCCTCGATTGCCGACTTCCGCTTTCGGCCTGGCTCTGGTTTCTCGGTTCCGGTGCCGGGCGTTTTTGTTATTTCCTGCCCGAAGACCCTTGGATCAACTTTTCCATACTGACGTAGTGCTGCCTTCAAATTCATCCATAGCTGAATGCTGAAATCGGCTAAATCCATGAGTTCGTCGACTGTTAAGTTGTGCGGGTTGGACAAACCACCAGGAGCTTTGCCATCCGGTTGTTCCTCAATCAGGGACAAAATGTTGGGGGCATAGCCTTCTCCAATCTCTAGCGTTTTGCCAATCGCTACGCTGTTGCCAAAGAGTTTAATTTGTTTTCCGCTGTTCAGAAACAGGGTTCTTCTTTTCAAGTCTGCCATGATTATTGTGTTATATTGTTAAAGAAAATTGCATTGGTTGTCCACCTTCTGGATAAAGTCATGGGGGGTGTTTCATGCTTTCTTGAGGGTGTTATGTTTCATGGAGGCGAGAACTTCGGATCGCTTGAAATAAACTCGCCCATTTAGCCGTAGATAAGGGAGCCCCTTTTTCATCCAATCCGTCAATGTGACCAGAGAAATCCCTAGCTCGGCGGCGATCTGTTGGCGGCTTAAGAGCGCTTCTTCTGGGTACGGGTGGGTTGCGGACGGTGAAGATTGGGGCAGCTCCTCCCGAATCACCTCCCTCATCCAGCGCTTAAAATCTTCTTCCTGTGGCAAAGAAATATGGTTCATACGTTCAGTTTTGACCAAAGGTCTATCCGGGAAGTAAGAATCACAATGAGGGATTCAGCAGGGATTTAATCGATCTTAATCGAATTGACAATAAAACAGTTATGGGTATCTAAGTGGAGATAGCGCAAAATTCCGTTGGGTTTTCGGAAACCCAAATCCGCATTCGAGGTAACTAAAGAATGGAAAATTTGAATATTATCCGAAAATCGGTAGATTGCTATTGGTATAGCCAAAAAACCTTAGACTGTATTACATGCGGATATTCCCCATCCCCAAACGATCTGCTTACCGACATACTGATCGGAAATGGATCTTGTTTTGCCTGTGTATTGGCATTTTGAGCATTCCGGTCTCTTTGCCGGAAGGAGTATTAGGTCAGACATTCGTCAACTACTCAATATTTTCAAAAGACCCTTTCGGACGGATACAGGTTAATTCTCCCTCTCCTTCCCAAATAAAACCCGTGGACCCTTTCGGCACGCCTCCCACCCAATCTGTCATGCCTGGTCGAGATCAGTCGGCAGGAATGCCAACCATTCCGAACAGCTTGCCATCAGCAAATTCTCCAGATCAATCGGTTCAGCAGGCTGATTTGGAAAGGGAGACGATGCTGAACGATATATATAAAAAAGCCTTGGAAAAGGAGGATGCTATCCGCAGTTATCGGCAAGCATTCACCCGGATTTCCCAAATGGACCCCGATCACTTTTCCCTTTCAGCCGCAGTTTATGAGGTGGAAAATGCCTACTTAGACAACCGGCTTAGTAAAGTAGGATTTGACCAGGCTTTGCAGCTCCGGGTCGAACAGGTACGGCAAATCTTAAAAGGCCAGAATTTGTCGTCCAAAAACAGCTTGTCGCTCAACTACGCCATCCAGCAGTTATTCGAGCATCCGAATCCTTATTTTGATGCGAAGTCAGGCAGAAACTATACCCTCCCCCCTTTCAAATATGACTTCGAGGATTACATGGGCGAACAGGACTATACAAAAATGTTCGCTGCAAAAGTCTTGATGACGGGTTCCGGCCAATGTCATTCTTTGCCGCTTGTTTATCTTATGCTCGCCGAACAACTGCGGGCTAAAGCCTGGCTTTCTCTTGCCCCGGAGCATTCGTTTGTCCAGTTTATGGATGATCGTGGAAGATTGCTAGATTATGAAACGACAAATGGGAATATAGTTTCCGGGAGTTGGATCGCCGGAAGTGGGTATATAAATGCAAAAGCACTCCGAAATAGAACCTACCTGGATACCCTTTCTCAAAAACAACTATACGCTCGATGTTTGGCGGACTTGTTGTTAGGTTATCTGCAAAAATTCGAGTACGACGATTTTGCCAGGGAGATTTGCAATAGCATTCTTCGGATAGACCCATCCAATATAACTGCCCTAATCGTGGATGCCAATCTAAAGAGATCGATTGCTTGGCGGCAGATCAAAGCCGCAGGCACACCGAAGCCAGGGGATTTGCCCAATTTTCCGCAGGCATTTAAAAGTTATGAGGATATGAAAGAAGCTGTAGATCGGGTGACCAATTTGGGCTACCAGGATATGCGGCCGGAAGCATATCAGGCGTGGCTAAAATCAATCGAAGTCGAAAAGAAGAGACTCGCCACGGCGAAATTGCAGGAGCGGATTAGGCTTGAAGCAAAACTGCATAAATCATCTTTTCAAAACAAAAAGAATTAACCTCCCAAATCTTAACATATGAATATCACCCGAACCTTACTGCTCCTACCCCTAATATTAGTGGCAGTAATCTGCCATGCCCAGGTAGACAATCCATTCGAATCTATCGGAAAAAAAGGGAAAATAATCACGTTGTCGAACGGGAAGTACGTGGAAACCTTTGATTATGATTCGATAGAGCGGATCGGAACGGTTCTGATCAATATTCGAACTCGGAAAGTTGTGCGATTGTTGAACTGGGAATCTACCTTTCAGAAGTTTTCAGATAATTCGAGTTCAAGCCGATGGTGGTCCCCCGATCCTTTGGCATATAAGTATTTTGATTTGTCTCCTTATAATTATGTAGACAATAACCCGATTTCTCATATTGACCCGGACGGCCGGGAAATTATTGGGGAAACTAAAAATGATGCGAAAAAGGCGCTAAAGGACGTTCAGGCCATTTTTAAGGGTGACAGGTTCGGTGCTTTCAATGCTTTGCTTGGTTTGAAGGGGTCAAAATTCCAGTCAATTGACAGCAAGGCACTTGCCGGGGTGTTAAGTAGTGATAAGCTAAGTAAAGATGACAAAGCGCTAATAACAATGGTAGCAAATACGATCAACTCCGCCGATAAACACATGGTTGAATACGTGGCGTCAGGTGGGAACTTATCAACTGATGCCTCCAACGCCCTAAATAAGGCTGCAAAAGGTGCATTGCAGCCTGTGTTGGACGCGAACGGTGGACAAATGTCTGCGGCTATTGCGTCGGCCTTTGGAGGTTCAGGTATCACGACGAAGACGGATGATGGTACTTTTTCTGTGCTCATTACAGGGCTGGATCCTTCGAAAGGTGGGACGGATTACTATAATAGTGACACCAAGACTATGGGCAGTAGTCCCGCCGGTGAACCGGGAACAGTGGGACACGAGGTGTTCGGTCATGGCCGGTCATTGGCTTTAGGTCGGACAGGTTCTCAACAAGCTGATGCGATCCAAACAGAAAACCTCATTTTGCGGGTGATGGGATTTGGAAACACCCAGCGAGACGGCACCGACCATGGAGATAGGACGAAAGTGGATAATCCTAGCGCACTGCCAGGATATCAATAAATAAACCCCTATTATGAAAAAGATATATTGGGCGTTAATTTTGATGTTTTCTCTTATAGGTGAGAAGGCGGTAGCACAACATACCGATATTATGGAGGCCCTTGCAAAGGAGGGCGGAAAGATCAATACTAAATTGCCGATCATTGACAGTTTGCTTCCATTCAAGGTAAACAAGATGCAGCTATCTAATCTAAGAGAGAAATTTGCTTTGACAAAGAATGAAGCATCGGAAATTCATAAAATAATCGAGAAGAGTAGAGGCGAAAGGTTGAACGCCACAGAAATGCCTGGAACTTTGTTGATTTCTGCCAGTTTATTGTATAATGGGGATACGCTTAATGTGTCCTTCATGGGAAAAAATAAGCCGTTCTATATTTTGTCTATTCCTATACTATTTGACCATGGCGAAAAGGCTGTCATCGACGTTGATCTCGTCGGTGGTGGTGGCTATACCTATTTATTAATAAAACAGCAGGGCCAATGGGTTGTCGAAAAAGAGATAGTTCGTTGGGTTGTGTAGCGATACAGGTTTCCACGGTGATGATGTGGGCGCTCTTCACTTGCGGGCCTGTAAGCGGGCAAGTAAAGGAGAATTCTCTTGGGCAAACTTATGAAAAAGCGCTAGTGAAGCTGGATAGCCTGGAAAGGAATAATGGCCTATTTAAGGATGCGGTATTTGCGGTAGAAAATGCTTACTTCAACGGGCAGTTGGACAAGGATAAATTTGAGTATTATGTAAGATCTATGAAGAACCTTTGTGTGGAGTGGTCAAAATACAATGTCGTTAGGGATTACAGGTACTCAGATAGCGATAATTTTCAAAGAAATTTTGCCCTTTATCGAGTAATGAAAGATACAGTGAAGTTGGTAGACACTGCGATGAATCGGTATTATCACTTGCCTTTTACTTATGATTTCGATGATTTTGCCGGTCGGGCGAATTGGGCCAATATGTTTGTTTCGAAGCTACTGATTACACATAAGGGGAACTGCCATAGCCTTCCATATCTGTACAAAATTCTTGCCGATGAAATGGGGGCTCAGTGCTGGCTGGCCCTAGCTCCGAATCATATTTATATCGAGAATAGGTGCAAGAAAATCGGTTGGTATAACACCGAACTTACGAGCGGCCAATTTCCAATTGATGCCTGGATAATGGGATCCGGCTATATTCCAGTGGAAGCCGTGCAGAACGGAATTTATATGGATACATTGAGCAACCAGGAATCCATTGCTTTGTGCATATTGGATTTGGCAAAAGGTTACGAACATAAGACCCATAAGTATTTTGATGGGTTCATAATTAAATGTTGTGATCTCTCCCTTCAATATTTTCCACTCAATGTTCAGGCTATGCTGTTAAAAGCCGAGACGCTAAAACATATTTATGAAGACCAAAAATTAAGGAAGCTGCCACAAGCAAAGCGGACTTTTGTTGAGATGCAAACACTTTATCTTAAGCTATTTGACCTAGGATACAGGGAGATGCCCGAGCAAATGTATATGCAGTGGCTCCAGTCCGTGGTAAAAGAGCGTGATAAATACCTTAATAAAAATATGGCGCAAATCGTTCATGGCAATCAATAGGTTTGAAAAAGTTTCCCTTTCCATTCTAATTTGTGTGGCAACATGCGTAGTAGACTGCGACGCGCAGACTAATGATTTTAAAGATTTCCTATCTGGATGTATTCCAAATAAGACCATTGTAAAGAAGAATGATAGTGTCGAATCAGAAACGACATTCCTTGGATGTATTAGGGATGAGAAATGGAGGATTGAATATTATGTTATTAAGGAGTTTTATGCAGTCCCGGCAGCACGTGTTAGGCATGGACATAGTAGAATTATTTTTTTAAGGGGTAATAAGAATTTGGCAGCTACATATGATCTCGATTCCCCGGACGAATTGCCATATGAGCTTAGTCAAAATTGCCTATATTTCAAATACAAACGTGGTGGTAAGGAGCAGATTCAAAGGGTTAAAATTCGGGACAGCCTGCCAGCGCCAATTTGTGTTATGCCGGATGGTTGTTACTGGCCAATTAAATTCAAAAGTTGAAGCACCCTGGCTAAGAGAATTAAAAAATATTTTAGATGACTAGGCATTTGATATTTTTTATATTCACAGTGATATTAATCGCGTCATTTGTGGCGGCCGATGGTCAAAAGATAGAATATACCTTCGGGAAGGGATCGGACGTACTTGATACAATCAAGAACGGCTTAAACTTTTATAAAAAGGGATGGACTTCCAAGGACATACGGGAATTGCGTCTTTATATTGGAGCCGATCATTGTAATGGGCAGTTAAGCTTATCTGTTAGCCAATTTGCGGTTGCGGACAAAGTGATGGCAGAACTGGTCGGAAATTCTGACAGGTTTATTCGAATTAGTCAAGGACTTGATATGCCAGTCATATTTTACACGGATATCTTGTCAGACAGAATTGGCGCTACGAGGTCGGACGTGAACATGAATGGGTACTACATTTTGATAAGGAGGAATAATCAGGGTATTTGGAAGGTGGAAAAAACGCAAGTAACCTTCTAACACGGAACAATTCCAGAGTATTTCAGAAAATAAGTCAGCTGTTAAAGAAGAACTTTTGCAGCGCCTTGGAAAGCTCCTGGTAAGCCGAATTATCTGACTTAAAATTGTTATTAACCTCATAAACCCGCCTTTCGATAGAATCAATTTTTAGCCCTTTATATGGGGCAAAATGAAGCCTCAGAATTTGCGCAATGTCGTTCAAGTCCATTTTTGTAAATAGGGAATCGCCGGGTTTGTTTTTCCGGGGCGGTTTTCCCGTCAGGTCTTTGAGGCATAGGAATAGACCGATCAGTTTGTCCTTCATATTAGCATTGGTCAGCTGGATATTGCAGGTTTCGTATTTGTCAGTTAGAGCACTGATCCTGGTCTCGGTATCTTCCAGAATAGAATCCAGCCTGGCTTGCAACCCAGATGAGATTTGATCTGTAATTTTCTCGATCGAAGCCGTATTAGCCGTATTGGGCGATCCGATATGTTGAAGTTCGTTTTTTACGATGACGGTGAGATCATTCCGGATAAACTGATTATAGGCAGTTATTTTCCTTTCCTCTTTGAGATTATTCAATTCTTCGGCGACCCAATCTATGCAAATAGTAAAAATGGACAACCGATCGCTGCGGGGTTTGAGCAGAGCGGCCCGATGTTTCAGTTGCCGATTTAAGAACAGAAGGAAGTCGTGTTTATCAGGATAGGCCGAAAAGTGGTATTCCAGATATTTTACCGCATCATGAGGGTTATAGGCCCATAGCTTGAGAAAGATATAGTTGTAGTACAGTTTCGCCTTTGGCAATTTCTGAAAATATAGCGTATAGTTATCCTGATTCGGGCCAATCTCAAATTCAAAGTAGGGAGTAAAGTCCCCGGGCTTATCCGGGTAATTGTCAATCTCGCCGAAGATGAGGCCCACATTCCGGAGGAAGGAATGGTTCATGACGTAGTTTCGGAACATAAGGCTAAGTCTTTTTTAGGCTTTCAAAAAGGGCGTTTTCGCTATGGCTTTCATATTTCATTAGCATTCGGATATCGGCATGTTGGGTGATCTTTTGGACTATCGTTATCGGGACACCCTTTTCCAACATGATCGTAACAAAGGTTCTGCGGGCCATGTGGGAAGACATAAATTCATATTTGGGCTGCCGGATCTGGACCTCCTTGACCCCGCTAAAGCGGATGATCCGGACGGGATGATCCAGTCCGGCAATTTCGCCGATTTCCTTCAAATATTCATTAAATTTCTGGTTGGAGATGACCGGCAAGGTGAATTTGTACTTTTTAAGGATCGGGAGGGCATTTTGGATGAAGCCGGTGAAGGGAACAATTACTCTTTTTTTGACCTTGATTGACATAAAATCCCATTTCTTGCCGTCGAAATCGTCCCGGCTGAAACGCATGATATCCGAAAACCGCTGGCCGGTAAAGCATCCAAAACAGAACAGATCCCGGACCTTTTCGAGGCGGGGCGTGGCGGAAAAGTCCTTTTCCAATAGTTTAAATACCTCGTCCTCCGTTAAGGCGACTATTTCGTTCTTCGCCTTCCTTTTGATCTGCGTTTTAATTTTGGAGAAGGCACCGGCATTTTGATGGTAACCATTCTCGTAGGACCACTGGAGAAAGGAACGTAATGTCGCACAATATTTGAAGATGGTATCGTTGAACAACCCCCGTTTCGCCTCGTCTTCCTTAAGAAATGGATGCTCTTTGGTGACCAGGAATTTTTCGTATCGGTCAAAAAAGGCTTGGTTGAAGCTGCCGAAGGCAAGGGGCTTGCCTTCTTTCTTTTGGAAGTCATCCAGACTCTTGAAAACCGTTTTGTATTCCTTAAGGGTGCCGGCCGTGAGCACCTGTTGTTTGACGGTCTCGAATTCCGCCCTGGCTCTATCCAAAGCGTTGCGTTTGGCCGTTGTTTTAACGGCAATGACGGCTTGCAGCAACTGTTGGATCTCCGCCTCATCAAAGGTCTCTTTTTCGTCTTTGAACTTGCTATATTGCTTCAACAGGGAATTGGCGAGCGTATCGAGCTCATTGTTCAATTCCAGGCTCCCTTTGATAATGCTTTTGTACTTACCTTTATAGAAATCCCATTGCTCCGGCAGGACTTTGATCAACGTCCGCATCTTCATCCGCCTGCCCCGTTCGAAGGTAAAGAACAGGTATAGGGCGGTTGGCCGGGGATTGAGAATACTTTTGGGGTAGTGCTTTTTCTGCGCCTTGCAGTCAGCTACAATGGCCTTAACCTCGTCTTTGGAGAGCGAAGGAAGGAAAGGTTTGTCGATATAAAAATTAACGAATGCCATACCCTGAAGATAGGCCATTTTAAGCAAATAATTCGGACAGATTTCGGACACTTTCCCCTTTCTTTTCCAGATTAAAAGAGAAAAGGATTTTGCCTGTTAAACCATTAATACCTAATTATCAAGTAAATATAAGTTAACAATGGGCTCTATAGATACAGTGAGAGTAAGAGGTTCGAATCCTGTCTTCCCGACTGTATAAATGATTGTTTTCATTTAATTAAGAGCTGTTTTGACATTGGTCGAGCAGCTTTTTTTGCTTCCTAAAGCCATTTATAATTGTGCAGCTCCTGAGAATCGATGGCGAATTTCAAAAGGGATATTATTGACTCATTTTACTTGCTAATGCCAACCAATCGGAAAATTTAAACTCGCAAAATTGAAGCAGTAAAGCCTTGATCAACATTCCAAAAACTGTCCTTCGGGCTCAAACAGCCGCAATCCCGGTCTTGATCGCATAGATCACAAGACCGACCCTCGACGTGACGCCAAGCTTTTCAAAGAGATTGTCCCGGTAAGACTCCACCGTCCGCGGACTGACATGTATTTCGGCTGCGATTTCCTTATAGGTCTTTTCAGTGCAAACCCATTTTAAAAAGGCCATCTCGCGCTCGCTAAGCACCGGAGCGGGTTCGGGTGCGGTTTTCCCTTGGCCGCCGTGAAGGTATTTTATCATTCGGTTGCTGACCAGATCGTTGATAAAATAGCCGTGGTCGCGTACCTGGTCGAGCGCCGTCTTCAGGACATTGGGCTTGCAGTCCTTCAGGATATAGCCTCGAGCGCCGCATTGCATCATCCTGATCACGGCACTATCGTTGTCCATCATGCTAAGGACAAGCACCTTCGTCAGGGGCAAATGAGCCTGGATCCATTTGGCTGTTTCATATCCATTCATCAGCGGCATGGTGATATCGAGCAGGACGAGGTCGGGAGGTTCATCCGGCCGGCACAGCTGGATAAATTCCCGCCCGTTATCCGCCTGAATCACTACCCGGTATTCGGGGAAGGAATCGATCAGGCCAGCAAGCCCGGTCCGCAAAAGGCCGTGGTCATCGACGAGGGCCACCGACGTTGGTAATTGCATAGTGGGGATTAAAGAGTGATTGAAAAAAGGGTCCCTTTTCCAGGGCTGCTGATGATGTCTATTACAGCAGGGATCATTTTGGCTCGTTGATGCATATTGCTGATGCCAAGACCGTTCCCATGCCTTGTCTCGGCGGCGATATCGAAGCCTTCGCCGTTATCTGCTATCGTGATCTTGCTTTTGTCCCCCTCCTGCCCGATCCTGCAATCGACCTGTGTCGCATTTGCGTGTTTGATGATGTTGTTGATGATCTCCTGGATGATCCGGAAAAGCACGATCGTTTTTTCATTCCCCAGGTCAAGTTGGACATCGTTGGGCTCAAACGAGACAGCAAACTGCCCGGTCTTTTGCAGGCTTTCCAACAGCCTTCCGATCGCCGCCACAAGCCCGGCATCGAGGATATAAGTAGTATTCAGGCTGTGACTCAGGTCCCGGAGATCACCGATGGCCCGGCCAAGTAGCTCGTCGGTGAAGGATAGCTTTTCTTCAAGGTTTTTCAGGTCTATCGTATTAATGTTCAGACGTACAAGACTCAGGAGCTGCCCGATGTTGTCATGGATCTCCCGGCTGATCTGCGTGAAGATATTTTCCTGCATTTCCAGTTGGGATTCCAGGAGGATCTGCGCATGTCTCGCTTCGATCAGCTCTTTTTCCTTGAGAAAAAAATTGTGTCTTTTTCGGTACAACGCCACGAAAAAAAGAAGTAATACAATGATAAAGATCACGATCCCGCTGATCATCAGGATGGCGTCATTCATTTTCGAGATATCAACAGACATATGCTGGCCCAGGCGATTAGGGCACAAAAGATAAGACTTAAAATCATATTCAGCAACTGCCTGGTCGCCCCAAACGAGTTGCTGATTGGCAGGGCATAATAGGTCAGATAGGCAAAGACCGAATAGATCACGGCCATGGGAATATACACCAGCAGCACCGCTGCGGTAATCCAGAACATGGGCTCCCGGGATAGATTGACATAATCCTTCTTTTTGACCAATTCGAAATAATACAGGACGCCGGCCAGCGCAAGACCGATGCTTCCAACGATATAGGTGGATGAATTAAAATAACCGATCCGCTGGATCCACCCCAGGTTGATGATGGCGAAGACCCCGAACCCTGCCAGCACCCAGCCCACCGTCCTCCTGTTAGCGGCATTCCGCAGTTGGCTGCTAAAGAGCGCCAGGTAAAGGACAATAATGAGGGGTACCGACAGATTATAGATCGGGTGGTTATTCCGAAGGTGCAGGGGTCTCCACGCGTAGCGTCCCAGCAATTCAGCCGCCAGGGTCACGGCCAGGATGACGATCAACAACCTGACGTTGCGGTCATTGCGCGGATGCAAAAGGAATAGGCTTATGCAGAGGCTGAGGGATTCCAGGGTTAAATAGAGGTCCAATATCGCCGGTTGTGTTAAGGTTGTTGTAATTGCGCGTCGATGGGGCCTTGGCAGGCCGGCGGCGGACAGAGCTCGCCTTCTTCCGTGCCGGTGTTTCCAGTCACAACAAAGTTCCCCGTTGCCAGCTGATCCACTTTATTTTTCGTTGCCACCAGGATCACAGTATGCTGATACAAATACGCGGGTGGCCGGTGGGGCAGCTCTCTGCTTTGATTCGGCCCATTCCGATGCACCGCTAAATAAATACGCAGGCCATCCGAGTTCAGATTATCCTTGAACAGTTGTTCCACTTCCGCTTTTGTATAATAAACGGCATGACTATCGTTCTTAATATCCAGCTTTCGGGCCGCCGCCGGCGCGATCATCTTTTGGGTGACTTCGCAAAAGCCTTGCACCATTTCCACGATGGTCGGAATGGTGATACTTACGGCGACCTTTTCCTGACCCGAGGGAACAATTTCTAATGGCATAAAAAAAAATTAGTAGTTAAATGATGATTAGGTATCGGTGCAAAAGTCGGCTATCGCCCGGATATGCCCATCCGTGTTTTAACGGAAATTTTTCCCGTTTTCGCCTCATTGCCGGCCCCGATCCCATCGACCAATTTTGCATCACCCGGGCAGCCGAAAACGGGCACTAGAGTAGGCATCACCAACAAAACAACAAAAAAATGAGCAACTTCGCGTTTGACACGCTCGAAAATGAAATGGTCGATTTCGATTTCGCCCAAATGAATCAGACAGTGGCATCCGCCAAGTCTACCATCGCCAAAGCCACCACCGCCGCCGAATTGGGATCCGCAATCTGTTCTGTATGGGCGAAGGTCAGAAAATATGTTGTATGGGCTTCAAATCTGCCCATCCTAGGGAAGTTCATCAAACCCCTCATTGAAGTATTGGATGTCCTGTGCCCTCAGGTGAAAGGCTAGCGGCCCCTTTGAACCCTGCTTCGTATCCGGGCGGCCGGGAGGACCGGTTCGCCCATTTCCCTTGACCTCCAGTCCTTACAGTTCACCAGCCGCAAGCAAAGCTTGCCGCTCAATATCCGCAGATAGGCGGAAATCGGTTTCCTTTATTTTTGCCAATATAGGCCTAATGGAAGGAATAACGCCGTTGATCTTAGCCATCGAGTATAACAGTACTGATAGATCCATAAACTTTAGTCCATTTTGACCATCTGCTTTTTTGCACAAAGAATGTCGGGCCTCAATCCTGTCCGCAGAAAATGAATTTTCCATTCCTGATATCCAGGAACCCAAATAAATTGCCATACTCAATCCACAGCGCTCTTATGCCACGTACTTACCGCGGATGATCTGCAAAAGATAGATGCGGTTAGTACCAGGGGTCCTGCAGAGCATAACGCCTCGTACAGTGGTTTATCAAATTTTCGAATCCTGTGAAGTTTCAATAGGAATATAAATTACTACTCCCTGGTCACCACTATAAAAGAATGATTCTTCCTTCATCGTGAAAATTATGTCTTTATCGTGCGTTATCTCTAAAGTTTGACTGTCCCGCCATTCTGCAGAAATGTATTTGCCCTGTCCGGAAAAATAAAATATTGAACCACCACCCGTTGCCCAGGATATGCCGGATCCTGTGTGGATATAGACTTTATTGTTAAAGGACTCGACCGCTGAAAATGTTTTCTTTTCATCCGGGGCTACTATGTTTATAAGCTCATTATAACTAAAGTCATCCTTAGACCTCGCTCGGCGTTTGGGTTTCTCTCGCTCGGTTGAGAGCTTGATAAGGAACTTATTGAGCGCTACTTTTCGCTGCCGGATAGTTTTTTCGTCCGCTCCCAGCTCTCTCCAGATTTCAAGATCATTGCCAGTCTCTATAAGCTCTTGCACTTGCTGGAAAATCTTTGGGTCAAGCGATTTTACTTCCCATTGCGCTAATGCGAGGCCAAAGAGACAGTTGTTCTTATCGTCCTGATCATTGAACATTTCTGCATAATCATGCTGGATTTGCCCCGATATCTCCATTGGGTCTTTTCCTTGATTATATGCGTTGAAAAAGGCCTGATAAATGTCCAGGAAAGTGTCATTACTATCGATCTTTGTGTTCCATGTTCCCATAAAGTTCTATTTCGAGTACCAAAGCGCCACAGCTCCCGATTTAAAAGTCCTAGCCTCCACTAGTTTCACTTGTAATTTCTCCTGCAGGCTAATGTCTTCCATCAATCGTCTCCCTTCTCCTGCAAATACCGGATGAATGACAATACGATATTCGTCCACCAGGCCAAGCTGTATCAGCTGCGAGGGAATATCCACACCACCGGTAAGCAGTGTTTTGCCTGGCTCCTGTTTCAATTTTAATATTTCGTCTTTAAGGTTCGAACGAATAATTTCCGTGTTCCTGCCTTCGGCTTTGTCTAATGTTCGTGAAATGACAACGATCTTCGGGACGCCGACAAATGCCTGGGCATATTTATGGTCGGGATGGCTCTTTGCACGGTCGGGCCAGTAAGGGACCATCAATTGATATGTTTTCCGTCCGTAGACGAACGCATCGGCATCTTGCACCAGGCGGATATAATAATCAGACAATTCATCATCGGGGATCACCCCTTTTGTATGGTCACAACACCCGTCGATGGTAAGATTGAGTGCGTAGATTAGCTTTCTCATGCGACATTTTTATTAAATTTATGCACAACTGACTTGATTCCGGTAAAGGTGGCCCATTTATCCTGTTCAACCCATACTCGATGGAATCGAATCAATTGCTGAGCAGAGGAACACATAGTGCATTTTAAGTATATGTTTTGCCGAGAAGATGCTGGAGCTGTTCGCTGGCTACCTGGAGGAACTGGCCCCGTTTGCCCGGAAGTTTATTGAAATAGAAATTATATTTTATGCTGATCAACTACTTAAAAACAGCCCTTAGAAACCTTGCCCACCGCAAGGGTAACGCGATCGTCAATATTGCGGGGCTGACCGTTGGCTTTGCGGCTTTTCTGTTGATCTTCCTCGTGATACAATATGAAAAAAGCTTTGACGACTTCCACACAAACAAAGCGGACCTCTACCGGGTCATCCGGATCGGAAAGCATCCCACCGACCGGGACTATCGAACAGGAGTGCCGGTTCCGGTAACCAACATGCTGCGTAGGGATTTTCCCCAGTTGGTCCATGCCGGCGCCATAGCCGCGGATGGGAATGTTCAGGTGATCGTACCCGGGGAAAAGAATGCCGCGCCAAAGAAATTCAAAGAAGCCACCGGCGTCTTTTTCGCGGAGCCGGAGTTCTTCCGGATGTTCGATTTCCCCCTGGCGGCGGGCAGTATCCCCGCTGCGCTCGAGGCGCCCAACACTGTCCTGCTGACAAAAGAGCTGGCGAACAAATATTTCGGCGACTGGAAAACGGCCCTGGGCCAAACGTTTACGATGGATGGCGTTTCCGTGAAAGTAACCGGTATCCTCGAAAACCCGCCTCCCAATACGGATTTCCCGCTAAAGGCGGCCCTCTCCTACGAGACGATGCGCCATTTCACGAGTTTTGACGATTGGGGCAGTATCAGCGACGAGAACTATTGCTTTGTGGAGCTGGGGCCCAACTACCCGCCGGAACGGTTTCTTCCCTTGCTCGACCGGTTCAAAGTCAAATATATCCAGCCTGTGGACGCCCATTACGATCTCTCGCTGCAACCACTGAACGAAATGCATTTCGATGGCCGCCTCGGCAATTTCAACGGTCGCACTTTTAGCAAGGATATTGTACTCGCACTCAGCCTTATCGGCCTGTTTCTGCTCATCGTCGCCTGTGTCAATTTTATCAACCTGACCACCGCGCAGGCCCTTACCCGCGCCAAGGAAGTAGGCGTGCGGAAGGTAATGGGCAGCCGCCGGTCGCAACTGATCTTGCAGTTCCTTGGCGAAACGGGTATCATGAGCCTGTTTGCATTGCTGGCGGCTGTGGTCGTTGTTCTCTTTTGCATTTCCACCGTCAATAACCTGCTGGATATCCATCTTTCTTTCTCCGTCCTGTTTACTGCCCGATGGTTGGGGTGGGTGTTTTGCATTTTAGTGGGGGTTACTCTTTTGTCAGGGTTTTACCCCGCGATGGTGCTTTCCGGCTTTACTCCGGTGACGGTGCTGAAAGGCGCTATGGGCGCGAGCCGGGGAAAAGGCATTTCTTTCAGGCGCGCCCTGGTCGTGTTCCAGTTCGCCATCGCCCAGGCGTTGATCATCGCCACCCTGATAGTGGCGTCGCAAATGGACTATTTCCGCACGGCCGACATGGGCTTTGCAAAAGAAGCCATCATCAACGCGGAGTTCCCAAACGACAGTCTCGGGTTGACAAAAATGGATGCGTTGCGGCATGATCTGCTTCAGCTGCCCGGTATTCAACAGGTGAGCTTCAGCATGGCTACCCCGGCAACGGGCGGCGGCAACTTCACCGATCTGCAGACGGCTGCCAACCATACGAAAGATCGCGACATGGTCGTGAATATAAAGCCCGCCGATACCGGTTTCTTCCGGCTGTATCAGTTGCCCCTGTTGGCGGGCAGGGTCTACTCTCCATTAGACAGCAACCGCGAATATGTGGTCAACGAAACCGTTTTGCGAAACCTGCGAATCCCGCATGCCCGGGATGCCATTGGCCAAATCATCAAAGTGGCCGGCGCCCCCGGCCCGATAGTGGGTGTGGTAAAAGATTTTCATGTTAACTCCCTGCGCGACCCTATCGACCCGGTGGTCATGGCGAGCTGGAAACGAGCATACAGGCTTGCCAATATCAGCATCAACCTGCGCGAGGCTAAACCGCTGTTGGCGGCTATGCGCGACATCTGGAACCGGTATTTTCCCGACTTTACTTTTGAATACAGCTTCCTCGACCAGGACATCGCCGCCTTTTACCAGCAGGAGAACCAGCTTTCAATCCTGTATAAATTATTTTCAGGGATCGCCATCTTTATTTCCTGCCTGGGACTGTACGGGCTCATCTCTTTTATGGCCGTGCAGCGCAACAAGGAGATCGGCATCCGGAAGGTGCTCGGTGCGCCGGTAAGGAATATCGTTCTACTGCTGTCAAAGGAGTTTACGATCCTTATTGCGATCGCCTTTCTTATCGCCACCCCGGTTGCCTGGTATTTTATGCACCGGTGGCTGCAGCAATATACCTACCGCATCCCAATAGGTCTCTGGTTCTTTGTGGCCACTATCGCCGGCTCCCTGGTCATTGCCTGGCTAACGGTCGGCTACACCGCTGTCAAAGCCGCGCTGGCCAACCCGGTGAAGAGCCTCAGGTCTGAATAAGATCGATTTCAAATCAGATGTGGAACATCACCTTGAGCAGAACGATCCTGCCGGGAAGCGGATATGAGCTGGCCGTAAACGTGTTTGCCGACAGATAAAACGCCCTATAGGTCGTAACATTCAGGAAATTGACAGCGCTGAGCTCGAAGTTGGCTTTCCATCTATTTGGCCTGAATTTCACCGATGCATCGGCAAAAAAGTACTTCAGGCCGGGATTGCCCTCCTGCCGGGTCAGGTAATGATCGCCGGACAACCTGAATTGCAGATCGGTTAGGGGGTTGTATTCAACCGAACCTTGCTGCTGTAACTGGTCGATATGATTGGCGGATGCATCTACCGCCGAATGACTGGCCGTTTGGATAAGAGTGGCTTTATAGTCAATGACCACATGTTCTCCTACTTTGGTGTCGGCGCCAAGCGAAGCGGTTTCCGTGATGGTGTTGAAAGGCAATAATTGATCATTCTGCAACTGCACCGATCGGATGCTTTGCCATTGTAAACCTGCGGTAAAAGTGGTTTTCAACGCAAAGGAATATTTGCTCACCGTGCTGCTAACGGTCCATGAGCCGGAAGCATTGGGATAAGGCAGCATGACCTGCTGCTGCAGGTTGTTGGTAATGATCTCGGAAGCAATCTTATTCGCAGCGAGATGGTCATAAATGATATTCAGGCTTGCGAAAAGCATGATCAGCGATTTGCGGTAACTAAACCCGGCTGCGACATTCTGGTCCCGCTTTTCAACCAGGTCTGCGCTGTTGGCATATAGGGTCAGGTAGTCTTTCAAAATATAACCCTGGTAAATATCTTCTATGGTGCCCGTCTCGTTGCGGAAATTGTAGAAGAGCGAAAGATAATTCTCTGCACCGACCTGGTATTTTACTTTTAACCGCGGGTTGAAATATACACGCGCCAGCTGTTTGTCCAGCGTATACAGCTTGTCGGAATAATTGATCTGCTGCAGGCTGACCGGCAAGCTAAGGTTTGCCTTAAGGATAGTTCCGGGCAGGTCATAGTCCGCTACAGCATATACTTTTGTCCTGTTCCAGTTCAAATTGTTCATGGAGCTGTCCGATTCCGGGGTTACCTTGGAATTAATCTGCGCTACGCCCAGGTCTGACGTCAATGTTTGTGATTGAGCGCTGAAACCCACCTTGAAGCTCTGCGTGATGAGGTTTGAAGGTATTTTAAGCGATACGTAATTGGTGGTGTACCAGGTTGGCACATTTACCCGTTGAATCAATTGTGCATATTGGATATCACTATTGAAAATCTCCGGTTCATAATTCGGCCCGATGGTCCTGTTCTCGGGTTCGGCCGAATGACTGATGTAGGAATAGGCCTGGATAATATTGTTTGACTTTAAGGATCTTATCAGGTTAAATTCATTCGAGAAGCTCAGTGGATTATCATGAAATACCTGCTCCACCGTGGCATTGCCCGTATTCAGATCCGAATAATATGCATTCCGGTTATCATCCAGCACCAGCGCATCATTCAGATAGTACTTGTTCCGGTTGACGTTCAGTGTAAATTGGGCATGCAGGAGGTCAGGCCGGAAGCGGTTGTGTTGGGTCTCATAATACCGGACGGTATCGCCGGGCAAAAAGATGGTGCTTTGCTGGCTGTAATCCTGTCGCTGGTCATCATGGAAATACCAGGCGTTTATCCTGAGCTGTAGGTCGTTGCGATATTTAACGAGGTTATTGAGATTAAGAAGCCCGGATTGATCGAACAAATACCTGCTGCGCGATAAAGCGGGGTCGTTTACCGTACCGAGGGTCAGCAGCGCAGCCGGCATAGAATTATCGATAAGCTGTTCGTAGTTCGTCAGATTATGGGCTACCAGTTCCTGCTGCAGGTCGTATCCGGTATTGTTGCCTTTCAGGTAATTAATGGCCTTGTAATTGTCCTTGAACATCATCGCGTTCAGGTCGGCGTCATAATTGCCCGGCAGGCCCGCACCTACGCTCTCTTGCCCGACCATTTGCATTCTTGCGCCTTTTTTTATGGTCAGGTTCAGGGCCACATCATCGCTCATCACCTTATTTTGAAGCACTTTGACCGGCTGATCGTTTTGTATGACCTGTACCTGCTCTACAACGCTGTGCGGAATAGTCGTAGTAGCGATATTATATTTGTCATCCAGCAGGTTATCGCCATTAATATACAAGTTAGAGATCGGTTTGTTATTATAAAAGACCGTTCCGTCGGAGCCGACGGTTATGCCCGGCAGTTTTTTAAGCACGTCACCGATCACCATATCCTGGGCGCTTGCAAAATCAGCCACGTTGTAACCAAGCGTATCGCCATGAGTTCGCAACACCGGCCGGCTGTTTTTGATCTCGACAGACCGTAACTGGTTCGCGGAGACGCTCATTGAAAAATCATAGGCAAGGTGTACGTCTGCTATCGGCCGGCTCTGGGTTTTGTAACCGATACTCGTTACTTCTATCAGCAGTCCGCTTATGGGGGTGCCGGCAGGGATTGGTAAAGTATAAGCGCCGCCGGCATCCGTAACGGCAAAACCGATAATTCGATTGTTGGCGAAATTCCTCAGGTTGATGCTGGCATAGGGAACAGCCTTCCCGGTACTATCCTTTACCGTACCCCTTATATTTTGCGCAATGCCTGCGATTGAAAGCAATAAAGTAATAAGCGGCAGACCTACGACCTTTATCAACCTGCTCGTCATTTTTCGGGCAATTCGATGGGGTTATTGAATACCGGACGCGTACCTCCCGCACGAACCACGAGATGATCCGCTTTAGGATCGTTGCCCTGACTGTTGGCCGAATTAATGGCTTGCGCGAATGCGGCAGGATCCTTCTCCATGGCGGCATGCAGTTTGTCGAATTCTTTTTGCGTGGTTTTGATCAGCCGGGCCGGCGGTAGGATTAAATTCGGGTCATCATTCAAATCCCGCAATATCGGCGGGAGATCCTTTTCATCCGTACTGCCGTCCGTCGACTGGACCTTGGGCGACGCCGGAACCGTTTTCTCCACCCCGTCAAAGGCAAATACCACTTCGTTTTTCGTATCACGGGCGTCTACGATGACGCCGGGCAGGCCGTTCAGCTTCCAGGGGCCGGTATGCACCGGCAGATCGGGACAAAACCATACGATGTAGTCCCGGCCTCTGAAATGACAGGTGGCTTTCTGGCAGTGCAGTCCGCCAAAGGTTGCCGTATCGCCGCTGATCTTCCAGTCTATGGCGGGCATAGGCCCTTCGATCAAGTAGTCGTTAACCATCACGTTATCTTTGGTCAGCAATTTCTGCTCACCGGGATATTGATAATATTGAGTGCGTGACCCTACACCTCTCCGGTTAATCCTCGGGCGCCCGTCCGGACTGGCGGCTACCGCCTCGGCCCATGCCTTTTTAAACTGCTGATCTGCTACCAGCCCGTCGTAACTCTTATAGGCGCTCGCGCTTTTGCCTATGAATAACACCATATTCTCCGTGTAAGGGTGCGCCCGATTTGTGGTGTCCATTACATGGGTAAATTTGTAATGCACCATCAGCCACGCCGTATCGGGTTTTTGCGCTTCAGCGCCGATAAATACCGCCAGTAAAACGACGACCAATGGGAATTGCTTTTTCATGGTTCCTGCTATTTTTCAGACAATAATATTCCGGGGACGCCGCTTCTCGAAAATTTTGGTATGAATAAACGTTGGGTATGCTCGAAGACCGGTTATTTGTTATCCGGGATTTCAAAAAGGCATCGTTTGGTCGTCGATCCGGCCGGTTAATCACCTATTTTTTGATGATAAGCATGAACCTTTACCTTTGTCAATATGCATTCGGCTAAGAAAAGGCTTTGGATAGAGATATTGCTTCACCTGATGTTGTGGGCAGGTGTTTTTTACGTGCTTACGTCATTGGACAGTTCGCATATTCGCATCTGGGTCAAAACCGGCATTAATTCGAGAATTATGAGAGATGGGTATGATGATAAAGCGATCTCGGCTTATGTCTATGTTATCCTGGTTCTTCTGGCGGCGCTTTTTTATGTCAATATATTTTGGGTATTCCCGAAAGTTATCCGAAATAATAAAAACATTCTCCGGGTGGCCATATGCGCCGGATGGTTCATGATGGCGTTTGGTGCGAATTACTTTATCGATGGCCCCTTGTTTGATCAGGCGAATCCCCTCCCACCGCCGCCTGCCTTGTTGATTTCGGCCCCCAAAAAAGGGGACACCGTATTTAGGCCGGACCCAGCCGCATTCAGGCCGGTCCAACCCGGGGATCCGGTTCCCCACCCTCGTTTCGAGGCCATCAACTTCATGATCAGCGATTGGCGGCAAATACAGCCTGTCATCCTGCTCGCTTTTCTTGTCATAGAGGGTCTGGCGCTCGCGTATTTCTTTCTGAAAGAATGGGCAAAAAGCGAGCTCATCCAAACCCAGCTGCAGGCTAACCAGTTAAGTACCGAGGTCAAGTTCCTTAAATCGCAGATCAACCCGCATTTCCTGTTCAATACGCTAAACAACCTGTTCTCGATGGCGCAAGGCAAAGAAAACGATGAACTGGCAGACGGCATCTCAAAACTTTCCGGGATGATGCGCTATATGTTGTATGACAGCAATGAGGAAAGCGTTCCGCTTTGCAAGGAAATCACCTACCTGGAGGAATGCATAACCCTCAACAAACTGCGTTATGCAGATGGGGAAGTTCAAGTAACTTTTGAGCACCCCGGGCAGATCGCCGATATTCGCATCGCACCTATGCTTTTTATCCCCTTTGTGGAAAATGCCTTTAAGCATGGCGTTGCTATAGGACAGAGAGCGGAAATACAAATCGCCCTTGTTGTTTCCGGCCGGCAACTGATCTTTACCTGTGTCAATACGGATTACAGCAAGATCAGAAAAATGGAAATGGAAATAAGCGGGATCGGGCTGGAAAATGTAATCCGAAGGCTGGAGCTGGTCTACCCGGGCAGACACCGGTTGCACTTTAAAAAAGAAGACGGAAAATTTATGGTCAACCTCGAAATAGACCTGTCATGATGACCTGCATAGCCATTGACGACGAACCGAAGGCCCTGGAGGTCATAGAGCGGTATTGCCAAAAGATCGGTTCAGTCAGCCTCAAGGCTGCTTTTCGCGAACCGGTCAAGGCGATCGAATTTCTGAACCGCGAAAAGGTCGACCTGATCTTCCTCGACATCAATATGCCGGATATCAGCGGAATGCAGCTGCTGCAAACCTTGTCGCCGCGGCCCCTGATCATTTTCACCACCGCCTACAGCCAATATGCCGTGGAAAGTTATGAGCTGAACGCACTCGATTACCTGCTGAAGCCGGTAACTTTTGAGCGCTTCCTTATGGCAATCAATAAAGCCGCGGCATTGTCATCAAAAAATACCATCGGTACGGATGAAGACGCCGCCGTGTTTATCAAAAGCGGGCCGCAGACCTACCGGGTTAAAGTGAGCGAGATACTATACCTCGAAAAGGACGGGAATTATATTACCGTTCACATGAAGGACGGAAATATCCTGATCCGCGAAAATATGGGCGACATTTTTGACCTTGTGCCGGCCGCGGATTTTATCCGGGTACATAAATCATACGTGGTGGGGATCAGACATATCAGCATGATCGAGGTTCATCAGCTTATTGTAAACGGAGAAAAGATCCCTATCGGCACCACCTACCGCGACCCGCTCCGGGAGCGGCTGGGGATCAGGTGACGGGGTTATTCAGCGGAATGGCGATCTCAAGCGTAAAGCCCTTTCCCGGCGTCGCCTCCACTCTGGACATCCCGTTTAGAAGACCCAGCCGCCCCTTAATATTCCTTAGTCCGATGCCTGGGGTTTTCGTTCCTGCCGCCTGCCCCTTGCCATTGTCGAAGATGAGCATTTTGCAATAATCTTCGGCCGTGTACAACAATATATATACAAATCCCGCCGCGGCATGCTTAAGGATATTGGTATATTGTTCCTGTGCCGCCCGGTATATTGCGAGCTTTTGTTCATCATCAAGCATTTCCTCCCGAAATCCGGAAATATCCGTGATCACGTAGATCCCCGCTGTTTTTAACATCGCGTTCGTGAGGGAGCTCAATTGCTCCTTTAGCGAAATCGTCTCAAAGTCGGGAACAACCAAACCCTGCGCGATCTTCCTGTTCTCCTCGATGGCATTGACGATGTTGGTTTGGCTGGCAAGGACCATTTCGTGGCATTTCTCTGGGTCTTCCAGTGCGGAGGAAAGCATTAGCTTGGTAGCGGCCAATATCTGGTTGACATTGTCATGAAGCTCCTGCCCCAGGGTGTTTCGCTCCTTTTCCTGGGCTTTTATGATCGCCCTGGCAATCTTCCGCTGCTCCTGCATCTTCTGATTCATTATTTCCTGCTCCATCGCCTTCCTTTTCGTAATATCAGTTCCGATGGTAAGGTATTGAACCGGTTTTTTTTGGTGGTCCATAAAAGGGATGATGGTTACATCCAGCCAATACAACGATCCGTTTCTGGCTTTATTCCGGATCTCTCCTGCCCAGGTCTTCCCTTCGGCGATCGTTGTCCACAGGTTTTCCATGTAATCCCTGGAGTGATATCCGGAATTAAAGATGCGGTGATCCGTTCCTATCAGATCCGCCGCTGAATATCCTGAGATCTTGCAAAAATTCTCATTCACATATTTAATTGCGCCCCTCTCATTGGTAATAGATACGATGGAGGCCTGGTCGATGGCGTTTTTATAATCGGCAATTTCTTTTTCCGCCAATTTCCTGTGGGTAATGTCCCGGGAGAAACATGTAGCCCCGCTTACCGAATCTCCGCTATAAATAGGATTGAATGAAAGCTCCGACCAGCGGCCCCCGTGAAGATCCGCATATTCGACTACCGTGAAGCTTTCACCGGAAAACGCCCGCTTATAATACTCAAGAAAGCGGCTCGACTGTTCCGGGTTGAACCCATCCGTCTGGATAACACTCCCTTGTTCGACGGTCAGCCCGGTCATGGCGCTTACCATCCCGTTAAATGCATTGTTGGAAATAATTAATTTGAAATCCCGGTCTACGCTCCATACAAGGTCGTTGGTATTGTTGATCAGCGCTGTTAAGTTGTTCCTGTCAAACTCAAGCGCCTGTTCGAGGCGCTTTTTTTCTTTCTCCGCCTTCCTCTTTTGTACCGATGTCATTATCGCGGCCGGCAACCTCGTCATCCTGTCCTTAAGAATGTAGTCGTCCGCGCCCGTTTTGATCATATCGATAGCATATTCTTCCGAAACGGTGCCGGTCACCATAATGAACGGAATATCGGGAAATCGTTCGCGGGCTATCGAAAGCGCCTCCTTTGAGTTGAACTGTGGCAGGGCATGATCGGATAAAATGATCTCCGGGCAAAACTCTTCAAGAGCCGCCAGATAGGCGTCTTTATCCGTGGCCACCTGGAACTCGCAATCGAAGCTCTCACTCAGCTGCACCCGGCGTATTATTTCTTCCGCATCGTATGCGCTGTCTTCAAGTACTAGTATTTTCAACCGGTCTTTCATAGATTTTACAATAAAGAAGATCCCTGATGGTTTTTCAGCTGGCTGCCGGCCGGCAACCTGGACTTTCGGATTTAAAAACGGGCTAATGCAAGGTATTCTCTAAACCTTGCACAGAATGTCAACCAAAATGGGAAATCAAATGTCGATGGGATTATGACGGCCAGGACCGCGGAGTGGCTATATTAATTTATGGTCTAATGCATATCTGGTTAATTCCGCGTTTGTTCGCAGATCCATCTTGGCCAGTATCCTGGCCCTGTGGGTGCTAATAGTGGCGCTGCTAAGGAAAAGCTTATCGGCAATTTCGGAAACTTGCTTGCCCGAGGCAATGAGCTTGAAGATCTCGAACTCGCGGTTTGAAAGGGATTCATGGGAAGCCTTATCAACTGCTTCCTGGCCGATATCGCCCGCGATTATTTGAGCCACGGTCGGGGAGATATACTTTCGCCCCTGCAACACCTGGCGTACCGCGGTTGAAAGATCTTCCGTAGCCGCATCCTTGCTGAGATAACCGGCAGCGCCCGCTTTTAGGAGCCTCCGCGCATATTGCTCTTCGGGGTAGATGCTCATGATCAGCACCGGCAGTTTTGGGTGCATGAGCCTGATATGTTGCAACGCATCCAATCCGCTTCTTCCCGGCATATCGAGGTCACAGATCACTACATCCCAGTCTTCGGCGTCTGTCTTTGCGATAAGGGATTCGCTATCTCCCACTTCCTCGATAGTTGCCAGCGGATATTTTTCTACCAGGAGCTGCCTTATCCCCTTCCGGACGATAGCATGATCATCTGCGATGAGAATTCTCATGATTTGGTATTGAAATTTTATTTTCCCCCGTCGTAGGGAACGACCACCATAACACAAGTGCCGTTCCCCGGCGAGCTTCTGATCTCAAAGTGACCTCCCATCATCTGGCAACGCTCCTTCATTCCAAGAATTCCTAACGTCCGTTTTGCGCCGATCTTTTCTATTTCAAACCCTCGCCCGTCATCCTCGACGGTCAGGATAAGATGGCTGTCATTTCGCTCCAGGCTTACAATGATCTTACCGGCATTTGCATGTCTGCCTGCATTGGTCAGGGATTCCTGGAAAATACGAAATAGGCCGTTCTTGAGGGGATCCATAATCTGCCATTCCTCCGCAGGTTCGATAAAGACGGTCTTAATGCCCGATCTTTTTTCGAATTCCTTAAGCTGCCACTCGATCGCCGCGGCCAACCCCAGATTATAGAGCAGGCTCGGACGCAATTCGGAAGAGATCTTCCGTACGGACGTGACCGTTTGATCGAGGAGGCCGATGATCTCGCCGATCTTTTCATGGATAGCGGCGTCCTCGCCATTTAATTTCCGGCTTAAGCCAAGTACGTCCATCTTCAGAACGGTCAATTGCTGTCCCAATTCGTCATGGATCTCTCTTGCAATGTGCGACCGCTCTTCTTCGCGAATGTTCTGAAGATGATTTGACAATTGCCGGATCTCTTCATAGGATTTGTTGAGAATGATCTCCGCCTTTTTTCTTTCGGTCACATCGAGCACAAGCGATAATATCGTTATCATATTCCCGCCCTCATCCCTAAGGACGGAATTATACCATTCGCAATAGATCAGGTCGCCGGATTTTGTGTAATTCCGGTTTACGCTTATGTTCCTGTTTACGGCGCCTTGTGTCAGTTCCTCGTTGATCTTGTTTACGGCTTCCTGGTCTTCCTCAAAGATGATGCGGAAATCCCGGTCATGCACGTTCTTGGAAAGCGCTTCCGACGCCTTCCAACCGAAGATCTCTTCAGCCCGGGGCGACCATCGTCTGATATTAAGGTCTTTGTCGAGTTCAATTACCGCCAGCGGGGTATTTTCAACATGGTAAGTCAGCCGCTGATATGCAAGCCGGAGCTCATCTTCCGTCTGCCTGCGCTTCGAAATATCCCGGGTTATGCAAAGGACATTTACCACCGTCCCAAAGCGATCCATCTCAGGACATAAACGGACATTATAGAAGGTAGGCGTCTCGCCGTATGCCAGGCGGATCTCATACTCTTGTACCAAACCGGAGCTAAAGACCGAACCGACCAGACGCCGGAACCGGGCTCCTTCGTTCGCACGGTCTTCGGAGGATACTCCCGCCGATCCCGCATTTCCGGCCAGCGTATCCGTCAGCAAAGTACCCGCCCTTATCGCTGCCGGATTGATATAGGTAGGGCGAAACTCCCGGTCATACCGGATGATCGGGTCGGGTGCATTCTCGACAATGGCCTGGAATTCGAGACCTTTTTTTTGCAACAGCGCTTCCGTGTGGCCGCGCTCTTTGATCTCGATCCGAAGCGCCCCGTTGGTTTCCCTCAGGTTGCGGATCGCCAAAGACAGAACGCCGTGTGCACGCCTGAGGGATCTTGCCGAATTGGTTTGTCTGGCTACCAGCACTACCACAAAGAAGCATGACAGGGCGAAGATCAGGAAACGCGACAATTCCTCCAGGCTGACATTCCTGAGATCGCCGTGGCCGACAAAGTAATACGCAAATGAGAGTAGCGAAAGCATCACGGCGAGCAAGCCGGGGCCGCTGCCGCCATATATGGCGCTGACAATAATGGCGCATAGAAAGAGCGAAACCGGTGCGTTTATCAGATCTTTTGCGGCAATTGACGCTATGCCGACCGACAACAGGGCCAGCAAATAACCCATTCCCCGGAACCGGGCGCCCGGTTCCCTCTTAACCTGTAATAGTTCGGTTATTTTTTTCATTTCTCCTCCTGCCCGCACCAACGCCGGGCTCTCGATAAGCTCCCATTTCCCCTGTCGTCTGCTTATGGCAAACTGGTGTGCCTGTATAATGTCAAGGACTTCCGCTCCGCCGAATTTTGAGAGCGGATAGGAGCATAGAATGATCACCGGTTGATCGGCAATGAGATCATGGATCTGTTTTTCATAAGCGTAAAAAGCGTTCCGGTATTTCTGTTCCAGCCAGAACAGGTCGCCTGAAGCCCTGATCCCTTCGAAACCACGGGCCACCGCGGCGGCGACTTTTTCTTTCAATGCCTGCAATACGTGCCGGGCATCAAAGACATTATCCCTGAGGTACCACTCAGACGCGTTGAAGATCTCAAGACGGCCGCTTTCAAGGTACTTATGAATATCGGCAACCTCCTGTTCCAGTGCAGCCACCGCTTCGTCGACGGTGGTCAGGTAGGGATTGGAGATCACCAGTAAGTTGAACTCGTTATTGTCCAGCCCGGCCTTGAAAAAAGGCACCAGCACATCCATCAGATCCTTCTGTGTCTCGTAGAGAACACAAAAATGCGTTCCCCAGGGTATGTCCCCCAAGACTTCGATGCCGCTATTTCTCGGTTTTGGCGCCGCTTGCCTATGGATATGCGCGCACATACATTTGGTCTATCGTAAATCCTTCAACTACAAACCAAATGTAAAGAGATATAATATATATTTCAAATGTTTCAGTCGGAGGAGGTGAAGTATCCGCTACTCCGCACGAAGGCTCTTAACGGGATTGGCCATTGCGGCTTTTACTACCTGTAGACTGATCGTTGCCATAGCGATCATGACTGCCGCCAATGTGGACAAAACAAAAGCCAACCAATTGATATTTATCCTGTAAGCAAAGCCTTCCAGCCACTTATCCATAAAGTACCATGCAACAGGGATCGCAACCAGGGCGGCGATAAGCACCAGTTTAAGGAACTCCTTCGAAAGCAAAAGGACAATACCGCTAACATTTGCCCCCAATACTTTTCGTATCCCGATCTCTTTTACGCGTTGTTCGGCCGCATAAATGGTTAGACCCAACAATCCTAAAGCAGCGATGAAAATAGCTAGAAGCGAGACGGCAAAAAATATGGTTTGCCTGGTTTTATCCTCCCGATAAAGCGACTCCCATTGTTTATCCAGAAAATGATATTCGAAGAGGCTACCCTGGTCTATGCTGTGCAGAATAGCATTCATCTGTTTCAGCGCGGCATCGATATCGCTTCCCTGAAGTCGCACAGTCAGATAATTGATGCCGGCAATAGGGTTATTTTTAAACCCCATTATCATTGGAGCAAGCGGCACATGTAACGATTGAAAATTAAAATCTTTCACTATGCCCGCAACATTCAGGGTTAAAGGCTTGTCCAGCCCGGAGCGATTGTCACCGCCAAATTTTGCGGATTGAATTGTTACCGCCTGCCCTGAAGCATTCGTAATTCCAAGCGCTTTTGCGGCAGTTTCATTAATAAGTACGGCAGAGGAGTTTGCATTGCCTGATGCAAAAAAGTTTCTTCCGTTTAATAACTTAATATTATACGTTGAAAGAAATTGATCATCCACGCCAAAGAAATACATGTCATTTCCACTTGTGGCGGTACCCTTTCCCGAAGACACTTTTACCGAAGGGATAGTCTTCCATTCACCGGGAACCATCGTTGTTACGGAAACCGACTTGACCTGCGAAAGCTTTTCAAATTCCTTTCTTACCGTTGCAGCACTACCGCGATTACTGTTGATATCGATAACCAAAAGTTTGTCTTTATCAAAGCCAAGATCTTTATTATTTACATATTGCATTTGCTGATAAATAATTATAGTAGCCGCAATAAAAACAATTGAGATCATAAACTGGAAAACGACCAGTGAGCGCCGCAAAGAGATGTTGCCCCACCCCAATCGAATTTTGCTTTTTAACAGCGCCAACGGGTTAAGGCCCGATTGAAATAAAGCAGGGTAAACACCCGCCAATAAAGTAACAATGACTACGATCAAAAGAATGCCTGCCCAGATCCGGTAATCCGTGTGGACGTTTAAGGCGAGGTCCTTCCCTGCAAAAGAATTGAAAAGGGGCAATAAAGTATCTGCAACCACGAGCGAAATAAGCACGGAAAGAATAGTAACCAGCAATGCTTCCGTAAGAAATTGCCGCACAAGCGATGCTCTTGACGCGCCTGAAACTTTTCGGATGGCGATCTCCTTTCCCCTATTCGTAAACCGGGCGGTAGCAAGATTCATGTAATTGATGCATGCAATTAAAATTATAAAGCAGGCGACGGTAAGAAAAACATAGATGTAAGAAATATTACCCTTTTTTCCGGAATCACCTTCAATGTCGTTCGAATAAAAATGAACGTCTTTCAATGCCTGTAATTGCACATGGCTCTTAACCCCCGGATCGGCTTTATGATTTGCAGCGATAAAGTTGTCCAATTTGTTATTCAAAGCGGAAATATCGGTATTGTCGTTAAGCAATAGATAAGTGGCAAACGCGCCGGACGTCCAGTCATCGGCAAGCCATTCCTTCGCGTCTTTGTTGGTCAAAAGCGAAGCCTCCGAAACTAAAAGATCAAATGAAATGCTTGAATTCGCAGGAAAGTTCTTAAATACCGCGGTCACCTTATAAGGAACAGGATCATTGTCGAAAAACAACAGCTTTCCAACTACGTTGGACCGGCCAAAAAATTTCTTTGCCGATGTTTCGGTAAGGATAACCGATTTGGGCTCCGTTAACGCGCTGCTTCGGTCGCCGTACAATAAAGGGAAGCTAAAGACACTCAGGAAGCCGGGGTTGCCGGCTATAAAATCCTCCTGGAAAACATTTGCGCTATTATCTCCTGAATAAACACTTGCACGCCAATATACCGAAAGCCGCGCTGCATCCCGGATCTCGGGAAAAGCGGATTTTGCGCTTGCCGAAACCTGAAAGCCTGTGCCGGATCTCCTGGTAGTCTTACCCTCTGCCGACGTCTGGCTTTCAACTATCCGGTAAATGTTGCCGGCATTCTGATGGAACCGGTCAAAAGTAAATTCATCAAAAATATACAGCGCGATCAGCATGAAGCTGGTGCAACCTATAGTTAGCCCGGTGATATTAATGAAAGAGAAAATTCTGTTCTTCCATAAGTTTCGCCACGCGGTTTTGAAATAGTTATTGACCATAAGATGTAAATTAAATATTTTTCCCGGGAAGGGATGTCGTTGGTCGACCGACTGAGAGAGTTGGAACTAGAATTGCCGCAAAGCCTATGCCAAAAGAGGACGATTTTGCCGCTCCATCCCCGAAAAACGTTCCGGGTCCATAAGTCCGGTATCGTTCGCCATTAAAACTTATACCTGAAAGAGATCTTGAAGCTTCTTCCAAGCAATGGCCGGGCCAGAAATATATATTGATTTGCCTCGGCGCTTTGGATCTCACCCTGGCGGGGGTTACCTTCCGTGAGTCCCAGGGAATTGGTAAGGTTATCGACAACTCCAAAAATTGAAATTTCATTGGTAACCTTCACCGAAGCGTCTATATCGACTTTCGTATAGGCGGGTAACACCTGAGAGTTCGCAACATCCGTATAGCGTTTCCCTTCATATTCTATCGCGGATTGCAAGCGAAGGCGGTTGCGAAACAAATTGAATCCGGGAACGGCCCTGATAGAGGTATGCGGTACCCTGATAAGCTGATTGCCATTGTAATTGCTTTTTTCCGTCAGGGTATTTCCGGAAACCGCGTTGATGACATATCCCTCATAAACCCCATGCTGATAGGTAGCCGTCGCCGAAATGTCAAACCATTCAACCGGGTAGATAGCGCCTTCCGCTTCAAGGCCGAATGTTTCCGTATTTGCATTTGCATTCACGGATGTGAATCCGTTCAGGGTGCTGACCTCATTTGTGAAACCGACGTTATTATACTTTGTCCAGAATCCCGTACCATAAAAGGAGAATAGCTTGCGGGCATATTTGAATCCGACTTCACCAAGCTCCATTGTTTGGGTAACGGCCGTGGCGTTGACATTGGTATAATAGGTGCCAAACCCGGGAATCCGCGCCGCGGACGTATATCTGCCGAAGAGACCCATATTTCCTGAAAGTTGATAATCGGCTCCCAATGTCCAGGTAGTGTAGTCGAAATGATGACTGTAGCCCTTCCATAATCCGTTTCCGGTGGTTATTTGGGACGTCGCATAAGTACCCAGGTTTACGGTTTGCGACTGCTCGACAACCCCGTCCGTTTGCGCATATTCCCAACGCACCCCGCCGTCCAGCCGGAAAGCAGGTGAGATCTGCCACTCATCACTCACATAAAGCGCATTGGTCGTCTGTTCGCCATTGGCATCCGCCCACTCATACCCAAATTGGGACACTCCATTATTGGAAAATGTATGTACTACATTCCCGCTTCCATCCAGGGCCACGATATTCAATAACCTTGAATTATTTTGAACATCCAGATATACTTTTGAAGAATATCTGCTGAAGTTCTGACTGAAGTGGGCGTAATAGTATCCTAAGTTAAAATCGTGTTTTGAATTACCCGTAAAGAAAACGTGCGAAAGATGCAGATCATTCGTGACTTCCGCCATGGGCATTGAAATGCCTCTTAACCCGCCCTGTATAACCATGCCATTGCCGTTTTGACCGGCATTGTTGAACATCGTGCCTGTAGTTACATATTGGAACCCTAATTGCGATGCGCCCGGAGCTTGCGCCAGCAGGGCCGATTGGGCCTTGTAAAATGAATCGGCAGTCAATAAGTTGAGCGCAAAGAGGCCGTTGCGCTGGGTTTGTGTATTATCGAAACGGATCGAATTCTTTAAGACCCAGTTATCAGCCAGTTCAGTCTGAAATTTGATCGTCACCTGGCTCCTTTTGACTGCGGTCCCGACCGTATTATCATAGTGATAAAGACTGCTGTCCCCCTGGACCATGTTCATTCTTTCCGTTTCACCGCCGGCAATCGCGCCGTAGTTGCCATTAAAGCCCGGCACGGCTACAATCTTGCCCTTGCTGTTATAGGTCATCGGCAGATCGGTATAGAACACCACATCGTCATTTAGTTGCTTATAGTCGATGTTCAAGGACGTTTTTTCCCATGCTTTGCCAAGAGAAAATCGAATTTGTCCGCCATGATTACCGGTATAACCAGGATTACGCACTCCCGACTCCGTGCGGTAGAAGCCCCCGGCAGCAAATTTCCATCCATCGGCGATAGGAGCTCCTATCCAAAAATCTTCTCTTAGAAGTTGATCTCCTCCCAGGGTCATCTTAAAAATACCTTCTGTTCTATCCCCAACGGCGCGGGGGATATAGTTCACCGCCCCTGCCGGCGCATTTGAATAAAATACGGAAGAAGGGCCGCCACGAACGACTTCAATGGATTGAATGGTCTCATCGAAACGAAATGCCTGGTCTCCGTTCAGGTAGCCCAGGGCAGGATCATGTTGTACCGGAACACCGTCTTCCAACAACTGGATCGATCCGAAGCCATCCACGGGAACACCCCTTGCTCTTACATTGCCGCTCGCCTCGCCTCCGGTCGCTTCAACCCAGAAACCGGGTACTGATTTCAACGTCTCGGTGACGCTTGTAGGCCCCTGCAGGCTAAGCGCATTATAACCGATACTGGTAACCGAATAGCTTGTGTTCAACTTTGTGCGGTTCAGCGCACCGGCACGGCCGGTAACGATGACTTCATTCAAACCGTTCTCTACCGGTTTCAATTTGATCAGTAAGGAGATGTCGGCGTCGGTTTTTATATTATATCCGGA
This sequence comes from Puia sp., assembly GCA_035695565.1. Classification (GTDB taxonomy): domain Bacteria; phylum Bacteroidota; class Bacteroidia; order Chitinophagales; family Chitinophagaceae; genus Puia. Next base: position 600,354 of record DASRRX010000016.1, on the reverse strand, counting down.
TAAGGTTTGCGTTTGAAAGCCTACGTGTGAAACAACAAATGAATAAGGGCCTCCGGCAGGCAGGTTGTGATAAATGAAAATACCCAGAGAGTCTGTTTGTGTAGTCGTGGTTTTGCCGGTACTTTGATTTCTTGCAAGTACGGAGGCATAGGTAACAGGTTGCCCATTCTCGTCATATACCTGCCCCTTTATCGCATTAGTTAAACCCTGAGCATTGGTAATCAATTGGATATGACAGAAAGCCGCCAATAAGAGCACAAATAGGATCCGTCTTGTTTTGGTAATTGATCTAATCATATAATAAACTTATTCTTCCGTGAGGTTTTTGTTTCTTTATTATACGTATCCCATAGACCTTCCCCTTACTGTTAATATTAACTTAATAAGGAGTGGCGGCACGATCCGCGGAATCGGTTGGGGCGGGAGTAAGTTGGCCCGGGATTAATTGCTTATAATAAAGCTATCGCCTTCTTTATGTAAACTGAAATGATTGAGCAGCGCAATGCTATTGAGGATATGATAAAGCGAATCTTTTTTATCTATTTTTCCGATAAATGACCGGTTGCCCAGATCCGCTTTATTATATATAATTTTTGTATTGTAAATAATCTGCAGTTGGTCAAAGACTATATCGAGAGGAAAGTTGTCGAAGATATAGCCGTCATTGTTATCCCTTTCAAGATGCAGTACGCGTGCCGGTAGTGAATCATTAAGAATGATCGTTGGGGTTGCTATAGGCGTTGCTTTGACGGCGGCAGATCGCTTATTTACCTTTTTAAAGATGAAAATATCCCCCGGAGTAAGGTAATATTCATTTTTGCTGTCCCGGAAAGCGGAGTTCGGGATCTTTACCATTACCCTTCCTTCATGCAGGATTACTTTTGTCGCATTATCCGCTTCAAACGAGTTTACCGTGAAGTTCGTACCTAAAACAGTGATTAAGACTGAATTGCTATATACGGAAAAAGGCTTGGCGACTTCTTTGGCGATGTTGAAATTTGCTTCGCCGTTCAGGATCACATCTCTTTTTATGGAGTCAAAGTTTTTCGGATAAGAAAGCGTGCTGTTAGGCAACAATTCTACTCTACTACCGTCGCTTAGGGTAAGCGTCATTTTTTGCGGAGTATTATTGAAAATATCCTTTGTTATCGCAACAGTTGCAGGACTAATTACGCTTGTCGTTCGTTTATTCAAAATGAAATACCAGGACACGCCTATGACCAATAAAACTGACGCCGCCACCGCCGCCCGGCTGAAATAAGAACGCACCGCAAGAGACGCGGTATTTCTCCTTATGTTATTCCACAATTTACCGGAGATCTCGGGCGATAAAACATGATTGGGCTGAAACTCCTCCCATTCTTCCTCGGAAAAATTCCTTATGTTCTCCTCTTTTGTCAAATTATATGTTTTTTTATCTGCTTTAGCGCCTTGTAAATATGCGTTTCTACCGTTTTGGAAGAAACAGACAAGGTCGCGGCGATTTCCCTGTATGACATCCCCTGCTCCCTGCTCATTTCAAATACCTGTTTTCTTACCGGAGGCAGGTCATTAACCGCCTCCGATATCCTTTTTTGCAATTCGGCGCCGCGCATTTTGTCATTCGTACTGTCGACCCCTTTTTCAATATCCACCACATCCAGACGGGCGGTTACCGCCTCTTTGTTGCTATACTTTCGCAGAAAATCAATAAGTATCGTATTGGCAATTCTGAACAACTGGGTGGAAATAGCGTATTCTTCCTGTAAAGTTTGGCGGGATTGCCAAAGTTTAGTAAACGTCATCTGCACTACCTCTTCCGCTATATATTCGGATCTTGTTTTGTATAGGACAAAGAAATAAAGTTTTTGATGGTATTGGTCAAATACTTGTCTGAAGGAAAATTCACCGCCATCCTTTAATTCCTTAATACTAAGCAACTTTATTAAATTTAATCAAGTTGATGGAATATTTGAAATTATTCTAACCTGCGATGAAGATATATAAATAAACGACCTGTTAGTTGCAACTACATGAAAAATAAATTTTTAATAATACTCACGGCCGAATTGGCCTAACGGAGCTCTATAGGCCGCGACCTGTCGAAATTGAGATAAACCGTTCCCCTTCCCCAGCCGCCTTCATTTATCCGGTTTGGATCACGTTCGTTCTCCACAGACCGGAGACGATTTTGACATTCGCCATAGGCGTATACGGCCGTTATATACATCCCCTCGTCCTTCCGGACTTCTTTCCAGATCGTATCTTTTTCCATAACCGATTGAAGGAGCCCTTTGTCATAGCCGCTATATTTTGAGACCGACCCGTCTTCATAAAGAAGGGATAACATTCCGTCGCTTTGGGTGAAACGGCCGTCTTTCCTTCCGTCTTGCCGTTCAACGATCCACCCATGGTAGGTCAGCACCAAATTTGTCTTCAGGTTCTCCCTGAATTTATAGTTCATGTCGGAAAAAGTTCCATCCTTAAATAAATATAACGTCCGGAGATTCCCGGATCCGGAGGAATCTGTCATCTTATAATAGATGTTACTCAGCAAGTTAGTGTAACGATAATTCTTGACTCTCTCATTTTCGGAATGACCGATGTACAGCAAATACTTCTCCTCTTCGAGGAATACTCTTTTCCCGCCGGCATTTTCGAGCCGGTTGGCCAGGTCGACGTCATCCATCCCATACCCGATCAGCTCTTCATCAAATCCTTTTACCGCATGGAAAAGGTCTTTGGAAAAACATAGTTTGCCGCCCTGGTCACGATAGGGAATGCTGTCTTTTCGTAAAGTGGTGGTAATGCTATTGGGGCCGTTTACCCGGAAGGTCTCTTCAACCCATCGGGTATACCCGGGGCCCGCAAAATTATCCGCATCGACCATCCCGATGATCTCTCCCGTAGCCATTCTCATGATCATATTTTTGGAGTGCCCAAGGTGGAAATATACCGGATCATAGGTTTTGTAATACTTCAATAATCCCGACTCCAGGTATTCACTCATGTTATCGCGAACCCACGCTTCCATATTGTCACCTGAATTGTAGTCGAGCACGAGGAATTCCACCCCCGCATGGTCTTTATTCTCAGCGAGGTTTACCGGAAGCGTTTTACTCAGAAATTGAAGCCGGTTCATACAGACCGTGCACAGGGAGATCTTTTTCATAAAACAAGGTTATTTGGGGATACCAAGGTAGGGCATATTCCCGCCTGATGACGGCGCAAAAACGAAAAAATGGAAGCCGTTCTTTGCGAAATACCGAAAGGAATCATAATTTAATAATGTTTGTGACCTCACATTTACTAATTTGAGGAAAACCAAAAGCAGTCGATGGGAAATGTAATTTACTCGATCAACCTTAGCATAGATGGTTGCTGCGACCATACCAAAATGATCCCCGATGTAGAAATACATGATTTTTTTGCCCAACTCATTCGGGACGCCGGCCTGCTCGTCTATGGGCGTACAACCTATGAATTGATGGTTCCTTTCTGGCCTGATATCGCAAAGAACCCGACCGGCCAGACAACGTCGACAATCGAATTTGCCCGGGCATTCGACTCCGCCGAAAAAGTTGTTTTTTCGCGATCCTTATCCAAGGTTGAAGATAAGAACTCGAGGATTGTTCGCGGGAGGCCGGAAGACGAAATACCTAAATTGAAACAGGAACAAAGCAAAAATATCTTGCTTGGCGGGGTGACCTTTCCTTCACAACTGATAGAGCTTGGGTTAGTTGATGAATATATCTTTGTCATTCAGCCAGTCCTTGTGGGCGAAGGTACACGGCTGTTAAAAGGCATTAGCCTGCCGGACAGATTTCAACTGAAACTTGCCGGTACAAAGATCCTCAGATCAGGGCATGTCGTGCTTCACTACCTGAAACCGTGACGGGAAAACCTTATCCTAAAAACTCCATATCCTCTTTGGTCAGCCGGATATTGGCGGCAAGCATATTTTCCTGGAAATGCGCCAGCGATGAAGTGCCTGGGATAGGCAGGATCCATGGCGACTTATGCAGCAGCCAGGCAATATTTGCCTGTATTTCGTTTATCCCATATTTTTTGGCGATCTCGGCGATCCGGACGTCCTTTTTGGGTACGGACAGGAACAATGAAAAATAAGGCACCAACGGTATCGCGTTCTTTTCACAGATCTCCAGTACTTCTTCCCCGCCGTTGCTTACCATATGCCCCGCATTATGCGTGGCCCGTTGCGCGTGCCCATACATGTTTTCCACAGTAGCAATTTCACCCATTCCCATGGCTGTTTCCAGTTCTTCCCTGGTGACATTGCTTACGCCGACATGCAATATCTTGCCTTCCCGCTGCAGTTGGAACATGGCTTCCATCGATTCTTCGAAATTCATCGCTCCGCCCATTGCCCTGAAATGCACAAGCGTTACCTGATCGATCTTAAGCGTGCGGAGGTTATTTTCGATACTGGTGCGCAGATTTTCGGGTTTGTTAAAGGGGATCCAGCTTTTATCGGGCTTGCGGGCGCCCCCGACTTTTGTGCAGATCACCAGATCTTCAGGGTACGGATATAAAGCTTCCGCAATCAATCGGTTGGTTACGTCTTCACCGTAGTAATCCGCCGTATCGATAAAATTAACGCCGCTTTCTACCGCCTTCTTCAGGATCTGCAAGGCTTCCTTCCGGTTTGGCGGCTCGCCGTAGATCTCGGGGCCGGTAAGTCGCATCGTGCCGTAGCCCAGGCGGTTAACTGTCAGCGGGTGGCTGCTGTTTGCAGCAATGGTTATTGTTTTTGGATTGGTCATTTTCCAAAGATACAAAGAGAATCCTCATTTCAGCATGGCGGCCTGTCTGCCTAATTCTTTCAAATATTGCTCCTCGGTAAAGATCCATGCGTGCTTTGCCAGATCCGCGTTGTTGCCGATGTCTACGATATGATTATTCCCGACTTTATAGATCGTTTTGCTCGCCGTCTTGAGATCTCCCTGCAAGGATCTGAACATCGCCTCCGATCGCATCTCGCGCACAATAGGTTTGTCGCTGGCTTTATGCCGTTTTTCCTTTATTTCATCCAGCAATCCGAGTATTAATCTGGCAGGACCGGAAACCTTGTCCTCCTTGAAGAGCGCATCGAATTTCATTTTTTCCGCCAACTCCAAAGTTTCAAACATGATGTTCGGATAAGCTACAAGTTGTGCATAGGAAATGGGGTCCCCCTGTTCTTTTAAGCTTGCCTTGATCACATCCGGGGTGTAGTTGCTGCGTTCTCTTACACATCGATTGTATGACACGTCTGCCAGTTGAAGAAACAACTTGTCGCCATTGGCTTTATACTGCAACAGCAATTCATAGAAGTCTTCAATAAAGTATAACATCCGCAAAGCGGGCGGATCCGGGTTTACATTCCCCTTTTCTTTGTCCTTTATGCTTTCGCTCTCATATTTGACCTCTATTCCATGTTTTCCCCATACTTTCTTCTCCATTTCGGCTGCCCCTGCTTTACCATGAGACTCGCCCGCTATCACTACGTTTCTTGTACGAAAGGCTTCCAGGATCGGTCCGGGGGTTGATTGGTTAAGTTTGTCCCCCGTCTGCGCTTTTCCTTCTAAACTTTCTTTACCTCGGGTCTGTCTCTCCTTAACGACTATCCCCTCGATTTCCTGAACCAACGTTTTACTTTTACCATCTCCCACCTTTTTAAGATCCGCTATCAATAATTCTACCACGGAGAATTCCTCCCTTTTTAATAAGCCGGTGACGTAATTTATGATCTCTGTGGGCTCATCCGTATCGAGTTGGGTTCCATCAGGGGCAAAATGGTTGATCTTCACCAATTGAAATGGCGGAACGGCAGGCATGGATCTCCCGGAGGTGCGCCTGGTATCTGCGGCAGACCTGTTGGCTGGCCGCTCCCTGCCGGCGCTTTCATTCTCTTTTGTCGTCATTTTCGTGTTATCATGATCTGTATTTCTTACTGGCTCGCCACGAGTACATTGACGCTTGCCTTTGCTCCGTTGGACAGGAGTAGATTGATGATATAGATCCCGTTATCGGAAGGCATCGTAACCTGCATGGATGGCTGAACGGAAGTCACCTGCTGCCGCACTCTGCCGGTAAGGTCCACTATCTGTAAAACGGCGCCCTGCAACGCGGCGGCGGGATAGTTGCTGGTAACGGTGGCGACCCCGCCTTTGCTGACCGGATTGGGTTGGGCTTTTATCCCTCCCGGTATTGCGGCGCCGCCCGTAATCGACAAAGTGCAGCTTTGGACCTGCTGGCTGTCCTTATTGGTCGCGATGACAAAATATTCTCCATTCAGTGAAGGCGTTTCGCTATAATATGGAGCGGTGGCTCCGGGGATCAGGCTGTCATTTTTATACCATTGCCAGGCTACATAGTCGTCGCTGCTGTTGTCGAAAAAGATGACGTCGTTCCAGTGCTGGGTAATAAGTGAAGCCGCCTGGTAGGAGACGGTATCTTTCACCGGCGCCGCCGCGGCATAATTGGAATTTCCGGATTGAGATGCGGTAACGATGGCACTACCCGGCTTCAATAGCGTCATTACATTTCCGGCCACGGTGGCGACGGTATTGTCGGATACCGAATAGCTTACCGGCAGGCCGCTGCTTGCCGTGGCGTTCAGCTGCACGTGGGTGGTGCCGTTGCAGCCTACTATCAGGCTTTGATCCCAGGTAATTTGTTGAGCCCCGATGGTAATGGTTAAATTATTGCCGGTAAAGTGGATGGTGTAGCTGCCGCCCGCTTTTAAGGTGCCGATGTTTATGGGATAGACGCCGACATTCTCACCCGCCGTTCTGCTCAGACTGCCGGTAAAGATGGCCGAGTCGTCGCCATTCTGGTAACCGCTTGCGGTAAATGTAAAATGCGGGTCCGGCGTACCGTATTTCTTTGTCTGCGCCCTGGCGGTTACGTTCAGGGTAGCGGGACTGATGGTCAGCGTTCCGCGGTTGTAGGTGATGGTGTAGTTGGGATCAACGGCGCCCGATACGGAGATAGGATAAGTCCCGGCAGGGGAAGCGGAATTGGCTGTCGTGGTGATGGCGGCCGGCGTCGTCAGGCTCGATGCTTTGTCTCCATTGACAAAGCCGCTGTAGGTCGCGGTAAGCGCAGGCATGGCGGCTCCGTAGGTCATTGTCTTATTGGCCGCGGTAATGGTGAGCGGCGCCGCGGTGATCGTATACGTGCCATTGACGTATTGGATGGCATAGTTCGGGTCGACCGCTCCGGTGGGGATGAGCGTATAGGTGCCCACAGGGGAGCCGGGGGCAGCCGAGTTGTTGACCGTTGGCTTCGTGGTCAGGTTGCCGGGGCCATCCCCATTGACGAAACCGCTGTAGCTGACGGTAAGCGAGCCACGCGGCACGAGCGGCGCACCGTAGACGCTGCTGGCAGGGTTGGCCGTAATGGTCAGGACCGCCTGCGCCACGGCAAGCGTGCCGTTGACATAGGAGAAGTTATAGTTGGGTGAGGAGCCGCCATGAGGCGTGATCGGATAAGATCCGGCAGGGGAAGCCGCCGTCGCCGTCGTCGTGGCCGCAGGCTGCGTGGTCAGGTTGCCGGGGCCGTCCCCATTGACGAAACCGGTATAGCTGACCGTCAGGGCTGGCAGGGGGCCGCCCAACGGCATCGCTTTATTGTCTGCGGTGACGGTCAGGGAAGCCCTGCCCACCGTCAACGTACCGCTTTGGTAGGTGAAAGTATAATTTGAATCCACCGCGCCTGAAGCAGTGATGGGATAGGTCCCTGCAGGGGAAGCGGAAGTGGCCGTCGTAGAAACGGTCGGCTGGGTCGTCAGGCCGGAGGCGTTGTCCCCATTGACAAAGCCGCTATAGACGACGCTTAGAGCCGGTATCGTTCCCCCATAGGTCATGCTCGCATTATTGGCTGTGATCGTCACGACGGCCTGGTCGATATTCAGGGTATAATCCTGCGTGTTCGAATACGGGCCCGGCGATGGGGAGTTATCCGTAGCTGTAACGGTAAATGCATACGCTCCCGCCGCGGTCGGCGTGCCGGATAATGTTCCATCGCCGGACAACGAGATGCCCGGTGGAAGGCTGCCTGCGGATATCGAAAAAGAATATGGCGCGGTGCCGCCGGTGACCGTCAGGGTCTGACTGGGATAGACCGACCCGTAAAGCCCGTCGGGAAGCGTCGTGGGCGAAAAGACAAGCGGCTGGCCATACAGCAGAGTGCCCCATGCGGTCAGGATGACGATAAAAATAAGGGTCTTCTTTACCATAAAGAAAGCTGGCGTTTTTGGGCAAGGGCAAAGGGTGCCGGCTTAGTTTTGGGGCGGTGAAACCTTAAATATACAATTTTTTATATAACCATCTTATCTACAAACTCATTCACCGGCGTTTGGATAAGCGTATTATAATCCAGGGAGCTTTCCAGCACGACCCGCTGTTGCTTTTCGGGGAACATTCTTGCCAGATTGATCTTGTATTTCTTTATCAGTTCGGGGATACCTTCCTGCCGTCTGCGTTTATGGCCGATAGGATATTCCACCACTACTTCATCCATCACCGTGCCGTCATTCAGTTCGACGGTCAGTGCGTTGGCAATGGAACGTTTCTCCGGATCATGGTAATCCCTGGTGAATTGCCGGTCTTCCACGCATTCCATTTTGTCGCGCAGTACATCGATCCTGGGGTCCGCCGCAATATTATCTTCATAATCCGCGGCAGTCAGTCTTCCAAAGATAAGCGGAACGGCAATCATGTACTGGATACAGTGGTCGCGGTCCGCAGGGTTATTCAACGGTCCTTTCTTGTCGATGATCCGGATAGCCGCTTCATGCGTACGGATGGTGATCCTTTTGATCTCATCGGCAGTCTTGCCCAGGTCGTTGAACTTCCGATGTAAGGTCATCGCGGCTTCAACAGCCGTCTGGGAATGGAATTCGGCAGGGAAAGAGATCTTGAACAAGACATTCTCCATGACATACGAGCCATAATCCCTCTGGAATTTGAAATCCTTTCCTTTGAAAGAAACGTCATAAAAGCCCCAGGTCTTTGCGGTCAGTACGGAAGGATAGCCCATTTCTCCGGTTTGGGCGATCAAAGCCAGGCGAACAGCCCTTGATGTAGCGTCGCCGGCCGCCCAGGACTTACGGCTTCCCGTATTCGGGGCATGACGATAGGTCCTCAAAGACTGGCCATCTACAAATGCCAATGAGATGGCGTTGATCAGCTCATCGCGGGTCAATCCTAAAAGCCGCCCCACGACGGCGGTCGAAGCAACTTTGACCAGCACGACGTGGTCTAAACCGACTTTATTGAATGAATTCTCCAATGCCAATACGCCCTGGATCTCATGCGCCCTTATCATGGCATCCAGCACGGCTTTCATCAGCAAGGGCGGCTTGCCCGCTGCGACAGATGTTCTGGAAAGCCAATCGGCGGTTGCCAGGATCCCTCCCAGGTTGTCTGAAGGATGCCCCCATTCGGCGGCAAGCCACGTATCATTGAAGTCCAGCCAGCGGATTATGGCGCCAATGTTGAATGCCGCCTGAACCGGATCCAGCTGAAAGGGAGTCCCCGGCACCTTTGCGCCGTTAGGCACGACCGTCCCTTTTACTATCGGGCCAAGGAGTTTGGTACAGGCCGGATAGGTCAACGCTTCCAACCCGCAGCCGAGCGTATCCAAAAGACAATAGTGCGCTGTTGTCCAGGCCGGCTCGCTTTCGATCTCATAGTTTAATACGTAGTCTGCGATATCCACCAATACCTTATCCGGCTGCGGCCTTTCATTCGAAATGTGTGACGGCATTATGCTTTATTTGCGTTTATCGATAGGGATGAACTCCCGGTTGTCCGGGCCGGTGTAATTGGCGCTTGGACGAATGATCTTACCGTCCTGTCTTTGTTCGATGACATGTGCGCTCCAACCGGTAATTCTGGAGATCACAAACAGCGGCGTGAACATGAGGGTCGGAACGCCCATCAAATGATACGAGACGGCGGAGAACCAATCCAGGTTCGGGAACATCTTCTTCTCGTTCCACATAACCGTTTCCAGCCGTTCGGCAATCTCATATAAGAGCCTGTCCCCGGCTTCCGCAGAAAGCTCCCTCGCGACCTTTTTGATGACGGCATTCCTCGGGTCTGAAATGGTGTAAACCGGATGGCCAAAACCGATGATCACTTCTTTATTTGCCAACCGTTGACGGATATCCGCCTCGGCTTCATCGGGTGAGTTATAACGGCTCTGGATATCGAAGGCCACTTCATTGGCGCCGCCATGCTTCGGGCCTCTCAACGCCCCGATCGCTCCGGTAACGGCTGAATAGACGTCCGAGCCGGTGCCTGCAATCACGCGGGCGGCAAAAGTAGACGCATTGAATTCGTGTTCCGCATACAGGTTTAACGAGATCTGCATCGCTTTTACCCAGGACGCCGAAGGTTTCCTGCCATGCAGCAGGTGCAGGAAATGGCCCCCGATGGTCTCGTCGTCTGTTTCCACTTCGATCTCTTTCCCATTATGCGTATAGTGATACCAATACAGAAGGGCGGAGCCAAAGGAAGCCATCAATTTATCCGCGATATCCCTTGCGCCCGCTACGTTATGGTCCTCTTTCTCGGGATTGATCGTTCCTGATACGGATGCAAACGTGCGCAGCACATCCATTGGATGAGCGGTGGAAGGAATGTTCCTCAGGATATGTCTTGCGGCCTGAGGCAGCCCCCGCAAGCCCTTTAGCTTGGCCCGATAAGCGTTCAGCCTGGGCTGGGTAGGCAACTGACCGTGGATCAACAGGTATGCCACCTCTTCAAACTGCGCTTTTTCCGCCAGTTCGAGAATATCGTAGCCGCGGTAATGTAAGTCGTTTCCGCTTTTTCCAACGGTGCATAGCGCCGTATTCCCGGCGGTGACGCCCGAGAGCGCTACACTTTTCTTGGGCTTGAAGACCCCTTCTGTACTACTGGACATTTTTATTCTTATTAAACAGGTTATCTAATTTTTGTTCATAGTCGTGATAACCGATGCTCTTGTAGAGTTCCTCCCGGGTTTGCATCGTATCCAGCACGTTCTTCTGTGTGCCGTCTTTGCGGATATGCTGATAGACGTTCAGGGCCGCCTTATTGGCGGCGCGGAATGCGGAAAGCGGATATAAGATCAGCCCGACGCCGGCGGCCTTTAATTCATCTACCGTATACAGCTTTATCATCCCGAACTCCGTAATGTTTGCCAATACGGGAATGCCGGTAGCATCTACGAATTTTTGGTATAAGCTCAGCTCAGGAACGGCTTCGGCAAAAATAAAATCAGCGCCGGCTTCCCTATAAGCGACAGCCCTTTCCAACGTTTTTTCCAAACCCTCATTGGCAAAGGCATCCGTCCTTGCGCCGATCACAAAGCCGGCGTCCGTCCGGGCGTCGACCGCGGCTTTTATCCTGTCGGACATTTCATCCTTGCTGACAACTTCCTTTCCCGGCCGGTGGCCGCAACGTTTGGCGCCAACCTGGTCTTCGATATGCAACGCGGCCGCACCGGCTTTGATCAGCGACTTTACGGTACGGGCGACATTAAAGGCTGAAGGTCCGAAACCCGTGTCCACATCCACCAAAAGCGGCAAATTGCATACGTAAGTGATCCGTTGAATATCCGTCAGCACATCTTCCAGTGTGGTTATGCCCAGATCGGGTATGCCCAACGAACCGGCTGCAACGCCGCCACCCGAAAGATAGATGGCATTGAACCCGGCCTGCTGTGCCAGTAAGGCATGATTGGCATTGATGGCGCCGACAATTTGTAAAGGCTTTTCTTTATTCATCGCCTCCCGGAACTGTGAGCCTGGCGATGGCAAACTTTCGCTCTTTTTCATTTTCCCTTTTACTAATGGGTTGATTTACAATGGTATCCCGAATGCCCCCTTCAAATCGTATGGCGCAAGTTAATAAAAAGCAGCCTATCTCTTTTCGATCGTCAGCACCCGCGCGGTATACGTGGTTGGAATGGTAACGGTGATCCCTTTTTCAATCAGTGTCGCACCACTGAACGTGCCAAGCTTCTTGCCGGTTTCAAAAGAATAGACCTTATACCGGTCGGTTGGATGAAGACATGGGATCTTGAAGGTGCGTTTTGCATCGGAGGAATTATTGCGGTAAAAGAACATTAAACCGCCTTGTTTCTCGGTATTGATCCGATAACACCCGTCCCAATTATTATTGGTGGGCCGGTCGAAGATATCATATAACTCATAATAGCGCGAGTATTGGTACTTCGCTTCCATCTGCTTCAGATAGCTGTTCCATTTATAGTAAAAGGCTTGTTGCTCCGGAGTTAATTTCCTTGGATCACCAACCATCACCAATGACGCGGACGCCAGTGAAAAATAGGCATATTTGAAATTGAGGTCATTGATATCGATGTATTGATTCCCGATGAGCATGGCGGCGGTTGGGATTACCCTGGACCGGTCATAGTTCATTTGACGGATGGTAATGGGTCCTAGCGGCGGGTCAAACTCAATATTGGACAGCCAATCGTAATCGGCATGTTCAAGTAAGCCGTAATCCGCAACATTGTACCGTCCCCAGGTTTCAAACGTACAATCGATCAGAATACCCGGAAACGCCGAATGCAGGTCATCCATCAGTTGCTGGCATCGTTGATAGATGGTCCAGTAGGAGGAAGCGTGATCCCGGTACAATTTTGAGGGGTTGCTCCCATAGTCGCCGGAAAGCTCGGGTTGATGAACATAGGCGGAGACGACCATCGAGAGATCGAGTTTTACATAGGTGACGCCAAGTTCCCTGATATAGGTGCTGATAACATTCTTTATATGATCGAAATAGGGTGAGCCGAGCGACATCGTTGTCAGGGCGGCGCCCCACCCCGTTCCGTCCTTGCTGTTTGCGATATTGTGCAGGTTGGCCGCCCCACCCTTCTTGTCCCGGATCAACCACTCCGGATGTTGTTCCGCGATCTTGCTTTTGGCGTTTACGCCCGCCACGGTGAACCAGATCCCCGCCTGCAATCCTTTGCTTCGGATATAGTCGCAAACCGCTTTTATTCCATTTGGGAATTTAGCGCTGTCAGGAATAAAATCCCCCGAATATTTATACCAGCCTGCGTCGATAATGAACAGGCCGGCGCCGGCCGCAGCCAGCTTATCCGCGCAATCTTTGATAAGCTTTTCATCGAGCGTGTCCTGGAATGGCCTCCAGGTATCATATAAAAGCAAGGGGCTTCGGCTTTTGGCAAAAAGACTTATACCAAGGTATTTTCTGACAAAATCTTTGTATGCGCCTTCAAAACCCGCCTGCCAGTTAGGCGAATTGAACACGTAGACGAATGTCTTCGGACTGATGAACAGTTCGCCGGGGCGCACCCGGGTCTTGAATGGAAACGTCTCGTCGATATGCCGCATGCCAACCTCGATACAGCCGTGAATATTGGTATAGATCCCGGTATTCTTCAATACGCCGGGAGCTTCATTGCCGAATATCGCCCCCTGTGCCGCGGCGTCGTTATAAAGCATAATGGCCGCATCGTTATAATCGCCCTTGTAGGGAATACGGGTAATATTACCGCCATAGTTGAAATGGACCTCATTCTGGTATTTGTCCACCACCTGGAAGCGGAGATTCTCGACGTCGAGGTCGGTGAGCGTCAGGTCCGCCGGGCTGTTATTAATGATCTTTAACTGTTTCCGGACCAGCGGAATATCGGCATAGAGCTCGTAGCGTAGCTCAATAAAAACAGCAGGTAAAGGAGTTTGAAGCGTTATGACCAGCGATCTTATATCCCCGCTGTCTTTTAAGGAATGACGGAGATACCGGCAATTGAGGCCGGTGACCACGCTATCGTTGATCCGGATGTTGAACTCCTCCGTGGCGGGGTTGACGTAATTCTGATTGGAAGCTTTGTTGATGAACGTCTTTGTATAAAATCCGGCGCTGTCTTTTGAGAAATGGAACATCCGGGCGACGGTGTTGTTCTCCAGTGTAACGGAGTCGGCTTGGGAATAAGCGATCAGCGAGATCAGTAATAACAATAAAAGCAGTGAAGATCTCTTCACGGGCGTCGTTTTCATGAAAGAACCTTAATATTTTATTTCCTTCTTATATCCCTTCTCATTTCCATACCAGCTGGCATTGTATTTCTCATCATAGATCAATTCCCTGGTCAGCTTTCCCTTTTCATCGTAATAAGACCATTTCCCGATCCGCATCATCTGGTTTTGGCTGTCGAGATGACCCGTCAGCTTTACCCGGCCATTAGCATACCATTCGGTATAGGTACCGTTTGACCTGTCGGTCTTTGGCTGACCATTTTGGAAATACGTTTTTTCCGTATGGGCCGCGTCATCCTCGACAAATTCCACCTGACCATTCTCATACCATTCCGAGTACAAAGCGTTCGACCGGTTGCCATTGACGGCTGTGCTCTGCAGTTTTCCGGATGGATAAAAGGTCGAATCATTAAAGTATTCATCGGTTTCCCAGTTGGTGATGGAGTATAGTTCGCCGGTCTTATACCATTCATAATGTCTTCCCGTGCGTGCACCGGACTGATAGATAGCCGTCCGGCGTTTTCGCCCCGCTTCATCATAGACGACGAGCTCGCCATCGGGTTTGTCTTTGGCGGTATTCATCCAACCTAAGAAGCAGGTCTCGCCGCGCGTAAGACTATCATAGTTATTGACCCGGATCAGGTATTTCCCGTCACCGGTCTTTTGGATCTCCCAGTTGCAATCCGGTTTCTGCGATAAAAGCTGATTGGAGGAAAGCAGCGATATGGCAAGGAGTTGACAAAGGTGTTTTGATACTGCAGTTGACATGAGATGCTGTTAAATACAAAAATGTGTACGTATTCGTGACCGCGGACAAAATTACTTTATTACTTTGTAAGTAATTTGACAAGGATGAAGTTAGGTTTTGCCAGTTGCCGAAGTATCTTGGTTTGGGTCTTGCTTTCGTTGCTGCCGGCGCCGGTGTTGCTTGCGCAGCCGGAGACCTACGATCCGATGCGGTTATATCCGCCCGATTCGCTAAATGCCGACCTTCGTTTTCTGCAAGCCAGGTTGGAGCAGCTCCACCCGGGATTGTACCGGTATGCAACCAGGGCTGAGCTTACGGGGTTATTCGATAGTCTTTACAGGGCGATCAGCCATCCGATGAATGGGCAGCAATTCCTGAGCCTGCTGGAACTGATCCCTGCGCGGATCAGAAATGGACATACGATGATCCTGCCGGGCGCCGCGCAAATGAATTACTATGCTACCCGCGGCCGGTCCCTTCCTTTCCTGATCGGTTCCTTTCAGGGGCGGCTGTATATCCTGGAAAATTATTCCGCCGACGCCGGTATCATGCCTGGTGCGGAGGTCCTCAGCATCAATGGCGTAAATGCAGCTGAGATCCGAAGACAATTGATCGCACGTCAGGTTCGCGACGGGTTCAACGAGACCTACCCGGAATGGACAATGGATCACTATTTTTCCGCCTATTATCGCTTTTGCTTTGGAGAGCCTGACGAGTTCCTTCTGGAATTGCAGGGGAAAGCCGGGGAGGTTGACCAAAAGCGGATCCGGGCGTCGACAAGGGACAGCGTAAATTATTACCGGCAGCTGCGATATGCGCGGCAGCATCCGCAGTCGGAAGCGGGGCTTGGAATTGCTGTCCGGCGGTGTGAGGATAGCCCGGCCCGCAATACCCGGCTGACCGGCGACAGCCCGAGCCACCGGACTGCGCTTTTAAAGATCCGCAGCTTTGATCCCGATATCCTGCAATCGACGTACAAGCAGGATTACCGGCGGGCGATAGACAGCGGATTCGAGTGGCTGGAACGGATGCGGATCGGGCGGCTTATCCTTGACCTGCGCGATAACCAGGGCGGCGATTTTCCGCCGGTGCGATATCTGCTGGCGTATCTTGTGTCAAAACCCACGCAATTTTTGTATGGTGGCGCCCAACAGCGCACGATCCGGCCCGCCGCGCACCGGTTCACCGGAAAGCTGGTCGTCCTGATCAATGGGGGAAGCTTTTCTTCCACCGCGATCATCGCTGCGATCCTGCAAAAGGAAAAACGGGCGGTCTTTGTCGGCGAAGAGACGGGAGGCAATCCGACTATCATCAGCGGTGACCCGGTAGAGACCCTGCTGCCGCATACAAAGATCGGTTGTTACATTTCCACGGTCACGTATCGGATCGAAGAGCGCTCCAACGACGGACATGGCCTTGTACCCGAATATCCGGTTGTTCCCGGGATTGACGACTGGTTGGCGGATAAAGATCGTGCTCTGGAAAAGGCGCTTTCCATCAACTGCCCTGCCTTGATCACGCCTCCAGCTCTTCAAGCTCCCGATAGAACTTTTCCGCATTGAGGATCTCCCTGCCGCCGATGCCGGAGAGAAATCGACGTACCCACCGGTTATGCCGATCGTTAAGGCTAAGCTTTTTGTAAAGCCAGAGCGCCAGCCAGACAAACGAACCGGTCAACAGAACCTGGAAGAGGATATATCCCGCGCCAACCTGCCCCGGGAACCACTTATCGCTGAGCTCGAACGTGGACCAGAACGGTATTTGTAGCACCATGACCCGGCTATGCCGGATCAGGGATTCCCGGAGCCGGCGCAGTTTGTGCTGGATATCCCTGACGCTCCCGTCATAGCGGATGCTGTTAATGAGGAGGAGGTGCCGGATATAGTCATAAAGCGCTTTGACGTTGATCAGGAAGATGGCTCCGATCGAAACGATAAAATAGTTGGCGGCGGAACTATAATGGACGATGGCAACAGCCAGCGACGCACTCAGCAAAACCAGCCAGACCACCGCGGCGACGATCCCTGCCGCTTTCCCCCGAATAAGAGAGCGGATAGACGAGCCGGCCTTTTCAGTAAGCAGCTCTTTCAGCAGCCGTTTGTTGATGGCAAGCGACTGGTCGATCTTTTCGTAGTGTTCTTTCCAAAGAAGAACGAAGTTTGTTTCTTCCATATTCTATTGATCTTGTAGTTGGGTAAATTTTTGTCGCAGCGTTCCTTTTATGCGGTTGATCCGGGTCGAGATATTGGTTGTGGTGATGCCGATGATCTCCGCCATTTCCTTTTGGGATCTTTCGTCGAGGTAGAGCAGGAGGATGGCGCGATCGAGTTCCTTCAATTCGAGGATGAATTGCTGAAGCCGGGCAAAATTCGTCTCATCAGCGCCCCGTTCGTCTGTTGAGGTATCACCTCGTTCGCCGGCAGAGGCCAGGTTCAACAGGTCTTCGGGAAAAGGTCTCACATGCTTTGACCGGTTATGCTCCTTACGTGACCAGGCGAGGGAGACGTTCAATGCAACTTTGTATATCCAGGTTGAATATTTGAACTGCGGGTCATAGTTGCCGAATGACTTCCAAAGCTGTGCGACGATCTCCTGGACAAGGTCCTTTTTGCTCTCCGCATCCCTGGCATAGACATTCGCAACCTTATGGAGAATTCCTTTGTGCGTGTCAATTACCGAAATGAATAGATCCGATTGAGCTTTCTCTGTCATGGGTTGGCTGATGATTACCTGTTATATTATTATCGCCTATGCCTCTAATGTCACATTTTTAAGTAAGTTTATGTGTAAAATTCACACGATTGCCCGGTAAAGATTGCCCGGTAACGATTGCTAAATACGTCATAATGAAAAATACATGGTTTGCTACGTTTGCTGCCGCCGGCCTCTTCGTTCTCGCCGGTTGGCATTCCAGGGACATGGCGCGGCTGCCGGCCGCCTTACCCGCTCCTGATACCTCCGGCTGGATACAACTTTACGACGGCAAGGACCTTAAAGGCTGGAAGCATGTGGGGCCGGGGTCGATGGAAGTGGAGAACGGCCTGATCAGGGGACATGGGGGCATGGGTTTGTTGTATTGGACCGGTGGGAAGCTCGGCAATTGCACGATCCGGGTTGTCTTCAAGATGCGGGATACCAACGACAATTCAGGCGTTTTCATCCGCATCCCGGTCGAGCCCCGGGAAGAGTGGATGCCCGTGCACTATGGATATGAGGTACAGATCGATAACCACCCCGAAACCTCCAACGAAGATGAATATCACATTACCGGTACGCTGTACTCGCTTACTAAACCGCTGGCAAAGCCCGGTAAGCCGGGGCCGGAGTGGAACCAGATGGATATCACGCTGGAAGGACCACGGACGATCGTCTATGTAAACGGCAAGAAAGTTACCGACTATACCGAGGGTGAACCGGTGCCGGCCCGCAAATTCGACTTCGAGCCTCAACGGGGCCTCCGCCCGAATACCGGTTATATCGGGCTGCAAAACCACAGCGACAATGACGTCGTCTATTTCAAGGAAGTGGCGATGAAGCCGCTCAATAAATGATCGATGCCATGAAAAAGACCAATCTCAAAAAGGGGCTGAGCAGGCGGGCCTTTGTGCAAAAGGCTGCGGTGACGGCGGCAGGTTTGTATATCGTTCCACGCCATGTGCTGGGCGGCCCGGGTTATGTCGCGCCCAGCGACAAACTCTATATCGCTGCCGTGGGTTGCGGCGGCGAGGCCGAGAACGATATCCATACGCATATGCGAACGCCGAAGAAGAATGCCGTGATGGCTTTTCTCTGCGACGTCGACGAGCGGATGGCCGCGCCGCGGAGAAAGGAGTATCCGAATGCGCCATTCTATCACGACTGGCGGGAAATGTTCGATAAAGAAAGCAAACATTTCGATGCGGTAACGGTAGCGATCCCCGACCATAACCACGCCATCGTCGGGCTAAGCGCCATGCAGCTGCACAAGCATCTCTATCTGCAAAAGCCGCTGACGCATGATATCTATGAGGCCCGGGTGCTGACGCAGGCGGCAAGCAAGTACAAGGTAGTTACGCAGATGGGCGATCAGGGTGCATCCTGCGACGGAATGCGGACGCTCCGGGAGTGGTTCGAGGCCGGGGTGCTCGGCGATATCACAAAGGTTTATTGCTGGACTAACCGGCCGGTATGGCCGCAAGGTATCTCCTGGCCGGCCAAAGGGGCGACCATCCCAAAAGAGCTCAACTGGGATCTCTGGCTTGGAACGGCGAAAGAGACCTACTATATCGACAACCTCGTGCCGTTCAATTGGCGGGGCTGGTGGGACTTTGGTACCGGCGCATTGGGCGACATGGGCTGTCACATCATCGGGCCGCCTTTCAAATTGTTGCAGCTTGGATATCCGACGGAGATAACGGGCAGCGCCAGCACGGTATATGAGGGCATCTTCAAAGAGGGTATCTATCCGGAAAGCGGCCCGGTATCGAGCTGGATCCGGTTCCTTTTCAAGGACAAGTCGGGACGGGATATCGAGCTGCATTGGATGGATGGCGGGATCACCCCCGAACGGCCGCGCGAGATCGATCCGGCGGTGGATATGAACGAAGCATTGGCGGACTGGCCGGGAGAGAATGATTATGAAGGCGGGACCCTCTTTATCGGAACGAAAGGTAAGGCTTCATGCGGTTGGGGTGGAAGCCATCCCCGGCTGTTGCCTATGTCGCGGATGAAAGAAGTGAATGTGCCGGAGAAGTATCCGCGGGTACAAGGAGGCATGGACGGTCACTGGTGGCAGTGGATAGACGCCTGTATCGCCGGATATGGCAAAATGGAGGTGGACTCTCCATTTGAAGGTTATGCCGGGCCGTTGAGTGAGACGGTGCTACTGGGAAATCTGCTGCTGCGCAGCTTCAATATCCGGGAAAAGATCGAACGAAATGATCCGGTGTATGGAGCGATGGGCGGGTACAAATTCCCCGGGCGGTATATCACTTATCAATGGGATGGAGCGAATATGCGGATCACCAACTTCGAGGCTGCAAATCAATTTGTGCGACGCGAGTACCGCCAGGGTTGGGGTGAGGTAAAGTTGTAGCCCCCGCCGCGATTGGAGTACGGCTATATATCCCGCCCGGTCAGCTGGCGGAGCGTATCGCGATAGGTCTCCCCTACCGGCAGTTCCAGCTCGCCGATAAAGACGCTGTTCTTCCGGACGGCGGTGATGCTGCTGACGGCGACGATATAGGATTTGTGAATGCGGAGGAACTTTTCGGCCGGCAGCTCCGATTCCAGTGTCTTCGCGCTGGTGCGGACCAGCAGCGGTTTGGGTGTGCTCTTCAGGTGCATCTTTACATAATCTCCCGACCCTTCGATCCAGATGATGTCGGAAAAGACGACTTTCACCAGACTATAGTCGACGTTGACAAAAAAGAACTCGGCGGCATTGGCACTCCCGCCCCCTGGCCCCGCATTCGGACCCGCGCCTGCGTTTGCGCTTGTCCGCAGTTCATAGAGCTCCTGCGCTTTGTTGCATGCCTTCATAAAACGGTCGAGGCCGACTGGCTTTATGAGATAATCGACGACATCGAGATCGAAACCTTCCGGAGCGAATTTCTTATACGCCGTAATGATGATGACCATCGGGCGCCTGGCCAGGCTTTGGATGAATTGAAGCCCCGTAAGCCCGGGCATCTGGATGTCGATGAAGATCAGGTCCACGGGCTTTGCCTGCAGGACCCGGGCAGCCTCGAACGCATCGCCCGCGGTCCCGGCTAGATCGAGGAAGGACACCTTACCGATATAGTCGGTCAGCAGGTGCAGCGCCAGCGGCTCGTCATCGACGGCAATACATCTAAGCATCAATGCAAATTTAAGGTTAAGGCGACGGTAAACCAGCCATGCCCGCGGATAATATCCAGATGCTGTTGATTTCCGTAGAGCAGCTTCAGGCGTCTTTGCACGTTTCCAAGGCCGATGCCCGAGGTTTTGTCCTTCACTTCCGACGAAGCTTCGTTATACCGGTTCCGGACCTCAAAATAAAGGATCTTATCATGGACCTTCAGGTCGATGGCGATGGCCGGTTGCTCGATCAGCCCGACCCCATGCTTGAAGGCGTTCTCGACAAAAGGGATCAGCAGCATGGGTTCGATCTCCAGGAAGCCGGGCTGGGCGTCGAGCGACACGGTCACTGGGACTTTGTTGCCAAAACGTTGTTTCTGAAGGTCGATATAGCTCTGCAGGTAGTCCACTTCTTTCGACAGGAGGACCCGTTCCTCATCCGCCTCATAGAGCATGTACTGCATCAGTGCGGATAGCTTGAGGATGGTAGGGCCCAGTTCCGGGGACTTCATTTGTTCGAGGGCGACGAGGTTATTGAGGATATTGAAGATAAAATGCGGGCTGATCTGCGAGCGGAGAAAGGAGAGCTCCGTTTTCAGGTTCTCTTCCTGCCGGTCCTTTGCCAGCTTGTCGGCTTCCAATCTGTCGCTGACGAGGCGAAAGGCAATGCTCACCGCGATCGTCAGCAGGAAGGCGGGCAGGAGGAAACCGATCGCGCCCTTCACGTTGAAATGCGGCAGCCCGAAGCCGAATTTGAACAACAGGAAATGGATCGACAACATCAGGCCGAATAGCAAGACCATAGCGGCGGCATATTCGAGATAATGACGCCGGTTGAACAAGCGCGGCGTGAGCAGGTATGCGTTCAGATAAAAGGGCCCGATCCAAAGGATGCTCGTAACGAGATTGAGGTAGAAGAACCCCTGGTCGATCCGGTCGTTATGGCGGTGCTCCATTCCGTGGTGCGTATCCAGCAGATACGGGAGCGACAGAACGATCGCCCAGACGGCCGCATGAGTAAGCGCTTTGAAAATATTCGTATTGTACCAACCGGACTTCATTGCAGTAAATATAGGGGTTTATTGATCTTCGCTTTGCACATTGTTGTTCTTCCGCTTGAAGAGGCTCACGTCCACTTTCCCGAAATTCCAGGACACATTGAGCCGGAGCATTTGCGGGTCGCGCAGCCGGTCGTATTCCTGGGTGAAATAGGCGCTGTAGGTATACTGGTCCTGCCACCGGCTGCGGAAGATATCGCTGAAGCTCAGGGTTGCCGCCAGCTTGTTGCCGAGGAAGGTCTTTTTAAGGGCAAGATCAGCTTCGTAGAACGGCCGGATATAACCCTGGGATGCGCTCTGGGACTGCATATTCGGGGGCCCGGGTTGGTTGCCGTTAGTGTTGACGGGAAGGTTGGTCTTCGACTGGTACATGCCGGAGACCTGGATGCTAAAACCGGAAGGAAGGCGAAAGCTGGTATTCAGCTTGCCAAACCAGCTCCAAAGCGCCTGCTGGGCTACGCCTTCGGAAGCGCCGACATTGATCTTCGACTGGTAGAGATTGACGTTCGTGGACAGGTCCCACCAGCGGGTGATATTGACCTGGCCGGTTAATTCGGCGCCTACGGACCGGCTGGATTCGGCGTTGATAAAGGTATTGATCAGCGTTGTAGTCCCCGTTGAGGCGTTCGTGTCGGCCTGGATGTAGCCGGTGATGAGGTGATCGGTGTATTTGTAGTAAACCGAGGCCATGAGGGTGCTGTTGCCGGGGAATGTCTTGAGATACGATAACTCGACCGATTGGGTGAATTCGGGGACGAGGTTCGGGTTACCGCGGGTGATGTTGAGCTTGTTCGACGAGTCGGTATAAGGCACGAGCTGGAAGAAATTGGGGCGGTTGACGCGCCGGGTATAGCTCAGCTGAAGCTCCTGGTTGTTACCCAGCTTCTGGCCGAGGAACAGCGAAGGGAAAAGGCTGATCGGGTATTGATTGTGAAAGGTAGAGTCCACGTTCAGCAAGGTGCCGTGATAGTCGGAGCTTTCCGCACGCAGGCCGAGCTTGTAGGTGAAGTCATGTATGCTGCTGGCGATCGTAAAATAAGCGGCATAGACGTTGCTCTGGCTTTTATAGTTGCTGGCTGCGGAAGGGATCAGCTCATAGGCATTCGAGTCGGGGTTATAGGTATAGTTGTTGTTGATATTCAGCCGGCCTTGTAATGCCGTCCTCAGTCCCGCCTCGATCTTTGTCTTTGCGGTGATCGGGTCGGAGAAATCGGTTTGCAGGATAATGTTATGGTCGTTGCCGCCGCCAATGATCTGCTGCACCTGGGAATTGGTCAGCGCCGAGCCGCTGCCCGTGGCAAAATAGTTGGTCGTATACAGGGAACTGTTAGTCGCGTTACCGCTGAAATAGCTGGCGTCGGCGGTCCATTCTTCCTTGTCTTTGGCAAAAAGCTGCTTGAAGCCAAGCGTGGCGCCACGGCCGTTGAAGCTGTGGGCGCCATTGATCTCCTCCGTACTGTACCCGCTGATCTTCCCGGTGGAATACATACTATCGGTGTTCATGGAGATATTGGACGTGTTGACCATCTGGTGATGCATGGCAAACCCGGTGAGAGAGATGGTCGTCCGGTTATTGAGAAAATAATCCAGCCCTACCCTGCCGAAATACATATGACCTTTGGTCGTATCGAGCTCCCGCTGGTTGAGAAAAGTAGTGGGCGTCGTGCTATAGTCCTGACGATCGGTGGAGCTCGTTACGCGGTCGCGCATGATGCGGGTATTGAGATCGGCGGAGAAATTTATCTTGCCTTCCCGGACGTTGAGGCTGGCGCCCCCGTTGGCGCCGCCGTAGCGGTCGACGCCCGCCCTTACGCTGCCGTTATAGCCTGTTTTCCGGTTCTTTTTCAAAACGATATTCAAAATGCCGGCGCCACCACCGGAAGCGTCATATTTAGCGGAAGGGTTGGTGATCACTTCGACGCTTTCGATCGCATCCGATGGGATCTCATCGAGAGTAAGCGTAGTCGGTTTGCCGTCGACGAAAAGCTGCGGCGAGCCACCCCGTAACGTGACGTTGCCGTCGATATCGACATTGACGGAAGGGACGTTCTTCAGCACGTCGAGGCCGTTCCCGCCGACGCTCATCAGGTCTTTCGAAACGTTGAATACTTTTTTCTCCATGTCTACGGTCATGGTAGGTTTGCTGGCCGTGACGACGACCTGTTGAAGCTCTTTGGCGGCCAGTCTCATGGATAGATTGCCCAGGTCTTTATCTGATTCGCGGGCGGAAAGGATGACGGTCCGGGTATAAGGGCTATAACCGACGGCGGTGATGCTCAGCTTCATCGGGCTGCCGGCCGGCAGGTCTTCGGCGGAGAAGTCGCCGTTGTTCTGGCTGCTGACGCCTCTAAGCAAGGTCTCGTGTTGCTTGCCGGTAGCGGGGTCTTTAGCAACCTTGAGGATCATGACGGAGGCATGGGCGATGCCATGACCGGTGCTGTCGACGACTTTGCCATAGAGATGGCCGGTAGCCGGACCGCTGCCCGCGGGTCGTCCCGGGCCATTTGAATTTGCGGGAGGCGGGCCGCCCGCGGGGGGCCCCTGGGCGATCAATTGGCCGAGGGCCAGGTAGGTGCAGAGCAGGAGGAATAGCTTTTTCATGCTGTAAAACTAGCATGCGCCATTGGCCCGCCAGGGGTGCTTGCGGGGAACCGGGAAAAGTTTGCGGTCAACCGGAAAAATATGGGGAAAGGGGAATAAGAGGAGCCCAGAGGTCAGGGTTCTTCATCTTGAAAGCTTTCTAATGCCCGGATTGTTAAGAAGAGATTTCATCTGCTGAATGGCAGCTTCATTAAGTTTCTGAAGCCTTTCAGTTTGTGAAAGGCCTTGATGTACCAACAGCGCATTGATGCTTTCCAGGTTGGATAAAACCACCAGCTGTTCCAGCGTAGCACCATCGCGGATATTACCCTGCTTTTCATGATTGTATTCCCTCCATTGTTTGGCTGTACTCCCAAACAATGCGACATTTAATATGTCAGCTTCATTCGCGTATATAACAGCACTTTGTTTCTTTGTAACCGTTGGGGGGATAAGGTTTTCCTTAATGGCATCGGTGTGAATGCGATAATTTATTTTAGACAAGGTGCGCTGAAAATCCCATTCAATTCTTTTGCTATTGCTCTCTTCGTCTTTCAACCGTTGGAATTCTTTGATCAGATAAAGTTTAAATTCAGGGCTAAGCCACGATCCGAATTCAAAGGCGATATCCTTATGAGCAAATGTTCCACTGTCAAAGCGGCCGGTTTTCGCAATTAATCCAATTCCATTGGTCTTTTCCGACCATCTTTTCACAGAAAGGGTGAACCTATTCAGTCCCGCCTCAAGCATTATTCCCTCGAATTCGGGGGAATTAAAGTTCGGGTTATTGATTTTCTCCCAAATCCCTAGAAATTCAACGGTGTTTTTATTACGCAACCATTTTTCAATCAATGCCAGCCCATCTTCAAATTTTTTTACCATATCCGTTAACGAAATATAATCTGATTGATTTACATGAATGACCGAAATCGGCGTACCTTTTACATCCATTATTTGTTTTTTACCAGGCATAATCTGTTGTTTATATTTTTTTGAAAAAAGATATTAAAAAAGTATCATTCTGCAGTAAAAACCTGCCAAGAACAACAACAAAACGCGGAGAGTGGGAGGTGGGAACGCTGCAAAATTAGAGAAAAAATTTCCCGTTCGTCAAAAGAATCCGTTATCGGGAATTTTCATTCCGAAAAATCGGAGGACATTTTCAAGAAAAAGAGTGGATTGCCCTAGCGTTGATGCCGGCGGATGTACTCCGCTACCTCCACCATCGGAGCCACCCAAATGTCCTTTTCATGATCCTTGATGAAGTGCAGGAGCTCGCTGTGCTCACGAAGCCCGACGTTGATATTATGCCCCCCGCCTACCCCATGGAAAAGAAAGACCAGCAGGGTATGCGTCTCCATTGCGCGACGGACCAGGGCGATCATTTGTTCGCCGGTATTACCGTTCATCGCAAAACAGCCGATATTGTCGAGGTTGACATCCGCCAGCGGATCGAGCCTTCCGGCCACGCCTCTTGCGGCGACAAAATCCTTCCGAAGTAAAGTATAGAACAGCGTGTCATGGATCGTCACATCACCGCAGGGATAAGCAAAGGTCCGTTGCGTCTTGCCGTCGATGGCATTCAGGAGAACATTCGTCTGGCGGATCTCGGCGACGGCCCGGCCCACGGAATATTTGCTGAGATCATTGTCCGCCGAAACCCAACTCCGTCCCGGTACACTGCCGTCACAAGGATGGAACATGGAGTGATTGCCAAGCTCGTGCCCTTCCGCCGCAGCTTTTCGCCACGCCGCCATCCGGCTGGCGACAACGGTTGACGAGCCGATAAGATAAAAGGTGCCTTTAAAGTCGAGAGAATCGAGCGCGGGTATGACATTATCGATATCGACGTCGATAGCGTCGTCATAGGTCAGGACGACCGCACAGGATTTATGATTCCATGGGGTGCTATCCTGGGCATGACAGGAAAAGCTTACCACGCAGATGAGCGGGAAAAGGAACCGTTGTACGCGCATGAGTGAAAAATTAGTGGAATAAAACTAAGGAATAATTTGTAGTTTCATGCAACCGATTGCATTATGGACTTATATTTGAACCTACGCTCAAAGGCTCTTCTGCTGCACTTTTTTCTTTTTACCGGCTTACTGACCACTGCCCAGGTCCGGCTGCCGCAACTGATTTCCGACAAAATGGTGATACAGCGTGGCATTCCGATAACGTTCCGGGGCTGGGCGAAGCCCTCAGAGCGGATCGGGCTGGTATTTGCCGGGCGACGCTATAAGACCCGCGCAGCGGCCGATAGCAGCTGGGAGGTCAAATTACCGGCGATGCAAGCCGGCGGCCCGTATACGCTGGATATCCGCGCCAGCAATCACCTCGTGGTCAATGATATCCTTGTCGGCGATGTCTGGTTCTGTTCGGGCCAGTCCAATATGGTTCTTCCAATGGAGCGGGTAAAAGAGAAGTATCCGGAAGATATCGCTGGGGCTGATCTCCCACAGATCCGCAACTTCTTTGTGCCCACGGAAGCCGATGTGGCGGCGGTGCATAAAGACCTCCCCCGCTCCTCCTGGAAGGAGGCCAATCCCACCGATGTGCTGGGCTTCGGTGCAGCGAGCTTTTTCTTCGCGCGGCGGTTATATGAGAAATATCACGTTCCTATCGGGATCATCAATTCCAGTGTGGGTGGAACGCCGATCCAGGCATGGATCAGCCAGTCGGGGCTTTCAGGCCTGCCTGGTTATTCCGAACGGATTGCGCAGCTCCGCGAGACGACCGCTGAAGGGATAGTTGTTCACCATCGGGAGCCGGTGCGTCCCGACAAAGGACTTGAGGGATCGGTGAAATGGTATCAACCTGAATACGTCCCGTCCGGCTGGCATCCCTTTTGGCTGCCCGGTTATTGGGCCGACCAGGGAGTGCGGGGGTTGAATGGGGTCGTATGGTTCCGGAAAGAGATCGACGTACCGGCGTCGATGGCGGGGAAGCCCGCGAAGTTATTTGTCGGGAGGATCGTCGACGCCGACGAGACCTGGGTAAATGGCGTGAAGGTCGGCAATATCACCTATCAATATCCGCCGCGAAGATATGCGATCCCCGCCGGGGTATTGAAAGAAGGGAAGAATCTGCTGGTGGTGCGGGTCACCAACCCGGCCGGCAAGGGCGGTTTCGTTCCCGACAAACGTTACGAGCTTACCGACGGAGCCACGCATATCGATATCCGCGGGGACTGGCAATATAAGGTCGGCCAGGTATTTCCGCCGCATTCCGGTGATGGCCCGCCGCCCTCCCTCGCACAGGACGAACCTACCGGCCTCTATAACACCATGGTGGCGCCCGCTATCCACTATGGGATCAAGGGTTTCCTCTGGTATCAGGGCGAGGCGAATACCGGCAAACCGCAGGAGTACCGGCAGCTGTTGCCGGCGCTGATCGCCGACTGGCGGAGTAAGTGGGGGGAAGGCAATCTGCCTTTTCTCTACGTGCAACTTCCCAATTTCATGGAGGTTCAATATTCACCTTCGGAGAGCCAATGGGCCGAGCTGCGGGAGGCGCAACGGGATGCGTTGACGGTGCCCAATACGGCAATGGCGGTAACGATCGATATCGGGGAATGGAACGATATCCATCCGCTGGACAAAAAAGATGTCGGAGACCGGCTGGCATTGGGGGCGGAGCGGCTGGCCTATGACGATACTTCGGTCGTTGCCTCCGGTCCGGTCTTTCAGTCGGCGCGAATCGAGGGCGACAAGATCACCCTCAGTTTCACGAGTACCGGCAGCGGATTGATGGTCAAAGGCGGCGGGGAGTTGCAGCAGTTCGCGATCGCCGGGGCCGATAAGAAGTGGGTTTGGGCTGATGCCCGGATCGAGGGCAGCCAGGTGATCGTCTCCAGCCCGGATGTACCGCATCCTTTGTATGTCCGGTATGCCTGGGCCGATAATCCCGACGGCGCCAACCTGTACAATAAAGAGGGATTGCCGGCATCGCCCTTTCAGACGGTTGCCTTAGGGGCGACGGCGCAGGATGATCATGACAACATGATGAAACAACTCGATATCCGCGCGCTCCGGCCGGGGCCAAACGGCGATGAGAAGGCGCCGAATCATGCCAACTACGACACAGCACTGGCCAATCCCTATCCCAACCTGCCCGATGTGCTGACGCTGAACAACGGCAAAAAGGTTACCACTCCGGCAATGTGGTGGGATCAGCGGCGGCCGGAGATCGTCGGTGACTTCGAGCGCGAAGTCTATGGGCGGATCCCCGCGAACGTTCCCGGCGTCACCTGGACCACGCGAGGTGCCGAGAGTGGACTCCTCGGCCTCATGCCGGTCATCGCCAAACAATTGGAGGGTCATGTCGACAATTCTTCTTACCCGGAGGTCGAAGTCAACATCAAAATGACATTGGTGCTGCCTGCCGGCGCAAAAGGGCCTGTACCGTTGCTGATGATGTTTGCCCGAAGTGCGCTGCCCGCGCTAAATCAGCCGCCGCCGGAAGGTCCGGAGAAGATCGATGCGGCCGTTGATCCGCCGGCGGCGCAACAATTGATCGCCGATGGCTGGGGCTATATCCTGATCGATCCGAATAGCATCCAGGCTGACAATGGCGCGGGGCTGACCAGGGGTATCATCGGGTTGGTGAACAAAGGACAGTTCCGCAAGCCGGACGATTGGGGAGCACTGCGTGCCTGGGCATGGGGTGCGGCAAGAGCGCTCGATTATCTCGAGGCTAATGAGCCTATGGTGGACAGTAAGCATGTAGGGATCGAAGGCGTATCCCGGTATGGCAAGGCCGCACTTGTTACGCTTGCGTTCGAGCCCCGGTTTGCGATGGGGTTGATCGGCTCGTCGGGCGAAGGCGGAGCGAAACTGCACCGCCGCAACTGGGGTGAGGCCGTGGAGAGCCTTACCGGTGGCGAATATTACTGGATGGCTGGAAACTTTATGAAATATGGCGCTTCAGATGCGGTGTTTGGAGCAAAGACGGCGAATGACCTGCCGGTGGATTCGCATGAGCTGATCGCGCTATGCGCGCCAAGGTTGTGTTTTATCAGCTATGGAGTGCCCGCCAAAGGCGATGCAAAATGGCTGGACCATCAGGGAAGCTACATGGCCGCAGTGGCGGCGGGAGCGGCTTACAAACTGCTTGGCGCAAAAGACCTCGGGGTATCTAACGACTACCATACGGAACGAATGCCGCCGGTGAATACAGGGCTGCTGGATGGACAGTTGGCATGGCGGCAGCACGACGGCGGTCATACCGATGCGCCGAACATCAGGTATTTCATCGCCTGGGTCGATAAGAATATCGGTCATCCGCACTGAGGCGCGCGTGCCGATGGCAAGACCCCGGTCGCCCGGTTATGGCCGGTGCATGAGCTCCTGGCTATTGTTTTGCCAGATATTGGTCAAAACCGGCCACCTTCCCGTTTTTCACTTTCCAGTTCTCCTGCATCAGCACGGTATCGGCTTTGCCATGCGCTTTTGGATAGCGTCTTTCGCGAGACCAGATATTGACCATGTCTTCGTTCCGGTCATTGATGTGGGCGCTTTGCCACATCAGGATATCGAACCGCATCGAATCGAGACCGTCGATGTCGGATTTGGCATAGGCGAGCAAAGAGTCGGTTGGCCCATAGAAGTGCATCCCGTGCGCGTCGTCATAGTGAACGGAATCGGCAAAATAAGGTCGCATGGCTCGGATCTCTGCGGTTTCGAACAACTTCCAGACCACCAATACCTTTTGGGCTATGGCCGGGTCCCCGGGGACGGTAATATCGGAAGAATAAAGCGCGTGGTAAGCATACGTGAGGGTATCTTTTTGGGCGGGATCGGCGGTTTTGGCGGTGCTGTCGTTACAGGCGTAAAATAGCAGACCCAATACCAAAAGAAAGGGGATGAGATGTCTCATGTTAGATGTTTAGGGAATGTCAAATGTAGGCGAAAAATTAGGACAGCGTAGCCGGAATATTTTCATCGGTGGACAGAAATCTGATTGCTGGTCGAATCGAGATTATACACTTTGTACGCTACATCCTCCTTGATCCACCCCGTCGCGGCTTCCGGGTCAAACCGATGCCGGGTCGTCGAATCCTGCAACATCGGCGGCAGCGTATAGAACCGGGGGTTATAAAGGCAGATGATCTCGTGGACGCCGTGACTTCTTAACAGCGGCAGCAGGCGGCGGAGGCTGTCATCGCCTGTGGCGCCAAAGAAATAAGTCTTGTCGAACAGATACCCGAAGTCATAGGAAAGAAAATGCGGGGAGGCGACGACCGCGCTACCTGGTTTGCTATTCAAAAGTTGATAGATATCGGTCAATCGGCTGTTATAACGCCAGCGCAGTTCTTTATAGCCGCCGCCATGGGTGTTGCGATAGAATGAGAGCACTCCCGCAACGACGATCAACAGCGTGAGCCATACCGGGATCGGCCGGCGGGTTCGCAAATCCCATTGTTTTGCCGCGAGGAATAAGGCGACCAGGGTCACAGGAATGATCCCAAGAAAATAGCGCGGTCCCCATTGGACGACCCCGTCATTGGGAAGCATGAACGGAGTGAACAGAGAATAGCCGATCACGACCAGTGCCAGCAGGAGCGCCCGGATGCCGGCGTTCTTATAGCGGATCGCCTGATATACCACCGGAAGCAGAAGCAGGAGGAACCAGAAGTGCCGGAGGGAATTATCATTGATGATAGTGAGATTGCGCCAGCCATTATGCAAGCTCATCCGCGAGTCGGGATCGTTATCCTGCAACACCTGCTGGCCATGGATGCCGAACAACGAACCGTATTCGGCCACATTGAACGCAAACCACGGCAGAATGGCCAGCGCGATACCGATCCCGAACGCGACATACACCGCGCGGCGCTCACGGAAGAAAAGAATGGCGACGGCCATGCCGTACAAAAAGACCATCATTAACGCTTCCGGCCGAAACCAGACCGCAAGACCGCAGCAAATACCAAGCATTCCCGCCGTCCACCTTTTAGCCGGTGGGGCCGCGATCAGTGAAACCCCCGCAAACAAAAGCAGCACAGCAGGTAGATGCTCCCAGAACATTACCCCATACAGCATCAGCGGCGAACAGAAAACGAGGATAAAAACGGCCAGCGCAATATATACCGGATCTATCCCGCAACGTTTTAGCAACCACACGAACCAGATCAATAAGACCAGCGTACACGCCATCGGAAGGATATACAACCCGGCCGCGCCGAATTCCGAATAGAAGAATGCCGAAATGATCTGGAACAGCGGCGGATAGACGATCAGATATCCCTTCGGCGAAGGATAAAAAAAAGGCGGCCGCAACGGGAAATAGCCGGCGCTCCAGATCGACTTCACCCATTCCGGCTGGCCAAGGTGGAGGTATTTGAATCCATACCCTGCCGCGATCTGTTTCACCTGCAGTGATTTGAGGGCCTGATCTCCGGCATAGAATATCCCTTCATGGATCGAACAGGCAAGAAAGATGAGATAGCCCAACGAGACCAGCAACACGAGATAGACGACTAAGTAATTCTTATTGAGCTTTTGTAGTGAAGCCGGCATGAACATAAAATTGAAAATGCAAATATCAGGCCCTGCGAATAGGCTGGCAACGTGAATGTCAGGATTTTTTTTTAATATTATGATATGCGAACCTACCTCAAATTGACGCTATCGGTGGCGCTCCTGATTTCCTCGATTCCCGCCGCTATTTCCCAGGCATTGCCCGCCGCCATCACCGACAAGATCGACAGCCTGTTCCGGAAATGGGACCGGACTTCCAGCCCCGGCTGGGCAGTAGGCGTTGTCCGCAATGACAGCCTGATCTTTGCCAGAGGCTATGGCATGGCCAATTTGGAGTATGGCGTGCCGATCAGCCCGCAGACGATCTTTCACATGGCGTCGGTCTCGAAGCAGTTCACGGCCTTCTCGATCGTATTGCTGGCGCGACAGGGAAAGCTGAATATCGATGACGACATTCATAAATACCTGCACTGGTTCCCCGATCTGAAGGAGAAGATCACGATCCGGGAGCTGTTGAACCACACCAGCGGCGTCAGGGACCAGTGGCAGCTCCTGGCGACCTCGGGGACGCGGCTCGATGACGTGATCACGCAACAACATATCGTCCGGCTGTTGTCGAAGCAACAGGCGTTGAATTTCAAACCCGGTGACAGATACATGTATTCCAACAGCGGATTTACGATGCTGGCGGAGATCGTGAGATCGGTCACGGGCCAGACGCTCCGGCAATTCACGGATTCGGCGATCTTCGCGCCCCTGGGGATGAAGCATACGCATTTTCATGACGACTATACGGAGATCGTGCCGAACCGGTCTTATTCATACAACCGGGATGGGGATCATTACGCCAATTCGATCCTGAGCTACTCGAATGCAGGCGCCACCAGCCTGTTCACGAATATCGAGGATATGAGCAAGTGGGTCATGAACTTTTGGGATCATAAGGTAGGTGACGGGCAGGATATCGAACAGCTGACAAAACGCGCGGTACTGAACAACGGGCGGACGCTGGATTATGCGCTGGGGATTGCGGTCGACAGTTTCCACAATCAACCGCGGTTTCAGCACGGTGGGGCGGATGCGGGCTACAGGACCTTTGTCAGCGTCTTCCCCGGGCTTAAAATGGGTTTCATCTTATTCAGCAACCTTGGCGATGTCAATTCGGGGGATCAGGCCGATCAACTGGCATCGATCTTTATCCCGGCGGATGCGTCGGCGGAAAAACCGGGCAGAAAACCTCATACGGACAGTTCGGTTGCAATTCTATCCGATCCCTCGGCACTGATGCCATTCACCGGCGCCTATACTTCAGATGACGGGGTCCGGTTCGCTTTCAGGATCGAGGACCGGAAGATATACTGGATCACTGGCGGGGGCCGGGAACTGCTGGTTCCGGTGGGGAAGGACACGATGGAGATGTTCGCTGATCCGACGGTCTGGTTTACGTACTCCCCGGCCACGAAAGGTCAAACGGTTTGGGATGAGTACTGGCCGGGGAATCACCGGCACCTGTACAAGTATGATACGGCGACGAAACCGGATGCGATATTGCGAACTTATACCGGGACCTATTATTGCCCCGAGCTGGATTGTAATTATCGGATCAGCCTGAAGGATCACCATTTGCTGCTCGGCAGCGCAAAGTATGATGAGACGCCGCTGACCTTGATGGGTGACAATCTCCTCAAAAATGACTTCTGGTGGATGTCCACACTGAAGATGATCCGCGATGCTCATGGCACGATTACCGGGTTCGAAGTGAATTCCGGCCGGGTACAGCATCTGTGGTTCAAAAAGATAGAATCGTGAAGATTCAGTTAAAGAGATTGCAGGGCTGGCATGAGTGTTGTATATTGAGAAATATGAGAGTACTGATAACGGCTTGTCTGGCGACCTTGGGGCTGGCCATTCCCTCTCTGGCCGGGGATGCCAATGCGCATCCCGGCAGGATGTTCAAACCTGCCGCACCGGCAGGGGAATTCTGCGGCAATGTCCGAAATACGGCCTTTGGTTCCGGCGAAAAGCTCACATATAAAGTCTCCTATGTTTTGGCGGGGGTGTCGCTGAATGGCGGCGAAGCTACGTTTAATACCTCGCTGGAGAAATACCAGGGTAAGAATGTCTACCATGTGGTCGCTGAAGGCAAGAGCACCCATGACCTCTTCTTTAAAGTCCGGGATAAATATGAGAGCTATATCGACACCAATACGCTCCAACCTTACAAATTCATCCGGGATGTGAATGAGGGGGGATATAAGACCTTCGAAAACGTTTCCTTTTACAAGGCTACCAATACGGCGATCACGAATACCGGTACCTATACCGTCCCGAGCTGTGTGCAGGATGTGATAAGCGCGATCTTCTATGCGCGCAATATCGATTTTTCGAAATATCAGCCAAACGATACGATCCCGTTTAATATGTTTCTCGACCGGCGGGTCTATCACCTTCATATCCGGTATCTTGGTAAGGCGACCATCCGGACAAAATATGGCAAATTTCACACGATCAAGTTCAAACCGCTTCTCGTCAAGGGTAATATGTTCGAAGGCGGAGAGAAAATGACGGTTTGGGTAACGGATGACCCCAATCATATCGCCATTCGGATCGAAAGCCCGATCACCGTTGGCAAAGTAGCCATCGATATGACGGGTAATCAAAACCTGCGCTATCCCCTGTCTTCGCTTATCGAACGATGACCATCCTTAATCTCCTCTGACGTTTGGCTCACAGACGACACCGAACAGACATCTCTCCTTTATCATTGCCGCCACTTCGCGCGGAACGAATTCTTCCCAGCCTTCTTCATTGTGTTTGATCATCTGCAGGACCTTATCGGTCTGGATCTGCAGGTTGCGCTCTTCGTAGTGCCGGATATCTTCTATCTTATCATTGGCGATCAGATAACGATAAAGGTCCACGAGGTGGGGCGGCGGATTGAAGCGCAGACAATTGTAGATGATACCGTTGCGAAGTGTCGGGTAGATGAACAGCTTGACGTTCCGGCTGAAAAGGGTGGCAAAGGATTCGAGGATACCGCCGGGCAGGTCTTTATAGTGCTCTTCGGAAAAGATGTATTCGAGGTTCGGGTAACCAAGGACGACGCCCATTTTCAGCTTGGTGATCTTGGACAGATAGGCTACCAGCTTATAGTATTCGTGGAAATCGGAGATCAGGACGGTTTGGCCCAGGGCGCAAAGGATGTCGACGCGGTCAAGGAAATCTTTCTCATCGATCTCGGCGGTCGGATCGGCATCCCTTTCCTTGAGGGCCTGGAGCGTCAGCTCGGTGATAACGACGACATTGTCATGGTCGACGTCCGGTTCCTGCATGAATTGTTTAACGCCGGTGTGGAGCATATCCATGTGGACGTTGATGACCGGCCGGAAGCGGCCGCGGACGACGACGATATGCTTCTTATGCAGGACCTCGGAAGGTTGCTGGTTCTTGCCATCGGGCGTGAAAAGCGCGGTATCGGAGAATCCGTATTTGACAAGGTGCAGGCTCATCAGCCGGTTGTCGACCTTGGTGAAGTCGGGACCTTCGAAGCGGATCATGTCGATCTGGAGGGCATCCTTGGTGAGGTTGTCCATCAGCGACAGGAGGAAGATATTGGAATGGGCATAGTAATAAAAACAGGCGTAGAGCAGGTTGACGCCAAGAACCCCGACGGCGTTCTGTTGCAGCACCCCGTCATTGTCCAGGAGTTTGACATGAATAATGACATCGTTATGTGCGCCATTGGGTTCGAGCTGGAAGCGGACGCCCATCCACCCATGGCCTTCATTGGTCTTGTGGTAATTAAGCGCGGAAACGGTATCGGCAAAAGCGAAAAAGGTGGTCTGGTCGCCGCGTTTCTCCGCCAGCCGTTCGATGAGCAGCCCGTATTCCTTTTCCAGCATGGCGGTGAGCCGGGCTTCGCTGACATAGCGCCGGCTGGATTGGACCCCATAGATGGCGTCGGAAAAGGTCATGTCATAGGCGGACATGGTTTTGGCGATGGTGCCCGAGGAGGCCCCGGCCTTGAAAAAGTAAGCGGCAACGTCCTGACCGGCGCCAATTTCCGCAAAGGAGCCGTAGATTTTGGGGTCGAGATTGATGGCAAGCGCTTTTTGTTTGGTACCCAGGTCCTTGTTGTATACGTCACTCATACAAATTGCCAATTATATGTATCGCTGCTAAAATCAATGATTATGGAAGGACGGGTAAAGATACGATTTTATGGCAAAACGAGAAGTGGATTGGTCTTCTGTATTTTATTGCTGATCGCCGGACGCAGTGGGGTGATGCGCCACACCGCTTCCGTCAAGGATACACGCGCCGGAATAGACGGCCTCGCCGGTGCTGAACGTCCACTTCTTCTTACCGGTGGATGCCACTACCGCGGTGACGGAGCCGTCGATGCCGCCGAAATAGAGGGTACCGTTAGCATAGGTAAGATTCAGGGAGGTATTATAGTCGCCGAACAGATCCCACTGTTGCAATCCGACCGTGGTATCGTATGCCAGAAGATATTCGTTGTTCGCAAAAACAAAGACGAGGCCTTCCGCCGCAACGGGAACTGACGCGCCGATCCCGCTGATGGTATTGGCCTCCCATTTGAGGGCGCCGGTATTGACATCGAAGGCAAAAAGTCCCGAGGGGCTCCCGATATATACTTTTCCGTTATAAACCGTCGGCGAGTTGCCCGGCCCCGCAAAAACGCCGCCGCCTGTTGAAATGGAATCCGCGAATACCAGGGCGCCGGTCTGCGCATTCCAGGCATCGAGAATATCGTTCCCCGCAGTCGCATAGACGATACCGTTAACGACGGCCGGATTGCCCCTGCCGGTACCGCCGGCAAAATTCCGGATCAGTGAACCGCTTACCGGATCCACCGCCACGACAGGGCCGCCACCGCTATAGGTGGGATCATACAATACGCCGCCCGCTATAGTCGGGCTGTTATCCGTAGAATAGACGTCGACATAATTCGCCCATTTGAGCGTTCCACCGGCGGCGTCGAGGGCCACGAGATAGGCGGAAGTATTTATATATACGATACCCGACCGGACGGTCGGGTTGGAACCATAAGTGGTCGGCTGATTGTCGGCCGGCGCCTGATATTTCCAGGCCAGAGAGCCATCGGCGGCGTGAAGGGCATAGACATAAGTATCGGCGCTCAGCACGTAGACCATACCGTTAGCCCAGGTCGGACTGGAACGGATAGTTCCCCCGGTTTTGAATTTCCATACCAGGTCGCCGCTGGCGGCATCGATGGCATAGAGATTTCCGTCGTCACTGCCGATATACAGATAGTGGTCGTAACTAACGACGACCGTATAGCTTGCAGTCGCCCCGTCCTGCGCCGTTATGGTATAGGTAACGGGTTTGGAAAAGTCCTGTCGCGCAGCCGAAGCCGGGCTTACCGATACGCCGGTATAGCCGATCGTCGGGACGAGGTTGGTAAGGGTTGCCGTACTATCGGCATGGATAAAAATGCTGTCATTTATGATCGCGCCCGTAAGGTCGGCGGACAGCCCTGGGTTGTCGGCCGCTTTAAAGACAAAAGAGGTGATGCTTTTATTTCCGGAGAGTACTTTCGGTACGACGACATAGGAGATGGTGGACCCGTCGGCTGCCGTGACGGTATAGGTCACGGGATTCGAGAAATCTTCCCTGGCGGATGGCGACGGGGTGATGCTTGACCCGGTGTAAGCGATGGTGGGCGTCCGGTCGACGAGCGAGATCCCCTGCGGGTCGGGAAGATAGATCGAATCGCCCACGATCTGGCCGTTGATGTCATTGGGGAGATATGCGTTTACGGAAGCCTGAATGGAAAAAGAAGTGATGCCTTTTGCGGAAGACCTGGCGGAACTGCTTTTATTGCAGCTTGCCAGCAGGGTGGCGATGATGATCACTGAAAAGACAAAGGTTAACCGGTGCCGCATAGCTATCTAAAATAGCAAATTAAATTCAATTGTACCGGACATAGGCTAAACTCGCTCCGTCCGTAGTCCTTTTATCGGGTTTGCGGTGGTCAGGTATAAATGTTGCAACTTTGGAAATAAAACCTCCATTGTCATGGCTGTCCGGATAAAAAGAGTATATGAGCCTGCCGCCGGGACCGATGGCTACCGCATCCTGATCGACCGCCTGTGGCCGCGCGGGCTTAGCAGGGAAAAGGCGAACGTCGACAAATGGCTGAAGGAAGTCGCGCCTTCCACCGAATTGCGAAAATGGTTTCAACACGACCCGGCGAAATGGCGGCAATTTTGCACCCGGTACCGGGCCGAGCTCAAAGACTCGACGGCATTCGGGGAATTGCTCGATGAGATCCGCCGGCATAAAGCGGTGACCCTACTTTTTGGCGCAAAAGATGAAGAGCACAACGACGCCGTGGCGCTTCGCGATCTTATCGCGGAGCGATCCGCGTAGCGGTCGCCATCTGGGGTTTGTAGCCCGCCCGGAAGGTATAGACAACAGACCGGGGAGTGAGTACCTCTACACTATCCGCTCCGGTCAAGCTGATCCCATCGTCATATCCCCCGGGCGTCCAGCGAAAGAAAAGCCGGTCTGCAAACAGATAAGGCTCGTTGTTGTGAAGGATAAAGGAACCGCTGGGGAGGCGGCCGGCCGATTCAGTAAAAGTTATTTTCTTCCCGCTGCGATTGATCCGCTCCTTGTGCAACACTTCGTCGATCTTCCAGATCGGGGTTCGTTCGTTAAATCCATATTCCGGATTGGCTTCGAGCCAGAATTGCTTGAACCGGTTAAAGGCCTTGCGGCGGCATTCGGCACAGGGGCGGTGACCGGCAGCGAACGCCGTAGCTTCATCGAGGAAGAACAGTTCGGTATATCGATCCGGCGTCATGACCTGGCGTCGCCGGTCTTTGAAATCGAGCAGACAGATCAGCCATGCTTTTAGCTTGAATGGACGAACGATATGTTGGCGTTCGTCATGGATGACGCCCCGGTTGCCCATCCAGGCGCCGCGGGCAGTAGTCTTGATAAGATCACCTTTTGGATCGACCCGGTTCTGTAGCATAGTAGAATTGGTATGTGTGACGGTACGGATTAATGATACCCGGATGTGAATATTCGCTGCTCGGCCTGAAGCGCGCACGAGCTGTCAGCGGCTCATTTAACAAAACTACAACGCGCGATCATCTCTTCGTCGATTTCCCCGAGATTACGACAGCCCGCGAGCCGGGCCGTCAACTCGAAATCGCTCTGCAGATTCAAAATGACGTCGCGAACGCCACGTTGCCGGGCAATTGCCAATCCGTAAGCATAAGGTCTGCCCAGGAGGACCGCATCCGCGCCCAGCGCGATGGCTTTGAAGCAGTCGCTACCGCTGCGGATACCGCTGTCCAATAAAATAGGGAATGGCCTGGGGAGCGCTTTTCGGATTTCCTGCAATGCATCGGGAGTGGACCAGGCGCCATCCACCTGGCGCCCGCCATGATTGGATACGATGATGCCATGGGCGCCGGATGCCGCGGCCTGGCGGGCGTCGTCCGCACGAAGGATACCTTTGATGAGGATGGGCAGTTTGGTTTGTTGCCGAAGCCAGCTGACCTTTTCCCAGCTCAGCGCCGGATTGGAGTAAATGCTTGTGAAAAGCCGGACGGCGGCCAGCGGTTCGGAGCTGCGCAGGTTCTTCCAGAAACCGCCGGGGTAACGGGTTTTGAGCCGGAGGAGATTGGCGATCGTCGTGAAGTTGACCCTCGGCTTTGGCGCGCCGGCGGCAGGTTGCCCTTCGGCTTTTCGCAGCAGTTCGCGGAAGACAGGATCCGAGGTATATTGAGCAATGCCCATTCCCCGAAGGAAAGGAAGATGGCCCAACGCAAGGTCGCGGCTCCGCCAGCCGAGAAGCGTCGTATCGACGGTAAGCACGATGGCGCTGCAGCCACAGGCTTCGGCGCGCCGGACCAGCGATAGCACCAGCTCATCCGACCGGCTCCAATAGAGCTGGAACCAGCGGGGAGTAGCGCCCATTTCGGCAGCGCAGATCTCCATCGGCGTACCGGCCTGATTGGAGAAGATGAAAGGGGTCCCGGTTTCGTTGCAGGCCCGGGCGACTATCCGGTCTGCCTCGCTACAGACGAGATCGAGGGCGCCGATCGGGGCCAGCAATACGGGAAACGCCAGGTCGAGTCCTAACAAAGTAGTGGTGAAATCGGCGGCATCGTTGGGCCGCATCATATGCGGGCGGATAGCCAGGGCCGGGAAAGCCGAGGCGTTACGGCCAATGCTTTCTTCGTTGCCTGCTCCGCCGTCGATATAAGCCCAGGCTTCTGCGGACATCCGCTGTTTCGCGCGGGCGCGGAGCGTATCGGCATGAAAGGGTACCGGCGGCCGTGCGCCCGACATTCCGTTGCTATAGATGAGCCGTTGACGGTCCAACGCAGGGAGATGTGGCATGTGATAAAACTACCAAAAATATATTCCATTCCATTATCTTTATTCCATGGAATCATCGGAGCATATTCTGGCTATCGACATTGGCGGTTCGCACATCAAATGTATCATCCTCGACGCGCAGGGCGAAGGACAAACGGAATACCGGCGGATGGCGACCCCCGTTCAGGCGACGCCGGAGGCGGTGATCTACACGATCATGGAGCTTGTAAAAGGCCTGCCCGGTTTCGATAAGATCTCGATCGGTTTCCCCGGCTATGTCCGCAACGGCATCGTCTATACCGCACCCAACCTCGGGACCTCCCATTGGGAACAGTTCGAACTGGGTCAGCAGCTCAGTAACCGCCTGGGTAAGCCGGCGCGGCTCGTAAACGACGCCGATCAACTGGGGCTGGGAGTCGTCAGTGGAAAAGGCTATGAACTGTCCGTGACCCTGGGTACGGGCGTCGGGACGGCGGTGATCATGGATGGAATGCTCCTTCCGCATCTCGAGCTTTCGCATCATCCGATCAGCAAAGGCCGGGACTACGACGAATACGTCGGCAGTAAGGCAATGGAAAAAGTTGGCAAGGAGAAATGGAACAAACGGGTCGGCAAAGTGCTGGCTGCGATCAAGGTGGTATTCAACTATGACCGGTTATACCTGGGTGGCGGCGGCGTAAAGTGGCTGGCAATCCCGCTCGAAGAGAATATTCATTTGTTCAATAACCAGGATGGCATCAAGGGCGGGGCGAAGCTGTGGGAAATGAAGGATGGCTATCATGTTACGACTAACTATCCGCAATGAAACTATATCTGACCGTTCCGCTCCTGGCGGCACTCCTGGCCGCCTGCAAGGTCAATCCCTACCGGAGAACGAACCGCGTTTACAAAGACCAGGCGAAAGTATTGGCGCGACAGATCGAGGAGTATCCGCTGCCACAGGCCGTGGACTCGGTCCCGGAGCCCGCCTGGTGGGTAGGGACGACCAACTTTAATCTGCGCAAACCCAATTTTGTCATCATCCATCATACGGCCCAGAATAGCTGTCCGGAGACTCTAAAAACTTTCACGCTGGCGCGAACGCAGGTCAGCGCGCACTATGTGGTCTGCCGGGACGGCGTCGTCCATCATATGCTGAATGACTATCTGCGGGCCTGGCAGGCAGGGATCAGCAAATGGGGCAATGTCACGGACGTGAATTCGATCTCGATCGGGATCGAGCTTGACAATAACGGTTCAGAGCCCTTTGCGCCCGCGCAGATCCATAGCCTCCTGCGGCTGCTGGCCGCCTTGAAGAAAGAATACAATATCCCGACCGCCAATTTTATTGGTCATAGCGATATCGCGCCGGTCCGAAAAGTAGACCCCAGCTACCTTTTTCCATGGAAAGAGCTGGCAGACTCGGGATATGGGTTGTGGTACGCGGATACGACCGGCATCCCCGTGCCCGCCGGCTTCAGCTCCCTCACCGCGCTTCGCCTGATCGGTTACGATATCAAAGACAGCAGCGCCGCGGCACAGGCGTTCAAACGTCATTTCGAGCAGGATACCACAAAGACCTGGGGGCCCGCCGACGTTGAAGTATTGTACGCCCTGTACAAGCAATATCAGTGAACCACATATTCATTATCGGCCGGATGGCTGTCCGGAGTATAGGTGCTGCCCAGCCGGACCTTGGTGACCGGTTTGACGCCGTGAACAGGAAGGGACAATTGCGTATCGTGTTCCCAGACCCTGACGGAGCGATGGATCTTCTCCGTGGTACCGTCGGCGTATTCTATCGTCAGATCCACGGGGACAGGCTTGCCGCCCTTATTAGCCACCGTCACGGTCCAATTATTGCCCTTATGCCGGACGTCGGTGATGGCAAGATCGGGATAACCGCCGTCGTAGAACCATCTTTTCCAGAACCAGTTCAGATCCATACCGGTCCCGGCATTGACGCTGCCAAAGAAATCCAGCGGAATGGGATGTTTGCCGTGCCAGTCCTCCATGTATTTATGAATGCCCCGCAGGAAAAGGCTGTCGCCAAGCATATCCTTTAAATAGAGATACCCCATCGCAGGTTTTGGATAGGAGTTGAGAAAGTAATCATTGTCGCTCTCCTGGGTCGAAAGGGTTATGATCGGCAGGTCCTCTTCTTTACCCGCACCACGGGCATACGCTTCGACCCCATAGCCATCTGCGATCGTCGAGTCGATCAGGGGCGAAATGATCCATTCGCCTATCGTCGCCCAACCTTCGTCCATCCACGCATATTTGGTTTCGTTGACGCCCATGTAGAAGGGAAAAAGCGTATGAAAGATCTCATGGTCGGTAAGCTCGATCGCGTCGGGCCGGCTTTCAAGCGGATTATCGTTCACCATCATCGGGTATTCCATCTGGTCGAGGCCGTCGAAAACCGTCTCGTGCGGATAAGGATAGGGCCAGGCAGGGAAGGTATAACTCATGCTTTGGACCGTCTTCCGCGCAAAATCCACCACGGCGTAATAGTCTTTATGGTCGGGGTTGAAGACGGCGTCGACGCGGGTCCGCCTGCCCGAGGCCGGGTCTACGACAAGACTCGACGCTTTCCAGCAATAATGGTTGCTGAGCGCGAAGACAAAATCAGTGACATTCTTTGCCTCGAAATTCCAGACATTCGAGTCGGCGCCATGCGTGATGCCTTTGTGAGCAAGATCGGTCGTATCGATGATGTTCACGATACTGTCGGTGACGCCGGCCGCATCGATCCGGCGGTTGATGGCCGGTGAGAACAGATCGCCGCGATTGACCAGATCTCCGGTTCCCCACACGAGATAGTCTCCCGGGACGGTAACCGAAACGGAAAAATTGCAGAAGTCGTTGTAGAATTCCTGCGGGCCGAGATAGGGAATCCGGTTCCAACCATCGACGTCATCATAGACCGCTATGCGGGGGAAGAAATAGGCGACAAAAAAAGCGCCGCTGTCGATCTGGCCCGTACGGATATGGGACGTCCTGTTGAGCGTATAGGAAAAATCAAGCGAAACTGTAGTGGACTGGCCGGGGACCAGCATGGGGATGGGCACGGGCAGGTCGGTCCCGTCGGCGTTGCGGCGGCGGCGGTTATTACGAGGGGCGTCCGCTGCCTGACCGCCGATGACCATATTGCTGATCGCGACGCCATCCGTGAGGTCTTCGGGTCGTATGGCCATCATGCGCATGGACCCCTTCTTATAAAGATTGGGATAGAGCTTGAATAGCAGTTGACGAAGAGTGTCGGGGCTGTTATTACTATAGACGATCGATTCCGACCCGCTCACCAGCCGGGTTGAAGGATCAAAACGGACGCGGATGGTATAATCGGCGCGGTTCTGCCAGTAGCGGGGGCCAGGTTGGCCGGTTGTGGTGCGGGTGCCTTTGTCGACGGCCTGCCGGATGTTGAGCGGGATGGGCAAGGAGGTCTGGGCAAGCGGGTGGAACGGGTAGCTGAATAAGAGAATGATCAGAAAACGGCTATAACGCATAAATACAATATTAAGGGGTAGCCTCCGGAGACAATCCCGGGTTGCGCGGTAAAATACACAAATATTTCCGATCGGAGCAACCGCCGGAATAACGCCGCCGTTCGTATCTATGAGCCTCTCCTCCCCTCTCCCGTTGCCGAATTCAGAAAATATTGCCAGGTTCCAAACGTTGTTAAATTCCAGAATTCCTTTATTGTCGCCAAACTGATGTTGTTATGAAAAGAACGGCGATCGTATTGTTGTGTCTGCTGGGGCTGCGCGCGTGGGCGCAGCCCGATCTGGGGATCCGCAACAGTAATTATGCAGGCATTCAGGGCTCGCTGATCAACCCAGGCTCGATAGCGGGGTCGAAGATCGATTGGGACGTCGGCTTTTCGATAAACGTCGATTTTGCCAATACATTCCTGTATGCGCCGCAGGGGCCCCTACCCTTCTTCGGCATCCGGCGGATCATCAAGGGTAGCATCGATGAGAACTTATGGAAAACGCGATATGACCCATCCGATCCCAACAAGCTGTACAATGTTGCGTTCTCGGCGGAGTTCCTGGGGCCTTCTTTCTTTATGAAGATCAAAAAGAAACATGAGATCGGGCTGACGACGGCAGTCAGGGGCATGGCCAATATCCGGGACATCACGGGAAATGCCGCGCAGAATGCGTTCGATTACCTATTGTCGGGCAGCCTTTGGAATACGACCTTTCAGGAACAATCGGCCCGGCTTAACGGCATGGGGTGGATCGAATACGGATTGCATTATGCGACCGTTTTGAAGGATGACGGCCGGGACCAATGGAAGGCGGGGATTACGCTGAAGTATGAGCAGGGAATGTTTGCGGTCTATGCGAAGAACACGCACCTGACCTACAAGATCACGGATACGACGGGCATCCTTTTCACCAACTCGTCGATCGACTATGGCAGGACGGCTTTTGACGATTTCCGGCATATCAGCTATCCGCATTTCGATCATGGTCACGGATTCGGCGCCGATCTTGGGGTTATATTCGTACACCGGGATCATGCCGGCGATGACGGCTACCGGTACCGGATAGGGCTTTCACTGTTGGATGTGGGTAAGATCGATTTCACCCGGAATACCGCTTCGTATCATCTTGCGGCAGCCTCGGCCGATTTTTCCAACTGGCACCAGGCGCAGTTCACCGGCAATACCCAACTGGATCAAACGCTGAGTGCAGTCTTCTACAACGGGGATTCGGCCAGATCGCGGACCGGCACCTCGTTTCATATGGCTTTGCCGGCGGCCCTGAGTATCCAGGCGGACTATGCGATCTGCGGGCCCTGGTTTGCCGACGTGACGATTATGAAGGGTTTTGGTCACGGGGACAATGTGGGGGTGGTACAGCCCGATCTTTA
The DNA here is from genome assembly GCA_035695565.1 of Puia sp. Classification (GTDB taxonomy): domain Bacteria; phylum Bacteroidota; class Bacteroidia; order Chitinophagales; family Chitinophagaceae; genus Puia. Next base: position 555,420 of record DASRRX010000016.1, on the reverse strand, counting down.
TTCCGTGACCCCGCGTTATGAGACGCGGCAGTTCGAGGCAAGCCTGCCGTTGTCGCTGATGTACTATGGCCGCTTGCAGCCGAGGGTGGGATTGGCGGTACGGGTGTGGTATTTCTTTATTGGCGGCGACGCTCCGGGTGCATTGTTCAAATTGAACGATCTTCGGCAAGCGGATTTCTACATCGGAATACATTATTTCAAATGAAAACAAGCGCGTTCATACTTGGATTGTTACTGGCGACAAACTGGACGGTCGACACGGCCAACGCAAAGGTAGAGTTCAGCGTCCACGGGCCTTTCGGAACCGTCAACGGGACGTTCACCGGATTGCAGGCCACCATCCGTTTCGACCCCAACGACCTGGCAGGCAGCTCGCTGGAGGCCAGCATCGACGCAAAGACGGTCAGTTCAGGCATTGGCCTGCGCAACCATCACTTGCGGACCGAAGAGCAGTTCCTGAATACGGATAAATACCCCCGCATCGCATACAAAGCCGGTAGGATCGAGAAGTCGGCATCAGGCTACAAGGCAATCGGATCGCTGACGATAAAGGATGTTACCAAACCGGTAGAGATCCCCTTCACCTTTACGTCGAATGGGAACACGGCCGTATTCAAGGGAGAATTCACGTTCAGGCGGGAGGACTTCAACATCGGAAAGGAGGGCGGTTCCATCGGCGATATGATCACGATCCACCTCGAAGTGCCGGTGAAAAAGCAGACTGACGTGCCGGTAAAAAACTAGGGTGCCTGCCGAAAATAGCCTATCTTGCCGGTTTGTATCAACATGGAAAGGATCGATATCTGCTGCATAGGTCATATTACTTTAGACAAGGTGGTTACGACACGCTCGGCGGTATTCATGGCAGGCGGGACCGCCTTCTACTTCAGCAACGCATTAAGCAGGATGGGGGTACGTTACCGGCTCGTCACGGCCGTTGCTTCCGACGGCATGGCGGCGGTCAGCAATCTTCGGCTGGCCGGGGTAAATGTGATCGCACTACCCAGCGCCCATACCGTCTATTTCGAGAATATCTATGGCGAGAACCAGGATCACCGCACCCAGCGCGTGTTGCGTACGGCGGACCCGTTCCCGGCCGCGGCGTTCGGCGGAGTCGACGCACGCATCTTTCACCTCGGGCCGCTGCTGGCGGGTGATATCCCGCTGGAAGTGATCCGGACATTGGCAGAGAAAGGAAAGATCTCCCTCGATGCACAGGGATATCTGCGCCAGGTCCTGGACCAGCAGGTGACGCCTGTCGATTGGCCGGAGAAGCGGGCGGCGCTTAAATATGTCTCGATCCTCAAGACAAATGAATCGGAGATGGCGGTGCTGACCGAACAACCGGATATCCGGCAGGGGGCGAAGATCCTCGCGGAATGGGGGGTAAAAGAAGTGGTCATCACCCTGGGGAGTCAGGGCTCGGTCATCTATATGGACCAGCGATTCTATGACATTCCGGCCTACGTCCCGACGACTTCGGTCGTGGATGCGACAGGGTGCGGCGACACCTATATGGCGGGATATCTGTACCAGCGGAGCAAAGGCATCCCGGTCCAGGGCGCCGGAGAATTCGCCGCGGCCATGGCGACGTTGAAGATCGAAGCCTCAGGACCATTCACCGGCACCGAAGACGATGTACTGGGCTTATTGGCCAGCCGCCAAGGCACGCAGGGTACTGTATACGTTTCCTGATAAACACGAATTTTATGGAAGATCCCGCAAAATCACCCCGCGAGGTGCTGGAAATCATGCTAAAGAGGGATCGCTTCACAGCCTTGCTGGGTCTTGTCATCGACGAGATCGGCCCCGGCTACTGCAAACTGCATTACCGGGTGACCGATACGATGCTTAACGGATTCGATATGATCCATGGCGGAGTGCTGTTCTCGGCAAGCGATTCGGCATTGGCATTCGCCTGCAATTCGCATGGCGTCATCACGGTGGCGCTGGATGTCAGTATCAGCTTTACCCGTCCGGCCAGATCGGGGGAGTTGCTGACTGTGGAGGCCCAGGAAGCGCATTTGGGCAACCGGATCGGCATCTATGATATCCGGACGATCAATGAGGCCGGCGAACTGGTGGCCCTTTTCAAGGGGACGGCCTACCGGACGGGCAAACCGGTGGAGTGAGCTTTCGAGCTTTTCCATTCATTATCAATTAGTAAGATTAATATCATTTTAATTCATCCTTTTGCTAAAAATTACAATCTTTGCCCCCAGTTTACTCCTCACTGTCTAACGATTGCCGAACTAAACCCCCTGGCGGCAGGCGGGGCCATTAATTGCCGCAATTCAATTAAAATCACCAAAATCGATATGTCAAAAATCGTCTTGGAAGCCTATAGCCGTATCTGTTGCGTTATTTGTCTCTTTTGTCTATCGATCACCGCGAAATCTCAGCTTAACCAGACGCCGGCGAAGGTCAACCAGGCGCCAGATACAGCCGCGGCCCTTACGTTGGATCAATGTGTGACTTACGCCCTCAAGCATGAGCCGAATATCAATATGGCCATTGTGAATATCGCCATCGTGCGGGCGACCAATGCGATCAATACGTCCGGCTGGCTGCCCCAGGTAGGCATCTCGGGAAATTTTACGCATTACAATACGCTGCCGACCGGCTTTTTCAGCGATTCCGGGAAACTGGTCAATTCGAAGACGGGGATCGTCAATACGGTCACCCCTACCCTGCAGGTCACTCAGACCATCTTCAATCCGGCTTTGTTGTATGCCGTTCATTCAGCCCCGTTATATATCAAGCAGGCCGAGCAGATCACCGACAGCACAAAGATCGACATCGTCGCCGCGGTCAGCAAGTCGTATTACAGCCTGCTCAATACCCTCGAGCAGATCAACATCTTCAAGGAGGATACGGCAAGGCTGGCAAAGAACGTAAGCGACACCTACCAGCAGTTCGTCAGCGGCGTTTCCGACAAGACCAACTATGACGAGGCCGTCATCTCGCTGAACAACTCCCTCTTTTCGCTTCGGCAGGCGATCGAGAACGTGCGGCCGCAATACGCGGTACTGAAGCAGGTGATGGGCTACCCGCCAACGAGCCAGTTCGACGTCCTGTATGATACGGCGGAGATGAAGACCCACATCGATTTCGACACGACGCAACAGTTGCAGTTCGAGCGGCGGATCGAGTATCAGTACCTGCAAACGACAAAGGCTTTGCAGCAAACGACCGTCGACTATTACCGGAAAGCCTGGCTGCCGACGCTCAGCGCCTTTTTTAATTATGAATATGAGTTCGAGAACAACAAGTTCAGCCAGTTGTTCAACCAGGCCTATCCTTTTTCGTATGAAGGGCTGACGCTGTCGTGGCCGATCTTCACGGGCTTTGCGCGGGTCAACAACATCAAAAAGGCCCGGCTTCAATATGACCTGCTGGACTGGCAGGAAGTAGCGCTGAAATCACAGATCTGGAACGACTATACTACCGCCATGGCCAACTATAAGAGTAATATCTACAATCTGAACGTTTCCAGGGAAAATGTCGGGCTGGCGAAAGAGACCTACGACATCGTCGACCTGCAATACCTGCAGGGCGTCGTTCCATATTTGAATGTGATCACAGCCGAGACCAACCTGATCCAGTCAGAGCTGACGTACGAGACTTCCATCTTCCAGGTGCTTTCCAGCAAGGTCGATTTGCAAAAAGCCATGGGCATCATCACGGTAACTCCTCAATAAAACAATCATGAATAGACTGGCATCGCTCCTGGTTCTCATCTGCTTCATGGGGTTCTTCTCCTGCAAGCAAAAACCAACCCCCCCTACTCCTCCGGCCCCTGTCAACCTGATAACGGTCACAGCCGAACGCGTCTACTATTATGATAAATATCCGTCGACCACCGTCGCGATCAGCCAGGTGAACCTCAGCGCCCAGGTCACGGGATACATCACCGCCATCGATTTCAAGGAAGGCACTCATGTTCATAAAGGGCAGTTGCTGTATGAGCTGGATCAGCGCCTGTACCAGGCGTCGGTTGACCAGGCCCGCGCCAACCTGCGGGTCGATTCCGGGATTCTGCTGCAGACCCAGCAGGATGCTGACCGGTATAACTACCTGAAGCAACACAACGCGATAGCTACGCAGGTTGTGGACCATGCGGTCATTGCGCTGCAGAACGCGAAGGATTCCGTCATCGCCGCACAGCAATTGCTAAAGACGGCGCTGACCAACCTGACCTACTCCAAGATCTACGCCCCCTTTGACGGCACCATCGGCATCTCCCAGGTCCGCCTGGGCAATCTCGTAAGCGCCGGTACCACCGTTATGAATACCATTTCCACCGACGACCCGATGGGAGTAGACTTCCTGGTCAACGAAGCCCAGCTTCCGCATTTCGAGGAGCTGCAACGAAATCAGAAATCGCTCGACTCCCTTTTCACGATCCTCCTGCCCGACCAGAGCCTGTACCCACAGCTCGGCAAGATCCTCTTTATAGACCGTGCGGTGGATCCGCAGACCGGCGCTATCGATATCCGGCTGGTATTCCCCAATCCGCAATTTGTCCTCCGGCCGGGGATGAGCACGGTCGTCCGGGTACACAACCAGGATCCGTCTCCCCAGATCGTCGTACCGAGCAGGGCGGTGGTCGAGCAAATGGGCGAATATTTTCTTTTTGTTGCGAAAGATACGGTAATGCACAATGCAGGGCCCGCGGCAGCGGCAGGGTCGGGCGGCACCGACTCTGCGGCCCGGAAAGGCGCGGATTCGGTGGAAACGCCAAAACTTCGGGCTTTCCAGAAAAAGGTACAGCTCGGACAGACCATCGGGCCGAATGTCGTGATCAGATCGGGTATCAATGTTGGTGACCGGATCGTCGTGGACGGCGTCCAGGCCATTCATGAAGGTTCGCCGATCAGCGTTGGTCCGGCAAAGCAGGCCGGAGATAGTACGGGAGGGCGGAAGTCATGATTGCGAATACCTTTATAAAGCGTCCGGTAACTGCGATGGTAGTGTCCATTGTGCTCGTGATCGCCGGCGCCATTTGCATCCTTACCCTGCCGATCGACCAATATCCCGATATCACGCCGCCCGTCGTACAGGTGAATGGGCAGTTCACGGGCGCCGATGCGCAAACAGTCGAGCAAACCGTGGCGACCCCGATCGAAGAACAGGTCAACGGAAGCCCGGGGATGGAATACATGCAGAGCAACAGCACCAACAACGGCCTGATGTCGATGAATGTCACGTTCAATATCGGAACGAATATCGACATCGCCACGCTGGATGTGCAGAACCGGGTGAGCATTGCCAATCCGCTGCTGCCCGCGGTCGCCGCCCGCCTGGGGATCACCGTTCGCGCGATCAATCCCAGTCAGCTGATGATGATCGCCGTCTATGCCCCAAGAGGGACGCATGACATCACCTTCCTGGATAACTACACCAATATCTTCATCCAGGACGCCCTGCTGCGGGTGCCCGGGGTTGGCAGCATTGCTCGTTTTACCGACGATTTCAGTATGCGGGTATGGATGAACCCGCAAAAGATGGCGTCCTATAACCTGATGCCGAGCGATATCATCAACGCGCTTAATACCCAGAACGTACAGGTCGCGGCCGGCAGCGCGGGCGTTCCTCCGCAGCAGAAATCCCAGGCCTTCGAGATCGGCATCCTGGTGAACGGAAGATTGAGTAAAGTATCGGAATTCGAAAATATCATTGTAAAAAATATCCCGTCCCGGGGCGAGCTGGTCTACCTGAAAGACGTGGCAAGGGTGGAGCTGGGGAAATTTACCTTCTCCAGCAACTCTTTTGTGGACGGGCATCGCGCCTCCTTTCTTCGGGTCTATCAGGCCCCCGGCAGCAACGCGCTGGAGACGGCAAACGGCATTTATAAAGAGCTGGCGCTGCTCAGACAGACCTTCCCTGCGGACGTAGAGTATTCCGTTCCTTTCGAGGCGGTCACCGTGGTCAAGGTCTCGATGTCCGACGTCGTCCGTACCCTGTTCATGACGCTGGGGCTAGTGGCGATCGTTGTGTTCGTATTCCTGCAGAGTTTCCGCTCGACGCTCATTCCCATCCTGGCCATTCCCGTGTCGATCATGGGGACCTTTATCTTCTTCTACCCGCTGGGGTTCACCATCAATACGCTCACGATGTTCGGTTTCGTGCTGGCCATCGGCATCGTGGTGGATGACGCCATCATCGTCGTGGAGGCCGTCCAGCATTATATGGATTCGGAAGGTCTTTCGTCGAAGGAAGCCACCTACCTCGCCATGAAAGATATCTCCGCGCCTGTGGTGGCCATCGCCCTGATCCTGGCGGCGGTCTTCGTGCCGGTCGGATTCATCCCGGGGATCGTGGGCAGGCTGTATCAGCAGTTCGCCATCACCATTGCGATATCAGTGGTGCTATCGGCGTTTATCGCCTTGTCGCTGACCCCGGCGTTGTGTACGCTGCTGCTGAAACCGACAGACCCCAAAAAGAAGAAGCGGGGAATGGCAAAAATATTTGACCGGTTCAATGCCTGGTTCGACCGCCTGACCGAACGATATAAGAACGGCGTGGAGCGAAGCATAAAGGGATTCAGGTGGATCATCGTTCTGTTGATCGTCCTTTGTGTCGCGGCCTGGTTCCTTTTCGAGAAAAAGCCCACCGGCTTTATCCCTTCGGAGGACGACGGTAACCTGTACGTTACCTTCCAGTTGCCGCCGGCGTCGTCCACGGTACAATCTGTGGATGTCATGAACCGGCTGATGAAGGTCGTGATCAACACGCCGGGAGTCGCGCATTATGCCGCCCTGTCCGGCCTCAACGTCGTGAACAATGCCACCAACTCCAATGCCGGTACCATATATGTCCAGCTCAAATCCTGGGATGAACGCAATTCGGATGAGGAGCGGGTGCCCGGCATTATCAGTGTAATGCAAAAGCGCATCGGGGACGCGGGGATTAAAAATGCCAACGTGGAAGTGATCCAGCCCTCGCCTATTCCCGGCGTGGGGGAGACGGTGGGCTTCAGCATGCAGCTCGAACAACGTTCCACGAATGATGACTTCCATGCCTTCCAGGGCGTAGTGGATCGTTTCATCGCCGAGGCCAACCGGTGCCCGGTTATCAGCGGGGCTTTTAGCTTCTATTCCGCCAATACGCCCAGCTTCAACCTGAAGGTCGACCGGCAAAAGTGCGAGAAATTAGGGGTCAATGTCGGGGACGTGTTCACGACCATCCAGGCTTTTATGGGCAGTCTGTATATCAATGACTTTACCGAATATAACCGGACCTTCCATGTCGTCGTGCAGGCGGATACCGCCTACCGCGGGCTGATCACGGATATGGACAAATATTATGTCCGCAACCAGGACAGCACGATGGTGCCGCTCAGTACCCTGGTCAGCTTTTCGCCGACGGAGACGGCGCCCCTGGTCCAGCACTTCAATATCTTCCGCTCGGCGGAGATCGACGGCGCGCCGGCGGCGGGCTACAGCAGCAACCAGGCCACGGATTCACTGATCGCCATTGCCAACCGCATCCTGCCGGAAGGATACAACTATGAGTTCTCAGGCCTTAGTTACGAAGAGATCCGCGCGGGTTCGACCACCATCTATATATTCATGTTCTCGATAACGTTCGTCTTCCTCTTTCTGGCGGCATTGTATGAGAGCTGGTCCGTACCGTTCTCGGTCCTGCTGGCTGTACCGATCGGCGCTTTCGGGGCCATCTTTACCCTATTCCTGGTACCCAGCCTTACCGACAACGTCTATGCTCAGATCGGGTTGATCACGCTGATCGGTCTGGCGGCGAAGAACGCGATCCTGATCGTCGAATTCGCCAAGGTGCGGGTGGATCGCGGTGAAGAGCTCATCCAGTCTACGCTCGAGGCCGTGCGACTCCGGTTGCGGCCGATCGTCATGACGTCCCTGGCATTCATTTTGGGGGTTTTACCGCTGGTGTTGGCGACCGGTGCGGGAGCCATTGCAAGAAGGACGATCGGGTACACGGTTCTCGGCGGGATGACCGCAGCCACTACGATCGCGATCTTTATCGTTCCCGTACTTTTCGTCTGCATCACGCGCTGGTCCTACGGCAAGGAGAAGCTGGCCTGGCTCCAGGCACATCATGAGGATCTCATGGAGAAGGCCCGGAAGGTGGAAGCGCAGGATATCGATGCGGAGCTGGAATATGAGCTTCAGAAGTCACGGGAGCTTAACAGCCGGGGCGGACAAGACGGTGGTAAGGATACAAGGGGTGAAGACACAAAAGGCGGAGACCCCAAAGGTCAAACGCCTAAACACAATTAAGGATGATCGCAAATACTTTTATAAAGCGGCCCGTCACGGCAATCGTCATCTCGCTGGTATTGGTGATCTCAGGTCTCATTTCGATGCTCAACCTGGCCGTCGATCAGTACCCGAATATCTCCCCGCCCAGCGTATCTGTGAACGGCAGCTATACGGGGGCGGATGCGCAGACGGTAGAGCAGACTGTCTCGATCCCGATCGAGGAGCAGGTCAACGGTACGCCCGGGATGGAGTATATGCAAAGCACCAGTACGAATTCCGGCGGAATGAGCATCCGGGTGACGTTCAACATCGGTACCAATGTCTATGTATCCGCGCTCAACGTCCAGAATCGCGTGGGCATCGCACAGCCGCTGCTTCCCGCCGTCGTCAGCAAACTGGGCCTGACGGTGCGCGCCAGCAATCCGGACCAGTTGATGCTGGTTGCGATCTATTCGCCCAACGGCACCCATAACATTACCTTCCTCGATAATTATACGAACGTATTCATACAAGACGCCATCTTACGGGTGCCGGGCGTCGGCGATGTATCGGCCCGTACGGATCAGTTCGCCATGCGGATCTGGATGAACCCGCAAAAGATGGCGTCCTACAAGATCACGCCTTCCGACGTCTCCGCCGCGCTGAATTCCCAAAACCAATATGTGGCGGCAGGTGCGGCAGGCGCCCCGCCCCAACACTCGTCGCAGTCTTATGAGCTTAGCATTGTCGTCAACGGGACGCTGAATAAACCGGCCGATTATGAGAACGTGGTCGTCAAAACGAATCCGGCTACCGGTGAGATGGTCTACCTGAAAGACATCGCGCGGGTCGAGCTGGGCAAATTCACCTTTTCCAGCAACGCCTTCACGGATGGGAAGCGCTGCTCGCTGCTGATGATCTATCAGACCCCGGGGAGCAACGCGTTGCAGACGGCCGATGCGGTCTATGCAAAATTAGCGGAGCTGAAGAAGACCTTTCCCACGGATGTAAATTACGTGGTGCCTTTCGAAGCGATCACGATCATCCGGGTCTCGATGGAAGAAGTGTTAAAGACCTTGTTGCAGGCATTGGGTCTCGTAGCCCTTGTCGTATTCCTGTTCCTGCAGAACTGGCGGTCCACGCTCATTCCGATCTTTGCTATACCGGTATCGATCCTGGGAACGTTTTGCTTCTTCATTCCCCTGCACTTCACGATCAATACCCTGACGATGTTCGGATTCGTGCTGGCTATCGGGATCGTGGTCGACGACGCAATCATCGTGGTGGAAGCGGTGCAGCACTATATCGACGAACAGCATATGTCCGCGAAAGAGGCGACATATCATGCCATGAAGGAGATCTCCGCGCCGGTCGTAGCCATTGCGCTGATCCTGGCGGCGGTATTCGTACCGGTGGGGTTCATTCCCGGGATCGTGGGACGGCTATACCAGCAATTTGCGATCACCATCGCCATTTCGGTCATCCTCTCCGCCTTTATTGCCTTGTCGCTGACGCCGGCGCTCTGTACCTTGCTCCTGAAGCCACATGATCCGCAAAAGAAGAAGAACTGGATCGACAAATTCTTTGTGTGGTTTGACCGGGGATTCGATAGGTTTATCGCCGCATATACCCATGGGGTAAGGAGGAGCATCCGCTATTCGTGGCTGATCGTCGTATTATTGCTCGGGATTTGCGCGGGAGCGTTCTTCCTGTTCACGTCCAAGCCCGCGGGGTTCGTGCCTTCTGAAGACGGGGGAAGGCTGTTTGTTACCTTCCAGCTTGCAGACGCGAGTTCGACCACGGAGTCGGTAGAGGTCATGGAAAAGCTGATGAAGATAATCAGCTCTACGCCGGGTATCGAGCATTATACCGCCGTCTCCGGCTTTAATATCCTCAATGGCGGCGCAACGTCGAATGCAGGCTCCTTTTTTATCATGCTGACGCCCTGGGCCCAGCGGACCACGCCCCAGACACAATGGCCCGGGATCAAGGCGGTAATCGACAGAAAAGTTATCGCGGCCGGGATCAAAAATGCCACCGTGGTCGTCATTCAGCCGCCCCCGATCCGCGGGATCGGCATTGCGGCGGGATTCGCCTTTCAGATCGAAGAGGGCAGCTCGACGGATGACGTCTATGCCTTTGAAAAGACAGTACAGCGCTTTGTCGCCGAGGCGAAGAAGAATCCATCCACCTCGACCGCATTTTGTTATTTCTCGGCGCATACCCCAAGCTATGACCTGACCGTCGACCGGGAAAAATGTCAGAAGCTGGGCGTGGATATCTCCCAGGTCTTCACGACCATGCAAGCCTATATGGGCAGCCTTTTCGTCAACAATTTTACTTTATACAACCGAACCTACCATGTTGTTATTCAAGCGGACACGGCTTTTAGGGCGCTGATCGAGGATATGAACAAATACTACGTCCGGAACCAGCGGGATTCGATGGTGCCGTTGAGCACGCTGATCAGCTACAAGTCGTCTATCGCCCCGCCGCTGCTCACGCACTTCAATATCTTCCGGTCGGCGGAAGTAGATGGCTCCATTCCCGCCGGGTATAGCAGCGGCCAAAGTCTTACTGACCTGCGGCGGCTGGCCGCCAGGTATCTGCCGCGCGGGTATACCTATGATTTTTCGGGCCTCAGCTACGAGGAGATCAAAGCGGGCTCTATGACAGTCTATATCTTTTCGTTCTGTATCATCTTTGTTTTCCTCTTTTTGGCCGCCCTGTATGAAAGCTGGTCGGTGCCGCTGGCGGTGATGCTGGCCGTTCCCATCAGCGCATTTGGCGCGATCCTGGCCCTGACCATCACAACGGGACTGACCAATAACGTGTACGCGCAGATCGGGTTGATCACGCTGATCGGTCTGTCGGCCAAGAATGCCATCCTGATCGTAGAGTTTGCCAAGATCCGGGTCGACCGCGGCGAAGACCTGATCCAGTCGACCCTCGAGGCGGTAAAACTTCGAATCCGGCCCATTATCATGACCTCTCTCGCCTTTATCCTTGGCGTCATGCCGCTGGTACTGGCCAGCGGGGCGGGTGGGGCTTCCCGAAATACGATCGGCGTAACCGTTCTGGGAGGGATGATCGCATCTTCGACGATCTCGATATTTATCGTTCCGGTGCTGTACGTCCTCTTCACCCGCTGGTCTTATGGGAAAAAGGAGCTGGCCTGGCTAAAGTCGCATCGGGAGGAATTGACGGAAAAGGCGCAGCGGGTCGAATCGCAAAATATCGATCCGGAGCTTGAATATGAGATCGAGCAGGCGCACAATGAGCATAAGGAGTTCAAGGAACGGCGCGCGAATGGGGACTAGATCTCCGCAGTATAATTATAATTTTTTTTGGGATAAAATCCGGAAAGGTCGGGTGAAGAATCGATAAGGCTCGATAGGGCCGGATTCGTATATTTAGTCATTAACTTAGGATATGTTTCGGAAGTTTCTCCTTTTCTTGCTGGGGGCGATCTTTTTTTGCTTTTCAGGCCGGGCGCAAAGCAGGGGCGCGCAGGGCGGCAGCCAACCGGCAAACCTGGCGCCGGTGCCACCCGCGGTGACGGCTGGAGCCGACCGGGACGTGATGCTCGGCGGTTCGACTTACTTATCAGGCAAGATCCGGGCGGCCGGAGCGATAAACGGCTGCCGGTGGAGCATGGTATCGGGTCCGGGGACAGCGCACTTTGCCTCGGCGGATTCCGCGCGTTCGGCGGCTACGTTCACCGCGCCGGGGAAGTATTTGCTGCGGCTTACGGCCTACCAGGGAGCATTACAGTCTTCGTCGACCGTGCGGGTCCGCGTTGTCGAACCGCCGCCGGCCAAACGGCTGGATGTCGTTTATACCACCCGCTATCGGATCGACAATCCGCTGTGGAACGAACGGTTCAAGGCTATCATCACGCACTGGATACCGTTCTGTATCGATCAGATCGACCGTTCCGATCTTTCTACAGGTCAGGGCGGGATCGACAATTTCATCGAGGCGGCAAAGGCGCTCAAGGGGTTGCCGCATGGCCCGCATAAAGGGTATGTCTTTTCTAATGCCTGGGTCTACCAGACGGTGGAATCCATGTGTGAGGCGCTGATGGTCGATCCGCAGGGCGATACGGCGATCCTCCGGGCGCAGGATAGGATGAAGGCGACCCTCGAACGCTGGATCCCGGTCATCCTCTCGGCACAGGAGCCGGACGGCTATTTGCAAACGGCCTATACGCTTCGGGATACCAGCAAATGGCACAGCCGGTGGTCGCCGGAGAGCAGGGGTAACCATGAAGGATATACGGCTGGATATTTTATCGAATCGGCGATCAACCACTATACCCTGACCGGGGGACGCGACAAACGACTGTACGATGCGGCGAAGCGGCTGGCGGATTGCTGGGTGGCGAATATCGGCCCGGGCAAAAAGGTATGGTATGACGGCCACCAGGAAATGGAGCAGGCGTTGGTGCGGTTCGGACGTTTTGTCAACGATATGGAAGGAGCGGGGCAAGGGGACGCCTATATCCGGCTGGCGAAGTTCCTGCTGGACAGTCGGGGCGGCGGGGATGAATACGATCAAAGTCAGTCACGGGTGCAGGAGCAATACGAGGCGGTCGGACATGCGGTGCGGGCTACCTATACGTATTCAGGAATGGCCGATGTCGCGGCGGAGACGCATGACGTCGATTATCAAAGCGCGGTGATGTCGCTTTGGGATAATATCGTCAACCGGAAATATTATATCACCGGCGGGATCGGCAGCGGCGAGACCTCGGAGGGTTTTGGGCCGGATTACTCGCTACGCAACGGCGCGTATTGCGAGTCGTGTTCGAGTTGCGGCCTGATCTTTTTCGAATATAAGATGAACCTCGCCTACCACGACGCGCGATACGCCGATCTCTATGAGGAGACCCTGTACAATGCGCTGCTGGGCTCGCTCAACCTCGACGGCACCGATTTTTATTATACCAACCCGCTGGCCACGGCGCAGCCCCGCTATGCCTGGCATTCCTGTCCCTGTTGTGTAGGCAATATCCCGCGAACGTTACTCATGATGCCTACCTGGACCTATGTCCGGGGAGATGATGGGATTTACGTAAATTTATTCGTAGGTAGTACGATCAACGCCGGCAAGGTGGCTGGCGCCGAAGTACAGATGGTGCAGAAGACCGGCTATCCGTGGAAACCGGGCGTCACGATCATCGTTAACCCGGAGCGCGAGACGGAGTTCACGGTCTATGTGCGGGCGCCCAACCGGCAAACCAGCGAACTTTATACGGCGGTGCCTGCGGTCAGCGGTCTGAAGTCGGTTGCGGTCAATGGCAAGCCCGTTATGCCGGCTATCGTCCATGGTTATGCGATTATCCGCCGGAAGTGGAAGAAGGGCGACCGGATCGACCTGGAGCTTCCGATGACGATCCAGAAGGTTACCGCCGATCCGCGGGTCGCGGCGGACAGCGGACGAGTGGCGCTGCGATACGGGCCGCTGCTTTACAACGTGGAAACGGCAGACAACGGGCGGATCGACGGGCGCATCGGTACCGCGCCTTTGAAGCTGGTGTGGGCTGACAGCTTGCTGGGAGGGGTGATGACGATCCGGGGCCGGTGGTCGGACGGGTTGCCGCTGCTGGCGATCCCCAACTACGCGCGGATGAACCGGGTCCCTCCCACCCCGACGCCCGGGTCGGAGCGGAAAGGATTACCGCCGGTCTCGACGGTCTGGATAAAAGAGTAACTAGATATGCGCTTCTTCTACACATGCATGGCGACCTCTGCCTTGTTGTTTTCTGCCAGCGGGACGGGTCGGGCGCAAATGTCGCCCGATCCATATGTCCCCTGCCAGGAGATGCCAAAGCTGATGGAGACCTACCAGGCCGACGCACGGGCCGTCACCCGCTTTTACAACAGCAGCTTTTACGGGACCCGCTTTCGCGGCGGGGATGCCGTTTCACCGGAGCTGCGGGCCCGGCTGGGCGTACTGGACCACCAGTACCTGGTGAAGTTGGCGCAGCTCGATTTCACCGGCCTGCCGCAGGAATGCAAAGTAGATTATATCCTGTTCCGCCGCGACCTCAATGAAAAGCTGCGATCGCTGGCGGAAGACTCGGGGCGATACGAGCGGGTCAGGATGTGGTTCCCGTTTGCCGATTCGATCTATGCGCTGGAGCGTCTCCGGCGGCGCGGCCATCAGCTTGATGCGGCTGCGGTGGCGCGACAATGGAGCGACGCCGCGGCGAAGATCGGCCAGCTACGGATGCAGCTGAAGAAAGACAGCAGTCTTGACCTGGACTTATTGTATGAAGCGGGGTTGGTAACGGCGGACCTGCGCCGCGCGGTCGGAAGCATCTACGAATTTTATCACGGTTATGACCCGCTGTTCACCTGGTGGGTGCCGTCCGGCTATAAATCGCTCAACGAAGCCCTGGCCGCCTACGCCGAGGGCTTCAAGGAACGGAAGACGCGTTTCGCGTCCGGCGACAGGAGCGGGATCGTAGGCAGGCCGGTAGGCCGCGCGGAACTGATGCGTCAACTGCAATACGAGATGATCCCCTACACGCCGGAGGAGCTGATCGGCATCGCCAACAAGGAATTTGCATGGTGCGATAAGGAGATGCTGAAAGCATCGCGGGAGATGGGGTTCGGGGACGACTGGAAGGCGGCGCTGGAGAAGGTAAAGAACTCCTATGTCCCACCGGGTCAGCAGCCGGAGATGATCCTGGGCCTGTTCAATGAATCCGTCGATTTTTTGAAAAAGCATGACCTCGTGACGATCCCGCCGCTGGATGAAGAGACCTGGGGAATGATCATGATGACGCCGGAGCGACAGCTGGTCAATCCTTTTTTCACCGGCGGGGAGGAGATCAGCATTTCCTATCCAACGGATTCCATGTCGGAGGAGGACCGGATGATGAGCATGCGGGGTAACAATCCGCATTTCTCCCGCGCGACCGTGCATCACGAGCTGATCGCGGGTCACAATCTGCAAGGGTTCATGAATGAGCGGTACCGGAGTTACCGGGATTTCGGTTCGGGGTTCTGGACCGAAGGCTGGTCGCTTTACTGGGAACTGTTGCTATGGGACCTGAAATTCCCGCAAACCCCGGAGGACCGCATCGGCATGCTGTTCTGGCATATGCACCGTTGCGCCCGGATCATCTTTTCCCTCAACTACCATTTAGGCAACTGGACGCCGCAGCAATGCATCGATTTCCTGGTCGACCGGGTAGGACACGAGCGGGCGAATGCGGCAGGCGAAGTTCGCCGGTCGTTCGAGACCTCCTATCCGCCATTGTATCAGTTGGCCTATCTGACGGGCGGAAGACAATTCTATGCGCTGAAGACGGAATTGGTCGATGGGGGAAAGATGACGTATAAGCAATTCCATGATTCGATATTGCAACTGAATGCGATGCCCGTGGAAATGATCAGGGCGATATTGGAGGGGCAGCCCCTGCAAAAGGGGTACACCGCGCATTGGCGGTTCTACGATCACATGAAGCTGCCCGATTAAGACTTCTATTTTATTATTATCGTCGCGATCGAATGCGCAAGGCTTTCCGTCGTAGCCGCTTTGCCCTTCCACATCAGATGATATGGCAAAGGCTGATTCGAGGTATTCATGACGATGACGACGATGCTTCCATCGGGATTGAGAAAGCCCGTGCTTTGAAGCGCAGGCCGGTTGCCGGATACCGCGATCCGCTTTGCACCGGCATGAATGAATTTGGAAAAATGGCCGATATAGTAATACGCATTGGTATAGATCAACTGACCCGTCCGCGTATCGGCATGAACGGGCGCAAAACAAAAATTACCGGCATGATTAGGCCCGCCATGCTCATCCAGCAGGATATTCCAGTCGGTCCAGGCGACGGCGCCGCTGTTGAAGTCGTTGATCATCGAATAGCCATAACGCTCGCCCAGTGACCAACTGCCGAGACTGTCGAAATTGAAGTTCTCTTTGCAGCCTTCGGTGAAGAGCAGATTGGTTTTCGGGAAGGCGCGGGACGTAAGCCGGACATTGTCGAACTGCATCGGATTGCCGGTCCAGGTCTCATACCAATGGAAGCCGATACCCCAGACATATTTGGCGGCTGCTGGGTCTTCAAGGATGGTGCTCGCCCGCTGATAAATAAGATCCCGGTTATGGTCCCAGGCGATCAGCTTCTTCTCGCCCATCCCCGCCTTTTGTAATGTAGGTCCGAGATAATTCTTGATAAAGTCCCGTTCGTCGGTGGCAGTGTAGACACAGGACTCCCAGCGTTGGCGCGCCATGGGCTCGTTCTGCACGCTCAATCCCCAGATGGGGATCCCTTTTGCCTCATAGGTACGAATGAATTTGATGTAGAAGTTGGCCCAGGCCTGGTCGAATTCCGGCTTCAGCTTTCCGCCGCCGGTAACGCTGTTGTTGTCCTTCATCCAGGCAGGCGGGCTCCAGGGAGAAACATAGATGTGCAGATGACCGCCGGCGGCGGCCAGCGCTTGTTTGATGAGGGGAATACGATATTCCTCATCATGCGCGACGCTGAAGGTCTTCAAATGCGGGTCGTTGTCCGATACATAACTGTAGGTTTCACTGGAGAAGTCGCAGCTTTGGATATGTGTGCGGGCAATGGTATAGCCGATGCCTTTCTGTGGATCGTAGTAGGCGGTCAACAGTTCCTGTTGTTTGTCTTTGGATAATTTCGCAAAGATCTCTGCCGATGCATCTGTAAGCGCCCCGCCGATACCGATATAGGACTGGAAGGTCACGGCAGGGTCGACGAGCACGAAAGGTTCGGTCTCCATAGGCTGCGGCCAGGGAGAGAAATTGAGCTGGCCGTTCTGGGAAAGCCGGAGCTGCGTGTTGGCTGCAGTCGTGTAGATCATCGCGGTTTTTTGTTGTCCAAAGGTCGTTAATCCCAGGAGAACAGCGAAGAAAAAGAGGCTTGTTGTTTGGCGCACTTGTGTTAATTTATAATGTTAGAGTGAACAATTTGCATGATAGTCGACCAGTCGGATCGGCTCCGTTTCAATAATACAACCTTCATAAACGCCGGCGATCTTTCGGAGCGTCTCGCGCACCGCTTCGGGATCGGATAGCCGATTAAGCTGCTGAAGGTATTCGCGGATGCCCGGCAATCCTTTCAGGTATTGACCGTAGCGGCCCCGCATTTCCCGCAAGCCTTGCAGAGGGCCGTTCCAATCCAGCGCGCCTTCGAGATGCCGAAGACAAACAGCGATACGCTCTTCAGCGGTAGGCGGCGGCAGGCGCTCTCCGGTATCGAGGTAGTGTCTTATCTCGCGGAAGATCCAGGGATAGCCGATCGCGGCGCGGCCGATCATGATCCCATCGACGCCAAAACGATCCTTGTGATCCGCTGCTTTTTCCGGGCTGTCGATATCGCCATTGCCAAAGATCGGGATGTGGATCCGCGGGTTGCCCTTTACCCGGCCGATCAGGGTCCAGTCCGCTTCTCCCTTGTAAAGCTGGCAACGCGTGCGGCCGTGGATCGTCAGCGCCCGGATCCCCGTGTCCTGCAGCCGTTCGGCTACCGTCTCGATATTCTTGTTGTCTTCATCCCATCCCAAACGGGTCTTGACGGTCACCGGCAAGCCGGTAGCCCGGACACAGGCCGACGTCAGGCGGACCATCCGGCCGGGATCTCTGAGCACCCCGGCCCCGGCGCCGCGGCCTACCACTCCCTTGACGGGACAACCGAAATTGATGTCGAGCAGATCGGGCTCGGTGGCGTCGACTATCGCTGCCGCCCGGGCCAGGCTGGCTTCATCGCCGCCATAAAGTTGAATACCTACGGGCCGCTCGACGGCATAAAAGTCCAGCTTGCGGCGGCTGCTGGCCGTGCCTTTGATCAACCCTTCACTTGAGATGAATTCCGTATAGGCGAGGTCGGCCCCCAGATCGCGGCAAACAGCGCGAAAAGGCGGATCGCTGACGTCCTCCATGGGTGCCAGCAGGAGCGGGAAATCGGGCAAAGAAATAGGACCTATCTGGATCAGTTGTCGATGTATTAAAGATATAAATAATCCGAATCGGTTGACGCCGTTTCTTCCGGGATAAAATTAACGCAAAATAGCGTGATCCGCGGAACGAAGCAATAAAGGAAGCCTCGGGGTCGTTTTTAAATCGAACAACCTTTCTAAACTTTAAATCTAATAATTGACTATGAAATTCTCCTGTAACCGCGTAATTGCCCTCGTAGTAATCTCTTCCGCCTTTTTGCTGGCGGCAACCAGCTGTAAGAAAAGCAATAACAACAGCAGCAACGGCGGCATCAACGCTTCCGTGAGCGGCGCTTCCTGGGCTGCCAATTATCCGACCATAGGTCTTTATGTTACCTCTTTCGGTGAATTCGAGATCGGCGGCGTTCAGTACAAAGGCGGCGACTCTACCGCTTTTGCGATCTACTTCAGCACTCCTTTCACCCTGGGCCATGCAATGAACTCCGACACTATCGCCGTCGACGTTCAGTATATCAATGCAAAAACTCTCCAGGAATATGATGGCGGCGACATCGCCGGATGGTCTACCCTGACGGTCAAATCATATGATTCCACCGGTCACAAGATCAGTGGTTCATTCAACGGGGTGCTTTACAATGTTACCGGCGGCAGCGACAGCCTGGTAATACAAAACGGCAGCTTCACCTCAAGCTATACCGTACAATAACCTACATTTCTGTCAGATAGTAAAAAGGTCAAGCCCGGGTTTGGCCTTTTTTATTTTATTTTGTATCCACGACATTTCGTATTATCTCTGAACTATATTTAACTGAATTTAACCGCCATAATCATGAAGATCCCCGTTGATCGTCTTTTCGCTTCGATTCTCATCCTGACCGCATTCCTGCTGGCTACGAGCTGCAAGAAGAGCAGTAACGGTTCAAACGCATCCTTCACCGCCACGGTTAACGGCACAGCCTGGGCGGCTAATATTCCGGAAACGGGCGAATTGATCTCCGCCGGGTTTGAACTTGGCGGGATCCAGTACAAGGGCGGCGACTCTACGGCGATTGCCTTAGGCTTCTCTGCTTATTCCAAATTTAGTCAGCCTTTGAACAGTTCCGATTCAGCGGACATGGTCGATATCAGCTATGTCGATCTGAAGACCCGGACAGCCTATGACGGCGGGATCGTGGCAGGACATTCGACCATAACTATTACGAGCTATGATTCACTGGCAGGAAAGATTGCCGGAACATTCAGCGGGGTACTGTACAATATCTCCGGTGGGTCGGACAGTATGTCCATAACGAATGGGATCTTCAATACAACATTCGTTTCCTACTAAACGCATTTCTTCTTTTCTGAATGTAAAAGGTCAGGTCCTTACGGCCTGACCTCTATTGTCTGTAAAATTTCTTTAGAGAGGAGCTTATCCGCCCATCGTCGTGGTGATAAAGAGATACGATAAGAACATGACGAGACTCAGGAAAGAAACGGCAAGAAGGACGGTTACCGCGGTCTTGCTCAAGTGGATAGGGTTGTGTTTCATATGACAGATCTTTAATGAAAAAAACAAATCATCCTATCACAATATATATAAAAAAATCCGTATTTGCAAGAGGGGTAAAAGACAGTGGATCTGTCTTTTATGTCTAGATCGCTTAATGCTTCGCACTCATATGGAATACCAGTTCCCCTCCATTCATGATCTCCTCATGCGTGATATAATGGCGATCCAACACCTTCCCGTTCAGCACAACCTTTGAGACATACACATTTTTTGCACTCTGATTGACCGCCCGGATTGTAAAGACATGCCCATTCTCAAGCGTGATCCTTGCAGAATCGATGGCAGGACTGCCCAGCGCATATTGATCGGACCCCGGCGCCACGGGATAAAAGCCCAGCGCCGTAAAAATATACCATGCGCTCATCTGCCCCGTATCATCATTGCCACCAAGCCCATCAGGCCCGGAATGGTATTGGTTGCCGAGGATCATCCGAACGCGTTCCTGGGTCTTCCAGGGCTGGTCCGTCCAGTCATAGAGATAGGCGACATGATGGGATGGCTCATTGCCATGGACATATCCGCCAATGATCCCGTCGCGGGTGATGTCTTCGGTTTCGGCAAAGAACTTATCCGGGAGCGTCATCGTAAAAAGCGAGTCGAGACGCTGCACAAAGCGCTTCTTTCCGCCCAGCAATGCGATCAGGCCGTCAGGATCCTGCGGCACATACAGCGTATAGTTCCAGGCGTTACCCTCGATAAACCCCTGCCCGTCCGTGCTCAGGACGTCGAAGTTCTGACGGAAGCCGCCATCGCGCAACCGGGGCCGCATATAGCCGATGGATGAGTCGAAAACGTTGCGGTAATTCTGCGACCGCTTGATGTATTGGTCGTAAATGTCGGAACGCCCCAGCTTCTTCGCCGCCTGAGCGATCGCCCAGTCATCATACGCATATTCCAGGGTCGAAGAGACGGAGACGCCGCTTGCCTCGGAGGGAATATAGCCCTTGTCGATATAGAGACCCAGACCTTCAAAGCTGCGATGGCTGGACGTAGCGATACACGCGTCGAGGGCCCGGTTGGGATCGAAGGGAGTATTACCTTTGACGATGGCATCGGCCAGAACCGCGACACTGTGATACCCCGACATGCACCAATCCTCATTGCTGTAGAAGGACCATACCGGCAGCATATGCTCCGGGCTTTGGTCATAGTGCGCAAGCATCGACCGGATCATATCCGCATTCCGGTGTGGCTGGAGGATATTGAAGAGCGGGTGCAACGCACGATGGGTATCCCAAAGCGAGAAGGTCGTATAGTTGGTGAACCCGTCAGCCTTATGGATGACCTGGTCGATCCCTTTGTAAGAGCCGTCGACGTCCATATAGACGGTCGGGTTGATAAAAGCATGGTAGACGGAAGTATAGAAGTTCACTTTCTCGTCTTCACTGGCCCCGATCTGCACTTTGTTCAGCTCGGCGTTCCAGGCTGCCCGGCCCTCGCGACGGATGGCGTCAAAGTCCCAGCCCGGCGCTTCCGCACGAAGGTTGAGGAGCGCGCCTTCGGTGCTGACGGAAGACAACGCCATTTTCAACAAGATCTGCTCTCCTTCGGTGGTGTGGAAATCGAAATGCATCCGCAACTGGCGGCCCGCCGCTTCCGGGAAATCGTGCGCCTGATCCCAGTTGCCCCAGAAGCCATGATAGACCTGCCGCCTGGAGAAATTGCGGACGCCGTACCGGCTGAACGGTTTGGAAAAGGCCAGGGCGAAATAGACGGTCCGGGTCCTGCCCCAGCCGCTGGTCTCGCGGTAGCCGGTGACCAGGGTATCGTTCTCCACGCGGACATAGGTCCAGACGTTCTTATCCTCGTAGTTGTAAATGCCGCTCATCAGATCAAGGATGATATGAGCCTGATCGGTCGCCGGAAAGGTATACCGATGGTAACCGACCCGGGTAGTAGTGGTCAACTCGGCAAGGATATCGTAGTCGTCAAGCCGCACTTTATAATAGTCGGCTTCCGCTACTTCGGTGGCATGGTTAAAGGCGGAACGGAAGCCGCTCCGTGGCTGACTGGCAACGCCGGGATTCATCCGAAGCTCGCCAACCGTCGGCATGACCAGGAAATCGCCAAGGTCGGAATGACCGGTGCCGCTGAAATGGGTATGGCTGAAGCCTACAATGCTCTTGTCATCGTATTGGTAACCGGCGCAGTACTTGTAAACGTCGGGGTTATACTTGCCATCCTTTTCGTAGGGGATGGTATCGGTATCCGGACTAAGCTGAACCATGCCAAAGGGCGAAGTAGCCCCCGGATAGGTATGACCCATCCGCTCCGTACCGATAATCGGGTGGACATACCGCGCCAGGTCTTGGCCGGCCGGACCATTGGTTTGCGCGACAAGCATGAATGGGGACAGGATTGCAAAAAAGCAGATCAGTTTGCGCATATCGTAGATCATCGTTTGTTTAGGTCAGCGTTTGTTTAGATTATCGTTTGTTCCATTGATAATCGAGAAGCCGGATGAAATAGCCGCCCACCACGCTCCGGGCCTGGAAGGCTACCTTATGTCCATCGGTGGTCTGATGCCAGTCGGATAGTGGGACGCGGTCGGGGCTATTTGTAATAAAATTATATATAGGATCAATAAGAGCCTGAAAATCTTCAAGTTTATTAGTCAAAGTGGCCGTCCACATCACCCAGTCCGACTTCGTGTAAGTGGCCCGGCTGTCGAGTGGCAGCCCAAAGGCGTTTTGATGTTTGAGATACCACGCTACCTCTTTTTCATACAATTCCGGCGGAAATAGGCCCAGGTTGAGGAGCTTGTCCCAAACCAAATTATACTTCTGGCTCCAGCTGTCTTTTTTATCGAAGGTCAGCGCATAATGGTCGCCGGCGTCGGCCATCGTCATCCATTTGGCGGCAAAGCCCCTGGCGAGCGCCTGGTATTTGGCGGCGGTATCGGCATAGCCCAGCTGGCCCGCCATCCAGCCATAAGCGCCGAGGGCGCAGATAGCTTTGATCGAAAGGTTGGCGTTACGGGCGAGATGGCCGGCGAAATCGTCGGTACAGAGTTGGTTGACGGGGTCGAATCCATATTGTTCAAGGTAATGCGCCCAGGTGGTCAGCGTGGCCCAGTGTCGTTTCGCATAATCGGCATTGTTCTCTGCGCGGACGATCCCTGCCGTGCACAACAGCATATTTCCGCATTCTTCGACCGGCATGTCCTCCCCATAGGTTTGACCGTTTGCCAACGGATAGGTCCCAAGGTCATGGGCGGCAAACGGTTTCTTCCAGCGACCGCTTTCCGTGTAGTAGAAGTTCCCATTCAGCATCCCTTCGAGCAGCTTCGGATTGTACAGCAGATACAGCGGCGCGGAAGGATAGGTGACGTCGACGGTATTAATGGAGCCGTTGGAGAAGTTCTCTTTGCTGAGAAAGAGGATCTCACCCTTCGGGCTCATGGTCAGCGCGTGCGCGGCAATGCTTTGGCGGTAGGCGGCGACGCAGAGCTGGGCATAGTGATCGCCGCCGGCATCGAGCGCGGTGCCATACATCACTTTGTTGAACGTATCACAGCGGGACAGGATATGGTCATAGTCTGTATATGCCTTGTTGAGCAGGGCGGGCAGGGCGGCCATGCCGGATTTGCCTGTTTTGCCACCCCCTTCGGGATGGGTCCGCCACCAGGGCTGGAGCTTTTGGTGGAAGAATTCGACGGAATATTCTTCATCGTAGCCGACGAGGGCCAGCTTCTCAACGGGGTCTTCACCTACCGTCGTTACGGGATAGACGAGGTTGAGGAATTTGGGGTGGAAGGCAGTGTCCCCTTTGACAGCCACATCGGCCGAGTCGCAAAAAGAGATATCGGCCAGCGCAGCAGGCTGGACAAAGCGATCGATGCCTTTTTCCGCAGGGGCGGCCACATAAAGCCAGCCCCAGTCGATGCGGAGGTCGTCGCCCTTCTTTTGCAGCACGGGCTGGGCCTTCGTTCCCGCCTTTAGGAATACGAGATTCGCGGTACGGCCTTCGCTGGTGACGATCTCCTGGCGGGGAGTATTGACGGCCAGACTTGCCGAGACCCCGAAATAGAGTTGGGTCGAATGCGTAGCCCCGTCGTTACTGCGCATCCTGAACGACACATAGGTAATAGGACGGGCCAGCACGGCAAGATCATTGAGCAGCAACGGCGAGGTAAAGGTTAGGGTCAGGTCTACCCCGCCGCAGTCGAACTGGTATTTGGTCTGCGTGGCCATGACGGTGACCCATTGCTGGTTCGCCGGGACCGACTGATCGGCCGCGCTGTCCTGCGGCGCCAGCGCCCCCAGAAACCGGTAGCTTTTCCCATCCACGCGGAGTATGCCCAGCAGTCCTTGCGGCTTGCCGGTCCAATGGCGGGTCTCTTGCGTGTTCAACGTATCCGTGAAGGACCACACGCTGAAATAAGTATCGTGCGTGATCAGCGGGTAGGCGGGGAGATGACGCAGCTGGCCGAAAGCAGAGTTGAAAAGAAAGACAAACAAGATCGCGGTGCGAATAGATCTGACCATAGTGTAGTATGTTGCAGGAGAGGGCAAATATATCATTTCCACCGACAAATCCCCGCCTCCTACCGGGCTTTTCCCGAAGATGCCGGAATATAATATCCCCCGGTGGAGGATTTCATTAATTTTATGGCCTTATGAGTGAAAAAAATCCGAAACTGAAGGGGCCGGGGTTATTCTCCCTGATCCGGCCATACCGGACGCTGGTCTATTCGCTCGTGGCGCTGACGATCGGCGCCGCCACCATCCAGCTGATCTTTCCACACATCAACGGACATGGGATCGACGCATTCATCCAGGGTAAGCCGATCACGCGCTTCGTCTGGCAACTGCTCGCAGCCAGCTGCGGAAGCTTTGTGCTGACCTTCGCGATCAGCTTCGTGCAGACTTACATCGCCGAAAGAGTGGCGCGGGACATGCGGACCAGGCTGGCCGATCGCATTTCACGGCAGGATTATGCCTTTCTGCAGCGGACCAGCTCAGCGCAGCTGCTTACCAATCTGACGTCGGACGTGGATTCGATCAAGGTCTTCATTTCACAGGTCGTCGCGACGATCTATTCTTCCATTTTCATCATCATAGGCGCAAGCTACTTCCTGATCCGGATAAAATGGCAGCTGGCATTGTGGGTGATCGCCATAATTCCCATCATCGGGCTGACCTTCTGGGTCATCCTGAAAAAGGTCCGCGTGGTTTTCAAAGCCAGCCGTGAGGTCATCGACTGGTTGAACAAGGTCATCAACGAAAGCATTCTGGGCGCCGCGCTGATCCGCGTGATCCATTCGCAACAACTGGAATATAAGAAATTCCTCGAAGCCAATGCCAAAGCGCTTGGGTTGGGAATGCGCATCCTGAATTTATTCGCATCCCTTATTCCCGTCATCATCTTCACCGCCAATATGGCCACCCTTGCGATCCTTGGTTTCGGCGGCCGCTATGTGCTTTTCGGGACAATGAGCCTTGGCGACTTCACCCAGTTCAACCAATATCTGTCCCAGCTGATCTTTCCAATCCTGACGCTCGGGTTCATGAGCAACCTCATCGCGCAGGCGCAGGCCTCCTATGGCCGGATCAGCGGCGTGCTGAATGCCCCTGAGCCGGTGGACAAGGGCACGATCGTCAAAGAGCTTCATGGCGACATCGAGCTCACCGGTATCGGGATCGGTTTCGCGGGAAAAGAAGCGCTGAAAGACGTAAGTTTCAGGGTCGGGGGCGGTTCACGGACAGCCGTCATCGGCCCGACTGCCGCCGGCAAAACGCAACTGCTCTATCTCCTCACCGGCCTCACCCGGCCGGACAAGGGTCTGATCACGATAGACGGCAATCCGCTCGAAGCGTACAAAAAAGAGGATTTCCACCGCCAGGTCGGGTTTGTTTTCCAGGACAGCATCATCTTCAATATGAGCATCCGGGAAAATATCGCATTCAGCGATAAGGTCACCGATCAGGCGCTGGAAAAGGCGATCGCGACAGCCGAGTTGAAAGACTTCATCGACAGCCTTCCCGACAAATTGGATAGCGTCGTATCGGAGCGCGGCACTACCCTCTCCGGCGGTCAGAAGCAACGTATCATGCTGGCCCGGGCGCTGGCCATCGATCCCCATATCCTGCTGCTGGACGACTTCACCGCGCGGGTGGATGCGCAAACCGAACAGAAGATCCTGGCCAACGTGCGGCGCAACTATCCCGGCATCACGCTAATCTCCGTTACGCAGAAGATTGCCGCGATCGAGGACTATGATCAGATCATCCTGCTGATGGAAGGCGAACTTATCGCGGGCGGGACGCATGAACAGCTCATGAAGACCTGCCCCGAGTATGTACAGATCTATCAATCACAAAGAAGCACCAGTCATTATGAGCAAGCAGCAGTATGATCTCAATACCCCCCTCGAGGGACAAGCAAAAAGCGGTACCTGGAAGGCGCTCGTGAAGCTGGTCGGGTTATTGCCGGAACAACGGGGCAAGCTATCGATGGCCCTGGGGCTGATCATCCTTTATTCCGTGCTTAGCATGCTGCCGCCGTATCTGATCGGATTTACGCTGACGCACGTGCTCAACACCCGCGTGCCCAATACCGGCGTCCAATTCCTGGGCATGACCTTTCTGACCGGTGGAGGCACAGCGCTGGTGCTGACGGTCTGCGCCTGGCTGTTGGTGATCTATCTGATCAATCTTGGCGCAGTATATGGCCGGACGATTTTGATGGGCGGATTTGGCCAAAGCCTGCTTTTCACGCTACGCAACAATATCTTCAATAAGCTGCAGGAACTGCCGGTCGCCTTTTTTGCCCAGAACAAAGCAGGCGACCTGATCTCGCGGATCAACAACGATACCGATAAGCTCAACCAGTTCTTCAGCCAAAGCCTGATGCAATTCGTCTCCAGCATCTTTATCGTGATCGCCTCCGGCATAGCGCTCGTCTGGGTCAACTGGCGGCTCGGGCTGGCGGTCCTGGCGCCGGCAGCGCTCATGTGGATCTTCAATAAGCTGGTGTCGCCATGGATCAAACGGAAGAACGCCATCTATCTGAAAAGCGTCGGCGCGATGAGCGCGGAGATCCAGGAGTCGCTGGGCAACTTCAAGGTCGTACTGGCCTTTAACCGGCGGGACTATTTCCGCCAGCGGTTTGGCCTCGTCAACAAGGACAATTACTCGAAGGCAATCAACGCGACCATATCGAATAACGTGTATACGCCGGTGTATGGTTTCCTGGCCCTCATGGGACAGATCGTCGTCCTGCTATACGGCGGCTACCTGATCAAACAAGGGGAGTTCGGCGCGGCATTCTTCGTGAGCTTCTTTATCTATACCCAGACCTTCTACGATCCGTTAAGACAACTGGCGGCGCTGTGGTCCGGCTTCCAGACCGCTGTAGCAGGCTGGGACCGCATTTCGCGCATCCTTTCGCTCGAATCGGATCTGGTAACGGTACCGGAAGAAGAGGCTAAGGTCAGCGGCGGCGGATTCACGGTAATACCGGCGGGCGCCAATGGATCAACCGCCAGACCTCCGGCGCTTATCGAGTTCAGAGGCGTTTCCTTCGCCTATCCCAACGGCAAAGACGTCCTGAGACACAACAGCTTCCGCATGGAGAAAGGCAAGACGTATGCCCTGGTCGGGCCGACGGGTGGCGGCAAGACCACCACGGCGTCGCTGCTGGCCCGGTTGTACGATCCCACCGAAGGCGTAGTGCTGCTCGGCGGAAAAGACATCCGCACCTATACACCCGCGGACCGGGCGCAAAAGATCGGCTTCATCCTGCAGGACCCGATCCTCTTTACAGGGACCGTCCGGGATAATATCCTCTATGGGAATGCCGCATATGCCGGCTATTCCAACGAGCAACTGGCCGCCGTCCTGCATGAGTCGGGGCTGGAGACCCTGCTCTCGCGGTTCGATGAAGGACTGGATACCAAGGTAGTGCTTGGAGGCGAAGGCATCAGCCTGGGACAAAAACAGCTGATCGCTTTTATCCGCGCGGTCTTGCGCAACCCGGAACTGCTGATCCTGGATGAGGCCACCGCCAATATCGATACCGTTACGGAAAAGATGCTGGAGGATATCTTACGGCGGCTGCCGGATACTACGACCCGGGTGATCATCGCCCACCGGCTCAATACCATCGAAAATGCGGATGAGATCTTCTTTGTCAACGCGGGTGAGATCATCCGGGCGGGAAGCCTGGAGCAGGCGATGGATCTGCTGCTGCAGGGGAAACGGGTGAGCTAGGCAGGTCATGCCGGGTATTTGCTTCGTCTTCAGAATTTTACCAGAAAGGGGCTCTACTTTGAGGTCTAATTCCCTAAAAATATGAGACTCAGCATCCCTTTTTCATCTCTGACATTGCTTTTCTGCCTTGCTGTAACGCTTGCGTCCGCGCAGGGGACCAGCGGCTACCATGTGACCAATACATTCAAGATCGGCAGCCCCGGCGGCTGGGACTATATCTCGGTCGGGCCCGATCAGCGGGTCTATGTCTCACACGGCACCCAGGTGAACATCCTGGATGCAAAAACGGGGGATTCCGTCGGGGTCGTTCCCAATACGACCGGGGTGCATGGGATCGCCTTTGCCGGCGGTAAGGGATATACCAGCAATGGCCGGCTGAATACCGTAACGGTCTTCGATCTGAAGACGACGGCAGTCCTTTCACAGATCAATACGGGACAGAACCCCGACGCGATCATGTATGACCCTTTTACCAAACTGGTGATCACCTGTAATGGCCGGAGCCATGACCTGACGCTGATCGACGCCGCAAGCGGCCAGGTTACGGGGACGATCGCGCTGGATGGCAAGCCCGAGACGGCAGTCTCCGATGAGGCGGGCAAGCTGTATGTGAATATCGAAGACAAGAACAAGATCAGCGAGGTCGATCTGAAGACAAAGACGGTGCTGGCAAGCTGGCCGCTGGGCGCCGAAGGGCCTACCGGGCTGGCCATCGATCTGAAGACGAAACGGCTGTTCGCCGGCTGCGACGAAAAGTTAGTGGTGATGGATGCCACCAATGGGAACGTGGTCGCCACGCTGCCGATCGGAAAAGGCTGTGACGGCGTTGGTTTTGACAGCGGACTGAAGCTGGTATTCGCCTCCTGCGGCGAAGGCAAGCTGACGGTGATCAAAGAAGAGTCGGCAAGTACCTTCACGGTGATCGATAATGTGGCGACCAAACGAAGCGCCCGCACCTGCGCCGTAAATGAAAAGACCCACGAGGTATATCTGCCGGCTGCAGATACCGAGCCGGCGGCTGCGGGTGAGCGGCCCAAGATGGTGCCGGGGACGTTTGGTGTCGTCGTGGTCGGGAAATAACCATATATCCTCCATCTGCATTTTTTGCGTTAAATTAGGGCACGTATCGCGCGGATAACTATATTGACGGCCAATCGGTGCCTGCTACTTCGGGACGCAGTCTGACGGTGTTTTCCCCGCTGGACGGCAGACTACTGGCCAGGATGGGTTGCTCGACGCCGGCCGATCTGGATGCCGCGGTAGCGGCGGCTCAGCATGCCTTCCCAGGTTGGAGCCGGACGCCGGTCAAGGAACGGGTACAGGTCTTTTTCCGCTACAAGTATTTGTTGGAACGACATCTCGATGAACTGGCTACCCTTATCAGCGAAGAGAACGGTAAGACGCGCTCCGAAGGCATAGCCGAGATCGAGAAATGTATCGAGCTGACCGAATTCGCCACTTCCCTACCCCAGCTGGTGGCCGGTGAGGTGCTGGAGGTCAGCAAGGGCGTCGAATGCCGCACGGAGCGTATACCCGTAGGCGTTGTCGCCAGCATCGTGCCCTTCAATTTCCCGGCGATGGTGCCGAACTGGACCATCCCCAACGCGCTTGCGTTGGGCAATTGTATGATCATCAAACCATCGGAAAAGGTGCCGTTGACGTTGCAACGGATCGCCATGTTGCTCCGCGAGGCCGGGTTGCCGGACGGCGTCTTTAATATTGTGAACGGCGACAGCGAAATCGTCGGGGCGATTTGCGATCATCCCGGCATCGAAGCCGTTTCCTTCGTCGGGTCTACGCGGGTCGCGCGGCTGGTCTATCAACGGGCTACACAGCAGCTCAAGCGTTGCCTCGCGCTCGGTGGCGCGAAAAATCACCTGCTGGTACTACCGGACGCACAGCCGGAGATGACGGCGCAAAACGTCGCCGCATCGATGAGCGGATGCGCAGGCCAGCGCTGTATGGCGGCCTCGGCAATGGTAGCGGTTGGGAATGTGGACGCGATCATCGACCGCATCTGCGCGGAGGCCAGAAAGATCGTCCCCGGGCAAAATCTTGGAGCCGTCATCGACAAAGCCGCCAAACAGCGGATCGAGCGCTACATCACCGAGGCCGAAGATCAGGGCGCTTTCGTTCTGGTTGACGGGCGCGGGTATACCGTCGCCGGCCGTGAAGGGGGCACTTACGTCGGTCCTACCGTGATCGACCACGTCCGGCCGGAAATGGCAATCGCCCGGGAGGAGGTCTTCGGCCCGGTCATCAGCATTCTGCGGGTAAAGACCCTGGACGAAGCGATCGCCATCGAAAATGCAAGCCCGTATGGCAATGCGGCGTCCGTATTTACGCAGAACGGGGCGTTGGCCAGGTATGTCATCGACCGGGCTTCCGCAGGGATGATCGGCGTGAACGTAGGGGTGCCGGTGCCAAGGGAGCCATTCTCATTCGGCGGCTGGAATGAAAGCAAATTCGGGGTCGGGGACATCACCGGGAAAAGCTCGATCGAATTCTGGACCCGCCTGAAGAAAAGCACCGTGAAATGGAATCCCGGGGCCGCAATCAATTGGATGAGTTAAATTTTAATTGCGGCGATTTCGCCCCAATTAGAAAAACAAAAAAAACAGCTATGTCTGCCACAAGCTCATTATCCGAAACCAAAGAGATCGTCCGGGACAACCTGGACTATACGCTGTTTTCCTGGAGCAAACAGAAAGGGATCGACCCGATCGCGGTCCATCGCGCGGAAGGCGTGTATTTGTATGACTACGACGGCAAGCGATATCTGGACTTTTCGTCCGGGCTGATGAATGTCAATATCGGCCATGGCCATCCGCGGGTGACCGGTGCGGTGATGCGTCAGATGCAGGAGGTCAGCTATGTCACGCCCGGCTGTGTCACCCGCGTACGGGGCGAGTTGGGGAAGAAACTGGCGGAGATCACCCCCGGAGACCTGCAAAAGACCCTGTTCACAACCGACGGGGCAAGCGCCATCGACAATGCGATCAAGCTGGCGCGGCTTTATACCGGCCGCTATAAGATCATTACGCGGTACCGGGCTTTCCACGGAGCCTCATATGGGGCGATGTCGGCGGGCGGCGATCCGCGGAAGCTGCCGGCGGACTCCCAGCAGGCGCCGAATTTCGTCCATGTCGAAGACCCCTATTGTTACCGGTGTCCCTGGGGGAAGGAGATCCGGACCTGTCACCGCGAATGCGTCCAGCATCTCGAACGGGTCGTCGAATTCGAAGGGCCTGGGAATATCGCCGCGATCCTGATGGAAGGCGAAAGCGGTAGTTCAGGCTGTATCAAATATCCGCCGGACTATCTGAAGAAGGTCAGGGCGATCTGTGACAAGCATGGCATCCTGCTGATCATCGATGAGGTCATGAGCGGCTTTGGCCGGACGGGGAAATGGTTTGCGGCCGAGCTGCACGGGATCGTGCCCGATATGATCGCGACGGCGAAGGGTATCACCGCAGGGTATATCCCGCTGGGGGCGGTGATCGTCAGCGACAAGATCGCCGATTATTTCAATGACCGGGTACTATGGCTGGGACTGACCTACTCCGCGCACCCGGTCGCCTGTGCGGCGGCGTTAGAGGTGCTGAAGATCTATGAAGACGAGGGCCTGATCGAAAATGCCGCGGCTATGGGTCGCTATATCGAACAGCAGGCAGCCATCCTCATGACAAAGCATCCCTGTATCGGGGACTTCCGGAATACCGGACTGCTGGGTTGCTTCGAATTGGTGAAGAACCGCGAGACGCGCGAGCCTATGGCGCCTTTCAACGCCAAGCCTGAAGAGATGGTCGTCATGGGCCAGGTGGCGGCACGGCTGCGGCAACTGGGGATGTATGCCTTCGTCCGGTGGAATTATGTCTTTATCGCACCGCCGCTTTCGATCACGCGGGATCAGATCGACGAGGGACTGGCGATCATCAGCGAGGCGCTCACGATCGCGGACGGGTTTGTAACCGACTAACATGAGAATAGCATTTTTGGCCGTCCTGATCTTTCTGGGCTCCGCGGATCAGGCGCAACAGGTCAAACGGGCACGCGACTACGGAGTGCCTTTTGACGGAAAGCCCGGCGCCTTCAATGCGATCACCGACGTTCCGGGCGTGACGGTCGGCGAGGTCACCATCATCCGGGGCAATGGACCGCTGGTCAAGGGGCAGGGCCCTGTCCGGACCGGGGTAACGGCCATCCTTCCCCGCGGTAAGGATTTCGATCCGGTCTATGCCAACTGGTATACGCTCAACGGCAATGGGGATATGACCGGGACCCACTGGATCACGGAATCCGGGTTCCTGGAGACGCCGGTCCTCATCACGAATACGGGCAGCGTCGGCACGGTCCGCGACGCGGCCTGGCAGTGGATGGATCAGCATCATTACTACACTCCTTTTTACAAAGATTATTGGTACGCCTATCCGGTAGTGGCGGAAACTTACGACGGCATCTTCAATGATATCAACGGGCAGCATGTGGCGAAAGCCGACGTGTTCCGGGCGCTGGACAGCGCGCACGGCGGGCCGGTCGTCGAGGGCGGGGTCGGCGGCGGGACGGGAATGATGTGCTATGGCTTCAAGGGCGGAACGGGTACCGCATCGCGGGTACTGAGCGCGGCCGATGGCGGCTATACGGTAGGAATACTGGTGCAATGCAATCATGGCAGCCGGCCGCAGCTGACGATCGCGGGCGTTCCGGTCGGGCAGGCGTTAAAGGATACGCTCCCATATACGATCGAGGGCCGGTCATTTGGCGTTACGCGGGCGCCGGCACGAGAGGAGACCGGGTCGATCATCGTAGTGCTGGCGACAAATGCACCCTTGCTGCCGGGACAACTGAAACGGCTTGCACAGCGGATACCCCTGGGCGTTGGGCGCACAGGCGGCATCGGGGGAAATGGCTCGGGAGATATTTTCATTGCCTTCTCGACGGCCAATCCGCATGCATTCAGCAATACGGAGAACCGGCAGGTGGAGACGATCCCGAACGAGCGGATCAATCCATTGCTGACGGCGACCATCGAGGCGACGGAGGAGGCGATCGTCAATGCCCTCTTTGCCGGACAGACGCTGACGGGGATCAATGGGAATACGGTGTATGGAATGCCGAAGGAGGCGATCGTACGCCTCCTTCAACAATATAACCGGCTGGCGAAATAAACGCTATTTCGCCGAAAATGCGAACGTAGTCCTCGAGTGATATTTCTCTCCGGGCTTGAGCTCGGTCGACGGAAAGGACGGCTCATTGGGTGAATTCGGATAATGTTGCGTTTCAAGACAGAAGGCGGTGCGATAGCCGTCAGTCCTGCCCGCTTTCAGCGGGTTGGTTCCTTTCATAAAATTTCCGCCATAAAATTGGATTCCCGGCTGGTCCGTGTATACCCTCAACGTGATGCCGCTGATATCGCCGGTGACGACGGCCGCCAGGCGGTTATTCGGATCCAGTACAAAATTATGGTCGTAACCATGACCGAACCGGATCTGCTGATTGGCGGTATCGTTGACGCGTGCACCGATAGCGGTCGGTTTTGTGAAATCGAACGGGGTACCCGAGACGGATTCGATCTTGCCGGTAGGAATGAGAGTGGAGTCGACGGGGGTATAGCGGCTTGCGTCGATCTGCAAGGTATGGTTGTTGATCGCGCCGCTACCCTGTCCGTTGAGATTGAAATAGGAATGATTCGTAAGATTTAATACGGTCGCCTTGTCGGTGGTCGCCTCGTAGTCGATGTCGAGACCGTTACTGTCGAGCTTGTACGTGACGGTGACCTGCAGATTGCCGGGATAACCTTCTTCGCCGTCTTTGGATAAGTAGGTCAACTGAACCGAATTGCTGTCGGCCTTTCCCGCAGTCCAGACGACGGCGTCGTAACCCTTCTTCCCGCCATGGAGCGTGTTGGGGCCGTCATTCTTATACAGCGTATATTCTTTCCCGTTCAACCTGAACTTCCCTTTGGCGATCCGATTGCCATAACGGCCGACAATCGCCCCGAAATAAGTGTCGGGCTGGTGAAGATATTTCCCGATGCTGTCATAGCCTGCAACGACGTCGGTCGGGTTGCCGTTCTTATCGGGAACGATCAGGCTTACGACGCGGGCGCCGTAATTAGTGATGGCGGCGCTGAGCCTGCCGTTGCGCAGAATATAAAGTGCTGTCGGTTTGCCGTCGACGCTTCCCTGAAAATTTGCCGGATCAGGAAGGACCGCCTTTGGCGTCCCGGCCGTCGTGCCGGCGGCGGATGTGGCAGGCTGATTGTTATTGCCGCAGGCGGCAAACAGGAACGCTGAAGCGCCGAATAGAAGGAATAACAGCTTTCTCATATCGCAATAATTATAAGTTGATACGTGACGTCCCGTCTTCGATGCGGGCTACATACACCTTCAGCTCCTTATTCATCGTCCCGCGATAGACAGGAGCGATCCGTCGCACCAGCTTATCGATCCCCGGTTCCCTGACGAGGTTGATCGTACAGCCGCCGAATCCTCCACCCATCATTCGCGCACCGATCACCGTGGGGTCGTCTTTGACCTGTTCCACCAGAAAGTCCAGCTCCCTGCAACTGACCTCGTACTCCCGGCTGAGACCTTCATGGGTCTCGAACATCTTACGGCCAAAGGCGGCAAGATCTCCCTTTGCCAGATCCGCGGTGGCAGCCAGAAGCCGGGCATTCTCCCCGACGATGAACCGGCAGCGCCGGTATACCAGCTCATCGACCGGCGCGACATAACGATCGAGCTGCTCCATGGTAACGTCGCGAAGACTGGCCACATCGGGATGGTGTGCCCGGATCAGCCGGACACCGGACTCACATTGTCGCCTGCGGGTATTGTATTCGCTCGAGGCCAGGGAATGCTTGACATTGGTGTCGAGCAGGACGATCCGGATACCGTCGAGATTGAAGGGGAAATAGGCATAGCCGAGACTTTGACAGTCCAGCCGGATCACCTGGTCCTGACGGCCGAACATACTGGCGAACATGTCCATGATCCCGCACTGGAGGCCGACATAGACGTTCTCTGCGCGCTGCGACAACCGCACCATCGTCAGCTTGTCAAGACCAAGGCCGAACAGCTCATTGAGGGCATAAGCCGTCGCACATTCAAGCGCCGCGGAAGAGGACATGCCGGCGCCAAGCGGGATATCGCCCGCAAAGACGCAATTGAACCCCGCGGGTGGATGACCCGCCTGCTGAAGCTGTTGAACGACCCCAAGGAGATAATTAGGCCAATGCAGCGAAGAGGGTTCAGGAAGATCGAGGGTACAGGTGAAACGTTGGTCCAGGTCATGAGAAACAAGATGGATCTCGTCATCATGTCGCGGGCTGATGGCAAGATAAATGGCTTTGTCGATCGCGGCAGGCAGCACGAACCCCTGGTTATAATCCGTATGCTCACCGATCAGGTTGACGCGGCCGGGGGAGCGGACGACCAGGGGATCGGTCCCGGGAAAAAGTGCAATGTGTTGTTCCTTGACAAGCGCAGGGAGGGACATAAGCGTCAAATCTACGGCTAATTCCTGATAAAAAGCCCGGTGTACTCTACCCCAAGACCCGGCCTTTCCGGAATGCGGACTTTCCCATAATTGAATTCCAACCCCGTCGCGAGATCTTCTTTCAGGAGCAGCGGACCATCCATGTCGACATAGTCAAGATATGGCAGCAGGTGGGCGATCGCCGCGCTGCCGATACTGCTTTCGTTCATGCTGCCGGCCATGACACGCATCCCAAGCGATCTGGCATGTTCGATCATCCGCCGGGCCGGGGTGATGCCGCTGCATTTCGTCAGCTTGATATTGATCCCGTGAAAAAGGCCGGCGCAGGCTTCGACATCTTCTTCGCGGACGCAGGACTCGTCGGCGATCAACGGCAGAGGCGATTCTCTAAACAGCGTAACCATCCCTTCACGATCTTCCTTTGGCAGGGGCTGCTCGACAAACTCGACACCCATCCCGGCAAGCCGGGGGATCTTCCCGAGCGCTTCCGTCAGGGTCCAGCCGGAATTGGCGTCGACACGGAGAGTGGCGTCGGTATGTTCGCGTAACGCGGCGACGATGGCGAGGTCTTCGGGTGTGCCCAGCTTTATCTTATAGATCGGCCACGGAAATTCTTTCATCTTTTCAACCATCTTTTCGATCGTATCGATCCCGATAGTATAGTCGGTCAGCGGAGCCTTAGCCGGATCCAGACGCCATAATTTATATAAGGGCTGACCGCGTAGCTTCCCCCAAAGATCCCAGGCGGCGATATCGAGGGCGCAAACCAGGAAGGGATTATCGGGAAACAAATGATGTAGATAATGCCAGTAACGATCAGGGTCGGTGAGAGCGAACTTCTCTATGAAAGGACGTTTGGCTTCCAGGTCGGCGATCATCTTCTCCACCGGGAGATGATAATAGGTAATGGCCGGAGCCTCCCCATAACCGGTGAGACCGTTGTGGGAGAGCTCGACAATAAGGGTCGGCTGATGGGTTTTGGTGCCTCGGGAAATGGTAAAAGGGTGGCGAAAGGCCAGGTTATAAGAATAGTAATTGCAGGTCATGGGGGGCAAAATTAGCGGTTTCCGTCGGAAAGCGGGGCTGCAGAAAATACGGGCGAAGGCTGGGGTTTTTCCGACTTTTTTGCATTTTTGAGAACATTTTTCCCGTCCTGGGAACCAGCCTTCGGATTTGGCACGCGCAATATCTTGACAATCCGCAACTTAAGTTTTGGCATTTTTTTGATACTCTAATTGGCAACGAACGCACAAATCCGAACCACATGAAATCGAAACTTACCCTCTCCGCTCTTCTTTTGGCTACGGCCCTGGTTGCTTCCAGCAAGACTTTCGCCCAGGAAGCTGAACAAACCACCACCACCCCTTCCCTTCTGATGAGTTTCAACGGTGCCGTACAGGGTGATATCGCCGACCTTAGCTGGGTGACCGAGAACGAGACGAACAGCAAGTGGTTTGTCATCGAGCGCGCCGGTACCGATGGTGGTTTCGATTCCATCGCAATGGTAATGGGTATCAATAACGGTAACACGACTACGTATTCTTTTTCCGACCCCAATATGCTGCCGGGTAGCAACTCTTACCGGCTGCGTGAAGTAGATATGACCGGCGCTCAGCGGTATTCGAAAGTGATCATGTTGGAGAACGCCCAAATCGCGGTTGTAAAGATGGCCATCTACCCGAATCCGGCCGCCGCTACGATCAATTATACGGTGAATGTCGCTTCCGCTCAGCCGGTCCTGGTGCAGGTATATAGCATCACCGGTGTACTGATGCTGAACACTCAGCAGGAGACGCAGGCCGGTAGCAACGTTCAGTCGGTTGCGATCAACAACCTGCATGCCGGTAACTACATTCTGAAGGTAAGCAGCCCGAACGGTTCCTTCTCCTTCGTTGAACCTTTTGTCAAGGTCAACTAATCCGATTGGTCCGTAGCGACTACCGGCCGGCAGGATCATCTCCCGCTGGCCTTTATATTTTCCCGGAAACCGGTATTGAAAACCTTTTCTTCCAGCAGTTCCTCAAGCGTCAGGTGCATGCGATAGCGCCAATAGTGATGCGGATTGGCCGGGACATTGATCCGTTCGTCATGCGGATTTTCCCGCCTGAAGGTCTCGCTCATCCCCATGATATCCTGAAGTTGGAAGACGCACCACTGCGCCGGCGAATTGAGGTGTTGCAGAATGATGGCCCGGTTGATCCAGGGCTCGCAGAATTGCGGGGCGTCGCCCCACTGTCCAAGTTCCTGGTTATAGAAGCGTTGGGTCTTACCGCGGTCTTCTTCCCACCAGCCGCGGATCGTACTCATATCATGGGTGGATGGAGTGACGACGGAGAGATAGGGCGCTTCGGCCGGATGGAAGAATTCCCGGGTGGGGTTCTTCGGCATCCGCTGGATCTCCATGCTGAGGATGCCGAGCCGGCGCATGACATCCGGCACGCAACGCGGAACCATTCCCAGGTCCTCGCCAAAGACAAGCATATTGGTAGCCCGCTTCAGGGCCGGCAGCTTTCGCATCGCTTCCTTTTCCCAAAAGGCGTCCTGGCGGTAATAGAAATAGTTGACGTACAGGTCTTTCAACTGCTGCTGGGTATGCCATTCCAGATACCGGAAGGAGGAGGTATGCTCCATATCGATCCGGAAATGGAACTGCTGATGATCCGAGCCTTCGATCTCCAGCAGGATGACGTTCGAGAGCAGGTCCAGCAAACCCGCGCGGATACGGTCATTGAAAGCGTTACGCTCGCGCTTTTGAAAACAACTGTCGATCCGCCGCTGGGTGCCATACTCCTGGCGTAGCGCATACATCGAATTGGGCCGCGGCTCCAGGAAATTAGAACTTACAAAATCCATGTCATGGCCAAAGATCTCCCAAAGGACGGCGTCATTGATAAACGGTTGCGTATAGCGGTCCGGGTCGAACCAGATGTTCCGCTGCTGGAACTCGATCCGATAAATAGGGATCGCGGGGTCAAAATGCCCCAGAATGCCTTCGACGACATCCATCGGGATACTCCAGATCCTGAAAAAGCCAAGGATATGATCGATGCGAAAAGCGTCGAAATAGTTGCGCATATGCTCGAACCGGCGCTTCCACCAGTTATAGCCATCCTTACGCATCTCGTCCCAATTGTAGGTCGGAAAGCCCCAGTTCTGACCCTTGATCGCGAAATTATCCGGCGGCGCGCCGGCCTGTTGATCCATGTGATAAAGCCGGGGTTCCATCCAGGCGTCGCAACTATAACGATAGATGCCGATAGGAATATCCCCCTTCAATATCACCCCATGCTCATGCGCATAGTCGACGGCGTCGCGAAGTTGAAGATGAAGATGGTACTGAATAAAATATTGAAGGAAGATGGAGTCGAATTGAGGATTGCCGGGCGCGGCGTATTCCCGGATGGCGTCGGCATTGTAGTGGCTATGGACGGTCCAGGCTGTGAAATCCGAGGTTTTATGCTTGTCACGGAGATAGCAGAATGCGGCATATGGGATCAGCCATGAGCTATTTGCTTCAAAAAATTCCAGAAAATCGGGGTCTTCCTGAAATTGCTCCTTTTGTATCTCGTATAGTTCTTTAACCGTCAATAATTTGATTCGCATTACCCGCTCGTAGTCCAGTTCGGGTAAGCTATTCAGATCCTTTTGCAGCTTTCGGAGTGGTTTGATCAGGCTGGCATACTTCTTCCCGGCGCATTTTTCCAGGTTGAGATAAATAGGATGAAGGGCAAAGGCTGAGATAGCGGCATATGGGTAGGAGTCGAGCCAGGTATGGGTAGCGGTGGTATCCTGAACAGGGAGGATCTGGACCAGGCGCAGGCCGCATTTGACAGCCCAGTCGATAAGTAGCTTGAGGTCGGAGAACTCCCCTACTCCGAGTGATTCTTCGCTGCGCAGACTGAAGACGGGTATAGCGACCCCGGCGCCATGCCAGCCGGTATTAGGTTCGCGGACGAAGCCATCGTGGAGGATGCTGATCTTATTGGGCCGGGCATCCCCCGGGAGGTTGCGGTCGGGACCGGCTTCGTAACCAAGGAAGCGCTTGTCCTTTTTATGCCAGATGCCATACTTGTATTCGATGGGAAAGCTCTCCGGCGGAATGGACAAATAAGCCGTCCACCAGTGGCCATCCGGTACGAGGTGGACAGGATCCGTCTCGCTCCACTCCTGGAGGGCGGTTCCGCTGCCCAGGAGGCAAACGGTTTCGCCTTCTTTCAATAACGGCGCCTTGACGCGGAAGACATGGGTGAATTCTGTCCGCTGACGGCCTTTTTTGGCGGTCTTATGACGGGGCAACAACGTCTCCAGGAAGGGCGAAGTATAGAATACATTCTCGAATTCGCCGGCATAGTTCCAGGTATCGATGACCTGGACCTCAGCGATCCCGGCCCGGGGGGCGTCGAGGCGGCGGTCATTCCCGCCTTCTTCCGTCAGGGTACCATCCGGCCCCTTGAGCGCATAATGGTAGACCAGCGGCTCGGCTGGAAATACGTCTAATTCCAGGCTCGCATGCCAGAAATCGCCGTTGACATATTGTAAAGGAAAGCTCTTTTCGGGGTCGTCTTCGCCCAATACGGTCCAATTTCCTGTAAGCCATATGGATTGTCCGGGTTGGGTATAGAAGCGTAAATAGAAATCGATCTTCATGGTAATGGAGCAAGCAATGTGTACTTTTTACATTATGCCGCTAATTTAGACTAAATTTTTTGATTGAGTGTCAAGGAAACCCGTGACTTTTTGCGCTAATTGACCTAATTTCGCAAAAATAGTTTCAAAAAACAGTATTCATGGAACAAAGAAAGAAAAATACCGGAATATTTTGGCTCTTCTTTTTGATCTCGGCCGGAGCGTTTATATGGGCGATCGCGGCGCATTTTGAATATCTGACGCTGATTTTGCCTTTTGTCGGCACTTTCTTCGTGAAAGCGCTCGATATCATCTAAGGATAATTACTTTTGACAATATTGAGATGCCACTTGTACGCGCAGGTGGCTTTTTTATTCCAGTATGAATATAGTCAGTTATTATACTGCGGAGATCGGGGCCTGTGAAAACCGGCTCGTTCAGATCCGGCGGAAGACGAATGCCGTCTCCGGGTTGCGGCTGCTGGTCTTTGCGGGGCTTATTGCAGCGGTTTGGGAATTGATCCGGGATTATTCAGGCGCAATGATATTCGTAGCGATTGTGGTGGCGGCGGGGTTCATCGGGGCCGTCAACTGGTATTTCCGGCTGAAAGACCAGCGGCTGCTTTGGGAAAAGCTGGTGTTCGTCAACACGAACGAGTGGGCCACGCTCCAGGGGAGGCCGAACGGGTTCCCGGATGGGAAGGCTTACCAGGCCGGGGTGATCTATGGTGATGACCTGGACGTCTACGGTCCGTTGTCGCTTTTTCAGGCTTTGAACCGGACGGCGACATTGCATGGATCGGAGACGCTGGGCAGGTGGCTTCGGGCGGGGCTGCTATCCCCTGCGGCGATCGGGGAGCGGCAGGAAGCGGTGAAAGTACTGGCGGCCCAGGCAGAACTTCGGCGGTTGCTCACTGCAAAAGGATTGCTGGTTGGAAAGTCAGCCGGCGACCTCCGGACGGTCAGCGACTGGCTTAACGGGGAATCGCGGATCTACAACAAGGTCTGGCTGCGGGCCCTTTTGGGGATAATGACGGTGGCGAATGTCGTCCTATTGTTGTACGCCTTTTCCGCAAACAGCTATCCGCCGGTGATCCTTTCGATCGGGATAAGCTGGACGATCATCGGTTCGTTCTCGAAATATGTTCACCGGCAGCATCAGCTGATCGGGCACAAACAACCGGTTTTCGAACAGTATGCGGATATCCTCGCCGTTTTCAGCGGCGTGACGCCCGGAGGATCGGCGAAGCTGGAAGAACTGCGGAGCCAGACACGGGAAGCCCATGACGCCATTCGCCGGTTGTCGCGGCTTACCTCTTTCTTCGATCAGCGGCTGAACCTGCTCGTCTTCACATTCCTGAACAGCCTGGCTTTTTACGATCTGCAATGTATGATAGCCCTGGAGCGATGGAAGACCCGATATCGCACGAAGCTGCCCGCCTGGATCGAAGCCGTGGGAGATATCGAGGCATTGAATTCGCTGGCGACATTTGCATTCAATCATCCTGATCATGTATACCCGGTGGCAGCGGAACCCTCCCCTGAACCATCCGCAGCCACCACTCCACCACCGCGCGGCTTGTTCATCGAGGCGGTCCAACTGGCGCATCCCTTGATCCCTGCAGACCGGCGGGTAGCCAATGACTTTAGGATCGGGCTGGAGGAAAAGCTGATCCTGGTGACCGGTTCGAATATGAGCGGTAAAACCACCTTTCTCCGCACAATCGGAGTTAATCTGCTGCTGGCGCAGTGCGGGTCACCGGTCTGCGCTTCGGCGTTCACCTTCACTCCGATGCAACTGCTGACCTCGCTGCGGATCAGCGATTCACTGCAGGAGCAGACCTCGTACTTCATGGCGGAACTGAAGAAGCTGCGGCAGATCGTCGTATCGCTCGATACCGAAGTTCCCGCCCTTGTGCTGATCGATGAGATCCTTCGGGGTACGAATTCGGAGGATAAGACATACGGATCGGAGCAATTCGCCCGGAAGCTGGTTGGAAATCGGTGCCTCGCGTTGTTTGCAACGCATGACCTGGCGCTTGGGGGGCTGGAAACGGAGATGCCCGGAGCGGTGGCGAATTATTGTTTCGAGAGCGTCATCGAGGATGGCGATCTGCGATTCAACTACCGGCTGGAACGCGGCATCGCAAGGAACCGGAACGCATCGTTCCTCATGAAGAAGATGGGGATCATCTGAAATTAGTCACAATTGTTTACAATATTCTAAAAGACAAGATCGCCGAAGCGGTACTCAACTTCATTCCGAGAGCTAAATAATTGGCCAGGACAGGCTGCGGCGGGGAATATTTTAGCTCCAAACCGAGGCGGTCCTTATAACGGTATCCGGCGCTGACCGACGCCCCGAACCGGGCGACAAAGCTTAGGTCGCTATTTTCATACGCTAAGCTCGAATTGGTAGGGAAGTCGCCATAGATGGCAGCAGTCAGATACCATTTGGACGGGCCATCGATCAGGAAATAACGGCCGCCGAGTAGAAATTGGAAGGCTTTATAATCGACCTGCAAGCCGGAAGTTTTGCCCGTATATGAACGATACGCCGGTTCAACCACAACGGCCCATTTGTTACGGTTGAATGGCAACAATAATTCCAGTTCCACGCCGATCCGGAAACTGACCTGGTTACCGAAGTTATATTTTTGCGGATTGGCAAAGGTATTATCGATGAACGTCGCGCTGCCCAGGTCCATCCCGGGTCTGATATTAAGATGAATGATCGTCTTGCCCGTTTTTGTCCAGAAGTCGGTATATGGAGATTTGACGCAACTATTGTATGCGGTGAAATAACGAACAAAGGCTTTTTCTTCATAGCGGATGGTCATTGCGGATATAATACCCCGGTTGAAAATCGACCTGCGCGTGACAGACGATACTGAAAAAGGAAAGCAGGACGGTAGCGACAAAGGTCTTCTTCATGGTTACTGTGGTTTGGGTTTGGGTTCTACAAGATAATAGATATCCGGCAAAAAAGAA
Organism: Puia sp.; assembly: GCA_035695565.1. Taxonomy (GTDB): domain Bacteria; phylum Bacteroidota; class Bacteroidia; order Chitinophagales; family Chitinophagaceae; genus Puia. The sequence continues at coordinate 512,373 of DASRRX010000016.1, read as the reverse complement.
AAAGCCCCGCATTAACTGCGAGGCTTTCTTAATATCTGCGAAACTTTCTTATCGCCTGATAAGATTCGATTCCTATTTCACTTCTTCGAACTCGGCGTCGGTGACGTTTTCGCTGCCGCCGGCGTTGGCCTGATGGCCGCCACCTTGTCCTTGTCCGGCCCCGCCACCAGGTTGTTCACCTTGTGCGCCGGCTTGTTGCGTGGCTTTATACAGCTCTTCGCTGGCTGCCGTCCAGGCATTATTCATTTCCGCCGTGGCGCTATCGATGGCCGAAAGGTTTTGCGATTTGTGGGCGTCCTTCAGCTTGTTAAGCGCCGCTTCGATCGGAGCCTTTTTATCGGCCGGCAGTTTGTCGCCATATTCCTTCAGCTGCTTTTCGGTCTGGAAGATCAGGCTATCGGCCTGGTTGACCTTATCGACCTTTTCGCGTGCCGCCTTGTCTGTCGATTCGTTGGCTTTTGCTTCAGCCTTCATCCGTTCGACCTCATCCTTGCTGAGACCGCTGCCGGCTTCGATCCGGATCTTTTGTTCTTTCCCGGTGCCCTGATCCTTTGCCGTTACATGCAGGATACCGTTGGCGTCGATGTCGAAGATGACTTCGATCTTCGGTATGCCGCGGGGAGCCGGTGGGATGCCCTCGAGGTTGAAGGTGCCCAGGCTCTTGTTCTGGTTGGCCATGGGCCGTTCGCCCTGCAGGACATGGATCTGTACGCCCGGCTGATTATCGCTGGCGGTAGAGAAGGTCTCCGATTTCTTGGTCGGGATGGTTGTATTGGAGTCGATGAGCCGCGTCATGACGCCACCCATCGTTTCGATGCCCAGTGAAAGCGGGGTCACGTCGAGCAACAGGACGTCCTTGACCTCGCCGGTCAATACCGCACCCTGGATAGCGGCGCCGACAGCTACCACTTCGTCGGGGTTAACGCCCTTATTCGGCTTCTTCCCGAAGAATTTCTCTACGATCTCCTGTACTTTGGGAATCCGGGTCGAGCCACCTACCAGGATCACCTCATCGATCTGCGAGGGGCTGATACCGGCATCCTTAAGCGCCTGATCACAGGGCTTGAGACAGCGTTCGAACAGGCTGTCGGCCAGTTGCTCGAACTTGGCCCGGGTCAGCTTCTTCACCAGGTGTTTCGGCACCCCGTCCACCGCGGTGATATAAGGGAGGTTGATCTCCGTTTCCGAGGAAGAGGACAATTCGATCTTGCCCTTTTCGGCAGCCTCTTTCAGCCGCTGGAGAGCCATCGGGTCCTTGCGGAGATCGACATTCTCGTCCTTTTTAAATTCATCGGCCAGCCAGTCCATTACAACCTTATCGAAGTCGTCGCCGCCAAGGTGCGTATCCCCATTGGTCGATTTCACCTCAAATACGCCATCACCCAACTCGAGGATAGAGATATCGAAGGTACCGCCACCGAGGTCGAACACGGCGATCTTCTCGTCCTTGCCGGCTTTATCGAGGCCATAGGCCAGTGCGGCGGCTGTCGGTTCGTTGACGATCCGGCGGACATTCAACCCGGCGATCTCACCGGCTTCCTTGGTGGCCTGACGCTGGGCGTCGTTGAAATAGGCCGGAACGGTAATAACGGCTTCGGATACTTCCTGGCCGAGATAATCTTCCGCGGTCTTCTTCATTTTCTGCAGGATCATCGCGGAAATTTCCTGCGGGGTATATAGGCGGCCGTCGATATCGATCCGCACGGTATTGTTATCTCCTCTGACGACCTTATAGCTCCAGTGGGTGATCTCATTGGTCACTTCATCATAACGACGCCCCATGAAGCGCTTGACGGACATGATCGTGTTCACGGGGTTCGTGATCGCCTGTCTTTTGGCAGGATCCCCGACCTTCCTTTCCCCATTCTTGAGGAAAGCGACGATGGAAGGGGTCGTCCTGCGGCCTTCGTCATTGGCGATGACAACGGGCTCATTGCCTTCCATTACGGCTACGCAACTATTCGTGGTGCCAAGGTCAATTCCGATTATTTTTCCCATATTGATTGATTTATCGGATAAGCATTGACAATCATTATGCCACGCAGGAAAAAGTGAAAAAATGGCAGGTTTCTCACCGGACTACCTCAAGCACCGGCCGGAGGGTATTATCCCGGAACACGTAATCTGCCACCTGGTCGAGAACGGGAGTAATGGAATTAAATGAAATGCCGGTTCCCGCCATTTTGACCATACAGATATCACTTTCACTGTCACCGACTGCCACGGCGTCTGCCAGACTGATGCCAAAACGGTGCAGAATGTATTGAAACATATTGGATTTGCAATGGTCATGCTCGCACTGGCTAAACTTGTCTTTGAGGAGCTGCGAAGGAATACGGACCTCCCCCGTGGCCACGCTTTTCTGGAATTCGAGCTCATTCCCGAGGGTGAAATCGAGGCCAAGCATATTCTTTGTATGGTTGGCTATGGCGTGATAGCCGTCACTGATGATGCCACACACATAGCCGCGAATCTGGAGCTCCCGGATAGTAGCTACCGCATCGCCGATCAGGGGAATGGATTCCACAACATGGATCAGCTCGGCAAAGCTTCGGCCCTCGAGGAGCCGGGCGATCTTCTGGGTCTTGATAAAGGGACTTTTGTGCTGCCGCTCGATATCCGCCAGCTCTCTGGCAAACCCGAACTTCTTTGCCGCGGCCTGGATGAAACTGCCTTGAAGGAGAACGTTATCCATGTCAAAAACGATCATCTTCTTTGGCTGCCGGTCCATTTCCTTGAGCGCAAATTCGACCTGTCCGCCCATCTGTTGGTTACCCTCTTCCTGGCGGCGGCCGGAGTCGAAAATATTTACGCGTTTGAATATGGCATTGGCGACTTGTTTGGAGATCCTGCTAAGGACATGGAGCGGATGCCGGTCATTCTCCACTTCGCCGATGCAAACTTCCTTTATCCGGGCCTGGACCTGGTGCATATCGATAAGCAGGCCGATATCGACGCCATGATCATTGTCGAACTCGACCTTTTGAAAGATGGTCTTTTTTCCGGCGATCATCCCGCTAAGCGGCTGGCGGAACTTGAGCAGATGAGGGAAGAAGAATTCGAGCATCGGTTTGACCAGGATCTCGGCGACCCTGCCCGCAGGACGTTCAAAATAGGACTTGACAAAATCGGCTTCATCCTTTACGAGCGGCGCCGTGAGCAGTCCCACGATATCTTTGTCGTAGTCGGGAAGGTCCGCTTCGAGAAATACAAGAATTTCATTCTTGGCCATCAGGAGCCCTTCGCGCATGGACTCCCCTTTCCCGGTGTGGGTGGGGGTGATCACCTTTACATTCTCTTCGGCAGCTTCGGCGACAGTACGATCAGTCGACAGATCGTCGACGACGATGATCTCATTGACAAGTTCATTCCGTTTGGCCTGCCGGATGACCTGCCGGATCGTCGACTCTTCATTAAATGCAGGTATTATAACTGTGATCATCTATACTAACAACGAGTCCCTAAAATTATGCCAATAAGTTTATATAAGCGTTTGAAATACAAACATTAAATTTGGTGAACCACTTTTTAATTCATATGACTGGCGCGCATGCCGGTCACCCCGAAATATCATGCCGATCACTCCCGACATATATAGAAAGATCGTTGACGCCAAGGTCTTTATCGACGAACATTTCGATTCACCGATCGATCTGAATGCCATTGCCGGCGAGGCCTGTCTGTCGCGATATCATTTTCACCGGCTGTTCCGGCGGATCTATAAGCGGACGCCGCACCAGTATCTCACCTTCCGGCGGATCGATCATGCGCGGCGGATGCTGGCGGCGGAGGATTGCACGGTCGGCGAGGTATGTATCCAGGTGGGTTTTGAAAGTATCGGGTCATTCAGCATGCTGTTCAAAAAGGAGATCGGGGTGGCGCCGGGCGAATTTCGCGAAGCTTCGAAGCTACAGCGGGCGCGCGCGAAGGAAGAGCCGCGCAGGGTGATCCCATTCTGTTTCATCGATGAGATCGTGGGGGAAAAAAGCAATAATCGAGATGCCGGGCTGGTGGCGAAGAAGTAGTTTTATAGCCTAAAACATTTCTTTTATGATCACCAAAGTCTCGCACGCTTCGCTATTTGTGCTCGATCAGGATAAGGCTTATGATTTCTATGTCAATAAGCTGGGCTTCAAGGTCAATACCGATCAAAAGATGGACAACGGGTTTAGGTGGCTGACGGTCACCCCGCCGGAGCAGCCTGATCTTGAGATCGCCATCCTGGCGCCGCTGACCTCCGGGACGATGGGCTATGATGAAGAGACGAAGAACGCTTTTCGCGTGCTGCTGGAAAAGGGTGCGCTGGGTGCGGGCGTTCTGGAAACACCCGATTGCCGGGCCACTTACGAGGAACTGAAAGCCAAGGGAGTGGTATTCAAGGGGGAGCCGAAGGAACAGTTTTATGGCATCGAGGTGATCATCACCGATGGGGTTGGGAATTGGTTTAGCATGACGCAGTCGAAGGCACATTGATTGGTTGGAGCTCACTCTACCGGTTCATTGGGCCCGCTCTACCCGGGTCGTCGGAGCTCACTCTACCGGTTCATTGGTCTTGAGCGGCATAGCTTCCGCAGGTTCGCCGACATTCTCCGCCATCGGGCTCGCTTTCACCCGTTCGCCCTTGAACGTAAAATTCTTTTGCGTGAGATAGCTGAACGAGACGACAATGATCGTGGTAAGGATCTTGGCGACGGTAGCGTACAAATGGAACTGCTCGACGAAAAGCTTTATGAAAATATAGTTCAGCCCCAGACAGATCATGACCAGCAGGAAATATCGAAACAGCTGGACGCGACCGAGCAGGATGGATTTTGGAAAGACGATGTTCTTATTCAATAAATAGCCGGTAGGAAAGCTGACGCTAAAGGACATCAGAAACGACAGGATATAAGGAGAGATCGTGACCAGCCCCAGGTTGACAAAGCGTTCGTGGAGGATAAAGTGGTAACTGACAAAATAAAGTAGGATATCCAGCAAGGTATTCGTACCTCCGCAGACCGCGTAGCGGAAGGTTTGAACGGGCATCAGCTTGCTGAAGGGGGGGTAAAAAAAATCGATGAAGTCGGTGATCCACTTTTTGGCCATAACAAAGTCCGCTAAGCGCGAAGATAGTGACAAATCGCGTACAATTCGCGATCCTGTTGTATTTTTGCGGCCATTCTTTACGTATGGACATTATCAGCGAGATCAAAGCAGCTTCTCTGCAGGTTCTTTCGACGAATTACAATTTTTTACCGGAGAACGGCGATATCCCCATTAACGAAACGAAACCCGAGTTCGAAGGAGATTATACCGTTGTGCTTTTCTCGTTCGTAAAGTCGTTGAGATCCTCGCCGGAATCATTGGGCAACGAGTTAGGACAGGCGCTGTTGCGGGAGTTCCCGGCGCTGATCGGCGGATTCAATGTCATCAAGGGCTTTTTGAACCTCACGATCGCCGACAGCTACTGGCTGGCCTTTTTGACCGCCAACTATGACCGGGCGGAATTCGGCCGGCGCGCGCCGAACGGACAGCGGGTAATGATCGAATATTCCTCACCCAATACGAACAAACCTTTGCATCTCGGCCATCTGCGCAACAACTTCCTGGGCTGGAGCGTTGCGGAGATCTGCAAGGCGAACGGTTATGACGTCGTGAAGACCTGTATCGCCAACGACCGCGGCATCCATATCTGTAAAAGCATGGTATCCTGGAAATGGTTTGCCGCCGGCGCCACCCCGGCCGACACGGGTGCGAAGGGCGATCATTTTGTCGGCGATTATTACGTGCTGTTCAATGACCAGTATAAGAGAGAAGTGCATGAGCTGGTAGCCGGCGGAATGCCAAGAGAAGAAGCCGAACGGGAAGCGCCGATCATGAAGGAAGCGCAGCAGATGCTGGTAGACTGGGAAGCGGGCAAGCCTGACGTGATCGAATTGTGGAAGCGGATGAATAGCTGGGTCTATGCGGGATTCGACGCCACCTACAAGCGGATCGGCAGCGATTTCGACAAGATCTATTACGAAAGCGACACCTACCTGCTGGGGAAGAAGCTGGTGGAGACAGGACTGGAAAAAGGCGTCTTCTTTCGGAAAGAGGATGGCAGCGTCTGGATCGACCTTTGCGCCGACGGACTGGATCAAAAGATCGTGCAGCGCCGGGACGGAACGGCGGTTTATATCACGCAGGATATCGGGCTGGCCGTGCAACGGTATGACGAATACAAAGCCGACCGGAGCGTCTATGTCGTGGGCGATGAACAGAACTATCATTTCAAGGTCCTCAAGCTGATCTGCCAAAAGCTGGGTTTGCCATCGGCCGATGGTATTTATCATCTGAGCTATGGGATGGTCGAATTGCCGACGGGCCGGATGAAGACCCGTGAAGGAACGGTCGTCGATGCGGATGCGATCCTGGATGAAATGCACTCCGAAGCGGAGCGAAAGACGATTGAACAGGGAAAGACGGAGGGCTTCGCCGCCAGTGAGCTGGACACGCTGTATGAGACCATCGGTCTCGGCGGATTGAAGTTCTTCCTGCTGCGGGTCGATCCGAAAAAGCGCATGTTGTTCAACCCGGAGGAGTCGATCGATCTGCACGGATATACGGCGACATTTATTCAATATGCGTATGCGCGGATAAGGTCGGTCTTTAGAAAAGAAGGTTCCGTGATTTTCACCGGCCCAACCGGCAATGGGTTGTTACCCCTCGAGAAAGCGCTCGTCGTAATTCTGGAAAAATATCCGGCGGTTGTGGCACAGGCAGGTGATGAAATGAATCCTTCGCTGATCGCGGGTTATGCGTTCCAGGTGGCGCAGACGTTCAATTCTTTCTATAACGCGCATTCCATCGCAGGTGCGGAAACGGCGGAGAAGAAGGCGCTGCGGCTGCAACTGGCGCAGCTGGCGGCGGGTGTATTGCATTCCTCGATGGCGCTGCTCGGCATTAAAATGCCGGAGCGGATGTAGTTCTACTTTAACACAACCGCCCCCAGCGGCGGCAAATGAACGATCAACTCATACCCGTCATCCGTCTCGTCGATCAGCTTCACCGGAATAAGCGGATTATTCGTATCTCCAGTTCCCCAGTACTTACGCTCATCACTATTGAATATCTCCCGCCACTGTTCTTTTCCCCGGGCATAGACCCGCCAGTCGCGACGGACGACAGGAGTAAGGTTCAGGATGATGAGCAGGTCATCCGCGGGATTACGCCCCTTGCGCCGATAGGCGATGACGCTTTCATCGCGGTGCTGAAGGTCGACCCACTCGAACCCAAAAATATTGAACTGATTCTCATACAACGCCGGCTGACCGATCAGCAAATGATTCAGGTCACGGTAGCAGTCTTTGATGCCCCGATGGCTGTCAAATTTCAATAACCCCCACTGTAACTCGGTCTTGTAGTTCCATTCCGAAGTAGCGCCAAACTCATTGCCCATGAAGAGCAACTTGCCGCCAGGATGAGTCATCATATAGGTATAGAGCAGGCGCAGGTTGGCCGCCTTTTGCCAATCATCACCCGGCATTTTGAAGAGCATGGGCGATTTCCCATGCACCACCTCATCATGGCTGAGCGGCAAGACAAAATTCTCATCGTAATAATACATCAGCGAAAAGGTGAATTTGTCCTGATTGGCGCCGCGGAAGACGGGATCGAGTTTGAAGAAGTCGAGCGTGTCATGCATCCAGCCCATCATCCATTTCATCCCAAAGCCGAGGCCATCGGCAAACGTAGGGCGGCTGACGCCGGGCCAGTCGGTCGCTTCCTCCGCGATCGTCTGGATATCGGGAAAATCGCGGAACAAGGTCTGGTTGAGGTCCTTGATAAATGCGATTGCCTCCAGGTTCCCATCCCCGCCATGTTCATTGGGCTCCCACTCCCCTTCCTTCCGGGAATAATTGAGCTTCAGCATCGAGCTCACGGCATCGACGCGCAGTCCGTCGATATGATAGTGATCCAGCCAGTAACGGGCATTGCTGATCAGAAAGGATTTGACCTCACCCCGTTTGTAATTGAAGATGTAGCTATTCCAGTCCGGATGGAAACCCTTACGCATGTCGGCATATTCGTACGTATTGGCGCCATCGAACAGATAAAGCCCATGATAGTCATACGGAAAATGAGAAGGCACCCAATCCAGGATAACCCCGATGCCGGCCTGATGAAAAGCGTCGACAAGCGCCATGAACCCCTGCGGATCGCCAAAACGCGACGTGGGCGCATAATACCCCGTCCCCTGGTAACCCCAACTGCCGTCAAAAGGATGCTCCATGACGGGCATGAGCTCAACGTGCGTGAAACCCATCTCCTTAACATACGGCACGAGCAGTTCACACATTTGCGCATAGGTGTTATAGCGTTCCTCATCATTCGGATCCGGCCGCATCCAACTGGCCAGATGCACCTCATAGATCGTCCAGGGAGATTCAAGCGAATTATGCGCGTGCCGGGTAGCCATCCAATCCTTATCCTTCCAGTCATAGTCCAGGTGCCAGGTGATCGATGCGGTCTGAGGCCGCATTTCCCAGAACCAGGCATAAGGGTCACCCTTATCGAGGGTGCCGCCACCAAAACCATGAATATGATACTTGTAGACTTCGCCTTTACGGAAATGGGGAATGAACCCTTCCCAGATGCCAGACCGGTCCAACCGGACATATAACGGATGGGCGTCATTCGTCCAGCTGTTGAAGTTGCCGATGACGGAAACGCCGGTCGCATTAGGCGCCCAGACCGCGAAGTAATATCCATCCGTATCCAGGACATTTGCCCGGTGAGAGCCCATCCGTTCATAGACGCGGTAATGAGTGCCTTGCTGAAAATTTCGGATATCCTCATCCGTAAAAAGGGAATAGCTCCACACCGGTTTGGTCGAGTCGACGAAGTGCAGGTCTTCGTATTTTTTGCCCATCACTGTTTCCAAGGAAAATAATTTTATGGAATATGAAATTTTTTGCATCCCGGAAGCGTTGCCACGCAACATACAACCGAGCCCTCCGTCTTTAACGTAAATTTAAGGGTTCGCCTTTGTATATCCCTGTTTTTGAGGATAATTTACGGTCGCCCTTCATAACCATAGATCCATTATGCCCAAGCTAATTGCCTTCATTGTACTGTCATTTCTATGTGTCACCTCGGCGCTCGGGCAATCGGCGCAGGTCAGCGGCAAGATCGCCGATACCGCTGAACGAAAGAATCTCGCCAACGGTTCTGTCCTCCTCTTACGCAAATCCGATTCCATCCTCATTAGTCATACCCGAACCGACGCCGGCGGTGGGTTCCGGATGTCCCGGCTTCCCGGCGGCCAGTTTCTGATCCTGGTGACGTATCCGGGCTACGCGGATTATGTCGACACGCTGAATGTCGATTCCGGCGCCAACGTCAAGGTCCCGGCCATCCCGATGGTGCTGAAAAGCAAATTGCTTGCGGCCGTGGTGGTAAGCGCCAACAAGGGCGGGATGCGGATCAAGGGAGACACGACGGAATTCACGGCTGATAGTTTCCATGTACACGCGGGTGCGACCGTAGAAGACCTCCTGAAACGGCTCCCGGGGATCCAGGTTGACCACAACGGCCAGATCACGGCGGAAGGACAGACGGTGAAGAAAGTGCTGGTGGACGGCGAGGAATTCTTTGGCGACGACCCTACCCTGGTGACCCAAAACCTCCGGGCGGACATGGTAGACAAGGTGCAGGTGTTCGATAAAAAGAGCGATCAGGCGACTTTTACCGGCATCGATGACGGGGTACGGGATAAGACCATCAATTTGAAACTGAAGGACAGCAAAAAGAACGGCTATTTCGGCCGCATCACCGGCAGCGTGGGTACGGACGGCTATTATGACGAGGAACTGATGGCCAACTATTTCAAAAAGAAGGAAAAGCTGGCGGCCTATGGCATCCTTTCCAATACCGGTAAAACAGGTCTCAACTGGCAGGACCGGGATACGTACGGGCAGAGTTTTGCCAGCAACCTGGATGTGGATGAAAATACGGGGGCGGTCTCGTTCACCGGCGTAGGAAATAACGACGATCTCGATGACTGGAGCGGCCAGTATTCGGGACAGGGATTCCCCACCGTCAAAACGGGCGGCCTGCACTACAACAATAAATGGAGCGACGATGCGCAGTCGATCAACGGTAATTATAAATACATGAACCTGTCGATCAACGGGAACAGCGCGACGACCTCGGAGAATATCCTTCCGGATACCTTCTATTACAACAATTCGTCCCAGAAATTCAACCGGCAGATCGTCCGCCAGAACTTCAGCGGCATCTATGAATGGAAGATCGACTCGACTTCTTCGATCAAGCTGAGCGCGGATGGCGGCAACGATCATAAGGTCAACAATGAAGCGGATTACTCCGAGGCGCTGGCCAGCGATAGCAGTCTCGTCAACCGGAATTCGCGAACGGTCAGCACGGTGGGGGATAACCGAGGTTACAACAGCAATCTGTTATGGCGGAAGAAGCTGGGCAAACCGGGGCGGACGTTCTCGCTGAATGTGCGGGAGAACTACAGCGACAATACGTCGTCTGGGTATCTGTATAGCAATACGGAGTTTTACAGCTCCGGGGCCGTCATGCAGGACTCGCTGATCAACCAATACAAAAACTATCTCACCAGGAACATCCTGCTGGATTCACGGCTGATCTATACCGAGCCCATCGGCAAGCAGATGTTCCTGGGCGTCGATTATGGCGCGACCGTGAACAACACGCATTCCAACCGTAACTCCTTCAATAAGGACGGGAACGGCAAATATGATATGTTCGACTCGCTGTACAGCAACAACTACCAATATAATATCCTGACGCAGCGGACGGGATTGGCCTATACGATGATCCGGAAGAAGTTCCGGCTGAGCGCTTCCAATGACGTCGCCTTCTCCGGTTACTACCAGAAAGACCTGGTAGCCGACACGGCGGCAAGACGGAACTTTATCAACTGGTATCCTTCCGCATCCTTCCAGTATCAGTTTGCCGCACAGACCCGGCTGCAGTTCCGCTATTCCGGCTATACCCAGCCGCCGAGCCTGCAGCAGCTGCAGCCGATCGCCAGCAATGAAAATCCGTTGAATGTCATCATCGGGAACCCGGGGCTAAAACCGCAGTTCGCAAACCGATTCAATCTTTGGTATAACAGCTATCATATCCTGACCGAGCGAAGCATCTATGGCAACATCAGCTATACGTTCACCTCGAATGCGATCAGCAGCAGCCTGAAGGTCGACAGCACGGGCAAGCAGACGACCCAGTCGGTGAATGTGACCGGTAATCACTCCTGGAATGGCTGGTTCGGGTATGGATTCAAAGTAAAGGGGCCCGACCTGAGCCTGAACTTCAACGGCCAGCTCAATCAAAGCAACAACGTGACCATCGTAAATAATTTCACTAACCTTACGCGTTCGGGGAGCTATACCGGCGGGATCGGGATGTGGAAGTCGAAGGAAAAGAAATATGAGTTCTACATGAATGCCAATGTGACCTATACGACGAGCAAGTCGACCGACGATCCGGGACTGGTGACGAAGTATTTCACGTATCAGATCAATCCGGGCGCAGATATATTCCTGCCATGGCATCTGCAGATCCATGGGGACGCCGAGCTGAACATCCGGCAGAAGACGCCGGTGTTCCCTACAAATAATAATGTCTATCTTGTGAATGGGTGGATCGGGAAAAAACTGTTGAAGAACGATCAGTTGATGTTCAAGGCGGCCGTCAACGACCTGTTGAACCAGAATAACGGGTTTAACCGGAATGTAAGCAGCAGCTTTATTACGCAAAACACCTATACGACGATCAAGCGGTACTTCCTCTTCTCGGTCGTCTGGAATTTCACAAAGGCGGGCGTCCCGATACCAAACCGGAATTGATCACGACTAAACGCATCTCCTATGATCCGAGCAAGTATTTTTCTGCTGTCGCTGGCCATCGCCGCTCAACCGTTGCGGGCCCAAAACAATATTTTCCTGTCGCAGGGCAAGATCGAGTTCGAGCGGAAGGTCAATCAGTATGCGCAGCGGGAGGCGGTCTCGGACCCCGGCGACGAAGCCTGGACGGAGTTCTCGAAAAAACTGATGGGCAATAAGTTCAAGACAGATTACTTCGATCTTTTATTCACTCGCACAAAGACGCTGTACCGGCCGGGGAGGGAGACCCCGGATAAGCCGAACCCATTTTTCTTTGAGGCGCCGGGGCAGGAGAATATCATTTATGCCGACCTGGAGCAGGAGAAAAGCGTGAGCCAGAAGCTCGTTTTTGAGCAGACGTTCCTTGTGGCGGATACTTTACGGCGGATCAAGTGGAAGATTACCGATGAAACGCGGGTGATCGCGGGCTTCAATTGCCGCCGGGCAAATGCGATCGTCATGGATTCCATCTATGTGGTGGCGTTCTATACCGATGAGATCCTGACGACCGGCGGTCCGGAGTCCTTCAGCGGCCTTCCGGGGATGATCCTGGGGGTGGCGCTGCCACATGAGCATGTGAGCTGGTTTGCGACGAAGGTCGAGGCGATCCCGGTAACCGAGGCGCAGGTAGTCGCGCCGGCAAAGGGAAAGAGGACCACCAATTCAGGATTACTCGAGACGATCCAGAAATCGTTGAAGGATTGGGGTAAGGAAGGCCGGCTGTTTATGGAAGACGTGATGTTATGAGGCCGACGTCGGTCGATGGGGCCGCACTATTTCTTCAATTCCATCACCCACATCGTACGTGCCGGGATCTCGGCCGGTTCGCCCAGGGAATAAGACTTCCCGGTGGGGATATCGACGCCGCGGGTGTAACCGCCCGTCCGTTCGCTGAAACGGCTGAAGTCGATCTTACGCGGCTTGTTACCGGGATTCATCGCGCAGAGGATAGTTTGGTTGTCGTCATACCGGAAATACACGTATAGATCGCCGTGAGGCGTGTATTGCATCATCTTACCCGTCTTCAGGGCGCTGGAGTGCAGCCTGAAATTGCCAAGCGTCCGGACGAGCTGTTGGACGTCCGCCTCGTAAGGCGCGAGACCTTCGCCGGTAAAGGCATTCTTGCGGTCGCCGGGCCAGCCGCCGGGAAAATCCAGCCGGACATTCCCGTCGGGATTATCGATGCCTTTCATACAGATCTCCGTTCCATAATACAGTTGCGGGATGCCCCGCTCCGTCAGCAGCCACTCGACGCCGATCTTCTGGCCCGCGGCGTCTTCGCCGATCCCGGAGAAGAAGCGGGTCATGTCATGGTTGTCGAGGAAGATGACGTTCCGGGTCGGATCCTGGTAGAGGAAGTCATCGCTGAGCGTATTGTAAAGCTCCCCGACGCCCCCGCCCCGGCCGGAAGTATCCCGTACGGCGGGTTGAATGCCGCTAAAAAGCAATTGAAAGTCGACGGCGCCCATAAGGTTGCTCTTGAAAGGCACGTCGAGATTGTTGCGAACGAAGTAAGCCTGGTTGGCTGTGCCATGCACCCAGGTCTCGCCGAACATCGTCATATGCGGGTACTCGGCTATCAGGGCCGAATTACATTTATTCATGAATGGCAGACTGCAATAGATATAAGTATCGATACGCCAGCCGTCGACGCCGAAGGTCTCGACTGTCCAGATGGCATGCTCGATGAGGAATGCGGCGAGATCGGGATTATCCTGGTTGAGGTCGGGCATCTCACGGGTGAACCAGCCGTCGCTGGACAGTTTTTTATCGATGCCGCTGGCGTGAGGGTCGAATAGCGGTTGATCGTGATAGTTGGTCTGGGTGTATTTTGGCCATTGATGGAGCCACGACTTTTCCGGCAGATCCTGGATGAACCAGTTGTAAAGCCCGACGTGGTTGTAGACGGCATCCTGGATGAGCTTCATTCCCCGCCGATGCAGCGAATCGGCGAGACGTTTGTACATCTCCGCGCCGCCAAGCCGCGGTTCGATCGTATAGTGGTCCGTAAAGGCATAGCCGTGTTCCGTGCGGTTGGGCATGTCGTTCTCGATAACGGGGGTCATCCAAAGGGTTGTTACGCCAAGGGACTGGAGGTAGTCGAGATGGTTGAGGATACCCTGGAAATCGCCGCCGTGGCGCAAAAAGATGGCGTCGCGGTTGAGGGATTGGTCTTTCATCCCGGGGACCCGGTCATTGGAAGGGTCGCCGTTGCTCCATCGGTCGGGCATGAGGAAGTAGATGAAATCCTTCGATGTGACGCCTTTGGCATAGTCGGTGCCGTTGCCGGCGCGGCGGGGAAGGAGTTGATAGGGAATGGTGATGGCGCCACCCGATCTGGACCGGACAATGAGCTTAAGCTCCCCGGGTTTCGTGGCGGGTGCGATATTCAGATGCAGGAAGAGGTAGTTGGGGTTCTCCGCCCGATGCCATTCGGTCAGGGTGACGCCGGGATAGGAGACGGTAACGGAGGCCGCGTCGCCGATGTCCTTGCTGTGAATAGTAAGCTCCGGTTTGGAATATTTCATGCCGACCCACCAGTTGGTAGGATAGACATGGGGGGTAGCGGGAACGTAGGAGGTATCCTGCGCGTTCGCAGCGATTGCGATAAGTGTGAAAAGAAAAACCACTAATTTATTCATATGGTTACGATAATTGATCAGCATAAAATCCCGCCTTCTCCTGCTCGATGCGAATGGCGCCTCCGTCATAGACAAAAACCATCGAGACCGCTCCGGCGATCAGGCAGAAGCCGGCGAGGACGATAGAATAGATCGGCTGGTTGCCATAGAGGTGCTTGATGATCCAGCCCCCGAACAACCCGTTGCAGATCTGTGGCATGGTGATAAAGAAATTAAAGATGCCCATGTAGATGCCCATTTTCCCAGAAGGGATGCTGCTGCTGAGGATCACATACGGCATAGCCAGGATGCTCGCCCAGGCCAGGCCGACGCCGATCATCGATACGTTGAGCATCGTCGCGCTATGGGCAAAATAGATGGAAATAAGCCCGATGCCTCCCGCAAGCAATGACAGGGCATGGGTCATCTTCCGGCCAAGGCGCAGCGCGATGGCGGGAAGAAAAAGCGAATAGATCATGGCGACGAAGTTGTAGATGCCAAAGGCGCTGCCGACGGCGTTACCGGCGTCGTTATAGGCGACGGATTTGGTATCGCTCCCGCTCAGGCCAAAGACATGGGTCGCCACGGCGTCGGTGGTGAAGACCCACATGCTGAACATGGCAAACCAGCTGAAGAACTGTACGAGACCCAACTGTCGCATGGTTTTGGGCATCGCCCTGAAGTCCTTATAGATCTCTCCCACTACCCCGCGCTTTTGGGGGGCGGCGTCTTCATCGGCGATCGGATTGTGGTTGTATCTTTTGTATTCGTCGGGCGGATATTCGCGACAGAACAAGACCGTCACGAGGATGCAGATAATAAAGAATGCCGCACCTAAATAAAAAGAATACTTGATATTATTGGCGATACCGTCCGGGCCGGCAACCTTACTGACCCCGAGACGCGCCAGCCAGTCGGGGAGGTCGGAGCCGATCACGGCGCCCAGCCCGATGAGAAAGGTCTGGATGGAAAAACCCAGCGTTCGCTGGTTGTCAGGCAGGTTATCGGCTACAAGGGCCCGGAAAGGCTCCATGGCTACATTGAACGAAGCATCCATGACCATCACGAGGCCTGCGCCTACCCAGAGGGCGGGGATGATGCCCGCGAGGCCGCCGGAGTTGGGAAGGAAGATGAGCGCGATGGAGGAAAGCAGCGCTCCCGTCAGAAAGAAGGGCTTGCGGCGTCCGAGGCGGTTCCAGGTCCGGTCGCTATAGTGTCCGATCAGCGGCTGGACGAGCATCCCGACGATGGGAGCTACCAGCCAGAAAGACGGCAGCTGGTCCACATCCGCCCCGAAGCTGCGGAGGATACGGCTGGTATTGCCGTTCTGCAGCGCAAATCCCGTCTGGATCCCCATGAATCCAAAGCTCATGGTGAGGATCTGGCCGATCGTCAGGCGGGGTTTTGTATGAACCCCCTGCCGCGAAGAGCCGGGAGTGTTTGCAGTAGCCATAGGCAATCGTTTGTGGTGAAGGCCGCCAATCCTTAAATAACGAATCCGTTCGGCAGGACAGCGCCCTTTTTGATCACGACCACCCCTTCCTTGACGGTATACAGCGAGTGGTCGGAATTCTCCAGATGATGGCCGCCGTTTATCCGGACGTCGTCGCCGATGCGGCAGTTCTTGTCCACGATGGCGTTGCGGATATAGCAGCGATGGCCGATTCCGACGGTGGGCAGGCCATGCGACTGCGCCTGTTCGATCTCTTCGATGGTCTCGTAGAAATCGACGCCCATCAGGTAGCTGCTGACGATTGTCGTCCCGGTGCCGATCCGGGTCCGGATGCCGATGACGCTGTTCTCGATCCGCGAGGCGTTGATAATGCACCCCTCGGCGATGATCGTCTTCTCCAGCGTGGTGCCGCTGATCTTGGCGGGCGGCAGCATTCGGGCGCGGGTGTAGATGGTCTTTTCATTATCGAAGAGGTTGAAGTCGGGGATGTCTTTGGTCAGCCCGAGATTGGCTTCGAAGAAGGAAGGGATATTCCCGATATCTGTCCAGTAGCCTTCATATTGGTAGCTCACGACCTTATATTTCTCCAGGGACTGGGGAATTATTTCCTTGCCGAAGTCGGTAGACTCTACATATTCGTTCTGCAACAGGTCGCTCAGCAGCTGCCGGTTGAAGATATAAATGCCCATCGACGCGAGATAGTTCCTGCCCTGGGACTGCATGGTATGGCCGGTGTCGCTGACCCAGCCCGGCAGGACGTCCTGTTTGGGTTTCTCCGTGAAGGTCGTGATGAACCCGCTTTCGTCCATCTTCATGATCCCGAAGTCGGAGGCGTCGCGGGCATTGACGGGAATAGTGGCGATAGAGATATCGGCGCCCATCTTTTTATGGTGTTCGAGCATTTCCATAAAGTCCATCTGGTAGAGCTGGTCGCCCGACAGGATGAGCACATACTCGCTGTCGAAGGGGCCGAGATGCCGGAGACACTGGCGGACCGCATCGGCCGTTCCCTGGTACCAGGTAGGGTTGTCGGGGGTCTGTTCGGCGGCGAGGATATCGACGAAGGCCGAGCTGAAAGCGCTGAAATGATAGGTATTCTTTATATGCCGGTTCAACGAGGCCGAATTGAACTGGGTCAGGACGAACATCCGGGTAATTCCCGAGTTCAGGCAGTTTGAGATGGGGATGTCGACGAGCCGGTACTTCCCGGCGATCGGGACGGCCGGTTTAGAGCGGCTGGCAGTGAGGGGATAAAGCCGGGTGCCGGCGCCACCCCCAAGTATCACGGATAAAATCTCTTTTGACATATACAAGCGGTTTGTTGATGTGTGATTAAATTATTATTCCAAGCTAACGTATTGTCATCTCAAAGTCCCTCGAACATCCGCTGATACAGATCCAGGTAAGCCTTGACGCTGGCCTCCCAGCTGAAATCAAGGCCCATCATCCGCTGGCGGACATCCCTGAGCATCTCGCGGTTTTGAAAAAGCTCGGTCGACCGCCAGATCGCGTGGGTCATGTCCTGCACCGAGGGCTGGATGAACCGGATGCCATAGCCGTCGGGATCGCCATAGTCGATCACCGTGTCATGAAGGCCGCCCGTATTGCGGACGACCGGGACGGTACCATAGCGAAGGGCGTACAGCTGGTTCAGGCCACAGGGCTCGACGCGGGAAGGCATCAGGATAAAGTCGGCGCCGGCGTAGATCAGGTGGCTTAATCCCTCATCGTAGCCGATATAGGTATTATAGTCGCCGCGTGACATCTCCCGGATGGACTGCAGGTGGCCTTCGATGAAAGGGAGCCCGCTGCCGAGGATAAGGAAGCACATCCGGCGACCGATATAATAAAAGGAGTCCTCAATGGCCTGGGGCAGGAGGTCCGCCCCTTTGTCACCGACAAGGCGGCCGATGAAAGTGATCAGCGGCTTCCGCGGGTCGAGACCGTACCGGAAGCAAAGCGTTTCCTTACTGCGCTGTTTGCCTTCCTCCACGGTTTCCGCATTGTAGTGGTCCTCGATGTAATGATCGGTAGCCGGGTCCCAGACCTTTGTGTCGATGCCGTTCAGGATGCCGCTGCATTTGCCCTTTTCGTACTCCAGCAGGGGCTCGAGACCCATGGCGCTATGACGCATCTCCTGGAGATAGGTCGGGCTGACGGTCGTGACCTTCCAGGCGCAGCGGATCCCGCAGGCCAGGGGGTTGAGGGCGCCTTCCCATTCGAGCAGTCCCCGTTTCCAGACATCCCACTCGGGGATATAAGTCGTCTTGTCCATTCCCGTTTGCCCCTGGTATTGCGCATTATGGATGGTCAGCACGGTGCCGACGTCCTGCAATTTGCGGTAGGCAAAACAGTATTTGAACATGAACGGGATCAGGGCCGTGTGGTGATCGTGGACATGGACGACGTCCGGAGTATGGTCCCAGGAGTTAAGCCAGTCGGTGACGGCGATCTGGAAGGAAAAGAAGCGTTCGGTGTCATCGCTATAGCCATAGATCTTTTCACGGTCGAGGAGGCCGTTGATATCGACGAGATAAAGCTCGAAGCCGAGTTTGCCGGTCGCTTCCCTGATGACCGTATAATTGAACCAGTAGTTGTGCAGGTGAGTATAGCCTTTATGAACGACCTCCCATTGGTTATTGTCGAGGAATTTGGTCCGGTACATAGGCATGATCACTTTGGCGATATGCCCCAGTTCACGCTGATATTTTGGTAAGGCCCCTACCACGTCGCCCAATCCGCCGGCCTTAGCCACGGGATAACATTCTGCCGATACGTGAAGTATTTCCATTTAGACCGTAAACTATTGTCGTTCAATTTAGCAAGGTTTTTCAATTCCCGGTGTGCCGGAGATGAAAAAATTTTTCGCTTCAGGAAATCTCGCTATTTTCAGACCTTAATTCCAAAACCGTGAGTCAAAGTAACCAAACAAAACTACCCACCAATACCGGCGCCCTTGCCACGCTGGTCATGGTATTCTTCTTCTGGGGATTCATTGCCGCGTCGCAAAGTATCTTCATCCCCTTCTGTAAACACAATTTCAATCTGACCCAATTCGAATCGCAATTGCTCGGATCCGCCTTCTATGGGGCTTATTTTATCGGGTCATTGGCGCTTTATCTCATCTCCAGTCTGCTGAAACATGATATTTTGAACCGGATCGGTTATAAAAAGGGGATCATTTACGGAATATGGATCTCCGTCGCGGGCGCTTTATTGATCATTCCTTTCGCCAATGCGCATTCGTTTGCCGGTCTGCTGGCCGCTTATTTTGTCATTGCGCTTGGTTTTTCCCTCCAGCAAACGGCGGCGCAGCCTTTTGCGATCATCCTGGGCGATCCCTCGACGGGGAGTCACCGGCTGAATCTGGCCGGCGGCGTCAACTCGCTCGGGACGACCGTCGGGCCGATCATCTTCAGCGTTTTCCTGTTCGGATCGGTGGAAGGCAACGCGGCGAATGCAACCGTCACGAATATCAACAACCTTTTCATGATCGTAGCGGCGGTGTTTGCGGCGGTAGCCTTGTTCTTTACCTTTTCCAAACTTCCGGCCGGCAAGGACGACGACCATTTCGAAGGTTCGTATAAGGCGTCATGGTCGCTGATGCTGATGACGCTGCTGATCGTCGCGATCATTATCCTGGGTCAGCTGTCCAAAATCGAAAAGCTGCCGCTGCTGATCGCTACGCTGGTCATCGTCATAGGTATCCTGTTCGTCTCAAACGGCATGTCGTTCAGCAACTCCGCCGGCTGGGGGGCGATGCGGTATCCGCAGCTGGTCTATGGCATGCTGGGTATCTTCGTGTATGTGGGCGTGGAAGTTACGATCGACAATAATTTTGGCGCCCTGTTGCGGGAACCCCATTACCTGACGGCGCTGGGGCTGGATGAAAGCAAGATCTCCAAATATGTGAGTCTTTATTGGGCAAGTCTGATGATCGGGCGATGGACGGGGGCGATCGGCGTTTTCAACCTGTCCGAGACCGGGAAGCGGATCGCAACGATCGTCGTGCCTTTTGTGGCCTTTGGAGTGGCGTTGTTCGTCAACCATCTTTACAGCGGTGACGTCAGTGATCTTTATCCATATGCAGGTTTCGTCGCCGTGGCGATCGTCGCCTTCTTCTTCGGCCAGCAGAAGCCGGTCAAGACATTGCTGACCCTTGCCTTGCTGGCGGGCGTCTTTATTTTGGTGGGGGTATTGACCACCGGGATATTCTCCGTCTACTGCATCATGGCCGCCGGTCTATGTAATTCGATCATGTGGCCCTGTATCTTCTCGCTGGGGGTCGCGGGTCTCGGGAAATATACCAGCCAGGGCTCTTCCTTCCTGATCATGATGATCCTTGGCGGCGCGGTCATCCCGCCGTTCCAGGGCGCCATCGGTGACACGATTCTGCGTAAAGGATCGGAGAACGGCATGCATCTGAGCTATCTGACGGCGGTCGGCTGCTATATCGTGCTCGCGTGGCTGGCATTGCAGTTGAGAAGCACGCTTAAGAAGCAGGGATTGAACTTCGACGAACAGATAGGGGGCGGCCACTAACCGGGTTGGAAGCCCGGGGTGCGAACCAAAACCTTATCTTTGCTCCCCAACACTAAATTATTCGCATGGCAAAGGCCTCTTCTACCTCGCTTTCGTATGAATCACTGGCGATCGGCATCGATATCGGCGGGACCGGCACCAAATATGGTATCGTCGACCGGAATGGCAATTTATTGTTCTCCGGAGAGATGTCTACGAGAGGCTTCGACCAGTTGGAAGGGTTTATCGATGAACTGCACCGCAACCTCCTGGTGCTGATCGACAAGGCGGGCGGATCGGGACGGATGCGGGGGATCGGCGTAGGCGCCCCAAACGGCAACTATTATAGCGGCACCGTCGAGTATGCGCCCAACCTGCCGTGGAAGGGCATCCTGCCACTCGCCAATATGATCCAGAACAAATTCCAGATGCCGGCCATTCTGACCAATGACGCCAATGCGGCGGCGATCGGCGAGATGATGTATGGCGCGGCAAAAGGAATGAAGGATTTTATCATGATCACCCTCGGCACCGGCGTCGGGAGCGGGATCGTGGCCAATGGCAAGCTGATCTATGGACATGACGGGTTTGCAGGCGAGCTCGGACATACGATCATCATCCCCAACGGACGCTATCATGAGGGCACGGGTAAAAAGGGATCGCTGGAAAGCTACGCCTCCGCGACGGGGGTAAAGCTGACGGCGATCGAGATGCTGGAGCAGCATAAGGAGACAAGCCTTTTGCGGAAGGTGCCAAAGGATCAGCTGGATTCCAAACGGGTCTATGATGCGGCGATCCAGGGCGACAAACTGGCAAAGGATATCTTCGATTTTACGGGGTCGGTGCTCGGACTGGCGCTGGCCAACTTTGTGATGTTCTCCAGCCCCGAGGCGATCATTCTCTTCGGCGGTCTCACAAAGGCGGGGGATCTGATCCTCAAGCCGACGCGGGAGAATATGGAAGCGAATCTCATCCAGGTATTCCAGAATAAGGTAAAGATATTGGTGAGTCACCTGAAGGAGTCGGATGCCGCGATATTGGGAGCAAGTGCACTGGTGTGGGATATGAAGGGGTAGCGTACTCCGCCACCGGCGGCACCCGGTTTCATCTCGATTTTATCAGAAACACCGTTGGCAGCGGCCGCTCTCCTTCGGGACCGGAGGGGCGGACTGTTTCCTTGCCGTTGACGAGAAGGCAGGTGCTGCCGCCGCCATCGAGGTTGAGGGCTTCATAACACCCGAGGCCAAGCATGATGCGGGCTTCCTGCCGGAGTGTGGCGCCGGCGGCTTTGCCGGGGGTACGGCCCTGGATCGCAAGGATGATGAGCTGGCCGTCACGCGTATAGCCCATGGCCGTACGGGGCTCGTAGTCGCCGGGGGCGTCAGGAAACAGCTGCTCTTCGCGGTTGGTGATATGGACCTTGCCGTCATGGATAAGCACGGGGCCGCCCCCAACGGCGGTGCGCATCTTCCACCATTTCCAGGTAATATCGTTAAGGCTAAAGATCGAAGGCAACGAATCCGTTCCTTTTGCCACGACCGGCATGTCTTCGAACGCGTAGGGCCACATGCGGACGCTGTCGGTGAACGTCCAGGCCACGTCGGCCCGGCGGCGCCGGTCGATGCCGATTGCGGCGCGGGTAGGATAATAGTAGAGAGCCGAGTCGGCGCCCGTACCCCGGAGGCTCCTGAGGTTGCGCGAAACAAGCCGGCCGTTACGGACGACGAGGCTGTAGTCCTCGCCGGTGGTCAGCGAGAAAAAGGTGGCGTTGACGACAAGGAGGGGTTCTTGCTCGAGCTGGTAAAACTGACTCGGAGTGAACCGGTTATCCTTCACCGTTTGGGTAGTAAAAAGCAGGTTTTTGTCTTTCAGGCGCGCGGAAACATAATAGGCGATGAAAGGTAACCCGTCCAGGCTGTCGGGCGACCGGTAGACATGGATGGAAAGAGGCAGCGGGCCGAAGGTGGAATCCACTTTTCGCCAACGAAGCTGAGCGTGGCATGTGAGGGCCGGGATCAGGAGGGTTAGCAAAGTGGGGAGTCGAAGGGTCATGGTTATCCGGTCATGTTAAGCGGTGGACCATCATTATGCGGTCATCTCCTTCGCCCGCAACCATTCGGATCGGCCGTAACCCGGGATGACATGACGTTCGGAATGATAGGAGGACCGGACCAGCGGGCCGCTCTCCACATAGTCAAAACCCATTTCATAACCGGCTTCCTTCAATTCCGCAAATTCGTCGGGATGGACGAACCGGACAACGGGAAGATGCTTCTTTGTCGGCTGAAGGTATTGGCCGATGGTAATGACGTCGACGCCGCTGCCACGCAGGTCCTGCATGGTCTGAAGCACTTCTTCCTTCCGTTCGCCGAGGCCGAGCATGATCCCGGATTTTGTCCGCATGCCGCCCGCTTTGAGGATCCTCAGCGTCTCCATGCTGCGCCAGTATTTTGCCTGGATGCGGACCTGCCGGGTGAGCCGTTCGACCGTCTCGATATTATGCGATACGACTTCCGGCGCCACGTCGATGACACGCTGGATATTCTCCTTTTCCGCTTTGAAGTCGGGGATGAGGGTCTCGAGGGTGGTATCGGGGTTGAGGGCCTTTACCGCGCGGATGGTGTTTTGCCAGATGATGCTGCCGCCGTCGCGCAGCTCATCCCGGTCCACGGAGGTGATGACGGCATGTTTGACCTTCATGAGGTGGATGGCTTCGGCTACCCGCTGAGGCTCGTCCCAGTCGACAGGTTCGGGACGTCCGGTCGCAACGGCGCAAAAGCCGCAGCTGCGCGTGCAGATATTGCCGAGGATCATAAAGGTGGCCGTTCCTTCACCCCAGCACTCGCCCATGTTCGGGCAGTTACCGCTTTCGCAGATCGTATGTAGCTTGTGCGTATCTACCAGGCCGCGGACATGCTTATAATTTTCGCCGATCGGGAGCTTTACACGTAACCAGTTGGGCTTCTGAATCTTTTGGTCCATGGGGCAAAGTTACGGGTTATTTCGGGTTGACCCCCCCACTCTATTTCCGGTTCCCAAAGAGGATGCTGACGTAGGCGTTGAAGAAGAACTGCTTGGCCGGTACGAGATACATAATGGGCATTTTACCGCTGAAATACTCCTCCGTCAGCCCCACTTCGATCGCCGCCACGGTTTGATTAAGCCGGCCATAGTCGAAGCGCATCGCCTGTTTGGCGTTGATGCCGGGTTTGACGGTGAGGTTGTCCCAGCCGACGAGGAAGCCCGACGCGCCGGTGATCTGGTCGCCGATGGTGCTGTCCGCGGCAAACTGCTTATAGGTCTGTTGATTGCTGGCCCCGGAGATGGCGTTGGTGACGTCGAGGTAGTAGGGCTTCAGCATTCCGAGGGTAAGACCGCCGGCATAGAGCGCGGAGACAGCCACGCCGTTCTTGTTGCCTTTGCCTCCGATGAGGATCTGCTGGCCGATCGCAACCTTGAATTCGTATAGGTTGTTAAGTTTGTATGGAACGACCGATGAGAAGTCGAAGCCGTCGGTTTGGGCGGAGATATGATGCTCCTTGGGGGAATGTTTTTCATTCAATTCAAACTCCCACAGCAGGGTGCGGGAGGGGGTCCGAAAGAAGCCTTTTTCGTAGGAGATACCGTAGCCGTCGCTGGCCAGACGGATGCCAAAAACGTTCTGGCGATTGAAGATAAGATCGCCTTCTTCTTCCATCCGCAGCGCGTTGTTCATCCTGTTCCTTTTAGCCTGCTGTCTGGACTGGCGGGTGGGCGGCGGAGGCATATAGGTGGTATCCTGCGCATACAACTGAAAGACCAGGATGGCGGCGAGAAAAGTCAGGAAAAATCTTGTCACGGGGATGGTTTTAAATATACTGACGTAAATTTAGGTAAATTTTGCACAATGCCGACTTCCACAATTATTTACGAGGGAGATTTGCGAACGGTTGCCACGCACCTGCAATCAGGGACTGAAATTGCGACAGATGCGCCTACGGACAACCAGGGAAAGGGGGAACGGTTCTCGCCGACGGACCTCGTGGCTACCGCCCTTGGCGCCTGTATGGCGACGACGATGGGGATCAAGGCGCGGGATCTGCCGGTCGACCTGCGGGGGATGAAGCTCTCGATACAAAAGATCATGAAACCGGATCCGCGCCGGATCGCGGGAGTACATATTGTTTTTGACTTCCCGGAGGGTTGGACAGCCGATGAGAAGACGCGTACGATCCTGGAGCGGACCGCGCATACCTGTCCGGTCATGTACAGTATCCATCCGGACATGGAGGTCAAGCTGGATTTCCATTGGCCGGTGACGGTCGGGTAGGCGATGGTGCGGCTGGCGACGGATCCGCCAGCAAGGCCCGGCCGATGGCGCAATCGAGACATTTCTTCGGGGCGCAAAAATTCTTTTTCAATTCCAGCAATGCCTGGGTGTCGGCGGCGGTATGCGCAGGCATGCCAAGCTCCCGCCAGCGGCGGATGATGCTATTGTTCTCCGGCGGCGTTTCGTACAGCCACCGGGTGGCTTTTTCGTGCTGGCGCGGTTCCTGTCGCAGCGTGCTATATGCGGACAAAAGCGGGATACCCGCATTGATGAGGATGGAGTGTTTGGTTGACGTCCCGAGCCCGCCGGCATCGAGGGTTTTAAGGAAGGCGGCGGGGTGATCGGATTCGAGCAGAAGCGTGAACCAGCCGCTGTGGTTGGACAGGATGACGGCGAGTTGGCGGAGGCGGCGGAGCGGGGAATGGGCAGGGCGCATGCGATGAAAAGACAGCGGCGGATCGAGGCGGGCGGCCTCGGCGATAAGCAGGCTTTCCAGGTGGGCGGGATCGGCGCGACGGCGAAGCAGGCGGTTGAGCGGGATGCTCCGGGCGATGGCCAGAAAGGCGTCGGGATTGACGGGCTGGCCAAGGCTTCGCGCGATAAGCCACCAGGTTACCTCTTCCCAGTATGGGTTGTGCTCATCGACGAGGGTGCGAATAAATGCCGTGCGGCCCCGGAGACGCTGCAGGAGCAAGGTTTTACGGAAGGCGGGCCAGGGGAGGGCTGGCTGTTTGGTGGCAGCCCGGGGGTTGGCCGATTGCTGGGTGGCAGCCCGGGGGATGGCCGATTGCCGGGTGGCAGCCCGCTGTGTCGCCGCGGGCAGCAGCCGTTCGCAGGGGACAAAGGTCTGATTCGTCATGAACTGCCGGTAGGATGATAAGAGCAGCGTTGAAGTCCGGTGATGTAGAACAACCACAGGAATGCCGCCGGGCGCATCGGCGGAATCGTTTTCCCACACGACGTGGAGAATGACCTTGCCATAGTGCGGATCGCCGGTATGACCATGACGGCTCCAGTCCGAAGCCCGGACATGCAACTCGACCGGGCCCTCGAGCAGGGTATCGCCGATGGTTATGCGAGCATTCAGGAAATCCGGGCCCTGATTGGTGTTGCGGTCGCCGGGATGATGGATATGCACGGGATCGCCTGATTCGGTCGTCAGCTCCCGGTGATTGAAATAGCGAAATTCCCAGATGAAGTGTAATAGAACTTCCTGCATGATCATTCTCCCTCGGACGACAAGATAAGTTAAAAATCGCGCAGCGCCCTGACAACTCTGCTGACCGGCAGACCCATCACATTATAGAAATCCCCTTCGATGCGCCGGATACCCACTACCCCGATCCATTCCTGGATGGCATAGGCCCCGGCTTTGTCAAACGGATGGTAACGGTCGACATACCCCTCGATCTCGGCGCCAGTCAGCTCATGGAACCACACGGCGGTGGTATCGGCGAAGGTTAGCCCGGCTCCGGCTTTCAACAGCGCGACGCCCGTGATGACCTCGTGTTTCTTCCCCACGAGCCGGGTGAGGATACCGATCGCGTCGGCCCGGTCCTTTGGTTTGCCGATGATCTCGTCATTCAGCACCACCACGGTATCGGCGGCGATGATGAGCTTTTCCGGTCCGGCGACTTGCTGAACGGCAAGGGCTTTATTGCGGGCGATGTGGACGGGGACGTCAGGAATGGGCATCCCCGGGGGCCAGGTCTCGGGCGTATCACGGGTAATGATGTCAAAGCCGATCTCCGCCCATTCGAGGAGCTGTCTTCTCCGCGGCGAGCCGGAAGCGAGGATGATGTCGTGGGATGAATTCATGGTAATATCAGAAGGACTATCGAGAGGATGCCCGCAAGCATGACGCCTTTGATCACGCCGCTAAGCTGATGATAGTCGGTTTTTGACTGGGCGCTATAGAGCTCCCGGAGGATCCAGAGCAGCGGCAGGTCGATAAAGAGGATGCCATAGGCGATCATGATCCATTGGGCCCGGGGCATGAAATAGAACTGGATGACGGCCAAAGCGCTGATCAGCACGACCAGCCAGGTGGCGGTGAAAACCTTTGCGACATTGACACCCCAGACGATCGGCATCGTCCGGCAGCCATAGCGAATGTCGCCGTCCATATCTTCGATGTCCTTCACCACTTCCCGGATAAGCGAGATAATAAAGGCGAAGCCGCTATAGACGACGGCAAATTTGAAGATGCGGCTAAGGATAGCGCGATAGCCGGGATCGCTAAGGGCGCCAAGCCGGAACTCGCAGACATAGAGCACAAGAATGACCCATGCCGTGAGCAGCGAGATGATGACATTCCCGATAAGCAGCTTGCGTTTGAAGGTCGTACTGTACGACCATAATAAGATCACGCACGCCAGATTGGCAAGCCCGACGATCGGGTTGCGTACTTTCCAGCTGACATAGAGGCCCAACACCACCCCCACACCCGAGAGGAACCAGTGCCAAAGGATGGCGGACCGGCGCTTGATCAGCTTTTCCACGACCAGCTTGTCCGGTTTGTTGACCCGGTCGATATTGAGATCGAAATAGTCATTGATGATATACCCGGCGGCAGCGATCAGCACGGATGACAGGGTCAGGCAGATCAACCCGGATAGCCGGAGAAGATTGGGGAACTCATGCGGAAAGCTGGGGATGATGACAAAGTAATAGAAAAGCACCTGGGTCAGGCCGATAAATAGCAGGTTAGGCCAGCGGATAAGGCGAAAGAAAGCGGAAATGATAGCCATGGATGCAGTTATTTTGAAGCGACGGTTGTATTGAGTTCCCAATGGCCATTCAGCTTGAGCACTTTTTCGATCACATCCCGGACACAACCCTGGCCGCCGTTGAACGAGGAGATATACGCTGCCATATGCCGGATCTCCGGAGCGGCGTCGGCGGGTGCGCAGGCCAGCCCGACAAATTGCATGGCGCGGTAGTCCGGGATATCGTCACCCATATACAGCATGTCGCTTGGATCGAGACTGTGGTCTTTGGCGTATTGCCGGAGTACGGCCACTTTGTCGTGGATCTCCAGGAAGATGTCTTTGATGCCAAGATAGTCGAGACGCTGACGGACGCCTTCCGACATGGCGCCGGAGATCACGACGACCCGATAGCCTTTCTTGATAGCCAACTGCAGGGAATAGCCGTCACGCGTGCTCATGCGCCGTACCTGTTCGCCGGTCTGGTATACATGGACGCTGCCATCGGTCATAACCCCATCGACGTCGAATACGAAAGTCCGGATCGATTTAAATTTTTCCAGTACGCTCATGGTCATAATGCTCTTCTATTAAATTTGTAAATAACTCGTACAAACTTCTAATTTCCTGATAATTGTTCAATAAATCCAAATGTCGGGCAATCGTAGGACGGTCACCTCTCACAGCGGGCCCGGTCTGGACGGCGCCAGGGGAGTATCGGTCAAGGCGGTCAGCGGTCTCGCGGATCAGGGGCAAGAGCAGGGTAAAATCGATCCTTTCCTGTTCGCAATAGCCGGCAGCCAGGGTGTAAAGATAGTTGGTAAAATTATTTGTAAGGGTAGCGGCAAGGTGGAGTTTGAGCCGCGTGGCGTCATCGGCCCTCCGGACCTGGCCGGAGAGGGTTTTTGCAAATGTCTCGAGAGTAGTGAGGTCATCGGGATTACCGGCGTCGACGAGCAGTGGAATGGGCGGAAACGGCCGGATCGCGGCCCGGAGGGACTGTAGCGGATAGAGGACGCCGGCGCGGTTGCTGACCGGCCCCAGGATAGCGGCGGGAAGGGCCCCGGCAGTATGGACGACCAATTTTCCCGGAAGCGTCAGCGTCTCCCCCAGCCTTTCCAGCGCAGAATCACTAAGGGCGGCGACATACAGATCCGCGGCCGGATCGATCCCGGCAAAGCTCGTCGTATAGGTACAGCCCAGTGCCCCGGCCAGGGCAGCCGCACGGTCTTCATTCCGGGCGACAACCTGGAGCAGCGGATGGCCCGCGGCGGCGATGGTCTCGCCTAGTACGGTAGCGACATTTCCCGAACCGATAATAACGATCTTCATACTGTATCTTTATGGGCGGCCACGACATGAGCCCGAACAGCATGAAATTAAAGCAAAAACTCACAACGCGGTATACGCGTGCGCAGCTAAATATTCTTTCGCTTGTCAGCCTTCGCAAATCGGCGGAGAAAGCCTTCCGGGTATTCGTTACCCCGAAGAAGCGCCGCAAGGGCAAGCTGCCGCCTATCTTTGGGACCGGCGAGGCCCTTTCCTTCCGGTTCGATGGTCATTCTGTCCGCGGGCATCGCTGGCAGCCCTATTCGGATGCGCTGCGGCCCTCGGCGGAAACGGAGGCGCCAAGGAAAGTGCTGATCGCACATGGTTTCGAGTCGGCGTCGCGGGTCTTCGAGCACTACATCGCGGCGCTGCTGAAGAAGGGATATGAGGTCGTGGCCTTTGATGCGCCCGGCCATGGGCTTTCGGGTGGAAAACGGCTGTTCATCCCGGACTATGCACGGATGTTGTCGGCTGTCCGGCAAAACTATGGCCCTTTCCATTCCTGGTTGGCGCATTCGCTTGGCGGGCTTGCGCTGGCCTTGTCGCTGGAGGATATGCCTGTCGATGAGGATGCGCCCATGGACAAGGACCGCCGGCTCGTGCTGGTGGCCCCGGCGCCGGGGATCGCCCGGGCATTTGACGAATGGGCGGCCGCGCTTCAGCTGCCAAAGGAAGTCGTGCGGGAGGTGGAGGAATATGTCAAAGAGATCAGCGGGCATCCGCTGGAATGGTATTCCCTGCGACGGGTCATCGGATCGCCGGGGGTGGAAGTTCTGTATGTCCAGGACGAAGGAGACGCGGTCGTGTCGCTGGACGAGGCGAAATTGATCGAAGGAGATGGACACAAGAATATCCGCTTTCTTTTTACGACCGGTCTGGGCCATAAAAAAATATACAAAGACCAGGGTATCCTGGACCAGATCGTGGAGTTCTTATGAGCTCCTGCGGCTGTCAGGTGTTCTTGCCCCCGAGCAACGGGACGAATGAGAAATTATCAAATGTTTCTTCCATGATGTCATCGTCGGCCAGTTTGGTCAGCCGGAGCATGCGTTGCACGTTTCCTTCCCCTACGGGGATGACCATGCGGCCGCCGGGTTTAAGTTGTTCGAGGAGCCTGGGCGGGATATGCGGGGCGGCGGCGGTGACGATGATCTTATCGAAAGGCGCATAGGTTGGGAGCCCCTCGTAGCCATCGCCGAAGAAGAATTTGATATTCGGATACCTCTTTAGCCAGGTGAACTGCTTGTTGGCCTCGAACAGCTTCTTCTGCCGTTCGATGGTATAGACCTGGACGCCCATCTCCGCGAGGACGCAGGCCTGATAAGCACTGCCCGTGCCGATCTCGAGCACTTTCTCAAAGGGTTTCAAATCGAGCAGCACCGTTTGATAGGCGACGGTATAGGGCTGGGAGATGGTTTGATCTTCGCCGATGGGAAAAGCCCGGTCCTCATAGGCGATCTTATCGAAGGCAGAGTCCATGAAAAAATGGCGGGGCAGATGGAGGATGGCATGGAGGACCCGTTCATCCGTGATGCCCTTGTGGCGGATCACCTCGACCAGTTGACGCCGGAGGCCTTTATGCCGGTATGTATCTTCGTATGTTCTCATATCTCGTCGCTTGGGCGAATCCCGGGTGCAAGATATTGCGCTTTGAGAAATTTTTACGGGATACCGTTATCATTTGTATCTTTTGGCTCGCAATTCAACCACTACAGTAATGAAAACATCTACAAGAATTCAGCTTTCCGTTCTAATGTTCCTGGAATTTTTTATCTGGGGGGGCTGGTACAGCATGATAGGGGTTTATATGGCTAATCATGGCATGCCCAAACTCACGCAATGGCCGTTCACCGTCAATCCCATCGCCGCCATTATCGCGCCATTCTTTATCGGGTTGATCGCCGACCGGTATTTTGCTTCACAAAAGGTGCTGGGCACGCTGCATATCATCGGGTCGATCTTTATGTTCCTTGTACCGTCCTTTACGAACAACCCGCTCGTATTCATCCTGCTGCTGCTTGCCTATAATATTTGCTACATGCCGACCATGGGCCTGGCCAATACGGTTTGCTTCTATAAGATCACCGATCAGAAAAAGGAATTTCCGTTGCTGCGCGTATTTGGCACGCTGGGCTGGATCATAGCCGGGCTGGTCATCAGCTTTGTGCTGGTGAAGTTCACGAACGGGGTCAAGCCCGAGGAGACGGCCCTGCCTTTATATATGGTGGCGACGGCAAGCTTACTGCTGGGCCTGTACAGTTTTACCCTGCCGAATACGCCGCCTCCGGCCCGCGGTAAAAAAGTCTCCGCGCGGGCGATCATCGGCATCGATGCGCTGAAACAGATGGGAAGCCCGTCTTTTTATGTTTTCCTGATCTGTTCGTTCCTGATCTGTATCCCTCTCGCCGCCTATTACAATATGACACAGCTCTTCCTGGACGGCGCCCACTATAAGAATATCGCCGCGACGCAGACATTGGGACAGGCATCCGAAACGCTGTTTATGCTCCTGATGCCCCTCTTCTTTGTCCGGTTTGGGGTGAAATGGATGCTGACGGCCGGAATGCTCGCCTGGGTGCTCCGGTATGCGCTGTTTGCACTCGGCGCGCCCGAGCTGGTGAATTGGATGATCCTGACGGGGGTTGCGCTGCACGGCATCTGCTATGACTTCTTCTTTGTCACCGGTCAGATCTATGTCGATACCAAAGCTAAGGTCGAGATCCGCGCACAGGCGCAGGGCTTGATCGTCTTTGTGACCTATGGGATCGGAATGCTGGTCGGCGCGCAGATCGCCGGGGCGGTCTATAATGGGTTCCTTAAGCATGCTCCAATACCGGCAAACCCGCTTGAAACCCCAAAACTGACTCTGGACCAATGGCAAAGTTTCTGGTGGATACCGGCGATCTTCGCCGCAGTGGTGCTTGTACTCTATATTGTCAGTTTCCGGGAAAAAAAGGAACCGGTTGAAGCGGTAAAAAATCGCGTTGCAAACGCCTAAAAACATTAAATTTTTTATATGCTAAAGATCGCTATGCTGGGATCGGGTTTCATCGCCCGGTTCTATGCCGAATCGATCCTGGGCCAGCGGAGCCGGGATAGGATCGTAGCCGTGTATTCGCGACGTAAGGAAAGCGCGGAGAAGTTCGCGAAGGATTATGGCTGTTCGTTTGCAACGGAAGAAATGGAGGCGGCGATTGCCAGGCCTGACGTCGACATGGTTTGTATCGCACTGCCGAACAACCTCCACGAGATCGCCGTGCTGCTTTCCTGCAAACATAATAAAGCGGTGATCACCACCAAGCCGCTGGGCCGCAATGCGACCGAGGCGCGGCGGATGCTGGAAGCGGTCGAAGACGCCGGCGTCTTCAGCGCCTATCTCGAAGATCTCGTATACACCCCGAAGTTCCTGAAGGCGTACGAAAGCGTAAAAGGCGGGGCGCTGGGCCGCATCCTCTGGTCGAAGTCCCGCGAGACGCATCCCGGACCCCACAGCGACTGGTTCTGGGACAAGGAACAGGCGGGCGGCGGTTGTATCCTCGACCTGGGTTGTCATTGCGTAGAGATCGGCAGGTCCTTTATCGGCAAGGATATCCGGCCTGTGGAAGTGATGTGCTGGGCGGATACGCAGGTGAAACCGATCGACGCGGAGGACCATGCGATCGGGCTTATCAAATATGAGAATGGAGCCATCGGCCAGTTCGAGGTCAGCTGGACCTTCCGCGGCGGTCTCGATCTCCGCGACGAGGTGATGGGAACGGAAGGTACGATCTGGATCAACAGTTGTCTCCGGACAGGGTTGGAGATGTTCACCACCGGCAAAGGCGCCGACTACGTGGCGGAGAAAGCGGAGAGCACAAGCGGCTGGCTGTTCCCGATGGGTGACGAGTTGAATGACTTTGGCTACAACCATATGTTCACGGACGTCTTCAACGCCTTTGAAGACGGAGGACAGCCGAAAGAGACCTTTTACGACGGGTATGTCGTAAACGCCGTCCTGGACGCGGCATACCGCTCGGCGGCGACAAAGCTTTGGGAGCCGGTCCGGCTGGATATCTGGCGCGGCAGGATCGGGGTGACAAAGGACAGCCATCTGACGGAATATGATGCGGACCACTATCTGATCAAGGAGGAGGTCACGCACTACGGCGCAAAGAAGGTGATCCTGAAGAACAAGAAGGATGGCAAGATCATCGAGCAGGTGGTGGGCTAGCGCTACCTGGTGGTGGGCTACCGACATCTGGTGGCGGGTTAGCGTTATCGGCCTGTCGCTGGCTGCGGTCGTGACGGTTGGCTACGCGCTGACCCGCGATACCCGGTACTCGCGGGAGTATATGGGCGATCTGCGGAATCGTGTCGTCGGGGCGCGCCTCATCAAAGACGGCTACTCTCCTTACTTCTATAAGTATTCGCCCGGTGACCCCATCGGCTACTACGATCCGCAGGCTTTTGACATCTATAAGGTTTCCATTTGTACATCCACGCCTTTTCTGCACCGGTTGCTGATCCCGCTGGCCCGGCTGCCTTTTGCCACGATCATGCGGGTATGGATGGTCGTGCTGTACTTACTGTACTTCGGGATGGCGGCATATGCGTTTGCTATCGCACGGGACGCCGGCGCGCGCGTGGCGGTCGTGGTAACGGCGCTGCTGTTCCTGTTGACCAATGCCTGGGCATTGCATGCCAAATACGGTCAGACCTATTTGCTCATCCCGGCGCTGGCGATGCTGACGTTTGCGCTGCGGCGCCGGCCTTTGGCCGCGGGGCTTGCGGCGGCAATGCTGGTGATGGTGCGCCCGAATGCGGCGTTGTTTTTGGCGCCGTTCCTGTTGATGCGGGAGCTCAAATGGACCTTCTGGATCCCGGCGATCGTCGCGCTGGCATGGGTGCTGCTGAGCCCGCGGGAACGAAACCTGTGGCGCGATTATGGGACCATGGTAAGCGAGCAGGTGAAGATCCACCAGGACCTGGGCCCGCGGCGGCGGCCGGTTTGGACCGATCCGGGTTACAAGGAATGGGAAGGGATCGATATGGATACGGTACGGGCGCGGATCTCGCGGGACCCCACACGCATCTATTCGGAGAACGGGAATGTCTTCGTTTTGTATCGGAAGATGACCGGACAACGCATGCCGGTGGCGGTGCTGGGCTTGTTGGGGTGCTTCGCGGTCTTAGTGGTGGCGGGCGCGCTTGTGGTGGTGCGGAGGAAGCGCGGGCGGCCGGGGGAACGCAGTCCGACGAATGGGAGGGCCGGCGAAGCGCATTGGAAGCCCGATCCCGCACGCCTCGCCATCATCGGCTTCTGTTTGTATATGATCTCCGATCTCTTCTCGCCCATCTACCGCCATGCCTATTACGGCGTGCAATGGATCATGCCGCTGCTGATCGCGGCCAGTCTTTATCGCAGCCGGGAAGCCGGTCTCTACTACCGCCGGAAATCCAATCTCCACCACCACCGGGAACTTTTGCTGTACGGCGGATTGCTGGCCTGTCTGCTGCTCAACATAATCCATCTGCCATTCGTACGCATGGGCAATACCATCGGGGAGTATGGGTTCCTCATCCTGTTATTGATAATTGGTTTTGCACAACGGGTGGATAACGTTCCGCGCGAAAATTAAATCACTATGTTATTTTTGAGTTAGTTCTTGATGACGCTGCTGCGGTTCGGGCGGAAGCCGATCACCGGCTACCGGATCGATTCAAAGGGGAACCATGTGAAAATCATGGGCTGACGGGCAACTGTAAGTAACCTTAATCTTCGTTACGAGCCAGAGTACCTGCCGCAACAGTTAGTGTTTGGAACCTCCCCGAATGGGGTCCATGCGAATTCCTCACGGAATTTTATCGGAAAACCAATGTTACCCAGTTTGCACTACCGGCCTCACCGGCGGAGGGCAAACATTGCACCTATCTATTTATTTAAACGAAATGGAGAACGAGATCTTATTGCAGGAAAATAAAGATCGGTTTGTCATCCTGCCGATCAACTACCCCAGGATATGGGAGATGTACAAAAAGCATGAAGCCAGCTTCTGGACGGCCGAGGAGATCGACCTGGGCGGCGACCTTCAGTACTGGAACAAGCTCAACGATGGCGAGCGGCATTTTATTTCTCACGTCCTGGCCTTCTTTGCAGCCAGCGACGGGATCGTCAACGAGAACCTGGCGGTCAACTTCATGAGCGAGGTGCAACTGCCGGAGGCCCGGTGCTTCTATGGCTTCCAGATCATGATGGAGAATATCCACTCGGAGACCTATGCGCTCCTGATCGATACCTATATCAAAGACCCGCAGGAAAAGCACCGGCTCTTCCATGCGGTCGACACCGTGCCCGCGGTCCGGAAAAAAGCGGAGTGGGCGCTGCGCTGGATCAGCAACGGCAGCTTCGCGGAACGGCTGGTAGCGTTTGCCGCGGTGGAAGGCATCTTCTTCAGCGGCAGCTTCTGCTCGATCTTCTGGCTGAAGAAGCGCGGGCTGATGCCGGGGCTGACGTTCAGCAACGAGCTGATCAGCCGGGATGAGGGACTGCACTGCGAATTCGCGTGTCTGCTATACGGCATGCTCGGCAACAAGCTGCCGCCGGAGCAGGTCCGTCAGATCATCACGGATGCGGTGACGATCGAGAAGGAATTCATCACCGAGGCGTTGCCGGTGGATCTGATTGGAATGAACGCGCGGCTGATGCAGCAGTATATCGAATTCGTCGCGGACCGCTGGCTGTCGGAGCTGGGATATCCGAAAGTATACAATGCTTCCAATCCGTTCGACTTCATGGAAATGATCTCCCTGCAAGGGAAAACGAATTTCTTTGAAAAGCGCGTCGGGGATTATCAGAAGTCGGGAGTGATCGGCGGCGCCGCGGCGCAGACGTTTAGCCTGGAGGAGGATTTCTAAACTCATAAAATTCTACTTATATGTTTGTCATCAAAAGGAACGGGAATCGGGAATCCGTGAAGTTCGACAAGATCACGGCCCGGATTGAAAAACTTTGCTATGGCCTGGACCGGCGGTTCGTGGGCTCGATCGAAGTGGCGAAGAAGGTGATCGAGGGCTTGTATGACGGCGTGACGACTACGGAACTGGACAATCTTGCGGCGGAGACGGCGGCATCGCTGACGGTGAAACATCCCGACTATGCGCTGCTGGCAAGCCGCATCGCGGTCAGCAATCTGCACAAGAACACCACCAAAAGCTTTTCCCGCACCATGGAACTGCTCTATGACGCGCGGGACGGCAAAACCGGCAAGCCCGTTCCATTGCTGTCGGATGACATCTGGGCGATCATCAGGGACAATGCGGAGCTGCTGGACTCGACGATCATTTATGACCGCGACTACGGCTTCGACTACTTTGGCTTCAAGACGCTC
This sequence comes from Puia sp., assembly GCA_035695565.1. Lineage (GTDB taxonomy): Bacteria > Bacteroidota > Bacteroidia > Chitinophagales > Chitinophagaceae > Puia. The sequence continues at coordinate 476,165 of DASRRX010000016.1, read as the reverse complement.
GAGAAGTCCTATTTACTCAAAGTAGACGGCAGGGTCGTGGAGCGGCCGCAGCACATGTACATGCGGGTGGCGGTAGGCATCCACCGGGACGACATCGGGAGTGCGCTCCGGACCTATCACCTGATGAGCGAACGTTGGTTCACGCATGCCACCCCCACCCTCTTCAATGCCGGTACGCCAAAGCCGCAGATGAGCAGTTGCTTCCTGCTGACCATGAAGGATGACAGCATCGATGGGATATACGATACGCTGAAACAGACGGCCAAGATCAGCCAGTCGGCGGGTGGGATCGGACTATCGATCCACAATATCCGGGCGACGGGTTCCTATATCGGCGGAACCAACGGGACAAGCAATGGCATCATCCCGATGCTCCGGGTTTTCAATGATACGGCGCGGTATGTCGATCAGGGCGGCGGGAAGCGGAAGGGAGCCTTTGCGATCTACCTGGAGCCCTGGCACGCGGATGTGTTCGAGTTCCTCGACCTGCGGAAAAACCATGGGAAGGATGAGATGCGGGCGCGGGACCTCTTCTATGCCCTATGGATACCCGATCTGTTCATGCAGCGCGTCGAAGCCGGCGGCGACTGGAGCCTGTTCTGCCCGCATGAGGCGCCGGGACTGCATGAGATCTGGGGAGCCGGGTTCGAAACGCTCTATACCCGCTATGAAGCCGAAGGCCGCGCCCGTCGGGTGGTAAAAGCGCAGGACCTGTGGTTTGCGATCCTCGACGCGCAGATCGAAACAGGCACGCCCTATCTGTTGTACAAGGATTCGGCGAACCGGAAAAGCAACCAGCAGAACCTTGGGACGATCAAGAGCTCCAACCTTTGCACGGAAGTCATTGAATACACGGCGGCGGATGAGGTTGCGGTCTGCAACCTGGCGTCGCTGGCGCTGCCAAGGTTTGTCACCAACGGAAAGTTCGACCACCAAAAGTTATATGAGGTGACGTATGAAGTGACAAACAACCTCAACAAGATCATCGACCACAACTTCTATCCTATTGACGAAGCGCGGAACTCCAATCTGCGGCATCGCCCGATCGGGCTTGGCATTCAGGGACTGGCAGATGCGTTTATCTTACTGCGGTTGCCTTTTGAAAGTGATGCTGCCCGGCAGCTGAACAAAGAGATCTTCGAGACGATCTATTTCGCGGCGATGACGGCGTCGAAAGACCTGGCCAGGGCTGAGGCGAAAGGCGCAGAGAAGTGGGATGGGGCATATTCCAGTTTTGCCGGCTCACCGGCGTCAAAGGGGCAGTTCCAGTTCGATCTTTGGGGCGTGGAGCCGACGCTGCGCTGGGATTGGTATCGCCTGAAGGATGAGGTCATTCGCTTCGGGTTGCGCAATTCGCTGCTGGTGGCGCCGATGCCGACCGCGTCTACGTCCCAGATCCTGGGCAACAACGAATGTTTCGAGCCCTATACTTCGAATATCTATGTCCGGCGGGTGCTGAGCGGGGAATTCGTAGTCGTCAACAAACACCTGCTAAAGGACCTGGTGGAGCTGGGGTTGTGGAATGATGACATGAAGAATAAGATCATCTTCCATAACGGGTCGATCCAGGCGATCGACGAGATCCCGCAGGCCATCAAGGATATCTATAAGACGGTATGGGAGATCAAACAGCGGACGATCATCGATATGGCGGCAGACCGCGGGGCATATGTCTGTCAGTCGCAGTCGCTGAACCTCTTCGTGGATACGCCTACGGCAAGTAAGCTAACCTCCATGCACTTCTACGCCTGGAAGAAAGGTCTCAAGACGGGGATGTATTATCTCCGGACGCAGGCCGCAACTCAGGCGGTGCAGTTCACGGTGGAAAAACAAGGCGGGAAGATGATCGAGCCGTTGGTCAATCCGGCGGCAGTACAGGTCGCGGGGGCGAGTGCGGGGGAGGATGTGATCGGGGCGACGTGCACGATGCAGGACGGCTGTGTGACGTGCAGCGCATAAGACCGCCGGGAGCCTATTTAAGCCCCATATCCGTAATGATCTTATCGATCCGGATAGTCATCTCCGCATTGACCCGATCATACTCCGCCGCCGAAGGCAACTGCGTATGAACGCTGAAGTAAAACTTGATCTTCGGCTCCGTGCCGGAAGGCCGGGCGGAGATCTTTGAACCATCTGCCAGAATGAACTGAAGTACGTTGGATTGCGGCAACTCGATCCTCCAGCTTTCGCCGGATGTCAGGTTCCTGCCGGTCCGCGTTTCATAGTCGAGCAGTTGCACAACGGGGGAACCGTTGATCATAACCGGCGGGTGGCTGCGGTAGGCGGCCATCATGTCGGCGATCTCTTTCTGCCCGTTCATTCCCTTCTTCGTGAGTGAGATAAGGTTTTCCTTATAAAACCCGTATTGGACATACAGGCCGATCAGTTTTTCGAACAGCGTGCGACCCTGATCTTTCTCATAAGCGGCCATCTCGCAGAGCAGCGCAACCGCGCTGACGGCGTCCTTATCGCGGATCTGGCTGCCGATCATCAGCCCATAGCTTTCTTCCCCGCCGATGACATAGTTCTCCCGCCATTCCTTCTCCTTTATCAACTCGGCAATATATTTAAAGCCGGTGAGCGTGTTATAGCATTTTACTCCGCTGCGGCGGGCGATCTCATCGATGAGCTCGGTGGTGACGATGGTCTTGACGACCATATCGTTCGGTTCCGCGATCCCTTTGGCCTTGCGGGCCTCGATCATATAGTTGAATGCGAGGACGGCTGTCTGGTTCCCGTTCATCAGCATCCATTGGCCCTTCCGGTCTTTCACGCCGATGCCTACCCGATCTGCGTCCGGGTCGGTGCCGAGGAGGATATCGGCGTCGATCAGCTGAGCTTTACGCAGGCCGATGCTCATTGCTTCGCTTTCCTCTGGGTTGGGGAAGATCACGGTGGGAAAATTGCCATCGGGGGTCGCCTGTTCATCGACGACGTGGACATTACTAAAGCCGAAGCGTTGGAGCACCTCAGGCACCAGTTTGATCCCGCTGCCATGGATAGAGGTGTAGACGATCCGAAGGTTATGCTGGCGTTCAATGGCTTCCGGATAAACGGATAGATTGCGGACCATTCCGATATACGCTTCATCGATGTCCTTGCCGATCATGGTGATGTTGGACTCGCCCCCACCCCATTTGACCTCGCCGATGCCGGAGATCTTTTCGACTTCGGAAATAACATTCTTGTCATGCGGTGGGACGAGCTGGCCGCCGTCATTCCAATAGGCTTTATAGCCATTGTATTCTTTGGGGTTATGCGAGGCGGTGCAGACGACGCCGCCCTGGCAATGAAGGTGGCGGATGGCAAAGCTCAGCTCCGGCGTCGGGCGGAGCGACTGAAACAGGAATACCTTGATCCCATTGGCAGCGAATACATTAGCGGTTGTCTCCGCAAAGAAACGGCTGTTGTTGCGGCTGTCGTGGGCAATGGCGACGCGAATCTCTTTGCCGGGAAAGGAGCGTTTGAGATAGTTGGCAAAGCCCTGGGTAGCCATCCCGATGGTGTACTTGTTTATTCGGTTGGTACCCACTCCCATGATGCCGCGAAGGCCGCCGGTACCAAACTCCAGATTGCGGTAGAAACTCTCAATCAATTCGTTGGGATTGTCCTGCTGCAGGCGGATGATCTCATCTTTGGTGGCCTGGTCATAGTTGCCGTTCAACCATATGGTCAGTTTTTCCTGTATAGCAGCATCCATTTGCGGGAAATATAGTTTAGGGCGCCAAGTTCGGGAAGATTGGGAATATTAGCAAATCTCGCGCGAAAGTTCGGGGGTGGTATTTTATTCCTAAAGGAAATAGTATATATTTGTCTTCACTATGATCTGGCCCCCAGGCCAGGGACTCGTCGAAAATCCTGTCTTCGAAAGCTGGGTATAGCCCTGGTGATCAATTCTAACTTACCCTTCACAATATCCGGTGAAATTTTTGCGGTCATATTAGTTTCTGATCATGATGTATCTGCTCTTACGTGACAATAAGCAAAGCGGTCCCTACTCCCTTGACGAATTAAAGGCAAAGGGTTTAAAGGCGTACGACCTGGTATGGGTCGAAGGCCGTAGCGCCGCCTGGCGTTATCCTTCGGAGATCGAAGACCTGAGAGCATTTGCACCGGCGGTAGAAGAGCAGCCGTTCGACCGCTTCTATAAGAAGCCGGGCGCTTCGGTCGCAAAGCCGGCCGAAATGGCTGTAACAGCCGACACGACTTCGACCAGGGCGGCCGACGCAACCCTGACCAGAACAGCCGACACGACTACGGTGACAATGACCCAGCCGGCCTCCGCTTCCAATCCGGCGACTCGACGAACAATATACGTGACGATGCCTGGCGGTATCGCCGCAAGAGAGATTGGACGCGAACCTACCCCCATCCGGGAGAGAGTAACATCCAAACAGGAACCATCAGCGGAGCTCCCGCCGCCGCTGCCAAAACGCAAACCGCCGAGTCTCTGGGTCCCCATTGCCGTCGGCGCCGCAGTGCTGATCTTATTTGCTTCCGGTATCTTTATCGGATTGTCGATCCACAAGGATAATCCGGGCATTCAAAAACTGGCCTCCAAAGATGACCAGCAGCAGCCGGTCACCCGGACGACGGCCCGGCAGCTTCCGCTGACGACCCAGACAAATACTTCGGCTCCCCCCACTCCGCTGACCACGGCTGAAAATAAAGGCGCCGGTGAAAATACGCCGGTGACGACCCGGCAGGCCAACACCGCAACACCGGCAAATACGACCCAGCCGGCAAACACAACGCGCATTCCCCGCCAAAAGCCCGAGACGCCAAAAACCCAGCCCGCGGCCATCCCGCCGGTCGTCGCCGATTCCTCCGCCATTACCTCCGCAGCCGGTCATCGCGAAGCCGTTCACCGGACCGACGTGGTACAAAATCAGCCCGTCGACGATCGCGAGAGCCTGAAGCTGGCGCTGGCTAACCAGGTCTCGGTCGGAACCAACAAATTCGATGTAGGCACATTCGGCGGTATCCACAATCTGCAAATCACCGTGACAAACCGTTCCCCATATTCACTGGACCTGGTAGTGGTTACCGTATCGTATATCCAGGCAAATAACAAAACCTACAAGACCGAAAATCTGTATTTTCGCGGCATCGGTCCCGGATCGGCATTGATGCTCGAAGCCCCAAAAAGCTCCCGTGGCATCAATATTCAATACAAGATCACCTCGATCAACTCAAAAGAGCTGGGTTTATCGGAGCCCGGAACATAAACCTGACAACTCCCTGTAAGCGGTCACATGACACAGATCCTTTTGTTTGGCGCAGGTAAATCGGCAACAAGTCTGATCCGGTATTTGATCGGCGTGGCGGCGCCCCGGGGGTGGAGAGTTGTCATCGCGGAAAACAATCTTGAACTGGCATTGACAAAGATCGGCGGGGCGTCCTGTGCGCATGCCGTACAGGCAGACGTCGGGAATGAGGCCGGCCGGGACCGGCTGGTCGCGGAAGCCGATGTGGTGATATCGTTGTTGCCGCCATCGTTGCATTATCTGGTGGCGCAATCCTGTCTGCGGCAGCGCCGGCACTTGCTGACGGCATCGTATGTGGACGACGCGATCCGCGGCCTGGACGGGGAAGTATCCGCAGCGGGCCTGCTCTTCCTTTGCGAGATGGGGCTGGATCCGGGGATCGATCACATGAGCGCCCTCGACCTGATCGGCCGGGTGCGGGCGGAGAGTGAGCGGATAGTGACGTTTCACAGCCATACCGGCGGGCTTGTCGCGCCGGAAAGCGATGACAACCCCTGGCACTATAAGATCAGTTGGAATCCGCGGAATGTCGTGCGGGCCGGAGCGGCAGGAGCGCGGTTCCGTGAGGAAGGGCGGGTGATCGACCGCGATTATCTTTCGATATTCGGGCGAACGGGACGGATCGAAATTGCGGCGACGGGGCCGCTGGCATGGTATCCGAACCGGGATTCCCTTCCTTATATCGCGCTATATCGCCTGGAGGATGCGGAGACATTCGTCCGAACGACGCTAAGATATCCGGCTTTTTGTGAGGCATGGGCGCCCATCGTCCAGGCCGGGTTGACGGATGACTCGACGGCGGTGCAAGGATCGACCATAGCTGAGTGGGCCGCCCCTCTCCTACCCTATGTGACGGCGGAAAACCGGGACATGTATGCCTTTCTGGGTCTGTTGGACGCGTCTCCCCTGCCTGCCGCGGCACGGACGCCCGCCGACGTACTGCAATATCTGCTGGAGACGAGGCTTGCGATGCGCCCGGAGGATAAGGATATGATTGTGATGCAGCATGAGATCGGGTATATTGACAGCGGAAAGCGCATGCTGCGGAGGAGTACGCTGGTGGTGAAAGGAGAAGACTCATTGCACACGGCGATGGCAAGAACGGTGGGACTGCCGCTGGGGATTGCGGCGAAGCTGCTGCTGGAGGGCAAGGTCGCCCTTCGTGGCGTACAGATCCCCGTGACGCCGGAGTTATACGGGCCGGTACTGAGGGAACTGGAACAGGAAGGGATCCGGTTTGTCGAAACGGTTAGTTGACCTCAACGTTGAGTGTGTTCAATATCTGGTAATTGATATCGCGGAAATAGATGCGGTATTTCCCCTTTCGTAAATAGAGCATATAATTGCCGCCGCCATTGGTAATATAGGTCTGGTCGGCGGGTATAAGCTGCCATGGCGCATTGCCATTGGCCAGGATCTCGCTGAGATAATAGGCCTGCGTCAGGTAGACCCCTTCGACGGGAGGCTTGACGGTAAAAGGTTCCCGCAACCCGTCAAGGCTAAGCCAGGTGGGCCGGCCATCCTTATACTGACTTGGGGGATGGATGACGCAAAGGTCATAGAGGTCTTTGTCGGTGACGTTGACGGGGTTGCCGTTGACCAGCGCGATGGAGGGCCCGGTCAGCGGGAATTTGGCGAGATAGGCCTGATAGATGATGCGGCCATAGGCGAAATTGCTTTCTTCCGTCATGTCGGTCTGGTCGATGGTCAGCGGATCGATCCCGGACATATTCTTAAAGGCAAGCGCCATGGGAATAAAGCCGTCGGGCCCGGGCTTCTTACTGATATGGGTAAACGAAGCGTGAACGAGGACCTTCGCCGAAGTATCCTTTTTCAGGATGGCGTAGATGTTCGCGGCCTGGATGGAGTCGCGTTGGGTGGCGGTATGGACGCCGGCGGCGGTGTCTTCGTAAGGCACGAGCGTATAGCCCAGGGAAATGGCGGTCCGGATCAGTTCGGCAGCCACAGGCTCGCACGCGTAATACCCGGTATGCATGTTGACGTGCGAAAGGCTGGAGTCGGAGAAATTGTTCAGCATTTCGAGCGCCAGGTAGTGGAAGCCCAGGTGGTGAAGGTCGGCGAGCAGGGAGAGGGTAAAGGCGCGATGAAGCGGTTTGGCGAATGCCTCGTTGATCATGATGACGCGGCGATCTTTGGCCTCGAGGTGAATATACCGCCGCGCGTCGACGTGCTGGATGTTCTTCAGATTCGATGCCGTCTTGTAGATCTTATGGGCGGTGGAGGCGTCGACCGTATCATAGCTTTTGACGAGATATTGCAGGGCGGTCTCATAGTCCCCGGCAAAAGCAAAGTACTGGCTCATCTCATCATAATAGCCTTTATCGGAATAGATCTGCCGGAACTTTTGCTCGTCGCGCAATCCATGATAAAGGGGAAAGAGGTAGTGAATATTGTCTTTGGGCGTCAGCGTGAGGACGCCGAGATGAGGGCTGTAGCCGATCGGCGTAGTGAGCTCGCAGTAATTCTTCAGACGCTGGACCGCGGGAAAAAGCTCCTGGGAGTAGGCGGCGCCAAAGGCCAGGAGGAATGCCGGGAGAAAGAAGAACCGTTTGGAGATGCGCATCGCGATGCAATAATAGGACAAGGATTGTTAACAAAGGGATAAAATAGGAGTATTGACCCGGGCGTTTGGACGGTGCGTATTACGGTATCGGGTTTTATAAAAATGCCGCCAGTTTTTCGCGAAGCACCGCGACGCCCTGCGAAGCAGGCAACTCGATGGCGGTGAGGTTGCCGATGCCGGAAGTATAAGGGATCTTCTTATCGACGATAAACGTATGCACGCCGGAGCGGGTGAAGTCGACTAGACCGGCCGCCGGATAGACGACAAGCGAGGTGCCGACGACGACGAAGATATCGGCGGATCGTACAAGGGGAACGGCCTGTTGGATCATGGGCACGGGTTCTTCGAACCAGACGATATGAGGGCGTAGCTGGGCGCCGTCCTCAGCCTGTTGCCCGAGGAGGATATCTTCACGGATGTCATAGACAAGGGTCTCGTCATGTTCGCTTCGCATCTTGAAGATCTCGCCGTGAAGGTGGAGGACGCTTGTGCTGCCGGCGCGTTCATGAAGGTCGTCGATATTTTGAGTGATGATATGTACATCGAAATCCTGCTCCAGCTCAGCGAGGCCGAGATGAGCGGCATTGGGATTGGCGTTGGCGACGTCACGGCGCCGCATATTGTAGAAGTCGAGAACGAGCGATGGGTTTTTCCGCCAGGCGCGGGGCGTGGCGACTTCGGTGACTTCGAATCCTTCCCAGAGGCCGTCGGAGTCGCGGAAGGTCTTCAAACCGCTCTCGGCGCTGATGCCCGCGCCGGTGAGGACGACGATCTTTTTCTTTAAACGGCTCATACACATTTTTTTCGCGCCTACTTCTCCCCTGCCAGGTCCAGCACTATCTTCCATTCCCGGTCGGTGACGGGCTGTACGGAAAGGCGGCCGATCCGGACGAGGGCCATATCGGAAAGGCGTTTGTCAGCCTTGACCTGATCGAGGGTAACGGGTTTGGATAACCGACGAACGGGCTCGAGGTCCACCGCTACCCAGGCGTCGTCATCGGTGGTCGGATCCTGATAGGCTTCTTTGATCACCTTGGCAATCCCCACGATGGCGGTGCCTTCATTGCTGTGATAATAGAATACCTCATCTCCCTTCTTCATCCCCCGCAGATGAAGCCGGGCGGCATAGTTGCGGACGCCGTCCCAATACGTCCATTTATCTTTCACCAGCTGATCCCAGCTATATACGGAAGGTTCTGATTTGACGAGCCAATGTGCCATTTGAAAAGATTTGATAGCGTGTGCAATCCGACGCAAGAAACAAAATAATCATTCGGGAAAAAAACAAAATTCCGCATAATCTACCACAACATATTGAAGATCAGCTATAAGTCATTTTTTAAAAAAGTGGCTCTTTTAAAATCCGGGAAACGTCCAATTACGTATCTTGTCCCCGAGGCCTGGTTTTAACCCTATTTAACGCTTGCGACAGGTTGTTTTAAGGGTCAAGACCATCCAGTAACGAATGTTATGTGGGTGGTCTTATTTTTACCAGGCCGCCCCCTCAGGTGTTGGCGAGAACGTCGGCGATGTGCATTGCACGGATCGGAAGCCCTTTGCGGCGGATATAGCCGTCGAGGTGCATGAGACAGGACATGTCCGTGGAGATGATATACCCGGCGCCGGTCTGAAGCGCATTGTTGACCTTTTGATCCGCCATGGCGATCGAGATCGACTCGAACTTGACCGCAAAGCTGCCGCCGAATCCGCAACAGACGTCATTGTCGGTCATCTCGAGCAGTTCCAGCCCTTTCACCTTCGACAACAGCTTTCGGGGTTCCTCCCGGATGCCGCATTCACGGAGTGCGGCGCAGGAATCATGATAGGTAGCTTTGCCATAGAGGCTGGCGCCGAAGTCCTCGACCCCGAGGACATTGACAAGGAAGGAAGAGAACTCGAAAATGCGTTTCTGGGCGTCGCGCACATCGTTATGAAGTGAAGAGTTGTCGAAGAGCGCTCCGTAGTAGTTGCGGACAAATCCGACGCAACTGGCCGAGGGAGCTACGATGTAATCGTTACCGGAGAAATCCTTGATGAATTTTGCACAGACGTCGCGCGCTTCGTCGCGGAATCCCGCATTGAAAGCCGGCTGACCGCAGCACGTCTGTTCAGTGTTGTATAGCACTTCCACCCCCGCCTTTTCCAGTACGCTGACCATATTGAAGGCGGTCTCCGGGAAGAGCTGGTCTACGAAGCATGGTATAAATAACTGGATGGTCACTGGAACGTCTTTTGGAGCGATATCATTTTCAGCGCCGTTATGGCGGCCTCTTTCCCTTTATGGCCGTGTTTGCCGCCGATCCGCTCCTCCGCCTGTTGCTGATTGTCTACCGTAAGCACGCCGAAGATGGTCGGGAGCGGCAGGGTCATATTGAGCTGCAGCACGCCGTCGGTCACCGCCCGGCAGACATACTCAAAATGGGGAGTATCGCCGCGGAGCACGCAGCCAAGCGCAATAAAGGCCCGGGGCCGGTCATCCTTGTATTTGTGGGCGTCCCAGTAAGCACGGACCGCAAAGGGGATCTCGAAGGCCCCCGGGACCGTTACGATCCGATATGGCACGCCGGTCTGATCAAAAACTTCGCGGCATCCTTCTTCCAGTGCACTGACGATCTCGTCGTTCCATTCCGTCCGGATAACAACCACGCTGGCGCCCTTAAGGTTCGGGAGGCCGGTGGTACTAAACAGATTGCTCTTTGCGACCTCAGCCATGGGAACATTATTGTGGGTTATTGCAGCGCACCAAGCCGGGCAAGGTATTTGTCGATCTCGACGCCCCGTTGCGACAGCGGATACTTGTCCTTGATCATTTTGTACATGGCGATGGCGTCCTGGGTCTTACCCATGCTTTCGTACAGGTAACCGGAACGAAAGAGGTATTCGGGTGAGAACAGTTCGTCCTTTTCGAAATAGGTACCGGCTTTTTTGTATTGTTCCGCAGCCTCCGCCTTCCGGTTCAGCTCCGAATAAGCGTCCCCCAACAGCCCATAGTCGCGCTCCTGAACGATCTGGACGGAAGTGGAGAAATCCTTCAGGTATTTGACGGCGTTATTAAAGTCGCCAAGTTTCAGATAGCAGCTACCGGCGTAGAAGGAGGCGAGATTGCCCGCCCTGGTGCCGCCGTAGCGGGCGATGACCTTGAGAAAGCCATAGTTCTCGCCATCGCCGTTCAAGGCGAGACGGGCCGAGTCCATGCGATAGTATTGTTCGGCACGGAACATCGCCGCGTCCGCTTTCTTTTCGTTGGGTTCGGCTATCAGGCTCCGGTAGGCGAAGTAGCCGCCGACAATAAGGATGATGGCAATCAGCACGTAGGAAGCCTGCTTACCATAGCGCTCCCAGGCATCGCGAAGGTCGGCCACGGGGTTCTTCTCTTCTTCGAGGTGTGCAGGATGTTTGATCTCTGGCATCTGTTATCTGTTTGGCTTTTAATTTATAGAGTTGTCAGTCGACGATGAAGGGGTAGTTCTTATCGATATAGATATCTTTCAGCACTTCCGAGTCATCCGGCCACGGAGATTCCTCGGCGAACTTGACGGATTCGGCGATGGTATCGCCCACGCGTTTGTTGATGGCGTCGATCTCCTCCTGGGTAGCGTACTTTTTGCTGAGGATGGTCTGAAGCACCTGTTGAATGGGGTCCTTGGCCTTGTATTCGTCGACCTCTTCCTTGGTCCGGTATTTCTGGGGATCGGAGATCGAGTGGCCTTTATACCGGTAGGTTTTGATCTCCAGCAGGGTCGGCCCGTCACCCTGACGGGCGCGTTTGACGGCGCGGGTCACGGCGTCATGCACGGCTTCGGCGCTCATCCCGTCTATAGAATCGGCGGGCATCTCATAGGCGTCGGCCAGCTTGTAGATATCGACAACGTTAGAGGTCCGCTCGACGGAAGTCCCCATGGCGTAGTTGTTGTTCTCGCAGATGAATACGACCGGGAGCTTCCAGAGCATCGCGAGATTGAACACCTCGTGGAGCATTCCCTGACGGGCGGCGCCATCGCCAAAGAAAGTCACGACCACGTTATCGGTGCCTTTATATTTCTCTGCGAACGCAAGTCCGGCGCCGGTACCGATCTGGGCGCCGACAATGCCGTGGCCGCCGAAGAATTTCACGTCGACCCCAAAAAAGTGCATGCTCCCACCCTTCCCTTTAGCCGCGCCGGTCGCCTTCCCGTAGAGCTCGGCCATACAAGCATTGGCGCTGACGCCTTTAGAGAGGGCCAGGCCATGGTCACGGTATGCGGTGATGAAAGGATCGTCGGGCCGGGTGGCCGTCATACAGCCGGCCGCAATGGCTTCCTGGCCGACATAGGCGTGGAAGAAACCACGGATCTTGCCGTCCATTTTGTATTTCTCTTCCGCCGTCAGCTCAAACTGGCGGATGAGCTGCATCAGCTCATACCAGTACAGATAGGTCTCTTTTGAAAACTTGGTGGTAGCCACTAGTATTTACAGATTTTTGAGGGTGCAAATATAGGGCATTTTACGGATTCCTAATGATTTCACGAACCTGCCGGTCTGTTAGGGAATAAGATCATCGAAGATGAATTTTTCAGGTTTTGGCAAGGGTTTGCGGGGGATCATCCGGGACCGCATCGCGGTGAGATAGACAAAGGCGGCCTCGATCGCGGCAGCCTGTTCCATATCTTCCATGACAAGGTGGTCGTAGTTGTCTTCATTGCTATGGTGCGTCCGGGTCTCGTAATCGATCGGATCCTGGATGAACTGGAACCCGGGGATGCCGACAGCGTCGAATCCCAGATGGTCAGTCGACCCGGTATTGTGGAGGGTGACGGTGGAAGCCCCCAGGTCTTTGAACGGAACTAGCCACCCGCGGAAGATCTCCGCGGCGGCGTCATTGCCCTGGGCGAAGATGCCTCTGATCTTCCCGGAGCCGTTGTCTAGATTGTAATATGCGGAGATCTTCGCCGCTTCGGGCTTCAGCTTCATATCGGCGGGATCGCCAAAATGGTTCTTTACATAGTGGAAAGAGCCGAGCAGGCCTTCTTCCTCGCCGTCCCAGAGGGCGATCCGGATGGTCCGTTTCGGTTTGATCCCCAGCGTTTGAAGAATCCGGACGGCTTCGAGTGCGACGATACAGCCCGAGCCGTTATCGGTAGCGCCTGTGGCGGCCGTCCAGGAGTCGAGGTGGCCGCCAAGCATGACGATCTCCGCTTTCAGGGTTGGATCGGTACCGGGGATCTCGGCGACCACGTTATGGCCTGTGAGGTCCTGATCATGGAGTTTGGTATCGCTTTGAAGTTCTACCGTTACGGGGAGTCCGTCCCTGGTGAGCCGTTCAAGCCGGAGGGCGTCTTCCCTGGCTACTTCTAGCGCCGGTAATTCAGGCTGGTCTTTCTTCCTGTAGCCGATAAAACTCTGTACGAACACAGTTCCGTCGCGCCCGCCGCCGCTTCCGATGATGGCAAGCGCCCCGCTGCGTTGCAGCATCTGCTGAATGGCCATCATTTTTGTAAAGGAAGGAATGATCCCGGCCAATTCTTCTTTGGTGAGCATATACGTATCCCCTATCGCCGCAAGGGCGCTATCGCTATAGCGTTCGGCGTCGGCGTGGAAGCGCGGATGATTGGCGGTATCCCGGGATGGCATCAAAAGGACTTTACCTTTCATTTGGGTAAGGTGACCGGCGACCCAGCCGGAATCCATGTGCTCTATGAGGAAGACGGGACCGGAGACCGGACCGTGGGTGCTGCCGCTCCAGGGAACAGCATAGGCAATAAGCGGGCTATAGTAAGGGGTGCGCATCGAGAGGCTGGTCTTTACAGCGGACCAGCCAAATCCAAACTCACCCCAGGGCTCGATGGCGGCATTGCTCAGGCCCCAGCCTTTCAGGGTGCTGACGATCCATTCGGCGGCATGGTGCCACCCCGGGGAATTGGTCAGCCGTGGACCGGCTACGTCGGTGATCTGGTGGGCGATCCAGGGAACCTGCGAGTGTTGAAGCGCTTCCTGGCGGATGCGGCTGAGAATAGCGGTGTCAAGGGGCTCGGAATTCTGGGCGCGGAGAACCGCGGGAATAAAGGCGGTGCAGGCCAGCAGGAGGACCGAAAATTTCTTCATAGCAGCTTTGTTTAGCGGAAAGGTAATACTTTGCACCCTAATTTTATCGACCGTTGCTCCGCATAAAGGACATATCCCTTCTCCAATTCAAGAACTATTCCCGGGCAGCCTTTTCATTCAATGAAAGGATCGTCGGCATTTGCGGAAATAACGGGGTCGGCAAGACCAATCTGCTGGATGCCTTGTATTATCTGTGTTTCACGAAAAGTTATTTCTCCAGGTCCGACCAGCAAAGCGTTTTTCGCGGGGCGTCGGGATTCCGGCTGGAGGGACGGCTGGAAGCCGCCGGAAAGGAGACGGAGGTGGTTTGCATCCTGAGAGAGACGGGTAGAAAAGAGTTCCTGACGAATGGAGAGGCCTATGAGAAATTGTCCCGGCATATCGGCCGGTTTCCCTGCGTCATCATCGCCCCCGACGATATCCAGATCATCACCGGCGCAAGTGACGAGCGACGGCGGTTCCTGGATGCATTGATATCGCAGCTGGATCCGGTGTATCTGCAAAATCTGATCGACTATAATAAGATCCTTCAACAGCGGAACGGCTTCCTCAAATCGCTGCCGGACCGGCGGCTGACGGACCGGGGACTGCTGGAGGTATATGATAGCCAGCTGGTGGCAACGGGCAGTGCGGTATTTGCGCAGCGGCGGAAGTTCCTTTCCGGGTTTCTGCCCCTGGCGGGTCGTTATTATACGCTGATCGCCGGCTCGGAAGAGCCGGTTGCGCTGGGATACGAAAGTCAATTGATGTTTGGGAGTTTCGGTGACCTGCTGGCCAACTCACTGGAGAAAGATTTGTATTTGCAACGTACCGGTGTAGGTATCCACCGGGATGATATCGGGCTCACCTTTGCGGATCTGCCTTTTAAGACCATGGCGTCCCAGGGTCAACGGAAAAGCCTGTTGTTTGCGTTGAAGCTGGCGGAGTATGAGACGTTGCGACGGGACAAGGGCTTCTCCCCGCTCCTGCTGTTGGATGACGTCTTTGAAAAGCTGGATGCATTTCGGATGCGGAACCTGCTGGACCGGGTCTGTATGCAGGGCGACGGGCAGATCTTTATTACGGATACGCATCCGGAACGTATCCGCGGCGAGCTGGATGGGATGGGCGTAAGCTATCAGATCATTGGGCTATGAGACCCATTTTTTTACCGTTATAGTTGGACATCTGACTAAAAAAAGAGTATATTTACCCACACACGGAACTGGGCAGTGTCCGGTTCAGAGGGCCATTTGAAAAACTCCTGGATAAAAATTGATTGCTATGTCCGACCTTGAGGCTTCTATCCGCCTGATAGAAGAGACGAACAACCCCGAGACCGCTTATTTTTCCTACTCGGTAGACGATAGCGGAGAATTTGGCGTCATCAAAGCCAACAAAGAGGGACTTCGGCTATACGCCGCCGATCTGCTGAAGAAGTCCCTGGAGATGGAAGAGGAAGCTCCTACGACGCAACCGCTTTTCTTTAGCGCAAACGACTGGATGTTCAGCGAAACCGGCTACAACCTGATCGCCGGTATCCTCCCCCAATATGAGTCGCGGAAACAGATCATCCTTCAGGGGCTTTCTCCCGTGCGGCAGCCGCAGCCGCGGAGTCAGAAGAAGCCGGTCTTTTATCTGGTGCTGATGTGCATAACAGGAGCGCTCCTGATGCTGGCTACTCTAAAAGCTTTTCCTAACTTGCGCCTATGGGTGAACATTCACTAGGCGACGCATTACGAAAATTCCTTCATCAAAGTCAACTGAAAGGGTCGATCCAGGCTCTGCAGATCGGGGAAGTTTGGGAGCAGATCATGGGTAAGACCGTGGCGCGGTATACCGATAAGATCAGCATCCACGGGCATACGTTGTATATCGAAACGGCGATCGCGCCGCTGCGGCAGGAATTGCTGTATCAGAAAGAGGCGATCGTGCGACGGGTCAATGAGGCGCTGGGCGAGGTGGTGATCAGGGAAGTAGTGATCAAGTAGACGCGGGGGCCACGCGGTTGGCGAGGGGAGGTCGGCGGGATCAACGGGATGCAAGACGAACTCGCGGATCGATCCAGCCGTATAGGAGGTCGGAGAGCAGGCCGACGACGATAAAAAAGAAGGAGGTCACCAGCACCGATCCCATGACGACGGGGAAGTCCAGGTTCTCCAAAGCATCGACGGTCACTTTCCCGATGCCCTGCCAGCCAAAAATATATTCGACGAAAAAAGCGCCGGCGAGCAGTTCGGCGAACCAGCCGGTGATGGCGGTGATGACCGGGTTAAGGGCATTGCGCAGCCCATGTTTCCAGATAACGACGCGGCGCGGCAGGCCTTTGGCGTAAGCGGTGCGGATATAATCCTGATCGAGCACGTCGAGCAGGGCGCCGCGGGTCAGCTGGGCGATGATGGCAAGCGGCCGGATGCCGAGCGTGAGGGCGGGCAGGATGAGGTTGCGCAGCTCCGGATGCCGCCCGATAAAGGGGTCGGTGTCGATGAGGGTGCCGGTCATGTGGAGACCGGTGAATCCGCTAAAGACGAAGCCGAACAGATAGGCGATGACGATCCCCATAAAGAAAGAGGGCGCGGAGATGCCGAGCACGCTGACAAAGATGGCCGAGGTATCCATCCAGGTTCCATTGCGGATGGCGGCCAGCACGCCGAGGCTGATACCGGCGACGGTGGCGAACAGCATGGCGGCGAAGGCGAGCAGGATCGTACGCGGCAGGGCCTGCATGAGGATATCCCATACCTCCCGTTTGGACTGATAGGACCGGCGCAGATAGGGCCATTTGATGGCCAGACAGGTTTTGCCGCCGATGAAAATTCCCCGCAGCCCTTTTTGCGTGATTTCACCGCGCGAGTGGATGGAAATGGGGGAGATATCATCGAGATAGAAGACGAACTGTTTCCATCGCGGCTGGTCGAGATATAATTCCTTCCGGATATTGTCCTGGGTCGCGGCGTCGGCACGCTGCCCGATCACGAGGCGGGATGGGTCGCCAAATCCCTGGAACAGGAAGAAAACGGCGAAGACGACGCCCAGCAGGACGAGAAGGCCATAGCCCACGCGGCGAAAGAAATAACGGATCATCGTGGCGGTGCGGTTTTGGTCATGGCCGGCTGGGAAGTTGGTTGACTGCCGGGATCGTCGAATGGAAATCGGCATAGCTCCATTTCCCGAGGATGGTGCCACCTTTGAGCAGGTAGAGCGTAGGGTTGGCGCGCGCGGCGGTCTTGATGGCCGTGACATCGCATTTCAGGACGGTGACCTGACCCGAAAGCCCCTGCCGGGCGACCCAATTGGTCATATTCTCGTATTCCCCGGTGATGAAGAAGACGGGGATCTGTTTTGCTTTCGCCATCGTCAGGACGACGCTCAGATCCTTGTTGTAGGCGGGGTGATAATCGGTCACTTCTTTCATAAAGATAAAGATCTTAAAACCCTTAGCTGTCAGTACGGCGTCCGTCGTGTCCGTGTCGTCCCCGGTCGTCAGGACGAAGTCCTTGATGGCGGGTTCCGCGTTGCCTTTGCGGATCAGCTTGTCATAACGGCTGACGAAATGATAGCTGTCATTGAAATCGGCCGGGAAATGCGTGGCGTCGAATTCGAGGCGTTTGCCACCCTTCTCATAGACCATGGTGATGACACTGCTGTCGGGGACCGAGCCGGGCGGCGGTTTCATCTGATCGGGGATATAGGTCTTTACCTTATAGGGCAGACAGTCCACGACGGGAAGATGTACGAGGACATACCACTGAAAAAGGAAGGAGAAGATCGCGGCGGCGGCGAAGACCGTGGCGCTGGCGTTCGGCGGCAGGACAGGCTTGATGCGGTCCCGGACGCCAAAGAGAACGACGATCAGGATCAGCAGGACAAGGTCTTTGATAAAGGACTCGCCGGCGGTAAGCGGGATGCAATTGCCAAAGCACCCGCATTCGCGTACCTTTCCGGACAGGTAGGCATAACCGGTAAGGAAGGTGAAGAAAATAATGAGGAGGAGCAGGAGCCAGCTGAAGAGCCGGATCCGCCAGCCCAGCAACAGGGCGACGCCGGCTACGATCTCGAAGACGATCATCAGGATGGAAAAGGCAAGCGTGACGTGATCGAACCAATGGAAGTTCCATACCTCGAAGAACTCCTGCATTTTATAGCTGAGACCGAGCGGATCGTCGGCTTTGACAAGCCCGGAGAAGATAAAAAGGGCCCCTACGATGGTACGGATAACGGCGATCAGGATTTTCATGGCGATGCGATTTGGCGGTATTACGCAGAATGCTTGCCTTCATCGATGAGGATGAGGGCAAAAAGCGAATAGTTGATGATATCGGTAAAATTGGAATCGATCCCTTCGCTGATCAGCGTGGCGCCGTCATTGGCCACGATCTGGCGGATGCGCAGGATCTTCATCAGGATCAGGTCGACGAAACTCTCCTGGCTCATCTCGCGCCAGGCCTCGCCGTAGTCGTGGTTCTTGTTCCGCATGACCGACCGGGCATAGGCGGCTTTTGAAGTATACAACCGTTCAGCTTCCTCAGGGGAAAGCTCGTCGGGAGTATCGGCGCCCAGCGAGAGCTGGATGAGACCAATAATCCCGTAATTGACCATCGCGATGAATTCCCCTTTCTTATCCTCCCCTACCCGTTGCTGCCCGGTCTCCTGCAAGGTCCGGATCCGGCGGGCTTTGATATACAGTTGGTCGGCGATAGAGATGGTCCGGAGCACCCGCCAGGAAGTGCCATAGTCGCGGGTCTTTTTAAGAAAGATATCTTTACAATCCGCTACCGCCTGATCATATTGCCGGTCCGTATTTTTCAATGGGGTTGATTTTACCATTAGCGATTTATTACTCAATTTTACTAATTCAAGTGATGACAACGTCCTTATTCCATACTTATTCCGTAATTATATCGTAAGTATCAAAAATACACATAAATCTTCAGCCATGTGGACGCTCAATGCCCGGGGTAAATTATTGATGATCGACCGGCCGGTGATCATGGGGATTCTCAACAGAACCGAAGATTCGTTCTACAGCGGTAGCCGTGTAGCCGACGATGCCCTGATGCGCCGGGCTTCCGCGCTGCTGGCGGATGGGGCCGGCTGGCTGGATATCGGCGGGCAAAGTACCCGGCCGGGTGCGGAGGTTGTCGGCGAGGAGGAGGAATTGCGGCGGTTGCTCCCGGCAATTGAGAAGCTGCATCGCGAATGGCCGGAGGTGATCTTATCGGTGGACACCTGGCACGCGCGGGTAGCGGCCATGGCGGTCGAAGCAGGAGCCGGCATCGTCAATGATGTGAGCGGCGGGGCGATGGACCCGGCGATGCTGGAGACGGTGGGGCGGCTGCAGGCGCCCTATATCTGTATGCATATGAAGGGGACCCCGGCGACGATGAACCGGGAGGCGCATTATGAGAATGTGGTCACTGCGGTATTGGATTATTTTATTGGCCGGATCGAAGCCTGCCGGCGGGCAGGCATCCACGATGTGATCCTCGATCCGGGGTTCGGGTTTGCGAAGACCTCCGTCCACAATTTTCAGCTACTACGGCGGCTATCGTTGCTGCGGATCTGCGGCAAACCGCTGTTGGTAGGGGTTTCGCGCAAGTCCACGATCTACCGGACGCTGGGAGTTGGGCCTGAAGACGCATTGAACGGCAGTACGGTATTGCATACGCTGGGGCTGCTGCATGGCGCGGATATCCTGCGCGTGCACGATCCAAAGCAGGCCCGGGAGGTAGTGTTGTTGTTGGAGGCGTATCGCCAGGCCTAGCCGCAAAAAAAACGCGCTGACGAAGTCAGCGCGCCTGAAAGCTATTTGCGTCTATCTACGTCTATTTGTGCGGAGTGGTTTTTGGCGGCTGCGGTACCGGAGCGCCGGGCCGCATCGGATAGGTGCCGGGACGGATATTCGGCATTCCCGGCATCCCGGGCCGTGGGGTCGGGGCCGGAGGCGCGGCTTTCACGCTGTCCACGATGATGTCAAAGATCAGGTCCTCATAAGGCTTCTGACCGGGGCCCGGTTTGGCGTCATAGGCCAGAAAAGCCGGGATATACAGGGTTGCCTTGCCGCCCTGGTGAAGCTGACGCGCGCCGTCTTCCATGCCTGGGATTACCCCATACCGGCCGATCACAAACTTCAGCGGCGCATTGCCGGGGCCTGTCATATTCGACTCGAACACTTTTCCGGAAGGGAAGAGCTTACCGGTGTAACGGACATAGACCTCTTTGCCGGTGTCGACCTGCGGGCCGTTACCCGGATCCTGCACGACGACATAGGTGCCGGCCTCGGTCTTCGTCGCATGAATATTGCTATCGGCGAGATATTTCTCCACGGCTTTGACCTCACGGTCCTTTTCTTTATCGGCTTCCAATTTGCGGTCAGCGAGCATCTCCTCCTGGCTTCCGTAGATGTCGAGCACCTTGAAAGAGATAACGATCTTGTCCTTCCGTTTCAGATAAGGAGGCAGTTCCCTTCCTGATTTGTGAGCAAGACTATCGACGGAGATGACAGCTACTGCGCTGTCGCCCTTGCGGAGCATGGTGAAGATCTCGATCGGGTTATAGATTGGTCCCGTGCTGTCTACGCGGGTATAGTAAGGGACGCCGCCATAAGAGGAATATTGAATGGAGTCCCGCAGTTTCTGCACCACCTGCATTTTAATAAACTGTCCTTTTTTGGCAGGCGACCCTTTGCCATCCGAGAAGATCTTATACTGGAGGCCGCTTTTGGTCCGTTTGAACTCCGAATTAGAACAGCCTACCGTTCCCAGCAGCGCGAGGCTAATCAGCAGATACGTCGAGATGGTTTTCATTCTGATGAAATTATTATTGTAGTTGTGATGAATTTTCCTTTAAGGCGTCGACAAAACGCTGAACGGTGGCTTCGAGGGTCTCGGAGCTGCGGCCGCCGGCCGCGTTGACGTGGCCACCGCCTTCAAAATATTTCCGCGCAAAGACATTCACGTCGAAGTCACCCTTGCTGCGGAAGGAGCATTTCACTTCCTCATCGCGATCGATGATCAGCGCCGCCATCCTGATCCCCTGGATGGTAAGGGGATAGTTGACGAGCCCTTCGGTGTCCCCGGTCTTGATCTCAAAGCGGACGAGGTCTTTCCAGGGGATGGCGATCAGCGCCGCGTTGTGTTCGTAGAAGACCTCCATCCTGTTCTGCAGCACGAATCCCGTAAAGCGAAGGCGGTTCTCGAGGAAGTTGTCAAAAAGGTGGTCATGGATCAGCGTATGATTCAGCCCGGTATCCTTTAGATCGGCCACCATGCGGTGAACGGCGGCGGAGGCGCCCGGGAACCGGAATGAACCGGTGTCGCTCATAACGCCGGCATAGAGACAGGCCGCAATGTCGGGATTGATCAGCCCGGCGTGGCCGGAGTCGACGATGAGATCATAGACCATTTCACTGGTCGAGCTCTTTCCCGTATCGCTGACGCCATAGTCGAACCAATCGGCTTCGGGCTGCTGGTGATGGTCGATCAGGATGCGGGTGGCATCGGTCTTCCGTAGCCGCGCAGCCATGTTGCGGGTCCGGGCTAAGGTATTGAAATCCAGACAAAATACCCATTCCGCTTTGTCAAGAACGCCATTCGCCTTCTCGGTGCTGAATTCATAGTCTATAACGCCCGCCGCACCCGGCATCCATTTCAGCCATTCCGCCCAGTTAGTAGGCGAGATGACGGTGGGCTCGTGACCCAGATGCCGCAGGAAATGATAAAGACCCAGGGAGGAGCCCATCGCGTCGGCATCCGGCTTCTGGTGCATGATGATCACGACCCGGCTGGGCCGGGTTAGCATGGGATATATTTCTTCGATGGGCGACATGATAAAACGGCTGCAAAGTTGCAGAATTAAATCCCACCATCCAAGTTTAACTTCTTGAGCGGAATATCATACATTTGCGGGCCAAAAGAGACGGAAGCCCGTTTCAAAAAGTGGAATTATGAGCAATCTCACCTTCACAATGATCAAGCCGGATGCGTTCTCCAAAGGCCATTCCGGCGCCATCATCGATAAGATCCTGTCAAGCGGCTTTACTATTACGGCGATGAAACTAACCCGGCTGTCCAGGGAAAAGGCCGGTGAATTCTACGCGGTTCACAAGGCCCGGCCCTTTTATGGCGAGCTCGTTGACTTTATGAGCAGCGGTCCCATTATCGCGGCGATCCTCGAAAAGGACAATGCCGTCGCGGATTTCCGCAAGCTGATCGGGGCCACAGATCCGGCAAAGGCCGATGAAGGCACCATCCGTAAACTGTATGCCGCATCCCTCGGGGAAAATGCGATCCACGGTAGCGACAGTGACGAGAATGCAAAGATCGAGGGCGACTTCTTCTTCAGCGGGCTTGAAAGGATCTAGTTTTGCCTGTTGAGGACCGGTTCCACCGTATATCCTTCCTTGCGTAATAATTCGATGACTCCTTTCGGCCCCGGCAGGTGGGCCGCGCCCACGGCGATCAGCAGGGATTTGGCCGGCAGGACCTGGTCGAGTTCCTTCGCCCATTTCCGGTTGCGGTTATACAACAGCAGGTCCATATACTCATTCATGCCCGGGTCATCCTTGTCGCTGAGGGCTTCGATGCCTTCGAGGTCCTGTTTGGTATAAAGGGTGGCAAGCTGGCGGGTCATTTCTTTGTTGTAGTCCGCGCTATCGATATAGTCCACCAGTTCTTTCGCCTGTTTGGTATACGGGATGCTGTCGAACAGGCTGGCCTGGAAGGCCGCCGTCTCGAGCCCGTTGATGCGCTTCTTATTGCCTTGTTCCCGGATCGCTTTCATGATCTGCATCTCCATGCCGTCGGTGGAGGCACAGTCCATGGCCTGTTCTTCGACCAGCGCGCTAATGAGCATTGGCTTGAAATGTTCGAGCATGCTGAAAGGCAGCGGGAGCATGGACTGGTGGCCGGCAAAGTAATTCTTCACCTTCTGATAATCGCCGGGCTTGAGCAGGTCCGAAAGAGTTTTCCCATCGTTCATCTTCATGGCCGTGAGCGCCGCCATCATTCCGGACATATCGCTAAGATCGAATTCGAAGTACACTTCGTCGACCGTGTCGATAGCTCCCTTGAGGCTATCGCTAAGGGTAGCGTCATTGGCGCAGAGGATGTGCATAGTGCCAAACAGATAGGAAGGACGGGTGTTCCCTTTTCCGGTGATGCGCCATAACAGGGTATGGGCGATTGGCGTCTTTTGGGGCATGGCCGCAGTGGCGGTCATGAGGCCCGCGGCGAGTAATAAATAACGGTTCATATTGTCACAACGGCCTCCTTGCCGTAAAGTTGGTCTTTGAATTTTAAGGATGGTGAGGTAAGGAATGGGCCAAGGTTCAGTTGCGGCCATTTCTCGTCGACGGCTTTGATGGTCTCGTCGTCGGCAACGATGATATTGGGCCAGTCGCGCTGGAAGTTGTCGAGAGCGGCGGTCTTGATGGTGCCGTCGAGGCCAAGGCAGGCGGTCGTCGTATCGCCTTCGGTTCTCTCGATAAGGATATGGTCGCGTTTAGGGTCGAGGTTATTGCAGAACCGCCAGAGGGCGACGGAGAGGTCGGCCGCATCGACGGTGTGTTCCACGTATAAGATGAGTTTGATTCCCGGGGCCTCGGCGCTGATGGACCCGTGCAGCTCCCGGATATGGTTTAGCCGGTTCTTTTGGACGGCTATGAGGAGGACGGGGATGCCGCTTTCCGGTAAAGTGGTATTGATCGAATGGATCTCGGGATAGCGTTGCCGCAGCGATTCCCATTTCTCCTTGACGTTGGGGCCGCCGGTCGGATTGGCCGGCCATTGGTATCGCTCGTCGGTCTCCTCAGTCGTCTTGGCGGTACCGTCGATACACATTTTTCCGCCGAAACCCAGCTTGCTGCAGCTGTGATCCAGCACGTCCATCGGCCCCTGCGAGTAATAGGCGTCGGTGGCGGGGTTGAAGTTCCGCAGGACATAGCGGGCGAGGCCGGTATAGTCGCGGATGTCGGCGGCCTCGTCGGTAACGACGAGGATCTTGTTGAACATCATCTGGCCTGCGCCCCACATGGCGTTCATGACCTTTTGGCCCTGGCCGGCGTATTCTTTGCGAATTTTGGCGATCACCAGATTATGAAAGACGCCTTCGACGGGCATTTCCATGTCGATGATCTCCGGGACGAGGGTCATCTTGATGGGGGCGAGGAAGATCCGTTCCGTAGCCTTGCCAAGCCACGCGTCTTCCTGTGGCGGGATGCCGACGATGGTGGCCGGATAGACCGGGTTCCTGCGGTGCGTGATCGCGGTGATATGAAATCGCGGGTACCAGTCGGGGAGGGAATAGTAGCCGGTATGGTCGCCGAAAGGCCCTTCCCAGATGGGGTCTTCGGCCGGGTCGACATAGCCTTCGATGATGAAGTCGGCATCGGCCGGTACTTCGATGGCCGGTTGGGTAAGGCATTTGACCAGCTCGACGCGCTTTTTACGCAGGAAGCCGGCGAGCATATATTCATCGACGTTATCCGGCAGCGGGGCGGTCGCGCCATATGCATAGACGGGGTCTCCGCCGAGGGCGACGGCGACGGGCATCCGCTGGCCGGTCTTCTTGTATTCGGCGAAATGGCGGGCGCTGACCTTGTGTTTGTGCCAGTGCATGCCGGTAAGGGTCGGGCCGAAGACCTGCATCCGGTACATGCCGACATTGCGGGTGCCCGTATGAAGGTCGCGGGTATGGATGATGGGAAGCGTGACAAAGGGACCGCCGTCGCGGGGCCAGCAGGTGATGACGGGGAGCTTTGTGATATCCGGAGTGCTCATGACGATCTCCTGGCATTCGCCGCGACCTGTTCTTACGACCGGCATCCAGGAGGCGAATTGTCCCAGTTTAGGAAGGAGCTTTAGCTTTTCGAGGATCCCTTCTTTGGGGCCGGAGAGAAGTTTGAAGAGGGCTTCGATCTCGCGGGTGGTATCGTCGAGGTGTTGGACGCCGAGCGCCATGCACATGCGGCGTTCGCTACCATAGGCATTCATGAGGACGGGGAAAGCGGTGCCGGTATTTTCGAAGAGCAAGGCTTTGCCGCCGTGGCCGCTTTTGCTGATGCGGTCGGTGATCTCGGCGATCTCGAGGCGGGGGTCTACGAAGGTGCCGATGCGCACGAGCTCGCCGGCGGCTTCGAGGGCCCTGATGAACTCCTGCTGATTCTTATAAGCCATGGGTATACTTCACTTTGGGTTTGGCGTCGGGGCCGGGTGATCCGCAAAAGTAAAGCAAGAACAAGTGTGATCAGCGGGTGGTTCGATATATCAATAGACTTTTTTGGGGCAGTCGAGGATATAGTGCTGTCTGCGGTGTTCGACCATCTGGTGGGTGTTGAAGGCGATGATCACCCGGAGGCCGGAGAAGTAGTACCAGTCTTTTGTTTTGGCCTGGCCGCGGATGGTGCCTGCCGGCGGGTAGCCGCCGCCGCCTTTGAGTTCGTTACCGCGGTAGGCCATCTCGACCGCTTCCGGTCCTTTGGCGGCGAGGAGTATATTCTGGTCGATATAGCGGCCGCTGACGTCGTCGAGGTAGTCGGTGAAGAGTTTCCGCAGGCCGATCTCATAAGCCAGGACGACCTGGTCGGAGACGCGGAATTTGATGCCGCCGCCGAATGGGATAGCCAGTTGCGTGAGGTTATAGGGTTTGACGTCGGGATATTGCGGCAGCCCTTCACCTTCCGTGCTGAGGGGGCGCAGATACACTTTCTGTCCCATCGTGTCGAAAGCGTAGGGGTTGAAATGGTACACGGCAACCCCCGCGAAGACATAGGGCGTGACCTTATGGCTGCGAAGCGAAAAAAGGTTGTATTCCGCGAGAAGGTTGAGTTCGCTGATATTGGTCTGGAAGCTGAGGTTGCGGGCGCGGACGTCGGCCTTGTTGCTATATTCATCCGACGCCCCTATCCTGCCGAAGGTGATATTGGACAGGAGCGAAAAATGTTGCGTCAGGTCATACTGGAGGCCGACGCCGCCGGCGAGGTGCGCCTGTTGGGTGGTATATGGAGACGACTGAAGGTCGCCGATATAGTTGGCGAAACCCCCAAAGACGTTGACGTTCCATTGGGCCTGGGTCATGAGCGGAAACAAAAGTACCGCGAAAAAGATTCTCTTCATCCTTTACGGAAAATTTGGTTGTTTAGCATTAATGGGTGGCCTTCCGCAGGGTTTCGGACTTCTCTTGGACAGGATTGGTTTTACCTTGGTAGATTTAGTGAGATGAGGACTGTTGGAGTAGATATCTTTCGATAGAGGGACTTTATAAGATACAAATTTAAGGCAAGTTTCTTGCCAATTATCCCGAAAAAGGCCGCAAAAAAAAGTTAAAGCCGATTGTTAGGGGGTTTGGGCTTTTTGGCGTATTTTCGCGGCCCTTCACAAAGGGGTTTCGGGACGTAGCGCAGCCCGGTAGCGCACTTGCATGGGGTGCAAGGGGTCGCTGGTTCGAATCCAGTCGTCCCGACGAAATGACGGATCAAATTCGATCAAAGCCTGTAAGTATTCAGTATTTACAGGCTTTTTTCATTTCCAGCCTGTCAAATAGCATCAAAGAAAAGCAAACTTCTAGTGAACAGATCGGTGAACAAATTTAGGTACACATTTTGTGTTCACTAGATTCCCCACAATTCATTGTCTTTCATTCGTTAACCTCAATTTTTTTGAGCGTTAATGGGAGAGCTATACCAGATCCGCTGGTGTACTGAGGAAGGTTATAAGATGTATAAGGCGCGGGTACAAGTTGAGGCGTTCAGTGGGAAGACAGCCGCCGCCATTAAACAGGATATTTACGCTAAGGTGATGATGACGCTATGCGCTGCCTTGGTATTCCCTATGGAGGAGCGGGTAATCGCCGAATGTAACGCCGACAAGAAGAACGGCAAGGTCAAATACCGCAGAAAGATAGACCGAACCTTTGCCTATTGGTCAACCATCGCCCCGGCAGGCATCACAAGCGGAAGCGACGACCGCAAAACTGTACCATATGAATTACAAAGACGTCCTTACGTCAAGATATTAGTGTTTTCACCCTAGTTTAAATGAATTTATTTTGACACCTTTAATTATGACAAATATTATAATCCTGAAGGGCGAATGGAATAGCGGTAAGACTATTACTTTAAGGGATTATCTTCCCTTACAGTTTAATCTCCTTCCCCGTAAAAGAGTCTTTTACTATAGAGGGATCAAAGTATTGGTTCTTAACAAATCAATTCATGAAAACAAATCTTGGCAGGACACCATTGACAGTATTACCTCGCTCAAATATGACATATACATTGTTGCTGCTTGGTCCGACCATTTAATACAAAGCTCTCTCCATATAAACAGAAGGGTAGAAGATATTCTTTCCGAAAGGTCTGGTATATTTAACTTTCATGAAGTGTTTACGAAAAAGGTTGAACTTTCCCAACAAGAGTCTGATCATGAAAGTTGTGCACAGGAAATAAAAATGATACTAGATGGTTTGGCCTAATTTGGGGGCCAAGAGCCCTTACATATAGCACTTGTTTACGGACGTTGAAATATTCGAACCAATTTCCGACACTGGACGAATCATTCGACATGAATACCTGGTTAAGGATAAGAAATATTTTTAAGCCATCGCCGCCTAATATACAAGGTATCTAACTGAAGTCGATAATAATCCTATCTTGCTGTAATGAAAATAACCCTAAGCCTATTCGCATTTGCCATATCTGTAACGAGCCTAGGCCAATCAGTACCCCGCGATAGTGTGGTAGACTGCGTTATCCATTGGAGGTTGGGCGAGAAAAAAACATATTCAATCATTCATGAGAAAACCAATGCTGATAGGTCTGGGAATAGGACTCCGTTTCGATTCCTGTATGAGGCACATATATCCGTCATTGATTCCTCAAGCCAATCATTTACCGTGAAATGGGAATTTGGTTTGCCAGAGGCCTTCAAAACAATGCATCCACACCTTTCAGACTCTTTGCCCGTTTTCAATGGTATGCCGATGATCTTCAAAATATCGAATAACGGCGCCTTCGTCACCCTTGTCAATTGGGAACAAGTAAAAGAAACGTATATCAGGCAAATGGAGATGTCGCTTCCAAGAAATCCAGACAGCGTTGCCTTAGCTAGCATTAAGGCTGCGGAACAAATGTTTAACTCCAAAGAAGCAGTAGAGTCCTCATTAATAAAAGAAATACAACTTTTTCATACTCTCTACGGCTATCAATTCACGACCAGAGAAACTAGCGCAGAAACCCAATTACCTAATCCATTTGGAGGAGAAGGCTTTCCAGCCCATCAGACATATCAGATTACTAACTACGATAAAAGAAAAGATATCTATACGATCGTGACCAAACTTAAAATCGATAAGGGCAACCTGAACAAAATCATCGATCCGCTATTAAAAAAGATGAACATTCAAGACGACGGAAGCATAGAAGAAGCTAGAAACCAGTTGAAATCTTACAACAT
Organism: Puia sp.; assembly: GCA_035695565.1. Classification (GTDB taxonomy): domain Bacteria; phylum Bacteroidota; class Bacteroidia; order Chitinophagales; family Chitinophagaceae; genus Puia. The sequence goes on along the minus strand of DASRRX010000016.1, from coordinate 447,804 downwards.
GGAGGATTACACCGAGTACCATTTTACCAAATCTACCGGATGGATTAGCCGATTATTTTATGCTCGTACTGTTTCCACCGCTATAACTAACCAATCGGAATCCTTTACTATTGAATTGAAATAGGAAGCATCAGATAAGATTGGCACCGTTACGCAATGAAAATCTACATTCGAAAATGTAATCTGCATTAGTGCTAGTTTCGGATAAGGATTATCCTTTTTCATTTTCTCTTGAAGAACTCGTAACATCAGCAGACGCAATCATGAAGTCTTACATGCATTGTATATTTAGTACTTTGAAATGACACTACAAGTTCCGATTGAAGAAATGCAAACCCAGCGGAAAGTCCCCTGGTAGTGGCTGAAATAATAATCTTTAAATTTGGTCAATGAATCTAACCAAAGATACTCCCTCACTACCTGGATGCGCATTTTGGGATGTAAAACGCGAAAATCGCGATTCCGAACGGGATATTGCAATTTACTATCTCAAGATTCTTTGAGCGGGGCAACCTTGATAATGTCCCAAGGTCTTTTCCTGGGCCATTCCTTACTTTGACTTCCCCTGCAAGATTTTAAGGCTTATAGAAGCTACAGCACGTCCTTTACGGAAGGGGGAAATGTCCTTAAAGTACCTATACAGAATTTGGGTCAATTCGCCTGGCAGCTTTCCGCTGTTTCTCTTCCAATCGTTCCGCCAAGTCAAGGCTGGATTGCACCCAAGGGAGACACCCCGAATGTTTAAACGATATGCGACCGTGGTTAAGTTCCGCCATTTTTTGCGGCTCACTTTCCGACACATCAATAAGAGTAGCAACCGTAAAATCAAGTACTTTGCTTTTCAAATAGGTGAGACCCATACGGTAGCGTTGCTCAATTACAGAGTCGGCTACGTCATGTCCGCCTTCCAGCACTCGTGCCCTGACCCGAATCTTATTAATTTCGACGTTTTTTGTGCCCAGGAAAAAGAGAATGGTATCATACCCGTATTTGCGCATTCGCTCAATCCAATCATAATCGGAGGATTTCGACAAATTACTTTCGATCATGAAATCACATTTGTCCTGCAAAAGGTTGCGCATTCTATCCCGGGCAATTCCTTCCGCCTTTGCCAAATTCTCGGGCGTATATTCGCCCAATTCCTGCGTAACGATCATGTCAAGATTAATGAAGCGAAGGTCGGAGCTGATATCCTGTTGTTGTAAAGCCAGTTGGTACCAAGTAGTTTTACCCGCGCCATTGGCGCCGCCCAATACGTGCAAAAAAGGCATGATCAGGATGGTTGACGATAAGAGATTTCGGTCTTTTTACCAGTGCGAGGGTCTTCTTTTATCAACTTACCATTTTCTTCGTAGGCGACAAAGCTGCCGTGATGCCTGGCCCTTTCACGGACAAAGGCTGCCAGCTCTTTACCGAACTTGGCCACGTCAATTCTTACTTTACCGGTTTCCATAGGCTAAAGATACAAAAAATTACCCACATAAATGCTCGAAAACGGGACGCAGTGCGTACCGAGTTGGATAACATCAACACGGCGATTTCATCCACTCGCCTACCCCTTGGCGCCATTTACGCAATTCTCGAATCGTAGTCTCAACGTTGTTATCATTGTTACAATATTATACCGTTTTACGGTGCGTTCAGTCGTCCCGACTTGTTTTTGAAACCCGCTCCCAGAGCGGGTTTCATTTTTTGGGAAAAAATTGTTGTCAGATTGAATTAATGGGCTTTTTTTAGAAGGCCTTCCCGGTCAATAGGGCGCCCGTTCAACCAGATCATGTCGATTTTTTTTAGATTCTCCAAGTCCTCCACAGGGTTGGCGGACAGTACCAGGAAATCTGCATAGCGGCCGGGCGCCACCAAACCTAAATCGCCCCAACCGTTGAAAATGGATGCATTGTTCGTCGCTGCAGCCAATGCCTGCCGGTTCGTTAAGCCGGCTTGATGCAGCAAGGCAATTTCAATTTGTTCCGAAATGCCTGGCATAGAGCCGAAGGCGCCGGCGCCGGAACCGGTGATATAGTGAACACCGGCTTTGATAAAGGCATTCTCGATTTGCAGGTGCCGGCTAGCAGTTTTTTCGGAGTATGTACTCCCGTTCTTACCGGTCACGGTATCCATTGGAGAATCGATATCTTTTGGATCTAACAGGGATGCGCCTGGTTCCTTCCAAAGATTTTTGTGGTTCGGTAACGCAGAATAGATCATGGCCAGGGTGGGCATGAGGGAAGTTCTCGAAGCAGCAATGGTGTGGGCATACCCATCGAATAAAGTATCGCCCTCAGTTGGGATCTTTTGAAAATATCTAAAAAATCGCCTGTTACCAGCGGGATCGTTGGGGCTTTTTAAAAGCGGTGTCCGAATACTGTCAGGCATCGCTTCCAGAATATACCGGGTAGTATGTACAAAAGATTGAATGCCATTTTCCAACCCGCTCCGATAAGAGGCATACTGCATTTCGCCGATCGTGGACATACCCAATAGCCGGGTTTGCCTTGCCAGTTTCGGCATCAGCTCTTGCGGGAACCGATGCAAAACTAGTATCACCGAAAACCCTTCCGATTTTAAACTGTCCAAATGATCCAGGCGCTTATCGATCCGCGCTATGTCATCCGAAGACAAAGCTTCCTTCTTTTCGAGGCTATCATCATATTGATCATCCGGAATAGTAGCGAGCATTTTCACACGCGGCGAGGGTGAGGCATGGGGGAAATAGGCGCCTCTTACCGGGTCCCCGGGACCGGCGACAATAGTTGTTACACCCATATACAATTGCGCGTTGGCCTGTCCTTGATTGGTCATAGTCGAAAAGCAATCGATAAGGCCGGGAATGATGAATTTCCCCTCTACATGAATTTTTTTTGCGTTTGCGGGGATCGTTACCTGCTGCATGCTGCCTATCGCTTTAATCCTTCCATTCTCGACCAGAACAACTGCATTCAGCAGATCCTTGTTATCGTTACCATATGCGGCAACATTAATAACTGTGGCTCCAACTAACGCAATCGGCTGTTCCTGCGCGGTTACTCGAGTAAACACAAAAAGAAGGAATAAAGGCGCTATTAACGGGGGATGTATCATATGTGCAATATCGCAAATATTAGAGTTTTTTATGGAATAGTATCCGCCAAATGGCACATCAATTGCACTTTTACCTGCGACCAACGCCGTTACAGACACTTCTCGCCGCTGTCGCGGCTCAAATGGACAAGCACGAACGATGAGACGCGGTAGGGTTTATATCGGAACCAGCGGTTGGGTATATCCCCACTGGCGCGGACTTTTCTATCCCGCCAATCTGCCGCAACGGTTATGGCTGCAATATTATGCGCAACATTTCGACTGCACCGAGATAAACGGTAGCTTTTACCGGCTTCCTTCCGCCGCCGCGGTTCTCCAATGGCAAAATACGGTCGGAAAGGAATTTCGGTTCTGCCCAAAGATCAGCCGGTTTATTACCCACGCGAAGAAATTGAATGACCCCGAGCAAGGAGTACCGCGTTTTTTCGAGGTCTTCGACTTAATGGCATCGCGTACCGGGCCGGTACTTCTACAATTGCCGGCAAGCGTCCCTTTCCAGGCGGAAAAGGTGAGGCACTTCTTCGAATATCTGACGCTTTATCATAAAAACTTTCGGTTTTCACTGGAGGCGCGGCATCCTTCCTGGATTGAACAATCCGCGCTGGCTTTGTTGAAAACTTACCGGATCGGGTGGGTTATCGCCGACTCCGGATCACGGTTCGCCTCGGCGGACGCTGTGACCGCAAGGCATGTGTATGCGAGGTTCCATGGGCCCGACGGGACTTACGCAAGCGGCTATTCGAAGAAGTATTTGGCTGACTTCGCTACCCGTTGCCGGGAATGGCGCAATGCAGGCCGGACCGTTTGGGTATTTTTCAATAATGATCTCAACGGATTTGCGGTCCGCGATGCCCTTGCGCTCAAGGCTTTAATGGCCGAATAGCTGAGGGAACGATCAGGGCGGGTCTTGCTTATTATGAACGGTTTCGACCCCTTCGCTTTTTTCCGGTTTTGGCAAAAATTTCCCTTGCTTTCTTCAGCCCGGTAGCGATCGCCACTCCTTCGCTTGCCCCATTCAACAACAGCTCATTAGCGATCTCAGTAGCTTTATTCCGAATCCCGACCGGCTGGTTCTTATAGGATGGCGGGTAGTCCCCGTTATACCAAGGCATAACCGACGTTTTATTTTTTTCGGTTAAAATACCGTGCCAGTCCCTTATCCATCCGGCTGGCCTTGAATTCCACCACCTCCAGGTTGGCCAGCCCCTTCCTGATCAACGGATCGGTCTGCATCAACCGCTTAATGGCCTCCCGATCCTTACCCCTGGCAAGAATAATTCCGCCAATTCGTGGTTCCTGGCGCCCTGATACAAGGAAGTCTCCCTTTTTATACCGCTCGTTTAGAAAGGCCAGATGCTCCGCCATAGCCGCATCTATCTCCGCCAAGGGCGCCCGATATTGCAATATGACCACAAACAACGACGGCTGCTTTCTTTCTTCCGCCGCCTTCCTAACTGCTTCCTCTCTGGTCTTTTTGGCTTCGGCCTGCTGTGCCTTCTTCGCGGCAGCTTCCGCTTTTCGTGCAGCAGTTTCTTCCTTCTTTCGTTCTACCGCTAACCTCCGCTCGGCTGCCACCTCCTCACGCCGCGCCCGCTCTTGTTTACGCCGTTTCTCCGCCTCTTTTCGCTCCTGCTCCGCATGCCTGCGCTGCCTCGGTCTGACGCTCGATTTTCGGGTCTTCTTCACTCCTTTCTTTCCCGAGACCTTCCGCTCCACAACTTCCCTTCTTCTCATTAATATCCCAACCGCCGGGTCTGCGCCAAACCCCGACACAGTTGACCCGCCCAGCTTTTGGAATATCGCCGCTCCGGCCGCAGCCGCTTTCGAATGTTCCCGAACCCACTTTTCCTGTCGGGCTTTATCTTCAGCCTGGTATGCGGCAAGCACCTGATTGATGACCGCCAACTCCTCTCTATAATTCTTAAGTTTACGGTAAACCACCAACAATCTGTTCACCGCGTCCTGGTTACGCGGATCCCTGCCTACAAGCTTTCGATATATTTGCGCCGCTGCCTCCGGATCCCCGGATCGTTCCAACTGCCGGCCTTCAGCCAATTGTTCTTTGCTGCTTTTCATCGCTTCCATTCCGCAATATAACATTCTGGTCGTCACCGCAGCGAACGGCGCCCAGCGGATGTCGTCACCGCGGCTGTACATGGGAGCCTTCACGCTCCCGAGCAATTTTTAGGCATAGTTCTTGAAAACTATAGTTTGGTTCCCTCCGCGGAATATATTGAACCACATATAAGTAACATCACTTTTGGCGCATAGGAGCCGTGCCCGGAATATGCGCTGCCGCCTCCGCGGGGTTAGCAATTACGCTACTGCTGGAAACTTTTGCGCAATTGAGGCCTCCCTGTATCTTTGCGGTAGAAATTGGCTGCACAGTCGGTATTCTTTAAATGACCGGATTAATGACAGTCGAATTTCCCTATATTATATTAGTCGAGGATGACCCCGACGACCGCGAATTTTTCTGCGCAGCGATGCAACGGATTTTCCCGCAGGTTAGAGTTCGCACTTTCCAGGATGGGAATGAATTTCTGGCCTATTTGAACGATTGTCCTTTATCTGCCTTACCCGCCTGCATTGTAATTGACTATAAAATGCCGCTATTCACTGCACCGCAGCTTCTAAGATTAACAGGGGCAGGAACCCGTTACGACCAAATCCCAAAAGTGGTATGGAGTACATCGAAACGCCTTCACGATATCGAGGAATGCCTTCGATTCGGGGCCATCCATTTTGCAACCAAGCCTGATACAGACCGGGAACTGGATAACCTGATCAGGTCTTTTAACCGATGGTTAGTGAGACCACCCCGCGCGGCAGGCAATTTCGCCGACGGTAAGACCATGAACAATAATGGAGAATAGGACAACCTGGTCACCGTGTCTCCTCAACCACTGATAAAATATTTCCAGCAGGATCTTTAAACCAGGCTATGCTCGGGCCCCGGCCTTCTTTGGCCCAGGCGATCCCTTTAGCGTCCGTCTTGATGTCGCCTTCGTATTGTTCGAAAACAATTCCCTTATCCCCAAGTTCCTTTACCGCTTTCCCGATGTCATCGACCGGAAAATTGAGGACGGTGAAGGTAGCCGGAACATGGTTCGGCTTAGGGTATACAATCAATTTGCCCTTGCCGACATGAAGTACCAACAATCCCATGTTCTCAGAAATTTCTATCCCCAGGATCTTGCCATAAAATTGCCTGGCTTTTTCGAGGTCGTTTACTGAGAAGCTGCTGAATGCATTTTGTAAATCGATCATACCATCAGGTTTATGTGAGCGTTCTGTTAATTGTCCAAACACTGGGCCAGATATTAGTGACCCATCGCCATGGCATCCGTCTTGAAATAAGGGCTATAATCCGCCAGCCTCTTGAGCAGGTCTTTGTTGTCGGTTAATATTTTCGCCGTCACCTTCTCATTGGCGGGCATGATCAGATATCCGTAGGGAGTCTTCCGCTCACCAAGCACGGTCTCGTCCGGGTTGACCATCCATGGTCCATATTCGGAATTCGGGTCAGTACCGACATCCGCATTCGTCGTATAAGGCGCATAAAACATATAATGCGGCATATTCATCGTCTTTACGCTTTCACTCCCTGGATTACTGGTATAAACCCGCATGATCGGGGCAAGCATGTAGCAGATCCCTCCTTTTGAAGGCGTCTTGTATATACCTTTCCGGATCCTGTTTAAGATCGTGTCTTTGACCTGAAGGGCAGTGAATTTTCCGGACGCCCTCATCGCCGCCTCATCCCTGTATATGGGAAGGAGGGTACGGACGCCCTCCGGATCAAAACCCATGGGCGCAAAAAGATCATTCCTGAATTTTCCCCATTCCCATTCGGTCCTGGAGATTAGACAGACAAAACCGTTGGTTCCTTTGCGGGCGATGTAAAACCCTTTTGCGGGATCGAGCAGGTAAACCGTCGCCGCCGGGCGTAGATGAGGTGGCAGGGCGCTCAGGGCAAGCGCCGTCTCGAGATCCGCAGGCATCTTTTCAAGTCCCTTTCCCTCCGACGTTTGGGCATGGCTCCCGGCCGAAAGAAATAAGCCGCAAAAACAGGCCGCTGCCAGGACGGCCAGCAGGCTGCCGCGATGTCTTTTCTGATGATGGGGATAAGTCATAGATAGCTTTGTTTCCTGGAAGACACGCCAGGTCCGCAAAACCGGACAACAGAAGGCAGTTTATTTTTATATAAAACAGCAATTGTTCTTCAACATATTGAAATACAATAGTTTATAAACAATAATTTACATTAGGCCGGTACCGTTCTATTGCGTAACTTAGAAGTATTCCTCATATGGCTTCCTAATAGTCCATAGTTAAATATACGCTATGCAAATACGTATCGCCAATTTGAGCGTGATGACAACAGCCAGGCAGCTTGCCGAACTCTTCCTTCCTTTTGGAAAAGTGACCTCTTCAAAGATTATGAGATCCGGTCCGAAAGGCCGGTCCGGAGGAATGGGCCTTATTGAAATGAGTAATTCATGCGGAAAAGAGGCCATCAGGAAGTTGCACCGCATGCTTTTCATGAATTCATATCTCGAGGTAGACGAAATATTAGGTTAGTTACCTTAGGGGATGCGTATCTATATTTTTACCGCTGCCATTCTCCTCTTTTTTAATTGTACGGCGCAGATCGAGGCCGATGTGTCCGGACGGATCGACCAGCGAACGTTCGACCCCTCTACCCTTCTCTGGTACCGGACGCCGGCCGCTACATGGGAGGCGGCGCTGCCGGTGGGTAACGGCCGGCTTGGGGCGATGGTGTTCGGGCGGGCGGGTGAGGAGCGCATTCAGCTGAATGAGGATACGTATTGGACAGGCGGCCCCTATTCTACGGTTGTACCAGGGGGTTACAAAGAGCTTCCGGAGATCCGCAAACTGGTGTCGGACGGCAAATATCTTCAGGCCCATACCCTGTTCGGCCGGTATCTCATGGGCTATCCCGTGGAGCAACAGAAATATCAATGCCTGGGCAACCTGCACCTGTTCTTCCCGGGCCAGGGATCGATCAGCAATTACAAGCGTTGGCTCGACCTTGAAACAGGCATCACCGGTGTGGAGTATACGGCCGGCGGCGTCACGTTCCGACGCGAAGTCCTTGTGTCCTGCCCGGATCAGGTCATCGTCATCCGGCTGACGGCGGATCAGCCGGGCAAGATCTCGATGGACGTCCGGCTCAGGGGCGTCCGCAATCAAACCCATTCCAACTACGCCACCGATTATTTTCGGATGGATGGCCTGGGTCAGGACGGACTGGTGCTGACGGGTAAGTCGGCCGATTATATGGGGATCGAGGGCAAGCTACGCTATGAGGCAAGACTAAAAGCCGTTCCGGAAGGAGGTACGATGAAGGTGAAGGACGACCTTCTCACGATCAGCGGCGCAAACTCGGTTACCCTGTATGTCGTGGCGGCTACCAATTTCGTCAACTATCATGACGTCAGCGGCAACGCACGGCAACGGGCAGACGCCTACCTGGCCAATCTTTTGGGGAAGACATATGATTCCATCAGGGAGACGCATCTCCGGGACTATCGCAGACTTTTCAGCCGGGTGTCGCTTCACCTGCCGGTCACGACGGCGTCATACGATCCTACCGACGAACGGAAGGCGTCGGTTTCGGAGCCCGGTCTGGCCGCCCTCGCTTATCAGTTCGGACGTTATGTGTTGATCTCCTCGTCACGTCCCGGCTGCCAGCCCGCCAATCTTCAGGGCATCTGGAACGACAATCCTGATCCGATGTGGGATTCCAAGTATACCACCAATATCAATACCGAGATGAACTACTGGCCGGCGGAGACCGCAAATCTTTCGGAATGCGCCGGCCCCCTCTTTCAATTGATCGAAGACCTGACCGACCAGGGATCGCAGGTAGCAAGGGAACACTATGGATGCCGGGGTTGGGTATTCCATCAGAACACCGATCTCTGGCGGGTGGCGGCGCCGATGGACGGGCCCACCTGGGGAACCTTCACGGTAGGAGGCGCATGGCTTTGCACGCATTTATGGGAACATTATGCCTATACGGAAGATACGTCGTTCCTAAGGCGAGTATACCCGGTGCTCAAAGGCTCCGTTCAATTCTTCCTGGATTTCCTGGTTGCCGGTCCGAAGGGAGCCGGTCCCCATGCGGCCGGTCCCAATGCTGCAGGTCCCGCCAAGCAATGGCTGGTCACCAACCCATCCACATCACCGGAGAATTTTCCCGCGAGGCCCGGGAACGGCCGGTATTTCGACGAGGTCACCGGAGCCTTCCTGCCAGGCACCACTATCTGTGCGGGCTCATCCATCGATATGCAGATACTTACGGATCTCTTCGATCAATATATCAAGGCTGCCGCTATCCTGCATACCGATCCTGCTTTGGCCGACACCGCAAGGAATGCGATGTTACGATTTCTTCCGCCACAGGTCGGCAAGGATGGCGCTTTGCAGGAATGGGCCGAGGACTGGGGACAGACGGAACATCCGCATCGTCACCTTTCCCCGCTGTATGGCCTTTACCCCGGAAATGTCTTTTCATTCCGCAAGACGCCGATGCTCATGGATGCCTGTCGTCAATTGCTGATCCAGCGCGGCGATTCTTCCGCCGAATGGGCGCGGGCCTGGAAGGTCGCCCTATGGGCAAGGCTGCGCGATGGCAACCATGCAGGCGCCATCCTCAATGGGTATCTCCGGGATGAAACCAACCCCCAATTTTTCGGAAACCATGGATTCCCGGTTCAGGTAGACGGAACCCTGGGCGCCACAGCTGCGATTACCGAAATGCTGGTGCAGTCGCACGACGGACTTGTCGAACTGCTGCCCGCGCTGCCGGACGAGTGGAAGACAGGCACGTTCAACGGAGTGTGTACCCGCGGAGCTTTCGAATGGGATCTCGGGTGGGATCAAGGTCAGATCGTGCACGCTACCCTGATGTCGAAGCAGGGTGAGATCTGCCGGCTGCAAGCACATGCGGCCGTCCGGGTTAGCTGCAACGGGAAGCCGGTGCATCAGCAAAAGCTGGCAGGCGGCGTCGTGGAATTTAGAACGACAAAGGGCTCAAGATATGAACTGACGGCGCAGTAGCGGGAATGAATCCATCAGGCTTCCGCCATCTCTCCCGCCGTCACCTGCTCCACCGCATGCACCGACCGCAGCGTCTTGATCAAAGCATCCGGCGTCACGCTGATGCTGTCGATCCCCTCCTCGACCAGGAACTGCGCAAAATCGGGGAAGTCGGATGGGCCCTGGCCGCAGATGCCGACTTTGACCCGGTGTTGTTTGGCCGTGCGGATCAGTTGCCGCAGCAGGGATTTGACCGCCGCATTCCGCTCGTCATACAAATGCGCCACCAGCGCCGAATCGCGGTCGATCCCAAGGGTCAGCTGCGTGAGATCATTCGACCCGATCGAGAAGCCATCGACCAGCGATGCGAACTCTCCGGCAAGGATGATATTGGACGGCAGCTCTGCCATCAGATAGACCTCCAGACCGTTGCTCCCGCGCTCGAGACCCTGCTCCGCCATTACGGCCTGCACCTTCTTCAGCTCCTCCACCGTCCGGCAGAACGGCACCATCACCACGACGTTGCTCAAACCCATCTCTTCACGCACCTTCCGGATCGCACGGCATTCCATCGCGAAGGCCGGCTTGTAGGCCGCCGAATAATACCGCGACGCTCCCCGCCAGCCGATCATGGGATTCTCTTCCTGCGGTTCAAAATAGTTGCCGCCGAGCAGATTCCGGTATTCATTGCTTTTGAAGTCGGAGAACCGGACGATCACTTTCCGCGGATAGAAAGCGGCGGCGATCCGCGCGATCCCGAACGACAATTGCGCGATGAAATACTCTTCTCCGCTGTCGAAGCCCCTTGTCAGCTTCGCAATGGACGCCGACAACGCCGCATCCCCCAGTTGCGAATGCCTCAACAGGGCCAGCGGATGGGCCTGGATATAATTGTTGATAATGAATTCCTCGCGGGCCAGCCCCACGCCATGATGCGGCAGCTGCGCAAACCCGAATGCCGTATCCGGCGAGCCTACGTTCAACATCACCGGCGTCCGCGTCTGCGGCACCGCCGAAAGATCCGTCGTGACCTTTTCAAACGGGATCCTGCCCTCATAGACCTGTCCCACCGCCCCTTCCGCACAAGAGGCCGTCACCACCTGACCGTCCCGCAGCCAGCTTGTGGCGTCACCGCATCCTACGATCGCCGGTACGCCCATCTCCCGCGCTACGATGGCGGCATGACAGGTACGGCCGCCCTTGTTGGTAATGATCGCCGCTGCTTTCTTCATCACGGGCTCCCAATCAGGATCGGTCATCTCGGTGACCAGGATATCTCCCTCCATGAATTCCCGCCCCCCTACCCGCTTGTCCAGCGAATATAAAATGGTCACCCGTCCCGAGCCGACCTTGTCGCCGACGGCAATACCCGTCCCGATCAGCTTTTTTTCCGCTTTTGCATCCAGCCGGTATTCCACCAGCTGCGCCTGCTCCCGCCGCGAATGCACGGTCTCCGGTCTTGCCTGTACGATGAAAAGGTCACCCGATAAGCCATCGATAGCCCACTCTATATCCACGGGACACCACTTGTCTTTGATCTGGGAATAATATTCCTCGATTCGCATTACAAAGTCCGCCAGTTGCAACACCTGCCCGTCTTCCAGACAGAACCGGCCGCGTTGCGACTCCTCCACGGGGATGATCCTGGTACGCTGGTCCGAGTGATCGCCATAGACCATCAGCTTGTCTTTCACCCCCAGCTTCTTTTCAATGATGGAGGCAAATCCCCGCTCGCGCGCCGGCTTAAAGACCAGGTATTCATCGGGCGAGACGGCGCCCTGTACCACCATCTCTCCAAGTCCATAGCTACCGCTGATCATTACTACATCCTTAAAGCCGCTCTCGGTGTCCAGTGAAAAGGCAACCCCGCTGGTAGCCAGGTCGGACCGCACCATCTTCTGCACGCATACCGACAAGCCTACCCGCATCGCATCATAACCGAAGGTCCGGCGATAGCTGATGGCACGGTCGGTGAAGAGGCTGGCAAAACAATTCCTTACGCTATCGATCAGCGCGGCCGGCCCACGCACGTTGAGAAAGGTCTCCTGCTGACCGGCAAAGCTTGCGTCCGGCAGGTCCTCTGCCGTTGCGCTGCTGCGTACCGCCACATCCGTCGCCGACTGCCCGTAGGTCTTGGACAACTGTTCATACGACTCGATGATCTGATGAGACAATTCATAAGGAAAGCGCGCGTTGCTGATCGCCTGACGGATATTAAGGCCGGTGCGGCGCAGGGACTCGACATTGTTGTGGTCCACCTTTCTTAGCGCCTCGTTTATCATCGGTTCCAGCCCGCTTTGTGCGATGAACTGGAAATAGGCGTCGGTAGTGATCACGAACCCATCGGGGATACGGATACCAAGCTGACTTAAATTGCGGGTCATCTCGCCCAACGACGCGCATTTCCCTCCTACCCGCTCGATGTCAGCCATGCCCACCGCTGACAAGGGTTCGATAATTCTGTTATTCATGTAGAGTGTTTTGGCAAATATTTTTTACCAAAACTTCGCCAAACCGGATAAAAAACCACCTTTTTACCCAATAGGCAATAATAAAACGGAAAAATGGCGTAGATTCCGAAAAAAACACCAAGATAACCCCTTAATTTAGCCAGCTAACCGAAAAAAAGCATATGGAATCCAGACTTGACCAAACCGACCGGCGTATCCTGCAGTATCTCCAGCACGACGCCCGCCTGACGACGAAGGAAATCGCCGACAAGCTGAACAAGTCGGTCACCACGGTGCACGAGCGCATCCGCAAGCTCGAGGCAAGCGGGGTCATCCGGAAATACGTGGCGCTGATCGACAAACAACTGATCGATAAATCGCTGACGGCCTTCACGACGGTCCAGCTTAAACAGCACGCGCAAAGCGCCCTTAGCGGCTTTGAAAAGGAAGCGGTCAAATTCCCCGAGGTCATGGAATGTTACCATCTGACCGGGCAGTTCGATTTCCTCCTGAAAATAGCGATCGCCGATATCAGCGAATACCACCTCTTCCTTCGCAACAAGCTGGCCACGCTGCCGAATATCGGGGCGGTCCAGACCTATTTCGTGCTGAGCGAATGCAAACACGAGACGGCGTACTCGCTGACCGCGACGGCGACTGCGGGAAAAAATAAGTAGCCCTATAACGGATATGCGTCCCTGTCCATTAAGCAAATGGCGTTGGAATGCAGCCAAAGCAGCGACGCCGGAAGCGCGGTGGTGATCTTTTGCGAAAGCAGCTCCTGGGTGACATCCCTTTTTGCCGCTCCGCTGATCAGCAGCAGGATCAGCCGCGACTGAAAGATATCCGCCATGCCCAGCGTCAGCCCGGCTACCGGCTTCACGCCGCGGTCCGCGACCATGGGATGGAACTGCGAGGATCTGGCGAGGACGGAAAGGTGTGCATGCGCCACCAGGGCCGCCGCGGGCTCGTTGAAGGCAATGTGGCCATTCATTCCGAGGCCAAGGATGCAAACGTCAATGGGGCCTTGCCGGTCAAGCATGTTCCGGATAACCGCGCATTCGGCCTCCGGCTCTTTGGTTTCGCCGTTGAAGGCAAAATATCGGTCGGCGCCGATCTTCAACGGTTCCAGCACCCGGGTGCGAAGGTAGGATTCGCAGGTTCCGGGATCGTTCATCGGGAGACCATGCCATTCATCGAGTTTGATCACCCGCAGAGCGGAAAACAGGGAAGGGTCTTTGCGCGCGCAATCGCCGAGGCGCGAATACAGGCCGGTAGGCGTACTGCCGGTGGAGGCGCCCAGCAGCAAACTTTTGTTGCCCCGCAGTTGCTCCATAAAGATATCGGCGGCATTGCGGCTCAGGTCATCGTAGGTATCAAGCACTAAGTATTTCATATTGCTAGAATGCAGTGTGGGCGGCCGTTATTCGGCCCGCAGCCAGATTGACTAAATTTACCGATTATCTTGCTTTTTCTTTCACCCTTGCCACCAAATCAGAAATGTCGAAGGGTTTGGCGATAAAACCCTCCGCCTGGCATTCCCCGATACTCTTTTGAAACTCGTTGTTGGCGGAGAACAGGATCACCGGGATGTCTTTTGTCAGCGCTTCGCGTTTCAGCCCTTTACAGATATCACGACCATCGGCGGTCCCGAGAGAGATATCCATCAGGATGAGGGCAGGCGCGTATTCCTCGATCGTCTCGGGGATCATCTCCCAGCGGGACAGCGTACGCACGTCCAGCCCGTTCATGGTCAGCGCCAGTTTCACCAGCAGCAGAATATCGACATCGTCATCAATTACCAGGATCTTTTTCATATTTGTATCGGGTTAAATAAACGAATATTTTGTGTTGGCAAGGCGGGCCCCGGGGGACGGCGATTCGGACGGCAGCCCCGCGCCTACGTCGGTCCTTTGACCGGCATCCGGAAAAAGAATGAAGCCCCGTCCGGCCGGTTCCGGACCCAGATCCTCCCCCGGTGACGGTTGACGATATCCCGGCAGATATACAGTCCGAGGCCGAAGCCGGAGATATGCTGGGAGATGCCCCTGGCGCGGTAGAAGCGCCCAAAGATCGCCGTCTCTTCTCCCCCCGGCACGCCTGGACCATAGTCCGCCACCTCGACCGTGATCTCATCGCCGCTGACGACCGCATTCACTTCGATCGGATTGCCTTCAGGGGAATATTTTACGGCGTTTGACAGGAGATTGAGCAGCACCTGCTCGATGCGTTGCCGGTCGGCCCGGACGGTGCATTCCACCCTTACCATCTGCGTGATCGACCGGTCTTTGGCCAGCATCCGGGTAGAAGCGATGGAGTCGCGGATCAGTTCATCCATATCGAAGTCGGTCAGGTTCAGCTCCAACTGACCCGTTTGGATCTTCGACACGTCCAAAAGATCGGCGATCAGCTTCTCCAGTTTCCCGGCATTGGCAAACGCCCGTTCGACGATCTCCCGCTGCGGCTCGCGGTCTTCAAGGGTGTTGAGGATCTCGAGATAGCCCTTGACATTGGTCAGCGGCGTCTTGAGCTCATGGCTTGCGACGCCGATAAATTCATCTTTTCGTCGTTCATTCTCCCGGATCTGCTCAAGCAGCCGTTGGAACCCTTTGACAAGGACGCTGATCTCATCGCTCCCCTCATCCCGGATGGATGCGCGGTAATCGCCCGTATCGCCCACCCGGCGCATGACCCGGACAAGGGCCAGTAACCGCGAAGAGATATAGGACTGCATGCCGATCGAGATCAGGAACGCAGCCAGGACCGCCAGCAGCGCCAGCGCCGTCGCCAGCCGGAGCATATGCACCTTCATGCGCGTCAATTCGGTCAGCCGCACTTCGAGATAGACCTTTCCGATGGTCTCGCCGCCATTGTCGATGGACCGGACGACGATCAGGTCGTTATCGGTGAAAAAGGTACCCACGCTATTGCGGTACGTCGAATAGTCATCGCTGTCCGCCTTCTCCTTACCCAGAACCGCAAAGTCATTGCGATCCCTGTCCATGACCGAGATGAAGTTGATATCCGGGCTCACCGTTTCGACGTCGTTCAGCATCTTCATTTCCGCATCGGCGTCCTGGAACTGGAGCGGTGAAATGCTGTTCTGTGCGATGACGCCGGCGATACTGCCGATATCCAGCGCTTTCCGCGTCTTGAAGTCGTTGATCTGCCGGACGATAAAAATGGTGGCAAAAAGACCCAGCACCAGCACGCTCGTGAGAACCTGGATAAGCACCAGTTTGTTGCGGATCGATATGTTGGTAAGAAAATTCACTCTTTCATTTCATTTTCATTTGACTATGATCGCCAGTTTGAGCAGCTGGGAGCTGATCCGCAGCCCGCTCGAATTCAATGCCTTGGTATTGGCCTCAAATTTCAATTTGTCGCCTACCAGGATAAAGTTGAAACCCGTTCCATTCCTTGCCGCATTCTTCGCTTCCGCGACGGTGATCTCTCCTTTTCCTACTTTGGCCAGGATATCCGCGAGCCGGAACCGGCATCGCCGCGAGATGAACAGAAGCTGACAGGACCCGAGCTGATCCAGTCGGTCCAAGCGCCTGATCACGATCCTGCGGTTGTTGACCGTCCCGGTGCGGGCGATCTCTTTGAGCGCTCCGTCGATATCGGACGGCCCCACGACGCCGATGACAAACGTGGTTTCATCCGGGCTGAGCTGCCAGTCGATGTACTTGGTAAAATTGTAAAGGAAAGCCGCTTTAAGATTGGTCTCGATCTCCGGCTCCTGCGGCCCCGCCCGCCCGAAACCAGTCAGCAGCACCAGCGATATCGCGGCAAAGGCATATTTGACCGGCTGCTTCATAGCGTTATCCCAAGCTTGATGATGGCATTCGCGCCGGGCTGCTCCAGCACCGTCGCATAGACGAGACCGTCAGCAGTCCTGAAGCCGGGATCGAGCCATTTTGCGTTGAACAGGTTATGGATATCGATACTTGCGCTTATATGGCGGTCGAACAGTTTCGTCGTCCCGATGACCAGGTTGGTCAGGGCATATCCGGCTACGGGGCCATAAGGATCGGTCCGGGGACTCTTGCGTTTACCGACCCAGTTCTCCGACAGGGTGAGGAACAGATCGCGATTGAAATGAACCGTTGCGCCGGTATTTCCTTTGACGGCGGCCACGTCCGGCAGCTGGCCTGAAGCGCCCGTCACCAGGTCCTTGCCCCTCGGGTCCTGCCAGGTGAAGTTGGCCCAGCCCGTCAGGAAAGCGCCGACCTGGTAATTCAGCACGGCTTCCATGCCGTCGATATCGATCTTCCCGGGGTTCTTGTCGGGATTGAGACCGGAAAGATCGGCTAACACGATCACATCCCGGAGCTCGTTCCGGAAAAAGTTCACGCCGATGCGTACCTGCTTCACGGGCGTATAGGCGGCATTGATCTCATAGGAAGTTATCTTTTCCGTAGTCAGCTTGAAATTGCGGCCGGTCTGATAGATCTCCAGGTTGGTTGGCGCGCGGAAAGCCTGACCCGCCTGCAGTTTTATCGTGACCTTGCTATTCCATTCGTTGACGACCGCCAGCCGGGGGCTGAAGGCGGAACCAAAATAGCTGTTGTAGTCGTACCGCGCGCCCGCGGTCCAGCTTGTCTTGTGCAGCAGGGGAGTTGTGATGACGTATTGGGCATAGCTGCCGAAATTGTTGCGGATATCGAAGGCGCGCGGGGCAAAGCCCGGATGCAGGTCCGTCACGCTATCCTTGCCGTTGAAAACCTCTACCGCAGGGTCATATACGATCCCCCTCTCCCCCTTTTCGACATTATCCTGGAAAAAGGACAGGCCGCCGGCCAGCTGCTGGCGGTCCGTTAGCTGCCAGTGACCGGATAATTCGCCGACCATCCGGTTGGAGGTAGTGAGGATCGGGATGCGTTGCATCAGCGTACCGTTGGTCGTAATTAGAATATAAGAATCGGCGGCAACGCCCGTCTCGCGATAGGTCAGTCTGCCCGTCAGCCCGACATTCTTGCCCGGTTGCCAGTCTTCCTGTAAGTATAACGTCCGCAGAAAAGGATCGTCGACGCCGGAACGCTTTCCGAGGAAGCTTCGCTGGACAAGCCCGACAAGCCCCAGATTCTTGTAGCCCTGCGGCGGCAGGCCGAAATAGGTCGTTGCGCTGTTCGAATACGTTCCCCAGCCGGCGGGCGTCCGATAGCTGCGGTAACCGATCGTCGTCGTGCTATGATCACCGTGATAGCTCAGTTCACCCTTATACGAATAGGCATTATCGAAAAAGGAGGCGTTATAGTAAGGATCACGGTTCCTGAATACAGGGCCCTGGCTATAGTAAAGCGTGCCGGCAACCGATCCTTCCCAGCGACCCTTGAGGAACCCGGCGTTCAGCTTTTCAAACCGGGTGCTGTAGCTGCCCAATCCTTCCTCCGCATGGAACCCACTCGCCTGCGCACCTTTTTTCGAGATGATATTGATAACGCCGCCATAGGCATTTTCTCCATAGAGGGCGGATACCGGTCCCCAGACGATCTCTATCCGCTCCACGTCATGAAGGCTGTACGCCGGACCGGCCATATCGTTACTGCCGAGGATATTGTTCTCTGCGATCCCATCGATCATCAGGAGCGCCCGGGTATTCTCCGCGCCATACATGCCCCTGAAATAGATCAGCGTGGGCGCATATCCATTGATGTGGACCATATCGATACCCGGGACGTCCCGTAATGCGTCTTCCAGCTGCTCATAGCCGCGTTCCCTGATCTGCTGAGCGGTGATGACCGTGATCGTAGCCGGCGCTTGCGAGGCTTGTTGCGGGAAACCGGCGGCGGTGACTACTTTGACATTCATCAGTTGTTCCACCGACAGATCGAGGAGCTGGTGCAACTCGGGCGTGGTGTCGTTACGGCCCGGTCGGGCCGCTTGAGTTGATTGGGCCGGCACGGGGCAAGGCAGCATAAGAAGCAGGAAAATACGAATCAGGAGCCTTGGCATAAGCGTCAGGTAGTTTTACGGTCAGGGCGGTTATGCCATCAACTGATGCATCAGATGCTCCAATCTGACGGCGCAATCACGATTGGGCGACAAAAAGCAGGCCGGAACAATAGCCGCCTCTAATGAACCAATTGGTTACTATTCGATTAGTGAGCCGGGGAATTATTTCTACAATATGGGAGCCTTACTGTAGCACGTCCTTGTTGGTCAGGAGGATAAACCCAAAAAGGAGCAGGAACAGGATGACAAGGCCGACGAGACCGATCCACACCGCACGCCCGACCGTATATGTGGGCCCGCCCTGTTCGACATGGGTTATGATCGCCGGGCCCTGGTATGTCTTCACCAGATATCGCGCGATCAGCGTATACGTTATCGGTATAATATACGGGGGGATCTTGTCGGCCGGAAGAATGAATATCCCGCCAAAGATGATGACCGTTGCAAGGATGGAGATGATCCAGGCTCTGCCCGCCTTGTCCTGTTGCCCGAGCTGCCGGTAATTCTCTGCCGCGAGGTAACCCGCTACCAACGGGCCTCCTATGAAGGTCCCGATAAGGACCGCTCTGTCGGTATAGAGTTTGAAGGATGGAGGGGTGGACAGGATATCTTCTTGCATGTACTAGTACTGTTTTCGCGTATTCGTAGCCGGTGGTACATATACCGGATAGCTGCCTCGTTCGACGGTTATGCTTCCGGAGATGGAGAAGGTCTTCGCATCATTCGTATAGATCACGCCGCCGGTAACGCCGGCATTTACGCCAAGGCGGGTGAAGCTACCGCCGGGATAGCCGGGAGTATTGTACAGCAGGCTGTTGAAATGGAACACCGTCGGGGCGACCGTGGCGGCGGCAAACGTGGTGAAGTTGTTATTCAGCGGACGGTAGACCACCAGCCCGACCGGGGCGGACAGATAGGATACGCCGCCGCCGAGGAACATGTAACCTGCCGAAATGCTGGCAAAGGGTTGCACCTGTACCTTATGTTTCGGGTTGCTGTTGGTAAAGAGCGAATAGGGAACGAACGGCTGCCAGGGCATATATCCCCAGGTACCGCTGAGCGGCAGATGCCCTTGCGCCTGGGTCGTAAGGCAAGCCGTTATAGCGAGTATGGTTAACAACGTGCGCATTCGTGTTATAAATATAATCAATCCGCGGTTAATAATCAACTCGCGCTTCTCCTCCCCTATTTCTTCGGGCCCGGCTGCAGACCCGGCCCGGGGCTCATCTGCTTCAGCAGCCCTTCCAACTGCTGCATAATGGCGGCGGCCGTCTGCTGGTCCCGCTGGAAAGTTGCGCCTGCCTCTTCGCCCAGGGATTGATAGTAGGCGAGTTGCTGGCGGCAATCCCGGATGACGGCATTGGCGATCAACGCCGCTGTCTTTGTATCGCCGGCCTGGTAAAGCGCATCGGCATATTGAAGCGAAGCGATATTCTCCATATTCCCGCTGGACACCATTCCGTACGGAAGGGTCGTCGGATCGATCATCTTATAGCCATAGGTCAGCACCCGGAGGGCGCTATCCTTTTGCCCTTCCGAAGCAAGCGCAGCGCCAATCGTGGCATAGGCGCCGCGGATCGACAGGAGTTCCCGCCGGCCGTTCTCATCGAAATAGACGTTGGGTTTCTCGCCACCGCCAAACTTGAACTTGTTCATCAGCGTAGCGAACATATTTTTTGTGTCGACGCCGCCGTTGCGGTCCTGCTGCCGGATGGGCGTTAGCCGGTAGGCCAGGCCCTCGTTCACGACGTACTCGCCAAGCCCGATGTTATACGGCGGATAGGTGAAATAGATCGGGCGTTTCCAGTTGTTGGCCGCGATGATGTTGAGCTCGGCCATATCGCCCTTGAGCAGCTCATTGCCCGGAAAGACAAAGCTGATCCTGTCGGGGATCCTGGCGCTGTCGGCCGCCGCCACGGTTCCGTTAGCCAGTACGGCCGACCGGTCCACCGGCAGGTAAAAGTTCTTTGTCGGCATATAGTTGATCATCTGCTCGGTCTGGGACGGCACCCTCGTACTGTCGCTTCCCATAAAGGCCATCGCAGCCTGCAGGTTCATCGAGCTATCCTTCGGAAAGGGCGACCTGTCATTGTAGGGGATATCATTCCGGGTGTCCCCGGCATATTTATCATGCGACCAGCTGAATGGCAGTGGATCGCTTTCGTTGACCTTTGTCTTCAACTGATCGATCATCCATTCGGTTCCCAACAGGGTGGTGATCACGACCCGGACGTCGGACCGCATATTTTCGACCTCCTGGGCATACCAGAGCGGATAGGTATCGTTGTCGGCGACCGTGAACAAGATGGACTGCGGGGCGCAGGACTCCAGATGGTCGTTTGCAATAGCGCGGGCAAGCGTTTTCCGGTGGCGATCATGGGCGGTCCACTCCTGGCAGGCCATCAGCAATGGCACCGCCGCAAGACAAAGCACGGAAGCCAGGATCGCCGCGCGGTTACCTGGCAGCTTTCTGCGGAAAAGGTCGACGACGTACAGGACGCCAAGACCGATATAGATGGAAAAGGCGTAGAAGGATCCTACCAGCGAATAGTCCCGCTCTCTCGGCTGCGGGCCTGCCTGGTTGAGGTAAAGGATGATCGCGATCCCGGTAAAAAAGTAGAGCAGGAAGACCACCAGGGCGTCGGTTTTTCTCCGTTTCCATTGATAGCCCAGCCCGAGGAGGCCGAGGATGAGCGGCAGAAAGAATAAGGTTGCGTGTGCTTTGTTGTGTTGAAGGGAATCCGGCAACTGGCTCTGATCGCCCAGCCGCAGGTTGTCGATAGGTCCGATTCCGGAGATCCAGTTGCCGTCGCGGGGGTTACCGGTGCCCTGAAGATCGTTTTGCCGGCCGGCGAAATTCCACATGAAATATCGCCAGTACATCCAGTTGAACTGGTAGCCCCACAGCCAGTGGATATTGTCGGCCACCGAAGGCGGCTCGGTCCCGTCGATGCCCAGGTAACTCTTGTAGTAATCGACGTGCCCCTGTTGGTTGTCGACGTCCCAGATGCGGGGGAACCAATGAATATCGGCGGGGTCATAGTCATAGGAAATCTTCTTCCCGACCACGTCATATTTGCCGTCATGCAGGTCTTTGTCGTAGAGATTGCCGGCGTCCTTGTAGCCGATCGGGTGGGCGGTAAAGTCAGCGCCCCGGAGGATCGGCCATTCGCCATACTGGTCGCGGTCGAGATAGGCCACGAGATCGATCGGGTTGTTGACGTTTTGCATATTGACGGCGGGACTGGCATTGGCCCGGATCATGATCACGGCATAGGAGGAATAGCCGATTAGGATAAAGGCAAAGCTGAAGATCGCCAGCTCGACAGCATGTTTCTTCTTCCGAATAGCCCAGCGAAGGCCGAGGACGATCCCTGCCGCCAGCAGAAGGACGAAGAAATAGCAACCGGAGTTGAACGGCATACCGAAGCTGTTGACAAAAAGTAGTTCCAACCAGCCCATCAGTTTAATGCTGTATTGGATGACGAGGATCTGGACGACCCCGGTCAGCACGCAGGCGAAAAGGAAGGCCAGGATCATCCCCCGTCTTGAATAGCTGAACCGGCGGAAATAGTAGGTCATGACGACCGCGGGGATGGCAAGCAGGCTGAGGAGGTGGACGCCGATCGACAACCCGATGATGTAGGCGATCAGGACGATCCAGCGGTCGGCGTGCGGCTCGTCCGCCTGTTCGTCCCATTTCCCGATGGCCCAGAAAGCCAGGGAGATAAACAGCGGTGACACGCCGAATACGATACCTTCCACCGCGGAGAACCAAAAGGAATCGGAGAAGGTAAAGGCCAGAGCCCCTACAGCCCCGGCGCCGATGATGGCGATGGTTTTTTCCAGGCTGACGGGCTCGTCTTTTTTGACCATCAGCTTTTTTGCCAGCCGGGTGGTCGTCCAGAACAGGAAAAGGATAGTGAAGCCGCTGCTCATGGCTGAAAGCAGGTTAACCTGCACGGCGGCGTGGGGGTTGGCGGTAGCCGCATCGATATTTCCGCTGAAGAGGATAATAAAGAGCCGGCCCAGCAGAATGAATAAAGGCGCTCCGGGGGGATGCGAGATCTCCAGCCGGTAAGCACAGGGGATGAATTCGCCGCAATCCCAGAAACTGACCGTCGCCTCGCGGGTAAGAATAAAGACGGTGCAGGCGATCGCGCATACGATCCATCCCGATATGTTGTTGACCTTTTTGAAATTCATGCGGAAAAATTACGAAAGAAATAGTAGATGAGAGCGGTTGTTAACATGTCGTTAGAAAATCATATCTTAACCGGCGTAGCCTATTATTCAACGATCACCGATACCTGTAGTATGTCCAGATCATTCCTGACCCTCCTGCTTCTCTGTATGTTCTTGTCCAGGTCCGCCTTTCCGCAACCTTTTCCGCCACACCGGACCGATAACCGGCTCGTGTCGAAGTTGCGCGCACTGACGGATACCTTCCATGGCATTGCCGGCGTCTATGTGCTGAATTTGCGGACCGGCCGGGAGGCCGCCATCAATGCCGATACGGTCTTTCCGACGGCAAGTATCGTCAAGATCCCCATTTTGGCCGGCATCTTCGACAAGATCGTCGCGGGCGCTTATACCTATCACCAGCCGCTGGTCTATCGTGATTCGCTGGCGCGAAAGGGTTCGGGGCTGATGCAGTTCTTCAAGGACAGCACCCCTACCGATCTTCAGACCGCGGTGACGCTCATGATCACGCATAGCGACAATTCCGCGGCCGTCTGGTGCGAAAAGCTGGCCGGTGGCGGGGCGGCCATCAATGCCTGGCTGGCCGGCCACGGGTTCGATTCGACGCGGGTCAACTCGCGGACGCCGGGTCGGGAAGCAGCGCGGGAGCGATATGGCTGGGGGCAGACGACGCCCCGGGAGATGGCCGGGCTGGTGACGATGATCCGCAATCAGCAAGTGGTAAGCCCTGCGGCAAGCCAGACCATGTACCGTATCATGACCCATGTCTTTTGGGATGAGTATGCGCTCTCGCAGATCCCGCCTTACGTGCAGGCCGCTTCCAAACAGGGGATGGTGGACGATTCCCGGTCGGAGGTAATGCTGGTCGATGCGCCGCATGGGGACTATGTCTTCTATGTGGCGACGAAGAATAATGCCGATCAGCGATGGGTGCCGGATAACGAAGCCTGGGTCCTGGCGAGGCGGGTGTCGGCGTTGCTTTGGGCGTATTTTGAGCCAAAGTATGGCTGGAAGGCGGCGGGAAGGATCGAATAGATGGATCGAAAATTCCCCCCTCAGGCAACTGCCTCTGACGACCTCCCGTTTTTTCTTCTTACCTGCTGCAACCCGATCGCAGTACCCCACATGCAGGCTGGCCGGCCTAACCCTCCCTCATCGCACCAGGAGTATCGTTATTCTAAAACTTAAAATTGCTGATCATGAACAAGCTAACACTTTTTCATTTGCGGATGGCATTGAGACTTATGATGGGCGGACTGCTGGTCGCGTCTTGCCATAAAGGGAACTTTAATCAAAACGACCTGAAGAACTTTGAAGAGGTGGTACTGGTAGCCAACAAGGCGATGTACGGGCCAAAATTAGTGGACACTACTTTGCAGAATGCATGGGGTTTGGCATGGGCGCCCTCGGGGATCGCATGGGTGAATGCGAATGGAGCCGGGCTCAGTGAATTGTATACCGGCGAGGGCGCCATCGTACGCCCGCCTGTCAATATACCGTCTTCCACCGATAGCGTTGGCGGCGTCCCAAGCGGTAACGCCTATGTCGGCGGATCGGGGTTTACGCTGGCCGACGGCCAGGGCGCCCTTTTCGTGTTCGTCAGCGAGGATGGGGTATTGTCGGGTTGGAACGGCGCAGACGGCAATAATGCCCAGTTGATCAGGAACAGGTCCGCGAATGCCGTTTATAAAGGGGTGGCGCTGGACAGCGTCGGTGGCCGCAACTATATCTATGCCGCCAACTTCATGACCGGCAAGGTCGATGTGTTTGATAACACTTTCAACCTCGTGTCCTTCCCCTTTCATGATCCTCACCTGCCGGCGGGTTATGCCCCATTCAACATCAAGCCTATTGGCAACTGGTTATTCGTAGTCTATGCCGAACAGACCCCCGGAAGCATCGATGAAATGCATGGGGCCGGTTTGGGAATTGTGGATGTATTCACGCCGGATGGTACATTCGTGAGGCGTTTTGCGTCGCATGGCAGCCTGAATGCGCCGTGGGGAATAGCCTGGGCGCCCGCGGGTTGGCTGTCGATGGAAGATATGTCGGCTTCCGATGAGAAGGGAGTACCCCCCAGCTCGTCCGGAGGAGACGGCAAGCACGATGTATCGACACCCGTGGTCCTGATCGGGAACTTCGGCGACGGCCATATCAATGTATATGCGCCGGACGGCTCATTCCTCGGCCAACTGAGGGCTCATAACAGAACCATCGCGATCGATGGGCTGTGGGCTCTGTCATTCCCGCCGTCAACTGCTACGAGCATCGATCCGAACCGGTTATATTTCACAGCCGGCCCGGCGGATGAAGCAGACGGGATATTCGGGTATCTGATCAAGCAATAGTACCTTCGGGTACATGAAAAATTCCGACATCCATGACCCGCTTTTCCGGCAGGCGGTAGAAGCGATCGGTTCGGGAGACTTGCCGGCACTGCAGGCATTGCTGGATGCGTATCCGCGCCTCGTGCGGGAAAGGCTGGATCTGCCGGAGAAAGGATATTTCAAAAGCCCCTACCTGATCTGGTTCGTCGCCGACAATCCGATCCGGAACGGAAAGCTGCCCGCGAATATCGTCGAGGTCACGCGGATGCTGATCGGCTATTGCCGAAAGCATGCGGCAGAGACATATTCATTTCAGTCGGACTACGCCCTGGCGCTGGTTTCGACGGGGCGCATCCCGAAAGAATGCGGCGTGCAGATCGCGCTGATCGATCTCCTGATCGATTCGGGTGCAAACCCGGGTGATGGAATTGGCGCGATCGCGCACGGTAATCCGGAAGCGGCGGCTCATCTGATCCGGCGCGGCGGTGAATTGACGTTTGTGGCTGCCGTCGGCTTGGATTGGGAAGAGGATGTCAGGCGGCTGGCGGCGACAACTTCAGAAGACGAGTCGAAGCTGGCGCTGATGGTTGCGGGATTCCGGGGCAATGCGAACATGATCCGGTATTTGTTGGCAAGAAAGGTGCCGGTCAACGATATCCCGGCGGATTGCAGGGGCTTTCATTCCCATGCCACCGCATTGCATCAGGCGGTGACCTCCGGCTCGCTGGAATCCGTGAAATTGCTGGTCGGGGCGGGAGCTGATCTGAGTGCTACCGACCGCGTGTATCACGGCACGCCGCTGGACTGGGCGGAGTATATGCAAAGAGAGGAGGGTGTGGACGCCGAAATGCGGGAAAAGTATAAGGAGATCGAGGATTACCTGAAGTCGCTGCGATAGGGCGGGTCTAATATCGCTGCGCCAGGCACGTCTAAAGCCGCTGCGCCGGGACATGGCGCCGCCTGAGTTGTTCACGAAGCTCGAGAAGTTGTCCGCTAACGCCCACTTTATAAGTATGCGGGTTCTCGAACCGCCGGTATTCCGCGGGCAGGAGCGCAAGCCGCGCGGTTGCATAAGCTGTGATCTCGCTGACGGCCTGCGGCGCCCTTAGCCGCTCGCCGCGTTCCATGACCTTATGCAGGAGCGGCTCGTGACGCCAATGCGCGATGGAGAGCGAGCGGTGAGGCTCGGCGGGATGGAACATCATTTCGGGCGCCGGTTCACCGTCGAGGATAATGGCGTCCGCGCCGGCAAAGAGGCCATCGGGGCCGAAGGTGCGAAGGACTTGTTTAACGCCCGGCAGGGTCACTTTCTGCAGGCTGTCCGATAGTTTCAACCGCGGCTTGCCGCCGGACATCGACAGCTTGTATACGCCGTCCAATGCCGCATCCGGCTGACCGGTCACCAACTGGGTGCCGACCCCGAAGACGTCGATGGGCGCGCCCTGGTCCAGCAGGCTTTTAATGACGTATTCGTCCAGTTGATTGGAGACGACGATCCTGAGGTATGAAAGACCCGCCTCGTCGAGGAGCCGCCTTGTCTGCCGGGACAAATAAGCCAGGTCGCCGCTGTCGAGCCGCACGCCGGCCGCGCGGCGCCCCTGCGCTTCCATTTCCTTTGCCACGGTGATGGCGTTCGGAATGCCGCTATCCAACGTATTATAGGTGTCAGCCAAAAAGATACAGTTGTCCGGCTGCGACCGGGCAAAGGCGCGAAATGCCTCCAGCTCGGTGTCATAGCTTTCGACAAAGGAGTGAGCCATCGTTCCCGCCGCTGCCAGACCATATCGTTCGGCTGCCAGGACATTACTGGTGGTCTCGAAACCGCCGATAATTGCGGCGCGGGTCGCAAGCATGCCGCCGGGGCCATGAGCGCGGCGAAGGCCGAAATCGCTGAGCGCCCGTGTACCCGCCACATAGCGGATCCGCGAGGCTTTCGTCGCGATAAGGGATTCGAAGTTCAGGAAGTTGAGCAGGAGGGTTTCGACCAGTTGCGTTTCGAACAGCGAGCCTTCGACGCGCAGGATCGGGCAGCCGGGGAATATAACCTCCCCTTCCCTTACGGAATGAATGGCGCCGCGAAACCGGAAGCTCTTCAGAAAGGCAAGGAAGTCGGCGGCGAAATTCAGGTGTTTCAGGAAAGCGAGGTCTTCGGCGCTGAACCGAAGGTCCTCCAATGCTTCAAGCAGGTCGCCCAGCCCGGCGAACAGGACATAGCCGCCTTTTGCGGGGATCTTGCGAAAGAAGTAGTCGAAGCAGGCCGGAACGTCGGTATTGCCTTCGCGGAAATAGGCGGCGCCCATGGTGATCTCGTAGAGGTCGGTGTAGTTACCGCTGATGGGAAAGGAAATCATGTATAAAATTACCTAATTCAGCGGTATCACTATCTTCGCGACATGATTCCTGAGGAAGAAAAGACCTGGCGATCGATCCAAACGAAAGACCAACAGGTTTTTGAACGCTACTATAAGGAGCACTACAAATTCTTTTTTCTCGTAGCCTGCCAATACCTCGGCGAGGCTGCATCCGCGCAGGAGGTGGTCAATGACGTCTACCTGCGCCTCTGGCAGGACGCCGAAAAGATCGCCATCCAATCTTCCTTGCGATCCTACCTCTACCGCATGGTGGTGAACAGGTGTCTCAACGAGCTGGACAAGAGTAAGCGGGAACGGCGGCAACAGGCGGAAGCCGGACGCCGGATCGATGAGGCCGTCGAATGGAAGGAGATGGAAGACGCCGAGCTGCGGCTTCGGCTTTATCAGGCGATCGACCGGTTGCCGGAGCAATGCCGGAAGGTATTCCAAATGAGCCGGTTCAGGCAACTGAAGCAGCAGGAGATCGCCGACCGGCTGGGCATCTCGATCAAAACCGTTAAGAATCATATCACATATGCATTGCGACAGCTCCGGCAGGCCCTGGACGAATGGAATGGGCTGCCGGTGTGGATGGCGGTGATAAGATATTTTTTTTGGCGCCACTAGGGCCGCGGACTAATTTATCTGTCTTATAGTTGAACCATGGACACACATTCTGCCGATAATAGTATTCCCTGGGCGCTGATCGTTTCCGCGCTACAGGGAGACCTAACCTCTGACGACAGGCTCCGGTTGGAGGTCTGGCTCGCGCAATCATCAGCCAACCAGCAACAATTCAAACGGTTAGAACAGATCTGGAGGGAAGGGATCGCCGATTACCCCAGGTATCTGGAGGCGGATGAATCCCGGGCCTGGAGCGAAATGCAGGCGCGGCTGGACTCGGGACCCGCGCCCGGAATAGGGCGGATCGTGCGTTGGCGATGGGTGGCCGCCGCGGCGGCGGTACTGCTGGTGGTGGCTGGAACGGAATGGTGGCGGATGTCGCGGGACGGAATGGTCCGGTATGAAACGGCGGCGGCCGAAGTCCGGACGATGTCGCTGGCCGATGGTACAACGATGGTCCTGCAGCCTCGGACGAGGGTCGAGGTAGCGGCGGAATTCAACAAGGGATCCCGAAAGGTGATCCTTCTGGCCGGCAAGGCCGAATTTATAGTGGCGCACCGGCAATCTCAGCCTTTTGAAGTCGTTATGGAGGGCGCGGGTATCCGCGATATCGGAACGAGTTTCACGGCATATACCACAACCGACAGCATCGGCGTCACGGTGTCGGAAGGCAAGGTCGCATTTACCGACAAGATAACCGGCGAGACCCGGGAGCTGACGGCAGGCGGCGAAGTGGTACAGCTGATGTCGGCGGGACGCCGGGGTGAAATAAAGACCAACGATCTTCGTTTTGACAATGCCCGGCTATCCGTCGTAATAGCAGCGGTACGGGAGCGGTACGGTAAGACGATCGGGCTGGCGGATCCGGCCTTTGGCGAAAAAAGATTGACCCTCCACCTGGACAGGGAATCGTTCGATGACGCGGTGAAGGTCATCTGCGCTTCATTGAACCTGGAAAGCCAGGCGGATAGCAACGGATACATCCTGAAGAACCACGCGACCAGATAACGGAAACCGAAAGCGGGATTGCGAATCGGAAGACCGCATAAGACAAGATAATCTGTCCGCGGCGAGTGATCGACCCATGATATTGAACCTGACAGCTGCATATCGCACCGATCGGCACAGTTTGGCTACGGCCATTCTGTGCTTTGTCGTTTCCATGGTGTCCCTTCCAGTTTTTGCACAGGATCAGCGCCTGCAGCCGGGCGGGTCACCAGGCAAGCCGCCGATCCTTGTTACGGTCACGCTGGTTAACCGGCCTTTCCCGGAAGCGCTGGCGGTCATCGAGATGCGGATCCCTTATAAGTTTGCGTACAGCAGCGAGCTGGTCCGCGGTCAAAAGAATATCTCGATCACGGCGGTGAATATGCCGCTGGATGATTTCCTCCGAAAATTGTTGCAGGGCACCACCCTTACCTGGCAGCTTATCGGCGATCAGATCGTCCTGCAAGGGTCTGCGGCGTCCGCCCGGGTCACGCTCAGCGGTTATATCCGCGACGCCCGGACGGGTGAATCGCTTGTGGGCGCGAGCGTTTATCTTCCGGCATCGGGGACGGGGGTTGTTTCAAATTCCTTCGGCTTTTATTCTATCACAGTGCCGGCGGCGGATAGCAGCGTTGACGTGCAGGTTTCTTATGTCGGGTACAAACCGATGCAACAATGGATGAATGCTACCGGTGACCGGACAGTGTCCCTTTCGCTGGAATATAACGATGATCCGATCACTCAGCTGGTCGTTGCAAAGGACCGGCGGGAAGACAATGTGACAAGGAATCAAGCTGCGGTCGTCGATCTGACGACGGCGATGATCGAAGCTGCCCCTTCGGTCAGCGGGACGGGAGATGTAATCAGTTCGCTGGAATTGCTGCCGGGTGTGCAGGCGGGGATGGATGGGACGACAGGATATTATGTCCGGGGCGGAAATGCGGGCCAGAACCTCACCCTGCTGGATGACGCGACGCTTTACAACCCAAGCCATATCTTCGGACTGGTCGGCGTCTTCAATCCTCCGGTCGTTAAATACGCCAGCCTGCTGAAGGGCGGGTTCCCGGCTTCATACGGCGATCATCTCAGCTCCGTTCTCGATGTGGTGATGAGGGATGGCAGCAATCAGCAGACCGGAGGAAATGTCCAGTTGGGGACGATCTCATCCGGGGCCACGCTGTACGGGCCATTGCAGACCGGGCAGTCGTCATTCCTGGTCTCCGCCCGCCGGAGCACGACGGATATCCTGCTGAAGCCGCTGCTGGACAGCAACTATTTTGCGAACTATTACTTCTATGACGTCAATGCCAAGCTGAACTTCCAGCTGACCCCGAAGGACCGGCTGCTTCTGAGCTTGTACAGCGGGCGGGACAACAATACTTACGTCAGCGATACCGCAAGCGTCAGCGGGATCTACTATTCGATGAATTACGGCAATACGGCGCTGACGGCGCGGTGGAACCATCAATTCTCCGGGAAGCTGTTCCTGCATTCCGTAGTAGAGTATGACAAATATCACCAGCTCCTTTCGGCTACCCAGCTGGGTTACTTCGCGGAGCTGTATTCGGGTATCCGGGATATCGATGTGAAGTCCGAGCTGAACTGGTATCCGGCGCCCGCCCATACGGTCAGCGGCGGTATCGATTATCTGTATCAGACGGTAACGCCCGCCTCCCTGACGGGACAGGCGCCGCGGCCGGATTCGTCGGTATCGATCGTACCGTCGGGCATCCCCACGCGGACTTCCGGCCGGTTCGCGGTCTACGCGGGTGACAATATGAAGCTGGGCAGCCACTGGCAGCTATACGCCGGGGTTAGGGCGCCGTTGTACAGGGGGCCGGGCGTCAACTATCTTTCGGTCGAGCCCCGGGCGTCATTGCTCTACCTGATCGATCCCACGACAAGCGTGAAGGTATCCTATGCGAACATGCATCAATACATCCATCTGGTACAAAGTTACAACGCCAGCTTCCCGGCGGAGGTCTGGATCAACAGCAGCGCCACGGTGCGGCCGGAGAATTCCCAGGAGGTAACGGCGGGGGTGTACAAGAACTTCGCGGCGAATGTCTTTCAGACGAGCCTGGAAGTCTACTATAAGCAAATGGGAAATCAGCTGCTGTTCGGCGGCCAGGATTCGTCGATCAACTCTTCGCTCGAAAGCGAACTGGTCTTCGGAAAAGGATGGAGCTATGGCGCCGAGCTGTTCATCCGCAAGAACCGGGGCCGATGGACGGGATGGCTGGCGTATACGCTGGCCTATGCCTATGAGCGGTTCGATTCCCTCAATGAAGGGCAGACCTTCCCGTTCGCCTATGACCGGCGGAATATGCTGGACCTGTCGACGGCTTATGCGATCACCGAACATTGGAAAGTGGCCGCGAATTTCCTTGTGGCCAGCGGACGGGCTTTTTCGCTGAGTCCGGATTCATCGTTCATCCTGAATCCGGGTAATGGGCGTGATCCGTTATATGACAATCCCGGACGAGGACGGGGAAGGGGCCGGAACCAGCGTCATACCGGATCCTGGGATGTTGTGCAAAACAACTACCGGCTAAGCCCCTATAACCGGCTGGATTTCAACGTGAGCTATACGAAGATAAGAGCGGTACGGGGCCGAAAACTGGAGACAGAATGGATCTTTTCGGTCTACAATGTCTATGCACGGCCGAATAACTCCCTCGTATACCGGACGATCGACCCGGCAAAAGGTACGGTGGTCGCCAAACAGCTGCCTCTTATTCCTGTTATTCCAAGTGTTACATATAGTTTAAAGTTTTAATTCCATCGGCCAAAAAACGTCCTCTTCCGACTAGGACCATTGCGCCCTTTTCCTGTCTTATAGGTGCACCCACCCGGGATATTTGCACCAGTCCCGGGATCCTAATTTGATACTCATGAAAATACCAAGCGAAAAAAGATCAAAGTTGCTGATCGTACTCCTGGCCACCGGCCTTTTCTCCTTTATATCCTGTAATAAGTCAACAAGCGTCGAAACCGGAACCGGTCATTTGGAAGTCCGGCTGACGGATGACCCGGCTACTACATATGATGCGGTTTATATCGACGTGCAACAGGTAGAGGTAAACGTTTCTTCGGATACCGGCGTCGGTTCAGGCTGGCAGCCGGTACCGTTGATCCGTCCCGGAATATATAACCTCCTCGATTTCCGGAATGGGATCGATACCGTGCTGGGCGCCGCGAGTCTTCCCGCGGGGACATTTTCGCAGCTGCGGTTGATCCTTGGCGATAGCAATTCGGTCGTCATCAACGGCCAGTCCTATCCGCTGAATACGCCTTCCGCCCGGCAGTCGGGCTTGAAATTCAATATCCACGCGACGCTGACCGGCGGAATAGAATACCGGCTTTGGATCGACTTCGACGCCGGCCGCTCGATCGTGACTGCAGGAAATGGAAAATACCTGCTGAAGCCGGTGATCCGGACCTATTCGGAGGCTATCGGCGGCAGCATAAAAGGATGGGTATTGCCGGCAGCTGCCAGACCTGAGGTGTGGGCCATCCAGGGAACGGACACGCTGCTGGCCCTACCCGATTCGGTAACCGGCTATTACTTCTTTGGCGGGGTCAACGCCGGCTCCTGGACCTTGTTGTTGCACGCGCAGGATACGACGTATGCCGATACGACCGCGACCGTGACGGTCAGCACCGGTGTAGTGACCGATGCCGATACCGTGCTGTTGCGACCAAGATAGTTTACCTATGAATTCCGCGGGTTCGGAATTAAGACGCCTGCTTTTTAACTCTGAATCCCCCCTTAATCCGAACGCTATGAAACATGCTATTCCAATCCTGCTATTTTTGGCAGGCCTGGCTCCCAAGTCAGGCCTTTGCCAGTTAAATAACGGCGGCCTGTACGCGAATTTCGGCGTGGATGCGGACACCCGAACCAACTGGATGAAATATGGGTTGCTTACCGGGGCGGTGGCCTCCGATGACTGGTTCGCGCCTTCCGGCGCCGGCCACAATGTCATCGATACGTCGAATTTCGCAACCTACCTGGCGTTGCTTCAGGCCGGCGGAAATATTACTTTCAACAAACGGATGTCTCAGCCGTTGTATGCCAAAGTCGGCGGTACGCTGTGGCTGGATGCGGTTTATGGCCGGGACTATCAGGCCGCAGCTCAGCTCAAGGACTCGACGACATTCACGATCGCGGCCAAGAACGGCGACAACCCGGCCAACTGGCACGGCGGAGAGGCAAACATCCCGACCAAGAACGATCTCGTAGACGTCTATGCGCATATGCGACGAAGCGGATTAACTGTACATGATTCCCTGTGGCTTTTCACGGCGGTATCGACTTTCGGGACGCGCGGATCGAGTTATTTTGATGTGGAACTATACCGGAACAGCTTTACCTATAACGCTTCTACCGGGGCCTTTACGACCGCGGGCGCCAGCGGCGGTCATACGGAGTGGCTGTTCGACGCTTCGGGCAATATCATTCAAACCGGAGATCTGATCATCGCCGTGGACTTTACGCCGGGCTCGGTTCCCGTCGTACAGGTCTGTATCTGGATCAGCCAGACGACGCTGAGCACGATCACCCCGGCATACTTTAATTTCACCGGCGCTTTTAACGGGGCGACTTCTTCACCCACCTATGGCTATGCCTCGATCGTCTCCAAGGCGGGAACCACGGCGTGGGGCGCCGGGATCTCGAACTATTCTTCGAACGCGACCCTGGATACGACATATTCCACGCCGTGGGGAACGGGCGCGCCTTCCGGCGGGGCCGACTGGTCCGCGCAATATCTAAGCCTGCAGTTTATCGAAGTGGGGCTCAACCTGACCCGGATGGGCGTCGACCCCGCGTTGTATTCCACGCTGAGCCCCTGTCAGCAATTGTTCTCGGATATCTTTTTCAAGTCCCGGTCATCCAATTCCTTCACTTCGAATATGCAGGATTTTGTGATGCCGCTGACCTTTACCCAAATGCCCGTAATGGACTTTTCGGCTACAGGCGACACGATCCGTTGTAATAATCCGACGGGAACCATTACCCTGACCAATAATACTACGGCCGGGTACTATACCTGGCAGGAAGCGGGCGGCGGCGTGATCGCGGGAAGCAACAGCGACAGCTCACAGCTTAGCGTCGGCAAGCCGGGGACTTATATCGTGTCGGCGGCTCCGGCGCCGGGTTGTCCGGCCACCCGGAAAGATACCATCGTCGTGCCGGTCGATACCTTTCCACCGGTCGCTTCGGCATTTGCGGGCCTATCGGGGAATAACCTTGCGCTGTATGGCGGCAATTTCGCGGCAAGCAATTATTCCACCCCTTTTGGCGGCTCTCAGGGGCTGACCTATGGCTGGAGCGGGCCGGATGGCTTCACTTCGACGCTACAGGATCCGCTTACGGATACCGCATGGGGCGCCTATCATCTAACTGTAACGGAGAACCGGAACGGATGTACGGATACCGCTTCGACGACCGTCCTGGCCAATATGTTCATTGCGTTGCTTAGTCATGACCTGTCGCTGAGCGGCGCCGACAGCACGGGTGACGTCAGCCTTCACTGGCAGGATGCAAATGCCGTTTCGGCCACGTCTTATATTGTCGAGCGGATGGACGCCAATTCAGCCTTCCGACAAATCGCGACGGTGGATGCCGGCGGTTGCCTTTGCTTTGTGGACGGTCATCCGCTGACGGGCGTCAATGACTATCGGATCGAAGCTGTCGGTGCGGGCGGGCTCGCGTATTATTCCCGAGTCGTCAGCGTGACGGCGGGGTCTGCGGATGGCTTTTATCTCGCGGGCAGTCCGGCGGCAATGGACCTGGTCGGCGTGGTAAGCCGGGACGGCCAGGGAATACTGGTGGTGTATGATGCGACGGGCCAGACGCTGGAGAGGCGGAACGTTTGGTTGAATAAGGGCGGCAATGTACTTCCGCTAACTTCGTCGGGCAAAGGGACGCCGGCGGTGCGGGTGGTAGGCTTGTTTGTGGCCGGGAAACTCGTCTTCTCGGGAAAGGCTTTGTGGTAGCAGTCTGATACCGGACAACTGGTGTTCGCAATCGGACAGGGCGCCGTGTGGCCGGTAAGATAATTAATTGTCGACTAACTCATTATAATTCCGGCATCGGAATAGCGCATTGCCGGGCATGTTCCGCAACTATCTATTCACCGCTATCCGCAATCTGCGGAAGAATCCCCGGTTCTTTGTGATCAATATCACGGGCCTGGCCATCGGCACGCTGTGTTGCCTGTATATCGTGCTCTTTGTGGAAGACCAGTATGGTTATGACCGGCAGCATCGGGAAGCCGGAGATATCTACCGGATCGATACGCGTCTCGGGTCAGCCGGTGGCGGGGTGGTTAATACAGGAACCGCTTCACCGCCGATCGCACCGGGGATGAAAAAGGACTTTGCCGCGGTGCTGCAATTTACCCGCGTGGTGCCGACCTCCGGTTTTGGAGTAAAGGAGCATGTGCTGCGGTATGGCGACAAGGTCTTTAACGAGAAGGACGTCGTATTTGCAGATTCCACCTTCTTCGATCTTTTCAATTACCATTTTATCTATGGCGGTCCTGCCGGGGCCCTGGCTGAGCCCTATTCGGTCGTATTGCTGAAACCCACGTCGGACAAACTTTTCGGCGCTACCGATCCGGTCGGCAAAGTGATCAATATCGACAACGCCTATGGCAAACATGATTTCAAGGTGACTGGGGTGATCGACGAGAGCCTGGGCAAATCGCAGATCCACGCCAATGTCTTTATGTCCATGAACAGCAACGGGATCGGGGAGTTTGCGTACCATACGGATGAGTGGGCGGGAGAGAATTTTGCCGCCTCCTTTGTGCGGCTGCGGCCGGGCGCGGATGTTGCGGTACTGGAAAAGCAATTGCCGGCTTTTCTTGGGAAGTATGCCAGCGCACAGCTCAAAGCGAAGGGCATGACCAAGACGTTGTACCTGGAACCGATGACTAAGATCCATACGAATACTCAATTCGACTCCGGTCTGGGGAAAACCGTCGATCCATCGTTTCTGAGTGTCCTGCTGCTCATTGCCGCGCTTATCCAGGTGATCGCCTGTATCAATTTCATGAACCAGTCGACGGCGCGGGCCTCGAAGCGGGCCAGGGAAGTTGGCGTCCGGAAAGTCCTGGGGGCGGATCGGGGCGATCTGCTCCGGCAATTCCTCGGCGAATCGTTCCTGCTGGCGCTGGCCGGAATGCTGATCGCATTGCCATTATTGGCGTTAGGACTGCCTTATTTGAATGAGATCACCGGAGCGGATATCGATCTTACATTACTGGCGGACCGGCACGTTTGGCTCGTCTATGCGGGACTGATCGCAGTGACCGGATTGCTTGCGGGAAGTTATCCGGCCTTTTATCTGTCGGCCTTCCAGGCGATCAAGG
This sequence comes from Puia sp., assembly GCA_035695565.1. GTDB lineage: Bacteria > Bacteroidota > Bacteroidia > Chitinophagales > Chitinophagaceae > Puia. The sequence goes on along the minus strand of DASRRX010000016.1, from coordinate 411,373 downwards.
TGATTAAAGGCAACTTCACCAGCCAACTGTCTGCGGCGGGAATACGGCGCGTACTGGTCATCTTTCAGTTCAGCCTGTCGATCCTGCTGGTCATGGGGATCGTCGTCATTTATAGCCAGCTCCGGTATATAGCAAATCAGGACCTGGGCTTCGACCAGCAGCAAAAGCTGGTGTTCAGCTTCCACACGGATGCGGCGCAGGCCCGGATGAACGCATTTATGAACGACCTGCGACAGTTGCCGGAAGTACGGGCGGTAGGAAAGGCGACAAATTATCCCAGCCAGCATATCGTGAATGACTGGCCCTTTTTTAAGCCCGGGGGCAACGTTACCTCCGGCCTGGACTGTGGATTATTGTTTACCGACGATCAGTTCAGGACCTCAAGCGGCATTACCCTGCTGCACGGGCGGGATTTCCGGACAACCGATACCGATAAGGTGATCATCAATGAAATGCTTGCCAGGGATCTCGGGTATAACCCGGCTAATGCGACAGGCCAGGAGATCGTTCCATTGCACAACCCGCCGATGGAGATCGTGGGAGTTATGAAGGATATCAACTACAATTCGCTGCACGAAGAGATCAAGCCGCTGCTGCTGTGGTATGCGCCGCGCGGCCACAGCGGCTGGGGTGCGCAACTGTCGGACATGGTTTTGAATGTACGTACGGCAAATTATTCGGCGCTGCTCGCAAAGATCGGGGCCATCTGGCATAAGGATCTGCCGGCAGATCCTTTCGAATATACATTTCTAAGCGAAGAGGTGCAGCGGCAATATGAGACGGAAGTTACGCTGCTGCGCATCATCAACAGTTTCGCACTGATGGCGATCCTGATCTCCTGTCTTGGGTTGTTCGGTCTGGCGGCTTTCGATGCCGAGCAACGGACCAAGGAGATCGGAGTCCGGAAGGTGCTGGGGGCAAGCGTTGGGGGGATCGTCCGGTTGCTGTCGGCAGACTTCGTGAAACTGGTGGGGATCGCCTTTGTGCTGGCTACTCCGCTGGCATGGTGGATTATGAGTGAGTGGTTGCATCGGTTTGTATACCGGACGGCGATCCAGTGGTGGATGCCGGCGGCGGCGGGGACGCTGGCCCTGGCGGTGGCGCTGCTTACGGTGAGCACGCAGTCGCTCCGGGCGGCGTTGTCAAATCCAGTGAAATCTTTGCGGAGCGAATAGTTTTTTTGTTGGGGAATTGGGACTCATGTTATCGGAGTCTGTTGTCTATGGAATAACGGCCCGCGCCAACTATCAGAAGAAAGACCAGTCCCATCACCATGCAGAAGTCCGCACGGCCGTCGTGAGCTGCCGTCCAGAAACCCTTATCCCTTAGCTCCGGGAGCTTGGTATAGTAAATCGCCATCGAAATCACTCCCACCAACGGGATGCAAGCCAGCCGGGTCATCCAGCCGAAGATCAGCAGACTCCCGCACACAATCTCCGTTGCCCCGACAAACGGCCCGAAAAAAGGCGCATGAGGGATGCCCAATTTTAGGAACCTTCCCGTCCCATCCATGTCCGGAAACAGGAATTTTTGAATACCCTCCGACAAAAAGACAAGCCCGACCATCAGGCGGATCACTACGATCCCCGGAAAGCTATAAGACGATAATTTTTGCATAGTTGAATTGATTACGCACAATCAAAAGAGCCATGAATCCAAAATCCATGTGCAATTGCATATGACAGTGGAACAATGATAATTTCCCCCAATGTAAATGTAGTGCCACAAACAAGCCGAATAATGGTCTTGGCAAAATAAATTTGCATAAATCCTCAGTCAATCGTAATATTGCAATTAAACGATAAGAAATAGGCGTCACCAAATCCGAAATATTTACCGACTGTTCGCAACCTTTAAGCCAGCCGACGGTTGCTGCTAACGAGTCACCACATAAATAACAAATAAAACTATACAATCATGGAAACCTCAGAACAAATCAAGGACATGGTAAGGCAGAAATACAGCGAGATCGCCTTGCAAAACAAAGAAGACAACTCCGCCTCCTGCTGCGGCTCCGGCTGTTGCTCGATAGAGACGAGTAACATCATGACCGACGATTACAGCACTCTCGAAGGCTATAACCCCGACGCCGACCTCGGCCTCGGTTGCGGCCTGCCCACCCAATTCGCCAAGATCAGAAAGGGCGACGTTGTTATCGACCTGGGATCAGGAGCCGGCAACGATGCCTTTATTGCCCGCGCAGAGACCGGGGAAACCGGGAAGGTAATCGGCATCGACTTCACTCCCGCCATGATCGACAAGGCCCGCGCCAACACCGACAAACTCGGCTACCACAACGTGGAATTCCGTCAGGGCGATATTGAAAAAATGCCCGTTACCGCCAATACCGCCGACGTCATCGTCAGCAATTGCGTGCTCAACCTCGTGCCCAATAAGTATAGCGTCTTCCAGGAAATATATCGTGTCCTTAAGCCCGGTGGTCATTTCAGCATCTCCGACATCGTCCTCGTGGGCACGCTACCCGCCAAAATTCAGCAAGCCGCCGAAATGTATGCCGGCTGCGTCTCCGGTGCTATCCAAAAAGAAGCCTATCTGGAGTTGATCGATGTCAACGGTTTTAAAAACGTCACCATACAGAAGGAAAAGACGATCCATGTACCTGATGATATCCTGAGCCAGTACCTGAGCACAGAAGAGATACAGGCTTTTCGGGTCTCAGGCACCGGTATAGTCAGCGTCACCGTCTATGCTGAAAAGCCGAAAGATGCCGCCTGCTGCGCACCGGGGTGTTGTTAAAATCATTCAAATATCCAATCGATGCATCCGGCTAAAATTGCTATCCTGGGCAACTACAACGAAAACTATCAACCCCACTATGTAATGGATAGGGTTTTCACGGCCCTGGGGCGACATTATTCCTTCCTTTTCGAATGGATACCCACAGAAACGCTTGTTTATGATGCTGCTGAAAAGCTAAATGCCTTCCACGGTGTCATAGCCGGCTCGGGACCTTATAAAAGCAAAGAAGGAGTTATCAACGGTATCCGCTGCGCCCGTACGAACAATGTCCCTTTCCTGGGCACTTGCAGCGGCTTCGGTTACACCGTACTGGAATTCGGGCAATCGCTTTTCCAACTGGGTACCGTGACCCATTTGAATGAAGGTATTCCGTTGCCTCCGGGCGAAACCTTTCTTCAGCCTTTGAATGACTGTAGCGTGGAATACCGTAGCATGTGTTGTAAGCCGGAGCCTGGCTCTCTAACGGATCTTGTTTACGATTCTGCGAAGACGATAAACGAGACCACGCATTGCAGCTATGGCATTCATCGGGATATGATCACCCCCTTCGAAAAAGAAGGCCTTGTCGTTTCCGCGCGGGACGAACAAGGGGAAGCGAAAATGATGGAGTATGATCGGAATGACTTCTTCATCATCGTGCTATTCTTGCCCCAGCTCAACTCTGCGCCGGATCACCCGCACCCTTTATTCAATGCGTTTTTCAAGGCAGCGGAAACAAACAATATTGCAATGAGCTTTTAATAGAATCGATATGGCCGGTAAACACAACGATAAATTAATTGTTGCGTAATAGCCAATTATATCGTAATATTGTGATATTACAAAATCACATTATAACGACGGATGGGACTGACTAAAACCGAGATTTTCTCTGCAAAACAGAACAAACTGGCGAATATGTTGAAGGCATTGGCCCACCCAGCTCGAATCGCCATCCTTCAATACCTGATCAAATCCGATACTTGTGTATGTGGCCAGCTGGTCGAAGAGTTTGGGCTGGCGCAGCCTACCATTTCACAGCACCTCAAAGAGCTAAAGAATGCCGGTCTCATAAAGGGGACTATCGAGGGCGCAACTATCTGCTATTGCATCGATGATAAAACCTGGGGGCAGTACAGGAAAGACTTTGAAGGCTTTTTTGTCGCCTACAGTCCCAAGAATTGCGACTGCTGATCCTTTTTTTTGCCAACAGGAATCGCATTATTGCAATATCACAATTTTAACCGCCGGTACATGCTCAGAAAATCCGTCTCAGAAATTATCGGAACCTTTGCTCTCGTATTTTGCGGTACCGGTGCCATTATCATCGACAACGTTACCAAGGGAGGCGTTTCACACGCGGGCGTAGCGATAACCTTTGGCCTCATTGTCATGGCCATGATCTACGGCCTGGGAGACATTTCGGGCGCTCATCTAAACCCCGCCGTCAGTATCGCCTTTACGCTTGCCGGCCGGCTACCGCTGAAATCACTTGGGGTCTACATCGTAAGCGAGATCGCCGGCGCCTTCCTGGCCAGCCTCACCCTGAAGCTTCTGTTTCCGACGGATGAGTTGCTGGGGACTACGCTTCCGGCAGGAGCAGCCTGGCAGTCCTTCGTACTGGAATTGTTGCTAACCTTTTTTCTCATGCTCGTGATCATGGGCGTCGCGACCGGGCCGAAAGAACAAGGATTGTTTGCCGGTATTGCCATCGGGTCGGTTATCCTGCTGGAGGCGATGTTTGCCGGTCCCATTTCCGGCGCATCCATGAATCCGGCCCGGTCGCTCGCCCCGGCAATCGTCTCGGGCCATGTCGGGAATCTCTGGGTATACCTTACAGCACCCGTCCTCGGAGCGGCCCTCGCGATCCCAATCTGGAAATTTCTAAATGTAAAAAATGAAAATAGCACTGTTCAGCGACATCCACGCTAACCTGCCGGCGCTGGAAGCCTTCTTTGCCAGCGTCGAAGCGCAAAAACCCGATGCCATTTATTGCCTCGGCGACCTCGTCGGCTACAACATATGGCCAAATGAGGTCATTAATGAAATTCGCCGTCGCCGGATCCCGACGATCGCCGGGAATTATGATTTTGGGGTCGGGCGCACGAGCGACGACTGCGGCTGCGCTTACAAGACCGACGATGAAAAGGCCAACGGCGCGGTATCCATCTCCTATACCAATCAGATCATAAATCCCGGGGAACGCGCCTACCTGCGCACCCTTCCCGCCCACATCCAACTCGAATTCCAGCTCAACCAGGACAAGCTCAATCTATTGCTCGTTCACGGAAGCCCGCGCCGCATCAATGAATACCTCTTCGAGGACCGCGATGAAAAGAGTATGATGCGGATCATGCAGGACGCCGGCGCGGATATCATGTGCTTCGGCCACACCCACAAGCCTTATCACCGCATCCTGCCATCCGTCGTCGGGGAGCCGCCGCACTACCGGCATGCGGTCAACATCGGTTCAGTCGGCAAACCAAAGGACGGCGATCCGCGCGGGTGCTATGTACTGCTGCATTTGAACGAGAAAAGTAATATCCGCGAAAAGGATAGCATCGGAGTGGAGTTTGTCCGGTTTGCCTATGACGTCGAAAAGGCGGCCCGCGCCGTGGAAGAAAGCCCGCTGCCAAATGTGTATGCGGCGGCGTTGCGATCGGCATAGTTGCATGGCCGGGCGTCAATTGACCAGCAGATACACCCACAATTCCGCGGGCTCGCCGCCTCTTGCCGGCGCCGCCAGGACGAGCTTCTTTTCCCGCGGCAACCAGAGACAGGTCCGGGCGCCTTTACGGGTGGCAAGGTGATTCACAAGCGTCGTTCCGCGGAAGACGTCTATAAAGCCCTCCCCGCCCGAGACGAAAACAAGACCGGAAACCGGATCGTACCACACGTCGTCCGCATCGCCTACACAGGGCGTCGAAGCCACTAACCGTCCCGACCTTGCATCCAGTACCCGCAGTTCCGCCGGATGACGATATGCGATAAAGAGCCGCCTGTTTTGCAGGTCTGGCGCCATCGGAAAATTTGCCGAAGCGCCCTTATTCCGCCAATGGTCGGTCACCTGCAACGATCTCAGGTCACCGGCAACGATCTCTCCTTCATCCGGTACATTTATGAAGATCCGGCCCGAATCACCCAGTTGAAAAGATTCGGGGTGACCCTTTAGTGGCAGATCGCCAACCTTCTTCATCGCTAAGGGATCGATCACCGCAATCCCCCCGTTGCCATAACCGATAAAAACCCGCGACCCGTCAGAGCGGACATTATCGGCATCGTCACCCAAATCCACCCGGCCTGTTTCAGCATAGCTACGACCGTCATAAAAAACGCAGGCCCCGCTACTCCCGTTGGCCACCACCAGCTGTCCATTTAAAGCCAGATATGCTACTCCCTGCGGCTCGTGCATGCCGGAGATGGAATGAATGCGCGACTGCGCCGCCAGATCCACCACTTCAACCGTATTATTTCCGAGAGCGGCGACAAACAACCGATGTCCTGCCGAATCGTACGCCAGGTGATCGATCCGTCCGCTGACCCCCGACATGGGTATCTTCGCCTGCAGATCCAACAGGCCGGTTTCCATATGCGTGGTATCCGGCGTGTGCTGACACGCGACCAGCGCCGCCATGATCCATATTAGTGACATCCGTTTCATTCTGTTATTTAGTACCACTTGAAAACTTGTACATTTCCGCGCGCGGATGCAACGGATTCCCTAAGCATGGAGTGCCGCGAATAGCCGGCAGTAGTTGCCTAAAAGTCAATGACATCATAACCGCCGTCCTTGAAAGCGGAGGTAAAAATGGGGTTCAGGTAAATGACGTTGACCCCAATCGATTGAATGTAATCCAATCGTGATTGTATCCCCTTGAGATCGCCGATACCATTCCCATCTCCATCCTGGAACGAGGAAGGGTATATTTGATAAAATACGGCTTGTTTTATCCAGGTTGGGCCGTGTTGAGCATAAAGTCCCGGACAAAATAACCAGGCAAATGCGAGTAAGGCGATCGTTTTCATTATTTTGGCTTATGAATGTCGAAGTTGGCCTGATGGGCCAGGTGCGATAATGTCAGTCAGCGATGTAGTTGGCTATACCAGCGCATCATTTGCTGCCTTACTGTTTTTTCATGCGTCGAAAAATGGAAACCAAAAATAGGAATTTTTTTAGCAAGTGCCATTCACGCCGATAGCCGGCAGCCTCCCAAAACATATCAACAAAGGGGCGGCAGTCGGCATCAGCACAAAGAGCTTTTCTTCCGCACTTCCGATTTTTACAATTTTTTTACGTTATTTTATATCAATTTAGCGGCAATCCTGATCGAAATGGAAAATTTATAACCAAGTAACAGTCAGTGGCAAACAACAATGATACAAGCAGCTTTCGTCACTTATGCCAAGGACTCGTTTCCCGGGTCTTAAAAGGCAAGGGCTACAGTTCGCAGACGGATCGACAAGCCGCATTTAACAACGCGGGCCTCGCAGAACCATTGAAAACCCTGATCGACAAGACAGCCAACCAGGCCTACAAAGTTTCGGATGGCGATATTGATGCGGTCCTGCAATCGGGCCTCAGCGAGGATCAAATCTTTGAACTGGTCGTTTGCGCAGCGGTAGGTCAGTCTTCCCGGCAATATATGAATGCCCTGAGCGCATTAGACGAAGTCGCAAAGGAAAACAAAGGAGGTGGACATGCGTCTTAACATCCTGAACCACGGCTATAACGCCGGCACTAAAATCCTGTTTGCCATAATCAAAGCGGTCTCCCGGTATCCCCTGCCCGATGCCGCTAAAATAATATTCTATCGCCCTGACTTTTATGGAAGGCCCGCGAAGAAATTTACCCAGCGCGCCATGCGCGGACCGTCGGCATGGTCGGTCGGCGACCGGGAGCTGATGGCGGCGTATGTATCCAACCTCAATCAGTGCTCATTTTGCATCAAGGCCCATAGCGCCGTCGCCGCACAAGCGTATAATGATCGGGCGAAGGTGGACAAAGCCCTTGCCGATCTCAATACCGGCAACATCGGGGAGCCGTTGCGCGCCACGCTATCCTTACTCGGTAAGCTCACCCGCGCGAACTCGATCGATGCAAACGATATACGGACGGTCATGGCCGCCGGAGCCTCCCAACAGCAGATCGAGGACGCCCTTGCTGTTTGCTTTGCCTTCAACGTGACCAACCGCCTGGCAGACGCCCTCGGCTTCTTCGTCCCTGGCCCGGACGCCTTCGATGCCGGCGCTAAGTATCTTCTAAAACGGGGGTATCAGTAGCTCCGGGCTATCGTACTTAAAATCCAAAATATTTAGTTAAAGTAAGGTCATCGTTATCTATTTCACGCGTTATAATAACAAACCCCCGAATAAACGGGGGTTTGTTTTGCGGTAGCCCGGATCATTTATTTATGGCAGCAGCCTGCGGGGCATTCCGGGCAATGCGGCGGGCAGGGGCAGGGCTGTGTACAGATGGTCGCACACATAAGACCCAGGTCCATCAGAACTAACATGATGAATGATTTTCGGATGAAAAAATGTTTCGGTCCTTATTATGAGAACAGAATGCAGGGAGGTTTCCAGTGATGCTGATAATAGCCGGTGAGCAAATTATCGGGTCTAACCGCATATTCGGTAATGAGTTGGGGCGGAGTGAGCTCGAAGCGGATAAAAGGCTGAACCGTGATGAGGGCGCATAGCGGGCAATCGAAACAGCACGCGGGACGGTCGCTTCGATCGGGACGACCTTTTTGCGGTTCGTCTCTGGCGGGGCATTTTTCCTGGTGACAGCAGGGACCTTGAATGGAAGAACAGGCTTCCGGTTGCACGACCGGGCACACGGAAGACAAGCTTACCGACCCGATAAGCAGGATGGAAAAAGGAACGAGCAAGATGAAAGCGACTAGCTTTCGCATAGTGAGATAAAGATAGCAATAATTCCGATGGCATGTGAATTGCGGCCTTGAATTAATGATCAATACCAATCGCTCATCCGGCCGCCGTTCCTTTCTTAAGCAAGGGCTTCAGGTGGGATTGATCGCGGGTCTTGGCGTCCCTGCCCTGCTCGCCGGCTGTTCGGGAAAAGGCGAAGACAAAGAAGTCTCACCGCCCGAAGACCTGATGCAGGAACATGGATTGCTGAACCGCATCCTCCTGATCTACGACCACTGTCACCGCGAGATCGTCTTCGGGCGCGCTCCGCAGCTGCCGGCGTTGAATGCCGCCGCCGGTATCATCCGCACATTCGTCGAGGATTATCATGAAAAGCAGGAAGAAGATTATCTGTTCCCCCGGTTCCGCAAGGCCGGGCAGCTGACCGACCTCGTCGACACCCTGCTACGGCAGCACAATGCGGGGCGGCGGCTGACAGACGAGCTGCTCCTCATGACCAAAGGCGGAACGCTGAACGCGGGAGACACGGAAAAGTTGAGCAGCCTCCTGGAATCGTTCAATGGCATGTATCGTCCCCATGAGGCGCGCGAGGATACGGTGTTGTTCCCGGCTTTCCGGAAACTGGTCTCCAAACATGAGTATGATTCGCTTGGGGAAGAGTTCGAGAACAACGAACACAAGCACTTCGGGCAGGACGGTTTCGAGACGATGGTGGGACGGGTAGCCGAGATCGAGAAGCAGTTGGGCATTTATGATCTAAATCAATTTACACCGCTCTGAGCCGGCTTTTCAGATTTAATACAGATTCCATTCATACTTTTATTTCTTACTGGCCTGTTCTTACCCCTTCGTAAACCAGTGCTCACCGTTAGTTCAGGGCGTTAATTCCTTATCTTTAACGGAATAATAAACGCCATGAAAAAGACCCACATCTTCTACTGGATCACTACGATCCTTTTTGCGGCATTCATGCTGATGTCCGGTTTCTTCGATGCGATCTCGGCGCCGCAGGCCCTTCAGGTTTTCCACGATCTTCTGTTACCCGCTTATTTAAGTCCCTTTCTTGGGATTGCAAAGCTGCTGGGTGCGATCGCTATTCTGATCCCGGGATTTCCGCGGATCAAGGAGTGGGCTTACGCGGGGCTTTTCTTCGATCTGCTGGGTGCAGGCTATTGCAGTATCGCTTCCGGCCATCCGGCTTCCCAGGCCGCCTTTATGATCGTGCCCATTGGGTTCCTTTTCACATCATACGCCTTGTATCACAGCAAGTCGCGGCTTACCGTATAGCGTTTCTCCAGCTGTTCCAGCACCATCGGCCACGCCTGGCGGTGACCCTCCATTGAGTCGACGTCGGAGAAACCGGCGTGGGACAGGCGTACCAGAGTTCCGACTACGTTGGGGATCAACTCCACGGTCACGATGGTCTCGGCCCCTTTGGTGCCGTGCGCGCCGGTCAGCCAGGTGAGTTGAATGAGCTGGTCGGGAACGAGCTGCAGGAATCGTCCATAATGCGGATGGCGTTGGAGGCCGGGTTCCTGGTCGTGCTGGAATTCCGTTTCAAAAAAGAAGGGGGTATCGACCTGGCCGGTCATCAGGACGGAACCCGGAGCGGCAAACCACCGGTCGAATTCGGTGGTCCAGGCTTTATAAAGCGTGGCGGGCGGATGCGGCATTTGCCGTTGGACATCCAACCGGTACGGCCGGGTGGAGAGATCGGGTTCGCGGAAGATGGGTGCCATGGACAAAAGTCAACCAAATCCCATGCCGATGGTTATTATTAGATATGAGAAAAACAATCGAAAAAATCTTCACCCGGCCCGACGGCGCAGGAATGGTCGGGGATGGGTTCCGGGTCTTCAATTATTTTCCAAACCGGGAATTGTCGCAGCGCCGGGTCAGTCCTTTCCTGTTGCTGGATTTCAATGCAGAGATCGATTTCGGCCCTTCCGACCACATTCGGGGGGTGGGGGTACATCCGCATAAGGGGTTCGAGACCGTCACCATCGTCTATAAGGGCAGCGTGGCGCATCACGACAGTACGGGCGGCAGCGGAGTGATCCACCCCGGTGACGTCCAGTGGATGACCGCGGGTGCGGGAGTATTACACAAGGAATATCACGAAGAGAACTATTCCAGAAAAGGCGGCCCGTTCGAGATGATCCAGCTATGGGTCAACCTGCCGGCACAATACAAACAGACGCCGCCCAAATATCAGGCGATCACGGCGGAGCGGATGACGGAAGTCAGGCTGCCCGATGACGGTGGTATGGTCCGGGTCATTGCAGGCGAATATGACGGCCACCGAGGCCCGGCAAGTACGTTCACGGACATCAATGTCTATGACCTGCGCTTTTCCGGCAACGGCCGGTTCGAGGGTCGCATCCCGGCGTCGCATCATACCCTGCTGCTCATCGTCAAGGGGAATGTCGAGGTGAACGGGAAGCTTGCAGGCGAGCACGATCTGGTACTGTTTGGCGGCGAAGGCGAAGAGATCGGCATCACGGCGAAAGAGGAGAGCGTCGTCCTTTTGCTCTCCGGCGAACCGATCAACGAGCCGATCGCGCATTATGGTCCGTTTGTCATGAATACGACGGCCGAGCTGGAAGCCGCGATGCAGGAATATCGTACGGGAAAGTTCGGACTGCTGAAATAGCGATTGGTTGCGGGTCGTCAGCCGGTAATCATCCCCGAGATCCGGCTTTCGACGCAGGATTTCCCGGGTTGGCCGCATTGACCAAAAAGTTTCGCCGGCGCGAAATACTTTTGTAGCGTCAAAAAAAACAAGTCATCCCAAAATCAAAAGACATGAAAAAGTCAATAATCGCATTTGCATTCATGATGCTGGGTTTTGCCGCCAGCAGCTATGCCGCCGCCCCGAAAGTTGAAGTTCCGGTAAACGTTGAAGCCCGGTTCAGCCAGCAGTTTTCACAGGCAAAAGATATCCGGTGGGAAGAAGGAAGGAACTTCTTCAAAGCCACCTTTGAAGACTGGGGCCGCACCCTGTTCGCCTTCTACTCCGACAACGGCGACCTGATGGGCGTCGCAACAAACCTTGCCTCCACCACCCTGCCGGCACGGCTGCGCGAGCACGTGCAAAAGTCATATGCCGGGTATTGGATCACGGATCTGTTCGGTTATCACACCGCCGATGAGAAGGGTTATGTCATCACCCTGGAAAATGCGGACAAAGTCGTTGTACTGCAAGCTATCGGCGACGGCGGGTGGAGCGTATACTCGACGGCCGTCAAAAGCTAGGACCACGATCGGACGACCGGGGAAAGCCACCGGTCGTCCGGCCTCAGCCGATGCCATCCCGATCTTCCACCCGCCCCGATGGCCTGCGACATGGTCGCTTATTTTCCCCGGTTGATCGCAATCTTTTCGCGGTTGTTCGCGGCGATGAGCACTCTTACCCCGATTCCGATATCTTTGCCAAAACCAACCTTTACATGATCCGGAAAGTGCTTCTTATTCTTGCCCTGCTATTCGTTATCATCCAATTCTTCAGGCCCGCAAAAAACCTCTCCGCCCAAACCCCCGGCGATATCCACACCGTCTATGCCGTGCCGCCGGACGTCGACAAAATTCTGCAAACTTCCTGTGCGGATTGCCATTCCAATAAGACCGTCTACCCCTGGTATGCCGAGATCCAGCCCGTTGCCTGGTGGTTAGACAATCATATCAGGAATGGGAAGCGGCATTTCAATCTCGACGACTTCACCGGACAGCGGATCGCATATCAATATAAAAAAATGGATGACTGTATCGAACAGCTCAAACAGGGCGATATGCCGCTGGATAGCTATTTGTGGATCCATCATAACGCCCGGCTTAGCGCTGCGGATAAGCAGGTGCTGATCGACTGGTGCGAAAGCGTAAAAGCCGGGATCAAGGCAAAGTACCCGGCCGACAGCCTGGTCATGCCAAAACGGAAAGGGCGTTAAAATTGGATTCTCATTCTTAAAAATAAATTATATGATTACCAATAACATCAAGGGGGCACGCCTGGTCGTAACCAGCCTGCTGTTCGGATCGCTGGTCGCCGCGGCATCCCGCGGTTTGGCGCAACCGACTCCGCAACGGACGCTGCTGGCGCTTTCCAAGACCGATCATACGCTGGCGATCGTGGACCCGGCCAGTCTGAAGGTGATCGCCCGGCTGCCGGTGGGAAGCGATCCGCACGAAGTGACTGCGTCGGCGGATGGGACAAAAGCCTATGTGACGATCTATGGCGGCGGCAGCCTGCACGAGCTCGACATCCTCGACCTGGTGGGGCAAAAGGCGCTCCCCAGCTATGATACGAAACCGTTATTCGGTCCCCATGGGATCGACTTCGTCGGCGGCAAGGTGTGGTATACTGCCGAAGGCTCGAAGGCTGTCGGCCGGTATGATCCCGCCGCCGGTCAAACGGACTGGGTGATGGGAACGGGTCAGGACAGGACGCACATGATTTATGTGACGCCGGACGGAAAGCGGGTATATACGACGAATGTGTCTTCCGGAACGGTGAGCATCCTGGTGGATACGATGATCCAGCCGCGGATGGGGCCGCCGCCGGGAAATATGCCGCCACCCCCTGCGCCGCGCGCGCATGAAGACTGGATCCAGACGATCATTCCGGTGTCCCGGGGTTCCGAGGGTTTCGACGTATCGCCGGATGGGCGCGAGCTGTGGACGGCAGCCAGCGAGGACGGAACCATCGCGGTGATCGATCTGGCGGCAAAACAAAAGATCGCTACGCTCGACGCCAACGTACGCGGGGCCAACCGGTTGAAGTTTACACCCGATGGCCGGCAGGTCTTTATCTCAAGCCTGGGAACCGGGGACCTGGTCATTTATGATGTAAGGACGAGGAAGGAGGTCAAAAGGGTAAAGATCGGTCATGGCGCCGCGGGTATCCTGATGGACCCGGTAGGCGGGCGGGCCTTTGTCGCGTGTTCGGCGGACAGCTATATCGCGATCGTCGATCTGAAGACGCTGGAAGTAACGGGCAAACTGGATGTTGGCGGCGTGCCGGACGGGCTGGCGTGGGCGGTGCGGCCGTGAGGCTGGTTTCGGCCACCATGAGGCTGGAAGAAAACAAAAAGAAAAAGCACCAAGTCTATTTCGGCTGTCGGCTTTCGCCTTCCTGCTTACTGACCCGATGCTTTTCTGGTCTGCTTTGGTCCCGTCGGACCTCCGCCTCCCAATGAGCCAGGTATCATTCTTTTTGAACTTTGGTTTTCTTGAACTTTTGCTCTTGCGAACCTTCGTTCTTTCAACCTTTCGTCCTTTAGAACTCCGTTCTTTGGAACTTTCGCTCTTCGGAACTTTTGTTCTTTCGAACTTCCCCGTCTCGTTTGTTGAATCTAAGATACAGTAACAGATAGCCTGATTCCAAATTTTTACTGCAGCAGTTATGCACCCGTTTGGCACAAAGTTATGCACACCGGATCGGCACGTCCTTGCCGCCTTGTAGTGCATTGCCTACATCAACTTTCTTCCGGACCTACCGCACAATGATAACGGGGTCTATTTTTCGCGGTCCCGACATTTCGCATCTTTGCATCGTCAAGGCAAACGTCCCAAGCCGAAGACAAGAGTCTGATTTAGTAGTCTGATTTAGTGGTTTGATCCGTCCCCTTGATCCGTACCCCCTAATCCAACATCCTGAACGATCCGATGTCCTGGCCAGCGTATCCCGCTTTGTGCGGTACTTACCATCCCTATGAAAACCCGGATTGATTCTGTTCTGATGAAAGACCTCTGGCCAACCCGGAGGTTTTTTTGTTATTGTTGGGGGAAATTTTCCTGAGTGTAAAAAAAATCCTAATTTGTAGTACCCCTTAAATAAGTAGTTACACCCTACGCATTTTAAACAAACCAACTAGGGCGCTGATTAGAAGCAATTGGTTCCAACAGGATTAACGTTCCACGTCGTTGACCTGAAGAATTTTGCCCTCAAATGCGCATGCGTCAGAAACCCGAACTAACCGAATACGAGCGACTACAACGATTGTCGCCGCGATTGATTGCCATTACCGTCGTGACGGCCCTACTTGTCCTGTGCGGCTGGCAATGGGACATTCCGCTGCTTCGGCAATTCGGGACAGGGTTGCCGGCGATGAATCCCGTGTCGGCGCTATTGTTTATCCTGGCTTCCTTTTCTTTCCTGATCCTTGCATCTCCCTCCCGGTCCCCGTTGTTGGATGGCTTGGGATATTTTCTTGCGGCAGCGGTGCTGGCGTTTGCGATAGTGCGGCTAACAGGATATTTCGTCCCGGTCCTGGGGCGGGTCGACCAATTCCTTTACTCCGACCGGCTCAGCGAAGATTCCGCCGGTGGTTTCCCCGGAAAAATGGCGTTCAATACCGCGCTTTGTTTTCTTTGCTGCGCGACGGGCCTTTTTTTGCTTCGGCGAAGCCGCCCGATGAACCGCGCCATTCATCCCCTGGCCCTGATGATCGGTTGTTTTGCCTTATTGTCGGTCCTCGGCTACATCTATAGGGTCCGGGAATTCCATGGCTTTCTGAAATACTTGCCGATGGCGATGAACACCGCTTGTTGTTTCCTCCTGGTAGCGCTGGCCTTTTTGTTCGCCACGCCGGATCGCGGCCTCATGAAAGACCTGACCGGCCCGGGCGCAGGAAGCGTTACCGCCAGGCGGCTGACCGCGTTTGCATTCGTAGCCCCCGTCGTGCTGGGCTGGCTACGGCTATGGGGCGGCAGGACCGGAGCATTTACGACGGAGTTTGGGGTCTCGCTATTGGTGTTGAGCATTATTATTTGTTTCGTGTTCGTGATCTGGTACAACGGGCGGCTGCTCAACAGGAGAGAGGCGACAGAACGGAACGCCCGGGAAGCGTTGCAAGCCAACGAACGAACCTTTGGCATGCTGATCGCAAGCATCCGGGACTATGCCATTGTCATGGTAGATCCTGACGGGCGCATCAAGAGCTGGAATTCCGGGGCACAGGCAATAAAAGGATACACAGCGGAGGAGGTCATCGGGCAGCCGATCAGCCTTTTCTATACCCCGGAGGAACTGGAACGCAATGAACCTGCCTATAACCTCTACATGGCCGAAAGGAATGGATCGTTTCGCAGCGAAGGCTGGCGCGTGCGGAAGAACGGAACGCGTTTCTGGGGGGACATCCTGTTCACGGCCCTCTACGATGCCAACCACCGGCTTCAGGGATTCGCGAAGATCACCCGCGACATGTCGGAGCAGAAGAAGGCAAACGATGTGATCCGGTCCCAGGCAAGACTGATGGAGGACATAAGCGACGCGATCATCACTACCGACCCGGGTTTCCGGATCGTCAACTGGAACAAGGCGACCGAGAAATTGTTTGGATACAGTCTCGCCGAAGCGCAGGATCACGACATGGGCGAGCTTCTGCGCAACCCGCAGGAGCAATCACTGCGCCAGGCTATCCGCGAATTGTTGGGCGAAAACGGATATTGGCACGGCGAGGTGACCTATTATACGAAAAAGAGAATACCCCTGAATGTGATAGTATCGGTCTCGGCGACACGGGATGAGCAAAACATGATGACAGGCTTCGTGATCGTCTGCCGCGATATTACCGAGCGGTTAAAGGCGGAGCAGCGGCTCGTCAAGTTCAACGAAGAGCTGACCAGACAGGTAGAGGAAAAGACAGCCGAAGTGCGGGATGTCTTCGAGCGGGTAACCGACGCATTCATGGCCTATGACCGGTCCGGAACCGTCATCTACATGAACAGTCGCGCCCGGCAATTGATGGGCAGGGTCGGCGTCACGGATAACGGCCAGAATATTTTCGGCGAGTTCCCGGTGGCCGTTCAAAGTCCTTTCGGGCAACATTTTCAGCACGCCCTGGAAACTCAGCAGGAACAACACTTCGAGATGTGGTCACAAGTCCTGAGCCTTTGGCTCGAGACGCATATGTACCCTTCGCCCAACGGCATTTCGCAGTTCTTTCGGGATATAACTGAAGAAAGGGTGGTCCGGGAGCAGCTTTCGCAATCCCATGCGGAGATGCGCGAGTTGGCATCGCACCTGCAGGACGTGCGGGAAGAGGAACGGGCGGAAATGGCGCGTGAGATCCACGATGAGCTGGGTCAGCAACTGACCGGATTGAAGATGGATATGGCCTGGGTGGAGGAGGAATTTGAGAAACTGGGCCTGCAGCCACAGCGGGAACGGGTAATAGATGCCCTGCGATTGCTCGATCACACGATCATGACGGTTCGAAAGATCGCCCCCGAGCTTCGCCCGGGCATTCTGGACGACCTGGGCCTGGTGGCGGCGGTGGAATGGCTGGCGGAAGAGTTCGAGAAACGATCGGGGGTACAGACCACGTTCCGGGCGGGGATGCCCGGCAGGCGTTATCCGTCGCAAATGTCCATCGGTCTGTTCCGCATTTGCCAGGAGGCGCTCACCAATGTCGCCCGGCATTCGGGAGCCAGGCATGTCGGCATCTTCCTGGGTTATGACGAGGACCGGATCGTTCTCCGCGTCAAAGATGACGGCCGGGGATTGCCGCCGCAGCGCGAAGAGGGCCGGAAGACACTCGGCCTGCTTGGGATGAAGGAGCGGGCGCTGATGATGGGCGGGACCCTGGAGGTGAGCAGCGAGGCCGGAAAAGGATTATCCCTAACCGTTAGCGTGCCGATGGCGTCGGGCGAAAAAATCTGAATATCAATAAATAAAATGCGAATAATCATTGCCGATGACCATGCCGTAGTCCGTAAGGGACTGCGTCAGATGCTGCACGAGGAGTTCCCGGGCGCCGAGATCGCGGAGACCGCAGATTCCGACGAGCTGCTGAACCGGGTGATGAGGGAACCCTGGGATGTAGTGATCTCCGACATTTCGATGCCTGGTCGCGGGGGTCTCGAAGTGTTGCAGCAGATCCGCCAGCAGTTCCCCAGGCTGCCGGTGCTGATCCTGAGCATCCATCCGGAAGATCAATACGCGATCCGGGTCCTGCGGGCCGGCGCATCGGGGTACCTCTCCAAAGAATCAGCGCAGGGGGAGGTTGTGAAGGCAGTGCATAAAGTGCTCATGGGTAAGAAATATATCACGCCTTCGCTTGCGGAAAAGCTGGCTGACAGCCTGGACCGGGCCGCCGAGAAACTGCCGCATGAATTCCTGTCCGACCGGGAATATGAAGTCTTTAAGCTGCTGGCAGCCGGCAAATCGGTATCGGAGATCGGGGAGAAGCTATCCCTGAGCTCGACGACAATCAGCACATATCGTTCGCGGGTGCTGATCAAAATGAATATGAAGACCAATGCCGATCTGACGTTGTACGCCGTCGAGAACAACTTGCTGGAGAAGCATTGACAGTACAACGTAGTTACCGGACTACAAGGAGGCTGACCCAATTATGACAGCCAAGAGCGAAACGGGTCTACCAGAAGCGTCTTTCGGACAGGGTAATTTTGCCCTTTCGATATGGATCACAAATTAATTTACCTTATCGACGATTCGCCTGTGATCATCACGCGACTCCGTTCATTGCTGAAAGATCTGGACTTTGCGGTGGAGATCCGGTCGGCCGGCGCCTACGAATCGGCCGAGGCCCTGTTGTCTGAACGCATTCCGGACCTGGTTCTACTCGATATCAATCTGGGCAAGCGCAGCGGGATCGAGCTTCTCCAATTCATCCGCGAGCGATATCCCACCGTGACGGTGATCGTTGTGAGCAACCAATCGGGCCCCCGCCATCGGGCGATCTGCCGGGACCTGGGTGCCGCGCATTTCATCGACAAATCCACCGAATTCAGCCAGATCCGGGCACTGGTTACCTCCTATTGCCAGCCCTGATCCGTCGCCCTTCCCTACCCTTGTAGACAACGCTCTACATCCGCCTTGCCGCGACGGTACGATGGAAACGACAATGGGGTCTATTTGATCCCGCCGGTCCTCGTCCTTTCTTTGTGTTATCTAAACACAATCAGGCATGAAAAAAAATAATGCAAAAAAGGTGGTGCTGGTCGTCGATGACTCGCTATTGGTTCTCCAACGGATGATCCCTATGCTTCAGGACAACGAGAACGTGGAATTCGTCGTTCACGCCGGAAGTTACAAGGAGGCGCTGTCCGTGCTGAATGAAGTCCTGCCCGACTGTATCCTGCTGGATATTCAGTTGCCGGATCAAAGCGGCATCGAATTGCTTCAACTGGTGCGCGAAAAATATGCCCGGGTACTGGTATTCATGATGACGAACAAGGCTTCCAAATATTACCGGGCGATCTGCAAGCAAATGGGCGCCAACCGCTTTTTCGACAAGTCCATGGATTTCGACCGGATACCCGAAGCGCTGGCCGTCGCATGCTGATCCTTTAATCCCCAGCCGTTCATGAACAACGCCATCCACCTCGAACAATGGGCCGATTCCCGGCCGCAGACCCGGCCTTTCTACATGGCCACGCTCGACGTCAATGAGCGGATGACATTCGTCAATACGCCGTTCCTGCAAACCTTCCGGTGTGCCCGGATCGCGGTGGGCAAGGCCGAATTTACAAGCCTCATGCATGTCGCCGACAAGGAGCGGATCAGAAAGGCGATCGCCGATTGCCGCGGACAGCAGGTGGCGGCATCAGTCGCGGCACGCGTCAAGAACAGTCCTTATCAATGGATCAGGTGGCAAATCAGCCTGTTCCCTGGAAGCGGCGGGAACAGCGGCCTGCTTTGTTTGGGGGAAGACGTATTTGGCGAGGCGTTGCAGGCGATGCCATATGATGGCGATGGCGTTGGGATCGACGTCCCCCAGGCCTCCGCCGAGGCGATCATCCGGGCGCAGCAGAAAGAAAGGGAAAGGATCGGCCATGAGCTCCATGATAACGTCAACCAGATCCTGGCCAGCGCGCAACTCTTCCTTGGTCAGTTGGATCCCGGCAACCGCGAATTCCGGCAGGTAAAGAAAAAAACGACGGAGATCATCAACCTGGCGATCGAGGAGATCCGGCACCTTTCGCGGGATATGGTCATGCCGGACTTTAAGGAGATCGGCCTGACGGGAAGCATCCGCCAACTGGTCAAGGATCTCCGGTATTGCAGGCCTTTCGAGATCCGGTTCCTGCATGACAATAAGAAGTCGATCGAATCGTTGGATGAGCATCGGAAGATCACGCTTTTCAGGATCGTCCAGGAGCAGATCAAAAATATCATTAAATATGCCCGGGCAAAATATGTGGTCATAGACTTGCAGGGTAATGAGACCAGCGTGAGGCTCGAGATCGCGGATGACGGCAAAGGGTTCGACCCGGCCACAACCCGCCACGGCCTGGGTTTGTCCAATATCTATGAGCGTACGAAGCTCTACCAGGGTGAAGTGACGCTGGAGGCGGCTCCGGGGCGGGGATGTACATTGGTGGTAAGATTGCCTCGGGTGCAATGCGGCTAAAAAAATTATCGTGATCTTTTGCTGAAGTGCCCTTTTTTTGCAAAATTCGGGCAAACAACCTTTTCATATGACTGTAAGATCATGCATCCCCGTAATTCCGAGCGCCGATCTGGAGAAAAGCCTGCGTTTTTGGGTGCAGGGCCTTGGCCTTACCATGGACCGGCCGATGCGGCAGGAAGGCAAGCTGATCGGTTGCATGGTGCATAACGAACATACTTATTTCTGGCTCAACCAACGGGCGGGAACGCCGGTCAGACCCGAAGACTATCATGGTATCTCGCTCTACTGGGCGCCATCCGATCTCGGCGAAGTAAGAGACCGGCTTTTGCAGCTTGGATTCGAGGTGTCGGCCATTCAAGACAGGGACTATGGGCAGACCGAATTCTTTCTTACCGACGATGACGGCTATACGCATTGTTTCGGGATCGAGACAAATGATCTGATGTGATCCCACCAAACCGCCGGTCATCGGCTCAGCATCGTAAATCTCCGTTATGGGACTTCGGAAACCCCTCGGCCCTAAGTAATCCCTTTAAGCCCCGATGAGTTAATCAATAAGAGGCGGCCGAATCTCCGCACAAAACTTGCCGCACCGCGACCGGTAGTGCATCTTTGTATCGTCAAAAGCAAAACTCCGTACCCAACGTCCAACGATCCGTATCCTGACTGAATTCCGTACCCGTCCAATGTCCTGATGTCCTTAAACCGATGCCTTGGAAATCCTGTACCCCAATTGAAGCGATCCGCCCTTTGCTTACTATCCAATGTCCTGAGTCGTTTCTACTCCTGCCCTGAAACCCCAAACTTCGCTTCACCCAGGCAACCAACGCATCTAGCCCGCCGATTTTCAGGCGGGCTTTTTTTATTCGATCACCAAGTGCAAAGAGTGCGCTGACTACACTACCCTTCGGGCCCGAACCGAACCAGGTCATGCACATATGGATAAGTATAAGCTTTCCCGCTCGCGGGGTTTTGGCGCTCAACTATTGAGCACCGTCGACTGTGCAAGGTATTTTTTTGAAGGATAATAGATAAAGAAACAAGTTCCGTTCTTGACGACAGGGATGATCTGGCTGCTCATCTCATCCGGGATCGCCGGACAGCCATAGGTCGTGCCCAATACGCCGTACTTATGAAGGATCCGCGTGCTGACATAAGATGCGCCATGGATCACGATGGCCCGGCGGGCGGCATTATCGTTGAATCCCTTATCCATCCCCTCGATCCGGAGCGAAAGCCCGTTGAATCCATAGTAAACGCCGGTCGTAATATAGAAGCCAAGACTGCTTTTGCAGGATTCCATCTTATTAGAGAAAGCGCTGGCATACTCCTGGCCGGAGTTGATCCCATGCGCTACATAGGTACGATAAAGCAGCCGCCGGTTGCGGACGTCGATAACGTAAAGCCGCTGGCTGCCGGACGACTGGCTGAAGTCACAGATCGACAGGATGTTGGTCCGGCGGAGCAGACCTTTCTTTTTCAATTTATAATAACCGGTCCAGGCACACTCGAAAGCCTTACGGCTGAGACCGGAATCTTCAAGGCTCATCTCCTGATAAATGCTGGTGGCGGTAGCCAGGATCATCCGCTTCTCGGCCCGAAGGGCGGCGGCTTTGGAAAGTCGCGCTGCAGCGACGGTATGGGCGGCCGTCGTAGCTGTCGCCGGCGTCGGAACGGGAGCGGCGCTAATAATGGTAGTTACCAAGCAAAGGGCGGGTACAAAAAGGAAGGTAACAGGGTTTAGGGCGAACTTCTTCATAAACTCGGATTTGACTGATATATGCCAACCCGTATACCAAAATTCAATTTATTATTAATCAGCCCTTAACGGATAAATCTAGCCTAAATGGTTTCCCAGACCGGGACAACACTCCCTGAATCAGGAATTGTCCGCCGTTTGGAGAATGCGGGCGAAGTGGGAAAAAAGCCCTGGCACGCGATTTTTACATCCCAACCATATGAGGATCTTCCTGCTCCGCTTGTACGACGTCTGGCAATTCACGCTGCAATTCTGGAAAGAGGTCTTCCTGCCGCCCTACGAGATAAAGGAAGTATTCAATCAGTTCTTTGAAGTTGGCATCCGTTCAATCTCCATCATTTCGCTGACCGGGTTCATTACGGGGGTCGTCTTTACCAAGCAATCGCGGTCTTCGCTGGCGGAGTTCGGCGCCACGTCCTGGCTGCCGTCACTGATGGCTATCGCGCTGCTGCGGGCGCTCGCGCCGCTGGTCACGGCACTCATCGTCGCCGGGAAAGTGGGATCGAACATCGGGGCGGAGATCGGGTCGATGCGGGTCACCGAGCAGATCGATGCGATGGAGGTCTCCTCCACCAATCCCTTTAAATTCCTCGTCGTCACCCGGGTGGTAGCCACGACCATAACCGTACCGGTACTGGCTACCTATATGGGTTTCGTCGGCATGATGGGGGCTTATCTGAATGTGCACCAGAACGAAGAGACATCCTTTATCTCGTTCTTCCAGGAAGCATTCGCCCGGATCAACTTCCTCGATCTGCTCATGCTCATAGTGAAGTCGGCGATATACGGGTTCACGATCGGCATGACGGGTTGCTTCAACGGGTACTATGCCAGCCAGGGGACGGTCGGCGTCGGCCGCGCGGCCAATATGTCGGTCGTGGTGTCGATGTTCCTGATCTTTATCGAGGAGATGATCATTGTATCGGTAGTAAACACATATAGATAAGATGGGAACATCGGGTAACGATATCGTCATCGCGTTGAAGGACATCCGAAAATCGTTCGGGTCCCTGGAAGTGCTGAAAGGCGTGGACCTGGTGGTCCACCGGGGGGAGAACGTCGTTGTGCTTGGACGGTCGGGCAGCGGCAAATCGGTGCTGATCAAAATTATCGCGGGGTTATTGCAACCCGATTCGGGGTCGGTGCAGGTGTTGGGCCAGGAACTGGATAAGCTGCATCTCCGGGAACTGCGCGAACTGCGGACAAAGATCGGGTTCTCGTTCCAGGGTAGCGCGCTGTACGACGGGATGACGGTACGGGCGAACCTTGAATTCCCGCTGGTCCGGAACAAGCGGGATCTCAGCAGCCAGGAGATCGATAAAGCCGTCGAAAAAGTATTGTCGGACGTCGGGCTGTCCCAAACGATCGACCAGATGCCGGCTGAACTGTCGGGCGGCCAGAAAAAGCGCATCGGCATCGCGCGTACGCTCATCCTGAAACCCGAGATCATGCTCTACGATGAGCCGACGGCGGGTCTCGATCCGGTGACCAGTGTGGAGATCAACAAGCTGATCAACGACGTGCAGGAGCAGTACAGCACCAGCGCGGTCATCATCACCCATGACCTGACCTGCGCGAGGGCCACGGGGGACCGCGTGATCATGCTGTCGGAAGGATGCTTCCTGCGGGAAGGGAGCTTCGAAGCCGTATTCGATACCGACGACCCCGGAGTAAAGGGCTTTTACAACTATAACTTTATATCGGCGACCAATGAGCGAAACCAATAATCGTAGGAAAGTGGGCGTAGGCCTTTTTATTCTCCTCGGGCTGGCGATCCTTTTAACCGGCGTCATGGTCATCGGCGCCCAGCATAAAGCATTTACAAAATCGATCCGGCTGAACGTGGTCTTCGACGACGTCAATGGATTGCAGGCCGGCAATAATGTCTGGCTGTCCGGGATGAAGGTGGGAACGGTGAGGAAAGTATCGTTCTATGGCCGTTCCCAGGTCGAAGTCATCCTGAATATCGAACGCGATGCGCAGCCGCATATCCGTAAGGATGCCAAAGCGCAGATCAGCACGGATGGATTGGTAGGCAACAAGATCGTCGTGCTGACGGGAGGAAGCGACAGCGCGCCGGTGGTGGCGGACAATGACCGGCTGCTCAGCCAACAGCAGGCCGGTCTCGGGGAAATGATGGGCAAGCTCCAGGGAATGATGGGTACGCTGCAGGAGAGCAATGGAAATCTGCTGGCGATCACCGGCAACCTGAAAACGATCAGCGAAAAATTGAAGACGGGACAAGGGTCGCTTGGTGAATTGCTCAATGATCCGTCCTTTGCAGAGGCGCTTCGCGGATCGCTTGGTAATTTGCGGGCGGCAACGGCGACAACCGAGAAGATGGCGGGCAATCTCGAGGACTTCTCTTCCCGGCTGCAGCATTCAACCGGTCTCGTCAACCGGCTGATCGATGACACGACCGTGTTCCAGAAGTTAGAGACGGCAATGGAGCAGGTCAGTGCCGCTACAACCGCGCTGCGCACGGCCGGCAATGGCCTGAATGATCCGCACTCGCCCGTTGGCGTTATGTTGCACGATGAAGATGCGGCGGACAACTTGCAACGGACCATCAAGAACCTCCGGCTCAGCAGCCAGGAACTTGCCGACGATCTCGAAGCCATTCAGCATAGCTTTCTTCTAAAGGGTTTCTTTAAAAAAAAGAAGCAATAGCCCAATTTAGACCGGCAATTGGGGAAATATTTCCACACAGAAATTGCATGCCTGATTTTATTTAAAGAATGATTTCGCAATTACGGATTTAAGTGAGGCCATCGCCTATATTTGGAAAAATTTAAACACCTGGTTATATGGCCTTTGACATTTATGCGGTTTTACAAAAGAAGAAACAACAGATCCTCGAGAGGTGGATCAACCATCAGCTTGCCAACGACTCCCTTCGTGACGAACTGATCAGTAATGAAGATACCAGGGTGCAATCGGAGGAATTGCTGGATGCATTCCTGAACAAACTACGGACCGAAGCCCATGGCGGTTCGGTAGACGCCGATGAGGATGCGGTGGCGGAGATCATTGAGTCGATCACGATCTCCCGCGCCAGAAAGGGGTATTCGCCGCGTGAAACCGGGGTATTCCTGTTCAGTTTCAAAGAGGCGGTGCTGAAAGCCCTGAACGAAGAGGCCAAGGATGATCCGGCGAAGCTTTATGAAGAAAGCTTGAACATCAGCACTAAGATCGACGCGCTGGCGATCGATACGTTCGAGACCTTTATCAAGGGCCGCGAGGAGATCATCCTGCGCCAGACGGACGAGATCGCGGAGATCTCGACGCCGGTGATCCGGGTCTGGGAAGGCATCCTGGCCATGCCGATCATCGGAACACTGGACAGTTCCCGGACGCAGGTGATAATGGAAAGCCTGTTGTCTCAGATCGTGGAAACGGGCAGCGGCATTACGATCCTGGATATTTCCGGCGTCCCGGCGGTGGATTCGCTGGTAGCACAGCACCTGATCAAGACAGTTAGCGCCACGCGGCTGATGGGCGCCGAATGCATTATCAGCGGCATCCGCCCGGAGATCGCGCAAACGATCGTCCATTTAGGCATCGACCTGTCGGGGATCATCACAAAAGCTTCGCTGGCAAGCGCGCTCAGGTATGCTTTTGGCGTGCTCCGGATGGAGGTAAAGAAAATAAATAAAGAGGGAAAAGCATAGATCATCCAACATGGAGAAAATACCTATCTTGAAAATGGGGCCGTTCCTGCTGGTGACGATCCAGGTGGATCTCTATGACCGGCTGGCACTGAATTTGGAATCCGATCTCATCCAAATGGTCAATAAGGTGGAGTCGAAAGGCGTGCTCATCGACATTTCCGCGGTGAATATCGTCGACTCCTTCATGGGAAGGATATTGGGGAATATCGCCAGTATGTCCCGCATCCTGGACGCCAACACGGTGGTGGTGGGCATGCAGCCCGCCGTTGCCATTACGCTGGTCGAGCTCGGCCTGCCGCTGCGTGGGGTGCGAACGGCGCTGAATGTAGAGAAGGGAATGGAATTGCTACGTTCTATGATCAGCCCGGAAGAAGCCGGCGCGGGCGAAAACATCCAAGATGATACTGTCATTGTCTAAGGACGAAATGGAGATAGTGCGGGAGCAGGATGTCGTCCCTTTCCGTAACAGGGTTCGCGAGGCCGCCGTTCGCATCAAAATGGGGTTGGTGAATCAGACCAAGCTGATCACCGCCGCCAGCGAACTGGCACGGAACATGTTGAACTATGCCAAGGGGGGAAGGGTCCGCATCGAGGTCGTGTCGCGCGGACGGGACAACGGCATCCGGCTGACTTTTGCCGATAAGGGACCCGGGATCGTCAATATCGAGCTGGCAATGAAGGACGGCTATACGACCGGCAAGAGCCTGGGCCTGGGACTGCCCGGCGCCAAACGGCTGGTCAATGAATTCAATATCCAAAGTGAGGCCGGCAAGGGAACGACCGTCACGATAATCAAGTGGTCCAATGGTTAGTGCGACTCATACCAGCCTTATTGTGCACGAAAGAAGCTATGTGGCTGGGGCAAAGAAGGAGATCCGCCGGCTGGCGGTGAACGCAGGATTCGGCCAGCACAAGATCGATGAGATCGATATCCTGGCGTCGGAGGTAACGAGCAACCTGGTAAAACATGCGAAACAGGGAGAGATCCTGGCGGGGATCGTAACTGACCGGCAAGGTACGATGCTCGAGCTCATTGCGATCGACAACGGGCCCGGCATTTCCGATCCGGAGCGGATGATGCAGGACGGCATCTCGACAAAGGGTACGCTGGGGCATGGGCTGGGTGCGATCCGGCGGTTGTCCGATGATTTCGGCATCTATTCAATGAGAGAATGGGGGACCGTCCTGCTAAGCAGGTCTTACCGGGATAAAGGCAGTGAGGACGTCCCGCGCCGGCCCGTTCTGACGGTAAGATCGCTGATAGTAGCCAAGCCGGGCGAAATGGTGAGCGGGGACGGCAGTTACGGTTTCATTGCCGCCGACGGTAAGTATCGATTGATGGTAGCGGACGGGCTTGGTCATGGATTCGAAGCCAACCGCGCGGTTGCGGAAGCCGTCATGGCATTCCGGGATTATGCGTCCGACAGCCCGGTCGATATTCTCAGGTATCTGCATGCGACGATCCGGAAGACCCGCGGAATGGTGGCCGCCGTGGTGGTCATCGATCCGGTCGGCAAGATGTGGAAGTTCTGCGGCATCGGGAATATCACGACGCGATTTTCGGGCGTCCACCAGGCCAGAAGCTACCTGTCCTACAACGGAATCGTCGGCCACAATATTCCGGTATCGCTGATCGACCAGGAAGTGTCGCAGCAAGACTTCCAACAGATCACGTTCTGCTCCGACGGCATCCGCTCCCGCTGGCAACAGATGCGGTTGCCGGATTTAGGCCGGCAGGATCTGGCCATTCAGGCCGGGGCCATTTACAAGGATTTCGCCCGGCGGAACGACGATATGTCAATCATAATCGGTAAACTACCAATATGAATTACGAGATCACCCGGCTGACATTGGAGAACGAGATGGATGTGGTATTGGGCCACAAGCGGTCCATCCGGCTGGGTGAAATGCTGAACCTTTCTATCGCCAGCCAGACGAGCTTTACCACGGCTATCTCCGAATGCTGCCGCGAAGTGCTCGACCGTACGGGCAGCGGGCTTCTCATCGTACAGATCATGCAGGAGCCCGGTAAATCCTGGCTGGCCGCCACTATCCGCTATAAGGACCCGGGCAATGACCATCCATCCAACTATGGCGCCCTCGACTATGCAAAGCGCCTGGTCACCCATTTCTCCGTTTACCGGGAAGAATTTCTCAACAACATCGAGCTGCGGATCAATATCCCCCGGCCGGGCCGGCTGACGGATGGCAAGATCGGGCAGATCATCGAGGCGTTCAGGAAGGGAAATCCCACCAGCCCGTACGAACAGGTAAAGCTGAAAAAGGAAGAGCTCAAGCAGATCGCTGCGGAGCAGGAAGAACAGCTCATCCGGTCACGATATGTGAATGAAAAAAAGACGGAATTCCTGTCGATCGCCAGTCATGAGCTGAAGACCCCCCTCACGACGATAAAGGCCTTCACCCAGCTGGCCATGATGGAAGGGGATAACCTGCCCGAGAATATCCAGATGTATCTCAGCAAGATCAATCTGCAGTCGGATAAGCTGTACAAGCTCATTCAACAGCTCCTGGACATCTCCAAAGTGGAATCCGGTCAATTGGACTTCGCTATGGAAGAAGTGCCGATGAACGCCTATATCCGGGATACCGTGTCGCTGATCGCCAAATCCATCCCTACCCATCCTATTTCAGTCGAAGTCAGAGAAGACGTCATCGCAAAGGTCGACAAGCTACGCATGGAGCAAGTCTTTTCAAATCTGCTGGTCAATGCGGCCAAATATTCGAAGGAGCGCTCCCCAATCCGGGTCTTTACAACGCTGGAACCGGGTAAAATGATCCGCATTTCCGTCATGGATGAGGGCATCGGAATGTCCGAGCAAAATATCCGGCGGGTCTTTGAGAAATTCTTCCGCGCCGAAGAGATCGTCCGCACCTACTCCGGGCTGGGAATGGGATTGTATATCGCTTCCAAAATAATCAATGCGCACGGCGGTCGCATCTGGATCGACAGCCGGCTCGATGTCGGGTCGACCTTTCACTTCGCCATTCCCTATCTGCGGATAGGTGAACCCGCGCAGGCGGAATGAGGTGGCATTCAATTTGCCTCCGGAATAACCCGTGAACCATCCATTGATCCCCATTGGCGCGAGGCATGCGCCTGATTTTACCGAATTCATTGTCTGGGCCCCATTTCGCCACTCTGTAGAGTTGCTGGCAGGTTCTTCACACCTGATGGAGAAGGACGACCTTGGCTATTGGCGGGTGCGCGTTCCCATCGCTGCGGGAAGCCGCTATTCGTTCCGGCTGGACGGCGGCATGTGCTGTCCCGATCCCGCATCGTTGTGTCAGCCGGAAGGCGTGCATGGCCGGTCGGCGGTTGTCGACCTGGATTCTTTTCGCTGGCAGGATGAGGGCTGGACGGGTATCGCGCCCGCCAATATGATCCTGTATGAACTGCATGTCGGAACCTTTACCGGCTCGCACGATTTCGACGGCGTCGCCCGAAAGCTGGACCATCTTGCCGGTCTGGGCGTCAATGCGATCGAGTTGATGCCGCTGGCGCAGTTCCCGGGCGCCCGCAACTGGGGCTATGACGGCGTCTACCCTTTTGCGGTCCAGCATTCGTATGGCGGCGCCGACGGGTTCCGGCGGCTCGTGGATGCCGCGCATCAGCGGGGTATAGCGGTGGTCGTGGATGCGGTGTATAATCATTTTGGTCCCGAAGGCAATTATCTATCGCAATACGGCCCGTATTTCAACGATAACTATCGCACGCCCTGGGGCAGCGCGGTCAATTTCGACGATGCGTGGTCGGATGGAGTGCGCAACTACTTTTTGTGGAATGTGCGGTTATGGCTGGAGGAATATCGGGTAGACGCGTTACGGCTGGATGCGGTGCACGCCATCAAAGATCTCAGCGCTATTCCTTTTGTCCAGCAACTGAAGGAACTCGCGATGGATATCGAACGCCGGACCGGACGCCGGAAATCGCTGATCGCGGAGCTGGACCTGAACGACCCGCGGTATATCCATCCCCCGGCCAGAGGCGGCTATGGGTTGGACGCGCAATGGGTCGACGAGTTCCATCACGCCTTACGGTCATTGCTCACGGGGGACCGCAGCGCATATTATGAGGACTTTGGGGAGATCGGACATTTGGAAAAAGCGTTCCGGGATACCTATGTATATAACGGCGTGTATTCACAACACCGGCGCCGGACATTCGGCGGACAGGCGGACGGATGCCACTACGACCAGTTCGTGGTCTTCGGCCAGAACCATGACCAGGTTGGCAACCGCGCATGCGGAGAGCGGCTGACGGAGCATTTGACGACTGCGCAATTGAAGCTGGTAGCCGCGACGGTATTGTTGTCACCCTATATTCCATTGCTTTTTATGGGGGAAGAATATGGCGAGCGCAATCCCTTCCCCTATTTCGTCGATTTCGAAGACGCGGCATTGATAAAGTCGGTGCGGGAAGGCCGGGCGGCGGAATTTCCCGGGCTCCATGGCGGGAAGTCGACGATCCCCGATCCCGAAGCCCAGGAAACGTATGACCGCGCGGTGCTTTCGTGGAAGATCGATGAGGACCTGCTGAATTACTATAAAGAGTTGATCCATCTGCGCAAGACGAGGCCTGCATTACAGGGCAGGGCTAGGGATTCTATGGTGGTGCATCCCGCGGCGGGTACGATCCTGATGCTGGAGCGCAAGATCGTGAACGATCATGTTTTCATCTTTTTCAATTTTGGCGCGGACGCATTCCGGGCGGCCGACCTCGTGCAGGAAAAATTGAAACCCGTCTTTGGTTCCACCGACGGCGTCATTGCGCCCTGGTCGGTATTGGTCTGTGAATTAACCCAATTCTCATGAAGATCCCAACTGCTACCTATCGGGTACAACTCAACGATCAATTCAGGTTCCGGCACCTGGATGCGATCCTTCAATATTTGCACGAGCTGGGTATTTCGACCGTATATGCATCACCGGTCACCACGGCCGGCGCCGGCAGCCAGCACGGCTATGATGTAGCAGACCCGCTGCGGCTCAATCCGGAGATCGGAACGGAAGAGGAGTTCGGGGCATTGGCGGCAAGGCTTCGGGATTATGGAATGGACTGGCTGCAGGATATCGTCCCTAACCATATGGCATATTCGACGCAAAACCCCTGGTTGTATGACGTCCTGGAAAGAGGGAAGGTTTCGCCCTATTATTCCTATTTCGACCTGCATCCCGAGCCCCTCGAACTGCTGGGGGACCGGATCATGGCGCCTTTTCTGGGTGCGCCGCTCACGGAGTGCCTTGAGCGCGGGCAATTGACGCTGCAATATGGCAAGGATGGCCTTGTCATCCGCTATTTCGATAACGAATGGCCGGTTGCCGCTCATCTATATGCCTGGATCTGCACGGTAACGGGCGATTGTCCGGCCAAACTAAGCGGGATGCTGGAGGAGATGGTGATCGCATCGCTGTCCCCGGTAAAGGAATGGCAGGCAGCCAAATCGCGATGGTTGCGGCAAGTGGACGCCGACCCCATGCTGATCGAATATATGCGGCGCCGGGCCGGCTTTTTCAATGAACGGACGCCAATGCTCGAAACGCTCCTCGGCTCTCAGCATTATGCATTGACCCATCACCGGTTGTCGTCCTCGCTGATCAATTACCGCCGGTTCTTTACCGTGAACAGTCTCATCTGCCTGCGGATGGAAAGCCGTGAGGTCTTCGATGCGTACCACCGGACGATCGGGGAGTGGCATCGGCGCGGGTGGATCCAGGGCTTGCGGATCGATCACATCGATGGGCTGGCGGCGCCGGCGGAGTATATCGACCGGCTGCGGGAGCGCTTCGGGCCCGATTGTTATCTGATCGCCGAAAAGATCCTTGCGCGGGATGAGGCGTTACCCGGGTATTGGGACTTGCAGGGGACGACGGGATATGAGTTCCTGGCGGCGGCGAGCCAGGTCCTGACGGATGCCGCCGGAAGCAAAGCGCTCCTGGAGTGGTATGACCGGGAGGTGATCAAACTACCCGGCTATCCCGAGCTGGTAACGGAAAGAAAATATGCTTTTCTACGGACCTATATGGGTGGGGAACTGGACAACCTGCTGGAGACGCTGGGGTCGGCGCCCGCCCTCGGGGCGTCAGGACAGGATGCGGCGCGGCTGCGGGAGGCGCTGGCGATGCTGCTGGCTTGCTTCCCGGTCTACCGGTTATATCCCGACCACGGGGCTTTCACCCCTT
The DNA here is from genome assembly GCA_035695565.1 of Puia sp. Classification (GTDB taxonomy): domain Bacteria; phylum Bacteroidota; class Bacteroidia; order Chitinophagales; family Chitinophagaceae; genus Puia. The sequence continues at coordinate 379,736 of DASRRX010000016.1, read as the reverse complement.
CCGACCGGGTGACGATCGCCAGCGCTTTTGACCTGGCGCGACGCAACCGGCCCGAATGCCGGGAAGAGCTGCAATGGCTGGAAGGTTTGTTCCAACTCGATGCGGCCCGTCCCTTCCTGCTGCGGCTGATGCAATTTACCGGGCCGTTGGCGGCGAAGGGGATAGAAGATACCAGTTTCTATGTCTACAATCCGTATATCGCGCATTGTGAGGTGGGTGATACGCCGGCGGTGGCCGGGATCGCGCCGATGGCCTTTCATACGGCGATGCGGCAACGGCAGGAACGCTGGCCGCATTCGCTGAATGCGACGACTACGCACGATACGAAACGCGGGGAGGACGCCCGGGTGCGATTAAACCTCCTGAGCGCTCAGCCACGGGAATGGATAGCTGCTGTTGGCGGCTGGCGCGGGCTCAACAGTTCACTGATCTCATGGGCCGGAAAGCGGCGCGCGCCTTCGGCCAATGATGAATACCTGATCTACCAGGCCCTTCTGGGCGGATGGCCGGAGGACGGGGTGATCACGGACGAATTCCGCGAAAGGTTCGCCGGCTATCTCAGCAAGGCATTACGCGAGGCCAAGACGGAAACCAACTATGATGAGCCGGACGAATGGTATGAGGAGAGCTGCCGGAAATTTGCCGGGGCTTTGCTGGCGGAGGGGTCGGCTTTTGCTGCCGCGTTTGGCGTCTTCGCCGCGGTCATCATCCGGGAATCCTATGCCTTCAGCCTGGCGCAGACGCTGTTGAAGCTAACGGCGCCGGGTATCCCAGACATCTATCAGGGAGCCGAATGCTGGGAGACGAGTTTTGTCGATCCGGACAACCGGCGGCCGGTCGACTACGCGCGGCGCATCGCGCTATTGCGGGAAATGCGGGCGAAAGAGGCGGTGGGGGCTGCGGCGGCGCTGGAATTCGTACTGGATCATCCGGAACGGGGTGCAATGAAGATGTGGGTGATCTACCGGGTGTTGAACTTTCGCCGGGCCCACCCGGAATTGTTTGCGGAAGGAGAGTATCTCCCGGTGACGGTAGACGGGCCGGCGCTCGGTTATGTCCGCCGTCAGGCGGGTGATTGGGTATTGGTGCTGGTGCCGCTGATCGGCGGCCCGGACGCCCCTACGATATTTCGCATCACGCTGCCCTCCGGCGCGCCGCCGGAATGGATGGAGATTTTCACGGGCGATATCCATAGAACCGCCGGTACGACAATAGAATGGAAGGGCTGGAGCCGGTTCCCCGTGGCGTTCCTGACAGGTCTAGTGTCTTAGGATAACCTATCTTTAGCCCATGCCAATACTCGTCCTCGTCCGGCATGGACAGTCGGAATGGAATTTGGAAGATCGTTTTACCGGCGAAACGGATGTGGAGCTCACGGCCAAGGGCCGGCTTGAGGCCTGCGTCGCAGGTGATAAGCTGAAGCATTTCCACTTCTCCCACGCGTATACGTCTGTATTGATACGCGCGATCGAGACGCTGCAACTGATCCTCGAACGGACCGGTCAGACCGGTTGTCCGGTCAGCTGCGACCGGGCGTTAAATGAGCGTAATTACGGGCGGTTGCAAGGATTGAACAAAGCGGAGGTCGCGCGGCAATACGGGGACGCCCAGGTCGCGCTCTGGAGGCGCAGCTACTCCGTGCGGCCGCCCGGCGGTGAAAGCCTGGCCGATACCGCGGCGCGGGTCCTCCCCTATTATCACCGGGAGATCGGGCCGTCGCTACGAAAAAGAAAAGATGTCCTGATCGTGGCGCATGGCAATAGTCTTCGGGCGCTCATGATGCATCTCGAAGGGATCAGCGAAGAAGGGATCGCCGGCGTGGACCTGCCGACAGGCATGCCGCGGAAGTATGAGCTGGATGCGGAATTACGGGTTGTCAAGGTGGGATACTTATGATATAAGCGGACAACAGGTGTATCGAAATCAAACAGTTTCGCCAGTCCCGATTCTACAAACCGCTGATAATAAATAGGCTGCACGACTGGCTCAACGCTTGTGGCGGCTTTTTCATGCTCAACAACAACCTCAGGACCGCGTACCGCCAGTTGGTGCGGCACCGCTCGTATACGATCATCAATATCGCCGGGCTCGCAGCGGGAATTGCCGTCTGCTTGCTGATCTTCGTTTACATCCGCTTTGAGACGAGCTTTGACGAGTTCCACTCAAAAAAAGCCCGCATCTTCCGGGTAATGACCGAGTTTCATCATCCCGATATGGTCTTTACCGGTCAGCCGGTCGCCTCCCCGATCCCCACGGCGATCCGTCATGAGTTTCCCCAGCTGGAGAAGACGGCTGGGATCTATGCCTACAATAACGCGCAAATCCTGATCCTGGCCCCAAATGGCTCGATAGAAAAGAAGTTCAAGGAGCGCAAAGGCGTCTTCTCCGCCGAGCCCGCCTTCTTCGACATTTTCGATTTTCCTTGGCTGGCGGGAAATCCGGCTACATCGCTGGCCGATCCTAATTCTGTCGTACTGTCGAAGGAAACGGCGGAGAAATATTTCGGCGACTGGAGGATCGCCATGGGCAGGTCCATCAGGCTCAATGACCGCTATTTGATGAAGGTCACGGGGATATTGGCTCCGGTCCCCGCCAACACCGACTTCCAGCTAAAGGCCGTCACGTCTTACAGCATGACGGAATTCCAGAATTCAACCGACTGGGAAAGCATCGATGATAATCTTGCCTGCTATATACTGCTGCCGCAGGGCATGACCGCCGCCGCCTTCGAAGGGCCGTTGCGGGCGTTCTTCAAAAAGGTCCGCCCGGCGGATGTCAAGGACGAGCTTACCCTGGGGCCATTGTCGCGCGTCCATACCTTCGACGCATATGCCGGGAACTTCAGCGGCAAGTCGATTCGCCCGGAAGTGATCCGCGCCCTGTGGATGATCGCAGCCTTTATCCTGATCATCGCCTGTGTCAACTTCATCAACCTCTCGACGGCAAATTCCGTCAACCGCGCCCGCGAGGTCGGGGTCCGGAAAGTGCTGGGAGGCAATAAGGCTCAACTCCGAGGGCAGTTCCTGCTGGAAACGTTACTGATCGTTGCGGGCGCCGTCGTCGTTGCCGTGGGATTGGCAGTGCTGGCGTTGCCGGCGGTGGCGAAGATCGTCGATGTTCCGTTGTCCGGCCGGATGCTCGCGCAGCCGGTCGTAGGCCTGTTCCTGTTGGGACTAACGGTAGTGGTTACCTTCCTTGCCGGGAGCTATCCGTCGCTTGTCCTGTCAGGGTTTAATCCGAGCGAAGCGCTGCGGTCAAAGCTCGCTTTCAAAATTACAAAAGGCATTTCGCTGCGGCGTTCCCTTGTCGTCCTCCAGTTCGTGATCGCCCAGGCGCTGATCATCGGCACGCTGGTCATGATCCGGCAGATGGATTTCTTCCAGAACAGTTCGCTGGGGTTCGACAAGAATGCTATCGTCAGCGTGCGGTTCCCGAGGGACAGCGTGTCGCTGACTCGACTGGATTTCCTGCGGGACCGGCTGGCAAGCCTCCCCGGTATCAGCAGGATCAGTTTCAATTCCCGCGGCCCCGCCGACCAGGATAATCCCTGGACGTCGCTTAAATTCGACCATTCCGCCAAAGAGACAGATTGGTATACGATCACCAAATGGGCCGACTCCAACTATATTACGACGTATGGCATTCCGTTGGTGGCGGGGGCGAACTTCCGCGCGGACGATTCGGTCACCGAATTCCTCGTGACGGAGTCCTTTGTCAAAAAGCTGGGTATCCTGCATCCGCAGGACGTAATTTACAAGGAGATCAATTTGTGGGATATGTTCAAAGGCCCCATCGTGGGTGTCGTCAAAGACTTCCATGCCACCTCGTTAAAGGATGGCATCCCTCCGGTGATGATCGCCAAATACAAGCCTTATTTTTCAAACGCGGGGATCAAACTAACCGGTCGGGATGTCCCGGGCACGCTGAAGGCGGTGGAGAAACTTTGGAATGAAGTGTTCCCCGACTACGTATTCGAATACCAGTTCCTCGACGACCGGATCGCCGAATTCTACAAACAGGAAGCTCAGTTGTCGCAGCTTTACAAATTTTTCGCCGCGGTCGCCATCTTCCTCAGTTGTCTGGGACTATATGGGCTGGCTTCTTTTATGGCTACGCAGCGGATCAGGGAGATAGGCGTCCGGAAAGTATTAGGCGCGACGGCCGGCAGCATCGTCCTGCTGTTCTCCAGGGAGTTCGTCGTACTGATCGGGATCGCTTACCTCATCGCCGCCCCACTGGCCGGATGGTATATGTATTCGTGGTTGCAGGATTTCACATACCGGGCCCCATTGAGCTGGTGGATCTTCGCAGCCGGCGGAGCCATCTCGCTCCTGGTCGCACTCGCAACCGTGAGCATGCGCGCGGCGCGGGCGGCAGGCGCGAATCCCGTCAAGGCGTTGAAGACGGAGTAAGGATAATGAAGTCCTGATCGAGCGCAGGGGAATGCATGTAGAGGTCGCGAAGGATGTCCGGACCATATTGTGCATACCACGGCAGGATATTCTCGACCCGTTCCTGCAGGCCGTCCGCGGGGAAGAGCGCCGTTTTGAGCGTCTGGACCTGCCGTTGGAGATCGCCATACTTCCGCTTCTCCGCTTTCAGCAATTTCTTCTCCAATGTCCGGATCGGGTCCAGCGCCTTCGCCTGTAATGCTTCGACATGTTGTTCGAGCGACGGATCGACGGGCCGCGCCAGCGCCTTCAACGCTTCATAGTAGCGGTTTGCTTCACTGATCTCCCGTTCCAGCGATAGCGAATTCGCCGACTCCCGGCGCACGATCTCCGTCACCAGTTCATCCGCAGGCCGGAACAGATCGGGAAGGGAAAAGCCCACGCGGTCGATCTTCTCCCGCCACTGCCGGTCGATCAGCAAAAAAGAATTGCGAAGAATGAGCACGGGGAAAGGGACGTTGTAGTGATCGAAGAGCGCCTTCAGCTCCAGCCAGTAGGCCGTCTCGCCTCCACCGCCGATAGTAGCGAGGTTCGGCAGGACAGTCTCCTGGAAAAGACCGCGCAGGATCACGTTGGGGCTGAACCGATCCGGATAGCGATGCAATTCCTCCCGCATTCCGGGTTCGGTGAATCGAAACGCCGAGCCATGAACGATGAACTGGTCGCCGTCATGGTCGATGCGGCCGCGGAGATCGTCCTTGAGATAGAACAAATTGATCTCGCGGGGATTGGCCTGCACCTTATAGTGATCGGGGATGCTGCGGATCGTTTCGCTGACGATGGAAGCAGGTCGCTGGTTGAAAAGATCGTCTTCAAAGACCGGGATCATTAGCTTTTTGAGCCGGGGCGTATCGGCAATGAGAACGATGAGCCCGTATTCCCCAAAAAGCCGGTGAAGGAAGCGGAAAGTAGCGGTTTGGACATCGGGGCTTTCGAGGTAACATTCTTTTAACAGCGCCAGCAGCCGCGGCCCGTAAGGTTGAACGGAAAGCTCGCCTTCGATGCGGTAGTAGATCTTGTCCAGCCCCTTAGTCTTCATCCGGCCGACGGCCCCCGTCTGCTTCGTATCCCAGGTCAGCGTATCGCCGCCGAGATAGATACTTCCAAGCTCGTCGAGATCGGCGTCCTCACTGCCCATCCAGAAGACGGGAACGAAATGTTGATCCGGATATTCGGTGGAAAGCCAGCTCGCCAGTCTGATCGTGTGGAGGATCTTATAGACAAAATAAAGATGTCCCGTAAAGATCGCCGGCTGGTGGGCCGTACAGACGGTAAACGTATTTTCCTTCGCAAGGAGGTCGATATAAAGCCGCGTCTTTTCGACGGGTAGCATGCCCGCATACTGCTCCCGGAGGACATCGACCAGAACCGCCCGGTCGACCGGTTTCGCCTGCCGGGCCTTCAGCGACTGCTTTAGCCCTTCCGCGGTAGGGGGATGCGTGTAGAATGGCCGGAGGGCATCCGCCTGATCGAGATAGTCGGTGATGATTCGGGAGAAATAGCCGGTCTGATTGATAGACAAATGGTGTTCGGTCCAATCCATAAGCGATGCTGATGGAGCAAAATAACGTAAAAACGGGCGAATTGTTCGGCCCCTTTGATGGACGGTCTCCTCCCCCCTCACAGCACCTGGAATCCATAAGCATATGGGTCGTCTTCGGGATCGATGGTAATGGTGTTGTACCCATAGATCCTGGCCCAGCCTTCGATGCCGGGGATGATGGCCGGTTTCCCCGCAACCGTAGTGACCTGTTCGACCGTACCGATAAACCGCGAGCCGATGATGCTTTCGTGGACGAACCGGTCTCCCGCCTTCAATTTCCCCTTTGCAAACCATTGGGCCATCCGGGCCGAGGTGCCGGTGCCGCAGGGGGATCGGTCGATGGCCTTGTCCCCATAGAAGACCGCGTTGCGCGCGGTGGCTTCGGGATGGATGGTCTGACCGGTCCAGAGGATATGCGTACAGCCATGGATCGTCGGGTTTTCGGGATGGACGAAAGTATGGGTCTCGTTGATCCGGCGCCGCATGACCCGGCTCCAGCCGATAAGCTGATCGGCGGAGAAATCGTCCAGTTTGGAAAAATTCTCCTGCGGGTCCACGATCGCATAGAAATTTCCGCCATAAGCGACGTCGACACGAAGGACGCCGAGATCGGGACATTCCACCGCGATATTCTCCGCGGCGAGATAGGCGGGGACATTCGTGAGCTTGACGGAAGTGACCTTCTTTCCTGTCTGATGATATTCGATCCGAACGAGGCCCGCCGGCGCTTCCATGTTGACACGGCCCGGCGTCTTCGGCTGGATGAGCCCTTCTTCGATGGCAATGGTGATGGTGCCGATCGTTCCATGGCCGCACATGGGCAGACAACCGCTCGTCTCGATAAAGAGAACGGCGACGTCGTTGCCCGGATCGTGCGGCGGGTACAGGATACTGCCGCTCATCATATCGTGGCCCCGGGGTTCGAACATCAGCCCCTTTCGGATCCAGTCGTATTCTTTCAGAAAATGCTGACGCTTCTCGCTCATATTACTCCCCTTGAGTACGGGGCCGCCACCGGCGACGAGGCGCACGGGGTTGCCGCAGGTATGAGCGTCGATGCAGAAGAAGGTTTTTTTCATACGGGGTCTTGCGTCAGGGTATTGTTGACCGTCCGCCAGAGTTGCAAAGGGTTCTTGTTCCGCAGCGCCGGCGGCAGCAGATGATCGGGCCAGTTCTGGTAGGCAAGCGGCCGTGCCCAGCGTTTGATCCCGTCCGCCCCGACTGAGGTGAAACGGCTGTCGGTAGTAGCGGGGAAAGGGCCGCCATGCTGCATCGACAGTGCGACCCGGACGCCGGTAGGGACGCCGTTGAGGATAAAGCGGCCGCAGATATCCTGGGCTGCCTGTACCAGCCCGGGGTACGATTGGATATCCTCATCGGTCGCCATCAGCGTGGTGGTAAGCTGTCCTTCCATCTGACGGGCCACGTTTAGCATCTCTTCGGCATGCTTGCACTGGATGACGATGGAATAGGGGCCAAAGACTTCCTGATGCAGCAGCGGGTTCCGGAAGAATGCTTCCGCGGTTGCCGATGCAAGCGTGGGCGCCCCTTGGTTGGCCTGCGGCTTGACGGCAGATACTGCAACGGTCGCTACATCCGGCTGGGAGAGCGCCGCACCGCGTTTCTCCGTATAGGCTTTGGCGATACCCGGGTGAAGCATGGCGCCAGGCGTTGCGCCCGCGATGCCCGCGCCCAGTTCTTCGATAAAGAGGTCGAGGTCCTTGCCTTCGATCCCGATGATAAGACCGGGGTTGGTACAGAACTGACCGACGCCAAGCGTGATCGAGCCCGCGATGGTACCGGCGATCTCTTTTGCCGATACGGCCACCTTACCCGGGAGAAGGAAGATCGGATTGACGCTGCCCATCTCGGAAAAGACCGGAATAGGGACCTTTCGTTGATTGGCCCAGTCGAACAGCGCTTTCCCACCCCCATAGGAGCCGGTGAAACCAACCGCGCGCGTATGAGGATGCATGACGAGCGTCTTGCCGGTGTCCGTGCTTGCCCCGTGCACATGCGCGAATACCCCCGCGGGAAGCCCCTCGGCCGCTACAGCCCTCGAAATGGCATTGGCCACCAGCTCGGACGTCTCCGCATGCGCGGGATGCGCCTTGACGATGACGGGGCAACCGGCTGCAAGCGCGGATGCGGTATCGCCGCCGGCGGTGGAGTAAGCAAAAGGAAAATTACTGGCGCCGAACACGACCACGGGGCCGACCGGTACCAGCCATTTGCGCAGGTCGGGATCGCCTTTGTCGGCGACGGCAGTATCGATCCGCACATCGAGCCAGGTGCCGGTCTCACAGGCCTCGCCATAGCTGGTCAGCTGGAACTGGGTCCTGGCCCGTTCATTTCTCAGCCGGGCTTCAGGCAGGTTGGTCTCCCGCATGGCGGTTTGGATCAGGTGGTCGCCTTCGGCTTCTATTTCGCGGGCAATGCGCCGCATGAGACCGGCGCGCTGCTTCAGGGTGGTTTGACGATAAATTTGGAATGCCTGCCAGGCTGCGGCCATTACGGCGTCGATCTCTGCGGCGGTTGCATCTTGATACGGCATAAAGAGAAATTTTTTTATTGCTTGGCCAACTTAAACGGCCAACTCAAGGTACTCAGGTAGCGCCGGACGCGTCGCCAGTCCATTCCGGATGACGGCCAGAACGCGTTCCCGTTCTTCCCCGACCAGGGTCAACCGGGGCGCCCGTACATATTCCGTGCCCAGCCCCGCCTCCGCTTCCGCCAGTTTGATATACTGTACCAGCTTCGGGTGGATATCCAGCTCGAGCAGCGGCAGGAACCAGCGGTGGATCTCCAGGGCTTCTTCGATCCGCCCCGCCTTTACCAGCCGGTAGATGGCCACCGTTTCCGCGGGAAAGGCGCAGACCAATCCGGCGACCCAGCCATGAGCGCCCATGATGAGTGCTTCCGTGGCGATCGGGTCGACGCCGGTGAGGATCTTGAGGCGGTCGCCAAACCGGTTGATCAGCCGGGTGACGTTGGTAATGTCCCGGGTCGACTCTTTAACAGCCTGGACATTGGATAGTTCGAGCAGTTCGTCGAACATCTCCAGCGTAACCTCGATCTTATAGTCGACGGGGTTATTATAGATCAGTATGGGCAGCTCCGTCGAATGGGCGACGGCTTTGAAAAAGGCTACGGTCTCGCGGTGGTCGCTCTTATAGCGCATGGGCGGCAGCAGCATGAGCCCGCGGGCGCCCCACGCGGCGGCTAGTTCCGCCTGACGAACCGCTTCACGGGTGGTGCCTTCGGCAATGTTCATCAGCACGGGTAATCCCGTCCGGTCCACCGAATATTTCACGAGGATTTCTTTCTCTTCGATCGTCAGGGTACTGGCTTCACCAAGCGAGCCGCCGATGATGATGCCGGTGACGCCGGCCTGGACCTGGGCATCGAGATTAGCCCCGAAGGCGGGTAGGTCAAGGGTATCGTTCGCTGTGAATTTGGTGGTCACCGCCGGATAGACGCCGTTCCAATTGATTCTCATGTAAGCCTTTTTACAAATATATCAGTTATGGATTTGGTGCTTGCAGCGCAAATTGACAGAAAATTGCCGGATTTTAACACACTTCCCCTTCCAGATCGTAGTCATACGCCTTTGTGATCCGGACGGTCGCGAATTCCCCGATGGACAGCTTTTCCCTGCTATGGACGACCACCTCATTATCCACCTCTACCGAGTCGAATTCCGTGCGGCCAAGATAGCGTCCGGCTTCTTTTTTATCGATCAGGACCCGGAACACCTTACCGACCTTCTCCTCGTTCTTCTCAAGCGAGATCTCCTGCTGCACTTCCATGATCTCCTGCGCACGCGCTTGCTTCACGTCAGCGGGGACGTCGTCCTCCAACCCATAGGCCGAAGTGCCTTCTTCGTGAGAATAAGTAAAGATCCCGACGCGGTCGAAGCGATGTTCGCGCAAAAAGTCCTTAAGCTCCTCCACATCCGCTTCCGTCTCCCCGGGGAAACCCGTGATCAGGGTAGTCCGCAGACAGATGCCGGGCACTTTTTCCCGGATTGTACGGATCAGATCGGTCATGTCCTGCCGGGTGAGCTGACGGCGCATGGCGGTCAGCATCCGGTCGCTGGCATGTTGCAGCGGCATGTCGAGATACTTGCAGATATTTGGTCGTTCGCGGATGACGTCGAGCACTTCGAGCGGGAACTTCGCCGGGTAGGCGTAGTGAAGCCGGATCCAGTGGAGGCCGGGGATATCGGCAAGCCGGTGCAGCAGTTCAGGCAGGGCCCGCCGTTTGTAGATATCGAGCCCGTAATAGGTCAGCTCCTGCGCGATCAGCATGATCTCCTTGATACCCTTTCGCACCAGCCCTTCGGCTTCTTTCACGAGGTCTTCGATCGGGCGGCTGATATGGCCCCCTCGCATGAGGGGGATGGCGCAAAAGGCGCACGTACGGTTACATCCTTCCGAGATCTTGAGATAGGCATAGTGTTTCGGTGTCGCCAGCAGCCGTTCGCCCAACAGCTCGGATCTGTAATCAGCGTTGAATTGTTTGAGCAGCAGCGGCAGCTCCAGCGTGCCAAACCATGCGTCGACTTCAGGGATCTCTTTTTCAAGATCGTCGCGATAGCGTTGGCTAAGACAGCCGGTGACAAAGACCTTGTCGAGCCGGCCCTTTTTCTTTAGCTCCACCTGGTCGAGGATAGTATTGACCGACTCTTCTTTTGCCTTGTCGATAAAACCGCAGGTATTGACGACGACGATGTTGTGGTCGGTCTTTTTGTTCTCATGCGTGACGTCGATGTCGTTGGCCTTTAGCTGGCCGCTGAGCACCTCGCTGTCGACCATATTCTTGCTACAGCCCAGCGTGATAATGTTAACCTTATCCTGTTTTAATGTTTTTGTTTTCATTTTTCGTCCTCATTTTCCTCATTTCTCCAGGCTAAAAAGGCTGTCCACGAATTCATGTTTGTCGAAGACCAGCAGGTCTTCCATCTTTTCGCCGACGCCGATGAATTTGACGGGGATCCTGAACTGGTTGGCGATGGCCAGGACTACCCCACCCTTGGCCGTGCCGTCGAGCTTGGTGATCGCAAGGGCGGTCACTTCCGTGGCGGCGGTAAATTGCCGGGCCTGTTCGACGGCGTTCTGGCCGGTGCTGCCATCGAGTACGAGCAGGACCTCATGTGGGGCATCCGGCATGATCTTTCTGATCACCCGGGTAATCTTGCTTAGCTCTTCCATCAGGTAGGCCTTGTTGTGGAGACGACCGGCCGTGTCGATGATGACGACATCGGCGTTCCGGGCCATACCGCTTTGAACGGCATCGAAGGCGACGGCGCCGGGATCGGAGCCCATCCCTTGCTTGACGATCGGCACGCCTGCCCGCTCGCTCCAGATCGTGAGCTGATCGACGGCGGCGGCCCGAAAGGTGTCGGCGGCGCCCAAAAGGACGGACTTGCCCGCTTTTTTAAAGTTGTAGGCCAGCTTGCCGATGGTGGTCGTTTTACCAACGCCATTGACGCCGACTACCAGGATAACATAGGGTCTGTTGCCGGATGGGGTGTTGAAATCCTGATAGGACTTATCGGGGGCGTCGACCAGGGTCTTTTCGATTTCTTCTTGAAGTATCCTGTTCAGCTCACTGGTGTTCACATACTTATCCTTGGCAACTCTTTCTTCGATCTGCTTGATGATCCGGACGGTAGTGTCGATTCCGACATCGGCGCTGACGAGGGCGTCTTCCAGGTTGTCGAGGACCTCTTCATCGACATGGCTTTTGCCGGCGACGGCTTTGGTCAGCCGCGTGAAGAAGCCTTCCTTGGTCTTTTGGAGGCCCTGGTCAAGGCTTTCCTTTTCCTTTTTTCCGAATAATTTATCGAATAATCCCATTGTTCCAAATTGAAAAAAGCCGTCCTGCGGGACAGCTTTTAATAGATATCGTACCTAACCCAATCAATTCGGAACTGGCCGCAGGTCAGTTCGCACGTTAGTGCAGACATTATTTTTGGGCCAAAAACTCCCTGATCTTGTCCTTATGAACGATGGCTTCCTTAAAGGTGTAGGCGCCGGTCTTCGAGCTACGTACGGCCCGGATGACCTTTGTCCAGTTCTTCGCTTCTGCTGCAGCCTTGGAGTCTTTGGTCTTAATAGCGGTTTTCGCGGCCTTTGCCATAGTTATTGATTACTTTATGAACAGTTATTTAATTTCTTTGTGAACGGTAACTTTCTTCAGTATGGGGTTGAATTTCTTCAGCTCCAGACGTTCCGGAGTATTCTTCTTGTTCTTGGTCGTGATATACCGGCTTGTTCCCGGCTGCCCGCTGGTCTTATGCTCCGTGCATTCCAGGATCACCTGAACCCGACTGCCTTTTTTTGCCATAGTTGGACGATTTGAGCCGGATTGACGCCGGCTATATAAATTTAGATCTTTTCTCCTTGTGCTCTTAGTTCCTTGACGACGTGGTACAGACCATTCTTATTGATGGTACGGAGGCCTTCCGAAGAGACCTTCAGCGTGATCCACTTATCTTCCTCGGCCAGGAAGAACCGTTTGGTCTGCAAATTGGGTAAGAACCGCCGTTTCGTCTTGATATTCGAGTGCGATACCTTGTGGCCGGTGACCGGAACTTTACCCGTGATCTGACATACTCTAGCCATGACGCGAATTTTTGGACTGCAAAAGTCGTAAAATCTTAGCAAACAACCAAAAGAAATCTTGTTTTTTCCTCGGGACCGCGCGGGGGTGGCACGACTATTTCGGCAATAGCTAAAAAACGGTTATGGTAATAGAAGTCGTGATATTTTTCGCCTGGGTTTTTTTGGTGGTCGTCATCGGCGGAGTGATCTCCTGGACCGTCCAGCGGCGCAGGCAACTGAAGCTGCAGTCGACCGAGAACGTCGAGAACGAAAGGGCGCTTAGCTTTCCACAGCGGCACTGGTTGCTCCTTTGCGTTGCGGTTGCCATCATCAGCCCATTGCTGGTCAATGGGATCTCTGCGGAGGCGCATCACAAGCTGCACCGGCAGTCGAATGGATCGCCCAACGGGGTGACCGGTGTAAATCCGCCGAGACCCGACAGTTCCGCATCGGGCAGTCTCCCCAAAGATACCACCTATCATGTGGCGACCCCGCCGCAGCATTGATCAACCGCACCATCCAACCCTTATAGCAACCTGAACGTCAAACCCCCGGCAGTCTGAACGCCAAGCCCTCACGGCAGCTTGAACGCCATCACATAATCCCCCTGCTTCGTATGCAGCTTCCCATGTCCGCCCGCGGCAATCACCACATACTGATGTCCGTCCAGCTCATAGGTCATGGGCGTAGCCTGCGCGCTGGCCGGCAGGGCATATGCCCACAGGACCTGGCCGGTACGGCTGTCGTACGCCCTTAGATGCGGGTCAATGCTCGCCGCGACAAAGACCAGCCCGCCTTTGGTAACGATAGCTCCCCCGAAATTGAGCGACCCCCATTTTTCAGCACCCGGATATTTGGCCGGGTCCAGCTGATACCCAAGCGGAACTTCCCACCTTTTGGTCCCCGTACGCAGGTCGATCCCCACCAGGGTGCCCCACGGCGGCCGGGTTTGCATCAGGAATCCGGTCGAATCGGACCTGAAGAGATAATCGCGCTTCATGACATATGGCGTCCCGCGCTGGCGGCCCGTCTCCGCGCGCAATGTCTCCGTGCTTTCCTTCTCCAGGCTGTCCACCTGACCCCGGGGGATCATCCGGATGACGGCGGCCACCCGGTTGACATTCGTATAGAGCATCCCGCTCCCCGGATCGAAGCACATCCCGCCCCAATGGATGCCACCGACGTTACCGGGCGCCATGATCGTCCCTTCATAGCTGGGCGGGGTGAAAGGGCCATGATATCGATACCTGGCGATCCGGGCTTTGGCGGCGGCAAGATCTTCCGGCGTAGGCCCCCAGGCGCTGTCCACGCTCATCGACTGCAACCCGAGAGCTGGAAGCGAGGGAAAAGGTTGGGTCGGCCAGGCTTGTTCGCCGGCGATGTCGGAAGCAGGGACGGCATGCTCTTCCACCGGCAGGAGCGGCTTGCCGGTCTCCCGGTCGAGAATGTATATAAAACCCATTTTGGTGCCCACGACGACGGCGGGAATGGTGCGGCCGGCCCCGCCGGGAGCCGGAAAATCCACCAGCATGGGCTGGGCGGCAATATCGAAATCCCAAAGATCGTGATGGACGACCTGAAAGCTCCAGACGAGCCGGCCGGTGCTTGCACGCAGCGCAACGAGCGAATTGGCATACCGATTGGAGCCCAGCCGCTCCCCGCCATAATAATCCGGGCTTGGGCTGGTGGTAGGCACGAACACCAGGTCGCGGGCCGCATCGGTGCTCAGGATAGACCAGGCATTGGCGGCGCCCGTCTCATGGGCCCTGGGACCGTTCCAGGTCGCGTAGGCGCTATCGGCCGGATCCCGCGGGATCGGGTTCCAGGCCCAGATCAACCGGCCCGTATGGACGTCATAGGCGCGGACGACGCCGGGCGGCTGGTCAAAGCGTTGATTGTCTCCCATCGAAGAGCCGACGATCACCCGGTCGCCGATGACGGCAGGCGGTGAGGTCTCCTGGACCTCGTTGCTATACCCGGCGCGAAGGTTGACGACGCCATGATCGCTGAAGTTCTCCACTGGCCGGCCGGTATGGCCGTCAAGGGCGATAAGCCGGCCGTCGATCGTGCCGACGAAGATCCGCAGGCTGTCGCCTCCGCTCCAGGCAGCCACGCCCCGGGAGCTGATCTCCGACATGTCACGGTGCAGGTCCACGTGCGGGTCATACACCCACCGCTGCTGCCCCGTTGCGGCGTCGAGGGCAAAGACGCGATCGCTGGGCGTACTGAAGTATAACGTCCGGCCAATGAGGATGGGAGTTGCTTCGAAAGCCGCCTTATCGAGGGCATAGGTACCGGCATATGTAGCCAGCTCGCCGGTGCGGAAGGTCCAGGCGACAGCGAGCTTCCCGACATTCTTATCGTTGATCTGCCCGAGTTCGGAGTAACGTTTCCCTCCCGGGTCCTGACCATAGCAGGGCCAGGATTGGGCTTGTACATAGCCCGGGACGGCAAGAAGAAGTATAAGGAGATAGCGCATAACGGATAATTTTGGTCAAACTTAATGTCGCAAAGGGGCCAGACCTATTTTCTTTGACCAATGGCAACGTATCGGTGACCAAAGTTTATTAATAATTACTTAATTTACCAATCCCTTTTGCTTTGGCTACTTTGCGCAAGAGCCGCCTTCGGCGGCCCGAAGGTCGGATTTAAGCTAACTGCAAAAACGGGGTCACAATGGTAGAACAAATGAGAAGAAAAACAATCGCGCGGGATATCAGTTGGCTGGCGTTCAATGGCAGGGTCCTGCAGGAGGCGGCCGACCCTACGGTGCCCTTGCGGGAAAGGATAAAGTTCCTGGGCATTTTTTCCAACAATATGGATGAGTTCTTCCGGGTGCGCGTCGCAACGTTGAAGCGCATGGCGGAGTTCAGCGGCAATAAGTCGAAGGCCAATATGCACCTCGAACAGTCGCCCGAGAAGATCCTTAACGACATCCAGGGCATCGTCCTCGAGCAGGGGGATACCTTCGACGCCGTCTGGGACGGGATCCGCAGGGAGATGGAAGGGGAAAAGATCTTCCTGGTAACCGAGAAGGAGCTGGACCTGCATCAGCAGCAGTTCGTTCAAAATTATTTCGAGGAGGAGGTCCGGTCCAATACGATCCCGCTGATGATCGAAAGCATCCCCACCTTCCCCTATCTGCGGGATAAGTCCATCTATCTGGCGGTCGTCCTGTCGCGTGCGGACGGAAGCATGAAGCGCAAATATGCGTTGATCGAAGTGCCCAGCCGGGTGTTGGGCCGGTTCGTCCTGTTGCCTTCGCCCGCGATGGATGAGCATCACATCATCCTGCTCGAGGATATCATCCGGTACAACCTGCGGAACATCTTTGCCTACTTTGGCTATGATACTTATGAATCCTGGGTCTTCAAGGTAACGCGCGACGCGGAGATCGATATCGACAACGACGTCAGCACTACGCTGATGCAAAAGATCGAAAAAGGGCTGAAGAATCGCCGGAAGGGCAAGCCGACGCGCTTTGTCTATGACCGCGAAATGGACAAGGGACTGATGGATTATCTGATCAGGCGGTTGAACCTCTCCAAAAAGAGCGGTAACCTGATCCCCGGCGGCCGCATCCATAATTTCCGGCATTTTATGGATTTCCCCGATGTATTCCCCAAGAAGGGACAGCGTCGGAAGCCATTCGCCCATCCGCTCCTGATGAAGTCGCCGCGGGTTACCGATGTAGTGCTCGAGCAGGATGTCATGCTACATTTCCCGTATCATTCGTTCAACCCCGTTATCGATATGCTGCGGGAGGCGGCGATCGATCCCAACGTCACCACCATAAAGATCACCGGCTACCGGCTGGCAAGCAATTCCAAGATCATCAACGCGCTGATCAATGCCGTCCGGAACGGCAAGCACGTGACGGTGATGCTCGAGCTAAGAGCGCGGTTCGACGAGGAAGCCAACCTGGAATGGAAGGAACGGCTCGAGGACGAAGGGGTCCGGGTGCTGATCGGCATCCCCAATGTAAAGATCCATGCCAAGATCTGCCTGATCAAAAAGCGGATCAACAACTTCACGATCCATTACGGTTTCGTCAGCACGGGCAATCTCAATGAAAAAACGGCAAAGATGTATGGCGACCACTGTCTGCTGACCTCCGACCGGCATATCATGGCGGACGTCAACCGCATCTTCACCTACCTGGAGAAATGGAAGGAGGGCCAGGCGCCCCTGAAAGCCTGTACGACGCTTATCCCCTGCCCTACCAGCCTGCGGCGCGAGCTGGTGAAGATGATCCTCCGCGAGACGCGGCTGGCGCGGGAGAAGAAGCCGGCGGCGATCACGCTCAAGATGAATTCCATTTCGGATGAGGACCTGATCGAAAAGCTCACGGAAGCCGCCAAGGCCGGGGTGCGCGTCCAACTGATCGTACGCGGGATCTTTTGTATGTTCTCGGAGAATAGCAAGTTCCTGATCCCCGTCAAGGCCATCAGCATCATCGATGAGTACCTGGAACATGCGCGGGTGTTCATCTTCCACAATGGCGGCAAGGAGAAGACCTATATCTCTTCGGCGGACTGGATGGTCCGGAACCTGGACCACCGGGTGGAGGCGACCTGCCCGGTACTGGATGAGACGATCACGCAGGAGCTGAAGGAGATCCTCGACATCCAGCTGGCCGACAATGTGAAGGCGCGCTGGTTGGATAACGGGCTACAGAACATCTACGTGCGCGACGACCGGGAAAAGGTGCGCTCCCAGATCGAGATCTATAATTATTTATATCATAAAGCCGCGCCAGCGGAAGCATCCGTGTCTGTTGCGGAATCTGTTGCGGGATAACCGGATAAAATTGGAACATGCGACTGGCAGCTATCGATATCGGTAGTAATGCAGCGAGGCTGCTTATTTCTGATGTGACCGACAACCACGGAAAGCCTGAATTCAGTAAGATCAACCTGGTGCGGGTGCCCCTGCGGCTGGGTTTCGACGTCTTCGACAAAAAGGAGATCCCGCCGGAGAAGACCAGCATGATCATCGATACCCTGAACGCCTACCGGTATCTTTGCAAGGCCTATGGCGTCGACCACATAAAGGCGGCCGCGACCTCGGCGATGCGGGACGCCGTGAACGCCCCGGAGGTGATCGACCGGGTGCTGGAGCAGACGGGGATCGGGATCGAGGTCATCAGCGGAAGCAGCGAGGCTACGCTGATCTATGAGAATCATATCGCGGAAAGCCTGGACAAGGAACACGCCTATCTCTATATCGACGTCGGCGGCGGCAGCACGGAGCTG
This sequence comes from Puia sp., assembly GCA_035695565.1. Lineage (GTDB taxonomy): Bacteria > Bacteroidota > Bacteroidia > Chitinophagales > Chitinophagaceae > Puia. The sequence goes on along the minus strand of DASRRX010000016.1, from coordinate 361,879 downwards.
ACCTTCTTTGCCGGCAACGAGCTGATCTTCTCTTCCTCATTCAACATCGGCACCATCCGGCTGCTCAAAGCGCAGGTAACCGACCGGCAGTGGGAGACGATGAAGGAGTATATCCGGCGCGAAACGCGCCACTATGTCGATCAGATCATCGCGATCGGGTCCGGCGGAAATATCAATAAGATCTTTTCCATCTCCAAGCGCAAAGAGGGCAAACCGCTGTCGCTCGAACTGCTGAAGGATTATTATAAGGAGTTCTCCGCCTTTTCGCTGGCGGACCGGATGCGGCTGTACAAATTGCGCGAGGACCGCGCGGATGTCATCGTCCCGGCCCTTCAGATCTACGTCAGCGTGATGCGCTGGGCCAACGCCCCCGAGATCTACGTCCCAAAGATCGGGTTGGCGGACGGGCTGATCCAGCATCTCTATGCCGACCTTACAAAAAATGCCGCGGGAAATACAAAGTTTGTTTAACTTAGCAACCTCTTTTCCCACACGGCGTACCCCATCAATCCACTCCTCATGTCCATACACGCAGAGATCAAAAAGGTAACGACGCATACCTTGCAACGAATGAAGCTCAATGGAGAAAAGATCTCCATGATCACGGCTTATGACTTCTCCTTTGCGCGCATCTTCGACGGCGCGGGCATCGATATCATCCTGGTGGGCGACTCGGCCTCCAACGTCATGGCGGGCCATGAGACGACGCTGCCGATCACGCTGGATCAGATGATCTACCATGCCTCCTCGGTGATGCGCGGCGTCAACCGGGCCTTTGTGGTCGTTGACCTTCCGTTCGGCTCTTACCAGTCAAATTCCAAGGAGGCCCTGGCGTCGGCGATCCGGATCATGAAAGAAACGGGGGCCCATGCTGTGAAAGTGGAAGGCGGCGAAGAGATCATGGAATCGGTGCGACGTATCCTTGGCGCCGGGGTACCGGTCATGGGACACCTGGGCCTGACGCCACAGTCCATTTATAAGTTCGGGACCTACAGCGTCCGGGCAAAGGAAGAGGTCGAGGCCGAAAAGCTGAAACACGACGCGCGGCTGCTCGAAGAAGCCGGCTGTTTCGGCCTGGTGCTTGAGAAGATCCCCGCACAGCTTGGGAAGGAAGTCTCGGAAAGCCTGCGCATCCCCACGATCAGCATCGGGGCGGGCAAATATTGCGACGGCCAGGTGCTGGTGATGCATGACCTGCTGGGGATCACCACCGAGTTCCAGCCGCGGTTCCTCCGCCGGTATCTCCGGCTGCATGAAGAGATCACCGATGCCGTGCGCCAATACATCCATGACGTCAAATCAAAGGATTTCCCGACGGACCAGGAGCAATATTAGAAATTTTAAAAATATTTATTTTTCACAGAAGTTTTTGAGAATTTTTGGTTTATTATTGGTAAATTCAATGTATACCAAAACTCTCGTATATGAAGCGACTCCTTATTTTAGCCTGTCTTATTTGTTATTCCCTTTTTCTTCATGCCCAATCGACCCTATCAGGTAAGGTGACGGATAAGGCTTCAGGTGCCGGTCTGTCCGGAGTTTCCATCAAGGTCAAAGGGACAAAGCGGGGCGTGTCGACCGGAAATGATGGTATCTTTAGCCTGCAAGTGAACCATGGTGACATATTAATAATAAGCAGCATAGGTTATTCCCCAAAGGAAATGCCGGTACCGGCCGAGTCCTATCTTACGATCCCATTGGAGATCTTATCGGCGAACCTGGAGCAATTCGTGTTCGTCGGCTCCCGGGGCGCCGCCCGGTCAAAGACGGAGTCCCCGGTTCCGGTGGACGTCATCAATGTCAACGGAGTCGGCCAGACGACGGCCAAACCCGATCTGATGTCCCAATTGAATATGACGGTCCCATCGTTCAACTACAATAAGCAAAGCGGCGGTGACGGCTCGGACGCGATCGACTTTGCCAGTTTGCGCGGGCTTGGTTTCGATCAGACCCTGGTTCTGATCAACGGGAAGCGCCAACATCTGTCGGCTTTCGTCAACGAAGTAGGAACGCGCGGCCGGGGGAATTCCGGTTATGACCTGAACGCCATTCCGGAGGCTGCCATAGACCGTATCGAGATCCTTCGGGACGGAGCTTCGGCGCAATATGGTTCCGACGCCATTGCCGGGGTCATCAACATCATCCTCAAAAAGAATATCAATCATCTGAACGTCAGTATCGGCACCAGCGCCTACGACGACCATAAATACAACTCGCTGAACGCCGTCGATCCAACCCAGTTCTATACGGGCTCGCAGCTGGACGGGCAGTCCGTTTCGGTGGGAATGGATTATGGCCTGCCGATCGGGCAGCGCGGAGGGTTCATCAACCTCGGCGCGAATTTCATGAGCTATGGCAAGACGTACCGGGCCGTTCGCGACACCAACATCAGTACCAATGCGAATGCGCTGCCGATCGACATCTGGCGCCGCGCTTTCGGGGACGGTTCGGTGGTCTCGGGCGGCGGCATGTACAATATGGAAGTCCCCGTCTCGACGTCCACGACCTTCTATTCCTTCGGCGGCTACAACTACAAGCATTCTAACGTCTACGCCTGGACGCGGAGCTGGGGGAACCCGAACAGGTCCCAACCCACCAAATTTCCGACGGACGCCAATGGCAATCTGCTATTCGTGCCCGGGATCATGCGCGTATATGATCCGGCAAAGGGCGTGCTCGACACCAACAACGTTTATTATAATCCGCAGGAAGACGTATACATAAAGGACGCATCCGTGGCGGTGGGCTTCCGGGGCACTATCGGTGACGGCTGGAGCTGGGACCTGAGCAACAACCTTGGCTATAATGACTTCCACTACTGGGGTAACAAGACGTTCAACGCATCGCTCCTGCCCTATGCGGATGAAGCTACGAAAACGCGGTTCGATGACGGCGGGTTCAGCTTTACGCAGAACACCACCAATCTGGACTTCAGCAAACATTTCAGCTCCATAGCCGCGGGCGTCACCTTGTCTTTCGGCGGTGAGTTCCGCTACGAGCGCTATCATCTCTATGCAGGCGAACTGGATTCTTATCTGGCCGGGGGCGCTACGCTCGGGCCCGGCGGCCCGGCAAAAGCATCGGGCTCGGAAGGCTATCCGGGTTATCAGCCGGGACCGAACGGCGATGCCAGCCTCCATAGCCGTACGAATACCAGCGGGTATGTCGATCTGGCCCTTGACGTCACCAAGGCCTGGCTGGTGGATATCGCGGAGCGGTTCGAGAATTACTCCGACTTTGGTTTCGTCGCCACGCAAAAGGTGGCCACCCGCTATAAGATCACTGAAAACTTTAACATTCGCGGTTCGGTCAGCACCGGTTTCCGGGCGCCGACGCTGCAGCAGCTCGATTTCAGCAACACCAACACCAATATCATCAACGGCAACCTGGTGTATTCGAAGCTCGTTCCCAACTATTCGAATATCGCAAGAGCGGCCGGCATTCCAAAGCTGACCCAGGAGACTTCCACCAACGTGAGTCTGGGCTTCACCTGGCAACCGGTCCGCAACCTGACCGTTACGGCGGATGCGTATTCGATCCAGATCAAGAACCGGATCGTGATTTCCGGCCAGTATGCGGCGGGTGATGCGACCCTCGGAACCGCGCTTAACGACGCCCTTAACGCCCAGGGCATCCAGTATGCACAGTTCTTCGCCAATGCGGTGAACACCCGCAATAATGGCCTGGACCTGGTGCTGGACTACAACTACCGCTGGCTGGGGAATCATTTCCGTGCGGTACTGGCCGGCAATATCCAGGGCATCCGGATCAATAAGATCAATGTGCCTCCCACCTTCAGCGGTTCGGCTTCCGACAGCGCGAATTTCTTCTCCGACCGGGAACAGTATTTCCTTAAGGCGAGCGCGCCCCGCTCCAAGTTCTCCCTGAACCTCGAATATGGCAAAAAGATGTGGGCCATCGGCACCCATCTGACCTATTTCGGCAGCCTCTCGACACTGGGTTTTGGCGAAACGGCAACCCCGGCCGGCTCACCCGATCCTTTTTTCCCTTATGTAACGCTGGATGCCACCGGTCAGGCGGTCCCGGAGATCTTCCATTTCAGCGGGAAGGTCACGACCGATCTCTATGCTTCGTATAACCTGACTAAAAATGCCACGCTGACGCTGGGCGTCGACAATCTCTTCAACGTCCATCCCGACAAGTCCGTGGTGCCGGGATCGGTCAGCCTGGCTACCGGGAGCAGTTCCTGGGGCGACAGCGAGTCCGGCGGCCCCTTCGACGCGGTTCAGATGGGTTTCGACGGAACCCGGTTGTTTGCCAAACTGATTTTCAACTTTTGATCCGTTCTCTGTTCAGCAGTTGAGTTGGCGGCCCGGCCGAAGGGAAACCTTCCGTCGGGCCGTTTTGTTTCCACCCGTCGTAGACACCGTAGCCCCGTTCACCGGTACAATAACCCCATTCATCTAATATTTCCCCGGCGAGGATGTTTCCCGTTTAGTTTTGATAGCTGTGAAAAAGGTTACTTTACAGGTCATCATCCATATCGCGGCGTGGGCTTGCTTCCTGCTGCTGACCGGCGGCTTCTACCCCCGGCCGCGCGATTCCGAGTTCAACATCTTTACGGGGCATTATTTCACCACGTTTTTCATTCTGAATAATGCGATCGTTATCGCCTTTTATTATCTCAATACGCACGTTTTTATCCCCAGGCTGCTGGATACCAAAAAGCTCGCGGGCTATACCCTGCTGATCCTGAGCCTCCTGGTTTTCTATGGTTTTGTGCCGAGGATATACCATGCGCTGTTCGGCAGTATCCAGCCCCTGCCCGTCTTTCCGCGGCCGCCGCGCCCGCGCAACCCTCCCCTGGTCAGCTCGAACAATATCGCCATCTTTCTGATGGTGTTCGTCCTAAGCACGGGGATCAGGGTCATCAACCAGTGGCTGCAATCCGAGCGGCGGGCCAAGGAGATCGAGAATGAGAAGCTCCAGGCGGAGCTGTCTTTTCTGAAGGCGCAGATCAACCCGCACTTCCTCTTCAACACACTCAACAATATCTATGCGCTGGCAAGCGCCCAGTCGGAACGGACGGCCGCAGCCGTGATGAAGCTGTCGAGCATTATGCGGTATGTGCTGACCGAAGCAAAAAATGATTTCGTACCGCTGGAGAAGGAGATCCTCTTCACGTCGCATTATATCGAGCTGCAAAAAATGCGGCTGACGGATAAGACCAGCATCGATTTTGCGATCAACGGCGATCCGCTGGGGCGGGAGATCGCGCCCCTGCTATTGCTGCCGTTCGTGGAGAACGCCTTCAAATACGGCATCAGCACGCGGGAGTGCTCGCCCATCCGCATCCTGCTGGACATAAAAGAGGGATCGTTGTACTTTAGCATCAGCAATCACAAGCATTTCAATACGATGCTGAGCATGGCCGACAACACGGGGATCGGGATCAGCAATACCCGGCGAAGGCTCGACCTCTTGTATCCGGGGAAGTATGAGCTGATCATCAACGACAAGAACAATGAATTTACCATTCACTTAAATATTCCGGTATAATGTTGACCTGTATAGCCATCGATGACGAGCCCCTCGCGCTGGAAGTGCTGAAGAAATATATCGCGAAGATCTATTTCCTCGACCTGAAAGGAGTTTATACCGACCCCTTCGAAGCGCAGAAGGCGATGGACGTATCCCCGGTGGACATCCTGTTCCTCGACATCCAGATGCCCGATATCAACGGCATCGAATTCTCGCGCATCCTCAATAAAAAGAATACGGCCGTTGTCTTCACCACGGCGTTCAGCGAATATGCGGTGGAAGGCTTCAATGTCGACGCCATCGACTATCTGTTGAAGCCGATCGAATACGACCGCTTCCTCAAGGCGGTCTATAAAGCCAAGGAATACGTCGATTACCTCACCAACCAGGAGTTACAGGAAGGATACATCTTCGTCAAATCCGATTACCAGATGGTCAAGATCAACCTCAAGGAGATCCTCTATATCGAGGGGCTCGACGACTACATCAAGATCTATCTGCCGGGGAAATCGATCCTGACGCTGATGACGTTGAAGACCATCGCACAGAAGCTCCCGGCGCGCGAGTTCATCCGGGCGCACCGTTCGTATATCGTCCCGATCAGCAAGATCGAGCATATCAGCAAAAGCAAGATCAAGATCGCCGATAAGGAGATACCCATTGGCGTTAGCTACAGCGAGAGTTTCTTCGCCGCGATGGAGAATAAGTTGAACTGATATGATTTGGCCCGCCCGGCCAAAGTTCCGGCTCGCGGGGAAGTTTGCGACGCCGCCCCAGGCAACCTCTCAACGTAGTTAACCGTATTGATTTATGCCGGTAAGGTAGATGCCGGCAAGGACCAGTTTTTTCATAGTAGATTTTAAGTTAAGGTTGAGGCCACTGGTTAGTGGTTAGTTTTTTCCTAAATTGCTTGCGATTCTTTAATCGCAAGCTTTTTTTTATGCAATTTTTAGACGAATTACAGATAAAGCCCGGGCAGAATCCCGGCACTTCTACGGGGACGCAGTGGATCGGGTCGAAGGGGCCGCTGCTGGAGTCGCTTTCGCCGGTGGATGGCAAACGGATCGCGCAGGCGACGCAGACCGACAAGCAGGCATACGATCAGGTCGTGTCGGCCGCCCAGCAGGCTTACACCAGCTGGCGATCGTGGCCTGCACCACGGCGTGGCGAAGTGGTCCGGCAGATCGGTGAGGCGCTGCGCAGGAAGAAGACGGCGCTTGGCCGCCTTGTGTCCTATGAGATGGGCAAGAGTCTCCAGGAAGGTTATGGCGAGGTCCAGGAGATGATCGATATCTGCGATTTCGCCGTGGGCCTGTCGCGTCAGCTCCATGGGCTGACGATGCATAGCGAACGGCCGGGTCACCGCATGTACGAGCAATGGCATCCGCTTGGCGTGGTCGGGATCATCTCGGCCTTCAATTTCCCGGTGGCCGTCTGGAGCTGGAATAGCATGATCGCCTGGGTTTGCGGCGACACCTGTATCTGGAAGCCTTCCGAAAAGACGCCGCTTTGCGCGCTGGCCTGTCAGCAGATCGTGGCGGAGGTCTTTGCGGCCAACCAGGTCCCCGAAGGGGTTTGCGGTCTCGTCACCGGCGGCCGGGAAGCAGGTGAATGGATGACGGCGGATCACCGGATCCCGATGATCTCCGCGACCGGCAGCACCCGGATGGGCAAAGCGATCGGCCAGGCGATGGCGGCGCGGCTTGGCAGGGCCCTGCTGGAGCTGGGCGGCAACAATGCGATCATCATTTCAAAAGACGCCGATCTCGATATTGCGATCCCCGGCGCGGTATTCGGCGCGGTAGGCACGGCCGGGCAGCGCTGTACGTCGACCCGGCGGCTGATCATCCACGAATCGATCTATGACAGGGTAAAAGATAAGCTGGTAGCGGTATATAAGCAGTTGCGGATCGGCGATCCCCTGCAGGAGATCAACCATGTCGGACCGCTCATCGACAAGGATGCGGTTCGCTCCTATACGAACGCCATCGAAACCGGGAAGAAACAGGGCTGCCGGTTCCTGATCGACGGCAATGTACTTCAGGGCGATGGGTTCGAAAGCGGTTGCTATGTCACGCCCGCGATCGCCGAGGCGGAGCCGGATTATCCCATCGTACACGAGGAGACCTTTGCACCGATCCTGTACCTGTTGCGATACGACACGCTCGATGATGCGATCGGTATCCAGAACAATGTACCCCAGGGGCTGTCCTCATCGATCATGACGCTCAATCTGCGGGAAGCGGAGCAATTCCTGTCGGCGGCCGGCAGCGACTGCGGGATCGCCAACGTGAATATCGGGACCTCGGGAGCCGAGATCGGCGGCGCCTTTGGCGGGGAGAAGGAAACGGGGGGCGGCCGGGAGAGCGGGAGCGACGCCTGGAAATCTTATATGCGGCGGCAGACGAATACGATCAATTATTCGCATCAACTGCCGCTGGCCCAGGGGATAAAGTTCGAGATCTGAGGTATCCGGAAATGATGGAACGCCGTTTACCAAATCACCCCCCAAAATAAAACGCCCGCCGAAGCAGGCATCTTATACAGTAATTAGTCACTGAAATTACATGGTAACATCAGGCGGGATATTCTGAATCAGAAATCCTCTTTAGTACAGCAAAGTTAGCAAAAAAATTGTATAATCGTCCAATCAAGCTTGGGAATTACCGATCAGGCTGACACGATCTATATTTCAACATCCTTAATAAACGATTGACATTAACCACTTAATAAAATATGAAAGTTTCGCGAATCGGATCATCTTTCCCGAGCGGATATCCGCGGGAGTGTTGCCTCAGTTTGCCGGGGCGATCCAGGAATGGAGAGACCGTAAGCCCGACAATAGCCTTACCCTCGACTTTTCAAAAGTTCAAAAGGCCTTTGCCGATGGGATGCTGGGTATTATTGCCGTCACGACCGATCTAAGATTACAGGGGCAAAAAATTGCGGTTGTCCCGCCGGAACTACCCATCCCTCAAAAGTTCTTTACTGCTACAAATTGGGCGCACTTATTGGATCCCGACAACGTTCCGAAGAGATCGCAACCACATAGAAGACAGTTCCTGCAGCAGTTTACCACCTATAAGGATTTACCGGGGCTTGTAGATGGCTTTATGGAGATCGTCATGCGCCATATGGAAATGCCGGTTGACATTTTGGCCGCGCTCGAATGGTCGGTCAATGAGGTCTGCGACAATGTGATTAATCACTCGAATTCAGCCCCGGGTGGCTTCCTGCAAGTAATCGCCTATCCGGATAGCCGCATTATCGCATTTACAGTCGCAGATGCGGGAAGAGGAATTTTGACTTCGCTTCAAGAGGGGTTCCCTTGCCTGGAAACCGATGTTGAAGCCATCACAAAGGCGATTGAAGCTGGCGTCACCCGCAACAAAGCTCATGGTCAGGGAAACGGGCTTGCGGGAACCAGGAGAATTACAACCATGACAAAGGGATCGTTAGACATCATAAGCGGAGCTGGAAGAATTAACATTGTAGGAGATGCAGAAACTCCCCGTGTATGGAAGGCGGAAAGAAGCTTCAACGGAACCTGCGTTAGTGGTCAGATCCGCATCAGCCATGATTTCTCCGTATCCAAAGCGCTGACGTTTGGCAAGACGCCATACGTGCCCTACACCATTGTGGATGCACATTATGAATTGCAAGAGGAAGATGCATTACTACTCAAAATGGAGGATCAGGAAACAGGCACGGGAAGCAGAGCGGCAGGAAGAGAAATGCGAATGAAGGCATTAAACCTCATCGCCGCAAAACCCGGTTTTCCCCTTTATTTGAACTGGAATAACATTACCATCATCGCCAGCAGTTTCGCTGATGAGTTCCTGGGGAAGATTTTCGTACGACTGGGTAAGGAAAAATTTGAACATACCATCAAGCACCTTGAAATTCAGCCACTCGTAGCACAATTGATCGGCAAGGCGATCGCTGAACGCATGGAACACCCAAAAGAGGACTAATGAGCCGGCCGCATTAATCGTCTGTGCAAAATATTAGGTCGGAACCAGCGTTTAATGTGGTAGATTCCAATATTATGAACGCCGGGCTATCTGTTTGGAGAAAAATAACTGTTTTGCTGCTCTCTTTGGCCATCGCCAGCGGCGCCGTCCGGGCTCAGGTCCGGTTGGGTATCCTCGGCGGCCTGCATTCCTCTAATATACTGGAGACCAATAGTTTACCCGGATGGGACACGTCCGTCAAGAAATACCTCGGTTCAAAGAGCGGGTTCGAGCTGGGGGTCATCGTGGAAGTCCCGCTCGGCCGCCACGGCTTTTATTTCCAGCCTGCCATCACCTATGTCACAAAGGGCCGTCAATATGACCGGAACAATGATTCCATCACGGCGCTCAACACCGATACGATCTACAACAAATCCTCCACTAATCTAAGCTATATCGAGATCCCGCTGAATGTCACCTATAAGATCGCGCTGACCCCCAGCGGACGGAACAGTTTCTTTCTGAGTGCAGGGCCGTATGTGGCCTTCTTCAACAGCGGGAACGTCACCAACTCGAGCCTGACGAGCACTCCCGAGCAGTACACCAGCCAGACCGGTCCGGTCACGGTTGGCAAAGCGCCCACCAGCTACATGACGGTCGATATCGGCGTGAACGGCAAGGCGGGATTCGAGCTGGGTAGTCTTATGCTGAACGTCTATTACAGCCGCGGGCTGACCAACATGTATACGGCCAGTTACCCCGGGACCTTTCACAATACGGTCGTTGGCGCTTCGCTCGGCATCTGGCTGACAGGGTCGGCAACGCCTCCGCCAGTCAAAAAGAAAGACACCGACAAAGACGGCATTCCGGATGATGAGGACGCCTGTCCGTTCAAACCCGGAGTACCCAAATATCATGGTTGTCCGGTCCCGGATACCGATCACGACGGGATCGATGATGATCACGACTCCTGCCGCACGGTGCCCGGCGTGGCCCGCTATCATGGCTGCCCCATCCCCGATCGGGACAGCACTCGGCCCACTCCGCCCCCGCCGCCGGTAGTAGTGGTCGCGCCCCCGGTTGCGCCCGCGATGACGATCCGGCACGAAGACAGCGTAGCGATCAATTACATTGCGCGGAATGTACTCTTCAACAGCAACAGTGATAAATTCCGGGACAGCAGCTATACCGCGCTGGACACGCTGGCGGCCCGCCTGCTGGCGCATCCCGAATGGCATCTGACCATCGAAGGACATACGGACAATTCGGGCTTGCCGGAAAAGAATATGCAGTTGTCGCAACGCCGCGCCGCGGCTATCCGCGACTACCTCCTGACGAGGGGCATCGACGCAACCCGGCTCACCGCGACCGGTTATGGCTCGACCCGCCCTGTCGCAGACAACAGGACGGTGGCCGGCCGTGCAGCCAACCGCCGGGTGGAATTCAAGCTGAGCATCGAAAAGCAATAAGCCGGCCTCCAAAGGCCGACCGCCGAAATTTAACAACTTGATATCACCGTTCCTGTAATTTATCGGAACGGTTGGCGGGGGATTTGCTATTTTGCCCGCTTTATACTTTATAAACTAATAAACGAAACACACATGATTTGTCGCCCCAGACGCCTGCGGAGTTGGATGTTGTTGATCCTCATTGCTTGCTTGCCCATAACGATGTTTGCCCAGGGAACTTCCGCGAAGAAAGAGCTGCCGAAGGGCTGGCATTTGCTGGATCATGATCAGGACGGTTATTACGGGATCAGTCTCAATAAAGCATACGAATTCATCCACCTCAAAAAGCTGAAGAGCAAGACCGTCATCGTTGCCGTCATCGATTCCGGCGTGGATACGACCCATGAAGACCTCAAAGGCGTTCTCTGGACCAATCCCGGTGAGATCCCCGGCAATGGGATCGATGACGATCATAACGGGTATGTCGATGACGTTCATGGATGGAACTTCATCGGCGGCAAGGACGGGAAGAATGTGAAGGATGACTCCCAGGAAGAAGCCCGGGTATATTATATGTTCAAGTCGAAGTTCGATTCCACCAACCTGGATACCGCCGCGCTAAGTCCCGAGAGCAAGGAGGAATACCATTGGTGGCTGAAAGCGAAGAAGACGGTGATGGGCGACGGTTCGGACAACGGCATCGACATCGGGACGCTGGTTCACGTCCTGCAGGCCTGTGTTAAAAGCGACAGCATCCTGCAGCAGGCGATGGGGAAGCCGGAATATACCGGCAACGATCTCGACACCTTCCAGGTCAAAACCACGGAAGGCCGGAGCGCAAAATCCGTGATCCTCTATCTCTTCAAGGCCAATAAGATCATGGACATGAGCAACAAGCAGTTCCTTTCGGAGTTCACCGAAGAGGTCGAGTCCGAAGAGAAGAAGGAGGCCACCAAGGAGAATGCGCCCGAAGACTACCGCCATGAGATCGTCCAGGACAATGAAGCGGATATCAATGACCGTTATTATGGCAACAACGATATCATGGCCGGCGAGCCCATGCACGGCACGCACGTCTCGGGTATCATCGCCGCCGCCCGGAATAACGGCAAGGGGATGGACGGCATCGACGATAATGTGCGTATCATGATGATCCGCGCGGTTCCCAATGGGGATGAGCATGACAAGGACATCGCTCTGGCCATCCGCTATGCGGTGGACAACGGCGCCCGTGTCATCAATATGAGCTTTGGCAAAAATCTTTCGCCCGGGAAGCCCTGGGTCGACTCCGCGGTACGCTATGCCGAAAGCAAGGGCGTGCTGCTGATCCATGCGGCAGGCAATGACGCGGCCGACGTGGATACCACGGACAATTTCCCCAGCCCGCATTTCAGGCATTCGACCTATACGGCTTCCAACTGGATCACGGTGGGCGCCAGCAGCGATCCCCTGGCCGAGCCCGGTTTCGGTAGCTATACCGCTTCCTTCTCCAACTATGGAAAAGACGAGGTCGATGTATTCGCACCCGGAACGCGTATCTATTCGACGGTGCCCGGCGGCAACAAGTATGAGAACCTGCAGGGCACGAGCATGGCGGCGCCGGTAGTCACCGGGGTTGCAGCGCTGATCCTGGAATACTATCCCAATCTGACCCCGCAGCAGGTCAAATACTGTATCATGAAGGGGTCCGCCCCATTGCCCGTCAAGGTGAAAAAACCCGGTTCGGAAGACGATATGGTCAATCTGTCGGCGATCTCGATCTCCGGCGGCATCGTCAACGCGTATGAAGCCCTCAAGGTGGCTTCGACGCTGAATGCGAAAAAAACGGAAAAGTCGACCCTCATCAACAAAAAAGATTAGCTCCCGTCACCCCCGCCAGAAAAAAGATTAGTAAATTAGGGGACTATGATCCCCAAATCAGAAATTATCCCGGCAGAGACCTACCAGGGCTATCTCGACCTGGTCAGGGAGAACGATTTCCGGCAGGCGATCGGCAAGAACACCCGGCAGTTCCGAAAGCTGCTGGAATCCATTCCGCGCAAGAAGCACGACTATGCCTATGCGGAAGGAAAGTGGACGCTGCGTGAAGTGCTTCAGCACATCATAGACTGCGAACGGGTGTTCGACTACCGGGCTTTGTGGTTTGCCCGGATGGATGCCACCCCGCTGCCCAGCTTCGACGAGATTGCGTGGGGCAAAACGTCCGGCGGCGCGAACCGCCGCTGGAAGGACCTGGTAGAGGAATTCAAGCTGGTTCGGGAGAGTACGGAATATTTGTTCGATTCCTTCTCCGATGAACAGCTCCGGTTTGTGGGCCAGGCCAACGGCCGGCCGCTGAACGCATTCACGATCGCCTACCTGGTCCCCGGGCATGTCGCTCATCATATCACCATCATCCGGGAACGATATCTTTCAACCCGGACGTAGAGTCGAAATCTTTAGCTATGCTGCAACGGCTCTCTCTCCCACCCCGCCGCATCCATCGGATCGCGGTGAGCTCTTATTTCTTTCTGGCCGGCCTTTGCTTCTTCAGCTGGGCCTCGCGCATTCCCAACATCCAGACGAAATTACATTTGGACAACGCGGCGCTTGGCGGCGTATTGCTTGGCCTGCCCGCGGGGCTGATGGTCTCGCTTCCGCTGGCGGGCTGGCTCGTGGCGCGGACGGGCAGCCGGCCGGTCGCGATGTCGGCGGCTCTGCTGTATGCCGGTACCCTTCCGGTGCTCGGGCTGGTGACCCAGGCCTGGCAGCTGGTGGCTTGTCTGTTCGTATTTGGAATGGGCGGCAACCTGCTGAATATCTCGATGAATACGCAGGCGATCGGAACGGAGGCGCTGTACGGCCGGACCATCATGGCGTCCTATCATGGTCTCTGGAGCCTCGCGGGGTTCACGGGGGCGTCGCTGGGCAACTTCTTTATCGGCCTCGGCTGGGTACCCTGGCAGCATTTCCTCGTGATCAGCGGGATGGCCCTGGTGATCGTCGTGGTGAGCTCGGGCCAGCTGATCGCCACGGATGGCGGCGGGCGCAACGGTCAGCCGATCTTTGCGCGGCCCGACCGGTCGCTGATCAATCTTGGGATCATCGCCTTTTGTTCCATGATCTGTGAAGGCTCCATGTTCGACTGGAGCAATGTCTACTGGCAGCGGGTGGTATTGCCGCCAAAGGCGCTGATGGGCCTCGGGCTGACGGCTTTTTCATTTACGATGGCGTCGGGCCGTTTCGTCGGCGACATGCTGGCGACGCGCTGGGGCATCCGGCGGATGTTGCAGGTCAGCGGCGGGCTTACCGCCGCGGGGCTGTTGCTTGCGATCCTGTTCCCTTTCTTGTTGCCGGCGTTAGCGGGATTCCTATTTGTCGGCGCCGGCGTGTCATCGGTAGTGCCGTTGGTCTATAGTGCGGCCGGGCGGTCGCGGGTGCTGTCGCCGGGCGTGGCGCTGGCGGCGGTGTCGACAATCGGGTACCTGGGTTTCCTGTTCGGACCGCCGTTCATCGGCTTCATCGCACAGGCTTCCAGCCTGCGGGTTTCACTTGGATTGATCGCCATCTTAGGATCGCTGATCGCGGTGATGGCGACGAAGACGAAATTCGAGTAGAGGCGGCCGGTAGCCGGGGCCTGCCGGGTCTTCTATTGACCGGTCACCAACGGGTCTCCTATCGACCGGTCACCTATTTGTTGTAGACGATACTCTTTTGCGCGATCATATCATCAAGGACATTGACCGTCTCACCCAGCCACAGATCGGAGCGTTTCTCCTTCAGCCAGGCCTGGTTGCGGATCGCCTTATTCTTATCGTCATCGTATTTGTGGGCATCCTCCGGCAATGACAAGATATTGAGCTGATCGGCGGCCCGCAGCTTGCTGAGGTCTTCGATCTCCCTGACCTTTGCCTTGATCTCCTTCTGTTCCTGCTGGTATTTCTTCAGGTTGAGGGAAAAGACCTTGTCCTCCGTCTTACTCAGCCATTCCGCATCCGCCTGGACCTGGTTGAGCGCGCTGTCATGTCTGAGGCGCTGGTCCGACAATCCTTTGATATAATTGATATCGTAAGCGTATTTCCATGGCGTATAGTCGGCCTTGGGGATCTCGTCCCAGGGCAGCGCATCGGGGTTGTCCTTTTCGCGGATCTTCATGTATTCGTAGATATCCGGATAGATGTCGGGTAAAACGATATCCGAAGCAACGCCACGGAGCTGCGTGCTTCCGCCGCTGATGCGGTAGAACTTCTGTAGCGTCAGTTTGATCGTCCCCAGTTCGCTGTTGGTGGGATCGAGGCCCAGGGCCTTGTCAAGTCCGATGGGACGCTGCACCGTGCCTTTACCGTAAGTAGAGGAGCTGCCGATGATCACGCCGCGGTGGTAGTCCTGGATCGCGGCGGCGAAGATCTCCGAGGCGGAAGCGCTCAGCTCGTTGACCATGACGGCGAACGGGCCGTCCCAGAGGACCGTCTTATCGCGGTCGGGATACACCTGCGGTTTCTCGTCGCGGCTCCGCACCTGGACGATGGGGCCCTGTTCGACGAACAGTCCGGCCATCTGAACGACGTCGGCAAGCGAACCGCCGCCGTTATTGCGGAGGTCAAGGACGATGCCGTCGACCTTCTCGGCTTTCAACTTCATGATCTCTTTGGCTACGTCGATCGAACAGCGGTTGCCTTTGGGATTATCAAAGTCGGCGTAGAACTCGGGGAGATAGATATAGCCGATCTTGCCCTTTGGCGAGTTGACGATGAAACTACGAGCGAAGGTGAGCTCATCCTGGACGATCTCTTCACGGATCAGCGAGACGACATGCGTGGTGCCGTCGGGTTTTTTGAGGGTCAGCCGGACTTCGGAACCCTTGGCGCCGCGGATGACCTTGATGGCGTCTTCCACGCTGTAGCCGGACAGATCGATCGGTTCGGCGTTGCCTTCGCCGACTTTGAGGATGACATCGTTCACGCCGACCTTTCCGGATTTCCAGGCGGGGCTGCCGGTCACCAGCGTAGTGATCTTGATATTGCCGTCTTCCTCTTTCAGGGAGGCGCCGATCCCAAAGAACCGGCCGCTCATCTGCTCGTCGAAATAACGTTTCTCGACCGGCGGGAAATAGTCGGTATGCGGGTCCATCGTCTGGACGATGGTCTCGACGAACATATTGAAGCGATCATCGTCGCTCATTTTTACTTTCAACCGGTCATAAAGGCGATCCATGACCTTCAGCGTTTTTTGCCGGGCGTCCTTTTCGATCTGCGCATCGGTACGGACGACATAGCCAGGTGTATTTTTATTGGTTTCCTGGTTCTCCAGCATGTCCGCATAGCGTTCCAGGGTCAGGTATTTGAGTTGCTTGCGCCAGGCTTCTTTCCGGTCCGCTTCATTCTTCGGATAGCCCAGCTTGTCGAAGTTCTGATCGTAGTCTTCCTCCTGTGAAAAGTCAAAGGGCCTGGCAAGGATGCTCTTGTAGATCTGTTCGGTCTCGGCAAGCCTTTTCTTGTAGAGGACATTGACCGCGGGAACGAAGACGATGGGTTTGCCCAGGATCTCGTCGTCGATCTCCGAACCGTATCTGCTTCTCAGCTGATCGACATCGGACTGAAAAAAGATATTTTTATCGGCGTCGACCTCGCCGAGGTATTTCTTGAACACTTCAAGCGAAAAGCTGTCGTTGATGGGTTTGGGGCTATAGTGCAGCTCCTCCAGGTATTCCCCAATGTTGTGCAGGATCGTTTCGTCTTTGGAAGGCGGGTTGCCGCCGACCCCCAGCGTCTTGAATGCTACGAAAACACCGCCGCCCAGGATCAGCAGGACGACTGGCAAATTTCTCAGTTTCACCATATACTTCAATACTTTAAGCATAACCTATCAAAAATAACGATTATTGGAATGGGATGTTGCCGGGACGGAGCAATATTAACAACCGTTTTGCCAGAAATTACACGAGCGGATGACGGGACGAAAGGACATAACGGAAGAGCATAAAAAAAAGCCCCGATCCGGCGCAATTTTCGCGTGTGTGATCGAAGCTTGTGGTGGGTGGCTAATGGGGCTCGAACCCACGACCCTCAGAACCACAATCTGATGCTCTAACCAACTGAGCTATAGCCACCATACTGGTTTCCCGAAGCGCGAAATTAACACAAATTGATTCTTTTGCAAAAACATTTTGCCACGTCTATATTTGCTCCCTATGACAAAAATGACACCGTGGTTGTACACGATCCCTTTCATCTCCGCCTTTATCCACTGGCTGACGATCCGGCTGGCCCTCAGGCTCCTCTTTCACCCGCGTCGTCCGCGGCGCATCCTCGGCTTCACGCTGCAGGGCGTCTTTCCCAAAAAGCAGCGGCAGATCGCCGAAAGCCTGGGCCGGATCGCCGGCCGGCAGCTGCTATCCTTCGAGGACATCGAAAAAACCATAACCGATCCGCAGAATGTGCAACGCATCCTTCCCGTGGTGGAGGAGCATATCGACCACTTCCTTCGCAACAAATTGAAGGAAAGCATGCCCATGATCTCGATGTTCATCGGCGAGAAGACGATCGCACAGCTGAAGTCCGTATTTATGCAGGAGTTGGAAGAGCTGTTTCCCGTCATCCTCCGGCGCTATATCTTGCATCTTCGCGAAGACCTCGACCTGGAGCGGATCGTGGCGGAAAAGATCGCGGGTTTCTCCAATGACAGGCTCGAGTCTATGCTCAACGGGTTCCTCACCAGGGAGTTCCGGTTTGTCGAAATGACCGGCGCCGCGCTCGGGTTCCTGATCGGATTGCTCCAGATTCTGATCACTTTACATTAATTACCCCAATCGCATTGGTTTTATACCGTTTGTATAGATTGACCGGATTGCTAAAGCTTTTGAGCGGAATTTTGCAGGCAAAATGAATAAGATAAGCTCATGAGAAAATTTTGGCTGTTATCGTTGATCCTGGCTTTATCACTGACTGGTTATGCTCAAATGCCGCCGATGGGCGGAGGTGGTGGTGCGCGAAGAGGAGGTGCGGCGCCGTCGATCGGGCATTTCTATGGTAAAGTGGTGGACACAAAGACGAACAAAGGATTGGATGGCGTATCCGTCCAGCTGGTCCAATCCAAATATAGCCCGGCGACGCATTCACAAAAAGATACCGTTATCGCCGGGCAGATCACCGACCGGCATGGCGAGTTCAGTCTCGAGAACCTTCCGATCTTTGGAAATTTCCGGTTGAAGATCACCGCCATCGGCTATAAGACTTACGAACAAAAAGTTGCCTTCGATCTGAAAGGTTTACGCCCCGGCGGCGGAGGCGGAGCTCCGGGCGGTGGTGACGACGCCGCCGCGCAACAGCAGGCCGACCGGGCGATGCAGGCGTTGAACGCCGTGGACAAGGACCTGGGGAATATCAAGCTGAGCGAAGACGCGCAGACGATGGAGGCCGCGGTGGTAACGGCTTCCAAGCCGCTGATCACGATGGGCGTCGACCGGAAGATATTCAATGTCGAGAAGGACATCTCCGCGCAGGGCGGCAGCGGCGTAGACGTCATGCGTAACGTACCATCGGTACAGGTGGATATCGACGGGAACGTCACGCTGCGCAACAGCACGCCCACGATCTTTGTGGACGGGCGGCCGACGACGCTGACGCTGGACCAGATCCCGGCGGATGCGATCCAGAGCGTGGAGATCATCACGAACCCCGGCGCAAAGTATGATGCAAGCGGCGGCACCTCCGGCATTTTGAATATCGTACTGAAGAAGAACCGGAAAGCCGGGTATAACGGAAACATCCGCGCGGGGATCGACCAACGCGGCAAATTCAATACCGGCGGCGATATCAACGTGAAGGAAGGGAAGATCAACTTCTTCCTCGCCGGCAACTACAGCCAGCGGAAATCGATCTCTCCGGGTACGACCAACCGGTATACCTTCAACCAGCCCGGCGGCTTTCCCAATGACAGCCTGGTAGAGACCGACAACAATGTCAACCTCGGTTATTTCGAGTTTGGCCGGGGCGGGTTCGACTACCTGATCGACAACCGCAATACGCTGTCGCTCGCCGGCAACATCGTCCACGGGACTTTCAAGCCTTTTACGACCAGCGATATCGACGTCGACACGCTGTACCCGACGGGTACCACTTATTCCTACACCCACCGGCTGTCCCAGAGCAACTCGCTCTTCAACAACCATGGCGTCATGCTGTCCTTCAAGCATACGTTCCCCAAGTCGGGGGAGGAATGGTCGGCGGACGCCAACTACAGCCAGGGCACGAACAACAACAACAACCTCGTCGGTTCGAACATCTATAACGTCAAGGGGGGACCGCTGACATCGATCTATGATCAGCAGCAGACCATCAACGGCACGAACAAGTACTTCACGGCCCAGACCGACTATGTGCTGCCCTTCACCGAAAAATCGAAGTTCGAGGCGGGAGCCCGGATCGCGATCCGCAATATCTACAGCCTGACGGACCTGGACACGCTGGGCGCCGGCAATAAATATACGGTCGAAGCGCTGTTGTCCTCCTCCTTCAAATACCAGGACCAGGTGACCGCGGCCTATGTCACGTATGGAAATGTGGTAAATAACTTCACGTATCAGCTGGGGTTGCGGGGAGAAAGTTATTTGTATACCGGTCACGAGAGTTTTACGGCGGTGGACGGGAGCGGCAACCAGGTGCCGGCCGATAGCCCCTACAAAAGCCATTTCCCGCTGAGCCTGTTCCCGAGCGTGTTCCTGACCCAGAAATTGACGGATAACCAGAACCTGTCGGCCAGCTATACCCGAAGGATCGACCGGCCCGGCTTTCAGCAGTTGTTCCCCTTCACGGATTATTCCGATTCGCTCAACCTGAGCCGTGGGAACCCCGCCCTGAAACCGCAATTCACAAGTTCGGTCGAGATCTCCTATCAACTGAACTACCGGGCGACCAACACCTTTCTGGCCTCCGTTTACTTCAAGAATACGACCGACCTGATCACCCGGGCGGCCGACACCGGTATCAATCCGGTAACCCATGAACCGGTCATCATCAATTCCTATATCAATGCCAAATCCGGATTCGTCGGCGGTCTGGAACTGATCGGGCGAAATACGATCACCAAATGGTGGGACCTGACGACCAACCTGAACGTCTATACCTCGAAGATCAATACGGTGGACACCGGCATCTTTGCCGTGCCGCCGATCGGGGAGATATACAGCGTCTTTGCAAAGATCCTGAACAGCTTCAAGCTCTCGGGTCACCTCACGTTACAGGTCAGCGGCGATTACACGTCGAAAACGCAGCTTCCGCCCGGTGGCAGCGCAAGCAATGGCGGCAACGGCGGCCGGGGCTATGGCGGGACGGTCAGCGGGAACGCGCAGGGTTATAGCCATCCCACCGGCGGGATGGACGCCTCCATCCGGTATGAGTTCCTGAAAAATAAGGCGGCCTCGATTACCCTGTCTTGCTCCGACATCCTGCGTACCCGCGTTTACGACGTATATACGACCTCCGGGACTTTCACCCAGGACGCCGTCCGGCGGCGGGATCCCCAATTCTTCCGGTTGCAGTTCAACTGGCGGTTCGGAAAGTTCGACATGTCATTGCTGAAGCGGAAGAACATCAAGGCGGAGCAGGAGAATATGCAGGGCCAGATGCAGGGCGGCGGTGGCGGCGGCTAGAAGAAGGCGGCAGCCCCGGCAGTGGTGGCGGCCAGCGATGGCAGCTAGTAAATGCTGTTCAACCCGTCGGTATTCAACATCACGACGTCAGGCTGGCGGACATAGATGGTGTTGAAGCGGAACTGAAGACCGGTGGTGAAGATGAGCTGGAACGACCGGTTCTGCTGCGTATGCTGCGGGAAATACACCATCCGCAGCTCGATGGTATTGAAGACCAGGTTCTCGTTCCTTGCCCGGATGCCCGCGCCAAGGCCGTTGTAAAGATTGGATTTGGTGATGTGCTCGTTCTGCGGCGTCAGCACCGAAAAGTCGCCAAAGGCGAACGGGGCGAATTTGAAGCCAAGGAATTTATAATTGGTAAAGAAGGTCGTCTCCGAGTGAAGGGTGATGCGCTGCTCGCCGTAGGTCGAGTCCCCTGTGAAATAACGAAGGCCAAAGACATTGTTGATGGTCAGCGGATCGATGCCGGTCCGGTTGAACTGCCGGGTATAGCTGAAATTGATATACTGCCTGATCTTCAGGGTAGGAAGAAGGAAGA
This sequence comes from Puia sp., assembly GCA_035695565.1. GTDB lineage: Bacteria > Bacteroidota > Bacteroidia > Chitinophagales > Chitinophagaceae > Puia. The sequence goes on along the minus strand of DASRRX010000016.1, from coordinate 340,810 downwards.
GCGGGCTATAATAGCTGGTCCCCAGAAGAATGCTGCCGTCCTGGCCCTCGCCGCGGTACATAAAGACCCCCGACCGGAGAAATAGCTGGAAGAAAGCCCCGCCTTTGGTAGTCAGGTACCAGTTGGCGTCGACCCCCGAGTAAAGCCGGTTAAGATAGAGTTGCCGGTACCAGCCGCCGGTCAGGACGATGTTATAGCCGATAGGCAAGTCCTCCGTCGTTCCGAAACCATAGATATAGTTGGTCTTATAGAAGTCCTGCCGGAAGAAGGTGAAGCTGGTCAGCGCCGCTTCCTTGTCGTTGAAGCGAAAATTGAAGGTCTTCCCGACCTGATACGGAATGGTATCGAAGGCCTGCCGGAAATACCGGACCGCCAGGAAGCGGCGGTCTCGGACCGCCGTATTGCTCAGGAAGCGTTCCGATCCAAGGTTCCACCCGATCCAGCCGTCATGGGTATAATACCGGTACTTGAAGAAAACGCTGTCCGCTACGGCAGGATATACCTTGAAGTCCTCAAATCTACCGATCGTAAAACCGCCTGCGAGATGCGCATAGGGCGCATACAGGGGCCGGTCGAGGTGGATGAACCAGGCTTTTTCATCCGGCTGACCGGGGTACAGGTCGGAATTGATGGTGGTATAGGATGCGACCGCGTTGACAAAGGAGCCGCCGATATTGGAAAATCCATATAGCAACTGCGAGCCGAAATGAGGCGAGCGGTTTTGCTCCAGGTTCATTCCCAGCTGGACCCGCTGACCCATTCCCAGGTAATTCGCCTCGCTGATATTTGCCCGGACCCCCGCAGGCGACGCATTGAGCTCGCCAAGCGCTCCGGAGATACTGAACAGGTCTTTTGTGATCACGACAAGGTCGACCGAGTCGGTATTGTCCGGCAACGGGGCGATGAGGATCCGGGCGTCCTGGATAAAGTTCAATGACCTGATAAGCCGTTCATTATCCGCCAGCTTGTAGGCGTTTACGGGCATGCCTTCCTTTATGAAGAGATTGTCCCGGATCACCCAATCCCGGGTCTTGCGGTGTAAGTGATTGAGCAGGTTCGTGCCGAAGTATTCTAACCGTTTTGAGGTATCGGTAAAGGTTTGTTCGAATCCATAGCTGCGGAGATAAATATGGCGGATGACCCTCCCTTCATAGGGCTTGAAGGGGCTTTCGCTTTTGGTATTGAGCGTCGCCGCCATCGCCGCAGCCGTCACCGAAGCCGAATCGGGCTTGCCTTTCGTAATCGCGTTCCGGAAGAACTGGAAGATATTATTATGCTCCAACCTTTCCAGCCTGCTGGCCGTATCCTTGCCCTGCCCGTCAGAGCAAAGATGCAAGCAACAACATCCTATGATCATCGCCGAAGTCCGTATCAGAATATTCCTCATCAGGCACTGGCAAGGTTTCCCCAATGTTAATTAAAGTTTCCAATTTCCGGCAATTTTTAGTTAGCGGAATGTTATAACTACCGCCAACATGCCCGATTGCCGTGGTTATTCGAGCCCTGTGAAACCGTGGTACTCTTTTTGAATACATGCGAACGCGGTACCCCTGAAATCCATTTCACCGCCATTCAAAAAAATATATTCCAATGAGAGTAGAGTCCCTCACAAATTGGCCAAAGATCATCCCGGAAGCGACGCTGACCGCAAGACCTCGCCGGCAAAAACCGGCTGTCGTTAAGCTGCTTATGCCGCCGCCGCCGCCGGATGAAAAGACGGTCCGGCAGTTGAATTCGCTTGCCGCACGACAACCGTTCTGCAAGCTCCACCGGGTAAAAAGGCATGATCCCCTTTAGAGATAATGGGGATTCTGTGTGGAAAAAATTCCCATAAAAGGGGGTTAGAAATTCCACGAAACCGACTGCCCGCCCGACATTGAACCACAGCTTTAAAGAGCCCACTATGCGTGGGCTTTCATTTTTTCGATAAAGACATTCAAGTGGGACAATTTAAAGATCTCCTTGTCTGTCTCGCCGGCGTCGAAATTCATAAAGAGGATGCTGCCATCGGCGGCCAGGGTCAGCAGGTAATCCTTGTCATGGAAGATATCGTAGACGACAAGGTCGCCGTGGTCTTTTTCTTCCATTCTATATTCTTCGTAGCCGCGGGAAGTGCGGATCCTGATGGGCTCATTTTTTAAGGTCTCCATGTCGTGTATTTACAACATGGTCTAAAAAGGTGTGCCGGGGGTTGGCAGACTTGTTGTCCTTAATACCAAAATGCGCTATATGGAAAAAATGCTCGACAAGCAGCCATCCCGGTTAAAGGAACTGTTCCTGGATGAGCTGAAAGCCATGTATGGGGCGGAGCAGTACCAATTGCAGGTGCTCCCCCTGTTAAAACATGCGGCCTCTTCCCAAAAGCTCCGGAACGTCATTTCCAGCCACCTGGACGACACCCGCGACCAGATCGGGCGGCTGGAGACGATCTTTGAAAAAATGGAGCAACGGCCGGAAGCGCGGACCCCGGAAGCGATCCTTGGCATCCAGCGGGAGGCGGAGAAGGTGATCGAGGATACAATGCCGCAGTCGGCTACGCGGGACGCAGGGCTGATCGTGGCCGCCCAGAAGCTGGAGCATTATGAGATCACCAGTTATGGCAGCCTTGCACAGCATGCACGCACCCTTGACTATGAGGAGATCGACGAGATCCTCGAGACTTCGCTGATGGAGGAGAAGGAGGCCGATGACCTGCTGACCGCGATCGCGGAGAACTATATCAACACGGAGGCAAGCCTCGAGAGGACGCCCGATAATGACCCGGATGAGGGCTGACCGGGTCGCAAATCCCGGCGAGGACCTGTCTGATCCCCCGGGTGAGGCCGGTCTGATCAGCGGGTAAGGCCGGTCTGATCACGGGTCAGGGCCCATCAGATCACGTCGTCTTCGCGAAAATGGTAGCGCTGCCGGATACGGCGCGTAAGGTCTTCGAGCGGCGTCCGGGGTGGGACCTTGTCTTCTCCCCGCTCCCACTGGTCCAATTCTTCCTGAATATGCTTCTTTTGCAGCGCCGTCAGCTGCATGAGCAACTCGTCGGTGCGCGCTTTCTTTTGGCTGCGGATGGCCTTTTGGCGTTCGAAGACCAACTCCCGGTCCTGGCGCATATCTTCTTCGGCGGCAGCCATTTGCTTCAGTTCCAGATTGGCAAGCGCCAGATCATAAGGTCCTGTATTCATGATCAGTTTAGAGAGGATCGGGCCGGTTTCGATCAGGATGATCAGCGATGAGATGAGAAGCATGGCCCAGAAGACGCTGGGCTCATGGGAGGCGAGATCGGAAAGCGCTTTGTTCTTCTCTAAAAACCCTACGTCCGAGGTGACTTGCGCTTCATAATCGCGCCGCCGGATCTCGCGGGTGGCGTTGGCCTGGCGGATCAGGCTATCCTGATAGGCGATCTGTTGTTGTAGTTGTTGCAGCTCCGGAGCGGCGCGTTGCAAGGCGTTGTTGTAGGCTTCCTGTTTCAGCAGGGTGAGCTGCTCGATTCCCCGGCGACCGGAACCGCCCGTCCCGTCGGCTTCTTCGATATAAGCCTGCTGGAGCCGGTGCAGGGTATCCCGGAGAGCCAGTTGCCGGGTCGTCAGTCTGTCCCGCTCGGCGGTGGCGGCAGTAAGCGTAGCACGATTTTCCGCCTGCAGCAGACTGTCATTGAGCAGCATTTTTTGATGACGGTTTGCAGTGATCTGAACGTCGATCTCCTTCTCGAATATCTTCAGTTCCAGCGGCCGGGCGATAGTAAAGCCGATCAGCAGCGCCAGCGCGATACGAGGCGCGGCCATCCAGATCTGTTTGCGCCGGGAGACCCCGTATTTACGCATCGTGGAGACAAGAAAGCGGTCGAAGTTGAAGATGATCAGCCCCCAAACGATCGCAAAGAGGGCGGCCCACAGGGGCTCGTTGAACACGCTATAGATCGCATAGCCGGCGGAAAGGGCGGCCAGCGCAAAAGTCGCCAGCAAGACGCCGCCGAGCCCAGCATATTTCGTTTGTTCGGAAGGACATTCCTTTAGAAGGTCCTGATAGGCGCCGGCGCACCACCAGAGGAAATGGGAATCCGGCGGCTTCTTTTCCCGCGCGCCGGTACCGGTGAATGAATCATAGGTGTAGCCGCTTTGGAGCCGGCCGTTGTCGGTCGTTGCCATAGATAATTGTTGTCGGAGTTTGGGAATCTCTCGTTGAAGCTGAAGCGGGAACAAGCAAAGAACGGGAAACCCGGGGAGAAATTGCAAATGAAATGCTAAAACGACTTTATCGCATTGCGCATCCGGATGAGCGAGTAAGAGAGGCTTGACTTAACCACCGAATTTCCCAGGGTCCAAAGCTCAGGCAGAACACGCAGCTCGATGTAAGGCCGGGCCAGCAGCTCATCGAAGATATTATCGATCCGGCGGACGGCGATGGGAACGATGGGCTCATAAGAGATAAAATAACCCGCGGTCTCATCGAGTGGCGCAAAGGATGCAGCCGGAAATTCGTAGCAGTAGAGAACCGTCGTATTGACCAGGTGGAACCAGCTGGTCTCGATGGCCACGACATGGGTAGCGGCAGATCCGCCAAGGAATCGGCTGCGGTCCTCGGCGGTCGTGGCGGTATTGGCATAGTAGGTCACCCGCGGGCAGTCGCGGGGCAGCAGATAATTATGGAGCAGGTGGCCCGCGATGGCGAACACCACATCGCCGGTGATCGCGTCAAAATGCGAAGGGGATGGGCGGGGATCGAATCGTCCGATGTCGCCGGCTTCGCTGATATGGAAGAGACGGGATTGGATGGCCCAAAACTATGGAAGCGCCACCTGAATTCCATTTCGTTCAAGTTCGCCGCGGAGAATTGTTGCAAATTTAACAGCGTCGTGGCCATCACCGTGGAGGCAAATGCTGTCGGCGGCGATAGGGATGACCGTTCCATCGGCAGACCGTAGCTGATTGCGCCGGACCATCATCAATACCTGATACAGCATGGCAGGAGTATCATGGATCAGCGCATTCGGTTCGGTCCGCGGCGTCAGGCTGCCGTCAGAGCGATAGGTACGGTCGGCAAATACTTCGCTGACAAAGCGGAGACCGGCGGTAGCGGCTGCCTGGCGGGTGTGACTACCGCTGAGACCATATATAATTATGGAGGGATCGATGGCGGCGACCGTATCGCAAATGATCCTGCTGACGGCGCCGTCCCGCGCCGCCCGGTTGTATAATGCGCCATGGGGTTTGACGTGATGGAGGCGGGCGCCGGATTCCTGGCAAATGGATCTTAACCGCTCGATTTGACCGGCAAGCAACGCGGGAAGCATATCGAAGGTAAGCGGGCGGTCTCCTTTTCCCGGAGCCGTCTCAAGAATATCCGTCCGGCCAAAATCGGCGCGGTCCGGATACGAAGGATGGGCGCCAATCCCAACTCCATAGCGAACGGCGAGGCCGACGCTGCGACGCATGGTATCCGCATCTCCTGCATGACCGCCGCAGGCAATATTGGCTGAACTGATAAAAGGAAAGATCGCTTCATCGGTAGGCATATCCTCACCCATATCACAGTTGAGGTCTACGGTCAGCACACCACTTCATTGAGGTGATCGAGGCACGAGCGCTGCAGGATATGCAGCTCCTTTTTCCGCCCGATCAGGAGTTGTTCGGCTTCTTCCATCCCGGTCCATTTGAACTGGATGGTATCCGATGGCCGCAGTTGCGCCAGTTTCGGCAGATGGGCGGTGATGACATGAGCGATCCGGGGATAACCGCCGGTTGTCTGATGATCGGCCATGAGAACGATGAGCTGGCCGTCGGGAAGCAGTTGGATCGTCCCGAAGCTGACGGCGGAGCTGACCAGCTCCAGCGGGCGCTGCAGACTGAGGGGGCTTCCATTCAGCTGATAGCCCATCCGGTCGGAGGACGGGTGGATCAGAAAATTGTTCTCTACGAAGGCCGACTGCGAGGCTTCCGAGAGCAGCGGCCATTCATGACCGGGGGTGACGCCGATCTCATGTGGAAATTGATAGACCTTCTCCATATTTACCCGCCAGGGCAGCGCTTCAAAGTTGCTTTCATCCTTTTTCAGCAGACCGGCGAAGTAAATGGTGTTCTCGTTGAAGGGAAGCTCGTCGCCCTTCTTCAGCGGCATGCCATTCCATCCCCCCGCCCCTGCCTTGAGGCTGGTGCTGTAACTGTTCAGCCATTTCTTCAGGCAGTATCCGCCGTGGACGCTAAGGTAGCAGCGGCTGCCCTGGACGAGCGTTGGAAAATGGAGTACGGTATTCTTTCGAACGACTACCGGTTGCCAGCACGGGATCACTTCGTCATTTACGGTTGGTGAGAAGTCCGCGCCGGTGATCGCGATCATGGTGTTCTGTTCAAAAAGGATCTGTGGACCGGGAAAGTGGATCTCTATTACCGCCTCGCATTGATTGTTGCCCACCAACAAGTTTGCCACCTGTGCCGCATAACCATCCATCGCGCCGCCTGGCGGTATCCCCCAATTGCCGAAACCGTTTCTCCCCAGGTCCTGGATGGTATCCAAAAGACCGGGTTTAATAATGGAGAAAGCCATAGTATACGTTTAGAGGTGCAGAAATGAGGGCAAGATCACCGGAAAGTGTAATGTAAGGAAAAAAAAGCAATCAAGTTTAAATGGGTGGAGCCCACCCCAGGAATTCGTTGGTGGAAACCGGATAAAATCGAACCCTATCCCCGGTATGCAATACGACGGGCGGATCGGCGGCCCGGTCGAAGAGCTGTAACGGGGTCCTGCCGATGATCTGCCAGCCTCCGGGGCTGTTCAGCGGATATATCCCGGTCTGCAGCCCTGCAATTCCGACACCACCGGCGACGACGGGAACGGGTCGTGTTTTTCGGGGGATCCCGAGGCGGGGATCGATCTTTCCCAGGTAGGGAAATCCGGGCAGGAACCCGATCATATAAATGCGGTAGGTGACGGAGCAGTGAATGTCGGCCACTTGTTCCGGCGACAATCCTGTCTGACGGGCGACTGCTTCGAGGTCGGGCGCATACTCCTTTTCATAGCAGACGGGGATACGGATCTCACGGCCATCATCGCATGGAGAGGCGGCGGACGTTTGTTGCCAGGCTTCCAATAGCCATGCCGAGATAGCGGTCCGCCGATCCGCGTGTGTCGGGTCATAGAGCACCGATACCGAGCTATAGGCGACGATCCGGTCGATGACGCCGTCCAACGGATGGGTCCCCAGCCAGTCATAGATTGCGACCGCCCTTGTATTGAGCTGTTCATCAATGCAATTGCCCAGGTCGAGGGTAAGGGCGGAATCGCCTAAAGGGTATATGGAGGGCAGTGCGCCGTTCACAGCGACAAAATACAATTTTTGCCGGTTCCTATTCATAAACTTATAACTTTCGATCCTTAATGGTACACAAATCGTTGGTATACAGTAGCAAACAAAACGGCTAAAACCGGCATGGCTGCCGCCGCGATCCTACTAATTTTTTAATCTGGCGGTTATACTGTAAACTTGCAGCCATCACAAACCCGATATTCGGTATAAAATGGCGAAGAATTTATTGATAGTGGAGTCACCGGCTAAAGCGAAGACCATTGAGAAGATCCTGGGGGAAGAATTCGAAGTCAAGAGCTGTTACGGCCATATCCGGGACCTGGAGAAAGATGATATGGGTATCGACATCAAAGACAATTATCGCCCCCGCTATATTGTTCCGGCAGACAAAGAAAAGATTGTCAAGGAGTTAAAATCCATTGCCAAGAAGTCCGATGAAGTCTGGCTCGCGACCGATGAGGACCGCGAAGGTGAAGCCATATCCTGGCATCTATGCGAGGTATTGGGGCTGGACCCGACGCTGACCAAGCGGATCGTGTTCCATGAGATCACGAAGCCGGCCATTCAGTTAGCCGTCACCCGGCCGCGGACCGTCGATATGGACCTGGTGAATGCCCAGCAGGCGCGCCGGGTGCTGGACCGGATCGTAGGTTTTGAGCTAAGCCCGGTGCTTTGGCGGAAGATGAGTATGAAGAACAACCTCAGCGCCGGCCGGGTACAAAGTGTGGCGGTGCGGATCATTGCGGAGCGGGAGCGGGAGATCAATGCCTTTGTCCCTGGCAGTTCCTTTAAAATAGAGGCCTTATTCACCGCAAAGGATATCAGCGGCAAGACGGTGACCTTTCCGGCGGAAGCCAGGAAACAATCCACGCTCGAAAATGCCGGGGCCTTTCTTCAAAGCTGCGTAGGCGCCGGCTATACGGTCAGCGACATCCAGGTCAAGCCGGGCAGGAAATCGCCCGCGGCGCCTTTCACTACCTCTACCCTTCAGCAGGAGGCCAGCCGGAAGCTGGGCTATGGGGTGACGAGAACCATGTTGCTGGCCCAGAAGCTCTATGAGAGCGGAAAGATCACCTATATGCGTACCGACAGCGTCAATCTGAGCGATCTGGCGATGGATGCGATCAGCGACCAGATCCAAAGTCAGTACGGACAAAAATATGTTCAGACCCGCCGCTACAAGAATAAAAATGAATCGGCCCAGGAAGCGCACGAAGCGATCCGGCCTACGGATATGGCCAATCTGACGGTGGAAGATGCGGACTGCCGCCGGCTTTACGACCTGGTCTGGAAGCGAACGATGGCCAGCCAGATGGCCGATGCGGAACTGGAGAAAACGGTGGCGAAGATCAAAATATCGACCAATGGCGACGAGCTCACCGCAACCGGCGAGGTGGTGAAATTCGACGGGTTCCTCAAGGTTTACCGGGAGGACCGGGATGATGACGAGATCACGGAAGAAGAAGGCCAGGAAGGCATCCTGCCGCCATTGACCGTCGGGCAGCAACTGCCGTTAACGGAGATGAAGGCGATCGAACGATTCACGCGCCCGCTTCCCCGTTATACGGAAGCCTCTCTGGTGAAGAAGCTGGAAGAGCTCGGCATCGGCCGGCCCTCGACCTATGCTCCCACCATTTCGACCATCCTCAAGCGGGGCTACGTCGAAAAACGCGATAAGGAAGGGGTGCGGCGGGATCTGCGGGTATTGCTGTTAAAGAATGACCGGATCGAAAAATTGGCGGAGCAGGAGAACACCGGCGCGGAGAAGTCCAAACTCTTTCCCACTGATCTGGGATTGGTGGTGACGGATTTCCTCAAGCAATATTTCGATGATATCATGGATTACCACTTCACCGCGCGGATCGAAGAGGAGTTCGACGAAGTGGCTCAGGGAAAGATGGTCTGGAGTAAAATGATCGATGACTTCTATAATCCGTTCAAAAAGGATGTAGAGAATACGATCGAGAATGCTGAGCGGATAAAAGGCGAGCGGGAGCTGGGTGTCGATCCGCAGAGCGGTAAAAAGGTAACCGCGCGGATGGGGCGTTACGGCCCTATGGTGCAGATCGGGGATGTCAACGATGAAGAGAAACCGCGTTTTGCCAAGCTAAAGAATACGCAAAGCATCGAGACGATCAGTTATGACGAAGCGATGGAGTTATTCCGGCTTCCCCGCAACCTGGGCGAGTTCGAAGGCAAGGACGTCACGGTGAACACCGGCCGCTTTGGCCCCTATATCGCGCATGACGGGAAGTTCTACTCGCTTGGCAAGGAGTTTGATCCATATACCATAAGCTTTGATCAGGCCACGCCGCTGATCGTGGAAAAAAGAGCGGCAAAAGAACAGCGCACGATCAAAGTCTTTGAAAAAGAAAAGATCCAACTGCTTCGCGGCCCCTATGGCCCCTATATAAAACAAGGCCTGCGCAATTACAAGCTACCGAAGGAAAAGCAGGATACCGCCGCCGACCTGACGCTGCAAGAGGTGAAAGCGATCATCGAGGACGTCAAGGCCAATCCCCCAAAACGGGTTCCCCGGAAAAAGAAAGGGGGCTAGGCAGGGGGCTAGGCGCGCCGATTGCAGGAGCTGCAGGGGAATGTGCCGATGCAATTTAATGAACATCTCAGCCGTTATTGTGGATAAGAATTTTACCAAAGTTTTATAAACTTAGGCGATCTTCCGAACGTATATCCTTGACAACCCCATGCAGGAAAACAAAGAAATAACAGCCCTTTTCCATCTGATCGACGACCCCGATCAGGAAGTATTCGATTCCGTAAGCAACCGTATCGTCAGCTATGGACGGGGCATTATCCCAAATTTGGAAAATCTTTGGGAGAATACGATCAGCAACGATGTGCAGGAGCGCATCGAGATCCTGATCCACAAGCTGCACTATCATGACCTCACGGAAGATTTCCTTCACTGGAAAAGCAGCAGCTACCAGGACCTGCTCACCGCCTCGCTGCTGGTGGCGAAATTCCAGTATCCGGAACTGGTGACGACGCCGGTATTGCAGGAGGTCGAGAAGCTGCGCCGGAATATCTGGCTGGAGCTGAACAGTTACCTGACGCCGCTGGAACAGGTGAATGTGCTGACATCCATACTTTATAATTATTATGGGCTGAAAGGCACGGAGGTGGCCTATCAGCATCCCGAGGAGTTCCTGATCAATAAGCTGATCGAGACCAAACGGGGGAATGCGATCACCAATGGCATCCTTTACTTATTGCTGAGCGAGCTGCTGGATATCCCGGTAAAGGCGATCAATATCCCGCGGCAATTCGTGCTGGCGTATATCAAACCATATTATGACGAGAATCCCGAGAAGCTGAGCCCGCAGCAGCGGATAGAGTTCTTTATCGATCCCATGAGCGGGCAGGTTTTTTCGCATAAGGATGTGGAGAATTATTTCAAGCGGGTTTCCGTGCCGCCGGTGGCGTCCTACTTTAAACCGCTAACGCATAACCGCATCGTCCAGACGGCGCTGGAGGAGTTCGCCAAATGCTTCGATGACGAGAGAAGTCAGTATAAGCAGAAGGAACTGCTGGAGCTGGCGAAGCTGTTGAACGAATAAAAAGCTTCGAATAAAAAACCCGGCATCAGCCGGGTTTTTCGCATTTATACCTATTAATACATTTACACGCCCAGGCTCCAACCCTGCCGGTAATTTCGTCTCACGAACTGATTGGCTTCATCGAAGTTGGTGATCTTCATGTTGGCGGCGTCCCAGAGCAGCTTCTTGCGGCCGGGGAATTTACCGCTTGCGTCCTTCACAAAGTGGCTGCGCAGCGCGAGGTTGCCCATGAGGATGGTCTCGGTCAACGGTCCCGCATATTCGAAGGGCGAGCTCAGGTCGTTCTTGCCATAGCCGGCGATACAGGCGTCGACCCATTGGCCATAGTGGCCGTTTGCCCCATTGGGAACGCGGGCGATCGTCCGGGGGACGTTGACGCTTTGCATGCGCGAGGTGGGAAGGAGCGTCGCACGCTCGCTGTATGTCCCGCACATCATTTTGCCTTTTGTCCCGGTGATGATCACTCCGCAGCCATCAGTGTCGCCCATGACCTCGTCGGGGCCCAATTCATCGGGACGGTCAGGTTGCAGTCCGCCGTCCATCCAATGCAGGTTGACATTCGGTTTGCCGGGTTTGCCGGGGAATTTCATTTTAACGATGGAAGACGCCGGGCAGCTTTCCGGGTTGTAGTCGGGGGTCCACATCTTCGAGTAAATGGTCGAGACGCTGCATTCCACTTCGGAAGGATAGCCGAGACCGACCGTTTTGAAAGCCGGATCGATCAGGTGACAGCCCATATCCCCAAGGGCGCCGGTGCCATAGGCCCACCAACCGCGCCAGTTGAAGGGGAGATATTCCTTGTGATAGGTGGCAGCCATCGCCGGTCCCTGCCACAGGTCCCAGTTGAGCTCGGGCGGGACGGGGTCGGTGCTCGTGGGGACCGGTCCGCCCTGCGGCCATACCGGGCGGTTGGTCCAGACGTGGATGTCGGTGGCGTCGCCGATCAGCCCGGCGTTATACCATTCCTGCATCTGCCGCACGCCGTCGTTGGATGCGCCCTGGTTGCCCATCTGTGCGACGACCTTATACCGTTTGACCGCTTCCGTTAGCATGCGGGCTTCATAGATATCGTGGGTCATGGGCTTTTGCACATATACATGTTTGCCCAGCATGATGGCCGCCATCGCCGCTACGGCATGACAGTTATCGGGGGTCGAGACCGACACGGCGTCGATATGCTTGTGCTCTTTCTCGAGCATTTCGCGAAAGTCCTTGTAGTATTGGGCCTTCGGGAATTTCTGTCGCGAGCCGGCGGCACGGCGGTCATCGACGTCGCAGAGATAAGCGATATCTGCTTTGCCGGTGGCGGCGAAATGGTTGATATCATCGCCGCCTTTGCCGCCGGCGCCGATGGCCGCGATCTGCAGCTTGTCGCTTGGCGCGAGGAATCCCCGGCCGAGTACGTGACGGGGTACGATAAAGAAGCCCGCGGATGCCACTGCGGAAGTACGCAGGAATTCGCGGCGCGAGGACTTAGATGCTTTGTTGCTCATGTGTTTTGAGTTGCAAGTTGAACGGTAGATGTTTGAGGAGGAAAGTTACGGCAGTTGGAAATAAAAAAGCCCCCGCTGATCACAATTTGGCGAATGCCTGATTTGGCGGGGGCCTGCTTTTAATACCTTTTTAATCAGTTTAGCGGTTTTGATCAGCTCAGCAGCGTCGCGTCGAGGCTGACCTCCGCTTTCAGCACCCGGCTGATCGGGCAGCCTTGCTCCGCGGCTTTAGCGGCCTCCTGGAACTTCTCGTCGGTAATTCCGGGGATCTTTGCTTTTAGCACCAGGTGCGAGCCGGTGATAGTCGGCGCCGCGCCGCTGACGTCCAGCGTAACCGTGGCGGTCACTTCCAGGCTCTCGGGCGTGATCCCCGCGCCCTGCAGGCCAAAAGCAAGCGCCATCGCAAAACAGCCGGCATGCGCCGCGGCGATCAGTTCTTCCGGATTGGTGCCAACACCTTCTTCAAACCGCGATTTGTAGGAGTACTGAGTTTGGTTCAGGGTGGTGCTTTGGGTCGTCAAATTGCCTTTGCCATCTTTTCCGGAGCCGTTCCATACGGCCGTTGCTGTACGTTTCATAAAATAGTATATTTAATAATTGATTAAAAAATGAGCTAATGGCGGCGTCACCCACGATCGATTGGCCGGATTTTGAAAAGATAGATATCCGGGTCGGAACGATCCTCGAAGTTAACGAATTCCCGAAAGCAAAACGACCGGCATGGCAGTTGACGATCGATTTCGGCCCCCTTGGGATCAAAAAGTCCTCCGCCCAGATCACCGGTTTGTACGGCAGGGAGGATCTGGTTGGCCGTCAGGTGCTGGCGGTCGTCAATTTCCCTCCTAAGCAGATTGCGAATTTTTTCAGCGAATGCCTGGTCCTGGGTGTGTATACTGACAAAAAAGAAGTAGTTTTAGTACATCCGGACAGGAAAGTGGAGAATGGCTGGAAGCTTGGATGAGAGCCGTGAATCAACCCCGCTATTTAACCCCTTGAATATGGCAACCACGCTGGAAGTCACATCGACCTATTATCAGTCCCCGCTGGGTCTGCTGCGCGTGGGTGGCACGGATACGTATATCAGTGAGATACTGTTTGTCGACCGGCTGGACGAGGAAGACTATCGGGGCCGCAATCTCAGCGGTCCGGTCACGCCGGTGGTCATTCAGTGCATCGAGCAGCTGATCCAGTATTTCCAGGGACAGCGGAAGGTATTCGATTTCCCGATCTACCAGGAGGGGACCGAGTTCCAGCAGCGGGTTTGGAATGAGTTGATGGCGATCCCCTTTGGGAAGACGATCAGCTATCTCGAGTTGTCCAGACGGCTGGGGGACACCAGGAATATCCGGGCGGCCGCGGCAGCCAACGGCAAGAACAATATCGTGATCGTCGTGCCCTGTCACCGGGTGATCGGCTCGAAGCGGGACCTGGTCGGCTATGGAGGTGGGCTTTGGCGAAAGAAATGGCTGCTGGAACATGAGACCAAAGTGCAATGGGGAGTTCAAACCCTGTTTTAATACATGGAGAATTGGATCTTGCGGGTAACCGGAATTGTGCCGGAAGCAACCGAAATGTCAACGATCTTTCTCGAACGCCGGAGCGGCGAGCCGATCCCATACGCGGCTGGACAATTCCTGACATTATTGTTCACTTTCCGGGGGCGCGAGCTCCGCAGAAGTTATTCCTTCTCCACAACGCCGGGCATCGATCCGGTCCCGGCCATCACCGTCAAACGCGTTCCGAATGGCGAGATCTCGCGGCATCTGCTGGATCATCTGCGGGTGGGCGATACCTTGACGACGCTCCCGCCGGCGGGACGTTTCACACTGGACCCGGAAGGAGAAGCGCATGTTTTTATCGCCGCGGGGAGCGGCCTGACGCCGGTCTTCTCCTTGCTAAAGCAGGCATCAGGGCTAAAGCAGGCAGCGGGATCGCGGGCAAGGGTGATCCTGCTTACGCAGCAACATGAAGAGACCTCGACGCCTTTTCGCGCGGCCCTGATGGGAATGGGATTGGACTGGACCGAGATCCTGACCGTACGGGAGGGACGGTTGACAAAAGACAAATTGACCGCCTGGGCCCGCAAAACAGCATTGAAGTCCCGGGCCCGGTTCTATTTGTGCGGACCGCCGGACTTTATGCGGATGGTGCAGATCACCTTGCGGACATTGGGTTTCCCCGACGAGACGATCCGGCGTGAGCATTTCACGGTTGGGCATATCCCGCCGGCGCCTCCCGTCTTTGACGCCACGCCGAAGAAGGTGCTGGTGCGGGCGGCGGTGGATCGGGAATTCACTGTCACCTGGCCGGACAGCATTCTGACGGCAGCCATCCGGCAGGGTGTTCCCCTACCCTATAGTTGTCGCGCCGGTCGCTGTTCAAGCTGTGTTGCGCACTGTCTTCGCGGCCGCGTCCGAATGACCCATAATGAAGTATTGACGGATAAGGACCTGGCGGATGGGCTGGTGCTTACCTGTGTAGGATATGCGGAGACCGATGTGGAGCTTGACTATACCAGGTCATCGGCCACAAATGCGATGGGCAATAAGGAGCTCGACCGGGGGATGACATAGATCGGGCCTGTCTGGCCGCCGAGGATCAGGCGGATCGGTTGCCCCGTGCGGGTCTCGAATTCCTGCAGGGACTGGCGGCAAACGCCGCAAGGTGAAATGGGCTGGCCGGCCGGCCCCTGCTCATTGAAGTAGCTGATGGCGATCGCCCGGACCGGCATGCCGGGATAGAGGGACGCCGCGGCGGAGAGCAGGACCCGCTCCGCACAGATGCCCACCGGAAAGGAAGCGTTCTCCTGATTGGTCCCGGTAACGATCTGGCCGTTGTTCAGCCGGGCGGCGGCTCCCACGCGAAAGCGGGAGTAGGGAGCGTAGGCATGGACGGTCGTTTCCCGGGCCTTGTCCAGCAGCAGCGCATCTTCCGTGGGAAGTTCCGCCGCCGATTCGTAGACCTCATAAGAGAAATGATATTCCTTCTTTTGCATGGCTATTTGATCTTCTTGAACAGCCGGCTCCAGCGGACCCCTTTGTTCCAGCTCATCCAGATCAGCGCCGCTTCCCCGACGACATGATCTTCGGGAACGAAACCCCAGTACCGCGAATCCTGGGAGCCGTGACGGTTGTCCCCCATCATCCAGAAATAGTTCATCTTAAAGGTATATTGGGTAGCCGGCTGGTCGTTCAGATAGAACTTACCATCCCGCATCTCGAATTTGTTATGTTCATACACGCGGATCGCGCGCTCGTACAGCGGATAGTTTTGTGCCGTCAGGGTCAGCGTAGCGCCCTTGGCTGGGATCCACAATGGCCCATAGTTGTCACGGGACCAGGAATAGCTGTCGGAATAGGGGTAGACGTTACGGTCGCTGTCGATATTGGGGACGATGCTTTGCGCCAGACCGCTCTTTTCCATTTTCTCCTTCGCCTGCCAGGTCAGCAGCATGCTATACTGGTTGGGCGGGCCGGTCGGCCGGACGTCGTCGCTGTTGATGTCCACATCGTATTCCTCCTTCATGGCGCTTTCATCGAGCGCCTGACCCTTGGTGGTCACCGTATAGTCGGTCTCCGACTCGGGAGGGAACGGTTGAGCCTGGCCGTCGATATAGATCACCTGATTCCTGATCTGCAGCGTATCCCCCGCAATGGCGACGCAGCGTTTGATATAATTCTCTTCCTTATCCACCGGGCGGGTGATGATCGGATATTGATCCGGGTCGCTGAGCACGATCTGCCGGCCGGAGTCGACATTGCCGCGGCCGACCTCGCGAATAACGTCATAATAGGGATGGAGGGACTGGAATTCCGGCCGGTCGATGACCGTATCGCCCGCGGGAAAATTGAAGACGACCACGTCCCTGCGCTTTACCGGGCTGGCGAACCAGCGGGTATAGGGGATATGGATCCACTCGACATACGACTTGGTATTGGTGACAGGCAGGGAATTGTGCACAAAGGGGATCGCCAGCGGAGTATTCGGGATCCGGGGACCGTAGCTGAATTTGCTGACAAAAAGAAAGTCGTTGATCAGAAGCGTTTTTTCCATCGACCCCGTGGGGATCGTATAGGCTTCGAACACAAAGGTGCGGATCAGCGTGGCTGCCACGACGGCAAAGACGCCGGCGTCGATCCATTCCCGGGCGGTGGACTTCTTATGTTTCCGCGCCGCTTCGGGACCGATATATTTCGTTTTCGGGTCCAGCCCTACATAGAGAAAATACAGACCCGCCGTAAAGACGGTCAGCGCATGCTGGTAGAATTTGAACTTACCGAATACCTTGATGAACTCCACCAGGATGCCTAGAGTTATGAACCAGCCTACCACCGGGATGAACTGAAGGACGAACCAGTATATCGGGCGATCGGCGATCTTCAGCATCACGTAGGTATTGCAGATGGGGATGAACGCGAGCCAGCCGGGCTCATGCGCTTTCCGGAACAGGAGAAAGGAGCCGATCGAGGGTAGGATAAAGAATACCAGGGCTATGAGCGAAATGATCACTATCTGGTGAGAACTCATGTCTGCGTAATTTTTAGCGGGACAAATTTAGGTTAAATGAATTTCGGCAAAAAATTGCTCCGCAAATTAAATTTTTTACCTCAATACCGTTAATGTCAGTACCGGGCTCCGCCCGGTTTAAGACTTAGTCGCCGGAACGGCCGAAATATTACAGATTTATATTAGTTTCCCCCGTTATGTGGCTGCCCGCTATTTCTTTGGCAAAACATAGTTCTGGACGTCGTCTTGTGAGATCGTCCTGCCCGACAGGATGATAAGCCGCTCGACGACGTTGCGCAACTCGCGGATGTTCCCGGTCCAGTCGTGCCGCTGGAGGGCCTGGATGGCCGAATCGTCGATGGCTTTTCTGGCGATGCCATAGTCGCCGCAGATGTCGGTGAGAAATTTGTCTACCAGCAGGGGAATATCGTCTTTCCGTTCGTTGAGGGAAGGAACATGGATGATGATGACGCTGAGGCGATGGTAGAGGTCAAGCCGGAAAGTCTTCTCATCGACCTCTTTTAGTAGATCCTTGTTGGTAGCCGCAATAACGCGGACGTCCACATTGATATCCTTGTCGCCGCCGACGCGGGTGATCTTACCTTCCTGTAAAGCCCGCAGCACCTTGGCTTGCGCCGTAAGGCTCATATCGCCGATCTCATCGAGGAAAAGCGTGCCGCCATTGGCTTGTTCGAACTTACCGATACGCTGCTTGACAGCGCTGGTGAAGGAGCCTTTCTCATGCCCGAACAATTCGCTTTCGATGAGCTCACTGGGGATCGCCGCGCAGTTGACTTCGACGAGGGCCCCGGAGGCGCGGTTGCTCTTCTCGTGCACCCAGCGGGCGACCAACTCCTTCCCTACCCCGTTCTCGCCGGTAACGAGGATGCGGGCCTCCGTGGGCGCGACCTTTTCGATGGTCTCCTTTATCTTATGGATCGGCGCGGATGCTCCGACCATCTCCTGGACTTTGCTGAACTTGCGCTTCAGCACCTTTGTTTCCGCGACCAGGGTCGTCTTATCCATGGCGTTGCGGATCGTGATGAGGAGACGGTTGAGATCGGGTGGTTTGGAGATATAGTCATATGCCCCTTTCTTCACCGCTTCGACGGCAGTCTCGATCGTCCCGTGACCGGAGATCATGATGATCGGGATATCGGGAACGGCCTCTTTTGCTTTTTCCAGGAATTCGATGCCGTCGATCTTTGGCATCTTGATGTCGCAGAGGATGACATCGTATTCTTTTTCCTTTACTTTCTTGAGCCCGTCTTCCCCGTCGCCTGCTTCGTCGATTTTGTAACCTTCGTAGGAAAGGATCTCGCTCAATGTCTTACGGATCGCCTTTTCGTCGTCAATGATGAGAATGTTCGACATAGGGGTCAAAATTACGGATTTAAACCATAAACGAAGTAGCCGGGCGAGGTTGGTTACGAAGAAGCCGGACGAGGCGGCTTTTAACAAACCTTTTTTATGGATTCGCGAAGCTTTTTTATGGATTCTCCGCCGCGCGCGATCTTGTAACAAACCCCGATCTGAATGAGAACTTTATTCCTGGCGTTGCTATGCACGACGCCTATATGGACCGCCGATAACCCATACCCGACGATCGGCGCAATCCCGGCGCCCGCCGGGTATCACCGGGTAACCGAAGCGCAAGGATCGTGGGGCGCATGGCTGCGAACCATTCCCTTGAAAAGAACGCTGACCGTACACCTGTATAACGGCATGCCCAAACGCAACCAGGATGCACAATTTGCCGTGCTGGACGTCCCGGTTGGGAATGAAGATCTTCAGCAGTGCGCCGATGCCGTGATGCGGCTGCGTGCGGAATACCTCTATAGCCGCGGGGATTACGGCGATATAACCTTCTACAGCGAACAGGGGGTGCGGTTCAACTTTGCAGAGTGGTCCGCCGATCACCGGCGACCGGCGTTCGACAGGTACCTTCGGAAGGTCTTTTCGTATTGCAGCACCCGGACGCTGGCAAGGCAGCTCGTCCCTGCGGCATACAATATGGTCGAAGCCGGGGACGTGCTGATCCGGTCAGGATCGCCTGGTCACGCCATGCTGGTGGTCGACGTGGCGGAAGACGGGCAGGGACAGCGCATCTACCTACTGGCCCAAAGCTATATGCCTGCGCAGGACATCCATATCGTAAAGAATCCTACTGACGACCTCAGTCCCTGGTACCGGGCAGATTCCACCCTCGGTATAGTGTCTACGCCAGAATATGAGTTCAAAACCAATGAGTTGCGAAAATGGGTAAAATGAGGAGGGAAAACTTGCAATTGAGCGTGTCGGATATTATCTTAGTGCTAAATCCAAAATTATTCCCTATGAAGCAAGAATTCGACCTCCGTCCGATCCCCGCCAGTAAATTGCTCTTCCGTTTAGCTCTTCTGGGTATTGTGCTGCTAGGCTGTGTATATGGCTTCCTGATGCTCTTCAATACAGCGCTGGAGGCGATGAAATAGAACCATTGCTTGAAATATCTATAAACAGGGATCCCGCCTGACGGCGGGATCTTCTATTAGGTGAACTTCTTATTGGGGGATCTTCTTATTTCCGGAGATACATCACATCCTTTACGAGGCGCACTGTCCCGGCGACATCCGGAAGGGCTTTGGCAACCAGATTGGGGGCATAATGGAGCGGCGCGTCCGCGGACGTTATCCGGCGGATCGGAGCGTCAAGATAGTCGAACCCCTCCTTTTGGATACGGTAGCTGATCTCCGAAGAGATAGACGCAAAAGGCCACTGTTCTTCGACGATGACCAGCCGGTTGGTCTTCTTAACGCTCTCCAGGATCGTCATCCAGTCGAGAGGCCTGATCGTCCGGAGATCGATGACCTCGGCGCTGATGCCTTCCTTCTCGAGCTCAGCGGCGGCGCCAAGCGCTATTTTCATCATTTTGTTGTAGGACACGATGGTGACGTCCTTGCCCTGTTTCCTGATATCGGCTTTGCCCAGTTCGATATAATATTCTTCCTCCGGCACTGCGGACTTATCACCGTACATGACCTCGCTTTCCATAAAGATCACCGGGTCTTCTTCGTAGCGGATCGACTGTTTAAGCAGCCCCTTGGCGTCATATCCATTGCTGGGGGAAACGACCTTGATCCCGGGAATATTCGCGTAGTAGCTTTCGAAGGCGGTAGAGTGCTGGGCGCCAAGCTGACCGGCGGACCCGTTGGGGCCGCGGAAGACGATGGGGCAGCCGACCTGCCCGCCGCTCATGGCCAGCATTTTGGAAGCGGTATTGAGGATCTGGTCGAGTGCCAGCGCGGCAAAGTTCCAGGTCATGAATTCGACAATGGGCCGGAGACCGTTCTGGGCCGCCCCTACGCCGACGGCGGTGAAGCCGAGCTCGGAGATGGGGGTGTCGATGACCCTTTTGGGCCCGAATTCGTCGAGCATCCCCTGGCTTACCTTGTAGGCGCCGTTGTATTCCGCCACTTCCTCTCCCATCAAAAAAACGCGGTCATCGCGCCGCATTTCTTCGTTCATTGCCTCTCTTAACGCCTCCCGGAAAGCGATTTGTCTCATATTGAATTGTTGGTTTCGTGGTTGATTTCGAGCCGCAAAAATATCCCATGTCGGGGAGATTATCAAATCGGGTTGCTAAATGCTATTTTTGCCCATGCAACCTATCATTCTGAATCTCGAAAAGATCATTCACAATTACGAGCGGCGACTGGCGGCTGTGCCGGAAGCTGTGTATACAGAGAAGCCCGGACCGGAAAAGTGGAGTAAAAAGGAGACCTTGGGGCACCTGGTGGATTCAGCCCAGAACAACATCCGTCGCTTCATCGTCGCGCAATACGAGGACGGTCCTACGATCGGCTATGCGCAGGACGCCTGGGTGGCCTGCGCTAACTATCAGGGCTATCCGACCGGTGATCTGCTGTCGCTTTGGGCCCTGCTGAACCGGCATATCGTCGTTATTCTCCGTCAGATGAGCCCGGCTGCGGCGCAGCGGATGTGCTCCATGGGCGGGCAGCCGCAGAGCCTCGAATGGGTGGCGGCGGATTACTGCAACCACCTGCTGCATCATTTGCATCAGATACTCGACCTGGAGCCGATCGCATATCCCTAAGCTTCCTCGAACGTCAGCATAAAACTCGTCCCTTCCCCCAGTTGCGAGCTGACATCGATGCCGGCGCGATGGGACTGAAGGATGTTCCAGGTAGCCGCGAGGCCCAGGCCAAAGCCGTTGGTCTTGGAAGTGAAATAAGGCTCGAAGATGCGGGAAAGGTTCTCTTCGGGGATACCGGTGCCGTTGTCGTTTATAGACATCCGGTAGTGGCCGTCCTCTTTACGGATGGAAATGGTGATGACGCCCGATTGGGCGGGGACGGCCTCCACCGCGTTGATGAGAATGTTAAGCAGGGCGATCTTCAGCTTTTCGCGGTCGGCCATGACAAAGGCGGGCAGATCGGGGAAGTTGATCTCGAGCCTGATGTTCTTTAGGGAGATCCGGTCGGAAGCCGCGGCCAGAGTGGAGTTGACGATCTCCTGAAGTCCGGCGCGCTGAAGCGAGATCTCGGCCGGGCGGGAAAGATCCAGCAATTCGGAGATCAGGCTATCGATCCGGCCGCAGTTGCGGGCAATGATTTCAAGGTAGATATTGGCGTCCTCGCTGAGGATCTCCGGCTTCAACTGTTCCACGGAAAGGTTGATATTGGTAAGGGGATTCCTCACTTCGTGGGCGAGGGTCCGAAGCAAGGTCGCCGTCGATCGCAGCTTTTCGATCTGGAACGTAGCCCGTTCGATCCGTTTGAGGTTGGTGATATCATGGATGATCCCCTGGATATACTGTCCGCCGGAGGGATTGGCCTCGCGGCTGATGGAGAGGATACAGTTCTTCTTTTCCTTGCTACGGGTCATGAGCTCCACCTCGAGGTCTTCGACCTCCCCGGCCTTGGCGAGCATTTCCCGTAGCCGTTGGGCCGCATCGCGGCGGGCGAACAGGTTGTAAAGGCTCAGTCGCAGGATCTCTTCCTTATTGTATTTGAATAGCTCGCAGGTGGCGCTGTTGACGTCCCGGAAGACAAGGTCCTCGCCGGTCAGGAAGACGGAATCCTTGGACCGTTCGAACATGCTGCGGAATTTGCGTTCGTTGCTCTTGAGCGCCTTTATATAGGCGCTCCGGTCCAGCGCATAGCGGATGCAGCGTTCGAGCTTTTCCGTATTGATCTCGGATTTGACCAGGAAGTCGACGGCGCCGCCGGCCATCGCCTGAACGTCGACCTCACGGTTGCCAATGCCTGTAAGCAGGATAAGCGGCTCTTCACAGCCCATGGATTTAGCATCGAGCAATAGTTCCAGCCCCGTACGTTCACCCAGCAGATAATCCACGAAATAGATGTCATAGGCGGCACGGGATATCCGTTGCATCGCGTCCGTATAGTCGTAGCACCAATCGATCCGGAACTGTTTCTCGGGAATATCCTTAATACAGGCTTCGATGATCAAAAAATCATCCTGGTCGTCCTCAATGATCAAGATACGTGTCGGCGAGTTGGGCATATTGAGCTAAAGTGATTATACGGTTAGGATTGGTTGTTGATATGGAGACCGGTCGGTTCAGCCGCAGCCGTCTCTTTCCTCGGCGCATTCAGCGGCAGGGATACGATAAAGACGGCGCCGTCCCCGGGGCGCCCAATGGCCGAAATGAACCCCCGGTGCATATCGACGATCTTCTTGCAAAGCGCGAGCCCGATCCCCGTCCCTTCATATTCCGCAGTGGAATGAAGCCGGCGGAACATATCGAAGATCTGCTCGGCGTACTTCTGATCAAACCCGATGCCATTATCCTCGATATAGATCCGGCCATAGCGGATTTCGGGCTCCTTGCCATTGGCCGCCGCTGCGGCCGACCCTTCCTCATAGCGGATCCGGACCCGGGGGACTACATTCTTCTTTGTGTATTTGAGGGCATTGCTGATCAGGTTGGAGAACAGCGGGGCCATCAGCACGGCGCTGGCCGGTAACATCGGCAGGGGATCGACGATGACCTCCGCGCCTTTTTCCCGGATGGCCCCCTCCATATCCGAAATGACCTCCTGGATAGCGATATTGAGATCGACATCTTCAAAGGACTGACCCTCCGCCGAGATCTTTGAGAACCGAAGGATATCATTGATCAGCTCCTGCATGCGGCGGGAGACTTCCTGGATCCGGGTCAGATACAGTCGCGCCTCACTGTCCATCCCACCGGAGGTACTGCTGGCCAGCAGGCGGTCACTGAACATGCGGATCTTGCGGAGCGGTGCCTGCAGATCATGAGAAGCCATGAAAGCAAACAGGTCCAGGTCCTTATTGGCCGTTTCCAACCGTGCGATGTTCTCGAGCAGTTGCCGGTTCAGCTCCGTCACCTTCTGTTCGGAGGCGATGCGTTCGGCGATCTCCAGCTCGAGGTTGCGGTTGATGGCAACCAGTTTTTGCTCCTGCGCCAGCAGCCGTTGGTTCTTGCGGTACAGTTCGACGAATACGCTCACTTTCGCCCGCAGCAGGTCCGGATTGACGGGCTTATAGATATAATCCACGGCTCCGGCGCGGTATCCCTTGAAAAGATTCTCATCCCCGTAATTGTTCGCCGTGATAAAGATAATAGGGATCTGCCGCAGCCTTTCGCGTTCATAGATCAGGGAGGCCGTCTCGAAGCCGTTCAGGTTGGGCATCTGGACGTCCATTAAGATCAGGGCGAAGTCAAGGTCGGTCAATAGCAATTTCAGCACCTGCCGGCCGGAAGCTGCTTTGACAAATCGATATCCGTCGGGTTCGAGCACCGTTTCCAACGAAAGGAGGTTGTCTTCCCGGTCATCGACTAACATGATCTTAGGTTGCATGCATTGGATTTTGGAATCTACCGATGCAAATGTCCTATTTATTATTTATAGAACCATACGCGCATCAGAGACAACAGCTGATCGATCTTCAGAGGTTTGGTGATATAATCGGAAGCACCCGCTTCGATACACTTCTGACGGTCCCCCTTCATCGCCTTGGCGGTCACGGCGATGATCGGCAGGGTGTTGTTCTTATGCTCGCGGCGGATCTTCTGCGTCGTCTCATATCCGTCCATTTCCGGCATCATGATGTCCATCAGGACCATATCGATCTTCTGCTTGTCGTCGTTGATGATCTGGATGGCCTCCTTTCCGCTCTCCGCCGTGACCACATTGATATTGTACCGCTCGAAGACCGTCGTCAGCGCAAAAAGGTTACGTACGTCGTCGTCCACGACCAGGACATTCTTTCCCGTTAGAATATCATCCTTCATCCGGATATTCTCGATGACCCTTCTTTTCTCCGGCGCCAGCTCGCGATGGTTGATGTGCAGGTGCAGCACGGTCTCTTCCAGCAGGTGCTCCAGGGAATTCACGCCCTTTAGCAGGATCGTGTTGGAGGTCCGGTGGAGATGGTTGAGTTCCTTTTTGTCAAAATCCTTGGCCGAGTAGACGATCACCGGCGTGAGCTTCCGCTTGTTCTCGCTGACCTGACGCACCAGCTCGATGCCCGAGATATCGGGCAGCGTATAGTCTAGGATGATGCAGTCGAAGTCCTTGATGTCGTTCTCCTGCAGCGCGGCTTTGCCATTGGTGGCGATGGTGACTTCCATGTTGTCGCTGTGGAGCATTTTGGTGATCTGGGACGAGTCCGCTTCATTGTCTTCCACCAGGAGGATCCGCCGGGTATCCTTTTTATTAAAGGAAACGATGTCCTCGAACAGGTCGCTGAGCGCTTCATTCTCCAGCGGCTTGAGCAGGAAGCTGCGGGCCCCGCGTTTGAGGGCCAGGGCTCCGTTCTCTTCCCCGGAGATAAGGTGGATGGGAATATGACGGTAATTGAGGTCATTACGAAGCAGGTCCAGCACCTTCCAGCCGCTGGTATCCGGCAACTTGACGTCAAGGGTGATGGCGATCGGCATGAACCGGTTGATAAAATCAAAGACTTCGATATAGTTGGTTGCGACTACGGCCTTCAGGTCATACTCATGAGCTTTGTCGATGATGATCTTTCCAAAGCGTAGGTCGTCTTCCACGATCAGGACGATCTTGTCTCCCTGCAGCATATTGTTGCGGTCGTCGCCGGTGTCGTTGATCATCTCGTTGACGATATTCATTTTCGCCGGATCCGAAGGGCTGCCGCTGACCCGGAGGGAATTGAGCAGGGTATCGATCTCGCCGCTGCTGGCGCCCAGCTGGAATTGTTGGTAGGCGTTGCTGAGGCTGTCCGCGGCGTCCTTGGAGATGACTTCCGAGCTCTCCACCGGCACGAAGAGCGTGAAGGTGCTGCCGCGTCCCGGCGTGCTCTCCAGTTCGATAGTGCCGCCAAGAAGTTCGGCGAGACCGCGGCTGATGGAAAGCCCCAGGCCGGTGCCGCCATACTTTCGGCTGGTGGAGCCTTCCGCTTGCTGGAAGGCTTCGAAGATGATATTCTGTTTCTCCAACGGGATACCGATGCCGGTGTCGCTGATGGCAAAACCGACGACCTGTCTCGCGCCGTCGAGGGTGGGCGCGCCCGGCTTCCAGTTGTGATTGGCCTCGTAGATCCGCAGTTTGACCTCCCCTTTTTCAGTAAACTTGAAGGAGTTGGACAGGAGGTTCTTGAGGATCTGGTTGAGACGTTGCAGGTCGGTCTCCATGGCCTGCGGCAGGCGCGGGTCCGTCTCGATCGTGAACCGGAGGTGACGCGCTTCGGAGATAGGTTTGAAGGTCGTTTCCACGAATGCGGCGATCTCGCTGAAGCGGACGGGGGAGAGATTGGCGGAGATGAAGCCCGATTCGATCTTGGACAGGTCGAGAATGTCGTTGATCAGTTGAATGAGGTCGTCCCCGCAGGAGTGAATGGTCTTGGCATAGCGGATCTGCTTGTCCGAGAGGTTGCCTTCCGCATTCTCATACAACTGTTGTGCGAGGATGAGAAGAGAATTCAACGGCGTCCTTAATTCATGCGACATATTCGCCAGGAACTCCGATTTGTATTTGGAAGTGAGCGTAAGCTGTTCGGCCTTTTCCTCGAGCGAACGGCGGGCCTCTTCGACTTCTTTGTTCTTGGCTTCCACCTCATTCTTTTGCTTGACCAGCAGCAGCGCCTTATCCTGCAGCTCGTCGTTCGTACGCCGCAGCTCTTCCTGCTGGATCTTCAGCTCACCGGCCAGTGACTGCGACTGGGCAAGCAACTCTTCGGTACGGGTGTTGGCTTCGATGGTATTGAGCACGATCCCTATACTTTCTGTTAATTGACTTAGGAAGTCGAGGTGGGTCTCGCTGAAGATATCCAGTGACGCCAATTCGATAACAGCCTTTACCTTATTTTCAAACAACACCGGCAGAATAATGAGGTTGGCGGGTTTGGACCGGCCGAGACCGGAGCTGATCTTGATGTAGTTGCCCGGGACGTTGGACAGGATGATCCGTTCCTTTTCAAAGGCCACCTGGCCGACGAGCCCTTCGCCGATCCCGAATTCGGTGGGGATGTTCCTTTCCGATTTGTAACCATAGGCCGCGAAAAGCCGCAGCTTGTCTTCACGGGTGTCTTCATCCTGTTTGAGGATGTAGAAGGCTCCGTAGTGCGCGATGACCACCTGCGCCAGTTCGGAAAGGATCCGCTGGGTCACCGTGGGCAGGTCCTTCTGACCCTGCAGCATCTGGGTGAACTTGGCGAGGTTGGATTTGAGCCAGTCCTGTTCCTGGTTGCGGAGGGTGGTCTCCTTCAGGTTCGCGATCATTTGGTTGATCGTATCTTTCAGCGCTTCCACCTCACCTTTGGCCTCGACACGGATGGTACGGGTCAGGTCACCCTTGGTCACCGCGGAGGCGACCTCGGAGATCGAACGCACCTGTGTGGTCAGATTCTGCGCCAGCTGGTTCACGTTTTCCGTCAGGTTCTTCCAGATCCCGGATGCGCCGGGCACGCTGGCCTGGCCGCCAAGCCGTCCTTCTACGCCCACTTCACGCGCCACGGTCGTCACCTGGTCGGCGAACAGCGCCAGGGTGTCGATCATCTCGTTGATCGTATCGGTCAGTTGGGCGACCTCACCGCGGGATACGATGGATAGCTTTTGTTTCAGATTACCGGTAGCCACGGCCGTTACCACCTTAGCGATCCCGCGCACCTGGTTGGTCAGGTTGGACGCCATCATGTTAACCGAGTCCGTCAGGTCCTTCCATGTACCGGCCACGCCGCGTACTTCGGCCTGACCGCCGAGCTTACCTTCCGTTCCCACTTCACGCGCCACGCGGGTCACCTCATAGGCGAAAGAGTTCAACTGTTCCACCATCACGTTGATCGTATTCTTCAGATCGAGGATCTCACCTTTCACGTCGATGGCGACAGTTTTGGAAAGGTCGCCGCTGGCCACCGCCTTGGTCACTTCGGCGATGTTACGCACCTGGGCCGTCAGGTTACCCGTCATTTGGTTGACGGAGTCGGTAAGGTCTTTCCAGGTTCCGGCGACGCCCGGCACAAAGGCCTGGCCGCCCAATTTACCGTCGGTACCGACCTCACGCGCAACGCGGGTTACCTCGGAGGCAAAGGCGCGGAGCTGGTCCACCATCGTATTGAGGGTCTCTTTCAACTGGAGGATCTCACCACGAACGTCCACGGTGATCTTTTTCGACATGTCCCCGTTGGCCACCGCGATCGCGACTTCGGCGATATTCCGCACCTGGCCGGTCAGGTTGGAGGCCATCCCGTTCACCGAGTCGGTAAGATCTTTCCAGGTTCCGGCGACGCCCGGCACAAAGGCCTGCCCGCCCAATTTGCCTTCCGTACCTACCTCACGCGCGACACGGGTCACCTCGGAAGCGAAGCCACGGAGCTGGTCCACCATGGTATTGATCGTATTCTTTAGTTCGAGAATTTCGCCCTGAACGTCCACGGTGATCTTCCTCGAGAGGTCGCCGTTCGCCACGGCGGTGGTCACCTCGGCGATGTTCCGCACCTGGGCGGTGAGGTTACCGGCCATCTTGTTGACCGAATCGGTAAGGTCTTTCCAGGTCCCCCCTACCCCGGGTACGTCGGCCTGGCCGCCCAGCTTTCCTTCGGAACCTACTTCCCGCGCCACGCGGGTTACTTCCGAGCCAAAGGAGTTAAGCTGGTCCACCATGGTGTTGATCGTATTCTTCAGCTCGAGGATCTCACCTTTCACGTCCACGGTGATCTTCCGCGACAGGTCGCCTTTTGCCACGGCGGTGGTCACTTCGGCGATATTCCGCACCTGGCCGGTGAGGTTGGAAGCCATCCCGTTCACGGAGTCCGTCAGGTCTTTCCAGACGCCGCCGACCCCTTCAACCGCCGCCTGGCCGCCGAGCTTTCCTTCGGAACCTACTTCCCGCGCCACTCGGGTCACTTCGGAGGAGAAGGAGTTGAGCTGGTCCACCATGGTATTGATGGTATTCTTCAATTCGAGGATCTCGCCTCTCACCGCCACGTCGATCTTACGGGAAAGGTCACCCGTAGCCACGGCGGTAGTCACTTCGGCGATGTTCCGCACCTGGGCGGTCAGGTTCCCGGCCATGATGTTCACCGAGTCGGTCAGGTCTTTCCAGGTACCCCCTACTCCCGGCACGTCGGCCTGGCCGCCGAGCTTTCCTTCGGAACCCACTTCACGCGCCACCCGGGTCACTTCGGAGGAGAAGGAGTTGAGCTGGTCCACCATGGTATTGATGGTATTCTTCAATTCGAGGATCTCGCCTTTCACATCCACCGTGATCTTCCGCGACAGGTCGCCTTTTGCCACAGCGGTGGTCACTTCGGCGATATTCCGCACCTGGCCGGTCAGATTGGAGGCCATAGCGTTCACCGAGTCGGTCAGATCCTTCCAGGTACCTCCAACCCCTCTCACGTGCGCCTGGCCGCCGAGCTTCCCTTCGGTCCCCACTTCCAGCGCCACGCGGGTGACTTCGGAGGAGAAAGAGTTGAGCTGGTCCACCAGCGTATTGATAGTATTCTTCAGTTCGAGGATCTCTCCTTTCACGTCGACCGTGATCTTCTTCGACAGGTCACCTTTGGCAATGGCCGTCGTCACGTCGGCGATATTACGCACCTGAGCCGTCAGGTTGCCGGCCATGAGGTTGACGGAGTCGGTCAGGTCTTTCCATACGCCGGCCACCCCTTTCACCTTAGCCTGGCCGCCCAGCTTCCCTTCGGAGCCTACTTCCCGCGCCACGCGGGTCACCTCCATCGAGAAGAGGTTGAGCTGTTTCACCATGTCATTCACCTCGCGGGCAATTCTGGAGAATTCTCCCTGTAAAGCATGACCGCCGATCTCCAGCGGCATGTTCTGGGACAGGTTCCCTTTAGCCACCGAGCTGATCACATGGGCGATCTCGATAGTGGGGTGTACAAGATCCGATATCAGGGAATTAAGGGATCCCACACCGGTTGCCCAGGAGCCCTTGGCATTCGGCACCTCGATACGTTGGGTGAGCTTACCCTGTTTGCCGATAGTATTTCCCGCCTTCGTGAACTCCCGCATCATTTCTTCGTTAAGCGAAATGATCTCGTTGAGGGTGTCAAAAATGCGGCCTTTCACGCCGACCTCGCCGATCGGCACGCGGACAGTGAAATTCCCGTTCCGGACCTGTAATAAGATCCGGAGGAGTTCCTTGTCATCCAGCAGGGAAGAATCTTCGTAGGTAGTAGCGCGGACGCCATTGGTATTGGAATGACCGGAATTGGAATGGCCATTGCTGGCAGGTTTAGCAGAAGGTCTCTTTTTAACCTCTTTGGAAAGTCCCATGATGAGCTTTTTCTTTGAATTAAGCGAATTATAGCACAAGTCCCGAGCCATATATTTGGCAAGGTCTTAGTATACAGTTTGGGCGGGAAATTCCCGGCCGGAGATCCGCCCGGAAGGAGCACGAAATTTAGCGAAAAGGAATGAGGATGACAAAGAAAAAACGGAACAGCCTGGCTAACTTGCGGGCCAGGACAACCATTTAGTATGAAAAACAACCCGCGGCTTATCTTTATCGTGGATGACGATCCCGACGATCGTCAGATCATCCTGGACGCCTTTGTCGAAAAGAACCCACAAATTGATTATGTTTTTATTGAAAATGCTGAAACCCTTCTCCAGTCCCTGTATTCGGACGACGCGGAATTCCCCGCCGTCATCTTGCTGGACCTCAACATGCCCGGGATGCTGGGGTTGCAAGCCTTGAAAGAGATCCGAAATAATAAGAAATTCAGTCAGATCCCGATCATCGTGCTGACGACTTCCACGCTGCTCCAGGACCGCAAGGCCTCCTATGAACTGGGGGCGGCCTGTTTCGTCCGGAAACCCGACAGTTTCGGGGAATTAGTAGAAATTACCGATTCAATTGTCAGGCTCTGGTTGCATGAGGATCAAGTTGCAATAGAGAAAACCTCGTAATTTCTGGGAATTACTGGGGAATCTTTTCCACAGGTCACCGGGAAATGTCCATACGTCAAAGAAAATTGCGCCCCTCCGGGACGCTTGGTAGTTTTAGGCTTTTAAAACTATTCACACTATGGACACGAACCTTTCCGCCCTGCCATCCGCCATTGCGCCGGCGCCTCCCGCTGACATCGTTCAACCGGCGCCCGCACGGCCCGCGGCCGTTCGCCTGATCTTTATCGATAATCTTCGCTGGGTAATGATCATGTTCGTACTTAGTATGCACGCCGCCGTTACCTATAGCGGCCAGGGCGGCTGGTACTATAAAGAGCAGGCGCCGATCGGGAAACCGGAACTGTTCATCTTTGTGACCTATCAGGCCTTTCTGCAATCCTTTTTCATGGGCCTGCTATTCTTTGTAGCGGGATATTTTGTGCCGGGCGCTTACGATAAGAAAGGTCCGGTTCGTTTTATCCGGGACCGGGCATTCCGGCTGGGCCTGCCGACGTTGTTGTATATCCTGATCATCGGGCCGGTGACTGAATACGTCGCTAACGGCAACTGGGAAGGCGGCCCCAAACTCGCCGGAAACGGGCCCTTATGGTTCTGTGCGGCGCTGCTGGTCTTTTGTCTGGGGTATGCTTTGTTTCGCGTATTGAGCAGGCGGAAGGCTGCCGGTCAACCGCGGCCATTCCCGGGCGCTGTGAAGGTGACCGGCCTTATCTTACTCATCGCGACAGCCAGTTTCTTCGTCCGCATTCCGTGGCCGAACGGTACGTCATTCTACAATATGCAGTTCTGTTATTTCTCCCAATATATACTCTTCTTTATCGCAGGGACGCTGGCTTACCGGCAAAGCTGGCTGACGACGATGACAAAGGCTACGGGCGTCTGGTGGGGCCGTGTAGGGCGATGGGGCGGGCTGATCGTCTGGTTCGCCGTTCTGATCCTGGGCGGAGCGCTTACCGGTCAGAAGGCGGCCTTCAGCGGCGGCTGGACGGGGCAAAGCGCGGGGCTTTGTTTCTGGGAAGCGCTGACGGGCGTAGGTTTGTCGATCGGCTGTCTGGCCCTTTTCCGCGAACGGTTCAACCGCCAGGGGCGGTGGGCAAAATTCTTCTCCGATAACGCCTTTGCGGTCTATGTCTTTCATCCGCCGATCCTGATCGCGATCACGCTTGGGATGGCAGGGCTGCACTGGCCCCCGCTCGTGAAATTCGTAGTGGCCGCCGCGCTGAGCATCGCGGCGAGCTTCACACTGTGCGCATCCGTATTTCGTCGGATCCCGGGGTTGAAAAAGATACTGTAACTTGTAGCACATGAAGTTCTTCTGGAAATATCTGTTCCCCGCGCTTTATGGGCTGGTCGTTTATACCGTGATCAGGCTGGTGTCGGATCTGACGAACGGCGATGAATTCTGGAAGCGGTCCCTCTTTCAAAACACGGTAGAGGTCGCGGGGGTGATCGTTCTGGCGTATCCCATGACGCGGATCCCGGTATCGTATGAGCGGCGGTTCAGCAAGCTGGAGGGAGACTTTACGTTGGGGCGCGTTTTTCGGGAGTTCGGGACGGTGCTGCTGACGGGGATCGCGGTGGCGACGGCGGCAAGCACGGTGATCCATGTGGCGGTACATGACTATCCGATCGGGATCGATGACCTGACGATCGCGGCAGTGATCGTATCGCTCTTCATGATGCTGCATTATTCGATCCTGCGCGGGAATAATTTCATCAAAGCCTATGTCCAGCAGAAGCTGCTCGTGGAGAAGATCCGTAACGACCAGCTGACGACCGAGCTGAAGTTCCTGAAAGCGCAGTACCATCCGCATTTTTTGTTCAATGCGCTTAACACGATCTATTTTCAGATGGATGAAGATATATCGGCGGCCAAACGCAGCGTCGAGAAGTTCTCCGAGCTGCTGCGTTACCAGTTGTACGACCAGCAACAGACGGTGGCGGTAAGCCAGGAGATCCGGTACCTCCTCAATTTCATCCAGTTGCAACAGACGAGAAGCTCGGAAAAGCTGCAACTGGAAGTCTTCTTCGATGAGCGGCTGAACGGACAGCAGGTCTATCCGCTGCTTTTCCTTCCGCTCGTGGAGAACGCATTCAAATATGTGGGCGGCGACTATCGGTTGCGGATCGAAGCGCGGCTGGAGGAAAAGGAGATCCGCTTCGAAGTCGCGAACGGGGTGCCGAAGCAAATTCCTATCCGCAAGGAGAGCGGCATCGGGCTGGAGAATCTGCGGCGGCGGCTGGAGCTGCTGTACCCCGGCCGTCACAGTCTCATCGCAGAGAAAAAAGAAAATAAATTCGATGCGGTATTAATCCTTCAATATGGATAAAAAGATCCGATGTGTCATCACCGACGACGAGCCTTTTGCGCGAAAAGGCCTGCAGGGGTATGCGGCGCAGATCGACTTCCTGGACCTGCGCGGAGTTTGCGAAAATGCGGTGGAGCTGAATTCCCTGCTCAAGCGCGAGCCGGTGGATCTGTTGTTCCTGGATATCGAGATGCCGTACATGACGGGGATCGATTTCCTGAAGCATTTTCCCGGCGCGCCAAAGGTCATCTTCACGACCGCCTATGAGAAGTATGCCCTCCAGGGATTCGAGCTCGAAGTGCTGGACTACCTGTTAAAGCCGATCCCGTTCGAGCGGTTCCTGCGGGCGGCCAATAAGGCGTATGACTATTTCCACGGGCTTCAGACTGCGGGCGCGCCCGTCGAGGACTACATCTTTGTGAAGGCGGACAGCAAGCTCGAGAAGATCCACTTTGCCGATATCCTTTTTGCCGAAGCGCTGGAAAATTACGTGGCGATCTACACCCGGGAAAAAAAGGTGATCTCGCATCTGACCCTGAAGATGTTGCAGGATAAGCTCCCGGGAGCCGCGTTCGTGCAGCCGCATAAGTCCTACGTGATCGCGATCGATAAGATCAATTCAATCGAGGGGAATATCCTGCACATCGATCATTACCAGGTGCCGATCAGCAAGCATCAAAAGGAAGAGATCATGGAGAAGATCGTGAATTCCAAGCTGTTGAAACGCTAAAGCTTCCGCCGCATACACCAGTCATATTGAACGTCCTGGCCCAACAGGAAAATGTGCCGGTCGAAGATGCCGAAACCCATTTTTTCATAGAAGGTGATCGCCCGGTGGTTGTGTTCCCAGACGCCGAGCCAGATCCATTGCTTGCCTTTCTGCCGGGCAAGATCGATGCAAGCCAGCATCAGCGCCTTCCCCACTCCTTTCCCGATGACGTGCTGTTCCGCATATAGCCGCGCGATCTCAATGGCTTTTGTCCCCGCGAGCTCGTGCGGGAGCGCTGTTCCTTCGAACAGCCTTGCATATCCGGCCGGTGCGCCATCGAGGCGGGCCAAAAGGAAAGTATTGCCGGGAGCGCCTACTTGTTCGATCAGGTTCTGACGGTTGAACTGGGTGTTCAGGAACAGGTCCATGTTCTCGGGAGTGTTGTGTGGACTGAACGTATCATAAAAGGTGCGGCGGCTCAGGTCGGCGATCAATTCTGCCTCTTCCTTTCCGGCGATGCTGATCTGAAGAGTATCTCCCATCATTCGCGCAAGCTACGCAATCCCCGGCGATTTTTTCCCGCGATACAACAGCCGGAGCAACGAGGGCAGGACGATCAGCAGCAGCGGCAGCGCGATCACGAAACCGCCGATCACCGCAATGGCAAGCGGTTGGTGAAGCTGGGCGCCCGTGCCAATGCCTAAGGCCAGGGGAAGCAGCGCGATGATGGCGCCGAGTGCGGTCATTAGTTTCGGCCGCAGCCGGGTGGAGATCGCGTAGATGACGGCATCGTCGACCGACTGGGTGGCAAGGGAATCGCGGAACTGCAGATAGGTGAAGATGGCGTTCTCGCCGATGATGCCGACGATCATGATCAGGCCGGTATAGCTGCCGACATTCAGTGGGGTCTTCGTCAGGTACATGGCAAGGTAGCTGCCCGAGATGCCGAGCACGGCGACCAGCAGGATCACCAGCGCAACGGCCACTTTACGATAGAGGAAAAGGATGACGCCGAACACCAGCAGGCTTGCCGTGATCAGGATGACCAGTAGCTCACTGAAGGACTTTTGCTGGTCGGCATAAGCGCCACCGTATTCGATGTGATAGCCGGGGGGAAGCGTAACATGGCTTCCCACCTTTTGCTGAATATCCTTGATGGTGCTGCCAAGGTCGCGGCCTTCGAGGCGGGCGGTGACCACGCCCATCGATTGGAGGTTCTCCCGCTGAATTTCCGCGTCGCCGGATTGGACGGTAACGGTGGCGAGGTCGGTGATCGGCTTGAGCTCCCCGGTAGGAAGGAAGATCTGCAGGCGGCCGATATCGGCCACGCTGATCGTTCGGCTGCCCGGATAGACCATCCGGATATTGGTGAGCTGTTCCCTTTCGGGTACGGTTCCGACGATGTTTCCCTCCATGGAGTTTTGGAGCTGGAATTGCAGTTGGGCAGGGGTTAGCCCGAACTGGGCCAGCCGGGCGTAATTGGGCTCGATGGTGACCGAAGGGCCCGCGATCACGATGCCGTTGAACTCGTCGGCAGCGCCTTCTGTCCCGTTGACGATATCCCCCACCTGTTTCGACAGTTGATGCAACGTCTCCTGATCGTTGCCGAAGATCTTGATCTCGATCGGTTGTACGGAGGTCATCAGATCGCCGAGCATATCGCCGATCACCTGGCCGAAGTCCACCCGCAGCGCGGGTTGCGTGGCTTCGATCTGCTTGCGGAGATCTTCGATCACTTCGTCGGTCGTCTTGGTGCGGTCTTTCTTTAGCTGGATCAGGTAGTCGCCCCGGTTAGGTTCGGTAATAAAGAAACCCATTTCGGTCCCGGTACGGCGGGAGTATGCCTGGACCTCAGGGGTGGCGACAATGGTCTTCTCCACTTCGCGCAGGATCCGGTCGGTCTCTTCGAGGGACGTGCCGGGCGGCGAATTATAATCCAGCACGATGCTGCCTTCATCCATCTCCGGCAGGAAGCCAGTTTCCAGCTTTGGATAGATATAGACGACGGAGATGATGAGCGCTATGATGATGGCAAAGCTGATGATCGGAAACCGGATAAAGAAGGACACCCAGCGCTGACGGTGGACGAGGTGCGCTTTTTCGGCTGTTGCTTTTTTCGAGCGGGCGCGGCGGCTGGGGCTGAGCAGCAGGTAGATCACGGGCAGGCCTATCCAGGTGACAAAAAAGGAGCAAATGAGGGTAATGATCATGGTGTTGGTCATGACCTTGAAATAGGCGCCTGCTACGCCGCTCATAAGCACGAAGGGAATAAAGATAACGATCGTGCTCACCGACGAGCCCAGCATCGCGGGAAAAAGGTAATGGATCGCCCGCTGCACCAGGGCGGTTGACGGTTCCTGGGGATGTTCCTCATGGGTCCGGTGGATCTGCTCCACGACCACGATGGCGTCGTCGATGATCAGGCCGATGGCGGCCGCAACGGCCCCAAGGGTCATGATGTTGAAGGTATAACCGATCGCGTATAAGATGATCAGGGTAAGACAGAGGGTGATCGGGATGGTGATCAGGATGGTAGTGCTTGCCTTCAGTGAGCGCAAAAAGATAATGGCTACGACGATCGCGAGCGCCAGGCCGATCCAGAGGCTGTCGGTGACGCTGCGGACGGCATCGTTGACGAAATCCGCCTGGAGGTAGTAAGGCCGGATTGTCACACCTTTAGGCAGTGTGGTCGCCAGCTCCGCCACTTTTGCCTCCATGGCTTTCGAGATGTCGATCAGGTTCGCGTTGGGCTGTTTGATCACCGCGATCAGCAGCGCTTCGCGGCCATTCGCATTGATCCGGGTATATTCTACCGCTTCTTTTACGTTGACGGCGGCGACGTCCTTCACCAGGACAACCCGTTTGCCGGTGTTCTTCACGACGATGTTCCCGATGTCTTCCTGGGAGTGGACCGTCGCATCGGTGACGGTCAGATAAAGAAAGTGATAGTCGGAAAGATATCCGTTGGATTTGATGAAACCGGTTGCCCCGATAGCCGTCGACAACATATCTGGCGTAAGGGACAGGCTGCTCATTTTCCGCACATCGAGGGTAAGCCAGTATTCCTTCATCTTCCCGCCGATGATCCGGACTTCGGAGACCCCGGCAACCTGGGAAAGAAAGGGCTTGATGGTGTAGAGGGCCAGTTGCTTGAGCTCGATATTGGAGAGCTGATGCGTTTCGAGCGTATACCCCATGACCGGCAGGATCGACGGGTTCATCTTTTCCACGGTGATCTGGGTCTCGGGCGGGAGGTCGTTCTTGATCTGGTTGATCCTGGACTCGATGCGTTGCTGGCTGAGATCGATATTGGCGTTCCAGTCCATGAAAGCGGAGATCTCGCAGCTGCCGCGGCTGGTGGTGCTGCGGACGTAGTCCAGGTCAGGGACTTGTTTGATGGCGTTCTCCAGCGGCTTGGTAACGGTGACCATCATCTTGTCGACAGGTTGGAGCCCGGCGTCGGCGATCACTTTTATCTTCGGGAAGGTGATCTCGGGAAAAAGGGAGGTTTGCAGCTTGCTGTAGGCAAACGCGCCACCCAGCAGGATGATCACCAGCGTGACGGTGAGCGGATTCTTGTAGCTGAGAAAGAAGTTTTTCAACGGTAAATGCTTTTATTGTCGTTCGTCCGCTTTAGTTGCCAGTCTCCACTTTTGTTAGTCTCCACTTTTGCCAGTCTCCACTTTTACCTTGGCCGTGTCCGGCAGGCCATAGTTACCGGTCACGAGGATCTTGTCGTCGGGATCGAAGATCGGGGACAGCACTTCTACCCTGTCTGCCGTTTCGATCCCCTTCTTCACGGGCACTTTGACGGCCGTAGCGCTGTCGAGCAGCTTCATCACCCAAAAATTGCTTTCCGTCTCATCCGTGAGAAGCGCTGATTTGGGCAGGGACTGAGCTTTGGGCCGCGCCGTCCGGAGGATGCGCACCTTGGCGATCAGGTTCTCCGGGATGGCAGCGCTGGTCCTGAGGCGGATAACGACGTTCTGGGTCTGCGACGCCGAATCCACGGTAGGCATCAACTCTCCGATCGTGCCTTCCAGGCGGGTGCCGTCGGGCAGCAGCAATGTCGCGGTATGCTTGCCCAGCACCGCGGGCCGCAGCTCATACGGCAGGTTCAGCAGGAAGACGAAACTATTCCGGTCGCTGATGACGGCCAGCTGTTCGCCGTCCTGCACATAGTCGCCGGACTGGTGGTTGAGCTGGGTGATATAGCCGTGCTGGTTGGCCTTGATGGTATTGACGCCGGTAAAACGCAGGCTGCTGTCCAGCTGCCCGATGGCATTGCCGATGCTCTGCGCCTCCTTGGTCTTGAGCGTAAACAGCGGCTGGCCGGCCTCGACATATTTGCCGGGGTAGACGTCCGACGATTGCAGGTAGCCATTGGCGTTAGCTTTTACGTAACTCTTTTGCAGAAAGGCGGATACCGCATTCAATTCGATGGAGTCATTGAACGGCGCATTGCTTACGGTAGTGACGGTCACAGGCGTGCCGGTTTCGGCGGAATCGGCGGCTTCGCCGCCCGCGCTGTCGGTCCTGCCGCTGTCGGTCCCGTTGCCGGCGCTGTCCTTGCCGTTGCCGGCCCCATCCTTTCCGGCGGTATGGGCGCCGCATGCGCAGAGGCAACCCGAGATCAGAAGAAGATAGAAGAGCTTTATATTCATCGATTCCAGTAATTGATTTGATTGATAATTTGCAGCCGGGTGATATAATTTTGGGTCAGCAGGTTTTTTGCATTCAGAAAGTTGCTCAGGGCGAGGATATAGTCCGCGATCTTGGCATCGCCGGTCCCCAGAAGCTTCCCGTTGACGTCGATGAGGGTCTCCGAATACCGGACCTGTTCATTGATCTGGGCGATCAGCTCTTCCGTCGCCTTGAGCTGCTGCGACAGCTGAGCCAGCTGTTGGCTATACTGGCTTGTGAAGAAATCCTTGTAGCCGGTGCGGGTACGCTCCTGGATATCCAGTTTGCTGTATTGAAGCTTCCGCTGGTGACCGTCATAGATCGGCATGGTGATGGTCACGCCGAAGCTGACGCCGAAATTCTTGTAGGGTTCATACATCAGCGAGGAAGACCAGCCGCCGTCGGCATAGAGCTGCGCCTTGGGCCGGTAGCTGAAGTCGATAAGAGAGCGGCTGTTACGCAGCTTCAGGCTATCGAGCGCAAATTGGCGGAAGAAGACCGAGTTGGCGACATCGGGCATGTTCTGTAGCTCGATGACCGGGGCGGCCAGCAGCGCTGCGTTGGTATCGACGATCCCGCAGAGATAGTTGAGGGTACCGTGATCATTGCGGAACTGGATCTCGAGCTGCCGGAGCAACAAGGCTTCCTGCTTGAGGGTGACGAGGAAGGCAAGGTAGTCGGTCTGACGATAGACGTTCTTTTCGGTCAGGTCTTTCAGGAGATTGGATTCCTTGTCCAGCAACTGATAGATGTCCCGATTGAAATTCAGTTGCTGCAGGTCGCCATAGGTAGTAATATATTGAGCGGTGACGTTGCGCTTCAGGTCTTGTTCGGAGATCTTCGAGGTATTGCCGATTCCCTGGTTGTTGAGGCGGACGGTCTCGTATTCGGCATCCAGGTGTTTCTGGCCGATGAGGGTTTGGGTGACGGCGACGACAGTGGTGAAGTTGCCGCCGTTGCTGATTGCCTGGTCGTACCCCCAGCCGTGGTAGCTGGGTGCATAGATATTGGTGCTGTTCCCGGTGACCTGGGGCAGGTAGCTGGCATGAATGAGCTGGCTGTCTACCTGGCCCAGCTGGACCTGGTTGCGGTAGTCCTTCAGCAACGGGCTGTTGTGCAGCGCCTGGTCCAGGTAAAAGTCGAGGTTGGCGGCGGTGTCCTGCTGTGCGAGGACGGGAGCCGCCAGGGACAGGATGAAAAGAAAGGATATTGTCCGCCGTATTAAATATCGTTGAACCATAGGCTTATGTTGGCCGGGGGCAAACTTAACCTTACATTTTGTCGAAATTCTGTACTGGAAATTGAATGTCGATCGTGTGATGCTGGTCGATATAACCGTATGAAAGCGAAAAATGATAGTTCTCACAGATCTGGCGAACGATGGCCAGCCCCAGCCCGGTTCCGCCGGAATGGGAGCCTTTGACGAAACGGTCGAATATGGTAGCGGGATCGAAGGACAATGCAGGACCGGAATTGGCGATCCGAAGGCCGCTTTCACGAAGCCGGATCGACACATCGCCACCGTCCTGGTTATGCCGGATGGCATTTAGCAGAAGGTTGTTAAGGAGGATATCTGCGAGATAGCCGTTGATCGGCAGGCGAAGCCGGTCGAGGTCCTTATGCACGACCAATTGGCGGTCACGGAGCGGATCTTCGAGCTGCGCAAGCTTTTCTTCGATCAGCGGCGCCATATCGATGGAATCGGAACGGGTGAACTGATGATTCTCGATCTTTGTGAGAAGGAGAAGCGACTGGTTGAGCTGGCGGAGGCGGCCGATCGCGTCATACATGGCCTGGATAGGCCGGTGGTGGGTTATGGCCAGCTCATGGTCCTGGATAAGGAGGTCGAGCCGGGAGTTGATGATGGCGAGCGGAGTTTGCATCTCATGCGAGGCGTTATCGGTAAAGCCTTTCAGCATGTCGTAATCCTTCAGGATCTGCCCGGTCATCTGACGGGCCGCTTCATCGAGGTTGCGGAATTCGTCAATCGCCGTGTCGCGGACGGGTAAGGGCTGGCGGCTGGACAGGTTGAACCGGCGCATCGCACCGAGGGTCTGATAGAATGGCGACCAGAGACGGCGCAGGAGCAACCGGTTTGCAAGGAACAGCGTCCCGAGCAGCAGCAGGATCATCCCCGCGGTGATGGTCATGATCATAGCCAGCAGGTTCTCCGTGGATTCTTCCGATACGCCGATAGTGACGGTATATAGCTGGCCGCCGGCGGTGGTGGAGAAGATCAGTTCGCGATAGGGCTCCCTGCGGTGATGGGGGACGAAGCGCGTGGTATTTAAGTAGCGACGCTTTACGGGATCGGTGGCCGGTTCATAGCTGGTCTGCTGGTCATGATAGTCGGAGGGCGGAGGCAGCTGGCCGCGGGTTCGGATGACATTGAGGATCTCTGCTTCTTCGACGCGGATGGTATCATCCAACTGGTCGATGAGGACATAACGCATGGTAAAATAATACCCGAGGCTGCCTACGAGCAGGGCCAGGACGCTTGCAACGATATTGACGCGGCTATATTGGGTGAAGAGCTTCATGCCTGTGCAAAGCTAGTGAATGCGCTTCACACTGCGGTAGGCATCTCGACGGTAAGCAGACAGCCTTTACCGGGGGCGGTCTCCAGCGTCACTTCACCCTTATACAGCCGTGCCCGCTCATAGATGTGGGAAAGCCCGAGACCATGCGGGGTCGTTTTTGCATCGAAGCCGCAGCCGTCATCGATGATGGAAAGCCGTACCTGCGATCCCGGACAGTGGAGGGAAATGCGGACATGGGTGGCATGGGCATGCCGGATGATGTTCTTCAGCTGCTCCTGCAGAATGCGGAGCAACGCGAGCTTCCGGTCCTTCTCAAGCAGCTCGATATCCGGGCGGTTATCGTGGGTAAACTGAATAGCGCAGGGGGTGGCATGCCGGATATCATTAACCAGCCGGGTGATATGGCCGATAAGCCCAAGCTCATTGAAATGCGGGGTGACCAGCCCGCGGGACAGCCGGCGGATCTCTTCGATGGCGGTTTCCGTCAGTTCCGAGATCTTGCTGCGGATATCTTCGGACCGGTAATAGTCTTCCTCCGGCAGGCGAAGATAAAGGTTGGCGGTGGTGAGGATCTGGTTGACGTTATCGTGCAGCTCGTGGCCGATCAGTTCGCGCTCTTCCTGGCGGGCCTTGGTGATGGGATCGGTGATATCCAGCGCGGCGCAGCCGACCATCGGGAAGGCAAGGATCTCCTGGATGGGAAAAAGGGTAAGCTGAAAATAACGTTGAGTGCCATCGGGCATGGTCGAGCGGACGGTACTATGGTCCGGCAGCTTGCGGGAAAAGACGCGGTTGATCTTTTCTTCCAGGGTCGATGCCAGGTCAGGGGAGAACATGGCGGCGAGCTTGCCGCCGGTCACGGACTGGCTATCCGGGCCGACATAATTCAGCATAGCCTGATTGGCATAGATAATGTTGTGCTGGGAGTCGACCATCCAGATCGGATGAGGATTATGGTCCATAAAGGAAATGATCCCCTTGCTCAGGTTCTCGAGAATTGTCCGAGAATATTTCATTAGGCGCAAAGAAAGGGAAGAGCCGGCTGTCAGAAAATAGAAGGGACTATCATTTGGCTGTACCCTGTTTTACGAAAGGACGTAGCGCTTTTACGACAGGGTTACCGGGGCGCACCGCAGCGTGGCCGCGGATGCGGTGCTCAGAGCAGGGACATGATGAGCTCAGGGATCTCTTCGAATTCGGTGGACTTATCCAGGAAGCGGAGGGCGCCCAGCGCGGCGCAAACCGAGCGGTAGGATTCATCGGACTGGTTACTGATCATGATAACTATAATAGCGGGGTAGCGTTTGCGGACCACCCGGAGGAGCTCGACGCCGCTTTTATCCGGCAGATGGACATCGAGGAGGAGGATGTCGGGCGGATTGGGATCGATCAGGGAAAGCGCTTCGCCATAGCTGCCCGCATAGCCGATCTGTTCGGGTGGGAGCAGACCTTCCAGCATGCTAAGCAACCGCTCGATGATGAGGGGCGAGTCATCGACGATGAATAAGGATCTCATGGTTTCCACTTGAAATGCGGCAGGTCGTGAAGCTACTAATGTCCGGGGAGAGGGGTCGTAGAAGGGCCAACGCAATTGCTGTAGAATGAATCAATGGAACGGTGTAGAACATACGCTACAAAAGTTTATTCTCCATCGCATACCGGGTCAGGTCATAATTGGTCTTAAGGTTCATCTTGGCCAGGATACGCGCCCGATAGGTGCTGATGGTCGTCACGCTAAGACACAGCTGACTGGCGATCTCCGACACGACCTTACCGGAGGCGAGGAATTTCATCACTTCGAATTCGCGGTCGGAGAGGCTCTCATGCGCCGGCCGGTCGCCCTCCTGGTCGAGTTGGAAAGCCAGCTTTTCAGCCACTGACGTCGTGATGTACTTTTTACCCAGCAGGATGCGGCGGATCGCGGTCACCAGCTCCTCCGACGCAGAGTCTTTACAAAGATAGCCGGAAGCGCCGGCTTTCAGGGCGCGGATGGCGTATTGGTCTTCCGAGTGGGCGCTGAGTATAAGTACGGGCAGTCGCGGGTGGTCGCGGCGGATTTGTTGCAGCACCTCGAGGCCGCTCTTATCCGGCATCGAGATGTCGGTAATGACTACGTCCCATTCTTCACGGAGTATTTTCAGGAACAGGCTGGCGGCGTCGGCGGTCTCGGTAATCTCCGCGCTTGGGAACTCTTCGAGGAGGATCTGTCTCAGTCCCTTTCTTACTACGGTATGGTCGTCTGCGATCAAAATCCTTAACATGCGTAATAATAATTATATGCGTTCACTAAGCTGACAGTACGGGCGGCAATGGAACGGTCACCGCCAACCGAAAACCTTTTGTATCGCCATTGCCCATCTCCAGTCTTCCGCCCATCATCAGCGCCCGTTCCTTCATACCGATCAGGCCGAGGGTCTTCGGGTTCACCCGCCCGGGGTCCAGGCCATTGCCATCGTCGCTGATGGCCATACATACCCCGCCTTCCACCGGATCAAACGTGATGGAAACGCGCGAGGCCGAAGCATGACGGGCGACATTGGTCAGGGATTCCTGACAGATGCGGAAGATCCCGATGGCCATATCCGACGGAAACTCGATCTCGGGTACGGTAGACTGAAAGACGGTACGGATACCGGCTCTTTTTTCGAACTCCTGGCTTTGCCATTCGATGGCGGCAATCAAGCCAAGGTCATCCAGGATGCTTGGCCGAAGGTCGGTGGCGATACGCCGGACGGTCTGGATGGTCTCGTCAAGAAGGCTCATCGTGCTGCGCAGTTTCTGCCGGACCTGGTCGGACGTCTGGCCGTCGAGCCGTTTGGAGACCCAGAACAGGTCCATTTTCAGTCCGGTGAGCTGTTGGCCCAGCTCGTCGTGGATCTCCCGGGCGATAGCGCCCCTTTCCTCTTCCCGGATCCGTTGAAGCCGGGAAGTCAGGTCCCGAAGCTCGGTATTGGAAACCTGGAGCTCGAGGGTCTTCTCTTCCACCAGTCGTTCCAGCTCCTCATTGAATTGCCGCAGTTTTGCTTCGGCTTGCAGCCGTTCGGTCATATCGCGGCAGACCATGATATAACCGTCGATCCGGCCACGTTCATCCTGCGTCCGCGAGATCGAGACGGCGATATCCAGCGGACCTTTGTTCCGGCTATGGTAGACCACCAACCCCTTCCAGTAGCCGACATCCAGCAGCTCCTCACGGACCTCCGCACGGGTTTCGTCGGACATGGGAGTGCGCAGCACTTCGGTGATCGAACGGCCGGTCACCTCGGCCTCATCATAGCCATACAGGGCCTCCGCCGCCTTGTTGAAACTGACAAAGCGGTAACCGGCGTCGACGGCAAAGATAGCGTCGCTGGAATCCTCCATAAGCCGGGCCTGGTAGGCGATCTTATCCTGTGCCTGCTTATTGGCGGTCAGGTCGCGGACGACGACGGCAAATCCCTGCAACTGGCCTCCGGCTGAGCGGATCGCGGTTGCGGCGACCTCCGCCCAATAGCGGGTGCCGTCTTTGCGCAACTGCCAGCCTTCGCGGATCGTGTGGTCATTATTGATGATGCGTTGAAGGTTACTGCCCGGAGCGCCCGCTTTGATCTCCTGCGGGCCATAAAACACGGAATTCGAC
Source organism: Puia sp. (assembly GCA_035695565.1). GTDB lineage: Bacteria > Bacteroidota > Bacteroidia > Chitinophagales > Chitinophagaceae > Puia. Next base: position 296,695 of record DASRRX010000016.1, on the reverse strand, counting down.
TTTCCCATGATCTCCCCGGCGGTATAGCCGGAGATCCTCGTAGCGGTCTCGTTCCAGCTGACGACCCGGCCGGCGGTATCGAGCATGATGATCGCATAGTCCTTTACGCTTTCGACCATCAGCCGGAACCGTTCTTCACTGGCCAGCAGTTCCTGCCGGACCTGCCGGGTGGTAAGGTCGCGGTGATTCAGCAGGACGGTGATATAGCCGATAAAGACCAGCGAGAAAAGGAAGATCCCGATCACGAGGACCACGGCCGAGAGTTGGATGCTCACCGAATCCCGCCATGGGCTGAAAAGCGCCGCCCAGCCAAGGATTATGGGCACGACGAGTGCAAAGGCGACGGACCGGCGGGCCATGAGGCTTCCGGAATATGGACCGGTGACCTGACGCATGATCCCTTTTCCGGGCTTGGCAAAGAGGAGGCCGAAGCAGAGCAGCAGAAAGCAAACGGTGCTGGGTGCAGCCATCGGGAGGGTAACGGCGGGGTTGTCCAGCTCTTTAACGCCATACAGGTAACAGACAAGGGTGAAGAGCCCGATCAGTCCGATGCCGACGGCGAGAAGCTGGGAGCCGGCGGTCGCGGCCCGGCGACGGACCGGAAGCAGCAACAAGGCGGCGCCGGAGAGGATAAATGTGACCGCCGTGCTTGGGGACGTGGTCCTGGGGGCCGCCAAACGTGCCCGGATATCCGAAAGTATCTTGTCGGAATAAAGCAGATAGTCCACCCGCCAGAACTCCGGCCATTCGACCGATAGCAGCCGCAGGAGACCTATCCCGACGACCAGTGAAGCCAGCGCCAGGCCGGCCGTTGTCCCGGGACCGCTACGCCGCCGCGGGATCAGCATCAGCAGCGACAACCCGGATAACAGGAACGTCATGGCAGTCACGGGATTCATGACAACCAGACCCGGCCAGGGGTGTTTTAGCCACCCGATGTCCCACTGCCAGCCCGCCAGTACCAGCAGCGCGACCGCGGTCAACATCGCGCTGAAGACGACCACAACCCCGGCACAATAGATCGACCAGCGCTTCAAACGGCTGATTTTTAAGGAGTCGGTCTGGGGTTGTATTTTCATTTTACTAAATTTACCCTATTTTTTCTATTCCCCTTTAGTTAAATTGCGGGAAATTGCTTCGGTCTGCCCGACAAATTTTCGGGAGCCAAATCCTGATTTCTAATAATTTATCCGTAACTTTGCAAACTCTAAAAAAACCGTTTCAAGCTCTTTAAAAAGCACTCATGAGCAGCCGCCGGGAATTTGAAATAGCATTTGTGGGCCTTAAGGCTGGCGTGCATGAGTTTAGCTATCGGATCACGGATCGGTTCTTCGATGCCTACCAGCAGCAGGACTTTCGTCACTGCGATGCGCAGGTCAAGTTGACCCTGGATAAGAAGAACAGCTTTATGCTGCTGAAGTTCGAGATCACGGGAAAGATCGAGATCGACTGTGACCGGTGTGGGAATGTATTGCCGCTGGACCTGTGGGATGAGTTCAATATCCTGGTCAAGCTGGTGGAAGATCCGGATATCATGAACCAGCAGGAAGAGGATCCGGATGTGTATTATATCTCGAAGGGAGAAAGCCATCTGTACCTGTCGGACTGGATCTATGAGTTCATCAACCTCAGCATTCCGATGCAGCGGATGTGTAAGCCCGAAGAGATGGGCGGACCGCACTGCAATCAGGAGGTTCTGGAGATGTTGAAGAAGCTGGAGCAGGAGAAGGGAACGACCGGCAATCCGGTCTGGAAGGGGTTGGAGAAGTTTAAGGACTTAGGAAATTAACAATATTTAAAAATAGAGATATGCCAAATCCGAAAAGAAGACATTCCCAGCAGCGCAGCGCCAAAAGAAGGACGCACTATAAGGCTGAGAAGGTGACGTTGAGCAAAGACAGCACTACGGGTGAAATGCATGTTCGCCATCGCGCGCATACCAGCGAAGGCAAATTATACTACAAGGGTAAAGTGGTTGCCGAGACTTCCCCGGTTAAATAAGGCCTCGGTAAATCCCAAAGTCCCCGGATGAACATCGGTCTTGACATGATGGGAGGCGACTTTTCACCGCTTGAGGCGGTGAGGGGCGTGCAACTTTATTTGCGTGAATCCCCGGCGCCGGCTGTCCTTTGGCTGGTTGGGGATGAGCAGCTGTTGCGGCCGCTGCTGGAGGAGCAGGGAGTCCCTGCCGAAGCCGTCCGGATCGTCAATGCCGGCCAGGTGATCGAAATGAACGAGCATCCCACCCGGGCGTTAAAGGAAAAACCGCAGTCTTCGATCGCGATCGGCTTCCAGCTTCTGGCAAGCGGACAAATGGACGCCTTTATCAGCGCCGGCAATACCGGCGCGATGCTGGTGGGGGCGCATTACCACCTCAAACCGATCGAAGGGATCCAGCGTCCCACTATCTCCACGGTCATCCCAAAAGATAACGGTCGGACCGGCGTCCTGCTGGATGTGGGTCTCAACGCCGACTGTAAGCCGGAGAACCTCAATCAATTCGCCGTGCTGGGCTCGCTGTACGCACAGCATATCCTTGGCATTCCCCGGCCCCGGGTCGGCCTGCTGAATATCGGGGAGGAAGAAGGGAAAGGGAATATCCTGACCCAGACGGCCTATCCGCTGTTGAAGGAGAACGATCAGATCCATTTCATCGGCAATATCGAAGGCCGGGACCTGTTGATCGATAAGGCTGACGTCATGGTCTGTGAAGGGTATACCGGAAACGTCATCCTGAAGCTGGCGGAATCCCTGTTCGATATCTCCCGGCGGCAACGGATCGAAAATGAATTTTTTGATCGATTCGATTTTGAATACTATGGCGGGACCCCCTTGCTGGGCGTCACTAAACCCGTCATCATCGGTCACGGCATCTCACGGGGCAAATCTTTTCTGAACATGGTGAAGCTGGCGCAGAAAATGCTCGAGACCGATCTGCTCGGTAAGATGAAAGAAAGCTTTCTCTCATAAATGCTCACTTTTTTCGGTTATTTCCTTTCATATTGGCGGCGTAGTTCGCATGTCGCATTTTTCGCGACGGTCTTTTTCGTGGCCGTACTGATCGCCGTCAACTATACGATCGGCGTCGAACGGCGGATACAGGGGTTGCGGACGTGGTATGTGGTCTACGGTTCCCAGGTGGCTTTTTTCGCGGCGGTGGTCGCGATAGTCTGGGGTATCCAGGTCCATTGGGCAGGGGCTATGATGAGCAAGGGTTTGTTCCGCCTGCTGGTAGTGGCGGTTTTATTGTTCAGTGCCAAAATGGTCCACTGGGATCTGTCACCCTGGCTGCCGGGTGAACCGGGTTCCGCGTCAAATCGATATTGGGTGATCGTGACCCAGCTGCCGGCGAAGCTGCTGATCATTCTCACCGTCCTGTGGATCGTATGGAAAGCGGGCTGGCTGGCCGCCCCGGAAGGCGGCGGGTTCCGCGCGGCAGTGGGGCTGACGACAAAAGGCCTTCATGCCGGGCCTTATTTCGGACTATTGCTGCTGCTGGTGCCCCTGATCGCGCTGGCGTCCACGCAGCCGGACTTTCTGCGGGTCTATCCGAAGCTGAAGACTATCGCATTCATAAGCAACTATCCGGGACCGTTATGGCTCCGCAAGTCGGGTTACGAACTTTCCTACGGGCTCGACTTCCTGTCGATCGAAGTCTTCTTTCGCGGTTTCCTGGTGATCGGACTGCTGCGGTACGCCGGCGAGCAGGCGATCCTGCCGATGGCGGCGTTGTATTGCACGATCCATTTCGGTAAGCCGCTGGCGGAATGCGTCACTTCCTTTGCCGGTGGAATGGCGCTGGGGGTGCTGGCCTGCCGGACAAGGTCGGTGCTGGGCGGGTTGATCGTACACCTGGGGCTGGCATGGCTGATGGAGGTGGGTGGATGGGTGGGCGCAAAAGGAATATAAAAAAGCTACCAACCTGTAAGCCGGATCCTGTTCCCGCCCCTTTACGCGCTAAGCATAGATTCGCGGGCGGCCATCATTTATCTGGCCCCTGCATTGCTGCAGGGATCTAGCTGCCTACCCTCCGGCATCGGGCGGGCCGCCCTCGATCGCCGGTATACGTGGCATTTCAGCATGCAAGGTTTACCCGCGCCGCCAGTTACCTGGCGGCGCCGTGGGCTCTTACCCCACGTTTTCAACCTTACCGCCCGGTTGGCGCCGGGAGGCAGTTATTTTCTGTGGCACTCTCTGTGAACGCGTAAGCGCGTCTGATAAACGCGCGTTGGCGCCCCCCGGCTCTTAACCGGTGCATTGCCCTGTGCTGTCCGGACTTTCCTCCCCCTGACGGGCAGGGAGCGATGACCCGGTTGGTAGCGTCTGTAAAGATACGAAATTCCGGCGGAGGTTTAAAGCGGACGGGCGTTAAACGAAATTATCGGCGTCGCGATAAGCCTTGATCAGCGCGGCTTCCCCATCCTTGCCGGGCAGCGCATTGCCATGCTCCATGCCGAGCATGCCCTTATACCCTTTATCGTAGATATGTTTGAAGATATTATGGTAGTCCATCTCGCCGGTACCGGGCTCATTCCGTCCGGGGTTGTTGCCGATCTGGAAATATGCGATCTCGGTCCAGGCCAGGTCGATATTGCGAATGAGGTTGCCCTGATTCCGCTGGATATGATACATGTCGAAAAGTATTTTACACGAAGGGCTGTCGACCGCGCGGCAGATCTCAAAGGCCTGATCGGAGTAGCGAAGGAAAAGATCGGGCGTATCGCTAAGCGGTTCCAGCACCATGACGATGCCGTGCGACTCGAGGATCTCCACTCCCTTTCGCAGCGCGTCGATGACATTGGCGGTCTGAATACCCATCGGCAGATGCCGGTCGAAATCCCCGGGAACGACCGTAGTCAGCTTGCCGCCGCAGCGCTTCGACACCTCGACGGCCTGACGGCAACCTTTCAAAAATATCTCGAGGTTCTCGGGTTTGCCGGTCGCGGTGGAGTTGGCGCCATTCCCGCCTTTGTCCAGCACGAACACCCCCATCGACATGCCGAGCTTTGCAAGCGTGTCACCGATCTGCTGTTGCTGGTCGACGGGCCGCTGCGCCATGCCATTGTCTTCAATGGAGCGGAATCCCTGGTCATAAGCAAATTTGATCTGGTCGGTAAAATTGGGACCGGCGGTGCTTTTGAACATGCCGTCGTGGGTGGCGTAGTTCAGATGAAAAGGCTGAGTGTCCATGGCATGAGCGAAATGCGCGGCAGCTTTGGAAGCGTCGGCTGTCAGCAAGGACGCTCCGGCAAGCAGGGAGCGTTGCAGAAAAGATTTACGTTTCATGCCGGAAATTTAAGCCAATCTTTTCGATCTCCACAGCCGGATGATCAGGATAAGATCGGGGTAGACCGGTCTGCCGTCCCGGGTATGGTGCCGCCGCCCCGCCGGCACGATGGAGCCAAGCAGGCCCATGGCCGAAAACAAGACCACAAATCCCAGCCACAGCCGGAGGAATCCGGGGATGCCGCCGGCCGACAGGAGACCGCATGAGACAGCGCCAAGCAGCAGGGAACCGAGCGGCCCCGCCGCGACATACAATATTTGCTGGTTGATCGAAAACGAAGCCCCTCCAGGTTGGCACATGCCCTTCGACCAGAGGAACGGGTTGTATTTGATCCGGATCTTCAGCCGCCCGATCCGGCAGCCGAACGATCGGCGGCTATCGCCATATGATCCGATGTAAATGGTCGCCCAGCCGCGGGACCCAAGCAGCACGGGCGCGGCATGCCCCGCTTCATGAATAAGCACATGGAAAAAAGACCCAAGCAAAGCGAGGAGGAGAATGGGTACGCCGGTGTTGAAAAGGTACAGGAAGATCACGAGGCTAAAGATAACGGCAATATTTCATGTTTGCAAGATGCTTGCCGTTGCCGGAGGTTCGAAAGGCGCCCGTCCGGCGGGTCGGGTCAGCGGTCATACTGGAAAAAGATCTCGGTCGCACCATATCCATAGCGGGGATCATAGCGGTTGATAAAAGATTTGACCTGTCGCCTGGTTCGCAGGATCTCATGGATCTCATCGCGCAGCTTGCCGGTCCCCACGCCGTGAATAACGATCATGGAAGGGAGATGATGGGCGACCGCCAGATCGAAATACTTCTCGAACGTCTGTAGCTGTAACGTGAGGATCCCGAAGTTGTCCAGCGCATCGGGTTTATCGGTCAGCTTTTCCGCATGCAGGTCCAGTTCGGAGCGGGCAGGTTCGAGATGCTGCCGCGCGCGGGACGCTTCATAGACCCGAAAACCCGAGCCCGATAGCAGACCGCGGGTATCGACCGGCTCTTCGACGGGCCGGAACGGATATTCCTCGAACAGCTTAAAAGAAAAAGTGGCTTCGCCTTTTTTGCGGATCTCTTCGATCCGGCTGAAGACCTGTTTGGCCCTCGGCTTAAATGAGGTCTCGAAATGTTCGACCCGGGTCTTGTCGGGCAAGAGGAGCGAAAATTCCCAGTCGAAAACGGGATTGTCATTCAGGTTCGAAAAAGGGATATCATGAAGATAGAAATCCTGTCCGGCAGGAATTTGATTGTCCAGTTCGAAATCGCTTTGGCCAAAATAGTTCAGCCGGTAAGAGAAATGGTACCCCTGACTATTATTATTGACCAGGTAGATCTTCAGGCTTTCCACGACGTCGTCATCGAATTCATCGTGATCGAAGACAGGAAGAAAGGTGAGCCAGACGCCTTCCCCGAGGTTGGCGATCCGTTCCTTCTTCACACCCGCCTTCGGCTTTTCCGGCGGGAGCTGGTCGATGTACTTCTTCGGTTTCTTCTCCGGGGGAATGATCTTACCCGCAGTAAAACGTTTGAAATACGGAAAGTCCAGCTGATCGGTGTAAGCGGGGAACTTTACTCCACGGACATCTACCAGCACCATCTTATCGTTGATGATCTCAACGACTTCACCGTCATCATTGGAATGTTTGACAACCACCTTGTCGCCGACCTCGAACTTCATACTAACCGCAAATTTATGATTTTATCAGGATTCGGCCGTGACAATGGGGTTAGGATTCAGCCGTGACGGGCGGCTGGGGAATAGCGGCGCCCGCCGGCTTGGGCGGTACAGTGGTCAGCCGGCTCTTCCGGTATCCATAGAGAAAATAAATGATCAGCCCGATAGTCATCCAGACAAAGAACCAGATCCAGGCGATCGCTGGGATCTCGATGAGGAGATAGGCGCAGAAAAGCACCCCCAGCACCGGGATTAGCGAATATTTCCGGATGATCGTCGTCATGGTCAGCAAACCGGCCAGGATAATATAAACGATGAACAGGACTTCCTGAAGCGCTTCGTTGGAAAAAATGATTTTCTTTTCTTCATCGGGCCGGAAAAAGAAATCATGCAGCCCTTTCGAAGAGAATTCACGAAAGGTTCCCGTTATTCGCCCCCACATAATAAATATGAAAAGCGCGTAGAGCGCCGGAACAATGATCCTGCCATCGACATAGGGCATCCGAAACCCGCTTGTCCGCTTGCTTTTGGGAAGTACCAGCACGCCGTAGGAAACCAGCACAAAAGCGAACAGGGTCCCGATGCTGGTCAGCTGGGTCATAAGATTGCTGCCCATGAACAAAGCCGGGACGGCCACGATGATCCCCGTAATGATAGTAGAGAACCAGGGAGTATGGAATTTGGGATGGATCTTGCCAAACGCCTTCGGCAGCAGTCCGTCGCGCGACATGCTCATCCAGATGCGCGGCTGTCCCAGCTGAAACACGAGCAACACGCTGGTAGTGGCGACGACCGCGCTGACGGAAATAAAATACCCGATCCATTTCTGATGCACCGCCTGGAATACGAACGCCAGCGGGTCCGAGAGGTTCAATTTCGTATAGGAGACCATGCCGGTCAGCACAAGCGCGATGAGGATATAAAGGACGGTGCAGATAAGCAGGGAATAGATCATCCCCTTGGGCAGGTCGCGCTGCGCGTCGGTACATTCCTCAGCGGTGGTTGAAATGGCGTCGAACCCGATATAGGCATAAAAGACCGCGGACACTCCTTTCAGCACGCCGCCGACCCCATTGGGCAGGAAGGGATTCCAGTTGGCCGTGTTCACAAAAAAAGCGCCGAGAATGATCACCAGCACAACCACCGACAGCTTGAAGATGACCATTGCATTGGTGGTCTTCTTGCTTTCACGGATACCGATATAGGTGATATAGGCGATAAGACAGACGATACAAAACGCCGGCAGGTTCATAAACACATGCGAGCCGAACAAGACTGGGGCCGAATTCCAGATATTGATGGCCTCCAACAGCGGCGCTTTTGCTTCGACACCCAGATTCGGGTGTTTCACCAGCGTGTCGGTTGCTGCCAGGAACGCGTCTTTGGCGGTACCCGGGTCGGTGATCAGCCAATGGGGAAGATGAATACCAAAAGCTACCAGCAGGTTATTAAAGTACCCGCTCCAGGAGATCGCCACGACGATATTGCCGATCGCATATTCCAGGATCAGGGCCCAGCCGATTATCCAGGCGACGATCTCGCCAAAAGAAACATAGGCATAGGTATAGGCGCTGCCCGCGATGGGAACGCGGCTGGCGAATTCGGCATAGCACATCGCCGAGAAGCCGCAGGTGACGGCCGTGAGAACGAACAGCAGGGAGATCCCCGGCCCGCCGTCGAAGGCCGCGGTGCCGATGGTCGAGAAAATGCCCGCTCCTACTACCGCGGCAATCCCCATGAAAGTCAGGTCTTTTACGTTCAGCACCTTTTTCAGGCCGCCGCCATGGCCATCCGATATGCCGCACTCGGCATCCTTCACCATCTTGTCCAATGATTTCTTCCGGAAAAGTGAGTTGGGCATTCAATAAGTTATTGAGCGTGGAAATTAGGCAAAAAAGCTCAGAATTCCCGCTGCAGCAGCAGATCCGTCAGTTGACGCAGCGGTTCCTTTCGCCGGGTCAGCACGGCGATATCCTCGAGGCTCTGATGAGCGGCCTGTCTATATTGTTCCTTCAGCTCCCGCACCCATGCATCCACTCCACAGGAATGATAAAGCTCCAGCATCCCGGCGATCTTGTCGGCGGCAGGGGCGGTCTCAAGCTCGCAGATGCGGCGGCGTTGCGCGTCGGTGGCCACTTCGAGGGTCTTGACCAGAAGAAAGGTCTTTTTACCCGCCAGGATATCCCCGCCCGGCTTCTTCCCGAATTTTGCGGCGTCTCCATAACAATCGAGATAGTCATCCTGGATCTGAAAGGCCAGACCCAGATTTTTGCCAAACTGATAGATCTTATCCTGGTTGCCGAGGCCGGCGCCGCCAAGGATAGCGCCGATCTGCAGGCTGGCGGCGAGCAATACCGAGGTCTTAAGCCCGATCATCTGCAGGTATTCCTCCATATGCACATTGGAGCGCCGCTCGAAGTCCATATCCAGCTGCTGACCCTCGCAGACGTGGCTGGCGGTCTGGTTATAGAGGTGAAGGATGCGGCGGATATGCGGCGATCCAACCTTGCTGATATAGTCGTAGCTCACGACCATCATCACATCACCGGTGAGGATTGCGGTGGAAGACCCATATTTTTCGTGGACCGTCGTCATCCCGCGGCGAAGCGGCGCGCGGTCCATGATATCGTCGTGGATCAGCGTGAAGTTGTGGAACAGCTCGATAGCGATCGCCATCTGCCACGCATCCTCTTCGATCGGGCCGAAGAGTTCATTGCCCATGAGACAAAGGACCGGACGAACGCGTTTCCCACCCATGCCGAGGAAGTAGTTGGCCGGCTCATAGAGACTGGCGGGATGGGCCGGGAAGTGTCCCTGGCTGAACCGGGCCGCAAAGGCAGCGGACAATTCTTCAAAGCTGTGCATAATAGTTTGCAGGGTTATTTCTTCTTTTTCCGGGATTGGCGCGTGTCCGGGTGACGGGGAGAACCGGATTTGCGCCGGGCAGCCGCCTGGTTGCGTGACGGCGGCGCCGGATTACGGCGTGGCGGGTGCGCCTTGCGATGCGGAGGTTCAGGAACCTCTGCCGGCTCGGCCCCGGTGATGACCCATTCATAGTCCAGCTGGCGTTTGCTAAGATTGGCGGCCACTATGCGGATGGTCAGCTTGTCTCCTATCCGGAACTGACGACCGCTGCGCCGGCCGACGAGCATATAATCCGATTCCACATACCGGAAATCATCCACGTCGAGCAGGCTGTTGATGCTGACGAGCCCTTCGCATTTGTGCTCGACAGTCTCCACCCAGAAGCCGAAAGAGGCCACCCCGCTGATGACGCCGTCGAACTCTTCTCCCAGAAAGCCGGACATGTACTCCACTTGTTTATATTTATTGGCGGCGCGTTCGCTGTCCATCGCCGCACGCTCGCGTTCGCTGCTGTGACGGCATTTCGCTTCCAGCTTCTTGTCCGGCTCGATCTTTTGATCAAGGCATTGCTGCAGGATGCGATGGACGAGCACATCCGGATAGCGGCGAATAGGGGATGTGAAATGGCAATAGTGCTCAAAGCCCAGGCCGTAATGACCTATATTCTCCGTGGTGTAGATCGCTTTGGCCATCGTACGGATGCCAAGCGTTTCCAGCACATGCTGCTCGGGCTTCCCTTTGACGTCCGCCAGCATTTTATTAAAGGACGCCGCGATCGATTCGGGGGTCTTCAGGTCAAAAACGATCCCGTATTTCTTTGCGAACTCGATAAACGGCAACAGCTTTTCCTTGTCGGGGGTATCGTGTATCCGGTAGGGAAAGGGAACGGGTTTCTTGTGTACCTCGATCTTGCCTACATACTCCGCCACCGCCCGGTTGGCCAGCAGCATGAATTCTTCGATCAGCTGGTGCGACTCCTTGCTTTCCTTTACCATGATACCGATGGGCTTGCCTTTGTCATCGAGCTTGAACCGGACCTCCGTTGAGGAGAAATTGATCGCGCCCTTCTTGAAGCGGTGTCTTCGAAAGCGCTGTGCCAGGGTATGAAGCGTAGCTATTTCCGCCTGATACAAGCCTGCCTGCTGCTCGATGATCTCCTGCACTTCTTCGTACGAGAAACGATGGTTGGAGTGGATGACGGTCCGCCCGATCCAGCTGTGTTTGATCTCCCCTTTTGGCGTCATCCGGAAAATAGCCGAGAATGTCAGCTTGTCTTCGTGCGGCCGCAGTGAGCAAAGCTCGTTGGAGATCCGCTCCGGCAGCATAGGATTGACCCGGTCGGGCAGATAGACCGACGTGGCCCGTTCGTAGGCTTCCTTGTCGAGCGCGGTGTCCGGCTCTACGTAATAACTCACATCGGCGATGTGGACGCCGATCTCAAGCTGCCCATTGTCGATGGCCCGGATAGAGATAGCGTCGTCAAAGTCCCTGGCGTCGATCGGGTCGATCGTTATAGTTAGGACGTCGCGCATATCCCTGCGCCGGGCTATTTCCGTTCCGGGGATCAGATCGGGAAGCCGTTCTGATTCTTCAAGGACATTCTCGGGAAAAAAGAGCGGGAAGCCGTTCTCCAGCAGGATCTCTTTCATGCTCTGGTCATTCTCATCCGATGAATCCATGACCTGGATGACGACGCCCTGTGGTTTTTTGTTCTTTTCCCATTCGGTGACCCGGACGATGACCTTGTCGTTATTCACCGCGCCGTTGAGCTGCGACAACGGAACATAGATATCCGGCATCGGCTTATCCATTTCCGCGATGAAAAAGGCGAAGGACTGGCTGATCTCGATATGCCCGAGGAATTCGAGCTGTTTGCGTTGTAGTACTTCCGTGACCTCTCCCTGTACCCTGCCGCTGCGGCCCGGATGACCGGTCACCCGCACCCGGACGGTATCGCCATGCAAGGCGGTATTGAAATCCGCCGGACGGACGAGGATATCCTGGTCGCGCCCTTCGACGACGACGAACCCCATGCCGGAGCGGGTGACGTCGAGGGTGCCTGAATATAGATTGGAGGGATCGGATGTGCTTTTATGCTTGTTATGCTTTGTACTTTTCTTCTTTTTACTCTTCATTCTTCTGAAATTCTGTGATGAATTTAATGATTAAATCTCTAAAGTCTGCCTCTTCGCCGAACAAAAAGCGCGGCGCGATAGGCAGAACATAGAAGGGCCATTCTTCCAGCTCCTGCCGGAACTTGGTCAGCCGGACCGCATCCTTCTCGGTCGTCAGGATGAGCTTGTCCGTGGCCGCGATGCCGTTGAACCGCCGGATGATGGCCTTCAGATCGTCAATGCTATAGATATGATGGTCACTGTAGGCCAGCTCATAATAGGTCCGGGACCGGTCGTTCAGCCATCGTTTTAGCGGGGCCGGGTTGGCGATTCCTGTTACCAGCAGCACTTCCACGCGGTCATCGATAACCGCCGGGGTGCCACGGGTAATGTGATACGGCTCGTCGTACCGGATAGCGGTATAGAAGATACGCTGATGAGCCAGGGGTCTGATCTCCGCGGCGATCTCACGGCGCTCGTCCACGGTAAGGTCTTCGCGGCATTTGGTGACGATGATGAGGTCGGCGCGCTTATAGCTGGACGGGGCATCGCGGAGGTCGCCGCTGGGAAGCCACCAGTCGCGGGTGAACAGGTTCGAATAATCCGTGAGCAGGATATTGAGCCCCGCTTTGACTGCGCGATGCTGATAGGCGTCGTCAAGGATAATGGCCTGCGTGCCCGGCCGGTCGTGCAGCAGTTGCGGGATGGCGACCATTCGCTCCTCTCCTACCGCTATGGCTACATCGGGAAATTTGCGGTGGAACTGCATCGGTTCATCCCCGATGTCGAGGGCGGTGGTGGTCTCCCCGGCCAGGGCATAGCCACGCGTCTTTCGCTTGTACCCCCTGCTGAGGACGGCGATGGCGAACCGGTCCTTCAGTCCGGCGACGATCCACTCCACCATCGGCGATTTACCCGTCCCGCCTACCGCAAGATTGCCGACGCAGATGACCGGAAGGTTGAAGGAGGCGGAGGGCAGGATGTTTTTGTCAAAGAACAGGTTACGGACTTTAACGATCAGCGCATATATCAGGGAGAGGGGAAAAAGTAAGATCCTTATCGGTCGAAGGAGAAAAGAGTTGAGATTCATATCACGAGTTCAAAGTCCGCCGGTAACGGCGCGATCAGGCCGGCCGGAATTCCGGTCCTCAAAGATACGGTAAATTCAGCGATTGGGCTTTCAGGGCCGCCTGAAGCGCAGGCCTGATCCTGATCGCCTGTTCCCGGACAAAGTCGCTGCTGAGGTCTCCATCGAAAGGGATCGAGGCGATCGCCGGAATGCCGCTCCATTGCACGATCTCCTGTTCGTATCGCATATACTGGTCATTGAAGATCCACCCGGCGACCCGCAGGCCCTGACGGCGACAGGCGGCGGCCGTCAGCAGGGAATGATTGATGCTGCCGAGATAGTTCCGGCTGACCAGCAGGACGGTCGCGTCAAGCTTCTGGATCAGATCGATGATGAATTGCCGGTCGTTGAGCGGGACGAACAGTCCGCCGGCGCCTTCGATCACCAGCGGCCGGTTTTCAATGGTCTCGAGTTGCCGCACGATCCGGTTGAGGTCGATGACTACTCCTTCCTGACGCGCGGCGATATGCGGGGATGCGGGCAGGCTTAACTTGTAGGTCTCAGGGAGCAGCCGCCCTTGCGGATTGCTGATCCGTTCACCCACCCAGGCGGAATCCGTACCGTCGTCGAAACCGGCCTGAACGGGCTTCCAGTAGGAGGCGCCCAGCGCTTCTGTCACCACGGCGGCGACCAGGGTCTTGCCGATACCGGTCCCGATGCCGGTTATGAAAATAGGATGCATGTTTGCCGATGGGCTCCGCCCGGTTTACGTTTTCTTGACAAAAATGGAAAAGATCGTGGTTCCATAATGGCGTTGCGTCACATAGTACGGATAACCTTCATAGTTATTGCGGGGAGTATGCTCCAGAATGAACCAGCCCTTGTCATTCAGCAGCCGCGGCGTCAGCTTCGGCAGCTCGTCGATGGTAGTAAGCGCATAGGGAGGGCCGGCGAAGATCAGATCAAAGGTTGAGGTGCACTGCGAGATGAACTGGAATACGTCCATCCGGATTATTGTACAGCTGTCTCCAAGACCCAGTGCGGCCGCCGTCTTTTGAATAAAGGCGAACATAGCCGGGTCCTTTTCCACGATGGTCAGATCGCGGGCGCCGCGGGAAGCCAGCTCATAGCTGATGCTGCCGGTGCCGCCAAACAGATCGAGGGTGCTGAGCGCGGAGAGCTCGAGGTTATTCTCCAGGATATTGAACAATCCTTCTTTTGCGATATCGGTGGTCGGCCGGGTATGAGGCATTTTTGCCGGCGGGTGGACCCTTCTTCCCCCAAGTTCACCGCCGATTATGCGCATAACCCCGGTTTGAGGGTGAAAGATACTAGGCGCATACCGCGATTTTCAGGATAGAAGAGAAATAATGTAACGGCAGCTCTTTGAGCTCATCGGTGATCTTGATGCTCTCGTCGATCTCTTCGAACCGGAGCCGCAGGAAATATTGATGCAACTCGTTGCTGAGCGCCGACTGCCGGTCGATCAGGCCGCCGACAAGCAGCTTGACATTCTCCTGGTCAAGCCCCAGCTGCCGGCAGCAGTTGAGCAGGTGATAGATGACGTCTTTGGTATCCTGGTAGAGAAAAGTTTGCACCAGCTGGACCTTGCCGTTACGAACGACGAGGGTGACCATCTTATCCGAATAGAAGATGACCTTTATGCAGTCTTCCGGGTCGTTGGAATCGAACATTTTAAAGCTCTTGAGCAACAGGCTGTAGTAATGCCAGTATTTCCCGGCTGTAAAACTTTGCTGGAGCAGCTGATGCAGATCCGGCGAGATCCGATAGACATTGAAAAGTTCCCACCACGGGATCTTTTCGGTCAGGATCAGTCCTTTTTGAAGATTGCCGTGAAGCGTGTCGATGATCTCGCGGTTATTTTCCATGGAGAATAGCGGCTCCGGGACAAGGCTGCATTCCGGAAAGTTATAGATGACCAGGGTTTCCTTTACCGGGCGGCGAAGCAACGGGTCCGATTCCAGGATCTCCCGGAGGATGCCCGGCAGGCTATTGTCTTTACCGACCTCCAGCTGGAAATGTTTGACCGTTAACGGGCTCATGTTCCGCTGGTTGAGCAGGACATAAGTGAAGGCATGCGGATTGACCTCCACAAGTAGCCGGGACTGAAGCAGCTCCTCATCCGAGACAGACGAGATCTCGATTTGAAATGCAGGTTTATGCATAGTGTCAGATGTGCAATAATACTACAATCTTACGTAAATTGCTTTCCTTTTTGGATCATGGGAAGGACTGCGAATACTTACACCGTCACGATCGGCAACCGGGATATCCTGCGGATGGCGCTGCCGATCAGCCTGGCGATCCTGGTGCCGCAGATCAACTTTATTACCAACAATATCTTCCTTGGCCATCTCGACGAAAGCGGGTACGCATTATCGACGGCCGGGATCACCGGGGTATATTATCTTTTGTTTGCGGTCATCGGCCAGGGGTTGAACACGGGGCTGCAGGCCCTGATCGCCCGGCGGGCCGGCGAGGGGCGGATCGAAGAGATCGGCAAGCTCTTTTTCCAGGGGGTTCTGATCGCCCTCGTCCTCGCTGTGATCGGTATCGTGCTGACATGGACGCTGTCGCCGCTCGTGCTGTCCTACGCCTTGCATTCCGATTCGGTTCGCGACCAGGCCCTTTCTTTTCTGCGTATCCGCATCTGGGGCCTCCCTTTCCTTTATATATATCAAATGCGGAATGCCCTGCTGGTGGGTACCAATCAGAGCAAGTACCTCGTATATGGCACCCTCGCGGAGACAGGCGTCAATATCTTTCTGGACTATGGACTGATCTTCGGGCATTTCGGGCTCCCGGCGATTGGCTTCAACGGGGCGGCATATTCCTCTATCTGCGCGGAGGCCGCAGGGCTGCTGGTGGTGTATGGCGTCATCAACGCGCGGGGGATCGGCCGGGAGCTCCAGCTATACCATCACTGGCGGTTGGATCGCAAAGTCTCGCGGTTGATCCTGGTCCAGTCCTCTCCACTGGTATTCCAGTATACGATCTCGATCGCGGCATGGAATTACTTCTACGTGCTGGTGGAGCACCATGGACGACAGGCATTGGCGATCAGCAACAGTATGCGGAACATCTTCGGATTGTTCGGGGTCTTCGTCTGGGCTTTTGCTTCAACGACCAATGCGATGGTGAGCAATATCATCGGGCAGGGGATGGAGGACCGGGTACATGAGCTGATCGGGCGGATACTTTACTGGAGCGTGGGAATGGCCGTATTGATCGCAGTGTTGCTGAACCTGTTCCCGCAGGCCTTCCTGTCCGTCTATGGGCAGGATGCGGGGTTCACGACAGCCGCGGTGCCCGTCCTGCGCGTAGTCTCTGCCGCGCTGATCATGATGTCCTTTTCCGTGATCTGGCTCAATGCCGTAACGGGTACGGGCAATACGCGGGTCAATCTATGGATCGAGGCGATCACCATCGCCATCTATTCCGTCTATGTCTATGCCGTGCTGGAGTGGCGTCAGGGGACGCTGGTCATCGGCTGGATGTCGGAGTGGCTATATTGGGGCTGTATGTTCAGCATGTCCTATCTCTATATGCAAAGCGGAAGGTGGAAAGGGAAAGTGATCTAGATTCTTCCGGCTTCTGCTAGCTTTCGAACTTCTTGTGCAGCGTGATTCCCGCCTTGCCCTGGAAGTTCCCGATTGGCGCCTGCAATTTATAGATCGAGAGGATCACTTCCCGGATAAAAGGATATTGTTCCCGGATCTTATTAATGATCTCGTCGGCAATCTTCTCCAGCAAGGGGGACGGCTGATGCATGCGTTCCTTGACGATCCCGAACAGGTTGACATAGTTGACGATGCTGTCCAGACCGCCAAAGGGATGACTGCTTTCGTCATAGAGCACGTCGAGGTTGACCTCGAAGGTATTGCCTGTCGCCAGCTCTTCCTTGAAGACGCCGTGACGGCCGGAGAAGATAAGCTTATGCAACTGTACGGTGACCATATTGATGCTAGATTTATGCGGACCTTTTACCGGATTATGCCAGGCCTTTTGCCGGGCTATGCCAGGCCTTTTGCCGAAAGATATCGTTCGGCGTCCAGCGCAGCCATACATCCGCTGCCGGCGGCGGTGACCGCCTGACGGTAGATCTTGTCCTGGACGTCGCCCGCGGCAAAAACGCCATCGACGCTGGTGCGAGCGGTGCCCGGGATCGTCTTGATATAGCCGGCTTCGTCCATCTCAATAAAGTCGCTGAAGATGCCCGAATTCGGTTGATGACCGATGGCCACGAAGAAACCGCTGATCGGGACGACCTGCTTTTCTCCCGTCTTTTTGTTCCGGATGCGGAGGCCGTCCACCCGGCTTTCTCCCAGCACCTCGTCGGTCTCGCTGTTCCAGTAGACCTTGATATTCGGCGTCTGCTGCACGCGTTCCTGCATAATGCGTGAGGCGCGCATTTTGTCGCTACGGATGAGCATGTGAACGGTCGTACATAGTTTCGAAAGATAGAGCGCTTCTTCAGCGGCGGTATCTCCGGCGCCGACGATCGCCACTTCCTTGTTGCGGAAGAAGAATCCGTCGCAGACGGCGCAGGCGCTTACGCCATAGCCGTTTAGCCGTTGTTCGCTTTCCAGCCCCAGCCATTTGGCGGAGGCGCCGGTGGCGATGATGACGGCGTCGGCTTCGATCAGCTTCTCCTCATCGATCCAGACCTTATGGGGGGTGGCCGAGAAATCGACCTTTGTAGCGATCCCAAACCTTATGTCGGCGCCCATCCGGGAAGCCTGCTTTTCAAAATGCACCATCATTTCGGGTCCCTGGACCCCATCGGGATAACCGGGATAGTTTTCGACTTCGGTGGTGATCGTGAGCTGTCCGCCGGGCTGAATGCCCTGGTAGAGGACGGGTTTAAGGTTCGCCCGGGCGGCATAGACGGCTGCAGTGTAGCCTGCGGGCCCCGAGCCAATGATCAGGCAGTGTACTTTTTCGGTCATAAGTGCGCAAAGATAAGCCGAAAACCTAAAAAGAAAGTGTCGCGCCCCCGACGGGGCGCGACACTGTGAGTAGTTGGTGAAAAGCCCAACAAATAATTAGATTAGCCTAAGTACGCTTTCAAGGCGTTGCTGTAACGCGCTTTCTGAAGACGTTTGATGGCCCTTTCCTTGATCTGGCGGATGCGCTCCTTCGTCAGGTCGTATTTCTGTCCGATCTGCTCGATGGTCACCCCATTTTCGCCATCCAGGCCAAAGTACGCATTGACGATCTCCGCTTCGCGGGGGCTCAACGATTTGAGCACGCGGCGGATCTCGGCGCGCAGGGAGTCTTTCATGACATCGTCATCGGTTTCGTCCCCGCCTTCCAGGAGATCACCCATCGCTACGTCCTCCGCCTCGTGGACCGGGGCGTCGAGGGAGCTGTGACGGGTATTGCTTTGGAAAATATTGTTGATCTCCGTCTCACTCATCTCCAGCAGTTCGGCTAATTCTTCCGTGCTCGGCTCCCGCTCATGCTCCTGTTCGAAAGCCATGTACGCCTTATTAGCCTTGTTATAGGTGCCAATTTTGTTTTGAGGCAGGCGGACTAATCTGCCCTGCTCTGCCAACGCCTGTAGAATGGACTGGCGGATCCACCAAACGGCGTACGAAATGAACTTGAAACCTTTGGTTTCGTCGAAGCGTTGTGCCGCTTTAATTAAGCCGAGGTTGCCCTCGTTGATCAAATCACTCAGTGAAAGCCCCTGGTGCTGATATTGTTTTGCCACGGAAACGACAAAGCGCAGGTTCGCCTGAACGAGCTTGTCCAACGCCTTCTGGTCGCCCATCTTGATCCGCTGAGCCAGGACCGTCTCCTCTTCAGGAGTGATCATGGGAATCTTGGAAATTTCCTGCAAATACTTCTCTACAGCCTGGGAATCACGATTCGTGATCTGTGTAGCAATCTTTAGTTGCCTCATATCGAAAAATAAAAATTGACAATGTTGCGACCGCCAATTGGCGGTTTTAGTCTTGTCGGGTACTAAATCAATAACGTAAATGAACCGGGAGAGTTCACCGGAATAGGCAAAAAAGATAGTTAAAAAAAATAATCTAAATCCGTCCTGATCCGTCTGCGAAAGTAGTCAGCAAAACTGAGAAATCATAGCCCTGTGAATAGAAAAACAAAATTTTAAGCGATTTTTTTAATCCGGGTCAATATAAATCCAGTAGGGACGGGCCTTTGCGGGGACCCAAAAAACTTCTACAGCTACAGTGGGCCGGTAGAAGCGATATTGTAGTTGAATCGCTACAGGTACTCGATCTCCCCGAAGCGGGTCTTCAGCAGCAGCCTTTTCTTCGTTGCAGGTTCAACGCGGCCGACTACCCGGGCGTCGATGCCAAAGGACTTGCTGATGCCGATAAGATCCACCGCGGCGGACGGCGTAGTGAAAATCTCGAGGCGGTGGCCCATATTAAAAACCTGATACATCTCACGGCCATCGGAGCCTGAAGCCTTTTGAATGAGGTCGAAAATGAGCGGCGGGTCAAAAAGGTTGTCTTTAACGACCAGAAATTCCCCCGGCAGATATTTCATGCATTTGGTCTGCCCGCCTCCGCTGCAATGTATAAGTCCATGAATATCAGCAAATTTTTCTGCCAGAATGCGTTTTACCACCGGAGCATAGGTCCGGGTGGGGCTAAGGAGTAAATGGCCGACGTCCGTGGTCCAGCCGGCCGACGACTCCGCCAAAGCAGGCGCAGAAACAGAGACGGGGTCGGTCAGGCGGTGAGGGCCGATGTATACAACGCTGTCGTCCAAGCTATTATCAAAAGATTCATGATACCGCGCCCCGTAGGTCTTGTGGAGGACATCATGGCGGGCGCTTGTCAGGCCGTTTGACCCGATCCCGCTATTGTATTCCGTCTCGTAGCTTGCCCGGCCAAAGCTTGCCAGTCCTACGATGACGTCGCCGGCTTCGATCCGGTCGTTGGTTACAAGCCGGTCCTTGGGCCACCGGGCGGTCATGGTCCCGTTCACCGCAATGGTCCGGACCACATCCCCGACGTCCGCCGTTTCACCGCCGAGGTATCGGATGGTCACCCCGAAGCCTTTCAGCTCATCGAAGAATTCCTGGCTGCCGTTGATGATCGCGGCGAGGACTTCGCCGGGAATATTCTTTTTATTGCGGTCGATAGTAGACGAGAAAAGCAGGTTGTCATCGATGCCGACACAGAGCAGGTCATCGAGGTTCATCGCGATCGCGTCGCGGGCGATACCTTTCCATACCGATGTGTCACCCGTCTCTTTCCAGTATAAATATGCAAGGATACTTTTTGTGCCCGCGCCATCGGCATGCATCAGGTTGACCCAGCCGGCGTCACCGCCCAGGTAGTCCGGATATATCTTGCAAAAAGCGTTTGGATAAAGACCCTTGTCAAGCCGGTCAGTCGCCTGGTGAACTTCTTCCTTCTGGGCGGAAACGCCACGTTGAGCGTAGAGTGACATAGTGGCCGCGAAGATACTACAATAAATCCGTTAGCTTTGCGGGCCTACATGCGTATCTATTATCATATCGATCAGCTTCCGTTCTTCCGTAATGCAGTCGTTACAATCGGGACCTTCGATGGCGTACATACCGGGCACGCACAAATCCTGGAGCAGCTTCGCGAAGAGGCGGCGAGGATCGGCGGCGAGACGGTCATAGTGACCTTCTACCCGCATCCACGCAAGGTCGTCCGCGGCGGATCAGCCGATGTCCGACTGCTCAATACCCTTGAAGAGAAGATCCAGCTCCTCTCCTGGCAGCGGGTGGACCACTTGGTCGTCGTGCCTTTTACCGAAGCCTTCTCGCAACAAACGGCGGAGGAATACATAAGCGAGTTTCTGCTGAGGAAGTTCCGGCCGCACACGATCATCATCGGCTACGATCATCGTTATGGCAAAGGACGCCAGGGTGATTATCATCTGCTCGAACAGTTCAGCCAGTCCGCGGGCTTCGTATTACAGGAGATCCCCGTCCATCTGCTCGACGCCGTCTCGGTCAGCTCGACGCGCATCCGGGAGGCGATCGGACAGGCCGATGTCGACACGGCGAATCAATTGCTGGGCTATCCTTATTTCTTCACCGGCCAGGTTGCCGAAGGCCGGCGGCTGGGAAGAACGATCGGTTATCCGACAGCCAATCTGGTGGTCGGCAATTCCGAGAAGCTGGTCCCCGCGGATGGCGTCTATGCGGTCGAAGTGTCTGAGGTCCCCGGCGATGCGATCACGCTGACGGCGCCGACGATGGTGGATGCGCCGCCGGTCGCACCCTGGGAAGGCGCAGGCTATAAGGGAATGATGAATATCGGAATGCGTCCGACAGTCGATGGCAAGGAACGGACGATCGAGGTGAATCTCTTCGACTTCGACGAGGATCTGTACGGTCGTGAGCTGCGGGTCATGGTGCGCAGGCACCTGCGCGGCGAGAAGAAGTTCGGCGGCCTGGATGGGCTGAAGGAGCAGTTGGGGAAGGATAAAGAAAGCGCTTTGGCCGCGCTCGGCCGCTGAAGCGACCCGTCCTGATCTCATGATTGTCATTCTTACGAACGACGAACGGGCTCCGCCCGTTCAGCCCATCATCTTAATCACCAGCTCCTTTAACAAAGATCCATCTTCCACCCCCGGACTGCCGATCCCGATGCTTTTGAGATTATAGGAATGCAACAGCAATAGCCCGCCTTCGATCCCCTCATACCCGTAATTTCGTACGGCGGCGAGATAGTCCTTCACAAAGAAAGGGTTGACGCCGATAGTCGTGGCGACGCTTTTTTCATCGTTGCTGTTCTGGCCGAAGATCATATACGCCTTACTGAAGAAATTATAAATGGAAGGCAGGATCAGCTGGATGGGAGCCGCCTTGGGGTTACTTTCGAAATACTGAATGATCCGGATGGCTTTGGCCCGGTCCTTTTTGGCAAAGGCATCCTGCAGCTCAAAAACGTTGTATTCCTTGCTGATCCCCACATACCGCTCGATGTCATCATCGGTGATCTGGTTGCGGCCACCCAGGTTGACCAGCAGTTTCTCCACCTCGTTGTTGATCCGGTTCAGATCGTTGCCGATATGATCGACGAGCAGCAATAACGCCTTTTGCGTGATGCCATACCCCTTGGAGCGAATAAGCTCCACCGTCCACTCGGGGAGCTGGTTATCGTACATCTTTTTGGTAGTGAAAAGCTCGGCCTTTTCCTTCAGCATCTTCGCCAGGCGGCTGCGGCCGTCCACCTTTTTTTCTTTATAGGCCACGACAAAGACGGTGGAAGAAAGCGGCTTTTCAATATAAGGTTCGAGCTTGTCGATGTCCCGCATCTGCTGCGCTTCCTTCAGGAGGACAACCTGGCGCTCCGCGAACATCGGATATCGCCGGCAGGCGTTGATCACCGCCGTCCAGTCGGCATCCCGGCCATAGAAGACGGTCAGGTTAAACCCGGCTTCCGCTTCGCTGAGAATGCGGTGTTCCGCATAATTGACAAGCTGATCGATATAGTATTCTTCTTCGCCTTCCAGCCAGTACACCGGCTTGAATTTTGCCTTTTTCCAGTCGCCGAGTATCTTTTCTACCGACATACAGCATATTTATTAACAGCAAAAGTATATAAATCTATAAGAATCAGACAGGAAAGGTAATAAAAATGAAATTGGCACGGTTTTAGACTAAACCCGAATAGAGCCGAAAAATACTCGGAAAAGCTTTTTAAAAACGATAACCATTGGACGGCCAACAGCCGTCCGACCGAACAGGTCAGACATTATTTTTTTAACTATTGAAAAAACAATAAGCTATGAGTACGACAACCAACTATCCCTCAGCGACACCCCAAAGTCAACCGCCAAAGAAAGACTACAAGAATCTGGTCATTGGATTACTTGCCGCCGGTTTCCTCGGAACCTGGGGCTATCTGCTCTGGAACAACAACCGGAATGAGCAGGACAAGACTCAACTTCAGACCCAGGTTTCAAAGGTCACCGACGAAAAGGGACAATTACAAAAGAATTTCGATGACGCCCTCGTTCGCCTGGACTCTCTGACCGGCACAAACAACAAGCTGACCTCCCAGCTCAACGAAGGCAACAGCAAGGTCTCTGAACTCAAGAAGCAGATCCGCGGGCTGTTGAACAAACAGCACCTGACCGAAGCCGAAAAGAAAAAGGCTGAAGACCTGATCAAGGAACTCAACGACAAGATCGGCAACCTGGAACAGCAGGTGGCACAGTTGACCCAGGACAACCAAACCCTGACGACCAACAATCAGCAGCTGACCTCTGACAAGCAGCAGCTGACCACGGACCTGGCCACCACGACCACGGCCAAGCAAAGCCTGGAGAAAGAAGTAGACGTAGCTTCTACGCTCAATGCCTCCAATATTACGATCACTCCGATGCACGAAAAGTCGGACGGCAAGGATAAGGCAACCACTACCGCCAAGCGCGTAAACAAGCTGGTTATCGGTTTTGAAGTATCCAACCGGATCGCTCAGACCGGCCAGACCGACGTCTATGTTTGCATCACCGGCCCCGATGGCAAGCCCATCTCGGTTCCTGCACTGGGTAGCGGTACTTTCACCTCCCGGGAAGATGGCGACAAGATCTACACTGCCAAGGTACCTGTAGACTTCGAAGCCGGCAAGACCAAGGCCGTACAGTTCGCCTGGAAACAGAACAGCCAATTCAGCAAGGGTGACTACAAGATCGAGATCTACCACAATGGGTTCAAGATCGGTGAAGGCACTCAAACCCTCAAGAAGGGCGGGCTTTTTAGCTAGTCGACTCAAATCCTATATATCAGAAGCCGGGGTCATTGATCCCGGCTTTTATGTGTAAAAAAATGCGGCTGAAATTCCCTTGCCGCCAAAATTCCCCATTATAGGATCGCACGCAGCGCCGCCCGGCCCGTATTGATCACCCCCAGCCCCGACGGCTTTCGCCCTTCATATTGCAGGCTGATCTCCAGACTTCCGCCCAGCCGTTTGGTAAGGTCCAGCCCCCATTCATAGTTTCGGCCCGGCTGTAACCCTTCAAGTATGGTATAGGAGACCGGGGAAGTCACGCTCGGCGCGCCTTCCTTCGAGGTATAGCCGATATTGCTGAAGATGAACTTTCCCTGGATAGAGGTGCTTTGCAGGATATTGTATTTAAAGTCGGAGTTGACTCCGGTAGAGGAATAGTTCTGCCCCCCCCACTCCGGGGAGTTGGTCTTGGTGCTGAGGCGATAGCCGACCCCGATGCGCAGGTTGGACTTGTGCGTATAGATCAGGTCGGGTTCGATCGAGTACAGGTGGAGGGCATAGTTACTGCTGTCGAAATTGGAGCTGGAGGTAATCAGCCCGCTGGTGCCTTGCTGGATGGTCGTCGTAAGGGCTACCGATTTGTTCATATTGATCCGCGTCCGGATCGACCACTCGTTGCTTTGGCGGCTCTCGAATCCATAGGTAAGCAGGTTTTTGGCGCTGTTGCGCGTATTGCTGACGTCGAAGCCCCAGTGCGGGTCGGTGCGGTTGTACGAAAACGTATTGGCCATGATCATCGTGCGGGTGATCAGCGCGGTATCCTGGACAGGGTCTTTGAAGGGATTCCACTGGATGCCGCTGTTCGCGACCTGCTTCTGGGTCATCTGAAGCGAAGATTGAAGGGTCATCCGGGCCAGGAAAAGATGGAAAGCGCTGCTCTTCGGCCCGATCGCCGCCTTGGGCGTGATCGAAAGACTGTAGTTCAACGTCGTATAGGCGGCACGGACGAAGATGCCGGAGGGCGTATAGACCCGGATATACTGCGCCTGGTCGGGAAACTGGGCCAGTACGAATTCATTGAGCTGCTGGATCCCATCCTTATTATAGTCGATCCACGCATATTGACCTGTTCCGGCGGGCACCTGTAAATAGGTATAGCTTAATTCCTGCTGCTGGCCCGCCCCGATCTCATAGAGCAGGTTGCCCCTCAGCAGGCCCTTCCATTCGTTGACAAGATACTCGGCCCTTGTCAGCAGCGTATTGCTGGACCCGAGAGTGGCGGTCGTGCTGTCAGTGCTTTTGGAATCCACGGCGCTGTCGACGATCTTCAAAGTGCGGTAGCTGGCCGTGAGATGGAACTGTTCGCGCTTGTTACGGAGGAGATCGGCAAAAACACTGATCGTCTTGCTGCGGTCTCCCAATACCATGCTCCGGCCCGTGGCATAGGAGTTATCCCTCACGGCATAGGACATCCCCCAATGGTTGAGACCCTTTTCCGGAGACTTCAGGTAGGCGGTCCAGGTATGGAAAAGGAAGCTGGTGGCCGTGAGCGTATCGGCCTTCTTGTCCAGGTTCTCGTTGTCTTCGAGCGAATAGTTGCCCCCGACGGTATAGTTCTTCAGGAAGGGAAGCCGCCGGGATACGTCGATGGATGGCCGCAGGTAACGTCCGGAGAAGCTGTTGCTGTCGCTGGTGGTCAGGCTGATCTGGTCGACGATATGGAAGCTGTCGATCGTCTGGCGGTGGACGAGCGAATTGCGCATCCCGACAAACCCGTCGCTTCGTTCGTAGCGGTCGATCTCGTATTTCAACGAATTGAAGCGCTTGTCGTTGACGAGGAAGCTAGCCGTATAGATCTTTTCGGACGCCGGGTTGGTGGATAGCGTCAATCCCCAGTCGCGGGTGAACTCGACCGGGCGGAGGGGTTCGATGGGCGCAAAATTCTTCTGGACGTATTCATACCCGAGCGTGGAGGTGAGCTGCAGGCCGGTGTTGTTAAGTGCGCGGACGTTGCGTAGCGTGAACTTTGCCGCCGTGCCCTTGTCGTTGTTCTTTTCGATCGTTGAAAGCGTATTGACGTCATAGTTGCTTCCCGCGACATCGGCGGTTATAACCGTATTTTTGTTGACGGCATAGTCCGCCCCCACCGTTATGATCTGCTGGGTCTTTGGGGTGACCAGGAATTGCGCCGCCTCATAGGAACCTTGCGGGACGCCATTGACCGGGGCTACCCAGATAAAGACGTTCCCATTGACATTGTTAAGGTCAGGGACATAGTTCCCATACCCCGGTCCCACGTTGGCGAAGGAAAGGTTGTACAGGGTCACGGCGGTGTTGGTGGAAAATTCGTAGATAGAGTCATGGACGATGGCGCCTGCCGCATTCTTATACGTGGTGTCCACCTTTTGATAGAGGATCTTTCCGGCGGCAAATGTATCGATATTGGCGACAGGATAAAAAGCATGCTGGATACTGTCCCCCAGCCCTGCAAGGAATTTATTCTCATCCGCGGTCAGGGTCTGGTCGATCGGCGAGTTGCGGGCATCGCTGTTGCTGAAGACGCCCATTCGGAGCCTCAGCTTGTCGCCGATATGCGCTTCGTCGTAGAGGTACAGATTGACGTTAAGATAATTGCGGTCCGCATATTCGAATTCCACCTGGATCCGCGCGTCCTGCGTGATCATCCTGTTAGCGGTAAAAGTCACCTGCGCCGTATTATAGTTGATCGTATAGTCGGCATTCTCGCCCCGTTGCATCAACTGGCCGTCGATAAAGACCTTTTCCGTTCCGGCAAGCACGATGAAGAACGATTCGTTGTTGGCGCCATACAGCTGGTAGGGGCCCTGATTCCCTTCCTGGCCTTCGAAGATATTGCGGTTGAATTTCCCCTTGGCGATCGCCGCGCTGGTAAGCACCTTGTTGGTGAAATGGTCCCCGATCTTTTCGGTGGTCTCGAAGCTCGCGCCCTGGAGGCGTTTGTAAAAGCTGAGAAAGTAGTTCTGGTTCTGCCGGAGATCGATATCCCCCATCGTGAGCGCCCAGTTCTTCCGGGAGAATTGCAGGTAGATCTTGTCGAATTCGTTGAGGTCGGCGGTCGTGCCGTCGGGCTGGATCGGGATATTGTTATCGGTGATGGCGGCCTCGATCCGGATGCTGTCGGCGAGATAGCCGCTGATCTGGAGGTTGAGGTTGGAAGTGACGACGGCGTCCTGGCTGTTGCCAAAGCTGATGGAACGGCCGAAGCTTCCGTTATAGGTGATATTGCCAAAATTGAAGAAATTGTCATCGGCGCTGTTCCCCGACCTCCGGCCGTCATAGGGTCGGACGAGGAAGTAGTTCATAATGCTGTCATAGCTGAACCTTTTCCCAACCGCATTCAGTTTGTATGGAAAGCTGCGGTAGTAGACGGTGATGGTATCCTGTGCGGGCGGGTGCACCCAGGTCAGGCTGCTGTTGACCCAGTCGAGATGATAGGCGCCGGTGTCGACCCCGCGGATCGAGAAGGTGCCGGGTACGATGCTGAGGGTGTCGAGGGGCGTCTTGCCGCCGTGGACTGGGATGGTCTTCCGGTGAAAATTGGAAAAGGTCAGCGGACCGCTGCGGCGGGCAAAGGCGGAGGGTAAGCCCTGGGGCCTGGGCATGACGGGGGGCGGACCGGTATTGGCGGGTAAGGCGCCCGTTCCCGTCGGGGGGCTGTAGGCCGGCGATGGGTTAGGGCGCGCGAGGCCGGCTATGCCTCGTTGCTGGCTGTTGTTGGCGGCAGCCGCCATCACGGCGTCCATCCTAAGTTTCAACGAATCGACGGCATTGGGCTTAGTCAGCGTAGAGGCCGCGTTGGCGGAATCGATCTGCTGCTTCAGGACGGTGGCATTGGGAACATAGTCGGCCTGTCGGATGGAGTCGCGGCGGCGAACGGAATCCCGGGCAAGGGCGAGGCTATCAGGTTTGACGCTGTCGGGTTTGACGGTGTCAGGCTTCAAGGTGTCGGGAGTTGCAGGCTTCAGGGTATCGACGGGCGCCGGTTTGACCGGGGGCTGAGCGCTCACCGTAAGGCAAAAACCGCAGCCAATCGACACCAGTATAAGCAGCCATTTGACCAACACCTAGCGGGGTTTAACCTAAAATGCTTAAAATTTGGATTTATTGCATCAAATGAGACAAAATCAGGAGGTTAGGCGGACTTTCCCGACCAGGGGGCAACGTTTTAAAGCGCGGGGTTGTCAAATACCCCCGGAAAGAGCTCCTAATGATCAAAAAAAGCTACCTATACCTTGTTCTGGCCGCTGCCAGTCTTCCCCTGCTACCCGGCTGTGTCGTTCGACAGGCATTATTCGTCAGTCCGTTCAACGGCAACAACCTCGAATACCATCCGATCCCCCGGGTTAACGATAGCGTGCATATGGCACTCTACTCCAGCCTTACCTATTCCAACGGATCGGCAAATGATTTCGGCACCGATTATCTCTGGTCCTTTCATTCCAGCGTCTTTGCCGCGCACCAGTATGACAACTTTCAGTTCCATTATGGCGTCGGGTTAACGCTTGGCAAATATATGATGGGAACCTGGCGGGTGGATACCGGATACCGGGGCTATACACTTTCTCCCAATACGGCGCTTCCGACCGCCGTGCAGGTCAATACCTATTCCGGCCCGCACTCTTTTGGCGGCGTCGGGTTCCAGGGCGGTATCAACGGGGTGATGCCGGTCTGGGAAGGAGAATGGCGTTACCTGGGTTTGGAGACTTCGGTAACACAGGAATTTGGGAATTATCTGGCGGTGCGGAAACGGATGCCCGACTCTATCGCTACCCTGATCAACAAAAGTCCGTTATTTGCCACCCTCGGGATCACTACCGAGCTCATCACGCATGTTCACCATGGCGACGTGGGTTTCAAATGGACATTCGGTTGGGCCCTCGGCCATGCCTATAGCAATCCGGGCCTCATTAATAACACGAACGGGGACAGGCTCAGTTATACCTATTTCAATTTTACTTTTCACTATACCTACCGGCAGTTCACCGGCTATTTGCAGTATGACAACGCGACCAAGGCCAGGCTGATCCTTCTCGGCGTCGACTACCGGCTATGGGCCGGCGCTAAAAAGTGATACATCTCCTCGCGCAGCTGTTTGACCCGTGCGTCTTCAAGAAATTCATCAAAGGACATCAGCCGGTCGATGATCCCGGCAGGCGTCAGCTCGATGACCCGGTTGGCGACCGTTTGAAGGAAGGTGTGGTCATGCGACGTCAGCAGGACGATCCCCTTGAAATTGCTCATACTTTCGTTGAACGCCTGGATCGACTCGAGGTCGAGGTGGTTGGTCGGTTCGTCGAGGATCACCACATTGGGGTCCTGAAGCATCATCCGGCTGATCATACAACGGACCTTCTCACCGCCGGAAAGCACGTTGGTATTCTTCAGCACTTCGTCGCCGCTGAACAGCATCTTTCCCAGAAAGCCGCGAAGGAACGGCTCATCGACGTCGGTGACATGAGGTGGAACGAATTGCCGCAGCCAGTCCATGAGGTTGATCTGCTGGCCGGTGAAATATTCGCTGTTGTCATTGGGGAGATAGGCCTTGGTGACGGTCGTACCCCATTCGAACTTTCCACCGTCGGAGGCCGTTTGGCCATTGATGACATTGAAGAAAGTGGCCAGGGCCAGGTGGTCCCTGCTGACAAAGGCAATTTTATCGCCTTTGTTGACGCTGAAGGTGACGTTGGAGAACAGCCAGCGGCCGTCTTCGGCCTTTTTGGCGAGCTTTTCGATATTGAGGATCTGGTTACCGACTTCCCGGAGCTGTTTGAAAATGATGCCGGGATAGCGGCGGTTGGAGGGTTCGATCTCTTCGATGGTAAGCTTCTCCAGCGCTTTTTTCCTCGACGTAGCCTGTTTGGATTTGCTGGCATTGGCCGAGAACCGGGCAATGAACTCGAGCAGGGCCGCTCGTTTGTCCTCCGTCTTTTTGTTCTTATCGGATAGCTGCCGGGCCATCAGCTGGGAAGACTCATACCAGAACGTATAGTTGCCGGTGAAGATCTTGATCTTCTGACGGTCGACGTCCGCGACATGGGTGCAGACGGCATCGAGGAAGTGCCGGTCGTGCGACACGACGATGACGATATTCTCATAGTCCGCGAGGAAGTTCTCCAGCCAGTTGATGGTTTCGACGTCGAGGTCGTTGGTCGGTTCGTCGAGGATCAGGATGTCGGGATTGCCAAAAAGGGCCTGGGCCAGCAGTACCCTGACTTTGAAGGCGCCGGGCAGCTCACGCATCAGGGTTCCCTGGAGGGATTCCTTCACCCCAAGGTCGCTAAGCAGCGCCGCCGCGTCGCTTTCCGCCGTATAGCCGCCCATCTCGCCAAATTCTCCTTCCAACTCACCCGCCCGGATGCCGTCTTCTTCGGTGAAATCGGCCTTTGCATAGATAGTATCCCGTTCCTGCATGACGGCCCACATCCGCTTATGCCCCATCAGCACGGTATGCAGGGCGGTATTGTCATCGAATGCGAAGTGGTTCTGGTTAAGTACGGCCATGCGTTCGCCCGGGGTAATTTCGATCCCGCCTTTTGACGGCTCGATTTCGCCGGCCAGGATCTTCAAAAAGGTCGATTTTCCGGCTCCGTTCGCACCGATCACTCCATAGCAATTCCCTTTCGTAAAGCTGAGATTAACTTCGTCGAATAGAACCCTTTTCCCGAAGGAAAGGGTCACATTGTTCACTCTGATCATTTGATAAATATATGCCGCCTGCGGCAGCTTTTGCAATTTCGCGAAGATACAACAAATAGGCTGGATTTCCGGGTCGATGACGCCCTGAGGATCGCCCTTCTATTTATCCGTCGTCGCCCCTGACCGCGCATATTCTGCATTGAGCCGCGCGATGTTCGTGATCGAGATCTCTTTTGGGCAAACGGCTTCGCAAGCCGCGGTGGCCGTGCAGCTCCCGAAGCCTTCCTTATCCATCTGGGCGATCATATCCACGACACGGGTCTTTCGTTCCGGGCCACCCTGCGGCAGGAGCGCGAGGTGGGAGACCTTGGCCGAAAGGAAGAGCAGCGCCGAACTGTTCTTGCAGGCCGCCACACAGGCCCCGCAGCCAATACAGGCCGCGGCGGCAAAAGCGGTGTCCGCCTTATCCTTTTCGACAGGGATCGCATTGGCGTCTACGGCGTTCCCGGTATTGACGGAGATATAACCGCCCGCCTGGATGATGCGGTCAAAGGCGCTGCGGTCGACGACGAGGTCCTTGATCACCGGGAAGGCATTGGCCCGCCAGGGCTCGACTACGATGGTATCCCCGTCCTTGAACGCACGCATATGCAACTGGCAGGTGGTCGTGCCCTGCCAGGGACCATGAGGCCGGCCATTGATATACATGGAACACATCCCGCAGATGCCTTCACGACAGTCGTGGTCGAACGCGATCGGGTCCTTCCCTTCATGGACAAGCCGCTCGTTCAGCACGTCGAACATTTCCAGAAAGGACATTTCACTCGAAATGCCATTTACGGTGTACGTTTCGAGTTGGCCTTTGTCTTTTTTATTCCTTTGCCTCCAGACCTTAAGGGTGAGGTTCATCGTATAGTGTTCCATAGTTGTCTCTTAATGCGTGCGTTTATTTTTCAAATAGTTCTTATTTATAGCTCCGCTGGCTGGGATGAGCCACTTCGAATTCCAGGGGCTCCTTATGGAGATCCCAACCGTTTTCGTCCTTGTACTCCCACGCGGAGACGAAAGAGAAATGTTCGTCGTCACGTTTGGCTTCGCCGTCCTCCGTTTGCATCTCTTCGCGGAAATGGCCGCCGCAGCTTTCCCGGCGGTCAAGCGCGTCTTCACACATGAGTTGGCCCAGCTCGATGAAATCGGCCACCCGTCCGGCCTTGTCCAGCTCAGGGTTGAACTCGCCGATCTCGCCCGTTACCCGGACATCGCGCCAGAACTCGGCCTTCAGCTCCCGGATCTCGGTGATGGCCTCCCTCAGCCCGGCTTCATTACGGGCCATGCCGCATTTATCCCACATGATCTTGCCCAGTCGTTTGTGAAAGCTCTCGGGGCTTTGCGTGCCGTTGATGCCCTTCAGTTTCTGCAGCCGCTCCGCTACCGCCTTTTCCGCGGTCTCGAAAGCCGCATGGGAGGTGGGGATAGGCGCTGTTCTGATCTCGCCGGCAAGGTAGTTGCCGACCGTATAAGGAATAACGAAATAGCCGTCGGCCAGCCCCTGCATCAGCGCCGACGCCCCCAGCCGGTTTGCGCCGTGATCGCTGAAATTGGCTTCGCCCAGCGCGTACAGCCCCGGGACGGTTGTCATCAGTTCATAGTCGACCCACAGCCCGCCCATCGTATAGTGGACGGCGGGATAGATGCGCATCGGTGTATCATAGGGGTCCTCGCCGGTGATCTTCGCATACATATCGAAGAGATTGCCATACTTCTCCCTGACGACTTCTATTCCATGATGGCGGATCTCCTCGGGCGTGGGATTTTCAATACCGTGCTTGCGGCACTCGGTCTTCCCGTATCGTTCGATCGCGGATGCAAAGTCGAGATAGACCGCCTGCCTGGACGTACCAACGCCATAGCCGGCGTCACACCGTTCCTTGGCTGCCCTGGAGGCGACGTCGCGCGGAACAAGGTTGCCAAATGCGGGGTATCTTCTTTCGAGATAGTAGTCTCTTTCCTCCGCAGGGATCTCGTTGGGTTTGCGGGAGTCGTTCTTTTGCTTCGGCACCCAGATGCGGCCGTCATTTCGCAAAGACTCCGACATGAGGGTCAGTTTGGACTGGTGGTCGCCCGTAACGGGGATACAGGTCGGGTGGATCTGGGTAAAACAGGGATTACCAAACCAGGCGCCCTTTTTATGCGCTTTCCAGATCGCCGAGGTATTGCTGCCCATGGCGTTGGTGGACAGATAGAAGACGTTGCCGTAGCCGCCGCTGGCCAGCAGCACGGCGTGGCCGAAATATCGTTCCAACTCGCCGGTGATGAGGTTACGGGCGATGATGCCGCGGGCCTTGCCGTCGATAACGACGACATCCTGCATTTCGTGGCGCGAGTACATTTCGACGTTGCCCAGCGCGACTTGCCGCTCAAGGGCCTGATAGGCGCCGATCAGCAGCTGCTGGCCGGTCTGACCGGCCGCATAAAAGGTCCGTTGCACCTGTACGCCGCCAAAGGACCGGTTGCTCAGCAAGCCGCCGTATTCCCGGGCAAAGGGAACGCCCTGCGCGACGCACTGGTCGATGATACTGGCGCTGACCTCGGCCAGCCGGTACACATTCCCTTCGCGGGACCGGTAATCGCCGCCCTTGATGGTATCGTAGAAAAGACGGAAGACGCTGTCACCGTCGTTCTGATAGTTCTTTGCCGCGTTGATGCCCCCTTGCGCGGCGATGCTATGCGCCCGGCGGGGAGAATCCTGGAAACAAAATGCTTTTACCTTATATCCCATTTCGCCAAGCGAAGCCGCCGCCGACGCACCGGCGAGGCCCGTGCCGATGATGATCACTTCCAGGCTGCGTTTGTTGGCAGGGTTCACCAGCTTGACATGACCCTTATAATCTTCCCATTTCTTTTCTAAAGGACCGGTGGGGATTTTTGAGTTGAACATGACTAAAGACTATTGTTGGTTCTGATGGTTTGATTTCAGGTTTCGGGCAGATGCCTACACCCAGTTGAAGTACATGGATACCGGCATCATGGCAAATGCCACGGGCACGATGACGGCAAACCCGATCCCGATCCCGTTGATGAGCCGGAGGTAGCGGCCGTTATAGACGCCCAGGGACCGGAAGGCGCTCTGGAAGCCGTGCAAAAGATGAAAGGCCAGCGATACGCAGCCAATCAGGTAGATGAGCACGATCCATGGATTGGCGAACGTATCCTGCATGAGGCGAAACAGATCTTTCATCTCTATGCCATTGTAGATCTGCTTGTAGTCCTGCATTTCGGTGAATCGGGTGTTGACCCAGAAGTCCTTGATGTGGATGACCAGGAACAGCAGGATAAAGGTGCCCAGCCAGCCCATATAACGGGTATACCATCGGCTGCCCCGGTTCCCCATCGGGACCTTATAGCCGATACTGCGCTTCCGGCGGTTTTGCAATTCCAGGACATAGGCCTGAACGATATGAAGGATAAAGCCGATGAACAGCCCGATCTCTAGCACCCGCATGACGACGGTGGTACCCAGAAAGTCGGCGGCGACATTGAACATCTGGCCTCCGTCGTTCGCCCAGATACAGGCATTGACGCAAACATGGACGATCAAAAAAAGGATCAGGAAGACCCCCGTTAGGCCCATGACGAATTTCTTGCCAACGGAAGATGTAAAAAGTTCAGACCATTTCATTGTGCGCAAATTTAGTACAGGAAAGGTTGCAAAATCCTTTTCATTTGCATTTTTTGGGGTCAATAGGACAGGAGGGCCATAAATGGCCGCTCTTTTAGTATCTTTGCGGCCAAAATCTGCATGAAGGAGCTGCACCGTGGCGGCGCCCGAAAAGGAGACCATTCGAATGACAAAAGACAAACAACAGTCCATGAAACACGACGACGATTTTGAAGCGAACCTGGCCGGTGATGAGGGACAAAGCGAGGAAAGCAAGAGCGGCTGGTTCCGTCGTATCAAAAAAGGCATTCTGACCAGCACCGCGGAAAAGAAAGAAACGCCGGAGGGCCTTTGGACCAAATGCCCGAACTGCAACTATATCTGTACCGTTACGGAGCTGCGCGAGAACATCTTCGTATGCCCCAAATGCTCGCATCATCACCGCATCGGCAGCGCGGAATACTTCGAGATCCTTTTCAATGACAATCAATACGAGGTCCTGTTCGAAAATATCCGCGCCAAGGACTTCCTGCATTTTACCGACCTCAAATCCTACCAGAAGCGCCTCGAAGAAACCTGGGCTAAAACCGAGATCACGGATTCCATCCGGATTGCCGTGGGAGACATCAAGGAGCATCGGATGATGATCGGCTGTATGGATTTCGAATTTATCGGCGGCTCGCTGGGCAGCGTAATGGGTGAGCGGATCTCGCGGGCGGCGGACTATTGTCTGACGCACCGGATCCCCCTGATGATCATCTGCAAATCCGGCGGCGCCCGGATGATGGAAAGCGCGTTCTCACTGATGCAAATGGCTAAGGTATCGGGGAAGCTGTCACAGCTGACGGATGCCAGAATACCCTATATCTCCCTCCTGACCGATCCCTCATTTGGCGGCATTTCCGCCTCCTTTGGCATGCTGGGCGACCTGAATATCGCCGAACCGGGGGCGCTCATCGGTTTTGCCGGCCCCCGCGTTATCAAGGAAACCATCAAAAAAGACCTTCCGGAAGGTTTCCAACGCAGTGAATTCCTCCTTGAACACGGTTTTTTGGATTTTATCGTTAATAGGAAGGAATTGAAGGAGCGGATCGCCACGCTGCTGACCCTGTTCAAAGGCTAGGCTGGAGGTTAGCACGATATGAGCGAAATAAAGAACAGATCGGCCTATCATGACTATTTCATCGAGGACAAATACGATGCAGGCATGGTATTGGCTGGTACGGAGGTTAAGTCCATCCGGGATGGGAAGGTCAATTTCGTGGATAGCTTCTGTGTCTTTTTCCAGGGAGAGCTTTGGGTCCGGAACATGCACATCGCGGAATATCGCTTTGGCACGACCAATAACCACCTGGCTGTTCACGACCGCAAGCTGCTGCTTCACAAACGGGAGTTGCGCAAGCTGGAGAACAAGCTAAAGGAAAAAGGATATACCCTGGTGCCGCTAAGGATCTTCTTCAACGAGAAAGGATATGCCAAGCTGGAGATCGGGCTGGGAAAAGGTAAAAAGAACTACGACAAACGCGAGGCCATCAAACAGCGGGACACCCAGAAGGAGATCAAGCGTCACCTGAACCGGTACTAAGCATGTCATGCGAACATTATTCTATATAATACTCTGTGTCGCCGCACCTGCGTTCCTCAAGGCGCAGACTATTTCCGGCTCCTGGTTTGGCCGGGCCGACGTCGACCTGGCGGGCTTATACAACAATTATCTGACCGAGCTCGTGATCAAGCAAAAGGGAACGCGGGTGGACGGTATCTTCGCCTATTATTTCCGCGATAAGTATCAAAGTTATTTTATCCACGGCACCTACAACCCCAGGACGCGGGAGATCATCATTCTGAATCTGCCCGTGATCTATTATGGCAGCAATTCCACGGTCAACAGCATCGACTGCATGACCAATTTTCGCGGCGTCCTCATTACGTCGCGGATGGGGAGTAAGCTGATGGGGACCTTTTATCACGATGGGAAATACAAATACATGTGCCCCGATCTGAAGGTCAGCTATTCCCTCGACCGGGCAGACAAAAGTCAGGACAGTATCGCCCAAATGGCCGCCAGGGCCCGCATCTGGAAACCGCAGGCGGATGACTATGTAGTGGATGAGGTAAAGGCCCCCGGCACTCCGGCTGATACCTCCACCGCAACCGTTGCCCATCCGGCCGATTCCGCCAATCTGCACCGGCCCGTGACCGCCCCGCCCCCGCCCCCACCCGATTCCGCCGCGGTCGCCTCCTCCCGGCAAAAGACGACCGACAGCGTGAAGCTTACCGAATCGTTTGGCCGACGCAAAGCTGTGCTGAACCGCGAGCTGCTGGTGGAATCAGATTCGATCCGCCTCAGCTTCTATGACAATGGGGAGATCGACGGGGACAGCATCTCCGTATTCGTCAACAACCAGCTGGTATTAAGCCATCAGGGCCTCGAGGCCAAGGCCTTCAATATCTACCTGCACCTCGACAGCACCCGCGACCTTACCGAGATCAGCATGTTTGCGGAAAATCTCGGCAGGCTGCCGCCCAATACCGCCCTGATGGTGGTGACGGACGGGGTGAACCGGTATGAGGTCTTCCTCAGCAGTAGCCTCACCGAGAACGCGACGGTGGAGCTGAGAAGGAAAAGGCAATAATATCGTCGCGGCCGCCCGGACGATTTCCCCTACTCCGTCCGGATACTCTTTGCCGGATTAGCCATTGCCGCTTTGATGGCCTGGAAGCTGACGGTCAGTACGGTGATCAGGACAGCTGCCACCGCTGCCAGCACGAAGACATCGGCGCCTATAGCGATCCGGTAGTCGAATTGTTGCAGCCAGCCATGCAGGAAATAGAGGGCGACAGGCGAAGCGATCGCACAGCTGATCACGACCAGCAACAGGAAATCCCCGGACAGCAGCAGCCACAACTGCTCAACGGAAGCGCCCAGCACCTTTCGGATACCGATCTCCCTCGTACGCTGCTCTGCTACGAATGCCGCGAGACCGAACAAGCCCAGACAGGAGATCAGGATCGCCAGACCGGCGAAAATGCCCGCAAGTTTACCAACCAGCAGCTCGATGCTGAATTTGTGACTATATTCCTCGTCGACGAACTTGTAGCTATAGGGATAAGCGGGGTTATATTTCTCAAACAGCCGGGTCAGCACGGCCAGCGCATCCTGTGTCTTTGCATGCGCGGACAGCCGGTAAATCAGGGTATTTCCCCATTGGCCATGATAAAAGATCGCCGGAGCAACGGGCTTGTAAGGCGACTCCATCAACGCATCCTTTACTATGCCGAGGATTCGGACAGGCTGTCCGTAGCAATTCCATGTAACCGACTGACCCACCGGATCCTTCAGCCCGATTCGCCTGACCGCCGCCTCGTTCAGGATCACTCCCGCGGAATCGGCATCGATATCAGCCGAAAAGTCCCTTCCGGCGATGATCTGCATGCCCAGGGCCTTGAAATAGGTATCGGAAACCCAGACCGAGCCGATGCCGGCAGATTCATCGCTTGCTGTCTTGCCAGGCCAATTATTAAGCATACAATGGCTTTGCATTGCGGTGACCTGGCTGGTAGCGGTGGCGGCATCCGTGACGACGCCCGATTGGATCATCTCCTGCCGCAAGGCGGGAAAATTTTTGACCAGATCTGCGCTCATATCGGTCATCACCAACCGGTTTGCGTCATAGCCGGTCGGCCGGTCCCTGGCATATTGAATCTGTCGATAGACGACGATGGTACTGATGATCAACGCCACCGAGCAGCTGAATTGCGTTATTACCAGTACCTTTCGCGGGAGGCTGGCCCCTTTGCCGATGGTAACGGCGCCTTTCAGCACTTTGACCGGGTTGAAGGAGGACAAGTAAAAGGCCGGCCTGCTGCCGGCAAACAGTCCTGTCAGCAATACATAACCGGCCATACAGCACCAAAAAAGCGGGCTGGCCCAGGGCA
The DNA here is from genome assembly GCA_035695565.1 of Puia sp. Taxonomy (GTDB): domain Bacteria; phylum Bacteroidota; class Bacteroidia; order Chitinophagales; family Chitinophagaceae; genus Puia. Next base: position 258,698 of record DASRRX010000016.1, on the reverse strand, counting down.
TCCGGATGGTCTCACCGGTCAACGCATTGAAAGCCGGCAACGCAAGCTGCACCAACAGCATGGCCAGCATCGATGCGATCCCGGCAATGACGACGGATTCGGTGAGGAACTGGACGATCAGGTCTTTTCTTTGAGAGCCCAGCGCCTTCCGGACACCGACTTCACGGGCCCTTTTCTCCGACCGGGCCGTCGAAAGGTTCATGAAATTGATACATGCGATCACCAGCACAAGAAGCCCGATCACCGTGAACAAATGCACGTAGTCGATAAATCCGCCCGCCACCTTGCCGTTCTTAAAGTTCGTATACAGGTGCCAGTCCTTATAGGGCTGTAGCCATATCTCCGGTTTTGCCGGCCGCATTTCGGGGCTTTTCCGGTAATCCAGATCCCTGATCTTCGGCGCAATCTGCGCATAGCCGGCGCCGCTGTCCAGCTGGACAAAGATCTGAAATGAATTATACGTCCAATGGGTACGGCCATCCTTAATCCAATCCTGCGTTTGCTCTTTAAAAGCGAACGGCAATAAGAAGCTAAATCGCAGGGACGAGTTTGCAGGAAGATCTTTGATAACCCCGGTTACCTTCACCATCTTGTCATTATCGATCTTGATCGCCTGATCCATGGGATCCTTATCGCCAAACAAGGCCTTAGCGGTGGATTCATCGATCACGATAGAGTAAGGGTCCCGAAAAGCGGTCGCCGGATCGCCCTTTACAAAAGGAAAGGCAAACATTTTCCAGAATTCAGGTCCGGCTGCGCCGCCGTTCAGGTATAATTTTTTGTCGCCGGCGATCAGGTCACTTGCCTCATTGCCGATCCAATCCGCCTCGGCCACCCGTTTGATGCCCGGTATCTCTTTCCTTAATAGGTCGGCCAGCGGCAGGCAGATCCCATCCTGTGTAGTGGTGCCGTCATGCTGGCTGGTCATATTGACTTTAACCTTGTAGAGCTGTTGATAGCCGGGCAGGAACCGGTCGTAGGAATATTCATGGATGGCCCAAAGGGCGATCACTAAGGTTACCGCCATTCCGGTGGCCAGACCGATAATATTGATGGCGGTGTAACCCTTATTCTTCAGCAGGTTCCGCCATGCGACGAGGAAATGATTTCTGATCATTGCAATGAGGATGTTTGCCGAAGGCAGCTAAAAAAATGCCAGCACCTAAGGCACTGGCATACAAATCTTTATTTTAGCGCATGCCGGAGGGCTGTTCGCTAATGATACACCGGACGTCCGCTTGCAAGCGCTGAGGCATGGAATACCCGGCGTCCGTTTGCAAGCGCTGAGGCTTGGCATACCCGGCGTTTACTTAGAAGAGCTCGGGTTGCGGCGGCTCCTCCTTTGCTTCTGCCTTTTGTCCCCACTCTATCTCGGTACTTTTCGTAAAGTCGATCAGTTTACTCCCCGCCGCCCTCCAGCCCATCACTTCGACGAAACCCGAGATCCTGATCCGTTGCGTCCTCGCGGCCGGGCCGCGACCCGATTTGATGACCGCGACCGGTTCGGGATGCAGCGTAACGAGTTCCAACCGGTTGCCCTCGCCTTCCTTTATAAATAGGAATTTATTATTGAGGGTCGTCGTCTCGATCTTGAAGCGTTTGACGTTGAATTGCTGTTTTTCATTGTCGAGATAAATGGCGGTAATGATCCTTTCGGGGTCGAACTTGCGGATCTCGATAACCTTATCGGCATCGTAGCGATGGGTCAGCTCGGTATCGGTGATCTCGTAGTTACCGTCGGAATAGAGGACGAGCAGCTTTTCTTCGCCTTCGAAACTGCCCAGGTATTCGCCTTTCCCCTCGCTATTGAGCCGGCCAAAAGTAGGATCGAACCAGAGCTTGCGCCCGCTCAGCGTGGACTTTCCCGCTTCCTTGAACTTGACGGTCCGGATAGGATATTTGGTGACCTGGTTGCCCAGGCTGCTGCGGTTCTTTATCTCCTGCTCTTCAAAATAGAAATCGAATTCCTTATGACGGGCCGTGCTTGCAGGGCTGAGGACGACACGGACGACCTCGGCTTCGCCATTGGGATTGGCGGACAGATAGTGGACGCGGGTCTTTGCTTCGCCGCCCTTGGTCAGGTCGTATTCCTTGCCACGCGTTATTCCGGTTACATTGAACCGTTTGGCATAGCTGATACCGCTTTTGCCGTCCACATAGATCATGTTATACGTGGTCCGTTCGTCATCCTTTTTAAAGACAGCGACATGGATGATATCCTTTCCGATAAAAACTTTGTCGGCGACCTTTACGACCTTCATCTTCCCGCTTTTGGTAAAAGCGATGATATCGTCGAGGTCGGAACAATCGGTGACGTACTCATCCTTCTTCAGCCCGGTGCCGATGAAACCATCTTCCCTGTTGACATACAGCTTGACATTGGCGATCGCCACCTGCTGAGCCTGGATGGCTTCAAAAAGCCGGATCTCCGTTTTTCGTTCCCTCCCCTTCCCGTACTTCTTTAGCAGGTTGTCATAATAAGCGACCGCAAAATCGACCAGGTTGTTGAGGTCGTGGCGCACCTGCTTCATATCCGCTTCAAGAGCTTTGATCTGGGCGTTCAGCTCCTCGATATCCAGCTTGTAGATGCGGCGAACGGGCTTTTCCGTTAGCTTGACGACGTCCTCGCGGGTAATGGCGCGTTTGAGCTGTTTTTTATACGGCTCGAAAGCTTTGGCGATGGCCTCCAGTACCTTTTCCCAGTCGGCATGCCGTTTTTCGAGTTCCTTGTAGATCTTTTCCTCGAAGAAGATCTTCTCCAGCGAGGTATAATGCCATTTGTCCTGAAGCTCGCCCAGTTTGATCTCCAGTTCCCTTTTCAGCAGTTCTTTCGTGTGGTCGGCGGAGAATTGCAGCAGATCTTTGGCGCCAAGGAATTGCGGTTTCTTGTCTACGATCACGCAGACATTCGGCGAGATGCTGACCTCACAGTCGGTGAAGGCATAAAGCGCGTCGATCGTGATATCCGGAGAGATGCCTGGCGCCAGATCGATCTGGATCTCCACTTCAGCCGCGGTATTGTCGGTCACTTTTTTGATCCTGATCTTCCCCTGGTCATTGGCCTTGAGGATAGAGTCGATCAGTTGGGTAGTGGTCACGCCATAGGGGACGTCCTTGATCAGCAGGGTCTTTTTATCGGATTCCTCGATATGCGAGCGGACGCGTACTTTGCCCCCCCGTTTGCCGTCGTTGTAGTTGGTAGTGTCGATCATCCCGGCCGTAAGAAAGTCCGGAAAGAGTTCGAATTTTTTTCCTCTCAGATATTTGATGGCGGCGTCACAAAGCTCACAGAAATTGTGCGGGAGGATCTTGGTGGCGAGGCCGACGGCGATCCCTTCCGCGCCCTGGGCCAGGAGCAGCGGGAATTTCATCGGCAAGGCTACAGGCTCGTTCTTCCTGCCGTCATAGCTAAGCTGCCATTCGGTGATCTTGGCATTGAATGCGACTTCCAGCGCGAATTTGCTGAGCCGCGCCTCGATATAGCGGGCTGCGGCCGCTTCATCGCCCGTTCGCACGTCGCCCCAGTTGCCCTGGGTATCGATAAGCAGGTCTTTTTGTCCCATATTGACCAGGGCTTCTCCGATACTGGCGTCGCCGTGCGGGTGATATTGCATGCTCTGGCCGATGATATTGGCTACTTTGTTGAACCGGCCGTCGTCCATTTCTTTCATGGAGTGGAGGATCCGGCGTTGAACCGGTTTGAGCCCGTCGTCGATTGCCGGCACGGCCCGTTCGAGGATGACATAGGAGGCATAGTCCAGGAACCAGTTCTTATACTGACCGGTCACTCCGGTATCGTTTCCGTGGGAATCGTTTGTCAGTTTGCTTTTGGCCATGGTCAAAATTATCGATTTATTCGATCGCGGGGTTATTGCCCGTCGCCTTATCGCTGATACAGCTCCAGTGGCTGCCCATTGGGATCGGTAAAGAATACGAATCGCTTGCCGGTCAGTTCGTCGACCCGCACGGGTTCGACCTCCACCCCTTTCGCCTTTAGCTCTGCCGCGGCGGCGTCCACATCATCGACGGCAAACGCCAGGTGGCGCAGGCCCTTAGCCTCGGGATAGCTGCCTCGTTCGCGAAAATCCGGGAAAGAGAATAGCTCGATCTGGTAGAGCCCGGCGATGGCCAGGTCCAGTTTATACGACTTCCGTTCAGCCCGGTACGTTTCCCGGATCACCTCGAATCCCAGCAATTCCGTATAAAATGACTTACTTTTCTCATAATCGTCCGTCAGGATGGCGATATGGTGGATCGAACGGATATTCATTCGGCGATAGTTCGTGTTGCGGCTGCGTCGCCAACGGGCGATCCGGTCCTGGTTTTGATCTCAAAGTCACGCATTCCCTTCAATTCTCCCTGTACGTCGAGCTCGCCTGCGGCAACGAGTTGTTTGATCCGCCATAACAGAAAGGCGTCGCCCGTGATCTGTTTGGCTTTTCCGAGGAACTGCCCGATCAGTTTGCTGGCCTTGATCCAGTCGCCGCTGATGAATCGCCGGAGCTCCTCGTCATAGTACTCATAAGGATATTGCGTCAGCTTCTTTCCGCCTTCCAGGATGCGAACCCCTTTGTCTTCCTGGCAAAGCCGTTGCCACTCGTCCGGATCGATCTCCAGTTCGCTGAGTGTGACAGCGCGCGCCAGCCTGCGCGCTTTAAGGTATTCGCGGGGCGGGATCTCGAACAGGTTATTGGGATAAAAAAGCTGGCCTTTCTCGTTGATGAACGGCAGGTTGTTCAGATAGAGAATAAAGATCCGGCCCTGGAAATCCTTCAACTGGCTGATGAGCCAGTAATAACCGCTGACGTCGTGCTTATTCTGAGCCGCCCAGATCCAGAGGATCTCCTTTTCATCTTGTTGCAGGCGTTGCCGGATCGCCGCGACGGTGGCGTTGTCATCGGCGACCTTCCCGTTATCGACCCGGCCGTCATAGTCGCCGCCGGCCAGCACATCGCGCCACCACTGTTTGCGGGCGGCGATGCCTTCTTCCGTGTAGATCCCGGAGACCGGACCGACCGCAAAATCATCGTGGATCTGGATGACGTCGCCGCTAAAACCAGGGTCCAGTGCGAAGGCGGATTTGAGGGTATCGATGTCGTTGTATTGAAAGACGATGTGGATCATGTACGAATAATTTTTTTAACCTTCATCCACCAGGCCCAGTTCTATCTTCAGGTTATTGATAATGAACTCCTGACGTTCCTGGGTATTCTTGCCCATATAGTATTCCAGGATATGCTGAATGTGCGTTTCCGGCATGACCATGACCGGTTGAACGCGCATGTCTGCGCCGATGAAGCGGGCGAACTCGTCGGGTGAGATCTCGCCGAGGCCCTTGAATCGGGTGATCTCGGGCTTGCCGCCTAGTTTTTTGACCGCCGCCTGTTTCTCCGCTTCATCATAGCAATAATGCGTTTCCTGTTTATTGCGGACCCGGAATAGCGGCGTCTCGAGAACATAGATATGTCCATTTTTGACCAGGTCGGGGAAGAACTGAAGGAAAAAGGTCATCAGCAGAAGCCGGATATGCATTCCGTCGACATCGGCGTCGGTGGCGATGACGACCTTATTGTACCGAAGCCCTTCGATACCTTCTTCCACATTGAGGGCATGCTGTAATAGGTTGAATTCTTCGTTCTCATAGACGACCTTCTTGGTCAGGCCAAAGCAGTTGAGCGGTTTGCCGCGCAGGCTGAAGACCGCCTGGCGCTCCACGTCGCGGGCCTTGGTGATGCTGCCGCTGGCGGAATCGCCTTCCGTAATGAAGATGGTGCTTTCCTCCTGTTTCTCCCGGATCTGATCCTTGTCCTTACCCGTGGGCTCTTCGTTGTAGTGGAAGCGGCAATCGCGCAGTTTTTTATTGTGGAGATTGGCTTTTTTGGCCCGTTCGTTGGCGAGTTTCCGGACGCCTGCGAGCTCCTTCCGCTCACGTTCGCTCTGTTCGATCCGCTTCTTCAGCGAATCGGCCGTGCCGGGGTTCTTATGCAGATAGTTGTCGAGGTCTTTGGCCAAGAAGTCGCTGACGAAGTTCTTCATCGTCGGTCCGCCATCCGAAATATTCTGGCTGCCCAGCTTTGTCTTGGTCTGCGATTCGAAGACCGGTTCCACCACCCGGACGGAGATGGCCGCGACGATACTTTGGCGGATATCGGCAGCTTCAAAGTCCTTCTTATAGAAATCGCGGATCACTTTGACGAAAGCCTCGCGGAACGCCTGTTGGTGAGTGCCGCCCTGAGTGGTATACTGGCCGTTGACAAAGCTGAAGATCTCCTCGCCATAATCGTTATTGTGGGCGATGGCCACTTCGATATCGTCCCCCTTCAGATGAATGATGGGGTATCGGAGCTCGTCCTCGTTGGTACGGCGTTGCAACAGATCGAGCAACCCGTTTTTGGAGACATATTTCTTGCCATTGAACTGGATGACCAGGCCGGCATTAAGATAGCAATAGTTCCAAAGCTGATTATCCATGTATTCATGGATAAAATGAAAGTTCTTAAAGACCGTATCGTCAGGGATAAAGGTGACCAGCGTGCCGTTGGGCTGGTCGCTTTTGGTCTCTTTGTGCTCTTTTGTGAGGATACCCTTGGCGAATTCGGCGCTCTTTTCACGTCCGTCCCGGAAGGCGCTGACCTTGAAATAGCTGCTGAGGGCATTGACCGCTTTGGTCCCTACCCCGTTCAATCCAACCGATTTCTGGAAAGCTTTGCTGTCGTATTTGGCGCCGGTATTGATCTTGCTTACCACGTCAACTACCTTTCCCAGCGGGATGCCGCGACCGAAATCCCGTACGATGACCGTCTTTTGTTCAATGGTAATTTCCACCTGCTTGCCATAGCCCATCGTGTATTCGTCGATACAATTGTCGATCACTTCCTTGAGCAGGACATAAATGCCGTCATCGGGGCTGCTCCCATCCCCGAGCTTGCCGATGTACATGCCGGGGCGAAGACGGATATGTTCACGCCAGTCCAGGGTTATAACGCTGTCATCGGTGTATTCGTACAAATTAGTCTTTTCTGCCATAGAAGGGTAACGATAGGTTTGCAAGATAGGCAAACGAAATCAGAGCCGGATTATTGGATTTCTACAACTGTGGATATCTGCCCGGGGTTGGTTCAATTTTACGGCCTTGGATTTGGCGCACCGCCTTACATTCGCAATATGGCGGACATTTTCTTGACCCTGGAAGGGGTCACCGTAACCTTGGGCGGCGCCCGGCTGCTTGACCAACTGAACTGGATCATCCGTCGCGGTGAGCAGTGGGCCGTCGTCGGGCCCTCCGGAAGCGGTAAAACCACCCTAGCGCACACTTTGCTGGGACAACATTTCTCCACGGGGCGGATCTTGCCGGAAGGAAGGCGTATCACGATGGTGGAGCAACAACACCGCTTCCGCGGCCGGCCGGGGGCGACTGACCTCTACTATCAGCAGCGCTTCAATTCGGCGGATGCCGATGCAACGATCACCGTTGCCGGGGAGTTGGCGGCCGCCGGGGTTTCAACGGGCCCGGACGTCGTTCACCCCTACGTCTCGCGGGATCCGGCGGAATGGCTGGATTGGCTTCATGTCCGGCCCCTGCTTTCAACGCCCCTCATCCAGCTATCCAATGGCGAGAACAAGCGGGTGCAACTGGCGATCGCATTATCGGATCAACCGGACCTCCTGATCCTCGACAATCCATTCCTGGGTCTCGATATCGAAGGAAGAGCTATGCTGCATTCCATCATTGACCGGCTCGCCGCCGGAGGAATGCAGATCTTACTGATCACGGGTGAGCGGGAAATACCTGCATGTATCACCCATATCGGCCGGCTGGAGAAAGGGAAATGGAGCTTTCTTGGGTCTGCAAAAGAATTCCTGCCGGTAGTCTCTATGAATACGGTTCATCTCGATCATTCGATCCTTGACCGGTTGAGGCGAACCGATCCCGGCGTGACTGATCTTGTCATCGTCATGCGTGCGGTGACCATCCGCTACGGTCAGGCAACCATTCTTGACAATATCGATTGGGAGGTCCGCAAAGGAGAACGATGGAATGTCAGCGGGCCCAATGGGGCGGGCAAGTCCACCCTGCTCAGCCTCGTCACGGCCGACAATCCTCAGGCCTATGCCAATCAGATCTGGTTGTTTGGGCGCCGTCGTGGGACGGGCGAGAGCATTTGGGAGATCAAGCAAAAGATCGGTTTCGTCTCCCCCGAACTGCATTTGTATTTTGATCCGGGTGCAACCTGTTTTCAAGTAGTGGCGTCGGGGTTGTATGATACCATCGGGTTATTCCGGCAACTCATGCCCGAGCAGGAAGCGACCGTCATGCTGTGGTTACAACTATTGTCACTGCAAGACCTGCGGATGAAACAGTTGCGGCAAATGTCTGTCGGCCAGCAGCGCATGGTATTACTGGCGCGGGCATTGATCAAGAACCCGCCGCTGCTTGTCCTCGACGAGCCCTGTCAGGGGCTGGATGACGAACAAACGGCATATTTCCGCGAGCTGGTCGCCGTCCTTTGCGAAACGTTCGATACGACATTGATCTATGTCAGCCATTACCGGCAGGAACTGCCGCGTTGTATCGACAAATACCTGCGTTTGGAGCAGGGTAAGCGGGTGGAATAACCTCCGGAGGCTGGCGGTGGCGGCGAGCGCCCGGGTCGGCCAGGGTGGTGGCACGATCTTTTTGCGATTTCTTAAAAATCTAGTTTATGAAATCCACTTCTTTCCGGATAGCGATCGTTTCCATTGCCGCTGCAGGGTTGCTCGCGTTTTCTGCGTTGCGGGACGGTTCCATTCGCGGTACGGTCAGCCCGCCCGATGGCGGCGTAAGAGCATGGGCGGAATCGTATACCGATACCTTGAAGGCGCCCATCATCAATGGATCTTATGAGATCTCCGGCGTCAAGCCCGGTACGTACAAGATCATTATCGAGGCCAAACCGCCCTATCGGAATGCCGCAAAAGATGGCGTAATGGTCAGTGACGGCCAATCTTCAGATGCCGGTGAGATCCGGCTTGAGAAATAACCGGGCGGTATCCGCCATCAAAAGCCATTTCGGTCTGCCGGGATGGCTTTTATGTTTTTTAAGACATTGATTATCAATAAACAAGGGTTAATTAATGGTTAAAAGGACCAACGGCGATCAAACTTATCCGTCCAAACCGCAAAAATCGTAGCTTTGTGGGCACAACGGCGGGAGCTATTCACTAACTCCAGCTTTCCCGCCAAGTTGGGCGCCTGCTTACTAACCCATTCTTTTCTGTCAGGATTTATTTTTGATTTGTATGATCTTTTAAAAAGGAGATGTATGTATTCGTATGCGTTGTTGGAGAAGGGGTGTTACTACCTGATCCAGGAAAAAGACCAAGGACCGGTTGGGTTAATCAGAGTGAACATGGAGACGGATCATTGTATGTACGTATCCAGTTATGCCGAGACGGAGGTGACCATTTGGAAAAAGAAGACAGATCCCATCTTTGACATTCTCGAATTGCTTGAGGACGACAAGGTGAAGACCTGGGAATCGATCTACAACGATAGCCAGGACACCTATAACTACGAGGAAGACGAAGAGTAACCGGATACGGCGGACCAGGAGCGGGGGCGGGATCTGCGGATCCCGTAGCTCCAAAGTCCTGCGCAGGTGATGGCTGCGGAAAGCAAGAGGCTTACATAATATAGCAGGAAACTGTCCGCATCATTGCCATTTGTGCCGCCGGCGTGACGAAAATGGGCGAAAATATAGATGATAAGCATACTCCCATAGAAGAAAAGAAGGGAGGCATATATAAAGACCATCGAATTCTCGAACCGGGTGTGTTCCATTTTCTTCACGTAATCCAAAAGTCCCGTCAGGCTGTATAGAATAATGATCGCCAGCCCCGATCCAATGATCAGGGCAAGTGCGCCATTGCCGCGCAGCCGGATGAGGAGCGTCTCACCTGCCAGGAATAGAACCAGGAGCAGCAGCAGACCTTTGCGCGTCCGGCCCTGTCGGGCAAACGCAAAAGCCAGCAGTAAGAGGGGTGTTTCCATCAGGGTGTAGCCGATGCTCAATTCCCGGACAAAAGCATGGCTTGCTGAAGCGTGCGACGCCGGTAAGATCTCGAGGAGATTGTCCACTCCATTCAGCAGCCAATAGATACCCAGCACCCACCAGGTGCGAATCTTACGGATATTTCTCCAGCCCAGAAAGATGAAAGGGATAAAGCAAAGGACGATAGCGCCGTTGGAGATGATCGAATAGAATACGAAATAGAAACCTGTTTTCAAAGGACGGTTGGTTTTCTTCTTTTATCCGGCGCTTTCGGCCGGGGGGGACGGTGTCCCCTTTATAAATCGTAAATTAAAATAATTTAGTATTGTTAAAACTACCCCATTTTATGCAGAATTTACGGTCTCCCTATCCGGCGGATTGATGTAAATTGCCGGATGATCTTAGCAAGATGATCTCACAGCAAACGATACAGCAGATACTGAGCAGGATCGATATCATCGAGATCATCGGCGGTTTTGTGAAACTAAAGAAACGAGGAACCAATTACCTGGGGCTTTGCCCATTCCACAACGAGAAGACCCCTTCTTTCACCGTTTCACCCGTGAAGGAGATCTATAAGTGTTTTGGTTGCGGCCGGAGCGGGAATACGATCAGCTTCCTGATGGAGCACGAGAAGTATTCTTACGCCGAAGCGTTGCGCTGGCTGGCCGCCCGTTATAATGTAGAGGTAGAAGAAAAAGAATTGAGCCCGGAAGCGCGTCAGCAGCAGCAGGTCGCGGAAAGCCTTTATATCATCAACGGATTTGCCCAGAAGTTTTTTTCCGATACCCTGTTCGGGTCGGAAGAAGGGCAGGACATCGGGCTAAGCTATCTGAAGGAGCGGGGTTTCAACGAAGATATCATCCGCAAATTCCAGTTGGGATATAACCCCGACCAGCGGGATGTTTTTGCGCGGGCAGCGATCGCCGCACAATACAACTCCGAACTATTGGTAAAGACCGGGTTGGTCGTCCAGCGCGACGAGAAACTGGTGGACAATTACCGCGGCCGGATCATCTTTCCCGTGCACAATCACACCGGCAAGATCATCGGGTTCGGAGCACGGATCATCCGGACCAATGACCGGGCGCCAAAATACATCAATACGCCGGAGAACGAGATCTATGTCAAAAGCAAGATCCTCTATGGATCCTGGCTGGCGCGACAAGCCATCGACAGGCAGGACGAATGCCTGCTGGTGGAAGGTTATACGGATGTGATCTCCCTGCATCAGGCCGGCGTTGAGAATGTAGTCGCCAGCGGGGGTACCTCGCTGACCGTTGATCAGCTTCGGTTGATCAAAAAATATACGAATCATCTGACGATCATCTATGACGGGGATGGCGCGGGTATCAAAGCTGCATTGCGTGGTCTCGATATGGCGCTCGAGGAAAGTCTGGACGTGAAGCTGGTACTGATCCCTGACAAGGAAGATCCCGATAGCTATGTCCGAAAGGTGGGCGCGGCGGCTTTCCGGGATTTCATTGCCGCCAATAAAAAGGACTTTATCCTCTTTCAGTTGGAAGTGGCCCTGAAAGACGCCGCCGGCGACAGCAGTAAGAAGGCCGGGCTGGTCAATCAGATGGCGGAGACGATCGCCCGGATCAACAAGGCGGAGGACTTCACCCGCCAGGAGGATTATATCCGGCAGGTTTCGCAGATCTTACGGATAGAAGAGGCGGGGTTGCATTCGCTGGTAAATAAGTTCATCCGCGACCGGGTGGCGAAACAGGAGAGCCGTGCGGCGGCGCAGGCAAACGCGGAAAGCGCCATGGCAACCGGCGATCCGGCAAATCCTGCCGCGGGCGAAATGCCGCAGGACGATGAATCGATCAGCCTGCTGTTCCGGCACGAGCAGAATGAACGGGGAATGATCCGGAATCTCCTTGACTTTGGATTAAGATCCTGGGATGAGCAGCAATCTGTCGCCGACTATATCCTGGCGGAATGCACGGAACTATATGAGCTGATCGACAACAAGCGACTGCTGAAGATCCTCGATCTCTACCGTAGCTGGTATGATCAGGGGCTGGAGCCCGGCACGAAGAGTTTCCTATACCATGATGACCAGGAACTAAGCACGCTTGCCGTCTCCATCATGGACTTTCACTATGAAATAAGTCCCAACTGGAAAGATCACTACGACGGAAAGATCGCCAGCCCGGAAGAATTATATCGGGAGGACGTCCGCTCCACCATGCGATACCTCAAGCTCAGGAAGATCCAGCGCCTCATAGAAGAAAACCAGCAGGACCTTGCCAAACTGCACAGCGATGACGAGTTGATGGTCCTTGTACAGACCCACCGGCATCTCAAAGACCTGGAAAGAGCGCTGCTCCAGGATACCGGAACGGTGATCATCAAGTAAAGATCAGGTAACCACCGGCACCATTCGCTGCGCCTGCAGAAGATGGCGCTCATTGTGCGCGATCAGGAACCGCAGGGTCTCACCCAGGCTGAAATGCAGGAGTGGGACGAAATGGAAGGGGATGCGTATCCGGCGGAGGTCTTTGGTAGCGGAATGCCGGAGGATATCGTCCATGGCGTCGCAGGTCCGGTGGAAGCTATGCAGCACTTCCTTCAGGTCTTCCTTTGGCCGGACAGGCAGAACCGCCTTTGCAGTTTTCATCTTGAAGACGGTGCCATCTGGTCGCGGCACGATCTTCTCATAGGCCCAGTCGCCCAGCCAGCTGCTTCTGAACTCATCCGAAGGCCGGTCGGGAGCCAGGGTAATCCGCGGGAGGATATAGCGAATATAGATCTCGTTGGAAAGGTTGAGATGAGCAAAAACTTCGACAATACTCCAGGTACCGGGGCCAGGAGAAAAGCCCAACTGTTCGTCCGTGAATCGGAGAAAGGCTGCGGATCCAGCCTTGATCAGTTCTGTCCGGTCCAATAATTCGGTTATCAGACCCTGCCTGCTGAAGACTGCCATAGGAGTTTGGTTATGAGGGGATCGGGGTAACGATTCAAAAGGTTGCGGGCCTATTTGGCGGCAGGGTTCTTTTTACCGGCAATTAGTTTATCGATGGGTTTTCCCAGCCGGCGGGTGCGGGTCTGAGAGGATGCAACCTTACTGCGACGAAGCTCATTGGCGAAATCGGCGGGCGGCCGTACTACCCTGCGAACATGGTTGACGCCGGCGGACTCGAGTGCAACCTCCCGGATCGCGGCTTTGGCCAATGCACTTACGGCATCGGATCGCCTGAAACGGACGGCGGTCCAGACATGGTCGAGCGCAGCCTCCCGGACGGATTCAAAACCCTCGCCGGTAATACATCCCCAGCTACAAACGCGGTTGAGGGTCGTCGCGATCTTGGAGCCTATCTTGGGATAGGCGACCCAAAACTTTGCGTCGCGCTGGAGAGCAGGGAGCAATTCCCGGACAATATTGCCCAGTTGTTGTTCATTTACCGCAAAAACCAGCGCGAAGTCGATCTTCCTGGTCTTTAATAAGGGAGTGAGGTTCTTGGCAAAGGCTAGCTTGACAAATTGCTTTTCGATGGAAGATGGCAGGCCTTGAATCAGCAGATTTCTTTCGTCCTTGTATTGGAGTTTCTCCAGTAGAGTCTGAGACATTCTGGATCTTTTTAATTTCCGTGATTTGTGTATAAAAGTGCGTTCCCCATGCAGGGATAGCAAAACTACGAAAAAATTGTCAATCCTTCTCCGCTGAATTCAAATGTCTGCGTTGGCGACGCCGGTCGCGATACCGCAGGATAGGTACTTTGTTCTCGTTGCCACGGATCAGCCGGGAGATATTCTTTTGATGGGTGAGGACAACCAGCAGGGCGACGGCGATGGCAAAGCCCCGGTACAGGCGCTCATGCGCATCGAAAATATAAAGGATCAGCACAGCGAACGCTACGCTGGCGAGTATGGAACTTAAGGAAACAAACCGCGTCAGATACAGGACAAGCAGGAATACGGCCACACAACAGACGGCCGCTAATGGCTGGATCGCGATGATCATCCCGAACAGTGTCGCCACCCCCTTCCCGCCCCTAAAGTCCGCCCAGATGGGAAAAATATGGCCGGTGACCGCAGCAAGCCCCAGACCTACCATAAAATTGGTGCGGTCGGTCTCATTACCCATATAATATGGAAGCAGGATGTACAGACTGGTGGCCGCAACGCCTTTCAGGACGTCGATGGCCATAACGAACGTGCCCCAGCGAGAGCCCAGAACCCTAAATGTGTTGGTAGCCCCGGCATTACCACTCCCGTATTCCCGGATATCGATCCCGAAGAAATACCGGCTTACCCATACGGCGGTTGGAATTGAGCCAATCAGATATGCCAAGAAGATAAGTAGAACTTCCTTCATTCTCTGTGTGTTGGTTGAGTGAAGCGGACGTTAGGTCCGCCACCGTCGGACAACAAATATAACGAAAAAAGCATCCCTTCCTTTCGCTTTCAATTACTTAATTTGGACTTTTTCCATTTTGAGACAGATCCAACTGCCCCTTGTCATCCGGACGGATACGGATAATTGGCGGTTTTTTGCTTCATTTTCAATATCTTGGAAGTCTTCATGAAGCAGGCCGCTCATTAGTATAACGCCCCCCGGTTCCAATTGTTGCTCCATCCCGGCCATCTTCTCGATCAAAACATGCTTGTTGATATTTGCTAATATAACGTCGAAGCGGCGATCTTTTGGCAAGTTGGCCAGTTTCAGCAAGGAAATCTTTATACAATTATTTTCTATAATGTTTTCTTGGGCGTTTTGAATACTCCAATCGTCATTGTCGATCGCCAGGATACCGGCGGCGCCCAGCTTTTCCGCCAGGATCGCCAGCACGCCGGTGCCGGTGCCGAAATCCAGGACGGTCTTGCCTGAAAAATCCAGGTTTTGCATCGCCTGCAGCATCATAAAGGTGGTGGCATGATGGCCGGTGCCAAAGCTCATCTTTGGCGTAATGACGAGTTGATAGGCGACCCCGGGTATGGGCGGATGAAAATGAGCGCGTACAGCACAGAACTCCCCGACCTGGACGGGCGTAAAATTCTTTTCCCACTCTTCATTCCAATTCCTTTCGGCGAGAAGCGTCGTCGTATATGCCAGGTCATATGGCTGCAGGATCGCCTCCAGTGCGGCTGCGTCGAAGCCGGCTTCCGGCAGAAAGGCCAGCAGGGCGTCTTCCTGCTGTTCGAAGCCTTCATAGCCAAGCTCGGTCAGGAGCGCGATAAGGATCTCCTGCTGTGCAGGATCGGTAATGGCAATAGTGATCTGAAGGTGGTTCATCGCTGCGCTTCGCCTCCGCCGGCAGGGGACCTCTGTCCACCGCCCGGTGCGCCCTCCGGTTTCGGCATCAGCACTTTCCGGCTCAGCTTGAATTTGCCGGTCTTCTGATCGAGACCGATCAGTTTGACCTTGACGGTGTCGCCTTCCTTGAGGACGCCATCCATCGTTTCGAGCCGTTTATGCGATACTTCGCTGATATGAAGCAGCCCCTGCTTCCCCGGAAGGAATTCAACAAAAGCTCCGTATGGCATTACGGATTTGACTTTCGCTTCATATACCGATCCGACCTCGGGTTGAGCGACGATGCTCTTGATCCAGGCAACCGCCTTATCCAGTCCTTCCTTGGCCGGGCTGAAGACGCTGACCTCGCCGAAATTGCCGACCTCTTCGAGGTTGATGGTCGTGCCGGTTTCGCGTTGGATCTCCTGGATGATCTTACCCTGCGGTCCGATAACGGCGCCGATGAATTCCTTGTCGATAAAGATCTTGACCATCCGCGGCGCATGCGGCTTGACATCGGGACGGGCGGCGGGAATGCACTCGTACATGGCGTCAAGGATGTGAAGCCGGCCTTTACGCGCCTGTTCCAGCGCTGCCCGCATCGTATCCATGCTCAATCCGTCTACCTTGATATCCATTTGTACCCCGCAAATTCCTTCACGCGTGCCCGTGACCTTGAAGTCCATGTCGCCGAGGTGGTCTTCGTCACCGAGGATATCGGTAAGGATGGCGTACTTGCCATCGTCGGGGCGGGTGATGAGGCCCATGGCCACGCCGCTGACGTGTTTGGGGATCGGTACACCCGCGTCCATCAGGGCCAGGCTGCCGGCGCAAACCGTCGCCATGGAGGAGGATCCGTTGGACTCGAGAATATCGCTCACGACGCGTACCGTATAAGGATAGTCGCTGCCCGGCATCATTTGCTTTAGAGAGCGCATAGCCAGGTTGCCATGACCAACTTCACGGCGGCTTTGGCCGCGCATCATTTTCACTTCGCCGGTGCTGAACGGCGGGAAATTATAGTGCAGGAAGAATTTCGAATCGAAGGACTTCGCGGCGCTTTCGACCAAAACCTCATCCAGCGGCGTACCAAGCGTCACCGTTGTGAGCGATTGCGTTTCACCGCGGGTGAAAAGGGAAGATCCGTGCGGTGTAGGCAGCGGATCGATTTCCATCGCCAACGGGCGGACCTGGTCGAGCGAGCGGCCGTCAAGACGGATCCGGTCATCGAGGATCATATTGCGAACCAATTCCCACTGGAGATCGGCGTAATATTTTTTGGCATATTTCTTATCGATGTCTTCCGCGTCTTCGCCGAGGCTTTCGATCAGCTCGTCCTTCAGCTTATCAAAGGCGTCACTCCGTTCGTGCTTTCCACTGCCGGCGCGGGCGATCTGGTTGATCCGGTCCTTGGTGAAGGCGATCACTTTCTGCTGTAGTTCTTCTTTATGTTCGGGTTTGGCGTAGTCCCGTTTGCCGGTGACGCCGGCCTTGGCGCGGAGCTCCTGCTGCGCGCGGATATGGCCGCGGATGGCGTTATGCGCGAGCTCGAGGGCCGCCACAAGGTCTTCCTCGCCGCATTCATGAGCTTCGCCTTCCACCATCATCAGATTCTTTTCGGTCGCGGCGATCATGAATTCCATATCGGATTTCTCCAGTTCGCTGCGAGTGGGGTTGACGATCAGCTTACCGTCGACACGGCCGATCCGGACCTCGGAGATGATCTCCTTGATGGGAATATCGGAAACGGCCAGGGCGGCAGAAGCGGCCAGGCAGGCCAGAGAATCCGGCATGACCTCGTAGTCGCTCGATACAAGGGAGATCAGCACCTGTACTTCACAAAAATAATCTTCAGGGAAAAGCGGCCGCAGTGCGCGGTCGACAAGCCGGCTGGTCAGGATCTCGTAATCGTTGAGACGGGCCTCGCGCTTGAAGAAGGATCCGGGGATCCGGCCGGCCGATGCAAATTTTTCCTGGTAATCGACAGACAGCGGGAAGAAGTCCTGTCCTTCCTTCGGTTCCTTGTTGGCGACAACCGTGGCAAGAATGATACAATTGCCCTGGCGTACGGTAACGGCGCCGTCTGCCTGACGGGCCAGCTTGCCGGTTTCGATGTAGACTGTGCGGCCTTCACCGATATCGAGCGTAACACTAAGAGGTTGAGAGAGCATGCGTTTCTGCGTCTTTTTCGAATGACGGTTTACCGGAGGCGGGACGGAAAGTTAAACCGTAATTCTTTGTTAAAAAATGTATGTACTAATTTATATTTATTCTTTTCGGCCCAAACGCTTCCGCGTTTGCGCTTAAAAACGTTCCGGTAGAAAAAACGATTCCCAACCGTCGGTTCAGTTGGGAATAGTGATCCTATACATAGAAAGTTTTATTTTCTGAGACCAAGTTTTTCGATCAGCTGACGATAGCCCTGGAGATTGTTCTTGCTCAGGTAAGTAAGCAGGCGCTTTCTTTTACCCACTAATTGCATGAGGCCGCGGTGGGTGGAGAAATCTTTTTTATTGGCTTGCAGGTGTTCCGAGATCCGGTTGATCCGTTCAGTCAGCAAAGCAATCTGGCCCTCGATAGAACCGGTATTTGCGGCACTACCGCCATAGGTGTTGAAAAAATTCGCTTTTTTCTCGTTTGTCAAATAAGGCATCTCTAATAATTATTGATTAATTGCAGGCGGCAAAATTAGAACAATTTTTCCAAAGTTATTATTATCAAGGGCAAAAATACGATAAAAATGCTGATTATCGAGCCATAAATGGGTAATATCGGGTGCTTTATCCAAAACTGCCGGAAAAAATTATTTTTTGGGGAATTTTTTTTGGTATTCAACTTTGCGCGATGAAAAAGCGGGTCTTTTTTACGGTGACCAACGATCTGAACTATGACCAGCGGATGATCCGGATCTGTAGTTCCCTGACCGGCGCGGGTTTTTCGGTGACCCTGGTAGGGAGAGAAGACCGGCGTTCCCTGCCGCTGGCTCAGCGCCCGTTCCGGCAGCACCGGCTCAAAATGTGGATGCGGCGGGGGGTACTTTTTTACCTGGAATACCATTTCCGGCTCTTTTTTTATCTGCTCGGCCGGAAAATGGACGCCATTTGCGCCATCGACCTCGATTCGATCCTTCCCTGCTATCTCGTCTCACAACTTCGGCGGATCCCCCGCCTTTACGACGCCCACGAGCTGTTCTGCGAAATGCAGGAAGTGGCGTCGCGGCCCTTTATCCACCGGATCTGGAAGGCGGTGGAGCGGTTTACCGTGCCGGCATTCCGGCGCGGATATACGGTTAACGAACAGATTGCCGGCGAGTTCCGGCAGATGTATGGGGTGGAGTACGCGGTGATCCGCAATCTACCGGTGCTGGAAGCGGTTGGCGTCGCCGGAGAGCGGCCGCTGGCGGGACGGTACATCCTCTACCAGGGGGCGGTAAATGAAGGCCGGTGTTTCGAAACGCTTATTCCCGCCATGCGACAGGTGAATGCGCCACTGCTGATCTGCGGAGAAGGGAATTTCCTCGGGAAAGCCCGGGAACTCGTGGCGCAGCATGGTTTGCAGGAAAAGATCATCTTTAAAGGCGCCGTCAGACCGGAAGAGCTGCGTTCGATCACCCGATCGGCCTGGTGCGGGATCACGCTCTTCGACCGGCAGGGACTAAGCAACTATTATTCGCTTGCCAATCGCTTCTTTGACTATATGCATGCCGGCATCCCACAAGTGGCGATGAATTATCCGGCATATAGAGAAATAAACAATTGTTACCCAATCGCTGTTCTTATTGACAAACCCGGTGTCCAGGAGGTGGCGGATGCACTCAACGAGCTGCTAACCAACCCGGGCTTGTATGAATCTCTATCGGAAGGCTGCAAACAGGCAAGGCTGCGCTACAACTGGCAGGAAGAGGAGAAGATCGTGATCCGCCTTTATCAACAAGTTTTCAACTGATCGTGGATAAACATTTACATATTGTGTGCCTGGATGTGCCGTACCCGGTCGATTACGGCGGTGTATTCGATCTTTTCCAAAAGATCAGGGCGTTGCATGCGGCGGGAGTGCGCATCCACCTGCATTGTTTTGAGTACGGCCGGGGGGAGCAGCCCGTCCTGAACGATTACTGTGCCGAGGTCCGTTACTATGCCCGGTGCGAGGGGCATAAAGGGTTTTCGCACAAGCTGCCCTATATTGTTTGTTCGCGATCCAGCAGCCAGCTGCTGGACCGGTTGTTACTGGACGATTACCCGATCCTGTTAGAAGGGGTCCATAGCACTTACCTGCTCAATGACGACCGGTTTACCGGAAGACGGATCGTGCTGCGGCTGCATAACGTCGAATATCAATACTACCGGCAACTCTATCATTCGGAGCGCTCTCTGCTGAAGAAGCTCTATTATTTGCATGAAAGCAACCTGCTCCGCTCCTATGAACGCCGCATCGCCGGCAAGGTGAAGATACTGGCGGTTTCCGAAAAGGACCGGGACCGGTACCGGACGGAGTTCGGTGCGGAAAATATCCAGACCTTGCCGGTCTTCCTCCCTTTTGAAGAAGTAAGGGTCAGAGAAGGCACCGGCTGTTTCTGCCTGTATCACGGTAACCTGTCCGTGCCGGAAAACGAGCAGGCGGTGATCTGGTTGCTGAAGAACGTCTTCTCCACGCTTGAAATACCCCTGATCATTTCCGGAAAGCAGCCTTCCGCACGGCTGACCCGGCTGATCTACCAGTACCCGCTTACCTGTCTGATCGCGGATCCCTCGGAAGAAGAGATGCAGGACCTGATCGCCAAAGCGCAGGTCAATATCCTGCCTTCCTTCAATTGTACCGGGGTCAAGCTTAAATTGCTCAATGCCCTCTTCAATGGCCGCCATTGTATCGTCAATCGTGAAATGGTAAAGGGCACCGGGCTGGAGTCCATTTGTCATATCGCGGGAAGTGCGGAGGATATGCGGTCGATGGTAGTCGATCTGTATAGCCGGGCCATTCAGCCGGAGGAGATCGGGCAGCGAAAGGAAGTGCTGGCGGCATTATACGACAACGAGGATAATGTGCACCGGCTGTTGCGGTCGATCTGGGCGGATGAGCCGCTGGCGGCCCCTCTTTACTGATCCAGCGCCACCGTCGCGTTGTCGATGACGATCCCTCTTTCGGTCTTGACCATCCGGGCCGGGAACTTGCTGATGACCCGGTAATCGTGTGTCGCCATAATGATCGACGTGCCATAATCCCTGGAGATCTGGAATAGCAACTGCATGATCTCGTCCGACGTCTCGGGATCGAGATTACCTGTTGGTTCATCCGCCAGGATCAGTTTCGGGGAATTCAGGAGCGCCCGGGCGATATCGACGCGTTGCTGTTCGCCGCCGCTCATTTCGAAAGGCATCTTGAACCCTTTGGATTTCAGTCCCACCTTGTCCAATACGTCGGCGATCTTCTCATCCATGAGCCGCACGTCTTTCCATCCGGTGGCCCGGAGGACAAATTTCAGATTGTCATTGACGTTACGGTCGGTCAGCAACTGGAAATCCTGGAATACCACCCCAAGGGTCCGGCGAAGATAGGGCACATTCTTCCAATCCATGTCCCGCAGATTAAACCCGGCTACCCGCCCTTCCCCTTCTTTCAGCGGGAGATCGCCGTATAGTGTTTTGAGCAGGCTTGATTTGCCGGTGCCGGTCTTTCCCACCAGGTAAACGAACTGTCCTTTTTCCACGATGAGGTTGACGTCCTGCAGGATCAGGCTTTCTCCCTGGTAGATATTACAGTGTTGCAATGCTACGATGATCTCGGCCATAGGTTGTGATTATAGAGCGGGCTGCCCGCCCGATGCAAACAAAAGTAAGGAAAAATCGATGATCGCCATGACCAACTTGTGGCTGCGCCGCCACCCACTCTATGAGTTGGTATCGGGCCTCAGCATGAGCCGCAGCGTTGAGTCATTGGCAAAATAACTCATCATCCAATTGAAAAAAATGAATAGTTTGTTCTTCACGCTCAGGATCAGCATAAGGTGTACGAACATCCAGGTCAGCCATGCAAAAAAACCCTGGAAACTAAAACGCGGCAGATCGACCACCGCCTTGCGTTTCCCAACCGTAGCCATCGTGCCCTTATTGTGATATTCGAACTCCTTTCGCGGCCGCCCCGTCAATTCCCGTTTAAGATTATGCGCCAGGTTGGCGGCCTGGGCAATAGCCACATTGGCGAGCTGCGGATGGCCGTTCGGATATTTGGGCGTCGCCATCCAGGAAATGTCCCCTATCGCGTATACCCCGTCAAGCCCCTCGACCTCATGGTACCGGTTTGTCTTAAGCCGGTTGCCTTTGACCATGCTGCCGGCCGGGATGCCTTCGAGATGATTGCCGGTCACGCCGGCCGCCCAGATGACATTGCGGGTCGCGATGGAGTCGCCGCCCTTTAATCGTACAGTCTCGCCGTCATAGTCTTCCACTACGGTGCCGGTCCGGACTATGACCCCCAATTTCTCAAGGTATTGCCGGGATTTGACCTTCGACGGCTCGCTCATGGCGTTTAGGGTATTGGGTGAGCCCTCCAGCAGATAGATGGTAAGGCGTGTAAAGTCCACCCCGGGATAATCCTTGGGCAGAATATATTTTTTCATTTCGGCCATGGCGCCGGAGAGCTCAACGCCTGTGGGACCGCCGCCGACGATGACAAAGTTGAGCAGCGCCTGGCGTTCGTCGGGGCCTGCGACGATCGTGTCTTCAAAAGTCTGCAGGATCCGGTTGCGCAGGGCCATCGCATTGGGCACGGACTTCATGGGAAAGGAATGGGACTGGATGCGCTGGTTCCCGAAGAAATTGGTGGTGCAGCCCAGCGCGATCACCAGCCGGTCATAGGGGACGTCCCCGATGCTGGTATGGACGATTTTCGCCGTCGGGTCGATCCGCTCCGCTTCGGCGATGTGGATATGCACGTTCCGGGTATGCTGAAATACCCGCCGCAGGGGGAAGGAGATGCTGGATGGCTCCAGCCGGGCCGTGGCGACCTGATACATGAGCGGCTGAAATTCGTGGTAATTATGCCGGTCGATAAGGACAATCTCATAGGCGGTATTATTCAGGGAGCGGGCGATGCGAAGCCCTGCGAAACCGGCGCCGATGATAACGAGACGTGTCCTGCTGGGAGCTTGTGCCATACTATGATGATTGGTTCCGGGATGCAAAGTTACGGCAAATAAAGTATTGTGCCGGAGAGCGGCGAAGCGGCCTCTTTTGGCGGCGGGACGGGCCTCTTTTTGGCTAGCCTGAGGCAAAAATGTCATGACAAAGGAAATAAAGACATTTTTACAGGGGTTGGTTGCCGTTAATTTCGGTTGGGTGTAACTGATATATGTCAACAAATCAGGATTACCCGCAGTAACGGCGCAGTATGCTCCGGGTTAACTCTTACAGATCCGGGTATTTCCACTTTTTACTCCCGAAACCGGCCCCTGGTTTGAGGCGTTTTTGCTCCTAAAAAACACTTTTATGAAAGAGATCCTGAATTACCTGAGCCAGACATATTGGAAGATCACCGAAGAGGTCATGAATTATGTGCTGCAAAAATGCGATGAGATCACCTTACACAAGGGCGAGATCCTGTTGCAGGAAGGCAAGGTATGTCATTATGTGTGGTTCATAAAAAAGGGGCTGCTCCGGGCTTATCGGGCCAATCCGAATGAACCCGATAAACTATTTACCAGTTGGTTTATGAAAGAAGGCGATATCGCCACTTCGGTCAACAGCTTTTTCAGGGAATTGCCGTCGGAGGACGCCATAGCGGTGGTAGAGGATACAGTGGCGTTCCGGATGTCCAGGAAAGACCTGTTCTCAGGAATGGAGCGGTTTTCAAGTATGGGAATGCTAACGACCCTGATCATTATAAAATATTACTGCGACGCCGATATCATTCAAGGCTTCCTCCGGATGAAGGAGCCGGGACTCCTCTTTCAGCACTTGCTTGACGAGAATCATGAAATATTGCAACGGGCGTTACAGGAGGACCTGGCTTCTTTCCTGGGCGTCACCGAACCAACTTTCCGGAAGATCAAAAGCGGGAAATACAGGCAGAAAAGAGACGAGCGGAAACCGGCTGAAAAGTCAAAGTCCAAAAAGAAAAAATAAAAATCCCATATATGCGGCGTAAGGAATTTCATTTTTAAATGCAAAAACCGAAAACATTTTCATTTTTTATCCGACAGAACAGAATTGATTTTCTTCTTGCCTAAAAAAAACCAACCTTATTTCGGATTATTGATTAATTACGGGCGACGATCAGTCCGAATTTCGGTAAACAGCCAACTAATTTTACGCCATCAGACTCACATGGGTTAGTGAGCATCCGGGCAGGTAACCGCCTTTTTAGCTCTCACTGACCAATGTTGCTTCTGCCCTCCGGCCGGCGGGATCGATTCTCTAACTATTAAAATTACTTACATGAAATTATTGTTAGCGCTCCTGACAGGGTACGCCCTGTTCAGTCAGCCGGGTCATACCGCTGCACAGGCCGGAGTGGCGGTCGCCCGTGACCAACCGGCTATAAGCCCCGGACAATCTGCCGCCGGTCGCGAACAGGCCGCGGCAAACCAGGTCCAGCCAGCCGCAAACCAGCTCCAGCTAAAAGCCTGCTGTCAAAAGATCACCAGGGACGTACAACGCATCTACTACCTCAATAACCGGAATGGGAAAGTGAGGCTGGTGGTCCGCGGCATCTACACCCGGGGAAAGTCGCTCTTTTTTTCGCTGAAATTGATCAACCGTTCTCCACTGGACTATGATGTGGACAGCATCCGGTTCTTCGTGGCAGAGAAGCAAAAAGGGATCCGCTCGCCTCAACGGCTGAAAGAGCTGGCGCCCATCTATGTATATGACAGCGCTACTCAGGTGAAAGGATATAGCCGGGTGGCAAGCGTGATCGTATTACAGCGGCTGACCCTCGCCCGGCATCGCCGCCTCCGGATCGAAGTGCTGGAAAAGAATGGCGGCCGGCATTTGCAGGTCCAGGCATCAAATTTCACCCTGGAGACCGCAAAGCTGATTTGACCGACGAACTATTTTATCATTTTTAAAACTCTTTTTATGGAAAGTCTCGAGATATTGAACAGACAACTCAAATTCCTTGGATTCGGCGAGAATACGCTGTTGAACCAGCAGCTGGAGGAGCATATTCTCAAAGAAGAGCCTGAATTCGAGCTTTATACGGATGCGTTCTATGAGCATTTCGTGCGGGTGGAAGCAAAACTGCATTTCCTCAGGCACGTCAAAAAAGGGATCTATATCTTCGATCACTACGTCGCCAGGATCCAATATGAGCAGGACCCCGACAGGAACAAACAACGCTTGTTCCATGTCTATAAAGGTACGGGCGTGACGTTCAAGGAAGCCTATAATCTGTTGGACGGGCGGGCGGCGAAGATCGATCAGATCAACCAGGATGACGAACGGTTCAGCGTCTGGGCAGAGTTGGATCTTGACGATAAGGATACGCAAGTCAACTATCGGTTCAAGTACTATCGGCATTATGATCTCGATAAGGTACTGGCGACCTATCCGATCGCGGAATATCAGTCCGAGGCGACGCGGAAGATGCTGCTGGCTTCGCTGGAACGGGGTAACAAGCACCTCGTCACGCTGAATACGGGCAAGCCCGAGCCAAAATGGATCGAAGCAAATCCTGCAGACAGAACCATCCGCATTTATGCTCCTATCCCCTCAAAAAAGCGGGGATCGGACGAAAGACGGTCCGCCCGGCGCTCTCAACGAGCGGCACCCGGCCCGGCGGGGGAAAAAGCGACGGAGGATCAGGAGCTGCCTGAGGAAACCACAGCGGGATCGCGAAATTAGCACTCTTTTTCAGCCTGCGGCCGGCCGCGATGGTGACCGGTCGCAGCTTCACCAATCAAACTTCACTATTATGGCTTACGCACCGTATACTAATCTCAAGGCAACGCCTGACTTTGCCTTTTTTCAATTCACCAGCCCTACCCAACCCGATCCTACCATCCGGCAGGTACGTTTCAACCAGCAGCAGAACGGACGCGTCTATCTTGTGGATTTCCAAAGCTATCCGGCTGGCAAAAAGGAGGATCGGTCCTGGCCGGAAACCGAAGATTTCCTTTGCGTATTACTGACAATCGTGCAGATAATCGAGATCTATTCCGAAAGGTACCCGCGACGCCTTCTTTTGTTCAATGTAAAAACACCCCTGCACACGCTGGTTTTCGGGTCGATCGTGCTCCGCTATGCCTACCTTTTGTTCCCCGTGTTTATGTTTGAACCGGAAAAGCCGGAGACCGCCGATGAGAAGGCGCGACATTGTCCTTTGTGTCCCAGGCCCGATAAGACGGAGCGAATCGATTCTTTTGTCTTAAGACGATTGCCCTTCCCTTATTTCTCCACTCATACAGTCGAAAGTACCTGGAAAGGCACAAGTCAAATCTTCAATACCCGGTTCTCGATCGAATTGGATAAAACTACGCGGGTGTCGGCCATACTTCCGCCAACGTGAGGTACGATACTTCGGTTTCATAGGTTGGTTATGGACAAAGAGACCGCCCTACTGCGGAGTAGCGGCCGGTCTCTTATTTTCTTTAGTTCAAACTTGATCCCGAATCCGCGGCTGGTCCCCCCATGGGCCGTTGTTCATCCAGGGTGAATTTAACCAGAATAGTGATCAGTAATCCGAATGCCGCCATCATCAGATAAGCGCTGCGAAGTCCCGCCAGCTGTGCAACAGTGCCGACCAGCGGTGGGACGATCAAAAATCCAATGTACCCAACGGTAGATACGGCCGCAATCGCCGACCCGCTGCTCATTCCTTCCGACCGGCCTGCCATGCTGAAGACCATCGGGATCACGCAGGATACGCCAAAACCGGTCAGGATAAATCCCAATACCGCTGTCAACGGATAAGGCAGGAGCACCGCGACGAGCAACCCCGCCACGATCAGTACACCGCTGTACGTAAGCATGGTACGGATGCCATACCGGTTGGCAAACCGATCGCCCGTCAGCCGGCCCAGCGTCATCGCGATCATATAGCCCGTAAAACCCAGGGTTGCGACCTCCCGGCTAGTATGAACCGCTTTTTGCAGATAGATGCCGCTCCAGTCGATCATCGTGCCCTCACAGGCCATCGAGGCAAAAGAGATCAGACCGTATTTGGCCAATGTCTTATCCGGCAGGGCAAACCAGGGCCGACGCTCGCGCGGCGCGGGCTGTTGCGGCAGACTGCCGGGATAGGCATACCAGCAGGCAGCGGACAGCACTAACCCGACGATCAGAAAATGCCAGGCCGGCGAGATCGATAACGAGACCATGAGCGAACCCAGCGCAGCACCGCCAAAACCCGCCAGGCTCCAGATGCCGTGGAACCGGGCGATAATAGGCCGTTCATAGAGCGCCTGCACGCCGATCGACTGGGCATTGGCTGAAATATTCATCAGGTTTCGCGAGGAACCGAAACAGACCAGCGCCAGGGCAAGCTCCCACGACTTGGTAGCAAACCCGATTGCGCATAACATGAGGTTGAAAGACACCGCGCCGATCATCATGATCTTGCGGCTGTCCGACCGGCTGAGCAGCATACCCGTCACCGGCAACGTCCCCATCAGTCCGATCGGCAGGGCGAACAGAACAGCGCCCAATTGCGCTTCATTGAGATGCAATTCCTGCTGGATTGTCGGTATCCGGGAAGCCCACGTGTAAAAACCAAAACCGGACACAAAGAAAAAAATAGCGACCATGACACGCGTTCTGCCACGAGAAGACTGCCGATCTGCCATTGTGTTCATGCGCGTTAACTCTCTTTGATAAAAGCGCAAAAATAATACTCTGGCAATCTTTTTTTGAACTTTTTTGTTATTTCAGAAAGTGCTCTTCCTTTAGATATTTTCTTCACTTAAAATAAAGGAGGTATTTATGGCTACAAGAGATGTCATGAGGAGAGAATCCCTCCCCTCGATCTTTCATGATTTTTTCAAGCCCTGGGATCGCTGGTTTGACCCGAATGGTGGCCCCATGCCGCACATGATGACGGTTCCTTCCGTGAACATTGTGGAAAAACAGGACCACTACGAGATCTCCCTGGCGGCGCCAGGAATGAAAAAAGACGATTTCAACATCGATGTAGAGGGTAATCTGCTTACTATCAGCGCCGAGTCGGAGCAGAAACGGGAAGAAAACGACGAACGCCATACCCGGCAGGAGTTCAATTACACTTCTTTCTCGCGGGCATTCACCCTACCCGATGGCGTATTGAAGGACAAGATCGACGCTTCCTATGAGAATGGGCTGCTGCGCTTGATGTTACCCAAAACGGAAGAGGCGAAGACAACTGCGTCAAAGCACATCACCGTTAAGTGATCAATTGGGATTTATTGTCCGGCTCGAGTCATTAAATCGCGCTTGAGCCGGACATATTTTGTTTAGTTTTGTCATCTACTTGCCATTCCAATGGATAATGCGCTTAAAATTCTCTATGACGAGCTGATCGGCTTTTCGGGGTTGGGCCCCCTAATGGACATGTACCATAAAAACGACTACTCGCCTCTCCATACCTTCCACGGCATCCTGTCAGCCGTCTCGCCGGTGATCCCGTTCCTGTTGCTGATCGAGATCACCCGGGCTCTGGTCTACAAGCGGTTCAGGATAGAGGACTACCGGATGCCCTTCTTTGTCTTTGTCGCCAACCGGTTTCTGTCGCGGTTCATCAGCATCGCGGCGGTTGGTTTTTGTATCTCGGTATTCACCCGGGTTGCGCTGCTGAAGACCAATTTCACCTGGTACTGGCTCCTGTATGGATATGTGGTCTGGGAGCTGGCGCATTTTGTCTATCATTATCTTGGGCATAAGGTACGGTTGTTCTGGTGCCTCCATTCGACCCATCATGCGCCCCAGTCGATGAATTTGTCGGTGACCTATATGCATTTCTTCCTGGAAGCGCCCTATGCGGATGTGATCCGCACTTCGATCTGTATCGCAGCCGGGGTCAACCCGCCTTTACTGTTCCTGATCATGGCGATCGACGGCACCTGGGGCGCCTTTATCCATGTAGGGGACAACATCATGAAAGATGGCCGGCTCGGCATGCTGGGCCACCTGGTCCTCACTCCTTCCCACCATCGGGTGCATCATGCCCGCAATCCGCTGTATATCGACACCAATTTCTGCAACCTGCTGAATATCTGGGACCGGGTATTCCGCACCTATCAGCCGGAAGACCGTTCAGTCCGGATCGAATACGGTATCACCCGGCCCGTCAGGACCCGGAGTTTTACCGACATGTATTTCGGGGAGTTCATTTGCCTCTTCCGTGACATCGCCCATGCACCGGGTCTGTACAACAAGATGCTATACGTCATCATGCCGCCGGGCTGGAGCCATACCGGCGACCACAAAACCGCGCACGTGATGAAGCAGAGCTCCGCCGCTGCAATGCCTATAAGCCATCCGGCGGAGAAAAGCGGGGATTTCGCGGGGAAAAATATCCCGTAAAAAATTTGCTATCAATACATTTTGACTTATTTTTGCGATCCCCAAAAAGCGTAGCTTTTTTCGCGGTTGATTCCGTAGCTCAGTTGGTAGAGCAATACACTTTTAATGTATGGGTCCTGGGTTCGAGTCCCAGCGGGATCACGAACCAAAGCCGCGTCAGTCGTGGCTTTGGTTTTCTTTCTCTTCCAGGCGTGGAGTAATTTTTAACGAAACGGAACACCATCCGGAACACCGTTCAAAAAATTACTGCTATGCCCCTTTTGCTCCCCAATGGCTGCCACATCGGCAAATTAAGCGTTCACCCCCTGGACTGGGATCAGCCCACCGCTGACATATCGATCGAATGGTATATCCATTACCGGTTCCATGATCCCCGCTTTAAAGGACGCTGGCCCAAGGGTTATCCGGTGAAGGTCCGCAATATGAATACCTCCAAGATCCTGGTGCAGCGACAGCGGATAACCAAAAGCCTCCTTGCCAATGAAAACCACAATCTCCTGCGTGGGTTCAATCCTCTCCCGGTGCAAGATTCGGAGCTGGAGATATCACCCACAACGGGACTCGAGGGGGCGCTAAAAAAGGTCTTTCCGCTGGTGCCTGACAGCGCGACCAAAAAGAAAATGGTAAACGCCCTCCCTCACCTGCAGCTGGCGATCACGCAGCTGCGTTATGCCGAGCTTCCGGTCAGTGAGATCGAGCAGCATCACCTGGAGAAGGTCCTGATCAAGGTCGGCCGAAATAAGGAGCTGGAATATGACCGGCTCCGGGCGCTTCCGGAAAGTAAGAAAAAGGCCATTCCGACACAGTGGGGCGCCGAGGCCTTCAACTCCTACCGGGCCTATCTCCAAATCCTCTTTAAGCAGCTCAAAAAGCTGGGGGCGACGAAGGTCAAACCGGTTGATGATATCGAAAAGAAAACCGGCATCAAGAAACTCCGGATCGGATTCACGACGGAGGAGTTTGACCGGATCTGCGATCACCTTAAACCCGACTATTACTCTTTTTGGAGGCTTATCCACCTGTTTTTCCCATTGGGTGCCCGGGAAACGGAGTTCATGGGCATCAAAAAAGAACATGTCAATCTGGTCACCTCAAAGGTCCTGGTGCTGACCAAAAAGGGTAAAGGACCTTGGGAATGGGTATGGAAGACGATCCGGCAAAAGGAATTGTGGCTTTGGCAGGAGGTGATGGCGGAAGGGTCCGCCGGCCATTACCTTTTCTCCGAAGGGCTGCGACCTGGTCCGGTCCTGATCTCTGCCCGACAGCTGACCATCCGTTGGCGGAAGCATGTGAAGAAAAAGCTGGGGGTTCAGCAGGATTTCTATGAACTCAAGCATTCCTTCACCACCAAGGTGGTCAGCATGGCACTGCAGAAGATCGACCAGGCCTCTAGCGAGGCGGCAGCGGTGAACAGCCATAAGGGGACTGAAATGGTGAAGCGGAAATATGACTTGGAGGCGGGGGAGCGGCTGCACCGGGAACTAAAGGATTCGACGGCCGGCCTCTCATAAAAAACCCCGGGTGTACAACGTCCGGAGCTTCGCGGTCCCCGCTTTACGCGATAATATAGACCGGGATTTCAGCGTGCTCCAGAAAACGGAAAAGGGAGAGCTGGTCCACTGCGGTAATAACGATCATGTGCTTGCCGGGGGAAAGTTCATCGTCCTCATATTCGGACGTGACGCCAATCCAGCCCATTCCTTCTGCCGCTTCAACCAGGTTGCCAACTCCCTCATCTTCGAGTAGGCTATAGTCCCTGATCGTAACCTCGTTGGTTTGGGTAACATAGTTTGCTTTCATTAGATCAAACATAACCAAGTCCCGAGATAGTTTTTTACGGGAACCCGTAAAGCACGAAAAAACCCCGGCGAAAGCCGGGGTTATCCTAACAAGGTGACTGATGCTCTAACCAGAATTCCATAACCATTAAACCTTATCCTATACGCCCAAGGTACAAAGAATTACCGATCTGTGGCCTATAGCCTACAATTTATTTTCGGCCGGATGCAGACCTTGCCAGGATGGATGACCGGAAAAGACGGAAATTGCTTCAAAAAATAGGCAAAAGGCTCCGGGAGGTCAGAATCGAGAAAGGATTTAGCATCTCGGGACTGGCAGATCAGGCTGATATCGACCGGTCGAACCTTAGCCGGATCGAAAACGGCGCTGTTGATCCATCTATCTCCACTCTGTATATTCTCGCCGATGCGCTCGATATTCCGATCGCTGAGCTTCTCATTTAGCTTGTCCTTTCAAAGGAACCCGGTCTGGCATGCGGCCGCCGGGTTTTTTCAGCTGATCGAGTAGTTGGCCGTCATAACCTCAACCTTTTTGCCGCCCGTTCCCTTATTGACCGAGATCTTCTGCTCGAATTCCACTTGGTGCCAGCCGGCCGCGGCAGTAAATTCGGCCAAAACCTTGGAATGATAAGAGGAGAGTAAAAACTTGCCTTTGATCGAAGTGAGGACCTGGAGTAGCTGGCGGAATTCTTCTTCGGTATAACCCCGATAGTGGCCACAATCGCTGTTGAAATAAGGCGGATCGCAATAGAAAAAGCTCTCCGGCGTGTCCCGACTTCGGATGATATAAAGCGCATCCATGGATTCAAGCTGAACATTCTGCAGCCGGATGGCATATTCCTCGGTGAAGCTTTCTTTTTTATGCTGGACCTTGCTGGTAGTGCTTGCTTGCTTTTTATCATAGCCCCAAGAACCGTCCAGTATACTGCTGAAGCTCTGACTAGCCAGCACCCAAATCGCCCAAGCGCGCTGGATATCGCTAAACAGATGCGGAGCGCTATAAATGACGCCGGCGTCGCGGTGCAGATCCCGGCTATGCAGGCTAATCCGGATCTTCATCTCCAGTTCGGTGAATTTGGTTTTGACAACCTGGTAGAAGTTAATGAGCTCCTTATTCGTATCGTTCAAGATCTCAACTTTGGAGGGATCCTTGGCGAAGAATTCCGCTGCGCCGCCGGCGAAAACCGAGGCATAGAGGTTATGTACCGGGATGCGGGAAATGATCTCCTTCGAAAGACGTTGCTTGCCGCCATAATAAGTGAGCGGTGTCTTCAGGTGAATTCGGGTCATAATGGTAATATTTGAGTTTGTTGCTTGCCACTCTCAAATAAAAGCCAGCCGTGGAAACGGCCGGCCCCAAAACTAACTGCTTATGAGAAAACTGCCCCCTTGGGCTGAAGGTGGTTCTTCTAGGAATTCGTTGTCGTACCGGTACCGGCAGAAGCAGCTGCAGCAGGGATCGGGTTGAATGTAAACTTGCTGGCTACTGCAACCGGAGGAGGAGGCGGCGGAGGCGGCGTCACCGGTGCGGTAAAGATCAGGATGCCGGAGCTGGTCGGTATAGGATTACCATTCACATCCTCGGCATCGAAATTGATCTGGCCGTCGCTGGCTGATCCCGGAGTATTCTCCGTGACCACAAAATCTTCTTCATCGGAAGGTGTCGAAACGGTGAATCCCGGAGGATTACCGCTGGGGCCCGGGACGACCGTGTACTTGCAGGATCCGCTTTTGTAAGCTGAATTGGGAAGCACGTTGTCGCCGGAATCGAGCGGCGCATTAAAACCTGATACGGGTGTGCCTGATGGCACGGTTAAAGTAGGCGCATTCATTGCTGAAAATTTTAAAGTATTAATAATAAAAGTGAACCGTGATTGATGTGCGGGATGCGGCTGATGGCGGCGGTGAAAGTGTTCATGCAATTCCGCCTTCGCCTTTCGGATATCCCTTTTACAGGTCTCTATCCACTCCCTAATTTGTTGTTCGAGCATATTGTCAGTTTTTAGTGCTGTGATACGTCTTCCAGGGTATCCCATCGCCAGAGCTGCCATTTCGGTTCGAACTTCGATTCCCTCGGTTTCTTCTTTCCCTGATCGATGAAGGCCTGGAACCGTTCCCGGATCTCCGGCCGCATTACATGCGGTTTTTCAGGAAATGGGGATTTGCGCCGCGGCATGGGCTATTTAATTTCCGCCCAATGCCATGTTCCGGGCTCTTTGGTTTCTGAATAGACTGCAGAAGTAACCCAGATATCGGCAGGTCCATCGGTGAATACCCGTAAGTTAACTTTCCCTTCATCGATATATCCAGGCTGATCCAGCCATGGGTTTACGATGATTGCGGGCAATGGCGAAGTCTTGTTGGAGTTCTTGTTACTTTGATTATCGCTGTCTGTTGGAACATACATGACTATGCGACCAGATGAATATGACTTTGGAGAGTTCATAAAAAGGTGTTCGGTATCCCCGTCCCCGGTTTTAAAAATTGAGGACCTTTCGGGCCCGTTCATAATTAGCGGTCCGGACGTCGATGCCGTTCTGACCACCATTGACCAAAAGCGTCATCCACTGGATCTTTGTGTAGGTCTTTCCGTTGTGATGCCAGACCGTCGTCCAATCCTCCGGATGATCACACACCGCATTCAATGGCTTGGCCGTTGTCCAGAACCAGCAGGCGGATTGTATTGCATATTCTGGCTGCAAGAGCAGATCCGGGTTGACCAAAAGCCGATCGTCTGCGAAGATGTCTTTGGAGCACCATTGATAATTGCCACGGCCAGTTATCTGGATAAGGCCTCGCCCCTTGTACTTCACGCCGTCTCCCGGGTGAATATTTCCTAGATCCGACCGGCCTTCATATTCGGCGCCGGTGGCCAGCTCTTTTACATGGGAAAAGTTGATAGATTCTTCTGCTACCTGCGCGAGGAAACCGCCTATGCGTTGCGGCGTGTCGATGTGATAGTGCGGCAGCAGCTGCTGCAGGAAGGGCAGATACAAAGCCAGGTTCCCGGGGGTGATCCCGGGAACGATGGCCTGTAGGATGGATTGGTCTATGGTCATGGGTCTAGGTTTGTTAGATGAAGGGTTGAATAACGGCGAAAATCACCAGGGCCAGGATCTCGATGATCCATGTCCGGGCGCCGAATAGGCGGAGCTCGATCTTATCCTCAAGGGAAGTCGACGAAAGACTGATATAGGTCCAGGATAGCCCTCGGAAACGGTTGAGGGCGACATTAAATACCGTCAGCCGACCCGCTCCCTGCGCAATGCCGTAGAGCATGAACTTATACCATGGGACCAGGGAGCCGCATACCCACCAACCCGCCGCAAGGATCAGTAAGGCATAGGCGGCCGCCCATAGTCCGTGATAGATCGGCCGGTTATTTTTTATCAACCGGCTTTGCCAATAGGCCATCCCGACCGTTATGACCAGGAGGATAAGTTCGGATAGGTACACCATGCTAATAAGTTTGTGGGGCGGTTGACCAAAATGACTCCAGGTCGCCGCCATACTTCATATAGTCCATCTTCCTGATCTCCCGCTCCGTATTAAAGTAGTAGAAGCCGCCGATGAAGCTGCCGCCAATCACAATGGATCCGAAGGCGATCATCAGTGTCCACATAGCGTTTTGCCCATTGGAGGTGAGATAGACGTAAATCCCCATGCCGATCAACACGATAGCGATGCCGACGACCAGCATCCACTTATTTCCACTTCCCCACTTTTGATAGAGCGTGAATTCGACGATATATACCGAATCGCAGAATTGAGGGTTGGAGCCGGCATTGGCCGCTGGAATTTCGCGCACGTCGCCGGCGTCGAGGAGTGCTTGCACGGAATCGGTAAGCGGAGAGAACGCACAGGATTGAGCGACCTGTCGCCCGACAATCTTGTTGTGATAGTCTTTGCTGCAGGAGGCAAAGCAGAGGATCAGGGCAAATAAGGCGAAGATTTTCATATTTATTTTTTTAGTAAAGCCCCTAGCAGCACGACGACGATCGCGCCAGCGAGGCCCTTGTTTAGAAACTGGCT
Source organism: Puia sp. (assembly GCA_035695565.1). Taxonomy (GTDB): domain Bacteria; phylum Bacteroidota; class Bacteroidia; order Chitinophagales; family Chitinophagaceae; genus Puia. Next base: position 224,104 of record DASRRX010000016.1, on the reverse strand, counting down.
AAATTTCAACCTTCCCCCTACTTTTTGATAATCGGAATAGAGGGCGTTATACTTGGCCGCCTGGAAATTGACGGTTGTGTCGGCGTGCAGATAAAGCGATCGCCAGGAAGCGGCTGTGCTGTCTTTGATCATGCCCTGCTGGACCATGGCGCTCACCAGGCTATCCGTGAGCAACCGGTATCCGCTGACAGCTACTTTTCCCGCCTCCACTTCCGTGGACAGAGTATCGCAGGTAGCAATGATCCGAATGGTATCCTTCTGGACCTCGGCTGTATGCAGATTGCCGATCGTGTGACCAATGGCTTTTCCGTCAACCACAACGGCACTATCCGCTGTCGATCGTTCTGCCATGAGCCAGTTGATCTGATTCTGCTGGTCGGCAGAATCCTGCTGCAGCTGCGCAATATGGGCCATTTTTGCAGTGGAATCGGTCTGTAGGGCTTTGATGGCGCTGTCCAGGCTTGCATTATCCCCAGCATGCGAAGGGGGCGAGTAGCAACCTCGAAGAAAGTAAAAGACAGCGCCGATGATCAGCGCGGTGCAGATGAGAGGAATCCATTTTGTCATTACGTTCGTTTTTGTCGGACCCCTGCGCGATAATCCTGCGAGGACCAGGATTATCGCCGGGCATCCGGTTTTACAATTTGGCTTTAAATGCGGCCAGGGTTTGAGCGCCGGCGGCTGTAGCGGCTTTGATTTCCGCATCCAGCTTCGCCTTCAGGCTCGCTTTCGTGTTATTCCAGGCCACCAGAGCGCCTACAATAAAGCCGGCAGCTCCCACTACGAGGTACAGTAGCATATGATTGTTTTTTGATGACGGGTTATGGTTTCGCCTGATCGGGCGCAGTGTCCGGGTCCTTGAGGCCGAACTTTCCCAGCGTTCCCTTAATTGCCGGAATCGCACTGTCTCCGAACACCAGGGAAATATTGATCACCAGGAATTGATAAAGCTGCGACTGGAGATCGGCTTGCAACACTCTGGTGTGGTCGTACAGGTTAACCAGGACGACAGCGATAAAGGTGAACATGGCCAAAAACAGAATGACCCTTTTACTGGATAGTGTGCCGTCAGGGCCTGTCAGAATGGATTTTAGCATTTTCATAACTGCTTGTTTAATGTTTAAAAATGTGCTCCACGATATAGGTGAAAATCAGAGCGATGGTCCCGCCCGCCATGCTCCACATCAGTTTCACCTGGGTATTGCTTTTGATCGCGGTTTTTTCGATCCGGTCGACTCGTTCCTCGAGATTTTCTTTTTGCTTTTCCAGATCAATGACCCGCTGGATAAGTCCGCCGTCTCTGGCCAGTTCATTACCGACCAGGGCGTAATGGATGTTATCCAGCTTTTGGCCAAAGGCGGCCACATCCTTTTTGATATCCCGAATATCGGCCTGCGTAGCGGCGACGAGGTGTGGGTTTTCGGATGCCATATTATTGCAATACCGGTTTTTTCCCGGCCGGTACGGTGAGGTAAGTGGGTGAATAAAGTTGTAGGATCATGCCGCTATAGGCCGGGATCGTCACCGATCCGGTATGCGGCGCCCCGGTCACGTCCAGGTAATAGGCGTAACCCAGGCTCATCGATATCGGTGCCGCCGTCGGATTGTACAGAAGGACCTGCGGGCCGTTTTGCAGCGTGCTGTGGCTATCGTAGCTCGTACTGGACTTAAAGCCCGGGAAGGACCTGGTGGTGCCGGCGTCGACGGACGACTTCGTGTAAAAGAGATTGGTCAGCGTATTAACCGGCCCGAGATAGCTATTATAATCGATGGCGCCGAAGTTGCCAAGATCATTATTGGGACTGGTGAGCTGCAAGGCTCCGAACTGGGACGCGAAGACATTATTTTCAACCACCAGGCCCACAATAGGGGTGGCGCTCGTTGCGGCGGCCAGAAATTGCGTCCAGCCTTCCCCATAACCGATGTTACCGGTAAAGGTGTTATAAGGCCCGTGGTCGAAATAGCAGATGGAGTTGACATTGCCCACGACGCAGTTCGTCACATCGACGCTGTCGGAGATATTGTCGTTGTAAATGCCGCAGGCGGCCGAGGAGTAATTCAGGCTAACCCCATTATGCGAAATCGAACTACCGCCGCCGATGCAGATGAGGTTTTTCACCTTGCGGCGCCGGGCGAAGGCAGTATTCCCACCCGTGCCGATCCAGGTATAGTGCGCGGCGCCGTCCTCGAGGATCTGGCACCAATTGCGGATGTAACTGGAGTCGTCGTCGAAACCGCTGCCGTAGTTGGCGATCGCTATATAGCCGATGGAATCGAGGAAGCATTTTTTGACCACCGATCCGCTGTCGCCGGCGATGATGCCGCAATAATACTGGCTGGCATTACCGGTATGCCCCATGCCCGGCTGCATGCCGATATCAAAAAGCGTATCGTAGAGATAGGAATTATTGTAGTTATTGGCATTCTGCTTCAGGATACCATTATCCGTCATGTGCAGGATCTTGGTGTTGAGGATCGTTACGCCGCCTTCGCTGCGCAGCTGGACGCCGTCAAAGCCGTAATCCAGGGTGTCGTTCGACAGCGTTACTCCGGACGCCGCCTGGAAGGCAAGAATGACATTGGCGTAGTTGCCGCCCTGGATGTGCAGGTGATCGAGCGTGAAGTTCACGGCCGCGCTGTAGACCGGGGTATCTACGGCCGGAACCGTAACGCCGGTCGGCGTGGTCGTGCTAAAAATTTGCACCGTTCCCGCTGTATTCCGCCACTGGTTCTGAATTCCGGGGAGACCGCTTTGCTTGAAGTAGCCTGCCGCGCCGGCACCATTGTAAGTGAGAGCCGGACTGACGGTGATCGTACTGCCGGAAATGCCAGTTATTGTTACCTTATCCAGGGTATAGGCGCTGCTTTTCACGATCAGGGTGTCCCCGACTTGGAGGATACTCGCATGCGCAGCATCGGTAAAGCTCGTAGTGTTGATCTGCGTCATCGCCCAGTATTGCCCAAATCCGGCAGAGGTGCTTTTGCTTTGAAGGACACCGTTGACGGCGAGTAGATTCGGTTGGGGGCCCGCATAAGTCGTTTGCCAGACGTTTCCGCCGATACTGGTCCAACCTGTAAGTGCCACCATGCCGCCGATAATTGGCAGGTTGCCGGTGCCGTACGAGGTGTAATAAACGCCGGATACGGGGGCGAGCTGTATCGCATAGGTGCCGCCCGCCTGAAAGTAAACCGAATCGCCTGCAGTCAATGAAAGGCTCGGTATATAAGACGCCGGGCATGGGGCGGGATTCGTGCAGGCAGTCCCGGATCCGGAGGAGGAGATATAGAAGCCGGCCTGCGTAGTCGAGGTAACGGTGAAAGAAGTAGTCGTGGAATCGGCTTCCCAATACTGCCCCTGTGTCAGGACCTTCACTACGTAAGTACCTGGTACCAATCCGGTGATGGTATCGGTCTTATTTACCGGATTGTCCACCACTCCCATATTCGGGGTCGATGGCCCGGATACAAACGAAAAACGGACATGCTGCAATCGCGTTCCACCATAAGTGGATGCCGCAGCCGTTAGGAAGCCCGTTGATCCGGACCAGCTGGCGGAAAGTGCCGCATGAATAGAATAGCAGGTAACGGTGATCGCCGAACACTGCGTGCTGGAAACCGGACCCCCTACGCACGCGTTAGAACAACCCTGAGAAGTGGATGGAGCGCAAGTATTGGCGAAGGCATCATATGCCTTTGTGAAATAGGGGAATTGGGCGCCGTCAGGTTGCACCGCTGAGAGGTTACTGGACGCATAGTCGGCATAATGAACACCCATCGGGGCGACGAATATTTTATACCGGCCGCAAAACCACCAGTCCCCATTCTGGTCTTGATAGATATTGTAATAGCAGTAATAACCGCCATTCAGCAGCGTCTTCCAGTTTGTTTTGCCCGCGCAAATAACAACCGGTGTAAATTGTACGATCTGACCCGCGCTCTCATCCGATCCGCCATCGTTATAGGGAGAAGAATAAGCGGCAAAATTGAGCTGCGCCCCGTTCCCCAGCGTACCCTGCTCTGAGCTACCCCACCCTACCAGCACCCTGGTGCTTCCCGAGCCCACCAGCATGTGCGTGCTGGCCATATCTGTCACAATCGTATCGATTGGGCCGATCGCTGTCACAGTAGAGGTAAGAATCTTTGAGGTGATGTCTGTCGGGTTATTGAGCGGATCGGCTCCTACAGAAGTCGAATGGCACATGCGCCAGCCATATGTTCCCCACCCATAAACCCGCTGCACGCCGGCGGAATCGAAAAGGGCATAATTACACTCCAGGCCCCCGGCCATCATACGTATATTGTGCGCATGCTGTCCATTGACTAATATCTCCTGCGGGGTATTATAGCCTCCATTATAAGTGCCAGCGCTTTCCCCGAAGGATGGGCTGCCATAACCAAGAGAGGCCTGATGCGCTCCGCTTACGCTCCAGGTATAAATTCGCTGGCCAAGCACGATACCACCCGCGACTGTGTCGCAAAGCACAAAAACGGTGAAAGAAGAATAAATTTGAATCGCCTTCAACCCGGCTGGGAGCTGGACCTTCACCCATTTCATCAAGTCGGTTGAAGCCGTCCCATTTCCGCGAATGCCGTTTTTTAGGTCCCCGCATATCCATATAGAACTGTCCAGACCATCTCTGGCTACAAAAAAACCTTCCTCGCCGTCCTGAAAGTTCCACCCAGCTGTCATCATATCGAAGAAGTGGCTGGAACTCCCCGCGCTATCCTGTATCCCATCATAGACATTATTTCCAGTTATGTAAGGGATACCCGACTGCTGGCCGCCGAACCACGGATGACCATTGTAGTCCAACCATGCGGCACAGTGGAGACTATTGACAGACACTTTCATCTTTGTGGAGGTCCCGATCAAAGAGGCGGTACCAGGCGTTCCGGTACCCCCATTACACATCAGACCCGTTGCATCCGTGAAAACCACTCCGAGACTGTCAGAGCTTCTGCCGGCACCCATATATTCTCCTAAGGAGTAATCAAGGATTTTTCGTTGCCCGAGAGTGGCCAGCGGCAAAAAGGATAATATGATGATGAGGTTCTTCATTATTGAACTTTCATGGTGAAGGTTGGAACCGTTTGAATAGAATTGATCGAACCGGTCCCCCATTGCGCAACCAGTCCGATCGCGTTCGAAACTGTGGTGTTGATGGAATAAGTAGTGCTCGAACTGGCGCCCAAAAATTCATATGGAACTTGACCAGATACGGTGAAAATCTGCGATAGAGTCACCGTGCCACCACTGCCAGTCGTCAGGATGGTAATTTTGGCAATATAATGGACTGGTGTATTGCTGGCGCCGTTGGGTAGAACAGGTCCCCAACTTACCGTCGTCGTACCTGCAATTGAAGGACCGATGGTAAAAGTTCCTATAGAAGAAGCAGCTGTGCTAAGTAGCATCTCCCCTTCCAGAATGATGGTCTGACCGACTTGTAGGGTGTTCGCTGGAATAGTGAGCGATCCTGTCCCGGTAGCGCCCATAATATTCGTAGCAGATGTCCCGGTCAATGCCGCGCCATTGGCAGTCTGAGAGAAGAGGATGGGATTCGTCGCTGCTGCTAAAGCATCCGCCAATAGCAGATCAACGCTGACCGCCGCATGCGTCATTCCCTTAAGAAACTTAAATCGGGGCGTATCGCTGAATTGTCCGGCCCATCTGTCGCCATCACCCGCTATCGTATTCTTACTGCCTTCCTGTGCTATCCCATGCAGGCACGAAAAGAGAAGGGCAAAAAAAAGTATCTTTTTCATAATGAATTGATTAGTGTACATATCCTTGGGCAATAATCCACCGGGCTATCGCATAATCGCACGCCCCAGTGGGGTGAATGTTATCGGCCTGCATCGGGCAGCCGCTGGTCCCGATGCTCTGTGTGTAGGTCCATACGTCAGCGAAGGTGATCCCCAGATCCGTGGCGATCTGCGACAGCGTCCCGGATGGCCCCGCCATCCCAGCCTGACAGGTTTGGGCGGAGTGATAGGGCGGAGACATGATGATGATCTTCGATCGAGAATAACCGTAGTTGATTAACTTATTAATCTGCGCTTCATAGTCCAACTTCCAAGTTGTGGCATTGCTAACGCAGTAGTCGTTTGTCCCATATTCCAGCAAAACCCAGCCATTATTAGCACCGCGCATATAGCTCGATGTAGTTGCGAAGGCATTCGGCGGCGTGACGACCTTAGTCCCGGCGATCCCATAATTGAAGTAGTCCTTCCCGAGTGTGTCAGCGATGAAGTAGAGGAAACATGAATCGGCATTCCCCAGGCCATAGCCCGCCATGATGCTGTTTCCGAACCCGGCCAGAAAATCATTATTGGCCAGCCCGTACTTCGTTTGGAGATAATCTCGTACACTCTTGTCATCGGCATCCTTGGGAATACCAGACACCACGATGCATTCCTCGATGTTGTAATTGCAACCGCCGCCAGAAGTCGTCAGCCCCATATTGAATGCGGTCATGGCGCCGGTACCGGGGTTATTCGTGCCCAAATAATAGTAGATGTTCTTCAGCTCCTCATTCACTTCCACGCTGGAATTGGTGCCGTTAAATACCAATTTGAAAATCTGCCACGTACTGCGGGCATTCATCACGTCCTGGGTCTTCCAGTCGACAGACGCTACAGCGCACAGCGTATATCTTCCCCTCGTATCCGGACCGGTGTAGGCGATGCCGTTGGTCGAGGAGGACCCGAATTGGAAGAGGTTGAGGTGATTGCCATAGGTGACCCCCTGGACGACGATGTATACAGTATAGGGTTGTGACAGAGCAATCCCGCCCGAGACCGCCATCGTAGCGTTGGAGATGCTGACATAGGGCAAATCGTTCGGGCCGCCATAATAGACAACGGTCGGAGATTTCGTGGTGTCCGACTGCGTGAGATTGTAGTTATTGCCGCTCTTGTCGTTGACCTGGGTGATCCGGGAGGCGCTTCCCGAGGCATTGACGGCGAGCGTAGATTGATCCTGAAAATCGTACCAGCAAACCAGACCGGGGATGTCCTTGGGGTTATAATAGAAGGCGGCTTGAGTGGTTTGGTTAACGTTCAATATAATACTTCCCGGCTTCGAAGTCGTGTCTGCATTCAGGCCGCTACCGGCCACCACGGTTTTAATGCTATCCGTTCCGGGCGTGGCAAGTGGAATGGCGCCTGCATTGCCCATTCCGCGGTTCAAAAGAGTGCCCCCAGAGGCACTAAGTGCGCCATTCACGATCGCTAAATTGGCGCCTAAAGCTACTTTACGCACCGAGCTGTCCGCATCTTGAACGAGAAGGGAGCCTGCGGGTGTCGCCCAGGTTAGTCCCCTTAGCAACATACCGGTCCCAACGGAATCCAAAATATATTGCGCATTGGTCGCGCCGGCGGTATTACCGAGATTCTGGTAAACCGTCGAATCCCAATGACCGAAGGGAGAGCCGAGAGCAATGAGATTCAATCCATCCATGAACACTCCCCTTTTTGCATAAATATTAAACGGCGGGATGCCAGCGATCCCTTGCGCGACCGCCCGGTCAACATATAGATCATTAGCCGCTTTGGTCGTGCTATCATGCGCCGTCTGAGTCGGAACCGTCGGATTGCCGGTGAAGGAGGGCGAGGCAAGTGGCGCCTTTGCGGCCAGCAGGGCATTAACAACCGCCAGGATCGAGTCTACTACCTTTTGGCGAGAGGCCTGCGTCACATATCCCCCCGGATCCGTGGCGATACTGTCATTGATTGCTTTCTTCAAGGCAAGTGCCGCATTGAAAATAGCCTGCAAGCTATCGGATACCTTTTGCCGGCTGGCCTGAGTCGTATACCCGCCTGGTGACGTGGCCGCGCTGTCCGATATATTCTTCTTCAGCACCAGCAGAGCATTGAAAATGGCCTGGAGACTGTCGGACAATTTCTGCTTCGAGGCCTGGGTGACATAATTTGACGGCTTACTAACCCCGCTATCGGTAATCTGCTTATATTTTGCCACATTGAAGCCGTCGGTGTGGAAACCGCCGCCTTGTGAGGTGGCGGAGTCGAATCCGGAGGAGATCAACCCGCGCAGCGACGCGGCGCTGTCGACGAGGGCGTTCCGAAGACTTGCTCCTGTGTCGATGACCCCCATCTCGGCTAGGGCGACGTCCAAGCCGACCGTATCAATCCGGTGGGATAGATTCAGCGTATCTGATGGCGGTATGCCACCTCCGCCGCCTCCGGATGGCAGGATCTGGAAGAACGGCAGGTGGTGGATTGAATAATGGAGAGTATCGTTCGAAATATAAATAGTGTCCAGGAAAGAAGGCAGCTGGCTAAGCGGGACCTGCCCACCGGCTAAATTCGGAATAGACAGCCCAATTTGCGCGTTGATGGTATTTAGGACCTGCGTAGAATCCATGTTCAGCAGGTTGATCGCATGCATAGTGGCATTGAGCGTCTTGGCGGTGATTGCCCGGACACCATTGACGCGAATGCTGTCATTAATCTGCTGCTCTATCGCTGCCTTGCCTGCATCCTGGCCATGAACAGCTATGACCAGGAAGACGGGAATAAAAAATATCAGTAGTTTCTTCATACTCAATTATTGAAATCAGGACCAAAGTCCTGGTTAAAGTCTCCCGGGTTGTTACATTCGACGTCGACGGTAGTCGTTCCGATATACACGCCGCCGGCGCCGATCCGGATGAAGGACTCTTGCCCGTTACCGGTAAAGGGATACATGGCATAGAACCCTTCTCTTGCGATTTCATAGGCGGGTCCGGATAGGACGTAGAGAATATCGCCAGGGACCAAGCTGTTATACTGGGCGCTGAAGAGGAAGGCTGGATTATTCGACACAAATGACGAATAGCAGTACATCTCCTCCAGTGCGGCGATCACTCCGTTTTCATCAGGATAGATGGTGGTAATATCCACCATCGCTCCGGTGCGGGAGTAAACGGTAGCCGTCCCGTTTACTCCACCGTAAAACACTCAAAGATCCCGGCCGGAATAGCGACGGGTGCCGGCAGCACCTGGCTGATCCAGTCGACCTCCACTTCCCAGACTACGATTCCCTGCAGGTCGTCGGGGATCTGCGCCTTGGGCTTCCAGACGGCCGTCTTATCGGCCACATGCAGCTTCGTATTCGACCGGAAGGCGATGTACCAGTCCCGGCTAAACATGAGGGAGTTGTAAAAAGCAGCGTTGCCGCTATAATTCGGGTCGCGAAACTGCACTTTGAAGTTGTAGGTTAGGTTCTGCTCTGGCGTATCGCCAAAGCCCGTCACCGTCTTGGGCGTGCCGCCATCGAAATCACCGGAAGTCTCCGGGATGATGACGATCAGGCCTGCCTCGATGCCGGCCTGCCATTCGGCGGGGTCCGTTGGATCGTTGAAGACCCAGCTCTTGTTGATGACCGCTACCGAGCGCACCCTGGCGGCCTCAAGGGGCGCACAAGGATCGCAGGAGTGATTGGAGCCGATGCCGCACTCCGATCCGTAATAAAGAATTTGAGACATTGGTCAAAAAATTTAATAATCCAGGTTCTTTCGCTGCCATCAGCAGCCGCAAATGGCGAGGCAATCCTTTCGGTAGCTGCTCTCCACTTTATAGTTGATCTGAAACAAGATGCTTTCCGGTTTCAGGAAGTTGTCGGCGCCAGGATACTCCTGCGCGAAGACCGCTCCTGAATTAAAATTGGTATCCGACAAGGAAACAATAAGCGAGCTAAACCCTTCGCTCGGATATTCCATCTTCGGGATCTCATCGATAAACCCAGAGATGATCACGGCCTCCAGTTCATCGGCCGATAGCCGGATCCGGCTCCGGTCGGCATAGACGATCATATACAGGATCGCCGAATTTTTGATCCGGTGCTGCCCGTCACCGAACTGTTTTGAGGCCGGCTCGGGCACGGTCACGCTGCGCTGGACCTTGTGATAGATGATCAAGGGAGCGGTGTCGTCGATCCCGATGTATTTCGCTTCCCCGTCGGATATCCATACCGTCGGGATGGACTGTTTGCCCCCTCCGGTGACCTTATCGCGCATTACATTCATCGCAATCCCATTGAACTCGCCGCTGGCAAATCGTTTGTCAGTCAGCGTACCGCGCTGCAGTCCCTGGTTGATCAATCCGACGATATGGTCTAAAAAGGGCATTAGGAATTAAAAATTTTCATGATTTCATCCGCGGCAATTTGTATCGCGAGATCCTCTTCGCGGGCAGTCAGCCCGAAAATCTCTTTTCCATAGGTCTTCTCCACATAGCCTGCTTTATTGAAGTTCTCTTCATTCGAATAGCCAAGGCCGTAGCCGTCCTCCGTAGCTACGACCTTGAAATCATTCTCCATCTGACGGGTCAGGCTCGCCACTACCTTGGTGTCACTTGTGCGGTTATAATTCGGTCGGGGTTGCCCCTTGTTCTTTCCCTTGGTGAAAACGCCGGAATCTTTCGGCTGCCCTTTGTTTTTTCCACGGACAAACCTTTTGGAATTCCCGAAATCGCCCGTCCGAACCTTCATATATTCTTGCCCGTATGTCCCGATTTGGCCGCCAGTAACGTCCCTACCCTCTTCATGGATGCGATCATGGACGTCGGCTAAAAGAGTTGTGGCCACCTTGCGCATGACGATATCGTCCTGTCCGAGCTGCTGAAGCTGCTCCAAGGCGGATCCTAAACCGGGCGATATCGTAACCTTAGCTTCGATCACATCGTTATCATTTCGCGGTACGTGACGGGAGCATTACATTCAATGCAGCAATCGCTCGTCCGGATGTCAATGCCGTCGAGGGCCTGCTTTAACATCTCGGTCGATTGCGATTCGAAATATTCCTGGTTGGCCTCCGCCTGGTCCCGGTCAATGGTCGTATACCGGTTGATCCGGTCAGAGGCCAGGCGTTCGATCATGATTTCCGCTCCCAGCAGGTATTGCAGGGCATCGCCGAGGATATACCGGTTGTTCCAGGCGAGGGCATCATAGGTGCATCCTACGCTGAAGACGCCGGTCAGTCCGTAGGACTGCATGCCGAAGGCCAGATCGGTGAAATCCTCCTGGACGATCGTCTGAGCGCCGCGGATATAGGCATTGCAAAAGACAAAGCCATAGATCCAGTTGACGCAGGAGGAGCATTCCCATTCCACGGTCGGCGGGATATACAAGTTTGTGCCTTGCACCTCGGTCGCATCGTAGGCCACAAAAAGTCGGAAAGCCGTATAACGCTTCCCGATCTTGATCCGGTTCCAGCCCACCGTCGCGGTCGCAGCTTTGATCAGGAAGGTGTCCAGAATGGTTCCGGTGTTCAAATCAAAAATGTTGACGGTAACATCATTGGTCGGAACCCCATTCAGATAGAGGCTTACTTCCTGAATAATGGTCGACTGAAAGGGCGATGCCACGATCCGCTGCATATTTTTGAAGGTCAGCTCGATCGAAAAACCTCGCCATTGAGGGGCGGGATCATAATAGACGGGATCGATCTGCCGGAGCAGGTCGACCGATTGGATAACCGTTTTAAGGCGATACCGGTGGTTGAGGGTCGAATAGATCGCCATCTGAAATTTCTTCATCGCGCGTTTCTGGATGGTATTCCATACCTGCTGATAGGTGAGCTGATCGGAATCGGCGACCTTATCGATGGATTTCAGATTAATTCCCGGAAGGTCATTGACATATAGGCCGCTATCCGGGAGGATCCCCGAAATTGCCCCGCGAAGCCCGATATAGTCAATAAAACAGTCCATCGTTTTGTAAGGATAGGGAGCGGCGGATAACCGCTCCCTGGTTTATGGTTAAGGCGTCAGACGATTCTAATCGTTGGTGATCAGGTACCGGAAGGTGCCGTTGCTGCCATACAGCCGGTCCGTCGGATCGTAGGCGTCTCCCGGGATATTGAACAGGTCATAGGCCTTAGAGACGTAAAGTGCCCAACCCCGATTGAACGTCTGGGCATAGCCGCCGGGGCCCTGCAATTGGGTCGGGCAATCGATATACTTCAGCTGACAATCCAGTTCGAGGCGCGGAAGGGCATTGCCCAGGGAATCCTCCCCGGGAGGGGTCATTGTAAAGAAGATCGAACCACCCTTGAAGCCGGCCGCGAATCCCTTATACCGTGCGCGGGTGACAAATTGCACCGCATCGGCCGCGAATAACGCGATTTCATTCGCGCCAAAGGCATTAACGGTGGAGGAATCCCAGTACCATTTATACAGTTTCTCGAAGGCCGCCGTGTCGATACCGATGAAATCATTCCCGCCTTTGGCTAGTTGCTGCAGCACATAATTGTGCATGATCCCGTTGCCTACCATCAGCATTGGACCAGCATTTTCATTCTCCTTCCACTGCGTGAGGAGCTCTGTCATACCGCTGGCCAGGTTGTTTTTGGTGGCGTCCAGCAGGATATTGACCGATACGGCGTTGTTGTTGCCCGATTGCGGGTTGACGCCGAAATTGGCCGCCAGCTTTTGGGTGAGATCGGCATTGATGTCATGGAAGACGCCATTGAGCATCTCCATTAGCCGGTCGAAAAACTCCTGCATGAAGGTCGTCGTGCTCTTAAAGCCCTCCACCTGTCCGGCCGTGTTGACCTTGGCGACACTGGTGGCTTCCGCCAGGTACTTCGACATCGTCGCGTCGTCAATGTAGAAGCCGATCTTCCGAAAGAGGGACAGGTTGACCGAGGCCTCCTTGTAAACGGGCACATTGTCAATGTTACAGTCATCGGTTGTGATCGTCTGACCTTGCGGAAGGCGGTTCCGGTACTTGATCTGCATCGCGCGAATATGACCGGTGCCGTCGTCGATTCCTTCATTGATGATGTTGGGAGCTTCCGTATTCTCGAGCAATGCGCGGAGAAAACCGGGAGGGGTTATTTTCTTAGAGGGGGCGTTTCCTTTGGCCACCTCCGTCAACTGGGTCAGGAGATAAGGCGCAAAGCCTAACCCGTTGTTAGTAGGATAAATGCCAGGCATGTGAAAAAGTTGAGAAGATTATCTCAGCTTCAGTACCTATGCGTTAAAGCCGGATGTGGCAAGGGCTCCCAGGGATGCTTGATTGGCCTCGAGCAGCCGCGTGTTTACCTTTTTGTCGTCACCGGTAACAATGGTCTGTTGCTGATGCGAGGGATCACCAGTTTTTGACTGGTCGGTAACGGCGAGCAGTTTATTGCTCGACAACACGCCGTCGAAAAATCCGTCGGCGTCCACTTTGTTGTGCTTCGAATCGTAGTAATCCGAACCATCTTGTTTCAAAACTCTTATGACGCCATCCTTATTGACGACCATCAGCCCTTCTTTGGCGAGAGCCTGATCGATCAAGGTTTTGGCCGTAATTATGCTAACTCCTTTGGGGAGCTCTTTGTTGGCGTAGTTCTTTCCTGCCAGGATGGCCTCGACCATGAGACCTGTTTCCCGAGCGGAAAAAGTTTTCTGGCGGTTGTCCAGCTCAGTTGTGTGACCTTCTTTGGTCAGGCGCAGCTGCTCCTGGAGCTCCTCGATCTGCTTTTGCAGCTGTCCCTTTTCGGTCTTACTGGTGGCATTGTCCTTTGCATCCCGTAGCTCAAGGAGCTTGTCGGTGAGCATCTCCATCTTTTTAACGGTAGATTTCTCACTTTCTATCGGCGCCCAGTCCGCATCCGGGATCTGCCGTTTTTGAGCGATCTTTTTGAGCGATGCGTCCATACCATCCGCCAAGGCGGCAAAAAAATGTCGCTTAAGATCCGGATGGCTCTTCGCACTATCCATCGTGAGCAGGGCGGTTTCAATTTGATTAGCGACCGCGTCCGGCACTTCCGCAGCAAGGCTCAGCAGCCCGGCAAAATCGGCGCTTTTTGTCGCCAGATCATTAATGTCGACCCCGGCCTTCGTCGCTAAACTTTTGAAAAGCTCACCCAGTTTCATGTATGATAGTTAAAAAGTATCGACCCTTATTCCTCCCCTTCTCCTTCACCATCCCCGTCCTGCAGATCATCCCCCTTTCCGTCCGTCCTTCCTTTTGCGCCCGGCACTTTCTTAGTCAATTGCTTCTGCAGCGCCTCGATCTGAGCCTTCAGTGCCTCATTTTCCGAATTCAAGGCCGCGTTCTGACTATCGACCGGCGAGAGATTCTCATAGAGCGTTTCCAGATGCTCGACTTCTTCAAATTCCTGCGACCCTTTTACTTTGCCGGGAATGAACCTGCCTTTCACAATCTTCACCGATTTCGGTTTATCGGCGGCGCCTACATTGGCGGCCTGCTCGATATGGAATTTTCGGCTATGCCGATTATCCGGGACAATATGGATCTTGTCCTTGCGGTCCGTAATCTTCAAATATTGCTTAGCGGGATTCTTCGAAGCCATAGAATTTTTCTTGTCGAGACCAAATGTAGATTCTTTGGGTATTATTTTCCAACCGAAAGTTTGCTTCTTTCAAAGAAACCGATAGTTTTGGTGCAAAATCCACCAATGACACCTATTAAGAGCGGCCCGCGGTCGCTATCTTTGAAAAACGTCCCGGACGACGTTTTCGAACTGCTGGTCCACGAGCAAACCCGCATCAAGCTTGAAAAAAGAACGGGTAAATTCGGTATCGAGCAGGTCGTCTATAAGCTCCTGCGGGCCCTAAACAAAATCTCCGGCATGAAAAGAAGGCCTTACGATCACGATCACATGTGCTATTTCGCCAGGTATGTCCTGCAGCGATGCAAAGCCAGCGAAACTCTTTCTATCTATGGCAGCGGCAGCGAGAGTATTTCTCTGCAGACACTTAATTCTCTTCTTCACGAATGGAAGCGCGATCACCCCAATGAATATGAGGAAGAAAAATCAATGGTCATAGGAATAGGCAAAACCCCAGCAGACGTGCTGGGGTTGAAAGGTCCCAAGAACGAGCCGCCGTCAGCCAGCTAACGGTACCCGGTACAAAAAGCAGCTGGGCAGGATCTCCGCCTCGGGCAGGATCTCGTCAACCGCCTTGCGCACGGCGTCGAAATAGATATCGTGGCCGGCCAGCACTCCGCCCGGCTTTATAAGCGGCTTGTAATTTTCCAGGTCGGCCTTGACGTAGAGATAGGTATGATTCGCATCCACAAAGGCGAAATCCAGCGAAATCTCCCTTTCCCTGAAATAGGCAGCTGCCTCCGCCGTCGACATCTGCAAGGGCGTAATAAACTCGGATACGCCGCACAAATTCATATTGTGCCAGAAACGCTGAAAGATATCCTCATTCACATCGGCGTGGTCATTGTCGACAGTCTTTTTCCACAAATCCACCGCATAAAAGTGAACCTTTTTGCCGCTATCCTTGATAAGGCCGGCCATATAGGCGGCCGACTGGCCGAGGTAGACGCCGAGCTCGACCAGGACATCGCCGTCCTTGGCGCGGTCTACGGCGTCGCGATACAACTGCTGGTAATCAAACCAGCCGGGAATGTCACTCCATTTCATGTTACTTGAATTTATTGTTGGTAATAGAAAACAGGTTATGTGCCGCGGCCGGCTGATGGGTATTGTCACTGTAGCTCGGCCGCTGATCGAAGACCATAGGCGTCACGACATAGGCTGCCCGGATCGGCTGTACAACGGATCGCAGGTACTCGTCGATGGGGGTCCGGGATCCGCAGGTTACCATACCTCCGAATTCATCGAGGATCCGCCTCATGCCCTGCTGGCTGAGGCCATAGGCATGGCAACAGACGACATTCTTGGCGACGTGCAGGTGTTCCGCCACGCGGTCAGTGTTGATCTCGTCAGGAAACACCAGGCCGCCAAGGTAGACTACTTCCCAGCCGCGCGGCAAGGACTCCAGCGCTTCGGCGACATGGTCCATATCCCCTTTGGCGCAAAAGTCATCCTCGAGGATGAAGAGATTGGACAAGTGCCGGTTTTTTCGGATCGCGGAAAGATGGGAGAGTGAACAGCCGTAAGGACCGTGCGGATGTGCGATCGCTGGTATCCGCTCAGCCTCAAAACCCAGCGTTTTGAATTCCTGCTGGCATTCCGCCCACCGGTCCGTCCGGCGATCGAGGTTAATGCAAACGATTTTCTCAAAGAAAGAAAGCGATGTATTCATATAGTTATTTTTGTTCGGACCATGGGCGGAACGGCTGACGTCGCCACCGCGATCAGCTGGTGACCGCAATTGTATCCGCCGCGGTAAATGGGAAAATTATATTTATTCGTACCTGGAATCATCCCCTGCGGCAGGTTCGTCCGCTTATCAATTTTGCCTCCCTGTTCTTTGAACTCCGGGAAATCCCCTTCGATCACCGCCTCAAATTCCGATTTATGGACATATTTTTTTTGTATCAAGGCTTTGCAGAGTGGGCGGCTTGTCTTGATGAGGGAGCCGACATATTGAAACCACTCCAGCCCCAGATCGTCGGTCACCACTTGATTGTACTGCGCCGAGAACTGGTTTAATGCATCCGTGGTGATCTGTTGGGTATACCTGACCATGGCGCCGCCCATACCAGGCGTTCCAACTATATAATCCCTCATCTGGCTCATCAGCTGTGGGAAGTCGCCGCCCGTCGTGATATTCGTGCGGAGGATATCCTGCACCCCGCTCATCACGCTTGCGTGCAGGCCGGCCGCGGTAAGGCCGTCGATCGTGGCTTCAATTGCTTGGGTTTTAACCACCTCCAGGACCTTCGGAGGCGTAAATTCGGCCGCCACCGTGCTGAAATATTTGTTCTGCAGTTTGGCGACGGCCGCAAAGGCGTCGGCGAATTCCTCCACCTTTTTCACATAAGGATCGGAGATGATGACCTTCTCCAGATCCGCCCGCAGCTGCCCGATCGCCTTGACGTTTTTTACCGTCGCCGATAGGCGCCCATTCTTGAGGTCGAGCTCTTTTACCAACCGGACAATTTCATTATAGGCGTCCTGCTGAATCGCGGGGATCGCCTCCTGGAAGGAATCGACTGCCTTTTGGATCGTCGAAAGAAGCTCGTCTATAGTCTCCTGCCCCTTAGCCGAATTGAAAGAATCGGTTGATTTTTGGTCCTCGTTGGGTTGCGCGTCTTGCTTTTTAGCTTCACTATCAGCTTGCTGATGGGGTTGCTTTTCGGGCTTTGCGGGCTTTTCGGGTTGGTCCGGCTGTTTTTCCGCAGGAGTATCTTGTTTGGCGGCGTCTGGCTTCCGGGAACGATCATTCGGATATTTTTCATCATACTCCTTTAGAACCTTGTTTCCAGCGTTTTCCGCGCGTTTAGACCCCTTTATCGTGCCAGCAACCTGATCGAGATCGCGCTGTAACCGATCTTTTACGCGCTGTTCGATATCTGGGTCGGGAATGCCCTTCTCTAGGTTTTCCCGGGCTATTTCAATGGAAGTCTGCAAAGAAGATAGGGCTTCCACTCTATTTTTTACCAGATACCACGCATCTATCACCTCTATAACATCGCCGTCATTCTTATAGCCGTTAACAGAGCGGATCTGGTCTGCCTTTGCCTGCAGCTTATCCCTCAGCACGGAAAGTCGTGTAATGGTATCCTGTAAAATGTCGCTCATTTATTAGCGTTTGTTGGATCCGTGTTGGGTGTCTCGTCAATTCCGGGCTTCTGCTTGGGGCCTGTATCATCCGCATTGCCGGTCTTTTGATCCTGGTTGCCGGAATTGTCGAGCTCATCCTGATTCGGATCGGTGACCGGTGCGCCTATGGCTTTTTGAGCCATCTTGAGCTTCAGCTGCGCCGCCTGATCATTGGCGTCGATGACCTCCTGGGCATATTTTTCGAGCACATCCCGCTGATCGCCATAATCCAGCGCGACGAACTTTTCATCCTCGTCTATGGCGCGACGGACAAACTGGTGAATATTGCAGCTCACGACGTAGTCTATCTTCGAGATGCCACCATTCTGCATCCGGGTCATTTTGTCATCATCCGCGATCTCAGGGAAGGGATCGAGAAGTAGCGTCAACCGGACAAGGGCCTGTACGTCGGGCTCTCCGCTGAAGCGCTTGGTGGCGAATTCCACCTCCATCTCCGTCACGATTGACGGATCCACCTTTCCGGTTTTGGCGTCTTGTATATCGCCAATCATGCTGTTGGACGACAGCAAATCAAACTTCAGGGGTACTGAAAAGGTCGGCACGAGGCCCTTCCGTTTCGATTCATTCGGGACAATGATCCGGTACCGGTAGTCTATTCCTATTTTTTCGATCTCCCGCATGATGCCGACAATATCGCTGGCGACCGAATTGACGAAGATATTCAGCTCATCGCGGTCGACCTCCTTGGCCGTACCGGATTCGCTGAGCGGCGTATCTTGAAGGAACTCCATGTTAATTGCGGAGAGGGCTTTATAGATGTGCGCGTCGACCCGGTCATCCTGGATTTTCACAATTTCTGTATCCTTGGATACATAGCCCATGGGCGGCGTGGGGACCTGCTGCTCCCCTAACTGGGCCGGCCGGATTACCTGGTGCGCGTAAGGCGAGGTATTAATCTTGCCTTGCCCTTTGCAGACCTCGCAGACAACCGTTCGGCCCTCCCGGCCCGGCAACTGCCCGAGGCCTTTACATTCCTGGCAGTCCTGAGTAGCATATACCCACATCGTGGAGTGGATATGTTGGACTACCTCCGCCTGCAGATCGGAATACTCCCGCACTGCCTCATTCAGGCCCGGAACAATGGATGCGATCCTGCTTTTCCACATGATGGTCTTGTCTAGGGCTTTCTTAAAAATGCCCTTTGCCCGGAAGGCTGGCATATAACCAAGGTTATGAACATAATTGACCACCAACTCTTTATCGCCCTTCGCGTTGACCTGATCATAACGCTGGATCACTTTGTCTGTGACGACGTAGTAGATATCGCCGTCGTTTTTGATGGTTGTTCCCACCTTATAGTTCGCCTTATCCGTAGAATAAAGGACGCAAAAAGACTCCTCTTCGTAGTCATAGACCAGGTTGCTGTTGAAGATCACCGGGAAAGGCCTGAGGTAAGTATTTTCCGGAAGATCCGTCTCCAGCGGCAGCACCACGATAACTGCATTGGCGTCGATCAGGTAATTTTTCAGCCCGACATTGAACATCCAATCGGTGAGCGATTTGAAATAGGGGAATTGCGATTCAAAATACACCTCTGGCGTTTCCTCTTTCGCAATTGCCGGCGGCACATCCGTCTGGTCATATTTAATCCCCCAGTCCGAGGCTTTGCGGATTTTACCCAGGGAGGTTAGGATCTTGGAAAACGTGCCTTCCGTGATGGGTTCATAGATCTTTTGCCGATAGGCGTGGATCTCCATCGATTCGGCCGGCCGCCGTTCTTTGATCAGCTTATGGGGAAACTCCCCGTCGGCATGGGTTCTGAGCGCATCATACAGCGCGACACTATCGTCATAGCACTTCCAGCGCTTGGGATTTGCCTTCTTCGTATACTCCTTGAGTTGTGCGGGCGTGATCTCCATAACTTAAATTTTCTCCCGTTCCGGGATAAAGTCTTTTTTGTTTTTCCAGACATACGGCGCCCGGAGTCCCAGCTTCCGGTAGGCGTATGCTGCCTGTCGATTGTATATGTTCTCCTGGAAGAGTGGCGTCGAATTGCCTCCCAGAGAATAGGTGAAATAGTCTTGTTTCAGCTCGAACGGGAACTTCCCTGACTTTTCCTGCTCCCGGTAATACCAATAGGTCGGGAAATAGGGCTCTTTGTGCGGGTAGAGGCTATGAGTAGCCATGGCGATGCAAAATGCCAGCTCCTCGGTTATTGGCTGACCTGCAAATTTCACCGTCGCGCACCTCGGCGGCTGGATAAAAACGTCCCGCGCAGTGTTGAAAAACGCGTCGGAGAATTCGTTTTTTTCAAAATAGAACCATTCCGCGTAGATCTTGTAAAACTTACGGCTTTGGATTTTGTACGCCGCGGCGATGGCGTGGATATCTCCCCAGAGGCTCATATTCTGGTCCGCATGCTCATTGGTGATCGTATACCCATTGTTACAGATCGTGAAGGGCCTGCCTTCGAGCTCGTCAAAGACCGTTTCCGGATCGTTGCCCTGGATCCACAGCTGATCTCCATCGAGGGAAAGCGTCCGGTCGAACGGCGAAAGGATATCGAGATATACCCTCGGCATGAGCGGCGAGAACGTTCCATCCGCGGCAGTATAATAGAGGGGATCCAGCTCCATCACGAGGGTAAAGAGCTTTCTTTCTTCCGCATTAAGATGCCTGGCGCCGGCATGATTGGTTAGCAGGGCGATAGGAAGCTTCCTATTCATGCAGCGGATGAGCGCGACCAGAACGGCCGCCATGCGACCGTAATTGGGATGCCCGAGGGCCAGTATGACGATTCCTTTTTCCATGTTAACTCAAATAGGCGTTTCCCCCGAACTCGTTGGCCTCGTTCAGGGTGATATAAAATGCCCCTCCGCCCTGCGAAAAAGCAGCCGGTGGATAACCTGGTGTTCCTGATGGCGGCGCACTGCCTGCACTGTTCCATTGGCCTAATAATGACGCGAAATTGACGGCCTCTATCAGTTTCAGCGCAATGGTCGCAGGAGTATCTCCGGCTAAAGCCACCACCGTAATCACATGGCTATACACTTCAAGCGTGAACCTATTGCCAGCCTGCACGTTGGGCCCGACTTGAAAATAGTTGGTGCTGGTCGAGCCGTTACTTCCTGTGCGTACCAGGGTAAGCGCTGGGAGTGCCTGGATCGTAAAGGGCTGGGTCGCGGGCGTTCCTTGGGCGCCGTTATCACAGATCGGGATAATTTTAGCTGAGTGGTTGCCGACCGCAAGATTATTGAGCACGATGGAAGGCGATCCTGCCTTGATCGGGGTGACGGCATTGTCGATATAGATATACCAAAGGGTCGGTGATCCGGTCGCCTGCCAACTAAGCGTGGCCTGCGTCTGTGAATTCTGCAAAAGGGTAATATTCGACACCGTGCCATCACATGGCGCAGTCCCGGTTGTTGATCCGGTAAAGGTCCCTGACCATGATCCCGTCACGGAGCCGCAGATACTTTGCAGCTGATACTCAATTTCTGTCCCCGCAGGGAGACCAGGTATAGTATAGGTACGACCATTCAGGCCCGACACCAGGTTCCACTGCGTTGAAGATGCCAGCCGCCACTGGAGATTCCAGCTGGTCGTGAACATCCCAAAATTGACGGCAATCGTGAACGAATTATCCGTCGGCGTGGTCGAGGTTACAAAGGGCGGACAGCAGGGGATCGTGGTCTGGCTATAGCAGTTGCTATTGATATCGGAGATCGGCATCGAGATCTTCAGCTTTGCCGAAGCCACGACGATCGTATTTTCATCGATCCAGTCCGGCTTATAATCTCCCTGGATGAATAGCTCATTGCTTACCAGCCCGGTATCGGTATTGGTAAAAAGGACATGGTCGTGCTTGAGCGCGACCACAATCCGCTGATGGAAATAATCCGTCAGTACGTCCGTATACCCCTCAAATTCCTTATTGATGCGCGCCGATGCCCGCCTCATTTTCCCATTTGATTTGGTATAGACCTGTTCGACAATCGGATAAATGGGCTTGTGAAAGGTAAGCGGCAGCCGGATCGTATTAAAAAAAGCGCTTGTGGGATAGCTGAACCCATAGGCATCATCATCATTCCAGTATGCGAGGAACGTACTATAGCAGGTATCCCCTACCCGGCGGAATTTGTTGCTGAAGGCAATCACATTGCCGCTGCCATCTGCGATACCGTAGCGAAAGCAGTCGCCGATCCGGAGTAGTCCGGACATATTGGTCTGCGGATAAACGGCAAAGCCATAATCCCAGAAAGCACCGAAGGTGATTGTGCCGGTACTCGTAACGATAGAGAGCGCCGGAAAAAGACAGCAATAATCGAACTGGGTTGAAGGAATATCAGTACCAACCACGGCGCCAAGCGCCGCGAGAAAGGAAGGGAAATCATAGGAGCCGGCTGGAATTGGCTGGCCGGCGTTCACGATGACCGGAAAAGCACTCTCCGCTACGCTAAGCCGGTATTGATAGCAGAGATTCTGCACCATAATTCCCTGATCGAGGATCTTGTTTCCATCCGCATCACAGATCACCAGCTTTAGGCCGCTGGCCGCCGGCAGGTCACCGCTCACCTGCAGTTGGAACTGGATCCCGAAATCGTTATAGGCCGGAAGGGAGATATCCGGCTGCGGCGGACAGAGAATATCCACCGGAGGGTTGAAATCGACGAAGCTATTCGGCGGGCTAATGATCGAGAAGCTCATGCGCGTTTGGGAATAAGGGTGTACTTGGCCATTCCCGCGACAGGGCTATAAGATATTTTGGATATCCATCCCTGCCGGACCTCGCTCGGGTCGCGGTAATAGGTAATCAACCCGTAAGGGTTCGCTTTGATCGCGACGAATTCATCCGCCGCCATGGGATAATCGAAGGAATCTTCTTCGAGCGCAAAAATTGGCTCGTTTCCGGGTTGGTCAGCAAAGATCTGGATGCTTAGGTTTTGAGCTTCTTTCACGTCCACCGCCTCCATCTTGCCGGTAGGATCCAGCTGCTGACCAGTTGCGAAATAGTTTCCATCGCCGGTTACAAAGACAAAGACGCTGCTCGGATCATAAGGGTTCTGGTACATGGAAAGCATCCATTTCATCCACCGCATCATGTTGCGGAAAGGCGATAGCCGCCAGTTGTAGACTGTCGACGGGTCAACCATGAAGCAAGTGGTCTGATCTACCTCGCCGCTGGCGGTCGTAACATTTCCCTGCTCCGGTTCGAAGAGCCGCGGAGATACGCTTTTTATTACGCCCGAGAAAGCAGTTCCCGGCACAAGGGATTCTTTAACGGTCAAGATCGAATCGCCCCCATAAAGGGTCGTCGGCGAGGTTTGGACAATATTGCGGGCGCAGGTTACGACGGTATAAGTCATTGGCGCTCCGCTCCCGATCGTTATACTGAACGTACCACCGACTGGAAAGACCAGGACCTGTCCGGTAATATAGATAATGTTCCCAGGCTGGAACTGAATGCTTTGACAAGTCAGCTTCATCGGTAAGACGCAGATCAGGAAGGTATCGTTATCAAACTCGCTGTCCTGGGTGGCGTCCCCGGATGCGCGCCGGCAATATTCGATCGCGTAGCCCGACGTCACAAAGTCGCAGGTCTTATCGAGGGTATTCTGGATTTGGGTGAAAGTCGAGCGGTACTGGCGTTTCGTAAGAAATTCATCCAAGCCGTCATAGGAGGAGGTTTCCCATTTCGAATAGCCGAAGTTCATCAAACTATAAAATTTCCCGCTCTTGGTCTCTTTTGTGATCTCCAGGATATTATCGAGCGTCATAAGGACCTGACTCTGGAAGAAATAATCAAACCGCTCCATCCGAAGGCGCTGCTTGCCAGGTCGCGTGGGGTCATCTTCGATGCCCAGTCCGGTGCAATGGATCGCATTCAGGGCATTAAAGACATCCTCAAAGGAAAGGGCAAAAATGTTGACATTGTTGAGTATATCCGACTGCGAAGAGTTGAAATTATCCAGATAGCCTCCTTGCGCGTTCAGGACGGCTTGGCGAGCCTGAAGGCCCCGCATGATCAGCCCTTTCGTAAGCACTTCGAACGCTCCTTCACCGTCAGTAGCTGCCGCATATGGCTGGCTGTCTATACGCCCGAAATAATCTGAGACGACGGAGAGCTCTGTATTGGTGATATTCTCAGCGATCCGGCTCATCGTTTCCAGGACCGGGAAAACTTTGCAAGGCGTATCCACATAAGTCGTCGGCGCCTCGCAATTGATGGAATTATTTCCGTCAAACGTGAAATTGGGCCGCGCGCCTAATCCAAACTTCCCAAAGATGACAGCGAACATCAGGGCTTCGCCATTTTGAAGGGGATAAGCCGGATTGTTATATTCGAAATCGAAATTGACGATATCCGAAGGCCCGGAGGCTCTATAAACTGGGCTTTGCTGAATAATGGCATTGACAGACCGACTGCCATTAGAATCGTATAGATAGGAGATCAGCAAGATTTGGAAAAACCCTTCTCCCGCCGGGCCTATGTCTGAATAGAAGCCTTTAAAAACGATATCTATGGACGGCGCCTCTACCTGGACCAGGTTGGCGATATTGATAGGAAGCAAGCGAGGCTTATACATTAGGTAAGCCCCACCGATATGGCCGAGATCATTGTATCCGCCATAGGCGATCTGGACACTGGTAATGTTCGTAGCAATGTTAATCCCGATACTCGGATATTGAACGAAGGATTGCAAGATTTCGACCGCCCGCACATTGGTAAAAGGCGGGATGAAGTAGCCGGCACTGATGTTGGGATCGCCATGGATGAATGCCTGATCGTTATACAGGGGATAGCTGACGGGTTGAGGCCCAAAGTTCGCATCGCCGATCCCCACGCTGGTATTATCCGCTACGATCCGCTCAATGACGGTCTTGTTTTTCAGCGTGATCACCTGCCCCATGGCGCTATAGGGTGTCAATGGCGTCTTCAGGTCATAGCCTATCATATTCTCCAGGTCGACCTTTTGGTCATAGAGGTTATTGAACTGCAAGAGCGCGGATGAGGTTTCGAGCGGCACATCGATATAGCAGAAGTCGCTGTCCACCCGCTTATATTCAGTAAAATTGAACTGGGCCTGGTAGAAGAACTGGTACTGGCAATCCGGACACTCCGGGCAATAGTATTCAATGAGCAGCTGCACATTGGCCACAATGCCAAAGCCCTCATAGGCGGTGCGCAGGATCCAATAGGCCTGATCGGTCCACTTCAGACTGGAGAACGAATAATCGAAAAAGACACCCTTCAGATCCTCATCGCGCTC
Source organism: Puia sp. (assembly GCA_035695565.1). Lineage (GTDB taxonomy): Bacteria > Bacteroidota > Bacteroidia > Chitinophagales > Chitinophagaceae > Puia. The sequence continues at coordinate 199,395 of DASRRX010000016.1, read as the reverse complement.
AATTTCGATCGTTGCATCCGTCCATCCGGGGGGCTCATAGAGGCTGCCATCCTTTTCCGTAAGGACAGTGTTCGTCCCGCCGACGCTGGTCGTAAAATCGATCATGGTAAATCTCCAGTTCATTTGCGTCGATGATACCGTTTTGAGATGGAAATCTGTCGTTCAATTCCCTTTCGGATGGCATGGACAAACCCATTTTCGTCGAAAGAAAATTCATTCATCGGCAACTGGGAAATAGCGCCTCCCAGGTGACGGGCAACGGCGGCGCCCAGCTGGTCATAGTCGATCGCGGCGCCCCCAAAGCCTCGACGTTCCATATCTTCCAACGGGAGGGCTGGATTTAGATCGCCGGTGAGCATGGCATTGGCAACCTCCGGCTGGATGAGTTCATTGTGGATGGCTGACAGGGCCGGGAAATACTTCCGGTTGATATCGGCTCGGACGACCCGCTCCCCCTTGCTAAGCCGGGCAAGGATCGAATCGGAAGTAGACGTTCCCGGGCCGTCGAGCATTTCCACGCCAGCGCGGTAGGTCGGGAGCGGTGTGGATTTGATTTTTGATAGTTGAGCCGTGGTTTGCGCAATCGCGAGAGCAGTCAGGACGGCAGCCAGGATGGGATCGTCGGCATGCTCAGCCCATATCTTCGCAATGGCCAGGAAACCATCGATTTCCGCCTGCTGCTCATCATTATTGCGCTTTTGGATATCCGCTTGACGTTCGGAGGCAATCTGCTGACGTTTAAAGGATTCATCAATAGCCGCCTTTTGGGTATTGGTCAGGAATTTTTGGTTGAGGGTAGCTTCCTTGTCCCGATCCAGAGCAGCCGTGCGGTTTATCTCCTCCTGCCTGATCTCATTGTCATTGACCGCAAAAACGGCATCCGCGATTTTCTGGGTGATCTCGATCGTAGTGTTCTGGATCGCCTGGTAGACCTGCTTTTTGTGGGCCGCTTCGGCATTATCGATCTCATATTGCTTTTGCAGCCGCTGGTTTTCCAGCTCCAGCGACTTCTGGACGTATTGCTCCTGGGTGATAATCTTATTTTGATAAAGGCGTTCATTTTCTTTTTCTTCATTATCAATATTTTCCAGTTCAATCTGCCGGGCCTGCTGCTGCAACTTAAACCGCTGGTCATTGGTGGTGGTGGGACTGGCGGCCTGCCCTTGCAAGCGGGTGATCCGGATGTCATTGACGGCCCTTGAGCTATTGGTCTCATCCTCGATCTCCTTTTGCAGATAGGCTTTTCGCAAATCTGCTTCCTGCTGCAAGGCTTTGGCGTTGATCTCAGCGATCTGCGCCTGTCCTTTCTCCGTATTCCGCACCCGTTCGTCGATCGCTGCGACTTCCGCCTGGCGCTCCAGTTCGACTGCTTGCAGCTGAAGGGTATATTCCTCATGCGTGCCCCGTTGGGTGGCATCGAGCTTCGCCTGGTTGACGAGCTTAGCGCTTTCCAGCTCATCGAGATTGCGCTGGCGGATGAAATTGCGCAAGAGGGCGCTATAATCGTCCTCGAACTGCAGGCGCACCCGCTGCTGCTCCTGGATATTGTCCCGGGCAGCGAGGGTATCGACATCGCGCTTTTGGATCAACAGTTGCTTTTCCAGCTCCAGCTCTTCGTTGCTGCCTTTTTGCACAACGGCAAGCTTTCCATTGGCATAGGCCTGATAGATTGCCAGGCTACCTTTGGCCTGCTCTAGGGTATAATTATACTGCAGGTCGCGGATCTCCCGGGCGGTCTGTTCCTCAATTGCCCGCCGCTGAATGCCGGTCAGGTTGGCATCATTTAGTTCCAGCGCTTTCTTTCGGTTCAGGACGCCGATCTCGGCATTGAGCTCCTCTTCCGTTGATTTTTTCGATAGGGCAAGGCGGATATTGGCCGCGGCGACATCGTCTTTCAGCCCTTCTTCTACAGCGTGCTTCCGGAGCTCTTCAGCTTTGGCTTCATCTGCGGCGCGGGCTTCAATTAAGGCTTTTTGGCTATTTTCTCCCGTCTCGAGCTGCTTCTGGAGGTTCTCGATTTGCGCCTTGGTATTATCGATATCGTCATTAATAGTCGATTCGCCTCTTTCACCATAGAGCCATTTGGTCAAGAACCAGCTGGACTTTTTGGAATCGAGCTCCGTTTTCAGCGAAACGAGCTTTTCCTTTAGAAAGGAAATTTGCGAAGATACATCGCCGATATTTTTTACCTCAGCCGCATAGAAACCGGCATTGTTGCCGGCAAGGGCCCGCTCCGCGGCAGCCAATTCCTTTTCCTTCTCGAGGATCTGGGTCTGGCTAACATTTTTTGCCTTTAGGACGGTAAGCTCGGCCTGGAGGTCGCGGATCCGTTCACTATTGCCTTGTACGGAGATCCGTTGATATTCCTCCAAGGCTTCCATCTGCAGCTTTTCTTCCTCGAGGAGCTTTTTCTGGGCCTCGGCCGCTTTATTGGTGTTGCTGGTAAAGGCAAAGAGGGCAGCGCCGGCGGCAACCAAAATACCAATAAGCAAAACGGCGGGATTGGCTGCCATGACGGCATTTAACGCGGCCTGAGCGGCCGTAGCGGCATACCGGACAACAATATATTCGCTTTCGGCAGCCGCGGCCAGTTGAGTAGCTGTTGCTTGTAGCGCCGCCTGCCCCCGGGCAATCAACTGGACAGCGGCAGATTCTTTCAGCGTTACATTGTAGAGCTTCTGAATACCGTTGGCCAGCGCCATTGCGGCAAACACCCGTTGCGTCGTTTTCTCGAGTTCTTCGGACTTTTCCCCGAAAATGGCCGATGCGCCGGCGGCGGCTTCAAATGCGCCGGCGATGCCTTCTGCCCCTTCTACAACGCCCCCTAAGTTTTTTGTTTCGCTGGCCACCCCTCCAATGTCTTCGCCTACCTTTTTGGCGCTGATCTGCAGTTCTGCCAGGCTATTTTTGACGGCCTTATAGACCTCTGTATTATCAAGCCCTGCCTGCTTCAGCTGGACGAGTGTATTGGTATAGGCCCGCGTTTGTTGTTGAATAGTGGAGGTGCCGGCGGCCAGGGATGCCGTCGTCTTGGCAAGGGCCCCCATTGCAATCTCGGTTGCTTTAATTTCCTCCTCCAGATCGGTAAAGGCGTCTGTGCCGGCCTGAAGCGATGCCAGCTTTGCCTTTGCCTGATCCAGCTGGGAGATCATCTTTCCGATCTCCGTGGATACGCCGGCGGTAGATGTCCGGAGGCTATCCAGCGCCTGTTTGCCGGCGGCCCCGACAATGCCTTTAGAGGCGTTGTTCGTAGCATTCGCCAGTCGGTCGAATTGGGAACCGGCGCCGGCGGCAGCCGTTGCTATCGCCTTGACGTTGGAGGCGGTAGCAGCTGTCGCCTTATTCAGCTCGTCGAACTGCTTGACCTGCTCTGCCGACAAGCCGCTTTTCTGCAGTTCCTGATTGGCGGTTGCCAGCTCAGAATAATCGCCGGTGAATTTAATGACGACGTTGCGGGTATCCGTGGGCATGCTTCATCTTTCGTCTATTTGCATTTTCAGTATCTATCTCCTTTTTCATATCGTTCAGATGGAAATAGTACTCGTATATAGAAAGGCTCATCAGTTCGATCTGCGGCGGGAGCCATTTAGCGAGGGCGATTTTCTGACGCTCTCGAGTAATGGCAGACTGTCGGATAGCTGTGACGAAATGGTCTCCCACATCTTGTCGTTCAGCACCTTTACGACCTCCGAATAGTTCTCTAAATTCTCCTCGAAGGAATCCAAACCCGGTATCAAATTTTTGATAGGGGTCGACAAAAAAAAACTCTTCAGCGACAGGTCCTTTTTCCATCGCTCGATCTTCTTTTGTCCATAGGCAAAGTCATAGCGGTACGGGTCCTCGGTTTGATCGAAATACATGACCGCGGCGAGTTTGTATACGATCTCCGGTTCCACGATCAATCCGAGCCGGTCCTGCAAATTTTTGTTCAGGATGGAAATCCGGTAAACGTCGATCTTTTTGGGATCGGCAAGAATTTCGCGCATCGCCCTACAATGCGCCTCCAGGTATTCCCGGGTCGTGCGCATGCGCAGCTCCTCATAGAAGCTGAGGGCGGTCAGCGCGCGCTCGAATCCCATGGACAGCACATCCGGAAAATGATAATAATCGATGCCGTTAGCCGTGAAGGCCAGCTCGATCTTATGGCCCGGGCGCAGCTGATGCGCCGGCCTGCGGAAAATACTTTTCAAGATTTTTGTTAAGGTCATATAAATAGCCGCTGGCCACAGCGGAGCCGTTTTTTTTGATGACGAAGGTCCCATGGACGGTCTGCGCGGGTCGGATCTCGAGCACCTGGTTGTTCACGCCGCGCAGAAAGCATTTGTACAGGTTCCCGCAGGCCGTGCATTTGCTGACCGTAAAGCCGCAGCGTTCCATCAGCGTCCTGAAATTCTCCTTAGTAACCGCCTCCATGGGGAATAAAAAATTGGTCTTTCCAGATGGCGATGAGCCAGTTTAACCCGATGACCGGTAGCATCAGCTCGATCAGGCCGCATGCCGGCCGGCCCAGCACGTAGAATACCAGCGTCCAAAAGCCGCCCATGCAAGTCAGGCATTCAAATGCGGGCTTGTGCAGGACCTGCGGTAGGATGCGCCAGAGCCAGCGCCGGACCGGCGCCAGGATCATGCCTTCCTGGAAGCATACATATACTGCCAAGATCTTCAGCGACGTGAGGACAACCTGCTCCAGCATGACGGACGATTTGCTTAGTGGCAGTCGATGATCGAGTTGGGAACGTTAGCCGTGACATTGGCGAACGCCATCAGGATCGTATCGTAAGCTTCGGCGCAGAACGTTAAGGGCTGGGGAGCCTCGTCCTGGAGGGTCTTTTTGACCTGCAGCTGAAACTTACCGCTATAGGGATTGAAAAGGCCGGTGGGAAAGTCCGCGGCCAATAGTTCAAAAGAACCGTTCTCGTCGGCCGTTACCTGCTTGGTATATTCATTGCCGAATTTGTCGGTGACGATGTACCAATACTCGGTAGCAGGCGTGAGATGGGCGTTGATGGTGATATTGTCGACCGCGGCATTGGCGCCGCTGGGCGCCGGCAGGGTGATCTGAAAAACGCTATTGCAAGGGGTAACAAGGCCCATCCGCCGGTATTTTAATCAAACTTACAGGATTATTTTAATTCCGGGAGATTATTTTTTGTCCATCGGACGGAACCAATCCATGAAGTTGTTGCAGAAATACCGGAACGTATCGAGGGCATCGGATTGCTGCGCCGGATCATTCCGGTCCTCTTTGACGATCGTACCATCCGCGCGCTTTTTGACATTTTGCATATCGAAAATTAGCGGAGCCGCCTTTTCCTCATCGATGGTGACTTTATAAAAGGCTAGCACGCAGTTGACATGCGTCTGGTTCTTTTGTAGCCGCGGATTAGGCTTTACTTTTAGCTGGCCGGGCGACAGCCGGAGGTATTGCTGGATCAGCTTATAATGCGTCACCTGTTCGGCGAAGAGAGACGTTTCGTTATTGCCGGAATAGTCACCCGTAACGATGTACAAGCAACCGGGATAGAAGACCAGGACGTGGGCACATACCGCGTCGACCCCGGATTTGGGAATCTTGAAGACCTGCAGCACATAGATCCGGCCGCCGTAATGCTGGATCACCGCACAGCACATGGGATTGCGGTTGAAGTCAAAGGACAGGTAAACCGGCTCTTTGGGGTTGAGCTGACAGTGGCCGACATGCTTGCTTCGATCGAACGCGAATGCCCAGGGAGCATCATTCGCCTGGTTGCCCCAAAGCCCCAGTGTATAGACTTGGTACCAATAATAATTAGTATTCTTGAGCGACTCGTGGAAAGCGATACGTTGGGGCGAGACATAGGGATTATCGACATAGGTGACGTGCGTCGCCCGGTAGGTGACCTGGACCGGATTGCCTTCCTTATCCTTCATCGGTTGGCCGGTCTTGGGGTCATTGATTACCATTGCGCCGGTAAAATTCAGCTGTCCCTCGTATGCCGCAAAGAACATCTTATAGAGCCAGAATTCCTTATAATCCGCAGTCAAGGCTTCCGGGTTGAGACTGAGCCAGACCTTGATCTTGCCATAATCCGACCGAAGGCCGGTAATGATCGTAATAAAGCCTTCTTCCGTCGTTTGGTTGGCTTCTTCGACCCATACCTTCGATGGATTCGTAAAGGACCGGAGTTTGCCCGGATCATCCAAGCCGCGAGTAGCAAAAGTTCCTCCGCTCCGGCATTCAATCCCGAGCGGCGACGTTTTGAACCGGAACAAGGGATCGACGCCCCATTGTTCGGCGTTATCCTTGATCATCTGCCACTGAGCGTCCTTGATGGATTCGTGCGTCTGCTTGATCAGGATGCACCGGAAATAGTCAGCGCCCATGCAGTCCTCGGTCAGGATCTGGGCGATGAACTTCGACTTTCCGCTATCGCGGCCGCCCCATAGGATTTCGATATCGATGTCATTGGGCTCCAGTAAGTGATGGAAGCATTCTAAATAGACGTCTTTATGGATCTCGACCTCGATCATTCCTTTACCGGCAGCTCCTCGCCGGTAAGTGCGAAATATAGGTTTTGCAGCTGATGGACTGCTTTCAATTCGATGCCGGCAAAGCCATATTCATGCTCATCGGGCCCACCGTCCAGCAAAAGATGAAATTTGCCGGTATCCCTTTGTCGAATTACGCTCATATTATTATAGAACAATTTACCCACGGCGTCTCCGACAGATGGTTCCCAGTTTTCTTCTACAGTTTCAAATCCTATTTTTTCCAGCCATTCCTCCGAAAGGGGCACCGGATCAAGCTGCTCGGGAGAATAGTCGTAACCCGGAGAAAAGGACATGGTAATATCAGCATCCCCATCTTCGCAGACGGTGAGGGAAGTAACCGATCCGGTCAGGTTCGCCACCGTAGCGATATTGCCAATGCGGAGCTCTCTCCCATTTATCATAAATCGTTAATTTTTTTGGTTTATCCTACTTTCTTTTTACGCTGATCTTCAACACCTTTTGCTGATTGTCCTTCTCGAAGCCGCCGAGATGGCGGATCAGATCCACTCCGGATGCCCTTTTATCCACGAATTTTAACTCGACGCTTTTAACCGGCCGGCCATCTGGGTCATACCGCTCAGTCGTTTTAATCCCCACCACAGGCTTCAACAGCTCCCTGGGCAGTGTAGTAAGATCGAGAATAGTGTTGCCGGCGCCGACAAAATCTTTGATTGACCAGAAGGTAAAGCGCTTCATCTCATTGATTAAAGAATCCAGTGAAAGATCCGCCCTTATAAGGGCTTCGTTTCGCAACTGGTCGATCCGGTCCCTAATTTTAGGATTTCTCAATAGTTCGTGGCCGATAGCGCCGGCTGTCTTCTTAGAATAACCAGACCGTATAGCTGCTTGAGTATCATTCATATCGATCAGCCACTCGTGGCAGAAAAGTTCTTGTTTGGCCGTGAAGGCAATTGCATTTTTACCGGGGCTCTTCGGAGGTTTGCGCGTAATGGCCTTTTTCAACGATTTGGGGGCTGTCATGCCATAAAGCTAAAAATAAACTTTGGGTTCGAAAAGCCTACTTCGGGAATAGTTCGGACGGATCAATTTTAAAGGCGTGGCAGAAGTTGTAGAATTGCTCCAGGGTAAAGGTAAATGTGGGATCCCGCTCGATTCGGTAGATGCAATTACGGTTCATGCCTATGCGGTCGGCGATTTGCCGCCGGTTTTTGACCACATCGTCGGCAATAAGCAATTTCATTCGTCGGATCATGTTTTCGGTGATGATCCGATGGGGCGGGGTTGACCGTTTTACCATTAGCAGCCTTTGAGGGCGTACAAGATAATACCGGAAGTTGGAAAAACCTACTCGGATGGGGAAATCGTGGGGATAATTGGAGATGGTCGCGCCGGCGCTATTTATCCCTCTTTTCTACATAATCGACACCGTCAGGCCAGATAACCCAGTTACTGCCATCGGGTTGTTTGATCAGAAAACATAGCCCATTCCACTTGTCATCCGCCCAGACGCCCACCCCTAGGAATTTCCCATCCTTAAAAATCAAATAGGTGATGCCAATAGTCGGAGCGCTCATTGCCTTAAATATCGTTTTTGAAACAAAAGCGGCGGTGCCAACCGCCGCCTTGTCTTTGCTTTCATTCGTAATTTGATATTTTCTGCCTGCATCTGTGCGGTCGAGGCGGCCCCCGATTGAGTTCTTCAGTTAGCCTATTAAAGTTCATGGTCTTCCTCCTCTTCATTGCCAGCTTCTCCAGCCAGGGCTTTTCCAACGCCATCAGATGTGGGAAGGGCCGGCATATGCTTTTTGACCAGCTCTTGAATATCCCAAATCTGAACGGGCTTGACGTGAAGCTGGCCCGCAATATGCCGGGCTGTTTCTTCATCTACGGGGTTGAGGGCATAGATGGCAGTGGATCCGAAAAAGCGAGTAAATGATGGGGCGTCTTTCGTTTCCGGGACGTCAACGCGGAGCATGTTTGCGCCGGCAATATTTTGCTCGGTACAAAAACCGGCGATGCGGGCATGCCCGAAGAGCTCGACCAGGCACCAGGCGCTAAATGTTGGTAATGTGTTCATATCGATCTTTTAAAGTTTACCAAATTGGTTCATATACATACCGGAAGCCCTGGAAGCCGCGCATCGGGATCTTGCGGGGTGCCTTTTCGAAAGGTCCAGCCATCAGTATGCGCGGCCAGGTAATAATACTGCGGCTCGACCAAGAATGCCCGTTGCCATTGAATGCTGCCGTCGCACCGGTTTGATAGCCGGCATAAAATAACCGGTATCTGACCTTGTTGCAGACAATCACGTATACCTGGGCCACGTCTTGCTGTGGACAGTTTTTGCTCTTCTGCATCCAGATTCCTTCCTCATCCGCCATGGTCAATTCGAAATAACGGATGAAGGCGAGTAAGCCACCTTTCTGGATGATCATATCCCTGCCCCAGGTAACAATGATGCCGATCGATGGTAGTCCTCCATAGCTAATGTTCATGGTTGCTTGATTAATAGTTCAATAACGTCGATCCAACCTCTTTCAAAATCCTCATGCGTCCAAGTCTTGCATTCCGGCAGCCCGCGTAGGAAGTTTCGAATTTGCATTCCCTCCCGCAAGTGGATTGGATGAACAGGGATTTTTTTCTTTTGAAAGTTCAGCCGAAGTATGACATTGATGCCACCTTTGAGCCCCTTTACATGCCGAAACCACCTGATATTTTCCTTGCCTATAAAGGCGGCGACCTTTTCAATAATGCTTTGCTGGATTTCCATATCAATTTTCCTCCGGCGTTTTAAAATCATTTTTCTCTTCAAGGATTGTGATGGTTTCTTTTAGGGCTAAGATCATGTCCTGGCGCTTGGCATTGGAGAGGTAATTTGCAATTCCCGGATGATGGAATTCAAAGACTACTATAGCGAAGCCGAGACTTGGGATTTCCCGAGCGATCTTTTTTCCCAGTTTTCTCATGGCGGCAGCTCCGATTTGTTGACTCATATTATTGCTATGTTTATTGAGTTAAAGAATCCGGTACCGGGATCTGCGAATGGTTCTCCAGGGTGCTGTCCCACGGGTAAAAAGTACCGGTCAACGGGCCTGGTTCCCAGCAGAGGGTCGTACATACACCGATCGCGCCGACGAGCATGACGGCCAGTAGGATGATCAAAACGATTGTCCGGTCGGTGAAGCGAGGCCGAGCCGAGGCCCGCCGGCTTCGGATCGTAAATTCCTGGGTGCGGTCGTCCCACCAGGCCTGTTCATTATCTTTCAGTTTAGGTATCATAATTGGTTGATTTATAAAAGTTCGAGTAATTCGGGATTGAAACGGATCTTGCCGGCTTCCCTCTCGATCAGCTCGAGCGTCGACAGCCGGGAAAGAGCGTTCTGGAAGGTGCTGGAATTGACCGAATAACCGGTAGCTGTGCGCGCCGCGATCTCGTCCTTGCTAAGCAGCTGGTCCGGAGTGGCAAGGATCACTTCATAGAGCTCCTTTTCACATTTGCCCAGGTTCGTGGAAAATGTGTGCGCATTAAATTTGTGCTCGAAGACCGGACCAACAAGGGAAAGGATCTCCTGCCACGCCTCCTGGTTATAAGTGATCCGATCGCCGCGAACGATCAGGCCACGGGTATTCAGCTCCGAAAGCGCATTTTGAAAAGTGCTTGAGTTCACGGAATATCCGGTGGCCACGCTTATCTGCACCTTGGTGAATTTCCTATTGTCGAAGCCGGCCAGGAAAGAAAGGATCGCGCGGGCGCACTTGCCGAGTTTATCGCCATCCGGCACATTTTTATCAGGTTTCGGTACGGGTTTTTCGGATTTCGGCTCATTCTTAGCGCGAATCGGCTCACGTTTCGAAGGGATCGTCTCGCCTGCAGGCGTCGGAATGGCTGATATCGTCAATGGCACCGCCAGCTTGCTGATCCGGCCCATGCGGTTGTTCAGCTCATGGATCACATCTGTCAGTTCCTTGATCTTTTTATTGCCTTCCTGGATGAGTTTCTTGAAATGGTCGGTCGTATCGGCACGTGCTTTATCAGCAGCCCGGTCGACGGCCATCTGAACCTGCTTTTCATTGAAATGCGGATAGGTCGGTGCAGCTGCCGCCGGCGCCTTCTTCGTCTTCGCCAACTCTCCTGTCAGCCGCTTCACCTCCACTTGGAGGCTTGCGATATCCTTCAGCTCCTTCTCCGCGTCCTTCGGCAACAGGGACAATTTCGACAGTGCCGCCATCACTTTATCGGTCGGTTTCTTCGGTTTGATATCGAGAGCCATGCCGAATTTCGGAATAGTAGTCTCACAAAGGCCGATTGTTACCTCATGGACATGATGAGGCTGAATACTGGTACCATAACAGTAAAAATGCCGCGGCTGTAGACCACGTAACGACAGCCGGGTGTATTGACTGGAGGAAGTAAAACCTAATTCCCGGGCAGCGCGGTCCATATCGATGTCGAGATTGGTACGGCCGACAAACTTGTTATTGCACTCGGCAGCTGCATCCTTATGGAGCTTGCTTATCCGCTGCGTCAGCAAAATCCCGCAATAGCCCATCTTCCTTCCACCGCTCATTAGATCGCGAACAGCAGGACCCGATTCCTGTTTATCTTGCTCTCCGCAGTACTTATGAGCCTCCTCGATAAACACAAAATATGGCTTCCAAAGCGTCTTGGGCAGCTCCATCATGGTCTCCAGAAAAATCTTGACGTATTCAATCCGCCCCTTCATCTTCATTTCGCTCGGATCTATCACGACCGAAAGTTGGTTAGATATGATTTCCCGGGGAAGTAGCCTGGCTGCTTGAAGACTGAGTGGTATGTCAGCTGCATGACCGCCGATAACTATTACGTCAGACAGCTTTTCTTTCAACGTGTAGTATTCTCCGTCATAATCAATTACAATGAAAGGCACTATCCCATAGCATTTCTCCATGATCTTGCGGGCAAGCCCGGATTTTCCGCCGCCGCTGTTGGCCTGGATCAGCAGCCTGCTGACCAGCAGATCCGCGAGATCGATTTCCGTGCCGATGTCTATTTTTTGCATGTGTCTTGATTTCCGTATAATTCAATGATTTTCTGTAGTAAGGGTCGCATGTGCCACAGCAGACGGGCGGGGGCGCTGCCAGAGGAATATATTTGGATAGAATCTCTGTATCTCTTCAAAAAAGGCTCGAGCTCCTGTAGTTCGCGGCTGATCTTTTGATCCAGCGCTTCCTGGGCCATTTCCGTTCGCGCTTCCCAGACCGCCTTTTTCAAGGCGTCCATGATCCGGGGATGAAGAAATAGGTCCATTTGGTCGATGAACATCATCAGCTGGCCCATTTTTGTTTTCGGTGGCTGTTCCTTCTTTTTCATTCCCCTGGAGTTTCATCTTTCCCTTCCTCCACACAGGCACTGCAGAGATCCGCTTCCACCCAATGGCAGGCGTTCCCAGTCTTTTCGATACACTGGCGGCAATCGTCATCCGTGCATCCGCACACCCGGCATTTGCGGACCGCCGGCACAAAGAGATTGTCGTTGTCGAATTCCAGGGCGATCCATTCTTTCGTCCCTTCCGGGATCTCCTCTCCGGCCATCTTGCTGATCGTGAATCCAGGGTAGATCCCATCGGAGCTCCCTTCTTCATCTGCTCCCCGTTCGTTGGCCGCCCAATCGAGGATCGCCACCTCTATCTCCGGGTCGAACTGCTGCAATTTTGCGATCAAGTCTTTGTTTTTCATCTCAGTAGTTTTTAAGAATGTAGTCAATACGTTCCTCCTGGCTCATGTTGCTATATATCGCCGGCGGTCGCTCCCATTGCCTCGGCGGATCCGGGGCGACATTTTTCAACTTTTCAGGTGGCAAGGGCGCCGGCTTTTCCTGCAGCTCGGCTTTCTGCCACTCCTCAGTCAGGGAATAGACAGCCGAATTGTCTTTTTGCACGGCAATTCCCCGGTTGATTAGGCTCCGGAGTACACGGACGCGCTTGATGTCCGTCGTGATTACAAAGAGCAGCTCCTGCATGGCGAGGATCTCCCGCCGTTGATCTTCTGTCAGATACCGGATATCAGTGTCCGGATGGAATTGTTGTCTCATCTTGCGTTTATTACAATTAAAAAAAGGGCGCTTCATCATCCTCCATTTTCGAGGGGACCGTCAGACAAAAGCTCACCTGATCTCCGGGGATCAAAAGCCGGTCTATTTCCCGCTCCAGGATAGCGACCATTCCCTGGATCTGCTTTTGCCGGTATTCATGCTCGTCTCGCAGCGGGATGCGCCGGTCCCTTTTCATCAGCTCCGGTGCTATCCGGGCACGCAGTAATACCTCCCCGCGGACCAGCACCTCAATAACCATAGACCAGCATTGCGGCGTCCATGGAATGCGAGGTCACCGGGGCGCTCCAGCCGGTCAACCGCTCAAAGGCATTTACCTTCAGTTTCGTGATCGATTTGACCGGCCGAACCATTTGAAAATCGATGCCCAGGCCAAGGAGGAAATCTTCCCAAACTTTAGCATCTCGCTTGACCGACCCCGCTCCTTGCGCTTTATAGGCATCTTTTTGTCTCCGGAATTTAGCTTGCCGGGCATCCTCCACCCTAACCAGGATCCGGGGGGACATTGCCCAATCCGCTACCCGCTGCATGGCCTCATGGATCAGCAAGGTGCGGACGCTGAGGAGTCGCTTTCCCGGCACCTGGTAGACGGCATAACCCGTCTTTACCCCGGTATCGATGCCGATCCAAAACCAGTATTTCGTGCGGTCAAGGCCGGTTAAAGATTCGATTTTTGCCATTTGTTTTCAATTGTTTAAAAATTTCCAGCACTCCGAATGCCCGAATCAGCGCATCCTCAATCGCCGGCCCCTGCAGTCCTTTTTCCGTCATATGAGCCCTCGCCATCTTCCAGAGTACTTCATTCCAGCCAGATATGTAGTAATGCAGCTCCTCTGCCTTGAGCGCAGCAAAATGCTCATCAGTAATCGAGGTGACAGTCACTTGCTCCGGATTGGCGCACCACTGGCTGTAGATGCTATTCACCTCCTCCTGGATCTTCGCCAGCGGCGGCCCTTTTGGCGCAGCGGCCGCTGGCGCGGTGGCTCCTGATTTTTTCCATCGCACATCGTTATCCTCCCATTTTACCAGCCGAAGCTCGAGTACCCATGTTTCCTCCAGCTCCCACTTCATTTTCGTCCGCGACTTGTTGGCCTCCCGCCAGTAGTCGTAAAAAGCCCGGATCATTTCTTTTCCATAGGTCGACAGGTGGGGGACCAGGCTTTGGTAAAATTCCTTTTCCCGTTCGAGCATAGCCAGTTGCTTTTCTTCCGTCTTATTCCGTGGGGGGGGCAAAGGCGCGTCAGCGCCTCCTTCCCCCTCCCCTTTTTTCTCTTTATTATCCTTATTTATATTTGTTCCCTGACTGTTCCCTGACTGTTCCCTGACTGTGTCATTCTGTGTCCCTTTTGCTGTACCCGCACTCTCATCTAATCCTTTGCTGTCCTGCGTTTCACTGTCCCTTTTGCTACACCTTTTGTTTTTTTCCGGCTGTTCCTTCTGCGTCCCGTCATTTTGATCTAATCCAGTGCCATTGCGGGTTTTGCTATCCCTTTTGCTTCCCATATCATTTTCCGTTCTTCCGATCGAATTATACCTTTCGAAGTTCACGAGTGAGAGTTTCGTGACACCACCTTCTTTGCCGACGACGACCATCTCTTGGCTACGCAATACTTCAACAAAGTCACACGTTTTATGGATCGACCAGTTCCACCGGCTCGCTATCCACCTGATGGAGGCGACAATTTCTCCCCGGTTGCGGGTGATCGCCTTTCCTTTAATCAGCTCCGTTTGACCGTCCACAAAGGACGCCAGTTGAATTAAGTCCAGCCAGGCCTCGAATCGACTGAACACTCTGTGTTCATTGTAAAGAAAATGCTCGAATAGGGTTCTTCTGATCGGTATAAATCCTTTGCTCATCCGATTGTGAGGATTTTAGCGGGCACGGATTAAAACCTAAGCCTCTGTATCGGCTGTCTTCAGTTCCGGCACGAGGGCCGGCAGCTGCGCAATAAGTCGGTCCAGATCTGCTTCACGCCGTTTGGCCTCGGCATAATGGGCTTGTTTCATTTTGGATTCCTTCGGCTCCCGGCACGCGTAGTAAGCCTTCTGCGCCTCCCGGCATTTTTTGGCCGTTCTATACACCTGCTTTAGAACATATACTGCATCCATGGCACTTGATTTTACGTAGTGGCGGCCGCTTTGACCTCCAGCAGCCAGTAGAGGGTATTCTGCCCGCGCACCTTGACCGGCTCCGGGACGATCGCGGCCCTTGCGGACTTATCCTTCGGCAATTCCCAGGCATCCATGAACGTCTGCACGAGCTCCAGATGATGGATCAGCAGGCCGCCTTTGGCGATCTTCTTCAGCGGGAAGCCTTGTTCATCCTTGAAGAAAAACCACTGATCAGGGCTGGCATCATCCTGACAAAGACTGACCTTGTCGCCGGCTTTCAGCTCCATGAGCTGGCAGGCATTGACGCTGAAGGAAATTTGTCCTTTGCGGCCAAAGCCTATTTTGTTCACATTTTTTACCCCCCCCCCCGTTGACTTTGGCGGGAAGCGTTTCCTGCGAGAATACATTCAGTTTCATGTTGTTTGCTTTTATAAGAATGGAATGATTACTTGATCGGGATTGGATTGACGGTCATGTTCTCCAGGTTCACATAGCAGCCATGGTGGCGGATGACGCCTT
The DNA here is from genome assembly GCA_035695565.1 of Puia sp. Classification (GTDB taxonomy): domain Bacteria; phylum Bacteroidota; class Bacteroidia; order Chitinophagales; family Chitinophagaceae; genus Puia. The sequence goes on along the minus strand of DASRRX010000016.1, from coordinate 184,184 downwards.
TGCGAAAGAGCTTCCATAGCAGCCCTGCTCCAAACTGCGCCAGCGTACTATTGATAAAAAGGTCCTGCCGGTTGATCGCCTGCGCGAGACTGCAGCTGGGCCCTTCATCGACTTCTTTTAGTTTACTCAGCTGCGGGAACTTCTGTAGCACGGTCTTTAAGCTACCGGTTGTTCGCTTTTCGCCCGTTGGCTGCGGAGCCGGCTGGATCGTTCCAAGGATGGCCTGCCCGGTCTCCTGTGCGTTGCCCATATCGAGCCAGTAGTAGGTGCGCTCGGTTGCGACACCCTTCCCCCTGGGCTTCAGCTGTGCTCCGATCTTTATGCGCCCGGCAGCGGTATCGATGCAGGTGATGATAATATTGGCCCCCTCGCTTCCGTCGAAGGCCCGGCTGTTGGCTTCCCAATCCAGACCAAAACAGCGATTAATCCGGCTGACCAGGACGAGCGCCTTATTCAGCCCGAGATCCGGCTCATAAAAAAGCTGCCGGGCAAGATTTGCTGCGGAGACCACATCTGCATCCCAGGCGCGGATGTGAAGCCCAGGATGACCGAGCGCCTTTAGCGTCTCGTGCAGGCGCACGAGTTGGTTCAGCATCTGAGACCCGGTACCGCCGAGGCCGACCAGGTGCACGGTGACCTTGTGCGCCGGATCCAGAAGATACTTTTGCGTATAATGGATCATAAAATATCTTTCACGGTTTTTTTGCCGATGGGCTGTAGCTCGTCGAGCTCCGCCCAGGTCAGCCGCTTATTTTTGATAAGTTTGGGCCACAAAAGATTGATGTTGGTCCTGGTCGGGCTCTTCGAACCTTGGAGGTGCGAGAATTCACTCAGCCAGAAGAGGTCCTCCCAATATTTCATTAGGGCGGCGTAGGTACGTTCTTTGGGTTTGGGAACCATCGCACTACCCAGGCAGACGTCGCCCTCTTCGCCCACATTGTGGAAAGGCGCCCGCAGTAGCGCGGTCTTCTCATCGGGGCGCCGGTCATCCGGGAGCGCATAGACCGCCAGCTCCCTGCGAGAGGCTTTGTAAAGCATAGGGGGCACAAAGGCTTCGCCGTTTGCGATGTGAAGCGACTTCTCGAAGAACAGCCGGCGACGTTCCGCGGGCCGGTGCCAGATCATGGCATAGTGACCGCCGGGCAGCCCCTCGTAAAAGAGGATATTTGGCGGCAGAAGGCCTGAGATAGCAATCCGGTTCTGCCGATCATCAAAAAAAACGTCAATCATCCCCTGGATCGTCTCCTGCTTAAGCGGCTTGGCTTCCAGGAGCGCACCCTGATCGTCAATTTCGTGGCTCTCGAGATAAGCATCGCCCCAATCGTCCATCATGGAGGTATATGCTATGATCGCCAGGCGCGGTTGAAATGTCTTGGTCAGTCGTTCGGTAAGCTGATTCATCTTTTTCTCAAGTATTTGGTGACGAGCTCCTGGGCCCGGCTGGTGAATTGCTGCAGCTGCATCGGCCATCCCAGGAGCGACTCCAGCTTATCCAGGTCCGCCTTCGTCGTCTTTTTTTTGATTTGAAGCGTAACAAAGGGATGCTCTACCCCTTCCTGGGCATTGGCATCGAGAAAGGTTTCGGTTTCCTGGGTGATCAGATCGGAGGCATCGAATAAGATAGCAGATTGATCGAGCAGGTGCAGATAGCTGGCAAAATCGTCTCCGTAGTAACCGCGGTAGATGTAATCCGTCAGACTTCGCCCCTGCCGCATGATCTCGACCCCCTGGTGAATAAGATTGGCGATGGGCTGACCTGCTTTATAACAGCGCGCCCGGCTTTGCATTTGGGGGAGCGGAATTTTGGGCGCTTTGCGGATCAGGGCGATATATCTTTTCGGATCCCCCTTTTCGTATTCGGCAATCGCCTTTTTCACTTGCCTTTTATCTTCCGCATTTTCAAAATCATTCACCAAGACGCTATCTTTCAGGTAGTCCAGCCCATAAGCCATAATGCCGTCGTCCCAGATGGGGATCTGGCAAGCCGAGGAGTATTGATTCAGGAAGGAGAGGAACAGGCCAAATAATCGCTTATTTTCCTTTTCCAGCTTCCGGAGCGCCGGGCCTACTTCAAAGGCCGACCAGGACCAGTCGTAGGGGCATTCCTGAAAGATCGTTACCACATAATCCTTCCCCTCCCGGTCAATGTTGAACTCAAACCCCCTGGGTATTTGATCACTCAGGCGACGCAGGACGTAGGCTGCCGCAAAGGGCATGGTAATCCCCTTTTCCAACGGATCAAAATCAACCGGCTTTCCGGTGCGGATCGTCTCCAGCCGTTTTGCGGCAGACAGCAGGATCTGATAAAGCCCTTTGGGATCATCGAGCGGATGGCCGAGCGCTTTAAAGAAGACCTCCGTACCCGGCTTCTCCTTGAATCTTACGGTATAAAGGGTAGGTCTTGCGACGGCAGCATCCGGCGTTCGTTCTCCTGATCGCGGGCGTGAAGCCGGAGATCTCTTCTTTCCTCGCGCAGTACGCGACCGAGCTGATGATGGAGATCGTCTGGTCTTAACTTTTTTCGGCATGATTTCTTGAAGTCTTTGGTTTTCATCTTTATCCTTTGGTTCCAACGGTCGTCTTGAACTCATAGACCGCCTTATCTCCCTCGATCTTCGGTCCCGCGATCGTGGAGGTCGTCAGCTCTTCATGCTGGCCGGCATAGAATTGCATCACCTCTTCGGGGGAGAGATTAGGGTTAAAGTCGGAGAGCTCGACGGTCTTGCCGTCTTTTTTGAAATGGAATATGCGGGTGAGGCCTGTTACTTGTAATGCCATATGCTCGATTTTAATTGGTTTCCGTTTCAGGTGATTGGGTTTCAAGAGAAGTAGGCTACGCTTCCGGTAAGAGATCCGGCGCGGGCTGGGAGAACATATCACCGACCAGGAGAGCAGGCGCGGTTTTACTCTTCTCTTCTTTAACCCGCTTCTCCCGTTTGGGCGTCTTGTCCTTTTGAGCAATCTTTTTCTCCTTTGCTGCTTTAGCGGCCTTAGAGGACCTTGCATATGCCGGCGCCTTCTTCTCCTTCGACGCTTCCTTTTCCTTGGTTTCGGCGTCCCGCTTCACCTGGTCGAGGTTGCTGAGCAGGCCTTTGATCGCATTCATCTGGCCGGTTACCTGGTCAAAGAAGCCTTCATCGAGCTCCGCAGCCGTACCGGTCAGCACCAAGGGTTTTACTTTTGAGGCGTTCTTCGCCTGGGGCTCTACCGACATGGTAATCGTCCCGTCTTTGCCTTTGATCCGGAGCACCAGATCCATTCCCTGCCCCAGCGATTCGAGTTGTTGGAAAAAGTTCATATTGTTGTCATTGTAGCATTAGTGGCATAATAAGTCCGAGATAATTGGCATCTTCCTCCGAGGTGATCACCACGCCGCGGTTGGGCCCGTCGATGTGAAGGAAAAGATCATCGAAGGGCAGCTGCCCAAGTACCGTTCTCAGCAGCACCGGCGCCAGGGCGATCTGCAATGTCTTTCCCGCGTATTCACCGGGCATCGTAACGACAGAATCGCGCCCCCGCTCTTCGCTGGCGGAGGCCAGCTTGAATCGCCCGTTCCGGCTTTCCAGAGGTTCAAATTGCAGCAGGATCTGTTTGTCATCCGTCAGCAGGCATTTATTAAGGGAGGTCATGAGCTGAAGCCGGCCGACTGTAAGATTTGCCTCGCTGTTGGGAATCACCACCTTCCAGTCCGGATACTTATCGCTGGACCGGGTGCTGATGACAGTAATATGGTCCGCCTGAAACGCAACATGATGAGAATGCCAGCGGAGCGTTGTTTTCTCCAGGCCTTCCAGAGCAAGGCCGATCTTAGGGGAAACAAGGATGGTCTCCGTTGTCGGCACCCCCATCGGGAACCGGTATTTGAACAGGGCATGGGCATTCGTAGAGACGATCGTGATGGCATCAGGGGTTAGTTCAAGGCAGGCCTTGGTCATGGCGGGTCGCAAGTCATCCTTGGATGCGGTGGCCATGGACCGGAGAAGCCAGGTCATGAATTCCTCGTTCAGTTCCAGACTATTCTTTTTGGGGATGTCCGGAAGCTTTGGAAAATTGCCCACCTCCTCGAGTCCGGCAAGGTGGAAGACCTCGTCGGCGGCGGAAAACCGCGCCTTCTTGCCGTTCAGCTCGATCACCAGTGGCTGGTTTCCCAATAGGGGGACGAGCTTTGAGAGGAACTCGAAGGGAATAAGCATCTCAAACTCCTGGGCGCACTCACAGGAACAAGTATAGCTGATGGTCAGCTCCAGGTCCGTCGATATCAGCTCCAGCTCGTTCTTCCGCGCCCTGCAATAAAGATTTAATAACACATCGAGCGCAGGTTTTTTGAGGACGGCCTGGCTTAGATGTCGGAGCGCCGGTTTGAGGCTCTCCGTCGAAATGATGACTTTTTTCATTCAAAAACTGTTTATATAATCGCTTGATCGAATTTTTACCGTGTAACCGCTGAACAGCCCGAATACTGATCACCTGCTTATCTGTGCCCTTCGGCTTGAGGATGTTCCATTTATTGATAGACCTGATCAGGTTGTCCGGTATCCGAAGCACCGGAATCCGGTTGCCTTCATAGAGCGTCAGCTTACCATGCACCTTCACCAGGTAGGCGCCGCGGAGCAATTTTGATATGAGGAGTTTTCTATTTTTCATATCAGAACAGCGATCGCTGGTTTTCTTCTTTGGGCGGATCCGGGCGGCGCGCGCGGTTGGTTTTGGTAGGGCTGCTTTTCGGGCTTTGCGTGGCGACAGCCGGCGGGGCAGCAACCACCGGTTGTCTATGTTCTTCGGCGGTTGGCGGAGGCGTCGACTGGGCCAGCCATTCCGCCGGTATATCAAGGATATCGCTGGCCAGCGCCGGGTATTTAAATCCGCTCTGACCCTTTACAATAAAGACATGCCCGTGAACGGAAATGATCTCCACTTCCTCGCCGGCGGCGCCGTATATTCTTTTGGGCGGGAGCGCGCTTCGGATATCGTGCTTAAGGGTAGGCATGTCAGGTGAATTCATAGCGTTCGTTCTCTTTTACGATCGTTGTCTGGAAGGGGAAGGCTTCCTTTGGCACCCGTTCGATCATCTCCCGCAGCGTCGCTGATCCGGTAAAAATGACGTGCTGCGTCTCCCCGATCCGGATCTGCAAGTCCAGGCGATCGCCGTCGAACTTGGATTTCTCGATCTTGAAGGCTTCGACCGTGATTGACCGGTTGAGGATCCTGTCGATCTTGATTTTGTCGCCCACGAATCCTTTCTGGGCCGGCTTGATCCCGAATTCCTTGAAATTTCTCATGCAGTAAGGTTTTGAGTAGGTGGTTGCAGTCGGCATGGGCAGCCCAACCGTAATAGGATGCGACCGATTGAAGGGTCAGTCGACGCGCAACCATGCGCGCAAAATTCTTCTTGATGGATTTGCGAAGAAGCGTATGGGTAAGAAAGAACCGGTATCCGACAAAGTCGATGCCCCGGGCGGCGACGGGAAAGACCTGGTAATTGGCTTTCAGCTGCAGGCGCAAGTGGACTTCGAGGTACTGGCGGATCTCGCCCAGCAACCGGTGCAGCGACGGCTTATTCGGGGCCAGGAAAACCATGTCATCCAGGTAGCGGAAATAATGCCGGACCAGCTTTTCTTCTTTCAGCCAGTGGTCAAAATAGGTCAGGTAAAAATTGGCGAAGTACTGCGACAGGTAGTTGCCGATCGGAAGACCCGGAGCGCTTTCGATGATCTCGTCGAGGAGCCACAATAGATCAGGATCCTTGAATTTGCGGCGAAGCAGCCCTTTGAGGACGTTATGGCTGACCGAGGGGTAGAACTTGCGGATATCGAGCTTAAGACAATAGCGGGTCGCTTCTGGGTCGCGGAGGGCCCTTTTAACAGCCCTGGCGGCGCCGTGGATCCCGCGGCCGCGGATGCAGCTATAGCTATCGGCCGTATAGACGGCCCGGAAAATGGGCTCGAGGATGTTCAGGACCGCATGATGCAGAATGCGGTCAGGGAAATACGGCAGCCGGAAGATCTCGCGCTCTTTGGGCTCGTAGATCTTAAAGGTAATATAGGGGGATGTTTGGTAGGTCTTCGTCAGAAGCATTTGCTGAAGGCTAAGGAGGTTGGACTCAGCGCTCACCAGGTGCGCCTTCACGCCCGGCTGATGACTTTTGCCCTTGCGGGCCTTTTGGTCGGCCAGCCGGAGGTTATCCAGGCTGCAGATCTTCTCGTATAACTGACCGATGCGCTTCATCCTTTGCTGTTGGGGGCCCGCGTTCGCACATACAGCGCTACCGGCGGACCCGGTTTAAGAGACATTTTTTGCCATGCGGGCAAGGCTTGCGAGAACGATGATCGTTGCAAATGCTGGGAGCTGCCGGTCGTGTTCGTGATGTCGTAGTTCGAATCGTTGAACCGGAAACTGGAACCACCCGCTCCGCCCTCGCGCCGCCTGTATCAGGACCTGCTAAAGCAGGAACCGGTTATAGTGATCCAAGAACTGGGTTCCGACATAGTCGCTGATTCGCTTGGAGCAAAGGCGGAGCCGGGAGCCGCCGGTCGTGAGCGTGAGGGCGTAGTCCGAAACGAGGAACCGGAAACCGGAACCAGTGTGGACAAAATAGGGCGCCCATTTTTGCTGATTGTTATTCGGCGACCAGTCCCATTCCCATCCGGGAGGAAGGAACGCTTCTATCACTACCTTGAGCTGCTTATAGGCGATCTCATCAGACGTTCCGCTGTTCAGCTCCATATCCTGTGGATCATCGCCGGTGATCCGGCACGCCGCCTCAAAAGAGGGCACGAGCGGGATAATGTAATCCTCCCATTCCTTGATATTGGTGTAAAAGGGAGAGCCGCCGAATAAATTATTTAGTGTAATTAAACCACCTTCGTCAGCCTCCTTATAGGCTTGCAAGACTTTTTCTTTTGGAATTTGAATCATATCCATCGTTTGAATTTTAGCGTGTTCATGCGGCGCCCATCAGGCTTCCGAACAGCGTCGCATATTTAAAAGCCAGATCCTGGTATTGCGCTTTGCCTTCCTGGTAGTTGGCATCGCCTCGCCGGATCGGAACCTGGAAGACCCGGCAATTTTTTTTGCTGATCCCAATCAGCATATCGCGATCGACCCCTTCGATATCCATGTACCAGGCGCGTTGGCGGAAATATTCGAAGTAGTGGCAAGCCTCTTCGAATTGCTTCTGCGTCTCGGCCGTCGTGCTTTTGATGTCGCCGGAGATCTGGAGCTTCGGCATGGCGAAGAGGTCCCATTTGCACCGGACATCCAGCAGGAACCGGACGCCAGCATATTCGACTGGAAAGCCTCTTCGGATGCTGACCTTTTGGAACTCCGAATTTTGGGCCAGCAGCTTGCAAAAGGGTACCCGGTAAAAAGCCTTCTTCATTTCCTCGGCGAGTTCGAAATCTCCTCGGGTGTATTGATTTCCCGCACAGGTATACCGGAAGTAGTTCACCTTATGCGGCTCGGTGATCATGCAATCGATCAGGGTACCGAACCGGTAAGCGGCCTCCTTATCGTAGCGAAGGATCTCCGGCTCCCAATAGCGCTTTAGATCGGAGAGATCGCTATTGCTCACCTCCGGCCGGCCGTAGTAGGGATCATTGACTTCCTCGATCATAGAAGCGGTGATTTAGAAATTCCTGTCCGTTGTTCCATTTCGATCAAGCGTTCCAGGCGATCACGCGGTCCAACGGATGTTTCATTGATATTCCTGGCCAGCTTCAGGGCGTCCTCAACGAACCAGGTGATCTCCTCCCGGACGCGGCGCCGGGTCAATTCCTCCGGTACTGTTGTTTGCCGCGCATGAGTAATGCAGCGCTCAACGACATTGTCTATCCGGCTCATGCCTCCTCCTTGTTTTTTTCTTTCCGGTTCACAGCCTTGACATCCAGTTCATAGCGCAGATATTCGCTCTGGATCCGTTCGCCGGATTTCTTGTCCGTATCTTTGGCCGCCGTCTCGCAGAACGTCTTCATCGACTCCAGCTTTACGGATGCCATTTTATCAACCGCCATCTTGCAGCCCTTGTGCTGGTACCAAAATTGGAAGATCTGAACCCATCCTGCCGGATGCAGTACGGTGATCTCATATCCTTTCCGGGATTCGGGCCCATCGTCTACCAGGCTGGCCGCAGCCTGATCGAAGAGCGTGCCGGCGATCAGCGAAGAGGTTGTCAGCTCCGCGGTCTGTCGGTTCTTTTCCTCGGCCGCTTCGCGCTCCCGCTGGAGTTTCTCCTTTTCCTGGCGTTCGCGTTCCAGTTTTTCATTTTCCAGCCGGTCATTCTCGGCTTGCAAGGCGGCGAGACGTTCGTTTTCCCGCTGCTGGTCTTCCTCGCGCTTCTTCCGATTGATTTCAGCCTCCTGGCGCGCTTTGGCTGCCTCGGCCTCGAGTCGCTTCCTTTCCTGCGCATTGGCCCGGGCAATGTTCGCCTGACGCTGTTCTTCGGCTTTCCTGGCCGCCTCTTCTTCCTGTTGGCGTTTCAGTTGCGCCTGGTAGCGCGCCTTTTCGGCTTCGCGCGCCAGTCGGGCGAGCTCCGCCGCTTCCTCGAATTGCTGCCGCAGCGCCGGCAGCCGCTCGATGAGCGACTGTTTGAGCTCCTCCATCTCCTGGTCGTGCCGGGCGATCCAGCTATCAAAATCATAGTCTTCATGTGCTTTAATGCGGGCCGTGTTAATCTGCTCTTCGGCTAATTTGGGAAAGACAGGTAGTTCGTAGCGCAGCACCTCGCCCAATTTGGTGCGCACGAAAGCGGTCGACGCCTGTTTCAGGTTCTCTGCACTTTGGTCAAATCCCTCCGCAGCGATCGCATTGAAGGAATCCATCCATTTCTGCCGTTTATTGAAAAGATAGCCCGTCAGCAGGTCGCCGATCTTTTGGGTGACCCAGCCGATCAGCCGGGCCTTCTCCTTTTCGATCTCCGCTTTTCGTTCCGCTTCGATCCGCTGGCGCTCCGCCTCCTGGATGCAAAATTTCGCCCAATCGTTGCGAAGGCCCTGGATCTGGGTGATATCGTTCGGAGCCTTGGAGGCGATATCCAGTTCTGCCTCCAGGCCGGTGAATTGCCGGGAAAGCGCGGTGGCCAGCTGAGTGAAAGGTTCGCGCCGTTCTTTCATCGTCTTCAGGGTCGTGGAAACTTTGATCAAAAAACCTTTTGCTTGCTCATCGAGCTCGGCCGTCATCTTACCCCCGGCCGCGGCGACCTTCTGCAGGATCCGCTGCGCGCCGGCCTTCGCACCCATGTTGGACTTTTTATTGGCCTTAAGGATATTGGGGGCATCCTGGAAGATGTTCAGGCTTTCGCGGAACATCACCACATCCTTATCCTCCTGTTCCGGCGAGACGGGTGCCGGCAATTGATTCGTATCCATTTTATTCGCAGATTATTAAATGATTAATAGGGTTGATCCGGATCGTCATCGAAGCTGACCGTGCGACCATTCAGCTTCGATTCGTGAGCGGAGTGAGAAGGAACCACAGCAGCCGGTTGTTGCGCGGTAGGCGAAGCGTTCTCCGGACTGAATGGTTTGGTAGAGTTTGCAATTACCTCCGGACGCACCGGCGCGCCAGAAGGCGACTCGTCGTCGACATCCATCTCGACGTCCGTGAACTGCTCCACGTTGGCCGGCGTGGTACCAATAGCCCAATGCTTCGCCTTACAGGCGTGAAGGGTGATCTTGGTCTTGAGGAATTCCGGTTGAGGTTGCTGTGAGCCGTTGTGGTTCCAATTGGGGCCGTCCTTCATCTCCGATTTCTGCCGCCAGGATTCCCAATCGCTCTTGCGGAAGGTGGCGAATAGATCCCTGCCATTCTCATCCAGCTCAAAGCGGATGTAGCCTGCGATGATGATATCGGTCTGGAAGTTCTCCTGGTGGCGCAGGACCCGACCTTTCTCCACCTGGTAGATATCGCCCTGATAAACCAGGACGGGCTTGTCGGCACTGAGGATCTGGCCGGAGCGCTTCAGCTTGCGGATATAGGCGCCGGCTTGCCGCTGCAGAACGGCCTTGCCGCCGCGGGGAACAATATAGACCTCGTCATCGGCGGGATCGAGGCTGTATCCATTGACGGCCGCGGTCGCGAACACGGCATAAAGGCTGAAGGGATCGCAGTTGCGCAGCTTCTCGCTGGCGGAAAGTATCTGCTTGAAATGGATGACATTTCTATGGTACATCATATCGCCCACCTTTTCGCGGTGGCAGGCGTTGTAGTTACGGATGTATCGGTCACGCACGAAGTCGAGCTCACCGATCGCCGCAGGAGGCGTATTGGCAAGGACCTGCGTGATGCTGTTTTGCGAATTTGTTACGTTTGACATATATAAGACTTGTTTTCGCTGTTAGAAAAATGGGGCCGGGCTCAACTCCGGCCCCTACTTCACTTAAAACTGGATCCAAAACCGTTACTCCTGGTCCTTCTTTTCTTCGTCTTCCTCATCGTCCGGGCCGGCGTAAAGCCTCAGCTCATCGGGAATGTTTGTCTTCATATTTAAAACCGGGTAACCGTCCCGGCGGGTTTACAAAATGCCGGTCTTTCCCGGCCGCCATCGAGTTACCCATTTCCTTTCCTTCTCGAAACTAGAACGACACGCCGTGGGCTCGGGGGCATAGTCAGTGATACGCATGTCTATGGCCAACCTTCAGGGCATTTCTGCCGTGTGCGTATAAAGCAAGTAATATTTGCCTGTGCCGGATCACCTCTCCCTTTCAGGTTGTAGGCGTGCTTGGAACGCCTCGTTACTTGTGTCCGTCCCTGCACTATTTCTTTCAGGCCCATCTAACCACCGATACCGGTGTCGGTGGGGTCCTATAGACGGCCATTCAGAAATAGACAGCAGGCTCTTAAATATTTTGATCCAAAGAACTTTTTTATAAACCCAGGCTTGGGAACAGGCCCGGCATAACGATTACGTGCCTATGAAAGTGGAGGAGCAGGGATTCGAACCCTTGTCTGGCGCGCGCCGTCCCTCCGCCTTTCGGATACTCCCCCATTAGCGGCGGCATCCAATATCATAGTTTAGCCGCCGCCGGTTAATGTATAAGACCAACAAAGAACTAATCCCGGATTCCGCCGGGCCGTCCGAGGCCGTGTCGTCGCCTCAAGCTTTTTATACCGAGTATCTACCTGACCGGACCAGAATTTCCTGCACCTTCAACCGGGTGCGCCTGTTCAGCTGCTCCCAGTGCGGAAGAAGCGCTTCGGCCGCATCAAAGGCACCGGGCACACATATCACCCAATCATACTTCCGCGGGTTATTGACGATATCGATCAATGTTTTCATTGGGGCGTTATACATTCAATTTTCAATTTCCTCAGTCGATGCCGCTTTTTTTATAGCGGGCAGCTGGCCACCGCAGAAGTCAGCCCAAAGGGCAATGCACTCGATGGCGAAAAAGTCCTGATCATCCACAGAGAAAGTGCAAAGCCGGGAGCCGCCGGACGAGTACGTGAGGCCGTAGCGCGAATCGCCGAACCGGAAACCGGGGTCATTCATCAAAAACCAGCTTCCATATTTCTCTTCGCTGCGGTCATTCCAGTCGGCGACCCGCCGGCTGACCAGTGCCTTTCGGATTACTTCCAGCTGGAAGGAGACAACTGGGAAGACTTGAAATTCCTCCGGCAAATGATGCACGACCGGGAGAGCCGCCGGATCCAGCCCCAGGATCTTCGCCGCCGCGTGAAAGATCAACTCCGCCTTTTCCCGTGGAGCCATGTCCGGGGATGGAACTTTCAGACCGAGAATATTGTACTGCGTAGAAAACCGTTTCTTTGCCATGTCGATAAGTTGTGATGATGATGTTACGCCGCCTGCGCCGGAGCCAGCTCTGCGCCATTCAGATCGGCATAGAGGGCGATGCATTCGATTCCGGCAAAATCGGATTGCTCCTCCGTCTCAAAGCAAAGCCGGGAGCCGCCGGCCGCGCCCGTGATGTCGTAGTTCGAACCGTCGAACCGGAAACCGGGGTCATTCATCCAGTGAAAAGGCGACCACTTGCGCTCCCGCGGGTTATTCCAGGCAGCTACCCAGGCACCAACGATCGCGTTGTGGATCACCTGCAGCTTGTAGAAGGCAATAATGGAAGACTGCAGCGCCTGAGCAGCAAAGGAAGTCACTAATGCCTCACTATGACCGAGCCGATAGATGAGAGGAAGGGTAGCCGGATCAATCTGCTGCACTTTGCAGGCCGCTCGGAAAATGAGATCCGCCTTTTCGTACCGGTCCATATTGGCGCCGGGCGCTTCGATGCCCAAAAGGCGATATTGGTCGATAAATCTTGTCTCTTGCATGTTATGATAAATTGATTATTGACGATAGGCTTTGGGCAGTTTCTCCTGCTCCCGCTTCCAGATGGCGCTCCGCTCTTTTTCCCGGCGGCGTTCGTCGCGGGAGATGCCATAGCGAAAACCGATGAAGAAGGCTAGAAGGATCAGGATGGCCGCGATATGAAGCGGCAGGATGGGGCCCATAAAGATTCTCATAGTAATTAGTTTTGCTCCAGGTTCGCCAGCCAGGCGCCAAGGCACATGAGGCCAACAGCGGCGGCTGCCGTATACCAGAAAAACCAGGTTTGAAAAAAAAGAAGGGACCAGAAGGAGACCACGAATATGACAATGGCCATCCACATCAGTGCTTTTAATAAGGATATCATATGTCGCAACGGTTTAGCTTGTCAGGGATTAATAGGCTTCCGGCAGGTGCTCCACGCCGAAATGCTCCAGGATCTTGTCGATCGTCATGGCTTCGTCGGCGAACTCCCTCTTTGCCTTGCGCACGAACTGCTTCAGCGAGACGACGTTCATCACATGCATCTGCAGCATGAAGGTGAATTCGTTCAGGATAGGCCAGCCGTGGAAGGCGCAGAGCAACTCCAGCGGCCGCCGCGGATTGTCATCGGTCTGGATGAAGACGTCGATCACGTCTCCTTTGACGAAAACCCGCATGTCGTTGCGCCGGAAGCTGATCCAGCTGCTGCCGGTGTCTTCCTGCCTCCAGCCGTGGGACTCGAGGTAGCGGACGAAGTCCGGGGGAAATTGAGGCGTTGTTCTCATTTTACATTGCGTTTTGCTTGACTAAGGGCCAGCGCGATCCACGCCAGCATTTCAGCGTTCTGTTTGGGATTCATGGGGTTGGGTTATTTTGCAACTCTTAAAATTTTTGAAGAGTTTTAAAGCTTTTTAAAGAAACCCGGGCCGCTGCCGCGAACCTACCGGGTTTCGAGGTGCACCGTGGATCCGTCGGCCGATCCTGAATGTCATAGGGTTTTATTTCGAATATGCTTGTTTCTCCGGTCGATAGCCGCCTGGACTTCATTTACCCTTTTGGGGCGGGCTGGCGCCTGGACAGGTTCCAGCCCTTCTTCCAGGCGGGAAGTGCGTTTGACGATCTCTTTGCCAAGGGCCCGAAGCACCTCCAGTTCCTTTTTCAAATCCCTCATATTCTCGTTGTCATTCATACCCCGACTATTGCAAGTATCAAAATCAGCTATTAGCTTTGTGGCTCTCGTTGATCGTTCCTACGGACTCGCCATCCAATAACTCTGAATCCGTCAAGCCAGTTCCTTCACGTAAAACCTTCAAAGCGCCAGCCTGAGTCAGAATTGGATCGTTACTCCTTACATATTGATACATTGCTCCGGGACCGACCTTTAGTTCCTTTCGCACGGCCTGCCAGAGCTCTTTGTTGCCTCGGAGAATTGATATACCCACGTTCGTTAGTACCATAAAAAATTTATCTTTATATAAATTCTACATCAAAAGTATATAAATTTCTGAACTGAACAAATTTTTCTGAATTATTTTTCAAATTTTTTTGAACTTTGGCAGCCGCGAAAAAAATAGAAGATAGAACTAATTGGTTTATAGGAGCCTATAAGAAGTTGGAGGAAGATAAGAGATTGCCTTCAAACGTTGAATTGGCGAAAATTATGGGTATGCGCAATAAATCCACTGTAACAAATATTTTAAAGCGCCAGCAAAACATTCAACCCGAGCAACTTAGAAGGTTCAAAGCTCATTTTGCGATCGAGCAGGAAGGTTCACATCTTTCTGAACCAATAAGCGCCGACATTAATTTGGACAAAGAAAAGCCCGGCAGTATTGACTACCGGGCTAAATTTTATGATGCTTATGAAACAATAAAAGGGTACAATGAATTTCTTCAGCGAATGATGGAGTCTAGTTTTGCTGGACTTTTAGATAGGCAAGAGGGTGGCACTGCGATAACAATTGAACTTCTGAAACGAGATGCTCTCCGGGAAGCAAAGGGCAATCCGGAAAAAGCTCATGAAATTCTGGGTGAAATTCTGCGTAGAATTGGGCCATCGCTTTCCCGCAAGATGAAAGAGGGCATCGACGCTGATGGGCACATGTGAGACAGGGAGATTTCATACGGCCATAGTCGTTTAGGGGTAAATAATGGGGTTAAAAGTCACCATATCAGACCTTTAAGACGCGAAAGGTATTACTAAGGATAATGTTTACGTAGATATCGAATATAAGTGTTATACTACATATTTGCCAAATTTCTACTAGTCTTTTATAAGATTTTAACTTTATGCATAAATCAATCTTAGATCATGGAGCAAATAAGAAGAGAGTTCACGATTGAGTATCCGATCGCCAAATTGCGGGCCGCCATTGAAAGTGCTTGCGCGGGAAACTCCGGCAAATATCTACTCACTGATCGAAATCCTATCTTTAATACCTTCAGCGTATCCGTTATTAAAGGTTTGTATGTCCTTCCCGTTACGCTCACCCTGATAAAAAAATGTGATGAGGAGACAACTGTCGAAGTATCCGCAATTTCAGGACCTGGCATGAGCCGAATTCCTACCATTATGTCCGCTGCAATAGACGAGCTTCTTCGGGAAGTGGGATATGGAACGACGGGAGAACTAGAAATTCGGCGTGAAGAGGCCCGTGAAAGGAAACGATCAGTGAATAGGCAAATTTCGTTGATCTTGACTGCGATAGTTGTGATATCGGCCATCGGATTTGCAATCTATATTATTCATTTGCGCCGCTGAAGGCATAGATCAACCCGCCACACCAAACGGAACACTTTTGCCCTGAAAACCGACTAAAAAGACCTTTTCCAAAAATAACGCTCCGCGCCTGGCTTGAGTTTCAGCGAACGGGCAATAGGGCCCAGTCCCTTTTAATGTATGGGTCCTGGGTTCGAGTCCCAGCGGGATCACGAACAAGTTTCGACCCCCCTCAAGTCGGTGGATTTGAGGGGATTTTACAAAGTCTTCTGCTCATAAAGGACAGTAGCAAAGTCGCGGCTTTAACTCGTTGTAATTTTTGATTGACTTCATCTGCGCTGTAGCCGAAATCTCTTTGAATTATCCGCCCAAGCGTTTTGTCAGTCACTTTTGCGGCTGGTTCAATCCCTAAAAAAAAAGTGCACTATCCCTCCCCCAGTAAATTTCGTATCCGTTCCAACTCGATTACATCAATCTGATCTTTCGGGCGGTTAACAGCCTTCTTATTAGCGATAAGTTGATTAATATGGAGGAATGGGATCTCAACACCATCAATTTCCGCTACAGACGCCATCTCCAAACATTCATTAAAGCTATAGCCTTCAAGACCCTTCATATCGACTAATATATCCAACCTCAGTCCGTTCATTAAACGAAAGTCCACCCAACCCGGAACGAACTGTATCGTCTCAACCATATGCAGATCCCCCATCCCGCAATTCATAAACGCTTTCCTCAGTCGCTGCCTGTTGTCAGGCGTATCATCAAACCAAATATCCATATCACCGGTATACCGCTGGTAGCCATGAAGATTCGTTGCATATCCACCAACCATAATATACCTCACATTGCATTCTTGCAAAGCTGCCCAGAATCTTAATATCTCCTCATCGAAAATATCCATGAAAATTACTTGCTAACGAAAGGTTTATGCGTAATAACAGCTTTCTTCATCATCTGCTGGATCTTATACAGCCTCGTAGCCATTAAAAATCGTTCTTTGTAGGAACGGCGAAGATTTTCCCGTAACATATCCATTTCCGACTTCTCAAAGTCAGGAGCTTCCCCGGGAGCCAAATGATCTATATCGTTGGACCTTTGAAGAGCCATAATTCTTGTAAACAAATTTACTAAATTTTGACTGCACCGCAAGAATAAACTACATTAGCTATTGTAAATCTAAACGTTACTGACATTTCAAGCAGGCACCAACCTTTTTATGTCTGATACAAGCCGGCTCGGATTCTGTACCATATCGTTCCAAGTTTCGAACCTCTCAAGTCAGTGGATTTGAAGAGTTTTTTTTACCTCGCCACGATTACCGTTCCCGTTCGTTCCAGCAACACCCCCCGATAATCTATCCCCGCGGCAATCCATACGAAAGTCGATGGGTTAACATACTGGCCGCCTACCCTCCCATCCCATCCCGCCGAAGAATCTGTGGTATAAAAGATACGCTGTCCCCAGCGATTATAGACCGCGAAGAATTTGAAGTCTCTGATCCCTACCGGCCGGGCATGCAAGACATCATTGTGCCCGTCCCCATTCGGTGTAAACGCATTTGGAACAAAGATATCGGCTACGCTGTACACTTTTATCGACCTCGTGCCCTGGGCCTGACATCCCGCAGTGGTAGTCGCTAAAACCGTATAAGTGATGCTCTCTTCCGGGCTGGCTACCGGATCGCGGATCGAGGGGTCACTAAGTCCCGTGGCAGGCGACCAGCTGAAAGAAGTAAATCCGCTTCCATTAATGTCCTCCACATCCATAGCTACCGGCTGACCTGCAAGAATACTGGTATCATTCCCAATCCAGATCGCCGCCGGTGGGGTTACCGTGACAACCACAGTTGCGCTTTGCAAGGAGGTGCAGCCGTTGCCATCCGTCACCGTCAGGTTGTACGTCGTTGTAGTCAAAGGGTCATTTACGCCCGGATCAAGCGCATTCGGGTCACTCAGATAAATAGCAGGGGTCCAACTGTAAGAGTTGCCACCGCTTCCATGCAGCTGGGTAGAGGCACCATAGCAAACCGTGTCGTCTTTCCCCGCATCGGCTAAGGGAGCAGGGTAGATCGTAACCGTTGTGTTAACCGTCTGCTGGCAAATACCCGTGCTGGCGGTTAACGTATACACCGTAGTCGTGGAAGGACCGGCCTCCGGCGCCAATATATTGCTGTTGTTCAAACCGCCGGCCGGCGCCCAAGCAAAGGTTTCAGCGTTCGATACCGCGGCCAGCAATACTTTTTTGCCTTCGCAAACAGGTGCGGGAGCAGAGATACCAGCCGTTACCGTATTGTTGAGCGCCACGACTGCGGATTCCTTTTCGACGCAGCCGCTTGCATCTATAATGACGGCCTGGTGTGCTCCTGAAGGCATCCCGATGAAATGACCGCTGGCCGCCGCTACGCCCTGATCGATTACATATTGATAAGGCGGCGTCCCTCCCGTTGCGGTAATATCTATGATACCATCGTCATTGTAACAGGAAGCAGGCGTAGTCTGCGCCGCGATCGAAGGAACCGGGATGGCCGCGATCGATGTGCTTGCTGCGCCGCTAAAGCCATTTGCATCCACTATCTGTACCGTAAAATTGCCTGGCGCCAGAGCCCCGAATACGCCGGTAGCCTGAAAATGCGTGCCGTCTATAGAGTAGGTATAAGGCGTTGCCCCACCCGAGGCCAGTACTGTGATCGTCCCGTTGCTTTCGCCGCAGGTGGCATCTGCCGCCGTCAGGGCGCCTGTGATGCACACTTTTGCCAGTTGCACGGAGATGCTGTTCGACAGTCCTCCCGCATCCTGAACAAGGACATTGTAGTTTCCTGATGTCAGTCCAGAAAAAACTGCCCCCGGTTGCCACGTGGTTCCGTTATCAATCGAATATTGATAGGCAGGTGTGCCCCCACTCGCGGTTATATCGATCTCGCCATCATTGACGGTGCAGCTCTCATCTCTGTGCGTAACCGCCAAATGCAGACAAGCCACGGAAATCGCTGAATTCTGCGTAGCAATACATCCATTGCCGTCCTTTACATATAGCGTATAATTCCCCGCCGGCCCGGTGAATGTATTGCCGGAACCATAATTGATCCCGTCGCTACTGTAGGTCAGCGGCAATGTTCCGCCGCTGGCGATTATGGTCAACGACCCTCCCTGGCCATTACAATCTACCGGATGCATGCCCACGGTCATAGCCGGTCCGGCCGCATCCGTCAGCGTAACCGCGGTCGACCGCGTGTTGCCGGCCTGATCCATTACCGTCAGCATATAGTTTCCGGCTATAAGATTGTTGAAATTTAGGCTTGCCTGGTAGGCGCCGCCGATGGAAAAGGTGTAAGGCGGAGTGCCGCCGGTTGCTCCGGCAGCGATCGCGCCGTTGGCTTGACCACAAGTGGTATTCGTCGCGCTTGCGCTGACTTGCAGACAGTTGTCAACTACAGTGGCCGTTGTAGTAGCCATAAACCCGTCGGCATCCATTATTGTGATGGTATAGCTTCCCGGTGCTAACGGCGAGAATACCGGATTACTCTGAAAATTTACCCCATCGATGGAAAAACTATAGGGTGGCGTCCCACCTTGACCTGCTGCAGTAATGCTGCCGTTATTGTTGCCACAAATTGCCGCCACAGCTTGCGCCGTCACCGTCGGACAGTTATTCATCACTACGGCCGAGGTCCATACCAGGGTGCCTCCCAGGTCATGCACCCATATGGTATAATTACCTGCGGGCAAGCCTGTGAAAGTTCCGCTACTTTGGAAGTTCAGACCGTCGATCGAATATTCGTACGGGCTAGTGCCATTCGTGGCAGATGCAACGATCTGCCCGTTACTCTGCCCGCAGGCTGCGTCCGTGACGGTGGCCGTCATCGACAATTGGCAACTATTCGAAATAACAAACTCGAAAAATCCAATCTTCCCCGTATGATCTTTCACTTGCAATGTGACTACTCCGGGCGAAAGGCCGGTAAAACTTCCACTACTCTGCCAATTAACGCCATCAAGGCTGTATTCGAAAGGTCCGGTATAAGTGGCGTTATCGAATGCCGTAACGACCATAGACCCCGAATTCCCACAAGTATAATACCCCCAGTCGCCCTGGACGTCCAGACAACCGTACCATTGCCATGGTAATCCGCTCACACAACCCTCGGCATCCTTGACCCAAAATTGATACCACCCATAAGCGAGACCGGTAAACGTCGGAGATGTCTGCCAGTTTTGATAATCCATGCTATATTGATATGGCGGGGTGCCGCCGGTACCCTGTAGCGTTATCGTCGCATCATGGGTAGCACAGCCTGTCGGCTGCGTATATGCCGCAGCATACACCCGGGGACCAGTGCCATTGTTGCCGACATATACGGTCTGCGTGGCAATCTGGCCCGTCGCATCTTTTACGCTTACCGTGTGATTGAAGGGACCATCGGTTATGTACAGCGCACTGCTTTGATACGCCGTTCCATCGAATGAGTAGGTGTAGGGCGGGGTACCTCCGCTGGCATGCACCAATACGCTCCCGTTATAGCTTTCGCAATAAGCATCCACAATATCGAAGGTGAGAGAAATTGTACCACCCAGGACTATCTTATGTTTCGCGCTCTGCGGAGCATGGTTGAACGCCGGATAGGGCATCGGAATGGGCATTACCCTTTTATGCAGAGCGCGGTTTTGCTCCATCTTTATCCTGACCGTGTCATAAATGGTACCCGACCGGTATATCCTGACAGGGTGCACCTGTGCGAGCAAGCCATTCATACAGGACAATGTCCATACGAATACCAGCGCAAATGTCCGGTTTAGAAGGGGTTGCCTCCACATTTGTGCGAAAAATAATATAAATTTTCGAGATTAAGGAATCCAGCCAGGTTCAGGCCAATTCCTGCTTTTTTTTCACTGCCCGACTATTCGGCAGGATAAAAAATGTCAAATTTTCTCCTTTCGGCCCCTGGCACACTCATTGACGGCAAAATTTCGAATCCAAAACAAAAAGGAGGATATCATGACAAACATCATCAAAAAAGACAATGCCCAGCCGGCAACCTTTGGAAGTGTTGTTGATCGACTCTTCCAAAACAATCTGAATCGTTTTTTCGACGACGATTTCTTTGGCTTCAATGGAATCGCATCCCGTAACAGCGTTCCGGTCAACATCCGGGAAACGGAAAAGACCTTTGAGCTCGAAGTAGTCGCTCCGGGCCTGAGGAAAGAGGATTTCCAACTAAATCTGGCCGGTGATCTGCTCACCATCTCTTTCCAGCAGCAGGAAGAAAAGAAAGCGGAAGGCAAAAATGAATCCTGGTTACGCCAGGAATACAAGAAGGCGGCCTTCAGCCGGAGTTTCAACATCGATGATACGGTGGATGCGGCAAAAGCTACTGCCCGGTACCAGGACGGGATACTCCACTTAAGCTTACCCAAGAAGGAAAGCGCTCAAAAAGTGTCTCGCACCATTACGGTACAATAAGGTCAGACAGGCGCGCACAAAGAAGATAGGGCGGGATGCCATCCTGCCCTATCTTGGTTAATAACAATAAAAGCCTATCAAGGTATGGGAGGACTTATGAAAACCAACTTTTATATTGTCATGAATATGAAAACGGCCGGCGGGTTTGAAGCATACGGCCGCTACTACATCGGGCATGACCGGGATTTTGCAAACGATCTGTTCGGGCAACTAAAAGGCAGCAGCATTCTCGGCAAAGAAGACGTTCTCCACCTGGATTTGATGGAAACAACGAACGGGCTTCCTTTAAACATCCATGTGATCAATTGCACGCTTGCTGAGCTCGGAGAAAATTGCAAAATAATTACAAGAGAGCTTTTTAAACACATGGCCTTGATATCCTCATAAGCGGCCTTCAGTCGAGCCCTGATAGCTATTGGGGAAAATATTGCACAGCTATATTCAAAAACAAGCAATCAATGCCCGAACCATCGCGGCCATGGCTTAGGAATTGCTTTCTCACCGCTAAAGGCGGCATTAATGTTTGATTTCTTTGTTCTCATTCCGTGCTACAATGACCTATCCGGCCTTCGGACGTCGATTGCCAGCATCCGTTATGACCCAACGCGTTATGCTGTGCTGGTTGTCGATGACGGAAGCATGGAACCCGTAATTCCGGAGCAGATCAAACCCTATAATCCGCAGGGATCACCGGTCTTTATCATCCGGCTGCCTCACAATACCGGCATTACGTCTGCATTGAATACCGGTCTGGCCTGGCTGGAAGAACGGAGGGATTTCCGGTTCGTGGCCCGGCTGGATTGTGGTGATTGCTGCGCTCCTCAACGGTTCACCCGCCAGGTTAGCTTTCTTGATTCCCATCCCCATATCGACCTCGTGGGCAGTTGGGTTCGCTTCCGGGACGTCGCAAACACCGTTTCGTATCCCTACCGGACCCCTACAGGGCAGGCGGCCATCCGGAAAGGAATGCACTTCCGGAACCTCTTCATCCATCCGGCGCTGATGTGGCGCGCATCCGTCAGTCGGATCATTGCCCGTTACCCCGTCGACCTGCCTTATGCGGAAGACTATGGGTTCGTTTATGAAATTCTACGGCGGGGAAATGTCGCCATACTACCTGAAGAGCTGGTAACCTGCAGGATCGATCCACAAGGTCTTTCCTTGCGATTCAGAAGACAACAGTTGAAAAGCCGCCTGCGGACAGTTCTCCGATACCATACTAACAGCTTTCTCGGATTGCTTGGCGCCATGAGACTGGCGCTGATGTTCTTAATACCCTATAAGCTCGCCTTATCGCTGAAAACTACTTTTTTAACGAAAGAATGATATGACAATAGTCCACGTTGTTGAACCTTTTGCTTCCGGGATCGCCACATTTGTTCGCTCTCTGGTGGAACAATTACGCAATGATACGCATATCGTGGTGCATGGTGAGCGTACCCAGGTGATGAAATGCGAGGAAGTCAAACTTGATTTCCCGCGCAGGAATGTCTGTTTCATCCGCTGGCACCGCGCCGGGCGGGAAATTCGTCTTTTCCAGGATCTCGCCGCGCTGTTTGAGCTTCTTAAAATATTCAAACAACTCAGGAAAGAGCGGACGATCGATGCCGTGCATCTCCATTCCTCTAAATCCGGTTTTCTTGGCCGTCTGGCAGCGAGACTCGCTGGCATCCGCACGGTGATCTATACCCCGAACGGCGCGCCGTTCCTGTCCGGTTCCCGCTTTGCCTGTTTTCTATACCGCCAGTTGGAGAAGATAGCGACCTTCTTCGGCGGCCAGGTCGTCTGTTGCAGCCATTCCGAATGGCAGGCCTATCATGACATCGGGATAAATGCGGTCTACATCAACAACGGCGTTTCCGTGCGCAGATCGCGGAAGAAGCTGGCGCCGCCCGGCCGGAAATTTCGGATAGTGACCTGCGGCAGGGTTGTGGCGCAAAAGAACCCCGTTCTCTTCAATACGATCGCCAGCTATTTTGAATCATTTGATGACTTTGAGTTTATCTGGATCGGCGGCGGGCCTGATCGTGAATTGCTCTCGGCCCGCAACATTACGGTAACCGGCTGGTTGCCCATCCGGGAAACCGAGCGTATGTTGGCGACGGCAAGCGTCTTTCTCTCGACGTCGAGTTTCGAAGGCATGCCCTTTGCGGCACTGGAAGCACTGGTCCTCCGTAAACCCGTGCTGTTGAAAGACTGTACCGGCAACCGCGATATTGTTGCGGGAGGTATCAACGGCGATCTTTTCGCCACGAGTGAAGAGGCGATCCTGTCTATTCTGCGATATTACGCCAACCGTGAAATGCTTTCGGTAATGGGAGAATATTCGAAGCACTATTGCGAACAGCAGTTCGACGTTCGCACGACGACAGACGCGTATCGCTATTTGTACCGGAACGCTCCCACGGGCATTCTCAGGGAAAAAACCCACTTATTCACCTATGCATCCAACCGTCGATGACAATCAACAGGAACAATCCATCCGCGACAGGCTCACGATAATCACCGATTACGTTGAGAATGAACTGACGTTGAAGCAATTGGCGATCTCCCGTCTCGAACAGCAGATCGGGAGGCTCGAGGCCGTACTTGCGCATAAGGAGGATATAATCACGCAGCTCGACAACCAGTTGCAGGAATGCCGGCAGACCCAGGAAGGTACAAGACAGTTGATCAATAAGTTGCTCAACGATATCAGCAATTATCAGCGCGACCTGAGCTGGTACAGGCGGACTTATGTCGATCGAAGCTTGCTTGGCATTCTTAAGGATAGATTCCTGAAGCCTTCCGACAGAAAAGATCCGGACAAATGACGGATACGGCCAGCTCATACGACGTCGTGGAAGCGACCAGCGAGTATTTGCTCGGGGCGCTCCGTAGCTCGAAGGATCTTTCGACAAGCTCCGAAGAATTGCAAAGCTATATCCGCGACCGGACAACCCGATTTCATCTCGCCCCGCAAAGGGCTGATCTCCTGCGCCCATTCGCCGGTCGCTTGTACGGCAATTCAGTGATTGAACTTGGTTCGGGCGGAGGAGCTTTGACCCGTTACCTTGCGGAGTGCGGCGCCCGGGTGACAGCCGTTGAGAATGATGTACAGTTGGCGGTAATAACCGGGGAACGCTGCCGCGATCTGGATCATGTAACCGTCGTCAACGCAGACCCTGCCTCGTTCGAAACCCCGTCACGCTTTGACTTCGCCATCGTCATCGACAACCCGGAGCTGATTCCTAAAGCTGCCAACCTGCTGAAGCCGCACGGGATATTGATTCTGACCGGCGGGAATTCAACTGTGCTACTCTACCTGCTCCACGCAAACAACTTAACAATTACCGATCTTTATATTCCTTTTCCCGATCACCTTTTCCCCACTGTCCTTCTGACAGAAAGGGCGCGGACAATTTCCGGTTTCGAGCCTGCAAACCTGGTTCACCCGCACTCCCTGCCATGCCCGCCCCAATCCTTCCTGATTACAGCCGGTAAGACAAAACCAAACCTGACCGATCCTGCCGCTGTTGCCTGGTCCTTCAATTCCTCAAGAAGAAAGCCATTCAACAAGATGAATGTCTTTTATGAAAGTCCCCCCACCGGCATCCGCGTCAACCGCGTCCCTCACGACCCGGACGCCTGGCCCGATCCGGGCTTGCTTCTCACGCAGGTTCTGAGAGACGAAGCTTATGTGCCGGGCGCCCTTTATTCCCAGCGTCTTACGGACATCGTATCCTCGCCCGGCTGGTCGGTCGAGGACCTGCAGCGTTGGGCAAGGCCATATGTTGATTTCCTGAAGACCCGGGCTTCCCTGAATTCGCACCAATATTGGATGGAGGGCATTTATGCCGACCTGGTGCCGTTCAATTTGTTATCCCGCGACGGTCAGCGGTTTGTGGCCATCGACCTGGAATGGGTCATCAAAGAAATGATCCCCCTGGAATATGTTCTGTTTCGGGGTCTTTACCATACCATCTTCCGCTTAGGCCCCGTGCAAAGGCCTTCCCCCCGCACGCCGCTTAATGTCTTCGGGCTTTGCCTCGCTGTCCTGGAAGGCATCCTGCCGGACACGTCCGGAATCCTGGAGGATTTCTATATCCGGGAAGTCGCCTATTTCGCAGCCGTCTCTCCGACAAATTCAACTCCCAGCGATTCCAGGCTCCTGATTGCCGAGCCCGGCGACAACGAACCGGGAATAGATTATCCCTTACTCAACCTTAACCTTCAGATCTTCGTCGGGACCGCTGCCGGCGGCTTTCAGGAATCAACCTCCGTCAAACATCCGATCGGTCTGACCCGCCGCCGGCAGACATTCACTTTAACGCTTGCCGACTTTCCTGCCGATGCGACCTCTCTCCGGATCGATCCGTCCGATCACCCCGGAATGTTTTTTATGTATGGTGCGACGATCCGGAAGCCCGATGGCGCCATTGTCTTTCATTGGACGCCCGGCTCGGATGCGCTGCCCGAAGGACAAGGCGTAACGTTGCTGAACCCGCCGGCCGAAATGCCCGGGCCGGTATTTCTCCTGCAGGACTACGACCCCATGATGATCTTTCCGCTTCCAGCGATCGAGCCGCTGCCGGCCTTGTTCCTCGACCTTGAGCTCGCTGCACTCTCCGCGGCACAATGCGACCATATCCTAAATCGCCCGTCATGAAAGTCGCCGTCCACGCCCATCTCCATTATTCCGATCTTGTGGATCAGATTGCCCGATACCTCGGAAATATTCCCATTCGCTTCGACCTGTTCATAACGATTACCGAACCCGAAGCGCAGCGCAAGATCCGCTCCGCCGTCAGGTCGCTCGCGCCCAAAGCCAGGCTGGAAGTAATACCGGTAGTCAATCAGGGCCGGGATGTGAAACCATTTTATACCGATATCGCTCCGCGCCTTGAGGGCTATGACGTGATCGGCCATATCCACGGCAAAAAATCCAGCTTCAACCGCGGAGCCACTTCCGGCTGGCTTGAATATTTACTGGATGCGTTGATGGGCAACCGGAAAGTCGTGGAAGCGATCTTCGATTTGTTCGAACGCAAGCCCGAAGCAGGGCTGATCTATCCGCCCATCTTTCATAAGCTGCCTTACTGGGCCAACACCTGGCTTTCCAACCGGCGCTGGGCTGAAGAACTGCGGCGCAGATTGAATCTTCCCCGACTGCCGCCAACTTACTTTTCGTATCCCGCCGGCAATATGTTCTGGGCAAGGGCCGGCGCCCTTCGACCTCTTTTTGAGCTCCGGCTTAAAGCCACGGACTATCCGCAGGAGAACGGCCAGACCGACGGGGAGATAATGCACGCGCTCGAGCGCATCGTCGCCGTTTCGTCCCTTGCTGCCGGGTACTCGAATTACATCGTGCGTCGAGACGGCATCGGCGTCTCATTCGTCGACCAACGGGAAGGTATCGACTTCTCCGCCTATTATGCGAATTCTCTCGATACGTTGCAGACGGCAATTCTGAAACCGGGTATCAGGGTGGTAAGCTTCGACATTTTCGATACGTTGGTTTTCCGCTGCCTGAGCGACCCTGAGGATATCTTCGATCTCATGCAGCCGCAGGTGGAAAAAGCTGCCGGCCGGCCGGTAGCTTTCCGGCAGTTACGTGCGGAAGCAGACGGTTATCTCCGCAGCCGGCTGTCCGCCGGTACCGATGTGACCCTTCCGGCCATCTATGCCCGGATCGGCGAGCTACTGAAGCTGTCTCCCGCGGAGACCATGAAGTTAATGAAGCTGGAGCTTCGCCTGGAACGCAAATTCATGCGACCCCGCAAGAGCGTCGTTAAGATCATGGAGTTCGCGCGAAGCCACGGCAAACGTGTCATCCTCGCCAGCGATATGTATCTTGACAGGTCCTTCGTGGAGTCAATGCTGCATACGCTCGGCATCACCGCCTGGCAGGAGATCTATCTTTCTTCCGCGACCGGCTGGCGAAAAGACAATCGAACCATGTTCCCTTACATCCTTCAAAAAGAAGGGATCGGCCCCGGGGAGATGATCCATATCGGCGACAACGAACACTCCGACCTGCAGATACCCGCCGATATTGGAATTACGGTCTTTCACATTATGCGGGCGAAAGAGCTCTTTTTGCAAACTCCGCTCGCAAAATCAGGCTATCCCGGGCCCTGGGAAAAATTGCCGTTATTTGCCCGCATAACGCTCGGTCTTCAGTTCGTCCGGCAGTTCGACGATCCATTCCCCGGCAGCGATAGCCTTGCGAAGCCCGATCTCCATAGTTTCGGCTATTGCTATTTCGGCCCAACCCTTCTTGCATTTACTACCTGGGTGGCCGAGCGCGCCCGGGAGGAGAACATCGCTGCGCTCTACTTCCTTGCGCGCGATGGGGATGTGTTGATCCGTATTTATAGATTGCTGCAAGCCTGGCTTCCGGGAGATGCGGCACAGGGGATCTACCTCGAAGCTTCCAGACGTTCAGCAGGCGTCGCCTTTATCGAGCACCGCGAACAACTGAATAAATTATTGCAGCCGGCATATCCCGCCGGCGCATTGAGCGAATTCGTTCGCGTCCGGCTGGGTATCGACCTTTCAGCCTATCCGGAGATCGACGTTCGTGCCTTCGGGTTTGCCGATATTCATTCCGCAGTTTCCATTCCCGCTGATCTGGAAAAGATCCGGCGTTTTGCCACCCATTTGCTTACCGTCTGCGCGCCGCATTTCCAGCGGGAAAAGGAGCGCAGCCTAGGTTACCTGAAGCAGATGGGCTTTTTTGAGGCGGGCGATAAAGCGGTTGTCGATATTGGCTATTCCGGCACCTTGCAACGCATCCTGAATGACGTCAGCGCGCCGGTCCATGGCTATTACATGGTAACGTACCCGAATATCGAAAATCTGCTCCGGGAAAGGCAAGTGCGAGCCGATGGATTGTTTGGCAACCGGATCGACCCCGGGCTCAAAGAGCTTTCCATCGAACGATTCAGCCTCTTTTACGAGATGGTTCTGTCGGCCGTTCAGGGCCCTGTCGTTACTTATACTGCAGAAAGCGATGGCTTTCATCCGGTTTACGCTCCGGTTAGTCCCGACGAAAAAGATAAGCTGCTAAAGCTGCCTTTGATCCATGAAGGCATTCTCGATTATTGCCGGGACGCGCTCCTGCTGCTGGAGGACCACCGGCTGGTCCGGTGGGATGACCATCCATTCCTGCTGACGCCTTTCCGTTTTTTTATGGAGCATCCTACCGCGGAACATCTGGCCATGCTCTCCGGGTATTCCCTTGACGACTACTATTGCGGACAGGGAATACTTTATTGGTCACCGCCGGCGGCTTGTACCGGCAACGTGGATCATCTCTGGAAGCGATACGTCCCCGAAGCGGCGCTTTGGGCCGATGCCGGTCCGGCTCCGGTGGAATACGGGCAATTCGCTAACCGGCTGGAATACGAGATCTTCGATTGGTACCGGCAACAATATGAAGAGCTTCCGGCCTGGTACAAACGGATAGGCCAGCTTTTCAAGATCCTCAAGGGCAAGAAACGGCTCCGGATCGTCCTCGAAGACGTCGGCTATGTCCGCGAACGAGCCACAAAAGCACAGGAAATTCAGGCCTGGTACGACAAGGAATATGAGGTTCTACCCCGCTGGTACAAACGTTTCGGGCAATTTGTCCGGATTGCCATGGGCAAAAGAACCTGGAGAACCACAACCCAATCACCCAACACAAATTGATGCCACCTTTCGAATATGCGATATTATACCATAACTTCTATGACCTCGCGGGAATAGCGGACATCCGCGGCAGGATCGCCGCTTTACGGGACCGGCGGATCATGCTGCTTTGCTCCCTTCCGGAAAAGTTTGCCGCCTGCGCGCCGCACCAGCAGGACGACGAGAAATTCGTTATAATGCGGAATATCGGTAAGGATATCGGCGGCAAGCTGATCCTGATCCATCTGCTCCTTACCCTCTATAGTGAGATCCCGTATTGCATTTTTCTGCACGACAAGCGGAGTTATCAGAAGCAGTCCGGACAGTTCGAAAAGGACGGTCTTTATAAGATCCTGGAACCTCCGGCCTTCCGCCGGATCGCCGAGGCCTTCCGGACGGACCCGCACCTGGGAATTGCCTGCGCCAAAGGTTTCTTGAAAAATGAATACCTGGGAAACGGCCGGTTCGCTACTCCCAATTCGCAGCTCCTCGGCGTACTGACCGCAAAATACAACATCCATCCGCCTGGCTTCGGGTTTGTAGCGGGCACGATGTTTTGGATACGTACTTCATTGCTGCGGGGATTTTTCCGCGATGGGCTTGCACCGGAAGTACGGACAACACTCGAGACGGGCAATGTCCTCGACCATGAGCACGGAACCGTCACGCACTGTTGGGAACGCCTGCTTTCGTGGATCGCCACCTCGGCAGGATTTAAAATTAAAGAATTCTCATGCTGAACCGTTTTTACCATTTCCATGATATTTCGGAACCGCTTGACGGTAAAGCGGGCGCCGGAATCCCTGTCGCCCACCTCGTCGATGCCCGCGACTCCGAAAGCTCCCGGCAATTGCTGGGGCACCATTACTCGGCGGAGGGGAATTATCCGTTCTGCATAGCGCTTCGGGATCCGGGATCCGCATCTCCGGAGATCGTGCGGCATCTCCTGTTATTCTTTTTTCATCCCCAATACGAACGTTCGGAACAGGGTAAACCTCTATTCCTTTGCGGCATGGGCGCTGAAGAAACCGAGGTTCAGGATTATCTGCGCGATTTTTTCGCCGCTCAGCGCCTGACGGTAGAGGTCACGCCGATGTCGTCGCTCGATCCCGCGGACATTTATCCCGGGGATGGCGCTTCACTCCGCTCCCGTGATCCGCTTTTCTTCAGCACGGCCGTTGAGAATGTCCGGCTGCGAAGCGAGTGCAACCGTCTTATTGCCGCCCAAACCGCCTTACAGGAAGAGATCGGCATCCTGAAAGAATTGCTGCAGCTTAGCGGCAAGCACGATGAAGTAAGCGAGATCCTGCGGTTCTACCGCAATGAATATGAGATCCTGCCACTTTGGTACAAACGGGCAGGTCATGTACTAAAGGTCATTATGGGAAAACGAAGTTTTCGGTCGCTATACGATAAAACGAAAAAAAAATACAGAGATTGAATTATTGGCTACTGACAACGGAATACCCGCCCGCCCATGGCGGAGGCATCAGCACCTACTGCCGGTGTACGGCCGAGATGCTCGCGGAAAGAGGTTTGACCGTCGTCGTCATTGTATCCGATGATGGGGTTCAGGATTACGAGATCGGGTCCGATAGAAGGAATATCGTTGTCGTCCGGTTCAATCCCGCCTTAAGATCCGTTCCCGTTGAGCTCGGCGGGACGGCTAAGCTAAGCTATGCATTCTATAGCATAGCAAAAGAGCTTGTCGGGGAGCTCGGCGCACCCCATATCATAGAAAGCCAGGACTACCTTGGCATCGCCTATTACCTGCAGCAGTTCAAGCTGCTCCGATACGAGCCGTTCCGCGATATCCCGGTGCTGATCACCATTCATGCGCCCGCTTTCATCTACCTGCGTTATAACAAAGTGCCCGTCTACCGGTTTCCCGATTTCTGGACGGCGGAAATGGAAAAGAACAGCATCCGCGCCGCTGACTGCCTGATTTCCCCGTCGAGGTTCATGGCCGACGAAGTAGGGAGACATCTCGACCTTTCTGCCGTACCGCCACTCATCGTTCCCTATCCCTATCGACCGGTCACACCCCCGTCGCCGGATGGACCGGATGCAGCGGTTCGCCCAGCTCCTTCGCCAACTCCCTTTCACCGCAATAAAATTGTGTATTACGGGAAGCTGTCGCCCCAGAAAGGCACCTTCGAGCTCCTACGCTACTTCCGGGAGCTCTGGACCACCGGTTTCCCCCACCCGCTCCATGTCATCGGCGGCACGGATATTGTCTATCATCCCGAAAAACTCACCATGGGCCAGGTCCTGGAACGTGAATATGGCCAATATATCCGAAACGGAAAGATTATCCTTCATCCCGCCATCGATCCGGCCTCTATCGGCCAGGCCCTGTCGGACGCGCACGTCATTCTGCTGCCTAGCATCGTCGATAATCTTCCCTTTGTCTGCCTCGAAACAATGTCCTGTGGCAAGCTCGTCCTCGCTTCCGTCCAGGGTGGCCAACGAGAAATTATCCAGGATGGCGAGAACGGTTTCCTGTTTGACCATTCCTGCCCGGAATCCTTCGCCGATAAACTCCGGCACATCCTCCAACTTTCCGACGAGGAGGCTCTCCGCATCGAAATGAACGCGATCAACACAATTGACCGCTATAGCTATGACAACATCGCCCCGGGAAAAATGGCAGTGATCGATAACCTCGCTCGCTTCCATCGCCCGCCGGTCCGGTTTCCCTTCGTTCATCAGGAGATAGGGCCTGCGTCTCAAGCATTGCCCCCATTAGACCCCACTGACCGCGAACTGCCGTCTGATCTGCTCTCGGTGGTTATCCCGTTTTATAATTTGGGGTACTGCCTGGACGAATGCATCCGCTCGGTTCTTGCATCCAACTACCCACATCTGGAGATTATCGTGGTAAACGACGGGTCGACGGGCGAAGATAACGAAGAAGCGCTGCGTAAATGGCGCGATCATCCCAACGTCACCATAATCGATCAGGTAAACCGCGGATTACCCCATGCCCGCAACACGGGGGCCCGGAGAGCCAATGGCCGGTTCCTCGCTTTCCTGGACGCCGATGACGCCATACTGCCGGATTACTATGAAAAGGCTATCCGGGTCCTGCTGCATTATGACAATGTCCATTTCGCCGGCTGCTGGGTCCGGTATTTTGAAGGCGCATCCGGTATCTGGCCGTCTTTTAACCCAAGTCCGCCTTACCTGCTGACGCACAATACCATCAATAGTAGCGCGCTGGTGTACAAAAAAGCCTCCTTTCTAAAAGGCGGTCTCAATGATCCCGCTCTGATCTTCGGTTTGGAAGACTACGAGAGTGTCGTTAGCATGCTCCATCAAGGTTTGAACGGCATTGCCCTGCCGGAGTGCCTGCATCGGTATCGGGTGCGGGCGGGCTCCATGTTCCGACAAACCAATGGCGATAAGCTGCTCTATTCGAATGGCTATATCCAGGAAAAACACAGAGCATATTACCAGCGTTTTGCGATCGACGTCGCCCAACTGCTGAACAGCAACGGTCCCGGATACCTGTATGAGAATCCGACAATGGCTATCTATGTCAGCAGCCATACCGAAAAGTCCGGCAGCTGGCAGGCCCGGCTCAAGCTGTTGGCCAAACGCAACAAGAGGGTAAAGAATTTTTTATTACGAATAAAGAAATATTCGGACCGGGTATGGAAAATGGTGTACAACACAGGCTGGTGATGCCGCACAAGCTGGAGCGTCTTTGGCTGCTGGCAAGGATCGAGTTCAAGCTTCGCTACTACGAAAATAAGCTGGGGCTTTTCTGGGCCTTGCTCAAACCCATTATGGATATTGTCATTTACTACGTCGTATTCCAGATCATTATCCGGCAGAACATCCCGGCCTTCGCGAGCTACCTGTTCATCGGTCTGATCTTATGGAATTTCTTTGTCGAATCGACGACGGGGACGGTTCAGATCCTGAATACAAAAAAATACCTTTACGAATACAGCAATATGAATAAGATGGAGATCTATGTTTCGACTTTGCTCAGCAATTCGATCGGGTTTTTCTTCAACTTCATAATGTTTCTGATCTTTTACAACTTTCTTGAGAAGGAATCGATCGGCCCGTCTTTTTATAATTTCTGGATATTGGCGCTTTATCTTAACCTGTTCATTCTGTCCCTCGGCGTTTCCCTGATCCTGAGCAATATATACGTCCTCGCCAGGGATATCAACCAGGTCTGGCAGGTCGCCGTATCCTTCCTCTTTTTCCTGTCTCCCGTCTTTTACCGGCTAAGCACTTTCCGGGACAGGCTTCCTTCTCTTGACCATGCCAATCCCATGGCAGGGATCATCATTAACGCAAGGCGCGTCATGATGGAAGGGAAGCCTCCGGATATGCAATTGCTGGCCTTCGATGGGCTGTATGCCGTCGTCCTGCTGAGCATTGGGATTTTCTTATTAAACAAATTGGGTGCTAAAGCCGCAGAAAAACTCTGACATGGAAAATCGAATCGCTATCAGGGCGACAGACGTCAGTAAAACGTTTCGGATTGCCGAAGACAGCCACAACACCGTTAAACACCGGCTATTCAACCTCTTTCATCCGCCCAGGTCAAGACAGGTGGAAGCCCTTAAAAAGATGAGTTTCGACATCCGCCAGGGAGAATGTATCGGTATCATTGGCCGGAACGGCTGCGGTAAATCCACCCTGGTGCGGCTCCTTGCGGGTGTTTACCCGGCTACGACCGGGCAGATCGAGATCAATGGAACGACCTTGCTGATGAATCTGGGTGTCGGCATGAGCCACGAGCTGACGGCGCGCGAGAATATTTATGTATCCAGCTCGGTGCTCGGTTTGCGCATCAAACAGATCGACCAGATTTTCGATCAGGTCGTCGATTTTGCCGAGCTTCGCCAATTCGTCGATACCAAGATCAAATATTTTTCCTCCGGCATGGCCGCCCGCCTCGGTTTCTCGATTGCCGTCAACGCCGGGGCCGATATCATGTTCCTCGACGAGATCTTCGCTGTCGGCGATCTCCAATTCCAGGAGAAAGCCACCAAAGTATTCGAGTCCAGCTGGATCACCGGCCGGACGGTCATTTTGGTCAGCCATACCATGGCCGTCGTCGAGCGATATTGCAGCCGCGCAGCTTATCTTTCGAACGGCAGCCTGGTGTATTTCGGCGACACCGCGGAAGCTATCCGGCTATACCTGCGCGACAACGCCGGTTGAAAGCCTCGCGCCGGCTCCATGGCCCACGAATTGCAAACCTGACTCAATGCACGCGCTCCTGCTATCCGATACGACCGGCAAGGCCCTTCTCAAGAAGGAGAAGCTCCTTTATTGGTTGATCGTAGCTTTCTTTGCCACGCTCTTCCTGCCGCCGGAGATGCCGGTGATCAGCAATGTGGTCATCGCCGCAATGATCGTTGTCTGTTTGGTCTACAACACTCCCGCCGGGAAGCTTCGACTGCTCAAGATCCGCGGGTCCGTCATCTTCATGCTGCTTTTTTTCCTGCTCCAGATTGTCAGCGCCGTGGCATCTGTCAACCAATCAAGGGCCTGGTCCATCCTCGCGATGCGCTCTTCGTTGCTGATCTTTCCGGTGACCATCGGCCTTATTACTGTCGGCAGAGAGCTTCGAACCCGCATCCTGCTTGCCTATGCCGTTCTCATCACGGTTGTCGCCCTTTCCTGTCTCACCGACGCCATTCGCCGAAGCTGGACGGCCAGGGACATGCAGTGGCTGTACGACGACAGCCTCACGATCCTGATCGGCCGCACTTCGGTGTACATGTCGCTATTGGTCGTCATTGCGATCTTTAGCTTCTTTACCCTCCTAGAAACGGGCTTTATCACCGGGAAAAAAAAGTGGCTGGCGGGCGGCTGCATCGTTTTTCTCATGGTCTTCCACTTCCTGCTGGCCAGCCGCATTTCCCTTTTTTTTCTGTATGCCGCCCTGGCCGCCTGGGTCATCTTCGATATCGTGAAATCCCGCAGCCGCGGCCGGGCATTGGCCGCTTTCGGCGGACTGGTCCTGCTGGGGGCGGCCTGCCTGATCCTGTTCCCCAAGACCTTCAACCGCTTCCGCCAGCTTCGCTATACCGGTTATGACTACCACAGCCTCGCCGTCGAAAGCCACTACAACCTGGAGGTGACCCCGGATCAGTGGAATGGCGTCAACTTTCGACTCGCGGTCTGGAACTGCGGGCTGGACATGGCGCGGCAACATCCTATCACCGGCGTCCCGCTAGGCGACAAACGAGAACGCCTGATGGAGGAATATAAAGCCCGCGGATTCACGTTTGCCTCTATCCACCACCGCAACCTTCACAGCACCTGGCTGGATGTGCTGGTGAATACCGGTATTCCGGGCCTGCTGGTGTTCCTGCTGGGCTGGCTGGTGTTCCCGGTCAGAGCCGCGATTGCCCGAAAGGATTGGCTAAGCGCAGGTATCGTTGCCGCGTTCGCTACGGCCATGATCACCGAGACGTGGATCGATAGCGGGTGGGGAAGTATTTGGCTCGGATTCTGGGTTAGTCTCGTGACCGCATGGACGCCGGTCAGGCAAGAACATCCTATTCCCGTAACAGCTCCAGAATAGACAGCGTACCGCCGTTCGATACCTGGATCACATAGATCCCCGCCGCAAGATTTGACAGATCGAGATTTTGAGAGGCAGGTCCCGAACCCATGCCGACCCATTGGGTATTGAAAACTACTCTCCCTTCCATATCGATTATCCGGATCGTGACGTCGCCGGTGACGGATTGCAAAGCAAGCGTGCTTCTGCCAAAAGTCGGATTGGGGAAGCAACTTACCTGGCGATCCGACGAAAATGCCGTTGCGGCCATCGCTACTACTCTGTTACTGTTGTATGCCTCCGAGGCCTGAATATGGAGCTTATATACGACGGAATTCACGGACTTGCCTGGCCGGGTGCCCAGTACGAAAAAGTCATCCGCATCGATAACGGTATTGGACGATCCGTCTTTGCTCAGGAACACCGGATAGTTCATTGTCGAGCTCTCAAAACCGGCGGCATCGCTGATCACCAGCATCCGTGACGACCAGTGCAGCAGATCGGATGAGCATCGCAAGGCCGTCTTGTACCGGTTGCCGTCCTGGAGATCGACATAAGACTCCACACCAATAAAATAATTGGCATTTCTGACCATAGCGACGGAAAAACGCAGTGGCGCGGAATTCCAGGGAGCTTCATTCATGATATCGGTAGTTTTCGGTCCCTTGGCACGCAGGAATTGAAGCATCCCTTCCCTGGTAAAGCCGGCGGGAAGCGACGGGCTCCAGGTGTCGTTGCCTGCGCTGTCCCGGTAATAAGCCATATACGCGTTGGGATCAAGTGCATTGTTCACCTCCGCCCGGACCACTTTGACCCCGCCAAGACGGCCGTCTTCCATCTCGGGATTCAACCCGCCATACGGACCGTGATCCATAAAAAACACATAGACATAACCGTTATACACGATGGAACTTGGGATGCCGATGCCGCAACTGGCTTTTACCCCGTTGGGCTGGAGATAGCCGGTGGACGGCCATGCAATGGGTCCTATATCGTTGGCAAAATAATGCTGCCCCCAATCCGTCTGTTGATCGTTCGTTGTCCAACTGGCACAAACCAATGCGTTATAACGCGGCCAGAGATCGCCGTCGAAACAGGTATCCCTTCCTGCGTTGAAATCGCCGTGACAATCGCGCCCGTCCATACAGAGATCCTTATTTTCCGCATGCAGAAAGCCAAGCGTGACAGGGCCGGTCTGTTCCGGTTGAATATATTGCGCGCTGTATATCCCGTAATAGTCCCGGCGCCACGGCTGAGACTCGCCCACGGGACAACCGCCACGATCAGATGTAACCTCGGAAAAGCTGGTCCAGAAGGGCCCCCCGCCGCGGGCAGGGTCGATGGCAGTGCTGTTTACGATATCCTGCTGAGTGGAAAAAACGCCGCTGTTCCGCCCGTCTGTAAGGAAATAACTCTTGTAATTGTTGCCGCCACCGACGATCCAGGGCGGCACTTCCGTCTTTGACATTTCATGCGCATCGCCGCCGCGGGAACTGCTGAAATTGGTCGTGCTGTCGCGCACCACCAGATAGCTGGAAAGATCAGGAAATTGTCCCTTCGCGAGGACCGCGCAGCCACAAAACAGCAAGCAGAGAAAAAACCTTGGCGACATTTTAACCGGATGGAATTTAGCTATCTCAACCAGGGCGCTAAATATAGGAACAATCCGGCTTCCGGAAAATTAATCACCGGTGAATTTTTCCAGCCGGCTTTGTTTGAACCACCGCAGCCGTGGTCTTATGGAGCCAAAACGTAGTTCCCAAAAATAAATCGGGTTCCCGTGACCGCGGGCCGGTTTCTTCCGTTTGTTCTTAGGTAAATTTACATCCCAAACTCCTGCTATGACCCGGATGGAAATTCATTTATGGTTAGTGGTTTTAGCTACCATCCCGGCATTGTCTTCACCAGCGCAATCCCAATCCTGCCCGGTCAATATCAATTTCTCGAGTGGTACCCTGACATACTGGCAGGCTTATACCGGCAATAACAGAGACGGTAATGGACCCAGCGCGATCAAGTTGGTCTATGATTCCAGCCAGCCTGCACCCACTGGGACGATCGGCGCAGTCGTCCTGCCGGAATTCAATCTCGCGGGTGTAAGCGGTATCCAGGTGATCACCCGTCAGGGTACCGACGCTTTCGGCAGCTTCCAAATGATCCCGACCATCAATGGCTACGCTTATCATTACTCCATTTTGTTAGGTTCCACTTCGGTCACCAATCACCAGACGATGGACGAATCCAACCCGGGCAGCCCACCCAATAGCCAGCCAGCCAATGGGATGCAAGGCGGCTATGTCCGTGGGATAAGTTACCTGATAAATGTTCCCACAGGCCCATCCACCACGCCGTATACCATGACCTACGCCTACGCCATGGTGCTGGAGAACGGCACCCATGCATCCGAAGATCAGCCGATGGCCCGGGCAATAGTAAGTACTCCCGCCGGAGTGATCGGATGCGCCTCGCCCGCTTATTTTCTTCCAACCGATGGCGGACAACTCGATTCCGCGACGGCCCGGGCCAATGGCTTCTCCCCAAGTCCTGTGCCCACCCCCAATGCCTCACCCAATTCTCAGAATACCGGCCAGCATCTGCAGGACGTCTGGACAAAAGGCTGGACAGAGGTGACCTTTGACCTGTCTCCCTATCGCGGGCAACAGATAACGTTGACCTTCGAAGCAGACAACTGTGTGCCGGGCGGCCATTTTGCCTATGCCTATTTTGCCCTGAGGGATGTCTGCGCGGGTCTCGGGATAAGCGGGGACACCCTTGCCTGCACCAATAGCATCGTCAAGTATTCCATTCCTTCACTGGATAGCGCATCATATGATTGGTCTGCCCCTGCCGGCTGGGTCATCGACTCTGGGGGCAATGGGAATGCCATCACCGTGACGGTTGGCCCGCAACCCGGATGGATCGTCGCCAGGGAGAGGAACAGTTGCACAAGCCTGACCGATAGTCTGTTCGTCCTACTTTATAAAGGAGCCCTTCCCCGGGAAGTGATCGATCCTCCCGATACCACGATCTGTTTTGGCGGGACTGCGTCACTACGTGCGCTCGTCACCACCGGTACGGAGTACGCCTGGGTAACCGCCGCAACATCTGCGGAAGGAAGCAAGGGCTCCATTTCATCGTTGCCATTCGCCATCGACAGCACTGTTGCTCCGGAGCAATCGACAGACTATGTCCTGAATATCCGGAATGACGGCTGCCCGATAACCGTTTCCGCTACTTTCACCGTGAACGTCGTCCCGCCCATCCGCGTAAATCTCCCCAAAGACACGCTGGTTGTCCTCGATGAGCCGCTTCACTTCCGGGCGACAAGCAGTGATCCATACAATGATGACTACCAATGGGCCCCTGCGACGGATCTCAGCAATCCCAATATAGCGGATCCTATCGGCTTGTATGGATCGGATATCGGCAGTATCACCTATCAGGTGACCGCGACGGATAGTTTCGGCTGCCATGGCGCCGATACCGTGCATGTAACGGTGGCGCATACCCTACCGGATATTTTTGTGCCCAATGCCTTCACGCCGGGAATGAATACCAACAATGTATTCCGGCCTGTTTGCATGGGTATTTCCTCACTGGAATACTTCGGAGTGTATAATCGCTGGGGGCAACTGCTGTACGAGACCTCACAAATCGGCCAGGGATGGGATGGGAGAATACAGGGAAAATTGCAGGAAAGCAACGTCTATCTGTGGGTATTGAAGGGGACGGATTATACAGGCAGGGTTATTACAAAAAAAGGCACCGTCGTCCTGATCAGATAAGACCTTCACGCCGGATTTTAGGTTTTGCCCGGCCCAAAGCGTGGCATGATTTTTTAAACGCCCGTCGTATGCAAAAAACAATCGGCATCTTATTGCTGGCGCTTGGCGTCATTATGCTCATCTGGACGGGTTTTTCCTATACCCGGCGGGAAAAGGTAGTCGACGCCGGACCGGTCCATATTTCCGCGGACAAACAGAAATCCGTGAACTGGCCCCCTTATGCGGGAGGCATCCTGGTCGTTGCCGGGGTGATCGTCCTGGCGACCGGCCGCAGCCGGAATGCCTAAAAGATAATATCTTGCGGGAGAAAATTGAGTTCCCATGCACCTTAGCGTCATCATTACCGGCTCGACCGGCATGGTCGGTGAAGGCGTTCTGCTCGAATGTCTCGACAATCCGGCGGTGGGGCGGATCCTGGTCGTCAATCGCCGGCCCTGCGGCAGGTCGCACCCCAAGCTGCGGGAGATCATCCATACCGATTTTTTCAATCTGACGCCGGTCGAGCCGCAACTGGCAGGATACGATGCCTGCTTCTTTTGCCTTGGCGTGTCCTCGGTCGGCATGAAGCAGGATGTATACAGGCGCCTTACCTATGACCTCACCCTTAATTTTGCGCAGGCGCTGGCGCGGCAAAACCGGGATCTCGCATTTTGCTATGTGACGGGCGCCGGTACCGACAGCAGCGAAAAAGGGCGGCTGGCCTGGGCGCGCGTGAAGGGGGCGACGGAGAATGAGCTGCTTCGGCTGTTCAAACGCGCGTACATGTTCCGGCCCGGTTTTATGAAGCCGACGCCCGGACAACGCAATGTCAATCCATATTACAAGTATATCGGTTGGTTCTATCCTATCGGCCGGGCGCTCTTCCCCGGTGGGTTCTGTACGATCAGGGACGTCGGGGTCGCGATGATCAATGCCGCAGGAAAGGGCGCGCCGCATCCGATCCTTGAAGTAAAGGATATCGTTGCGTTAGCCCGGAAATGAGCTCAGATCGCGGGTACCTTGTCCTTCATCCAGAGCTCGCCTTTCGTCAGCCAGGAGATCCCAAAGGAGGTCAGCGCAATCAGCTCAAGGATCAGGGTTGGATGCAGGAAACCGATCTTGTCCCAGATCGAACTGATCCCATCGATCGGGATGCCGGTTACGGCAACGGCCATCAGGATCCCGCAAACCCGGTAGACACGGTTCCGCTTGACCTTTTGCGGGGTCTTATTCCCGGTGCTTTTGGTAAAGAGAAAGATCGAGGTATATGCCAGCAGTGCAAAGAATATCCCGGCCGTCACATAATGGATAATGCTGATGATATCGCCCTTCTCGCTGGAAGGCGAGGTCGGGAAAAGCGCGATACACAGCCCAAAGAAGCCGGCCAGCTTGCTGATGATCGAATCCTGAAGATCATAACCGTCGTAACATAGAAGGAACATGCCGATCCCGAAGATGATGCCTTCCAGCTCGTTGCGCATACTGCTGTAGTAGTAGGCACTAACGGAGGTCAAAATGGCGGCCGGTTGATGCTGGAGCAGATCGTCGAGGATCAGCGATCCGATCACCATTACCGGGACCAGGGAGATGCCTAATACACCGATGGTCTTGCGTAGCGTCAGATAGGAAATGATCCAGGGCCCGTCGATGGGGGCGTTTTGAGGAGTGGGGTTCATAAAAAGGGGGGTTTAATGGAGAGAATTGTTCCGCAATAGTAAAAAATATTTCGAATATATTTAATCTGTCGGCGTCATATCTTGCAATCATGAAGTTCACCCCAACAACGATCGAAGACCTGCCTGTCATCCGGGAATTGTATGTCGCAGCCATTGAATATCAGAAGATCAAGTTTGGAAAACATTGGTATGGGCTCAATGAGCCGGGCCTGATCCGGGAGATCGGGGAGCGGCTGCACTGGAAGATCATGGAAGGGGATCGGATCGCGGCGTTCTTTTCCATTTGCTTTACCGACGCGCTGGTCTGGGATGAGCGGGACGCCGACCCGGCGATCTACCTGCACCGGATCGTCACCAACCCCGATTTCCGGGGGAGAGGCTACGTCGCCCGGATCACCGCATGGGCGGAGGCATACGGGCGGGAAGCCGGTTTAAGATTCGTCCGGCTGGACACCAATCGCAGCAATACCCGGCTGAATGCCTACTATCAGCAATGCGGCTATACCTTTTGCGGCGTCAAGATATTCCATGACACCAACAATCCCCTTATCCCCAAACATTACTTGTTTGACGGGCTTAGCCTGTATGAAAAACCGATCAGCGAACTAACGTAAGCAGATAGCCGAGAACTCCTCCGCCAAGGATCACCCATGCGCTGTTGACGCTACGGAAACCAAATGTCGCGATACAACCGAGGATGGCGATCACGATCGTCCGCCAGCCGGTCACCGTATCCCGGCCAAATTCCACACATACGGTTATGATGATAGCGACGGAAGCGACATTCACTCCATCCAGGAATGCGGAGAAGAGCCGGGACCGCCGCATCAACGGCACCAGCGGATTCAATGCCGCCACGAAAACGAAGGATGGCAGGAAGACCGCCACCGTTGCCAACACCGCACCCGTCAGACCATTCAGTTGCCAGCCGATAAAGGTCACTGACGAAAAGACCGGTCCGGGCGTGAACTGTCCCACGGCGATCGCATCCATCAATTGCTGACGGGACAGGAGGCCCTTCGCAACCAGCTCGCTGTCCAGAAAGGCGAACAACACATAGCCGCTGCCATACAGGATGGCGCCGATCTTGAGGAAGGTAAAAAAAATGCGAAGGTTATACGCATTCATACTCTGGACCTGCAACAAGGCCCATGGCAGAAACCCCGCGGCCGTAGCTCCCGGCCGCCGCAAAGCATACCAGGCCATCGCGATCGCCCCGCCGCCAAAGAGCACCGCGATCTCGTTGAGCCCCAAAAGTCCGGCGACCAGCGCAAGCCCGCCGATCACCCATAAGGCCCGGGTCTTGAACGCCTTTTTGGCAAGCGGATAGACCGCACCCGCGATCACGGCGATGACGGCGGGTTTGATGCCATAGATAAAGGCGGTCACCTGTGGCAGCTGGCCATACTGCCGATAGGCCCAGGCGATCACCCCGGTGATGAACACCGCCGGCAGGATGAAACAGGCTCCCGCTATCAGCAACCCCTTCCACCCACCCCTTTCCTGGCCGATATGGATGGCCATCTCGGTGCTATTGGGCCCCGGGATGAGATTGGTGGCGCCGATCAGGTCAAGAAAATGCTGGTGATCCATCCAGTGCCGCCTGTCGACGACCTCTTTTTGCATCATGGCGATATGGGCGGCCGGACCGCCGAAGGCAGTCATACCCAGCCGGCCAAACAATTTTGCCAGTTCGCGCAGTCGCGTGTTTTCAGCCATAGCTTTCTTAAGGTTGTTTGGCAAATACCTGGTTACTGAATGGAGGGGTCGTCGGGATCTGGATGACGTTGAACTCGTGTTTCGTCGACCGATGACAATTGTTGCAGGTATTGGTCAGCAGTATAAAGGCAGTCTTGAATCGCGGCAGGTCCTGCCGGGCCACCGCCGTGCTCACGCTGTCCATGGGCGGAAGGATCATGGGGATCGACGCGATCTCCGGCCGGTCGGTGCAAAAGCGTTGGATATCGTCCAGCGTCTCGCGGATCTCATCGATCTCGAAATTCGCCAACTTCCAATTCTGTGCACTTCCCGCAAACCACAGCTTTTCGTGATGTACCTGGATCCCGGACATGAATTCACCGAGACCCGGAGTATAACTGTTGCTGACCCTGCGTTGCAGACTGTCGACCTGCTCCTGGAGCGCCGCGTTGTCCGGGCCGGCCTGACCGCAGGACGCGAACGCCAACCAACCGAAAAGTACAATTGGAAAAGCAGATCGAAAAGGCATATGTAAGGATACGGAAAAATTCTGGATAAAAACAGCAGGATGGCCTAAGCCGTCAAGGCGGAGACTGGCGAAGGCTGCCGCTTCCGTTTAAGCAGCAGGGCCGTTAACAGAGAAATAATAATCCCCACCGGCAGGATCTCCGCATAGGTATAGAGCACGACCACGATGGGGTTGCGATAAGCGACCCGGACGCTTTCGATCTCCGCCAATCGTTTCTGCAGGTCAGCCGGGTTATGGCTGCCGGCCCTGGCCTGCTGTGCAAGCATCGCGGCGTATTTGTCCATAAAATCCGGCATAAACCCATAAAACTCAACGAGCCAGACCAATACATAGATCGTCGAGGCGATAAGCGTGATACCCATAGCAATCGCCAGGGCTTTGCCAAAGCTGATGACGCCTTCATTGTACTTGTCGCGAAAATTCCGGACCCCGACATAGATCAGCGAAAGCGCGACGATCATCGTCGAATAACCAAACCATGCGCCGCCTTTGAAGTTGATCAAGGTGCCGCAAACCAAAAATAAGCCGACGAGGCCCCCGGAGATCAAACCAAAAACAAGAATGTTCCTTCTCATATGTAAAAAGTTTAGTTTCCTCAAAAATGGAGCATCGGCTTTTCATCCGGGTCATACTTTCGGGTGATTTTGAGGTGGAGCGGTTAAATCCTACTTTAGGTTGATGTCAATTACAGAATGATATTCAGTTTCTTGGCTTTATCGACAGCCTGGGTTCGGCGCCGGACGTCCAGCTTGTCAAAAATATTGGCGGAATGGGTCTTGATCGTATTCAGGGAAACGAACAGCCGGGCGGCGATCTCCTGGTTGCTGAGCCCTTCGGCCATCGCCTGCAGCACTTCCAACTCCCGGGCGCTAAGACCCAGCCTGGCCAGCGCTTTTTGATCGATCGTTCCGGGTTTCATGTAGACCTCTTTTTCGACGACGACCGTCTTATATTTTGGCCGCGCAAGTTTGAGCGCCAGCCAGATCCCGAGGCCGGTAAAGACCAAGGCGATGGCGCCGCTGTAGAGTTCGATCGCCCGGTCCAGGACAACGAATTTCCATTCCAGCCATTTCAGCAGGAAGAGCAGCCCAGCGAGAGCGAATCCATACAGGATGACATGTTTGTGCCGGGTGAAGAAACCCATAGGTCCAAAAATACACAATTTCGCAGCTTGCCGGGAAGTATCCGGCAAGGGTTACTGCGAGGTATCCGGGGAGCTCGGGATATCCTGCTGCTCATCCTTGTCCTTCTTGAATTCCAGCTTTCCGAACTTCCAGGTGAAATTGATGCCAAAAGACCGGAAGGGGATGCGCCGCAGACTGTTCAACGTGAAGTCGGTGCCGCTAACCGCCGTCGCCTGGTTGACATAAAGGTTGAACGGATTGGTCGTGGTAAAGGCGATGCTGGCCTTCTTATTCCAGAATTGTTTGCGGATGGCCAGATTGTAGCTGGTGAACGATGGGTACCGGCCCTGGATCTCGTTGCGCGCGGACCGGAAATTGCCGAAGAATTCGCCGATCAGCGTCGGGCTGAACTGGTAGGACGCATTCAGGTTGATGCGGTAGTTGAAGCTGTTGATCGGCGGCCCCCCGAGCGTCCCGGTCACGATATACCGGTCGAACACGGAAATATTGGTGCGCAGATTCAGTTTCTTGCTTACCGGCACCGATCCATAGACGTTCACCCCGTAGTTATTCTCCGAGCCGATATTCATCTGGGTGTTGACCGAAACATTGGTGTATACGGAGTCGCCAAGCGGGAAGCGGCTGTAATACTGAATGAAAGGCTGGATATCATGATCCGACCGGTGATAGAACGCAACGATGTTCAACGCGCTGCCCTCCTCGAAGGATTTGCTGTACCCCAGCTCGAAATTGTAGGCGTCCTCGGGTTGAAGGAGCGGGTTCCCGCGGGACAGGTTCTTTGGATCGCTGGCGTTGACATAGGGGTTCAGATCGCGGTAGTCCGGACGTTCGAGCCTTCTGGCAAAGCTAAGCTTGATCGTCTGATCGTGCGGCAGATTGTGAGCGAGCACGATCGAAGGCACCCAGCTGTTATAGCCGGGGATATGGGTATCGGACACCTGGGAAAAGGAGGCGTCCGTCGTCGTCCGTTCAAAACGCAGGCCGGCCTTGATATCCAGGAAATGAAAAGCGGGAAAGCTCATCGACGCATAACCCGCATATACGTTACGG
Source organism: Puia sp. (assembly GCA_035695565.1). Taxonomy (GTDB): domain Bacteria; phylum Bacteroidota; class Bacteroidia; order Chitinophagales; family Chitinophagaceae; genus Puia. The sequence goes on along the minus strand of DASRRX010000016.1, from coordinate 139,693 downwards.
TTATAGACCAGGGAATCGGATTGGAGGGGATTGTAAAGATATGTTCCCGTCGAATCGTCGAAGGAATGGACGGGCGAGTTGCTGGTGATCCGGCGAAGCTGGAGCCGGCCGCCGGTTTCCAGCCGGACCTTTTCGCCAAAGGGCTCGGTATAGTCCAGCCGGATATTGGTCTCATTGTCGTGACCTGAGCTCATGCCCGTGGAGCCGGCATAAGCCGAGTCGCCGGCCGGGAGGCTTTGCAACTGACCATAGGAAGCCGTGTTCCGGCCAAAAGTACCGTCGACGGAAACATCGAGCTCGCGGTCCTCCACGGCAAAAGTTCGTTTGTACCGCAGGTTCCAGTCGAGGGAACGCGCCCGGAACTGGCTATTGTTGGTAACCAGGCTGTTGATGATATCGGTGGGCGTGGCAGCCGGCGGAGTATAGTCGGTCTCTGTCTGCTGATAGGAGCCGCGGCTGTTATTGCCAAAGCTGCTGTACTGCAGTCCCCCCGAGAGGACGTCGAACTTGCCGGGGTCCCATTCCAATCCCAGTCCGGTCTCATACCCATTGCGGTAAAACCTGCTGCTGCCGTCCTGTTGAAGCAGATTGCTGAGCAGGTTACCCGACGAGTCAAACGAATTGCGGTTGGAAGAATTCAGCGTAGTGGAAGGTAGTTGGGCATTTCCGCTAAAGAAGGAGTTGAGCCCGAACTTCCCGTGCCGGACGTTTAAGTTGAAAGAGCCGTTCTCGAGCCGTGAGCCGCCGGTCAGGCTTACATTCCCGTTGATGCCGTTCATGCGGTTGTCCTTCAGGATGATGTTGATGATCCCGCCCGTTCCCTCGGCGTCGTATTTGGCGCCGGGGCTCGTGATCACCTCGATGCTTTTGATCTGGCTGGCAGGGATGGTCTGCAAGGCGTCGGCCAGGTTATTCCCGAAAATACTGGAAGGCCGGCCATTGATCAGGAACAGGATATTCGTGTTACCCATGATATCGACATTCCCGTCGACGTCGACCGAGACCATCGGCACCTTTTTCAGGATGTCGGTAGCGACCCCGCCCAGCGAGGTAACATCCTTTTCCACATTGTAGACGATCTTGTCGAGCTTATTCTCGACCAAACCTCTCGGCGCGGTGACGGTCACGGCCTGTAAGTTCGCCGCTTCTTTAGCCAGGAGGATATCGCCAAGGGAAGTCCGTTTGGCGTCGGCGGGGAAAGGGCCCAGCTTCAATTTTGCATAGCCGACACATTCGATCGTCAAAGAGAACCCGCCGCTACGGGGCGCCGTTATAGTGAATTCACCCTTACTCCCGGTCATCATCCCGCCCAACGGTCTGGATGCGTTCGCACCATATATGGAGATAGTGGCGTATTGAATGGGTTGACGGGAATTGGAATCGACGATGCGGCCGGTGATCTTCATACCTGGACCCGTCACCGGTTCAGGTTTTTGGGCATTTGATCGGCACAGGGCACTAAGAGACAGTAAAAGAAAGAATATTTTCCTCATGATTTCGATGGCTACAAAGGTGCAAGGTGGCCCTACATTCTGATGAAAAGCTGAATATAGAAACTTCAAAATTACTTCAAAAATTCTTCTGACCTTCGCCCCGCTTATGATCACACTCCGGTTCCGTCTTCTGCTGCTCACCGCTCTGCTCGTCGCCGTACAGTCGCAGGCCCAGGACAATTACGAGATCCAGGTATATGCGTCTCCTACGGTCGGGAAAGATACGACGATGGTGGAATTGCATAGTAATTATAGTTTTATTGGCAATACGGCGTCTCAGGGCGTGGTGTCGACTAATCATATGGACCGGGAGACGATCGAGATCACGCATGGCTGGACGCCGTGGTTCGAAACGGGCTTCTACATCTTCAATGCCATTGGCGATATGGGCCGCACCAATTATGTAGGGAGCCATATCCGGCCGAGGGTCATGGCGCCTGCGGAGTGGAACTGGCCTGTCGGCGTCAGCATTTCATTCGAGGGTGGGTTTGTGAAAGATGGTTATGATCCCGATATCTGGACGCTGGAGGTCCGCCCGATCATCGACAAACAGCTGGGACCGGTCTATCTGGCGTTGAACCCGGTGGTCGACTTCACCTTCCAGGGCGCGGATGCCGGAAGAGGGCCGATCTGGGCGCCCGATTTCAAGTTCAGTTATCAGATCGGAAAGGTCTGGGCCTATGGGATAGAATACTATGGCTCCTGGGGACCGGTTACTCATTTCGATCCGCTAAAGGAGCAACAGCATCAACTGGCGATCTGCGTGGATGCCGATTTCGATCCGCGCTGGGAATTCAATGCCGGGTATGTTTTCGGGCTTACGCCGGCGATCGACCGCAGCATCTTCAAAGTGATCCTCGGCAGACGGTTTGGCGGCGGGAAAGCCCACCATTCTATCCGTTCAAATATTCGATGAGCCCCTTCAAAAAATGTTCATCCTGCTCCTCGTTCGGGTGCAGCGCATAATACCGGCCGATCTTTTGCTTATCGCCGCTGAGATTGAAGGCATGGTCGAGCAATCGCCGGTCCAGCACCTTCAGCCGCAGTACGCGTGCATCGGGGAAAGGAAAGAGGACATAGTAGACATAAGAATCCTCGTAACCTCCGCGCGCAGCTTCCGACCGGATCGACTTATAGAGCGAATATCCGCCATCCTTCCTGACCATCGCGTAGAAGATATCTTTGTCGTTGATCGCCGGGACATGTTCGAATGTAAAAGTTGAATTTCCGCTGTAAAATGTCACCGACCGGAATTCCCGCTTGTTGAAAAGAAATGCGGTTACCTTGTCCTTTGTAACGACGAGCCGCTGCGAAGCCTTGTCAAAATCGAACCATAGCGAAGTGTCGTTCCGGAGCAGCGGGTTATGCCATACCACCGTCGCCTTTACCCAGCCATTGAAGAGCAGGGGGTTTTCAGCCGTCGGCCTCAGGTCGATGGGAAGATCATGCGGGGGAAGAAGATCTTGTGAAGGCAGAAGATTTTGCGTCAGGCCGGCGGCCGACAGGAATGAACAGGCAAAGATGATCAGCGCCCTTTTCACGATGAAAGTTTACTGGCTCCCAAAGATACCGATAAATTTACTTCCCCGGCGACCCGGCGGTGTCCACCCGCACATATTTCTCGATGATGATATGGTCGACGTGAGCGGCGTCGACCTTTTCTATGCCGGTCTGGATCAGCGTATCGCCTCGCAACTCGACGGTGAACGTGAAGGGTTTGCCTTCCCAGTTGCGGTCCGCGTAGTAGTCGAGGTGTTCCGTATACTTGTTGCCCGTCAGCGTATAGTTGCCGCCACCGCCGTCGAAATGATTGGATGAATCCTTTGACGGATTCTTGTCATGCCGGAGGAAGGCGAAATGGGTGTCATTGACAATCTTGATCATCCGGAAATCGGTGGCGTAGGGAACGGTGTCCCTGCCGGTGATCGTCATCCCGGATATAAGCTGCCAGGTGCCGTTCAGCCGGAGACCGGTGGCGCCGTCGGAATGACTACAGGCATAGACGGACAAACAGGTAATGAGAAGGAGCAGGACGGAAATGGTGTTGAGTTTCATATGTTTAAAAGAATGAATATACAATTTTGGGTCGAAAATGATAAAAGGTCTTGGTTCGAAGGAATAATTGGTTTAACTTTAAACTATCTTGCATTGTAAAATGTTATAACCAAAACGCTCCCGATCATGCCCGAAAAGCTACGAACCGAACTCGCCGTCGATCTCGGCCGGGCGGTGGCTGAAATGAGGAATCACATCAACTACCTGCTCCAGGAGAAGATCACCGAACATGCGCCCCACATCAGCTTTGAAATGGTAGAGATCCTGGCTTGCCTCTGGAAAGAGGATGGGGTGAACCAGCAGCAGCTGGCGGCCCTAACGGTCAAGGATAAGTCCAGCATCACGCACCTCGTGGGAAAGCTGGAAAGGGAATTGCTCGTTTCGCGGATAGGCGATGAGCGCGACCGGCGCAACAAGCTGGTCTATCTGACCCCCGCCGGCCGGCAATTGCGGAAGAAACTCTATCCCTGGGTGTTGGAAGTATATGAGCAGGCAGTAGCCGGGATCAGCGGCGAAGAGATCGGGACCTGCTTGCAGCTGGTCAGAAAAATAACGGAAAATGTACAAGTAACTATTTAAAACCCCGGGTTATGAAGACAGTCCTTTTGCCGGTCGACTTTTCGACCGCTTCGAATAATGCTGCCCGATATGCCGCCGCGCTCTCCGCTTTGCCGGAATATCAGATCGGGCGGATCATCCTCCTGAACAGTTATCATGTCACCATTTATGAACAGATCCTTCCCACCCCGGACCTCGTGCAGGTCGGCGGCCGGGAGATCCGGGAAAAACGGGGCGGACTGAGAAAGCGGCTCCAGGTTGTCCGGGAGGAGATGCTGCCGTTGATCGGTCAGGCGGTAACGATAGAGGTCATCGAAAGCGACGAGCCGCTGTTGCGGTCCATCCTGAATGTTATCGCGGACCGGAAGCCGGATCTTCTGGTCATTGGCAGCGACAGCTCCGGTGCCGCCAACGCCGGCGGCATCGACTCCGGCGGCATCTACTTCGGCGGCACCCCCGGTGAGCCGTTCCTCAGCGAGATCGGCGACCGGGTGATCGGAATTGCGCGGATCAGCCCGATTCCGGTGCTGATCGTCCCGGGCGGAAAGGCGTTCGACGGCATCCATCGGGTGCTGCTGCCCTGCGATTTCCGGAACCTGGCTTGTCTGTCCCCGCTAAAGATCTTCCGGCAGGAAGCATGGTGGCGAAGCAGAAAAGTGCTGGTGATCAATGTAGATCCCGCCTTCCGGCGATCCGAGCCCGACCAACGGTTCCGCGCCGTAAGCACGACGCTGGAGCAGTATCTTGCCGGCATCGATCATGAGGTCCACTATTCCGATGAAACCGATACATTGTTGGGCATCCTGCACTTCGCCCAGGCTGAGAAAGCCGATCTGATCGTCGCGTTGCCGGGCAAACACAGCTTCTTCTACTCGCTGACGCATCGAAGCATCTCGCAGGCGCTGGTGAAGGATGGGGAAATACCGGTGCTGATCCTGAAATGAGCTTTGGGGAATAAATTCCCGGTGTGGAAATCCGTGTACGGGAGACCCGGTGCAGTCTGACCGGCGGCGGAGGCACGGGAATTGAGCGATTGCCGGTGCCGTTCAGATGGAACATCAATCATTTATCACGAAGTATGTCTTCAGCACCGGTCACAAGGTCATCGCAAAGCAATTCCTGATCACGGGAATGATCTGGGCGATCATCGGCGGGCTCCTGTCGGTGCTGATGCGGGTGCAGCTGGGGTTTCCACATTCGACATTCGGCCCGCTTCAGCATCTCAGCGGGCACTGGTTCGAGCAAGGCAAGATCCGGGATATCGCGTATTACCAGATGATGACCATGCACGGCACGATCATGATCTTCTTCGTGCTGACGGCGGGGCTGAGCGGGACTTTTGCAAATTTCCTCATCCCGCTGCAGGTCGGCGCCCGGGATATGGCTTCTCCCTTTGTCAATATGCTTTCGTATTGGGCTTTCTTCCTCGCCAGTATATGCATGCTCTGTTCCTTTTTTGTCCCGAACGGCCCGTCCGGCGAAGGCTGGACCGCCTATGCGCCACTGAGCGCGCTGCAGGACGCCGATCCGGGTGACGGGGCGGGCATGGACCTGTGGATAGCGGGGATCTGCTTTTTTATTGTTTCGACGCTGATGGGCGGGATCAACTATATCTCGACGATCCTGAACATGCGGACGAAGGGAATGGCCATGAACCGGGTGCCGCTGAGCACGTGGGGGCTGCTCTTCACGGCCATAATGGGCCTGCTGTCGTTCCCGGTGCTGCTGTCCGCCCTGATTCTCCTGAGCCTTGACCGTCATGCGGGGACGAGCTTTTTCCTCTCGGACATTTTCCTGGGCGAGACCGGCAAGGCGCTGCCGTACGAAGGAGGGAACGGGATCCTGTACCAGCATCTCTTCTGGTTCCTCGGCCATCCGGAAGTCTACATCGTCATTTTCCCGGCCTTCGGCATGGTCTCCGAGATCATTTCCGTCAACTGCCGCAAGCCGATCTTCGGTTACACGGCGATGGTAGCCTCGATGTTCGCGATCCTGACCCTGTCCTTCACCGTCTGGGCGCACCATATGTTCGTCACCGGACTGAACCCCCTCCTCGGAAGCCTCTTCGTGATCTTCACGCTGCTGATCGCCGTCCCGTCGGCGGTCAAAGTCTTCAACTGGCTGACCACGCTCTGGCGGGGCAATATCCGCTTCACACCCGGAATGCTGTTTGGTATCGGGTTCGTCAGCACCTTTATTTCGGGCGGTCTCACAGGTATCTTCCTCGGCAATTCGAGCCTCGATATCCAGCTTCACGATACTTATTTCGTGATCGCGCATTTCCATCTGGTGATGGGCGTATCGGCCGTCTTCGGGATGTTCGCCGGCATCTACCACTGGTTCCCGAAGATGTTTGGCCGCTTTATGAACCCGGTGCTGGGTTATATTCATTTCTGGGTGACCCTGCCCGCCGCCTACCTGATCTTCTGGCCGATGTATTATGAAGGGCTGGCGGGTATGCCCCGGCGGTATTTCGACTTTTCCAACTGGATCTCCTTTAACCAGTTCGATAACCTGAACATGTTCATCTCGGCGGTGTCGATCGTATCCTTCGTAGCGCAACTGGTCTTCGTAGTGAATTTCTTCAAGTCCATCTTCCGCGGAGAACCTGTTACGGAAAAGAATCCATGGAGGGCCAATACGCTGGAATGGACGACGCCGGTCCGCCCGGGACACGGCAACTGGCCGGGTGAGATCCCGGAGGTATATCGCGGGCCATATGAATACAGTACAAGAGGCCGGGATTTCATCCCGCAGGACGAACCGCCGGAATGGGCCAGACAACCGGAACCGGCGGAGCCGGTAACGAAGACCGGCGGGCCTGCAAAGGAGCCCGGCAGCCCGGCCGCACCGCATCAATAGTGACATTTATAGCACTCGGTCCCGCCGATATCTTCCACCGTTACCGAATCCCGTTCCCCGTTCTTCAACTCGTCGGCAAACCTGGTGTACATGGTATAAAACTTATTTCCCGGCCGGTGTCTGGCGCTATCGGTGAAATCAACCCGGGTGGTCCGGTGGCAATTGATGCACCAGCCCATGCTCAGCGGCGCGAACTGGTAGACCTCATCCATGGTCTGGATCGGGCCATGACAGGTCTGGCACTGGATATTACCGGCGCGGACGTGCTGGGCATGACTGAAGAAGACAAGGTCGGGCAGGTTATGGATGCGGACCCATTCCACCGGTTTGCCTTCGCGCGTGTAGCGGCCCTTTGCCGGGTCATAACCGGTATAGGAGAACAGCTTTTGGATCTCCTGGTTAGGATCGACGGGCGATCCGTCCTCGCGCGTAAGCCGTTCCCCATGATAGACGGTGATGGCCGCATGGCAGTTCATACAAAAATTGAGGGAGGGAACGGAAGCTTGTTTGCCTTCCCACGCATTCCCATGGCAAAGCAGGCAGCTGACCTGGTTGAGCCCGGCGTGTACGCGATGCGAAAAGAAGATGGGCTGTTGCGGTTGATAGCCTTGCTGGCGCCCCAGGCGGACGCCCGCCTCGGTCACCCACCAGCCGAGAAGGATCATGATGATGATCGATGCGGTGGCGATATAATATTTATTGCGGTAATACGGAATGTGATAGGGTGGCGGCAGCCCCCGCTTTTCATCGGCAAGCCTTTTCAGATTGCTGTTCACTAGGTACAGGCCAAAGACGAACAGCGCCAGAATAAAGGTACAGATGCCATACAGGACCGTATGGTCTTCCTGCGTCGCGTTCGGATAGTTGGACGTATTGGTCGCAGCAAGTGGCTGTGAATAAGTCTCGACGTAGTTGAGGATCGCGTCGATCTGCTGGTCGCTGAGGCCGGGGAAGGTATTCATCGGCGCGCGGCCATATTGATTGAACAGGTTGTTGAAATAGACGTTCCCCGACTGTAGCACCTGCACGTTGTTGCGGATCCAGGAGTGCAGCAGCTTTCTGTCGGTGACCCGCTCGGTGACGCCTTTGAGCGCGGGGCCCACGACGACGCTGATCGGGTTATGACATTGCGCGCAGTTGGACTGAAAAAGGGCTTTGCCATCGAGGGCCTGCGCCGTAGCGCCAACCGCCTGAGCCCTCCCCTCCCCTGCGATAAAGAGAGAAAGTACAAATGCCAACAGACGAATGCATGTTCGGGGGATCTGGGAGCACATGGCACATGATGGCCAAAAAAATCATGCCAGCGGACGACAGCGGTTATCCGTCATCAAACCGCCTTCCGGATCACGGAAGGCGCTGGCCCTGCCGGTCCTGCTCCAAAAGCAGGAGATTAAAGTTGACAATCAATAACTTGCCAGTTTTAAAGCCTTGGACCGGTTACATTCCGGCGCCGGGCGTTTACTAATTAGGTGACCAGGCTCTCAAAAGGCCCGGCCGGATTTGAACTTGTGGAAAAGCTTTTGTATTTTGTCAACATCATACCCTAATTCCGTCCCGAATGAAAAAGCAGTTTAACCCGACCTTCTTGCTGGGATTCGCAACCCTCCTGATCCTGGCCTCCTGTCAAAAGACCGACTCCAATCTGAACCCGGGCCCCGGCGGGCTCCGTTCGGCTCCGTCGCATGACAGTTCGTACAATCCCCCTGTAGTGTTGTTCGACCCCGCGTCGATCGGTCCTCCTCCGTCTACATCGCCGCCTCCATCGCAGCCGGCGCCGCAAAATAGCTGTCCTTCCCTGCCGATCTATGGCGATACCATCATCTATCCCCAACCGACGAGCGGGTCCGATTATATTGTCCACCCTGTCAACAATCCGGGTCCGGGCAAATACCTGTCCTGGCCGGTGGGCATGGTGCTCGACTCCGTTACGGGTGCGATCGATGTGACCGCCAGTGAGACCGGGATGAAATATTATATGGGTTTTGTCGCGAAGGGAACAACCGACACCTGTATCAGTTACCTCACGATCGGCGGCGCCGCGTATGCCCCCAGCGTCAATGTGCTGACCTCGGGACAAACCACTTCAGTACCCTATTTTGAAGCAAATCCGACTGACCTGAACCTTTGCCAGACGAGCAATGCATGCGCATTTGACGTCACCGGCTCCGCTGCCAAAATGAAGGTGGTCGTGAACAAGAGCACGGGTGTGATCGACCTGCAGAAGACATTGAACGGCGGTCTGCTAACGCTGGGTGGCGCCTTCGGCCTCCTCCCGGTCAACGGCCAGACCATCGTTACCGACATCTACTATAAGATCAATAATGATCCGAGTCACAGTGCCTTGCAACATATCTCGGTCCAGCTGGTCTACTATGACAGTCCGTCGATGGTCAATAGTGGCCTCCTGGGCCTGATCATTAACCAGGTGGACAGACTGACCAGCGGGAACCCCATCAGTACGACAAGCAACCCGCGGCCGCCGCTGGTAGTTATCGTCCGACACAATTAACGCGTTGCCAGGGCCGTTGTAGTGGGCATGGGTAAGAGGTGTCTGACAGCGGCCCTTTTTATGGGTCTCACTTTCCTCTTCGGCAATTCCGGCGATCCTATCAGCCGGTTTGCCGTTATATACCATCGGGCAGACAGCCTGTTCCAGCTCGACAACAATACTCCCTTCACAGACAGCATGGCGCTGGCGGGGTTCGAGCGGGTGATCGGGGGTCTGGAAGGGGCGCCGGAAGGCAACGGAAAAGATACCCTCCTCTTCCAATCCTGGTTGAAGAAGGGCATCCTGCTCGATTCGAAATATGATTACTCCGGCGCTAAAACTTCCTATTGCCAGGCCCGGCGCTTCCACCCGCAAGCCGATTCGCTGACTTTCGTGCTATACGTCTACATCGGGACCAGCTATTACAACCTGAACTACTTCGACTCCGCACGTTATTTTCTGCACGACGCCGAATCCCGGAGCAGTCATTATGCCGATCCGGCCGACAATGTGCGCCTTTGCAATACCCTTGGCGTCCTCTATTTCGACAACGGCAACTATCAGCAAGGCAGGAACTACTTCAGCCGCGCCCTGGAGATCGTGAAGGGCCGTCAGCCTTTCGATACGGCCTCGGCCGTGAGCCTCGAGACCAATATCGCTACCTGCTGCTATCACCTCGGCTTGTTCCGGGAATCGCTCGACATCTACCGGCACATCCTCGCTTATCATCAGGGCGACGATCCGATCTGGCTGAACATGGGAATGGCCTATGAGTCGCTCGAAAAGTACCGCGAAGCGCTCAGCTGCTTTAAAAAAGTGACCGTCAGCAATATCCCCGGCGTCCTCAACGAGATCGGGTACACGCTGGAGCAGTTGCACCGCCCCGATTCCGCCGCCCTCTATCTTCACCGGCTGGATGTGCTGGTCGCCGGCGCGCCGGGCGCTGTCGCCCCGCGGATCAACGAGCTGGACCTGGGAACGAACGATCTCTACCGGGCGGACCTTCTTGCCGGCAATGGCGATTATCTTGCCGCATTACAGCAGTTGCAGAAGGCGATCATTATTTTCTCGCCGCATTTTACCGATGCGGATATCACGGCCAATCCGGCCAATTTCACGGGATCTTTCGCCTCTTACCGGCTGTTCGACGCCCTGTTCAAAAAAGCGGAATTGATGGTCCGCCTGTACCGGGCGCAACCCAGGGAACAATGGCTGACGGCCGCCTATAACGCCTATAGGGCAAGCCTCTCCATCCTGCGCTATATCGAGAAAAGTTACGATACCGATGACGCCAAGCTCTTCCTGAAAAAACGGAATGCGGCGGTCTACAAAGGAGCTCTCGAGGTCTGCATGGAACTTGCCGGCCGTCAACCGGACAAAGGCTATCTGGAACAGGCCTTTCTGATCAGCGAACGAAGCAAGGCCTCTGTCATCTCCGCCAACCTGCGGGAGAGAAGCCTGAATGGATTGCCGGGGAACGATGCACTTTTCAAGGAAGAGGATATCAAATACAATATCGCCCGGCTGGATGTGAAACTGCAACAGACCTCGGACAAAGCCGGCATGGAAAAGATCGCGCAGGAGAAGGCGGGCTATGAGATCGCGCTGGCGCAGCTGCAGCAGAAGCTGGAGCAGGATGGCAACTATTACCGGCTGAAATATGAGGATACGATCCCCGGCATCCGGGCTCTCCAGGCGCATCTGGAGCCGGATCAGGCGCTGATCAGCTTTTGCCAGACAACGGATGCTCTGCATGCCTTCGTGCTCACCCGGTCTTCGTTTGGCTATGCCCGGATCGATTCGCTGGCAACGCTTCAGAAGGATGTTGCAGACTGGCTGGAGATGCTAAAGACGGTGGAGAACGGACGGAAATTTAAAGGCGGCCCGCTGGGCGACCGGCTTGCCCGGCTGCTCATCCGCCCGATCCGGGCGCAGGTCCCCGATAAGAACGAATGGATCATCGTCCCCGATGGATTCCTGTATTTCCTGCCATTTGAATCCCTGCCCTCGGGCACCGGAGACGAGACGATGTTGGAAACGACGACGATCAGCTATCAATTTGCCTCCCGCCTGATCCTGCCGCAGGAGCCGCGGGAAAATCAACGGCCGCCGCAAACCCAACGGCCGCCGGAAACCGGAGTGCTGGCGTTTGCCCCGTTCACCGGTGACCGCTTTCTGACCACGGGGCCCTACCGGTTCCCGCCGCTGCCTGCTTCGGGGCAGGAGATCGCAGGGCTGCCGGGCAGCCGCTACACCGGCTCACAGGCGACAAAGACAAGGTTCCTGCATGACCTGAACAAATATCCGATCCTCCATCTGGCCACACATGCCATCTCTTCCGTCGATAACGCAGCCGGCTCCTTCATCGCCTTCTATCCTCAAAAGGATACCCCGATCGAAGACTGTCTGTTCCTGGAAGAGCTGTATGGGTTGGATATGAACAGGACAAAACTGGTCGTCATCAGCGCCTGCGAGACCGGACAAGGAGAGCTGGTCAGTACCGAAGGGGTCATATCGCTGGCAAGGGCCTTTGCCTATGCCGGTTGCGCCAGTTCGATCAGCAGCCTCTGGAAAGCCGATGATCAGGCCACTTCGTTCATACTACAACGCTTCTATGTCTACCTGGAAAAAGGGTATAAGAAATCCACGGCGCTCCGGCAGGCCAAGCTGGATTATCTTGCCAGCGGCACGATCGACAAAAGTCCGGCTTACTGGTCGCATCTCGTGCTGATCGGGGACACGTCGCCGGTATATCCGCGGCGTCTTTCCTGGTGGTGGGGGCTTCTTCTGATCCCTATAGGCGGCGCGCTCGCAGGGCTGTATTATATGCGCAAAAAAAGGAAAAGCCGATGACCGAACGGCTTTCCCCATTTACTGCTAAGTGCTACGCGTGTTAATACCGGCCTTTGGCCGTGTTTAATGGTTATGGTGTAATTCTATTGGTGAGGATTATTTCAAGTCTTTATAAGCGGCGATCCGAAGATCGAGGCTGGACATCCTGACGACGACGTCATGATAAAGATGGGTCTTGTCGGCTTTGATCTTTTCCAGCAGGGGCATCGCTTCCTTCACGTCGTTCCGGGCAAGCCAGGCCATCGCGAGGTAGAATTCCGATTCGTCTTCGAAATAATCGGATCCGGCGAGGCTGTTGGCAGCCATGACCTGCTGGAACATGCCGATGGCCTCATCATATCTCTTTGCTTCCATATCGGCCATCCCTTCGAGGAAATAGCTTTTATTATCCTTTACTTTCTTCTTTTTGAACGCCGAGTCCACCCCGGTCCAGTTCTTCGCCTTATAGGCGGCTTCCATCTCGTCCTGAGCGCTGGTAGCGCCACGGCTTGTATTGAGGTCGTAAGAGGTATAGTAAGCGGAATACATTCCCGATGAACTGGTGACGGTATATTTGTAGATCGCGGCTGAAGTACCGATGACCAGGATCACAGCGGCTGCGCGAAGGGCGATCCGCGAGATGGAGCGGACGACCCCGCCGCCGGGCTGAGCAGCGGCAGCAGTAGTTGCGTCCGACCGGTGCTCCATCCAGTTTGCCCTTACGGTGCTGACCTTTTCGTATAAGGCGGCCTGTTCCACCGCATCCGCAGCAAGACAAAGCTGTTGCCATTCCTGGCTGGTCTCCGGATCGGCGGCAATCCGCGCATCCACATCGGCAGGACCCTGGCCAAGGCGGGTGCTGTCAAGATGATCGATCAATTGTTCGCGGTTCAATACCATAGGGATGATTATTTAGTTAATTCGTTCAATTGTCCCGCAATTGAGGGATGGTTTTTCATGATATCGGTCAATTGCTGAAGACATTTGTATTTCTTATTTCGAACTACCTGTTCATTGTCATACGGCAGGTAATTAAGCATCTCTTTCATGGACAGATTCTCATAATAGAACAGCGTCAGCAATTTCCGGCAGGGCTCGCCCAGCTTGAAGACCAGGTCACGCAACTGCCGCTTCTTATCTGATTCGTTGATCCATTCGTTGACCCCGTCCTCACTCTGCGGCCTTCCGGATTCGAATCGCTGCTCCCGGAAATCCGTCCGAAGCCGCTTCTTCTGCTCATTTCGCCAGATATTCCGCGCCACCGACACCAGGAAGGTCTTGATGCTGGCCTCCATACGGAACCTGCCCTGCTGGACAATGTTGATAAAGGCGATCACCGTTTCCTGGAATACGTCGTCGGCATCTTGTTCGCTGGCGCCGTAATTGATTAAAAAAGAGCTGACGATGTCGGAGTACTGCCGATAGATGGACAGGATGGCGTCATTGAGTTGTGTCTTGTCGCTGATCGCCACTATCAGTTCACTATCGCTAATTTTTCCTTCGACTTTCATATAATAGTAGGTTCTGAAGAAAGGGATGTAACCGGCAAATCGGGATTTAATGGATATTTCCTTGAGCATACAACGAAATTCATTGCCATTCAATTGTATAACACATAGTTAGGAACCCAAAAAGGACGGGTTTGGACGTCTAAAAGACCAAAATCATGGTTTTTGGGTAGTTTTCGGCTGGGCGCTTAATAATAATTCAGCAGCAACTCGGTCATATCGGCCCGATTCCAGCGGGCTCCCCAGCCCAGGGGAGTGGAGGAGAATTCCGGTTCGATCGCATTTGGATTGGCCCCATGATCCAGCAGCCACCTGGCGGCATCTACCGTCCCCATGGCCACGACGATATGCAGCGCGGTCATTCCAAGACCATTGGTTCCATCGACAGGCACGCCATGTTCCAGCAGCAATTCCGCCATGGCCCAACGGGGTTCGGCATATCGTAAAGTATGCATGAGCGGGGTAAACCAGCAAGCGAAGGGCATAAACCCTTTTGGGTCGCCCCCGGCCTTCAACAGAAGCTGGGTAATATCCATCCGGTCATGATGGATGGCCTCATACAGCCCATGAGTGGCCCAGTCGGGATGATCCGCAAGGACGCGTTGTACGTGGCCGATGTCGGGGGTATAGCCGCAGGCGATGGCGAAATCATAGCGGCGTTGTTGTTCGGCGGTGGCAGGCCGGGCATGAGGCCAGTGATATGGCGGAGCCGTGGAAATTGCGTGTTCAAGCAGGGCGACCATATCATTCCGGCGCCGGTATCTGGCTTTGGCCAGCGGCGTTTCGTCCCCTAGTCTGCTCCATCCCGGTGCGGCGGGATGAGCGCCATTTCGGAGCAACAGCTCGACCATCGGCAGACTGCCGCCACGGACGGCGTAATGAAGCGGTTCATAATAGGCGTACTGTGCCTTTACCCGGGTGGGATCTTCGACCAGCATGTGCCTGACCGTATCGAGGTCGCCAGTGTACGCGGCGCTCAGCAGGGGCCAGGTATCGGCGCCCCAAATGGTATCGTCAAAATAAAAAGGCTTTGGCAGCATGGTTTCAACCGGTACGGCTAAAGGTAGGAAAATCTGCCATAAATTAGCCGCATGAAACACCTCTCGATTTTCCTGCTGGCGGCGTTGATCCCGATGGCCGCCCCTGCCCAGTCGACTTCCGCCCGGACCGTTCCTGCTCCTGACGCCACCGCTACCTACGTGCCGTCCCCACTTAACGAAGCCGCGCGGGAATGGTTCCGCAATGCCAAATTCGGCTTATTCATCCACTGGGGACCGTTCAGTATCCCCGGCGACGGAGAGTGGGTCATGAATAACCGGAATATCACGGTAAAGAACTATACGCGGCTGGAGAAATGGTTCAACCCCATCGATTTTGACGCCCATACCTGGGTAAGCCTGGCAAAAGCAGCCGGGATGAAATATATCACGCTGATCACCCGGCACCATGACGGGTTCAGCATGTGGAATACGCAGTATTCCGATTTCAATATCATGCATACCCCCTACCATCGGGATATCGTCAAGTTGCTGGCGGATGAATGTCACCGGCAGGGGATCAAGCTCTTCCTTTATTACTCGCTGCTGGACTGGCGGCGTAACGATTATTCCTGGTGGACGGGCAGGACGGGTCACGGGACAGGGCGCACCGTCAAAGGGAACTGGAACGACTATATCCAGTTCATGAAAAACCAGCTGACCGAGCTGCTCACCAATTATGGCGAGATCAGCGGTATCTGGTTCGACGGCTATTGGGACCAGATGGCGGAGGAAAGCAAGGACCGCAAGGACAACGATGTGCGGGTCGACTGGCATATCCGCGAATTGTATGACCTGATCCACCGGCTGCAGCCGCAATGCCTGGTGGGTAATAACCATCATATGACGCCGATCCCGGGTGAGGATTTCCAGATGTTCGAGCAGGATGTTCCCGGTGAGAATACGAGCGGGCTTAGTTTTCAAAAGATCTCCGCCCTGCCGCTGGAGACCTGCGCCACCATCAATAATTCCTGGGGGTTCAATATTACCGATACGACGTACAAGACGCCGGCGCAGATCGTGGCCTTGCTGGTGAAATCGGCGGGCAACGGAGGCAACCTGCTGCTCAACATCGGCCCGATGCCTAACGGTGAGATCCAGCCGGAGTTTGTCGACAGGCTGCACTGGATGGGGAACTGGCTTGACAGATATGGCGAGAGCATCTATCATACCCGGGGCGGGTATCTCAAACCTCAGAAGTGGGGATGTCTGACGGCGACGAAAGAAAGGCTCTACGTCCATGTCCTGCAGCCCGGCGCCGGGACGATCCGGCTTGAACAGTTCCCATATAAAAAGATCGGCAAAGCCTGGCTGCTGAAGAATGGCGCGCCGGTGCCGGTGACGCTGACGAGCGACGGGACGGCGGAAATTCAAGCTCCTTCACCCACGCCTGACGACCCGGATACCATTGTGGTGATCACAGGTATTTGAGATGATATTCCAGGCCCACGCTGGAAACTTTCCAAAAAAATTCAGAAAAAATTTGGAGTAACTAAGTATTTAGTTATATATTTGGGAACTAAAAAATTAGTTATTCAATGAAACCATTGACGAAAGCCGAAGAGCAGGTCATGCTGGTCCTCTGGAAATTGGGAAAAGGATTCCTGAAGGATATCGTCGACGCCACCCCCGAACCAAAGCCGCATCCGAATACCATCGCCACCTTGCTGAAGATACTGGTGGAAAAAGGTTTCGTCGAATTTGACGTTCAGGGCCGCAACAATCGTTACCGCCCCCATATCACAAAGACCGAGTATGGAAAGACAACCGCCAACCAGTTGGTGAAAGGTTATTTCGAAGGCTCCCCCGCAAAGCTGGTATCCCAGTTTGTCAGCGACAAAACAATAACCCTGCAAGAGCTGGAAGAGTTATTGCAGCAGATCCGGAACGCAAAAAGATCCAAGCCATGAATGTGATCGTCGTTATCGCCGCCTTTTATCTCGCAAAAGTCGTTTTAGTGTCCGCATTATTATTCGGCTATTACCGGCTGTTTCTCCGCGACAGGCTGTTCCACCAGTATAACCGGTACTATCTGCTTGGCGCCACCGTGGCGTCGGTGATCCTGCCGCTCATCCATCTGCCGGTACCCGATGTCCTTCCGGTGATCGGGCATGCGCCGGCGCCGGGGCTTTACTCGATCGTATCCGGGGAATGGAAGGAGGCGGAGGCAACTACAACCGCGGCCGTTGCCAGCCATCAGGAGTGGAGCGCGGGGTTGCTGCTGATAAGCATCTATGCCATTGCCGTCCTTCTTCTGCTCGGCGCTTTTATCCGCCAGCTCCTGCACATCCGGCGGCTACCGGGAAAATATCCCCGGGAACGGCTGGGCCGGATCGACCTCTTCATGACCCGCGAACCCGGGACGCCCTTTTCTTTTCTCAACCGGCTCTTCTGGAATGAGGAGATCGATATCGACAGCGCCCGCGGCCGTCAGATCCTCCAGCACGAATGGTATCATATCCGGCAGCGCCATACGCTGGACCTGCTCTGGCTGAAGGCATTGCTGACCATATTCTGGGTCAATCCCTTCTTTTACCTAATCTACCGCGAGATCCGGACCATCCATGAATTCCTCGCCGACCGTTATGCGGTTGCGGATGGGGACCGGTATGAATATGCCGAGCTGCTGGTCTGGCATAGCGTATATGACCGGCCGTTATCTATCCTGCATCCATTTTTCCAATCATCCATAAAACGACGTATTACTATGCTCACCCAATTTCATTCCACCCGGCCCGGCTACTGGCGCCGGATGATGATCCTCCCGCTGACCTTTTTGTTGTTGTGCGCTTTCGCAGGCAAAAGACATGCCGCCCGATCGCTCCCCCGCATGCCGCTTTTCACGGTCGTGATCGACGCCGGCCATGGCGGGTCGGACAACGGCGCGGTAGCAGGGGGCGTAAAAGAAAAAGACATCAACCTGGCGCTCGCTCTGAAGGTAAAACAGTTAAGCCCGGAATATCACATCAATGTAGTGCTGACACGGCGGACCGACGAGTTGGCCGGCGGGAAGAACGATATCCGCGCTTCGCTGGAGTACCGGGCTGAAATGGCCAGGGACAGCAAGGCCGATCTGTTCGTCTCCCTGCACGTCAACAACGACGGCGGCGTCAACCCGGGAAGCGGCTTCGGCGCATATATCTCCCCGGAGAATACACACTTTGCCGAGTGTCAGAAACTTGGTACGGCGCTGCTGGATGCGCTGAAGACCAGCTATACCGCCGATTCTACGCTCCACCAGCCGACCCAGGGCGTCTACCTCCTGCGGCATACCACGATGCCGGCCGTCCTGCTGGAATGCGGGTTTATCGACAACCCCAAAGATCTGGCGTTTATCCGTGACAGTCAGAACCAGGAAAAGGTCGCCCGCGATATCCTGCAGGGCATCCGGCGGTACCGTCAGGCTCAGCCCGATGCTAAATAGCCGTAAGAACCACCTTGCCTTTATGCCCGGCTGCGCCGTCCGTTCCGTCGTGACCGGGCATTCCATCTGAACCGTTCATCCCGGACGGATTGCCGCTACCACCGGTCCCACCGCTGCCCCCCTGCCCTCCCCTCCCGCCGGAGCCGCCGTTGCCCGGAATACTGAGCGCCTTGATCAGGGAAAGATAGGGCGTCACAGCCGGGGTATACCGGATAAAGATATTCCCACCGTTACCGCCACTCCCGCCTTCTTCTCCATCTTCGCCATTCCCACCAGGACTGCCGTCGCCACCGGGGCCCTGAGTGGTATTGGTGGTTGTCTGGACCGTGCCGTCCGGGCCGGTAGTGGTTTCCACATCGACGCTGACCGCCCCGTCGGAGCCCGGATTTCCGGATGCGCCGTCGAGCCCATCCCTTCCGTCGAGCCCGTTACCGCCGGCGCTGGAAATGCTGATGGAGCCGCCATTTGTATTGACCCGATAGTGATAGGTCTTTTTGGCTACGCTGTCGCTGACATCGATCCGGAGAAGTCTGGCATGAATAAGACTGTCGTCATAGACGTCGGCGCTGACCCGCAGATCATGCCCGTCGCCGCCGGCGGCCACCTTGCACTGATAAGCGGCGATATAATCCAGTTGAATTCGGAGCGTATCGCGGATAACGCTGTCTTTGGCAAGCATTGCCGTCAGCCCGACCTGGTCATGGCTGATCTTGTCCGGGTCGGCTTCGATCGTCAGATCGCCTTTTGATTTGGCGAGATGAGTGCCGTCAAAGGCAAAGACAAACCCGGTCAGCTTCTTTTTCTTCGTAGCCCATCGGTCGGCAAACTGATGGTTGTCGTACCAGGTCCGGATCCCGAACTGGACGTGACCTCCCGGCGCCCGGCCGATATTGCCCGTGGTGAGGATGGAGATGCTGTCCTCGTAGTCATAGGGGATCTTTTTGGTCAGCAGCCATTTGTCCTTGCCGCCAAGGAACCACTTCCGGGTATAGACGCTGACCGTCAGCGAATCGCCTTTCTGATACTGTGTGGATTTCGCGATCCTGATCTTGCCATTGGAAAAGCTGCCGCCCTGAACTTCCACTTTGTATTTGCTCCATCCCTGGTCGCCTTGCAGATATCCCTTGGTGTTCGCCGTTACTTTTTTCGCTGTCCGGGTAAGGATACCGACAGGGATCGACTGGCCGGGGATACGCAGTACCGTGTGATCGTAGCGAAGGCGAAATTGTTGGACAAGGGTGTCTTTTTTCCCGGTGACGGCGGATGTGGCGACCGGTTGTGACCCGTGAGTCGCGGTGAGCTTCGGCCCGGGCGTCGCGGCAGTGAGCAGGACTGCCAGATAAAGTGCATTCATAGATTGATCGCTGTTAATGGTAGTCTGACCGGGCACGCCCGCCGAAGTAAAAGGCAGGTAGCAACAAAAGGATAAGCGGCAATCAGCCAGGCTCTTGCGGGGAAATGGCCGGTTCGGGCAAAAATAGCCGGATTGTTCCGGTTAAAATTGCAACATTTGACTAACTATCCGGTCTAATTTCTCCAGTGAGCCACCAGCCGAGGAATATACTAACTGACAGACAGCTTGTCGACCAGGTGCTGGGCGGCGAATTGCAAGCCTTCAGCCACATTGTCGTCATGACCGAAGGCCTTGTCGCCCGGATCGTCAATCAGTTGATCCCGAACCGTGAAGACCGGAAGGACGTCGCCCAGGATATCTACCTGAAAGTGTATCAGCACCTGCATGGATTCAAATTCCAGTCCAAGCTCTCCACCTGGGTGGGACAGATCGCATACAACACCTGTCTCAACCGGCTGCAAAAAAAACAGCCGGCTATCGCTGACCCGCCGGAACTGCCGGCGGATGACGCAACCGACAGGAAGCTGCTGCGTAAAGAGTTGGATAGCCTGCTGGCGGCGGAGATCGGCCGGCTGCCACCGTTATACCAAACCCTGATCGGCCTCTATCACCATGAGGACCTTTCATACCAGGAGATCGCCGGGATCACCGGCCTGCCGGAAGGAACGGTCAAGAGCTATCTGTTCCGGGCGAGACGACAACTAAAGGAAACGATACTGGCCATTTATAAAAAAGAAAAGCTATGAGCGGAACACATCCATCGGACGAAGTGTTGCAGGAGTTTGTCTGGGACCCCACGGCCTGTACGGCGGAAGCGATCGATCATATCGCGGGGTGCCCGGGCTGCCAGGAAGCCGTAGGAGCCTATCGGGTACTCGCAGCCGCCTTGAAGAAGCAGCCCGCGCCGGCTTTCGAATTCGACCTGGCGGCATCGGTGATCGCGCGGATCGAGGCCCCACCATTAAAGCGGCGGAAGGAAGGGTCCCTGCTGACCACGGTCCTCATTGTACTGATCGTCGGCGTTCCCGCCTGGCTGTTCCGTAAAAGCGCCTACTTCGTATTCACCGATATGTCGGCGGTCTTTTACGGGGTCCTGCTCGCTACCGCGGCCATCGTCGTTGGGCTATTCCTTCTCCGGCTCCACCGAAAATACCAAGCCGTCATCAATCTCATAAACAAATAAAAACATGAAAAAAGCCTTTCTTATCATCGCCGCCCTTGGCGGAAGCGTCATAGCCTATGCACAGGACAAACCCGAGAGCCTGATCAACAGAGAGATGCTCTTCGATCTCGTACATATTGTCGCGACGATCCTCGTCATTTACCTTATCTCTTCCTTTATCCTGCAGTTGGTACGGAACAACTTCGATTTCCGGTTAAAGAGCAAGATCATAGACCGGCAGACGGAGGGGCAGATCGTCAGCCAGCTCATCCAACCGGATAAGACCAATCCGCTGACTTCCGTACTGCAATGGATCTGTACCCTGGTCAGCGTCGGTATCGGCTTTGCGCTGATCGATGCAACCCTGCCCTTCGGGATGCATTCGCTGGCGATCATGGCCTTTAGCGTAGCTGCCGGCCTTGGCGTCTATTATATTGTTACGAAACGAGCAAAACGATAATCCATGAAACTCACCTTTTTCCTGATCGCCCTCGGCCTTATCCTGATACGGCTCAGCTTTCCCCACCTGGAACTATGGCATAACGGGCGCGGACAGGGTACGATGATCACCAGGAGCGGCGACAACTATATTCAGGGGATCTGGTGGTCCGGCAAGGTCCGCTTTAGCGACGACGAACGATCCATTGCCGAGATCAGCCCCGGCGGCTACCTGAAATTCAAGGAAAACGACACCACGCTCAAAGCGGAAAGCGATTTGCAGGGCGAGATCAGCTACACGTTGTACAACGGTCATGAGGAGCTGCCGTTGAACGACAGCGGCCGGCGGTTCATCGCCGCGCAGGTCCGGAAAATGATCCGGTTCGGATTCCTGGCCGATGACCGGGCAAAGCGCATCTATAAAAAAGGCGGCGTTCCCGCCTTACTGGCGGAGCTTTCGCAGATCAAAATGGAAGGCGCCCGCCAACCGTATCTCGACCTGCTTTTGAATGCCGACACGCTTACGACCACACAACGGATCGAGCTTTTGCAGTTGATCGACAATTCGGACGATCTCGGTGAAAAACAGCGCTACCTCGGTCTGTTCACTCCCGCGCAGCTTAGGGATAGCGCCATCGCCGGACAATGGCTTATTACGGTAGGTCACATCGCAAATGACGATATGGAGCGGGAGCTGCTGGTCCGCTATCTGACCCGGGATACCGACAGCATTGCCGGGCCGGCGCCTGCCCGGTTAGACACGATCCTGGCCATCACTACACGGTTCGAAGACCCGAACGAACGGAAAGACGTTTACGAGAAGGTCATCGCCCTCCGGGGTTTGACCGGCGCCGGGTGGATCCGCCTGATGCGGGGAATAGCGTCGCTGGAGCCTGACGATTGGAAAAGCGAACTGCTGACAAAGATCGCCACGGTAATGCCTTCCGACGATTCGACGAGAGCGGAATACCGGGCGGCAGCCAAATCCATCAAAGACGACTGGAACTATGGAAAAGCGATGCGGGCGTTGGAAAATTAAAGCAAAAACACTAACATAATTGATTAAATCGCTGTATCTTCTCTGTCATGAAGATAGCCTTATCAAAAAGGAAGGTACAGGAGGCAAAGCTCGAAAAATCCCGGCGCCTGTATGCCACGGTCAGCCAGGTCAATAAGATGATCATCTATGCACGCGAATCGGATGACCTTTTCCGGCGCCTGTGTTCGGTGATCGTAGATTCCGGCAAGTTCCGGATGGCCTGGGTAGGCATCATAGACCGGGAGAACCGGACCATCGTTCCCGCCTGTCACGCCGGTCATGAAGACGGTTATCTCAGCCTGATCAACATAAGCATCGATCCCGGCGCTGCCGGGATGGGCCCTACGGCAACCGCCATGCGGGAGCTACGCCACTATATCTGTAACGACATCCGGACCGACCCGGCGATCCGCCCCTGGAAAGAAGAAGCGCTGCGGCGGGGTTACCGGTCATCGATGGCGCTGCCGATCTTTAAGTTTGGCGAGCCATACGGGACCTTCAGCCTGTATTCCGACGAATATAATTTCTTTGATGAGGAAGAGGTCCGGATGCTTGACGAGGTAGTCCGGGATATCTCCTTTACGCTGGAGATCTTTGAAAAGGAAGAGCTGCGAAAAAAAGCCGAGAAAGGGATCCGGATCGAAAAGCAATTCTCCGATTCCATCATCAATATGCTGCCGGGGGTCTTCTATATGTATGACGAGCAGCTTCACTTTCAACGCTGGAACCGGCAGTTCGAAGAGATCACCGGCTACTCTCATGATGAGTTTGCCGGGAAAACGGTGCTGGATCTCTTTCAGGGCAGCCAGCGGGACCTGATCCAACAAAAGACGACGGGGGTCTTTGATACGGGTTATTGCGATGTCGAGGCGGAGCTGACGACCCGGAATGGCAGGAACATCCCCTTCTATTTCTCGGGAACGAAGATCAGCTATCGCGATAAGCCATGTGTATTGGGCATCGGTTTTGATATCTCCCGCTCCAAAGAGGCGGAGAACCTGCTTCGCCAAAGCGAGGAAGACCTGCGCGACCTGGCCTCCAGCCTTCAGAACGTCCGGGAGGAAGAGCGGGCCGCCATCGCCCGGGAGATCCACGACGAGCTGGGTCAGCAGCTGACGGCGATCAAGCTGGATGTATCCTGGCTGGACCGGAAGATCACCGGGGATGACCTCATCAAGGAGCGGATCACTGGCATCCTGATAATGCTTACGGAAATGATCCAGACGATCCGCCGGATCTCTACGCAGCTCCGGCCGAGCATCCTGGATGACCTTGGTCTCATCGAGGCCCTTAAGTGGCTGGTCCGCGATTTTCAAAAAAGGACCGGCATTCACATCCAGTTCGACTGCCCGGAAGAATCCATAAAGCCCGAGCCGGCGGTAACGACGGGGTTGTTCCGCATCTTCCAGGAAACATTGACCAATATTACGCGGCACGCGGAAGCAACGGCGGTCCTCGCCCGGCTTTATATGGAAGATGACCGCCTGATACTCACGGTCACGGATAACGGAAAAGGATTCGATCCTGCGGTAGCGAAAAAGAAGAAAACCCTTGGGTTATTAGGGATGAAAGAGCGGGCGTTGATGATGAAGGGCGTATATGAGATCGACAGTCAGCCGGGCAAGGGCACCAGTCTTCGGTTCAGCGTCCCTTTGCATCCCTGGCAACAACCGACCCTGGGAGCTTAACGATAAGAATATGCGTATTCTGATTGCAGATGATCATGCCATCGTCCGCAGAGGCCTTGCGGAGATCCTGATGGAAACGTGGCCTTCCGCCGAGATCGAACAGGTGGGGGACGCCGATTTGCTCTTACAGCGATCGCTTGAAGACAGCTGGGACCTCGTCATCAGCGATCTGATGATGCCGGGCCGGAGCGTGCTGGAGACCTTACAACAGATCCGGCAGTATCAACCGCATTTGCCCGTGCTCATCCTGAGTATCTTCCCCGAAGAGCAATACGCTACCCGGGTCTTTAAGGCCGGCGCCTCCGGCTATATCAATAAGGATGCCGCGCCTACCGAGCTCGTCAAGGCGGTGCAACGGATCCTGCAAGGCCGGAAATATATCACCCCCGCCGTGGCCGAAAAATTAGCCAGCGACCTTACGGTCGACAAAGAGCGGCCGCCGCATGAACTGCTTAGCGATCGCGAATTCCATGTAATGAAATTGCTGGCCGTCGGAAAGAGCATCACCGAGATCGCGGCGCAGATGTCCCTCAGCCCGACGACGATCAGTACCTATCGCAGCCGGATCATGGAAAAAATGAAGATGAAAGCCAATGCGGAACTGGCGCGCTACGCGCTGGAGAACAGTCTCATCTAGCTCCTGTAGTCAAAAATCGACACAACTCTTATCGGTTCCTTTATTTTTCAGCGAATCCGGCCGGCTTACTTTTACGCCGTACTCTTTCCGGGCAATAAATGATGCCCGGGGATTTAATCCATACCCCAAACCGATGATAAAAATTTTGATTGCAGACGACCATTCCGCTATTCGCCAGCGGCTAAAGCAGATCCTGCTGGACGAATATCCATTTTCACAGATCGAAGAGATCGGCGACGGCGACAGTCTCATCGAACGGGCCCTGACTGAAGACTGGGACCTGATCATCGCCGATATCGCGATGCCCGCAGTGAAGGAAACGCTCCGGCATATCCGGATGCGAATTCCCTCCTTACCCGTCTTATTATTAAGCATTTACTGCGATGAGGACTATGCGCATCACGCCATCAAAGCGGGTGCGGCCGCCTATCTCTGCAAGGAGGAAGCCCACCTGGAACTCGCCCGGACGGTCCAACGGCTTATAGTATAAACTCTACAAACGCGCTTCACAAAAGTGTACTTTGTACATATATTTCCGTCTATTCCGTAATCGGTTCCACCATCCGACTTTTGCATTCATAAACGGCCACGGATTTGTAATGACAGAGCGGGATAATTTGAATCATTTATTGTGGAAAGGAGCAGGGCAATGGAAGATCATGCCGGAAAAGACATTGATGGACCAGGCTCGCACCTTGTTTTGGCTGGCAGATGGCGGCGGCAGGCTTATATACGTCAATGGGGCTTTCAACCGGCAATTTGGAGTGGAAGGGGTTCCCGCCGGTAAGAGCCTGCAGGATCTGATCCCGAGGGATATGGCCGTTTATTTCTCCGAAAAACATCGCCGGGTTTCTCAATCAGGCGTGCCATACCGAAAGGTGCATCATTTTACCCGGCCCGACGGAAGATGCTGCAGCTTTCTGGTCAACATCTATACCATCGGTGCGGCCGGTGAGACGCTGACCGGCGGCGAAGCCTGGGATGTAAGCGATTTCGGCGCCGACCAGACCGACCACGAGCAGAAGATCGCCGAGACGATCGTCCAGGTCCAGGAGCAGGAACGTACCTATATCGGGCATGAGTTGCACGACAACATCATCCAGATCATGATCTCCGCCCGGCTCCATCTCGAAGGGCTGAAAGGCAGGTCGAAAGAAGAAAGAGCAGTGAAGGAAAAAACGACAGATCTTATCCTCACCGCCATCGAAGAGACGCGGCGCCTTTCACGAAAACTAGCGGCTTCCCAGTTGAAAGACGCCGGCTTGCTCACAGCGATAGCACAGCTGATCAACGATCTGCGAAGCACCGGGCGGTTCAATATTAAATTCAATTCTTCGGTTGACATCGATACGGAATACTGGCTTTGCGAGGAGAAGAAAGTGGCCATATACCGGATCGTGCAGGAAGAGATGAACAATATTATCCGGCATAGCAAGGCCAAAAATATCCGGGTCAGTATCATGCAGAACAATTCAGGGGTCATCCTGTATACGTTCGATGACGGTATCGGCTTTGACCTCCGGACGGTCCCCAAGGGAATGGGATTGGCGAGCATTCATTCCAGGGCCAAGGCATTCAGGGGAATGGTGGATATCGTTACCGCGCCCGGCAAAGGATGTTCGGTTACCGTGCTGATCCCCTATGATTGACGACAGTGCGAAATGAAAAACATACTAATCATTGATGAAGACGTCGACTGGCTGACAGCCATGCGGTCCTTTTTTGAACGAAGCGGATACATAGCCTCGGTGGCATGCTCCTATCCCGAGGGATATGACCTGCTGGAAGCGATCCTGCCCGACCTTATCTTTCTCGATATCAAGACCGGTGACCCGAACGGGCTCCTGCTCTATAGGAAGATCAAACAAAAAAAAGAATTTGCCGATATCCCCATAGTCGTGACTTCGCATAATGCGGACGCCACCAAGCTGTATAAACCCTATGGAGAAGCGGCCTTTTTGAAAAAGCCCTTTCAGCTTTCAAGGCTGATGAAAACATTGCGGATCTATCTGTGACGGCCTGTGACTTTACCGGATTGCGACTTTACCGGTCATCTTTAGCTGACCGTAGACGTTAGTGTTTGTTGATCGTTCTTACCTCAGAGACCGGATTCGTCCTATGTCGACCGCTTCCGCTTCTACCCTCCTCTCTGCCCTTCGTCCAGGACGCGGCCGGGGGGAGGCGTAGGGTGGAGTCCGCGTGCGCGTGCATAGAATATATATTATTCCAGGGATAAAAAAAAGCGTTGTTTTACTGTTTTTTCCTCCGATTAATCTTCCTTCCTTTGTAGACCTTTTGGTAACCACGCTGTCCTGCACCCCTCCAAACATCACATCTGCTAAGATCCCCATTTAGTAACACCTTAAACTGTTAGACAATGAAAAAGCTTTTTCTGTTGTCAGCCGTCTGGCTGCTATTTTGCCTGCCTGCATTCTCCCAAAACATTGCGATCAACGCGGACGGCTCACGCCCCGATCCCAACGCGATCCTCGACATCCAATCCGGTAATAAAGGTCTTCTGATCCCAAGGATGGGTTCCGCCGCGCGGACGGCGATCCCCAATACGCGGGGGCTGCTGGTATTTGATACGACGACCAATTCGGTGTGGTACAATACGGGTACCGCGTGGCAAAACCTCGTCGTAGGAGCGGCCCTTAGCGCCGTGGACTCCGCCTGGATGCTGATGGGTAATAGTACGACCGCCGCCAGCTTCCTGGGGACGATCAATAATGTGCCGCTGAATATCCGGGTGAACAACCAACCGTCGGGTCATATCGATTCATCGCGGGAAGACGCCTATTGGGGATAT
Organism: Puia sp.; assembly: GCA_035695565.1. Lineage (GTDB taxonomy): Bacteria > Bacteroidota > Bacteroidia > Chitinophagales > Chitinophagaceae > Puia. Next base: position 112,309 of record DASRRX010000016.1, on the reverse strand, counting down.
TTCTCCGGCGTAGTCGATTCGGTCGGAAAGGATAATGCCGGGTTCGGCGCTTTCGCGCTGCAGGATGACGTCAGCGGCGCATCCAATACCGCAACGGGAGCGCGGTCGCTGATCTCCAATATCTCGGGAAGCAATAATACGGCGAGCGGTTTCCAGGCCCTTTTCTCCAACTTGACAGGGTCCCAGAATACTGCGATCGGAGTGCAGGCCATGTTTGTCGGTCTGCATCTCACCGGGGAAACGGCGCTGGGATACCAAGCGCTTTTTCACGACAGTAGCGGCACCAACAATACGGCAGCGGGATACCTGGCTATGCTGCTCAATACGTCGGGAAACAACAATTCGGCGTTTGGCGTGGAAGCCCTGCAACACAACACGTCCGGCTATCAGAACACGGCAAGCGGGGCCCAGGCTTTATTTTCCAATTCAACCGGCGGCGAAAATACCGCATCCGGAAGTTTGAGCCTATACAACAATACCACCGGCAATGCGAACGTAGCTTCCGGCTATGAAGCTTTGGTCAGCAACACCACCGGTGGCGCCAATGTCGCTGTCGGCGGCGCAGCCTTGCAACAAAACCAAACAGGCAGCAATAATGTTGCCGTTGGATCCGCTGCACTGCTGAATAATATTGCATCCGGAAATACCGCGGTCGGTGAACAAGCTGCATTTCTAAATAACTACGGCGGCTATCTCACCGCCATCGGTTATCAGGCGCTATACAACAATACCACCGGCGTCATGAATACCGCCACCGGCTACCTGAGCCTCTTCTCCAATTCATATGGCATTGACAATATCGGTACCGGGTATTCCGCCTTATATAGTAACACGGGGGGCAGTTTTGACGTCGCTCTGGGAAACCAGGCGCTATATCATAATTCCACGGGATCGCGGAATGTCGCCGTCGGCCAGGAAGCGCTGTTCGACGACATCGGCTCCGACAATGTCGCCATGGGCTATCTGACTATGTTTGCCAACACCACCGGCGCCTACAACACCGCCTATGGGACTCAGTCATTGCTTACCAACAACACCGGACAGCGGATCACAGCGATCGGGGCAAATGCCGACGTAGCCTTTGACGGCCTGTTCAATTCAACCGCCATCGGCGCCGGGGCTATTGTCGACGCGAGCAATAAGGTCCGGATCGGCAATGCCTCCGTTACGGTAATCGAAGGCCAGGTGCCTTTTACGACGCCGTCGGACGGTCGCTATAAATTCAATGTGCAGGACGACGTAAAAGGTCTTGATTTTATCTTAAAGCTCCGCCCGGTTACCTATCAGTTCGACGTGCAACGTTTTGACGCGCAGCTTGCACACAGCAGCGGCCGGTCAGGCGGCGCCACCCCAGCCGCCAACGGTGTCATCCCAACCGCCAACGGTGCCATCCTGGCCGCCTATGACGAGGCGACCCGCATCCGCCGAAGCGGCTTCATCGCCCAGGAAGTCGAGCGTGCGGCCCTGGCGTCGGGCTATGACTTCAGCGGGATCGTCCGGCCGGTGACCAGTCAGGATCACTATAGCCTCAGCTACGAATCATTTGTCGTGCCGCTGGTCAAAGCGGTACAGGAGCAACAGCAGATCATCCGCGAACAGGACCGGAAGATCGCGGATCTGCAAAGACAAATTGATGAAATTAAACAACTACTGAAATGAGAACGATAGTTTTATCCCTGCTGTTCGGTGCAGCGCTGTCCACGGACCTGTCCGCTCAAGGCCTGCAGCTAAGCCCCGGCGTCTATTGGGTGACGACCGGAGCGCCTAACGTCGTGCTGAACAATTCGGGAATCATCAATAACGGGGTGTTCATCCCGGGCGCCAGCACCCTCATATTCTCCGGAAACGATGCGTCGCTCGTCTCCTATATCGGCGGCGACCGGAAGATCTCGTTGTACAACGTTGTCATCGCAATGGCGTCTCCGGGGCTGCGGTTGGACAATGACGCTCAGGTGGACAATTTCATAACGCTCGACAGTGGTAATCTGGAATTGAACGGCCATTTACTGGACCTCGGATCGACAGGGAGCATCATCGGCGAACGGGATGGCGCATGCATCACCGGCAGCAGCGGCGGGATGATCCGCAGGACCGCGGATCTGTTTGCTCCCCAGGCTGTCAATCCGGGCAATATCGGCATTGCTATCAGCAGCCCGGACATCTTTGGCCCGGTGACGATCACCCGGGGCCATACCGCACAACTGACCGCAAACGGAGTCGCCGCCATCCAACGGTATTTTGTTTTCGACCCGGCAATTAACGGCAGCAGGAGCACTGTCCGGATATATTATCTTGATGGCGAGCTCGGCGGAAATAGCAAGCCGGAACTCACCTTGTTCTCAGCCTCCGGCGCCTGGACCGATTGGCAGGAAGTGGGCGCGTCGCATCGCAGCACCGACAGCAATTGGGTGGAGCAATCGCAGCTGAAACAGTTGCAGCGGTTCTCGCTGGCCATGGGCGACGCGGTCGCCGCGGGAGAATTGGCAGAGGCCTATCCCAACCCGGTACAGGATGTCGTGAAGATAAAACTCGTGACCCCCGCCGGGAAAGACGCGCTCATCGGACTTTACGATGTTTCGGGTCATCTACTGGAGCTAAGGCAGGTGCATTGTACGGCCGGTACATCCTTCACCGAATGGAACCTGTCGCGTTATGCAGCCGGCGTCTATTATCTGCGATTCCGCGGTTTGACGACGGCGGACCTGAAACTGGTCCGCCAATAGGGTATCCTTCATCCTTTAAACCGTTAGACAATGAATAAACAATTGTTGTTGTCGGCCGCATGGCTGTTGGTTTTCTTGCCGGCATTTTCCCAGAACGTTGCGATCAATGCCGATGGTACGCGTCCCAATCCAAATGCGATTCTGGATATCCAGTCGGGCACCAAGGGATTGCTGATCCCCCGGATGTCTTCCGCCGCGCGGCTGGCGATCCCCAATACGCGGGGGCTGCTGGTCTTTGACACTACAACCAATGCGGTTTGGTACAATACCGGGGCGGCATGGCTGCCGCTGGCGAGTGCGGCGGTCGTGGGCGCGGGCGATTCCGCCTGGCTGCTGACCGGCAACAGCAATGCTACGACCGGTAGTTTCCTTGGCACTACAACCAACATACCCTTAAATATCCGGGTAAACAACCAGCCGTCGGGACGGATCGATTCTTCAAGAGAAAATGCATATTGGGGGTATTTCACCGGCGTTGTCGATACGGTCGGAACGGATAATGCCGGGTTCGGAGCTTTTGCGTTGCAGAGCACCTTAAACGGTGGTTTCAATACGGCCACCGGAGCGCGGGCAATGATCTTCAATACGTCGGGGGCCAATAATACGGCAAGCGGTTACCAGTCCCTGTTCGCCAACCAAAGCGGCTCGTTTAATACCGCGATCGGCACGCAGGCATTGTTTGCCAATACGACCGCCAGCGGCCTGACGGCTACGGGCTATCAGGCGCTTTACAACAACACTTCCGGAACTCAAAATACCGCCAATGGATACCAGGCCATGATCCTGAATACGACAGGCACTCAAAACGTCGCCATGGGCTATCAGGCGCTCAACTCGAATACGACAGGGCAGGCCAACGTAGCAATCGGTTACCAGGCAATGTATAGTACCAATGGCGGGCTTTCGAATGTTGCGGTCGGCTCGGGTGCGATGTACGCCGGCGATGCCAGCGCCTGTGCGGCGATTGGCTATTATGCGTTGCATAACAATACGTTCAATGGCAGCGCCAACACGGCGGTCGGCTACTATAGCATGTCCAACAATACCACCGGCCAATACAATGTCGGCGTCGGGATATATACCCTCGGAAACAATACGACCGGAATTTATAACACCGCAGTCGGGCCTGATTGCCTCTCGGCCAATACTACCGGCATATACAATACCGCTGTGGGATACCTGGCCCTTGAACAAAGCAATGGCACACAAAACACGGCCACGGGGCTGGTAAGCATGTCTTTCAATTTGACGGGCAACGAGAATACGGCGTACGGAGCCGTATCCCTCACCAAAAATACCTCGGGCAATTATAACTGCGGTTTGGGCGACTCTGCCCTGGTCTCCAATACGACAGGCAGCAACAATACCGCCGTCGGTTTCATGGCCGACGTCGCTTCCGGCAACCTCAGAAATGCGACTGCCATCGGCAATCAGGCCGTGGTCGATGCGTCTAACAAAGTGCGGATAGGCAATAGTGCGGTCACCGTTATCGAAGGACAGGTCCCGTTTACTACGCCTTCCGACGGCCGGTATAAATTTAATATTCGTGAAGATGTCAAAGGCCTCGATTTTATTCTCAAGTTGCGGCCGGTCACTTACCAGTTCGATGTCCAGCGATTCGACGCGCAGCTGATGCGGGAAAGCGGCCGCCAAAGCTATGTTGTTCCTGCAGCATATAAAGAAGCAACGCAGATGCGCCGCAGCGGTTTCGTCGCGCAGGAAGTGGAAAAGGCGGCGACCGCTTCGGGGTATGACTTCAGCGGGATCGTCCGGCCGGCTACCGATCAGGGTCATTATAGTCTCAGCTACGAAGAGTTCGTCGTACCGCTGGTCAAGGCCGTACAGGAACAGCAGCAGACCATTGCCGACCTGCAGCGGCAAATAAATGAGCTTAAGAAGCTGATCAAAAAATAGAAGCTCATCCGGATCACCGGCGCGCTTGCCTAACCCTTCAGCCGGTTGCTGAAGAAGGTAAGCGTATGCGCCCATGCCTCTTTGGCGGCCGTAGGATGATAGGCGGGCCGCTCATCGCACGAGAAAGCGTGGTCCGCATCGGAGATCACGACATTGGTATAGGTCTTGCCCGCGGCCTGCACGGCGCCGGTCACCTTGTCGATGGTCTCCTTCGGAATATGCTGATCCTTCCCACCCCAGAAGAACAGGTGGTGCGCATGCAGCTGTGGCGCCAAGTCCACCAGTTTGTCGAGATAACCGCCATAATAAGAAACGGCCGCGCTTAATGGCAGCACGGCATTGGCAAGAAAGGAAACACGGCCGCCTAGACAGAACCCGACGCTGCCCATTTTATCGGTGCGGATATTCGGCTGCTGCTGCGCCCACTGATGGACAGCCTGCAGGTCGGCGGTCATCCCTTCGGTAGTAAGCGCCTGAAAATGCGGCGCCACCTTGCTGAAATCGGAATAGGGAAGTTCCAGGCGACGGCCCGTGCGATGGAAGAGATCGGGCGCAACGGCCGCATAGCCTTCATAACTGAGCCGGTCGGCGATCCGGCGGATATGCCCGTTGACGCCAAAGGCTTCCTGTAGAACGATGACCAGGGGGAAGGGAACTTTTTCGCCGTTGGGCGTTGCTACGTACAGATCCATTTCGGTGCCATCGCTGACGGCAACGGTGTTGAACTCGTGGTTGACCATGTGTGATATGTTTTAATGCAAAGTTTCTAATCCTTCGATCTTCCGGTAGGGCTGTTCCAAAAAGTCCCCTACGACGGGATTGAACTGGTCTTTTTTATAGATCGCAACGGAGTGACCCGAGTTGGGCACGATCCAAAGATAGGACCGGGGAATATGTTGCGAGATCAGCCATAGATGATAGGAAGGGATGCCGTCGTGGTCGCCGCCCATCACGAGCGTGGGGCAACGGATCCCCTGTAATTGTTCAAGCGTCATGTTATGCGGCTCCTTCAGGTCGAGCTCGATGATCTTCAGCTGGTTCTTCACTTCGGCGGTCTGCGGCTTATGCTGCAGCGTATCGGCTACCCGTTCGAGATAGTGGTAGATGAACGGAGTGAGACCGGTGGTGTCCGGATAGATATTCGGCCCGCTGACCACCAGCTTCTTTACTTTCTCCGGATGCCGGATCGCCAGCTGGAGGCCGCTGATGCCGCCGTCGCTCCAGCCAATTACATAACAACTGTCGAGGTGCAGGCTGTCGAGCAGCGCATTGAAGTCATCTGCCATTTGCTCGAAGGTCAGCGAGTCGCCCGGATCGACCGATTTGCCGTGGGCGCGGGTATCGACGGCGATGACATGATAGCGGGTGGCGAAATAAGGGATCTGGTTGGCGAAGTTGGCGATCGAGCCGCCGTTGATATGCAATAGCAGGAGCGGTGCGCCTTCGCCATAAGTCTCATAGTAAAGCCGGATCCCTCTTGTATTAAGATAATGACCGGCGGCGGCATTGTCGCCATATATCACCGGCGACGCCGGCTGGGATGGGTGGCACGCACAGCAACAAAGAGCGAGTAGCATGATCATCGGTCGGGCCCGCATGGTAGAAAGATTGTCGGCTAAAGATAGGAGAACTTGCGGAAATTCCCGGGCTCACATTCCAAAATAACCGCCATCGCAGAAATCAGGAATGGCAGCGACTACGAATGGAAGCCCCTTTTCCGGCTACGGAATGGAAGCTCCGGTAGCTGCTATGATCTGACCGTTGTCATCATACTGAACAAAGGCGATCAACTCTCCGCTTCCACTCGTAAACCCTTGCGGCAATTGCAGGGATCCTGAGCCGGCGCCGCCATTTCCTACTTCGGTGCTGGCAAAGTCCCGGACGATCTGAACATGAGAAAGCATCCGGCCGCTGTTCTCACCCGCCTTTACGGCGGTCGTTGCGGACCGTTGGACAAGCGCCACGATCAGCGAACTGTTGGCAGCCGCATTTTTCACCTCGTAATGCCATTGGACTTTACCCTGATCAACACGAATATCGCTAAGGGTCAGCCCGGCAGCCGGAGTTTGATCCAGCCCGCTGGTGATGGCGCTGCGTAACGTTGATTCCTGCGATCCGACAAATTCCTTCCGGCCGTTGACGACGATCTGCGGCGTATACACCGACTGCAGGTTCAGCCAGGAAGCATACCGGCCCTGACGTTTGGTGTACCGGTTGTCGCTAAAACCGTCTTTCCAGCCCAGCCGGTCCCAATAGTCGACATGAAATGCCAGGATATACACGGGCTGGTCCTTATCTTCTTCCTGGATGCGGGCTACCAGCTGATCGGCGGGCGGACAGCTGGAACAGCCTTCCGAGGTGAACAGTTCGATGACGGCAAATCCTTTGGCCGGTCCTTTCAGCGAAAGGACGGAGGACGGCGCCGAACGGAGAAAGGCCCCGGCCGCGACGACGGCTATAACCAGCCCGCCGGCGAGAAAGACTATTTTGAGGGGATTTTTCATGATGGAGAGGGTTTTACCAAAGGTACGAAGCGACTTTCCCAAAAAATGTCAAAATCAATTATATTTATACTAACCAAAAAAGCATCTTTTATGATAGTCCTTTACATCATTCTGGGAATTATCGTGCTCTTTCTGGTGGTGGCTGCATTCGTGGGAACGGGATGGAGCTTTGAAAAAAACATTCTTATCCAGGCGCCCCGGTCCAATGTTTGGGGCCATGTCAACTCGCTGGGCGCCATCAACACCTGGAATCCCTGGCTGGACCGGGATCCTGCCGTTAACCAATCCATTACCGGCGTCGACGGTACGCCCGGCGCAACCTACGCCTGGGACAGCAAGAACAAGAACGTCGGCGCAGGCCGCCAGACCATCGTGGGTATCGCCCCACCTAGCGAAATGACGACCCGGATCGAATTCATCCGTCCTTTCAAAGGCCGGGCTGAAGCCTATATCCGGCTGGAAGAAGAGCGCGGAACGACACGCGCTATCTGGGGGATCGAAAGCTCAACCCCCTACCCCATGAATATCATGAAGCTGTTCGGGGTCATTGAAAAGAACATGAACCGGGACTTTGGAAAGGGCCTGAATAAGTTAAAGGAGATGTGCGAAAATTAATATGCCGGGCGCGCGGAGAACGCTATCTTGCGTGACCAAAAATCCATATGCGCAAAATCGGTCTCTTCCTCTTCGCAATTGTCCTGTCCGCGGCCCTGCTCTCCTGGGGCGTTACCGGTCACCGTACCATTGGTAAGATCGCAGCCGGTCACCTGACCACGCAGGCGCAAACCGCCGTGCGGGAATTGATCGGTGATACGACCCTTGCTGAGATCAGCACCTGGCCCGATGAGGTCCGGAGCCAGCCGGCCTACCGGAGTACCGGTTCCTGGCATTATATCAACCTGCCGCTTGGGCTTAGCTTTGCCGATTTCGACGCAAAAGTCAAGGGGATGACCCAGCCTAATGTCTATAGCGCCCTGCTGCAGCAGGAAAAGATCCTTGGCGCTACTACCTCGACCCGCGAGCAGAAAGTGGAGGCATTGAAATTTATCGTCCATTTTGTCGGCGACCTCCATCAACCGATGCACGTCAGCCGGGAAGAGGACAAGGGCGGCAATACGATCCAATTGAACTACGACGGGAACGGCACCAATCTGCACGCCCTTTGGGACAGCAAGCTGATCGATCACCAGGGGCTGACCTACGAACAGATGGCGGATAAGTACGACCATGCGACGCCCGCGGAGATCCGGCAATGGCAAAGCGAGCCGCTGATCCAATGGATCTGGGAAAGCTACCAGGCCAGTTCCAAATTATACGAAGAGGTCGACGCCATGAAAACCCGCGCCATCGACGACAGCTATTATCAGGCCCATATCGCGATCGTTCAGGACCGGATCGAAAAGGCCGGTATCCGGCTGGCCGGCGTATTGAACGAGATCTTTAAGAACGGGCTGGCCGCCAGCGCCGCTGAAAAATAAGGGTCAAAACTGACGAGCGCAAAAATTCAACAAGGGGAAAAAACAGCTGAGGAATAATCCATGCTGCATCTCGAGCGCCGACTCGGTGGAGCAAAGCAGCAGGATAAGTCCTGTCGTAAAGATTGCCGGCAGGCCGCCCGTAACGCGGGTCATGATGATAAGCACGACTATAGCCAGCATGAAAAGGCTCCACCCGGCAAGACCGGAATGGGCAAGCACCTCGATATACTCGTTGTGGAAGTTGTAACCCAGATAACCCTGACTCAGGCCGGCGTCGACATATTTCTGATCCAGCAGCGCCTGGCTGTCACCGCCGGTCACCCCAAAAGCCCATGCGTGATGCTCCCGCAGGATCTGGAATGCCGTGCCCCACATATACAGCCGAAGCGATATCCCGTTGGCGCTGGCGTCCGATATCGGTTCCCGTTGGATGCTGCCTGCTACCCGGCCGGGGCTCAGCTCCCGGTAACGCCGGCTGAACGGGTTATCGGTGAAAGCCAGCGTCGCGAGACCCAGCACGATCAGCAAAGTCAGGGACCAGGCGGTGGCGGCTTTTATCTTCGAAAGGCGCCGGCCGATCATATAAACGATAAAAACAATGGCCAGCAACCCGAGGATTAGCCGCGAAGAAAGAAGGATCATCATCCCGGTAAAGAAAAGGATCAGGATGACACGCATGCGGGTATGCCCGGCGGAGAATAGCAGAAAAAGGATCGCCACCAGCACATATCCCGAGAAAAAAACGGCATTGACGCCGGCGGCGCTGGTCAGGTCATGGTAAAAGAATACGCCGGGATCATGCTGCCAGTGGTATTCCACCACCGCCATCGAAAGACAATATACGCAGACCGCCGCCAGCATCCGGCAATATGCGGTGAGCAGCTTGCGATAACCGTTAGTGTCCGTAAAAGGTCCTGCGAGAAGTACGAACGGGATGGCGACCAGCGTCGCCTTGCCTTCCATATGCTTCCAGGCCGTATACAGATCATGGGTATATAACAGCCCTGTTCCCTCAATCAGGAAGATAACGGCATAGGCCCAAAAGTAGAGATTCGTGAACGCCGTCCCTACCGACGTCTGCGGGCTTCCGTCAAGCAGCCGGCACAAGACTAACAGAATTATGAGGTAACTGTTGAGGTTCAGCCAGGAGAGCAGCGTTGTGGCGATCACCGCCAGCACGAGGTAATAATTGAACTTCCTATCCAGAAAATAGCGGCTGGGCTCATTCATAGCAGATCTTGACAAGATGATTAACGCAGCCTTCAGCGGAGGAGTTGCCTGTTGATCCCTATCTTTGGCGTATGGGCAAACACTATTGGCTGGCAGGCCTTTTTTCGATCGCTTTCTGCTTTGGCTCACAGGCGCAATATGACCAGGAATGGAATACCGGTTGGAAATGCCAGGCGACCGGCAAGGTCAGGGCCGGCGGGGATCGTGTGTCCCGACCGGACTTCTCCACGACAGCATGGTTGAACGCCACCGTACCGGGAACGGTGCTGACGACCTTGATCGATAATCATCTGGAACCCGATCCTTTTTATGGAATGAACAATCAGAAGATCCCGGATATCTATAGGGTAGGCAGAGATTATTATACTTATTGGTTCGTGCGGGATTTCAGAGATAGCGGTTTCAAAGCCCACGAACAGGTATGGTTGGATCTTCGCGGCGTCAACTATAGCTGCGATGTCTGGCTGAACGGGCATTTGCTAACCCCGCGGCGGCATTATGGCATGTATCTGCGACTGAACTACAATATCACCAAATGGTTGAACCCCGGCGGGAATAACCGGCTGGCCGTGCTGGTATATCCGCCCGACCCGGTGGGCGACCCCAACGGCGGCCAGGGCGGCGACGGCGAGATCGCACGGAATGTAACGCATCAGTACGTAGCGGGATGGGATTGGATCCAACCCGTACCGGATCGTAATACGGGCATCTGGGATAAGGTTTCGATCGAGGTTGGTTATCCGGTTCGCATCACAGACCCGCACGTCGTGACGATCGTGCCGGGTATCCGTTATCCGGACGATACGGATCAGGCGCCGGCCATCATGAGAGTAACCGCCGGGATTGAAAATCCGGATAAGATACCTCTTAAGGGAATGGTCTATTTCTTTCTTGACAGCAGCAAAACCAGTCTCGGCTCCGTCCCCGTGTCGCTGGCCCCGGGAGAAAAGAAACAGGTGACTCTTCCCGGCATCACCATCGCCAATCCCCGGTTATGGTGGCCTAACGGCTATGGCCCGCAGGATCTGTATCACGGTACGGTACGGTTTGCCGTAGAGGATACTGATAAAATACCGGAGAGATACATAATCTACAAAGACATAGCAATTGCGCCCCTCACCTTCGGCATCCGTCAGTTGACCACGTCATGGAACCCGGTTACACATAGCCGTCAGCTCGAGGTCAACGGGCAAAAGATCTTCATCAAAGGCGGCAACTGGATCGTCTCTGACGAGCTGCTGCGTTTCAGCCGGGCACGATACGACGCGGAGATCCGCTTCCACCGCGACATGAACCTCAACCTGATCCGCGTCTGGGGCGGCGCCCTGACGGAAAGACCGGAATTTTACGACGCCTGCGACAAATATGGATTGCTCGTCTTCCAGGATTTCTGGAATTCCGGCGACTGCAATGGCCGGTGGGAGGACCCGAAAAAGAAAGAAGACCAATGGACCAGACGAAAATATCCCGACGATCATGCGCTCTTCATCGCATCCGCGGCGGATCAGATCAAACTCCTGCGCAACCATCCTTCGCTCGCTTTCTGGTGCGGCGGCAATGAGATCACCCCGCCCGAAGACATCTATCATGCGCTGAAGGATTCGCTGATGCCCCTGCTGGACGGCACCCGGTACTTCTTCGACTACTCCAACTCGGACAGCATGTCCATGAATACACTGGGTGGGAACGGCGACGGCCCATATGGCATCCAGCCTGTCGGCAGCTTCTGGGGCAAACGGACATTCCCGTTCAATTCCGAGATAGGATCGGTGGGGATGGGCGACTATGAGTCACTGGAACGTTTCATCCCGGCGGCGGACCTGACGCCGCCCTCGTACCCCGGCCATCCCGATCCGGTGTGGGAATACCATAAGTATATCGGCTATGATTCTTCCGTCTATGCCTACGGTCCGGTAAAAGACCTGCGGGATTTTGCCGAAAAGGCGCAACTCGTCAACTATGACCAATACCGGGCGCTGGCGGAAGGCTTCAGTTCGCATATGTGGGACTGGTATACTGGCACGATCATCTGGAAGACCCAGAACCCCTGGACGGCCCTCCGCGGCCAGATGTACGATTATTATCTCGACGTCAACGCCTGTCTCTACGGGTTGCACACCGGAAGCGAACCGCTGCATATCATGTATGACCCCGTCAGGGGAATGACCATGATCGCCAACAATGGGTTCCGCACCCGCCGCGACCTGATGATGCAGGTGCGGGTCTTCGACATGGCCGGCAAGCTGACGCCGCTAACCCAGCAATTCTTCGAGATCGGCCCGACGATGGCAAAAAGCTATCTGCCGGTCGGCCGGCAACTGGATGCGCTACGCCGGAAAGAAGGACTGTTTCTGTCGTTACGGCTGCTGGATACCGCGCAAAAGGTCGTCAGCGACAACTTCTACTGGCTTCCGGATTCCGCCGGGGTCTATTCAGGGCTGCAACGAATGGGGCCTGCTGCACTGACGGCGGAAGTGCATTGGATGACGCCGAATAGTAGTCGGAAGTCATCCATCGCTGTAATTTTACGCAACCCCGCGGGTGGACCGGTGGCTTTCTTTACCCGCCTGTCACTGCTGGACCCGGTGACGCACAAGCGGCTGCTTCCGGTCTGGTATAGCGATAATTATCTGTCCATTCCACCCGGCGAAAGCCGGACCGTCACGCTGGACTATGATCCCCGACCGGATCAACCCGCGCCCCTTCTGTCGGTGCAGGGCTGGAATGTACCGGCGAAGAATTATCCCGTTAACTGACTTTAACAAATTCCCGCGATACCTTTGCCTTTATTCTTCCGTATAGCCAAATTTAAACGAACCATGATGAAGGTATGGCAATTCAACCCGGTGGCAATCGTAGCCATGATGCTGGCAGCAGGCTGCAGCTCTTCCCGGCAAAGCCAGGGACCGGCGACGCCTGCCGCCTCGGTGCTATGGCAGGCCCGGCCCTTGACGATCGACGGCTCCGACCGCGACTGGATAAAGCCATTACCGCATTCGATCCGGGACGAGAATGTCAGCTATTCGATCAGCAACGACGCACAGAACCTTTATATTCTCCTGTCGACGGCAAACCGCCAGGAGCAACAGAAGATCATCCAGGGCGGTATGTCGGTCTGGGTCAACACAAAGGGCGACAAGACCAATGGCGACGCCGTCGGTATCGGATATCCGCTGAATGAACATAATGACCCGGACCGGAAACTGATGGAAGAAGCGCAGCCGCAACGATATCAGAAAAAGCCCGTCACCCTCGAAGATAAAAAGACGTATGCCCTCTATGGGTTCAGCAAGGATTCCAGCATCCTCAACTATACTTACGGTGACAACAACCCGGCCAGCGTGGTCATGCGGATGGACTACAACAATAACGGGGAGCTGATCTATGAAGCGGCGATCCCGCTGCAGACCCTTTATCCGGGACATGATCCGTCAACACCCTACCCTGTGCACGATCTCGCGGTAGGGATCTTCATCGAACCGTTACCGATGGGATCTTATATTCCACGCGAAGGCGGCGGTGGCGGTTCGGGCGTCGGCTTTGGCGTGGGCGGTGGAATGGGCGGATTTGGCAGCGGCGTTGGTCTTGGGATTGGCATTGGCAGGGAGTTTGGCGCCGGCGGCAGCAGAAAACCCGGCAGGACCCTTTTCGATGAAGCCCAGATCTGGCAGGTCGTGCAGCTGGCACGGAAATAGGCGCTTGCCGGGACATCCCGCCGGATGCACCGGTCCGCAATGACGATCAGTTCCCCGGGGTAAACGACGTGACCACCTCTTCAAATGCCGGGCGGCTCGCCAGCAGCCGGCCTTTCAATGCCGAACACGTGACGATATAGACGATCCCTTTATCGGGGATAAGATAACAGATGTCCTCGAGCTCCATTCCCTCACGGTTCTGGGTATAATGCAACCACCGGCCCGGCCGGCTGCCAAATGTCCGCTCACCCTTCCCAATAAGCGAAAATTCCGGAACGTACTGCACAAAGCTGTTGATCGTTCCATTCATATAGTCATCGACCGACCTGCCCCGCAACGAATCGCCGACGATGCTCAGAATGGTCCGGAATCCGGAATTGACCGAAGCGGTATCGATGACTACCGCCCGGGTAACACCAAGCAGGGTATCGACCCGGCGCCATCCCCGCGGAACGTTAATAATGAAGCGGCCTGCGCCGGCATTGATCCCGGGCGCGCTGTCCGCCCTTTGCTGCAGGATGGAGTCGGTCCGGCGTTCCGCGACCCGCATCGAATCCATGTGCTTCAGTTCTGCGGTATCGACGGAGAATTGTAGCCCGCTGTCCTTACTCCCTTCATGGCCCGATCTTCCCTTACAGGCAGACAATAACAAAAGCGCGAGGGTTACGGCGATAATCGATTGTTGCATAGCGCGAAAAATTACGCCAAAAATACTCCAATTGTGCTTGGAAGTCCCCTATTTTTGCAGCCATAACAAAAACCTTAAATGTCATTTTTCCAGGATAAAGTAGTCGTGATCACCGGCGGCAGTGACGGCATTGGAAAAGCGCTGATCGAGGCCCTCATTCCGCTGGGTGCGAAGGTCGCTACCTGTGGCCGAAGTCACGATAAGCTTTATACCCTGCAGATGGAATATTCCCAGGTCATGTTACATGCTGTCGCCTGTGACGTCAGCGACGAGGCGGAATGCCGGAAGTTCATCGAATCAACGATCGAAACGTTTGGCCGGATCGATGTACTGATCAACAACGCCGGGATCTCCATGCGGGCCTTGTTCCTCGACTGCGACACTGAAGTGACGCGTAAAGTAATGGAAATCAATTTTCTAGGCGCTGTCTACTGCACTAAGTTTGCGCTCCCCTCGCTGTTGGAGCATCATGGTACGATCGTAGGCGTGTCTTCAACGGCAGGTTATCGCGGATTGCCCGGCCGGACGGCATATTCAGCCAGCAAGTTTGCATTGCAGGGATGGCTTGAAGCGTTGCGGACTGAATTGCTCCACAGCGGCGTCAACGTCATGTGGGTATGCCCGGGGTTCACCGCATCGAATATCCGCATGGCCGCGCTGGATCAGAATGGTCATGCCCGGGGAGAAAGCGTGCTCAACGAAGGATCGCTGATGCCGGCCGCCGAATGCGCCCGCCATATCCTCCGCGCTATCGCCCGGCGCAGACGCACGGTTGTGCTGACACTGCTCGGAAAGGTCACCGTCCTGATCAATAAGGTCGCGCCCGCGCTTGCGGACCGGTTAACCTATCGACATTATTATAACAGAAAAGGGGAATTCGTCAAATAAGCGCAATGGCCCTGATCACCCTAACATCTGATATCGGCCATAAAGACTATCTTGTAGGGGCTGTCAAAGGTCAGTTGATGCAGGTCAATCCTGATTTCCGCATCCTCGACGTAAGCCATGATCTGTCGCCCTTCAATTATCCGCAGGCGGCGTATATCTGCCGGAATGCCATCCGCCATTTCCCCGCATACACCTACCATATTATTTTGGTCAATCTCTTCGAAAAGCGCCCCGAGCAGTTGCTACTGGCCTTTCACAAGGAGCAATATCTCCTCTGCGCGGACAACGGGCTGCTGACGATGATCCTGGAAGGCCGCCCCGAGATGGTGATCGGCCTGCCGCTGGAAAAAAGCGCGATCAAGAATACATTGTATTGTGTCCGGGTGATGGCCCAGGCGATCCAGGAACTGGTGACGGGGGGAAGCCTGCTCAACATCGGGGTACCCGACGTCCCGTTCGCGGAGAAGAATCATCTGCGCCCGGTGTTTGGCGACAATTGGATCGAAGGCCAGATCATTTTCATCGATCATTTCGAGAACGTGATCGTCAATATCACCCGGGAGGAGTTTGAAGAGCGAAGGAAGGGAAGAGGGTTTCGGATCGTCTTTAAGCGGGACGAGATCATCGAGCGGATCAGCGAGACCTATGCGGATGTCGGCGAAGGTGAAAAGCTTGCGCTCTTCAATTCGGCGGGCTACCTCGAGATCGCGATCCAGAAGGGAAATGCCGCCGGGTTGTTCGGACTGCGGGATTTCACCGAGCAGTCGCAGAACCAATATCTTCAAAGCCGTCTCTTCTATCAGACCGTTCGGGTCTATTTTGAATAGGTTAACACGCTCCGGCTGGGAAATTTGCCATAATTGACGTTAATTCGCGTCCAAATTGGTTAACAATACTATGAAGTTCAACCGTGTGAATAATATCGTGGGCTGGATCGTGGGACTGACCGCCTGCACCATTTTCGTGATGACCGCGGAAGCGACCGGAAGCTTCTGGGATTGCGGCGAGTTCATCTCCAGCTGTTATAAGATCCAGATCCCGCACCCGCCCGGAGCACCGCTGTTTGTGCTGATGGGGCGCTTCTTTATTATTCTGTTCGGGGACAGCTCTCATACCGCCGCGCGGGCCGTCAACTTCATGAGTGCGATCGCGAGCGGATTGTCCATCCTGTTCTTGTTCTGGTCCATTACCCATTTCGCCCGCCGGATCGTCTTAAAAGGCAATCAGAATACCGAACCGGAACGGCGGCAGACCTTCACTATAATGGCTTGCGGCGTTGTCGGCGCACTGGCCTATGCCTTCACCGATTCATTCTGGTATAGCGCGGTGGAAGGGGAAGTGTATGCTTCTTCCGCTTTCTTCACGGCCCTTGTCTTTTGGGCCATCCTCAAATGGGAACGGCAGGCCGACAAGCCCGGCGCAGACCGGTGGATCATCTTTATTTTTTACATGATGGGGTTGTCCATCGGCGTTCACCTGCTGAACCTGCTGACGATCCCGGCGGTCGTAATGGTCTACTATTTCCGGCGCTTCAAACCGACCGTCTGGGGAACTGTCATTGCCTTTGTGATCGGCTGCGCCATTACCGGTGTCGTTCAGAAATTTGTGATCCAGTATACGATCAAGGGCGCCATGGTCTTTGACATCTTCTTTGTCAATTCGATGAGCATGCCCTTCTTTGTGGGGTTCGGTTTCTTCTTCATCGTGCTCACCGCTGCGCTGATAGCCATCAGCCGCTGGGCCGTGCGCAAAAAGATCTACTACCTCAAGATGGCGGTCTGGTGCGCGGGTTTCATGCTGCTGGGTTATTCCACTTATTTCACTACGATGATCCGGAGCAATGCCGATCCGGCCGTGGACATGTATAATGTGGACAATCCCGTCAGCCTGGAAGGTTATCTGAGCCGGGAACAATATGGTGACTGGCCGATCCTGTTCGGACCGGATTTTGAAGATCCCGCGCCACGGGTGGATGCCGGCCCGCTATATGTGCGAGGTAAGGACAAGTACGAAGTGGCCGGAAAGATCTGGGGACAGGATTGGGTCCATACGAATTCATCCCACCTCTTCCCCCGGATGTGGGACCCCGGCAATGACCGCGACCAACGGTGGGCTTATCTCAACTATTCAGGGATGAACGAAGGAGATGTGCCGACGATGTTCGACAACTTCAAATATTTTGTCGCCTATCAGAACTGGGAGATGTTCCTGCGCTATTTCTTTTGGAACTATTCCGGGAAACAGAACGATCTGCAAGGCTTTGGGAATATCCGCGACGGCAACGCGATCACCGGTATTCCCCCCATCGACAACTGGTTCCTGAAGGGCGACCAAAGCCAGTTGCCGGACAGCATTCATAAGAACAATAAGTCTTACAACCGGATGTTCCTTCTGCCGGTCATCCTCGGGCTGATCGGCCTCTTCCTGCATTTAAACCGCAACCGTCGCGACTTCCTGGTGACCTTTTTGCTGTTCTTTTTCACCGGCTTTGCGATCGTGATCTATCTTAATCAGGCCGGGCTCCAGCCCCGTGAAAGGGACTATGCCTTTGCAGGCGCCTGTTATGCGTTTGCGATCTGGATCGGGCTCGGCGTCATCAAAGTGGAAGAGTGGCTGGGGAAATTCGCCTTTAAAACCCGCGCCGATCTGGCGGGTTATGCCGCGGCGGGGCTTTGCTTCCTGGCGGTGCCGGTGCTGATGGGCAGCCAGGAATGGGATGACCATGACCGCAGTAAGAAGACGCTTCCCCGCGACATCGGTAAAGACTATCTGGAAAGTTGCCCGAAGAATGCCATCTTGTTTGCCTTTGGCGACAATGACACTTATCCGCTCTGGTATGCACAGGAAGTGGAGAACATCCGGCCGGACGTCCGGGTCATGAACTACAGCCTGCTTGGCACAGACTGGTATATCAACCAACTACGGTATAAGGTCAATGAGAGCGCCCCCTTCGACGTGCTCTTCACCCCGGAGCAGATCCAGGGCACCACCCGGGAGGCGGTGGCGTTGAGCCCACTGCCCGGCTTCGACCAGAACAAATACTATGACGCCTTTTCCATGTTCAGGAACGTTGTCGGCAGCGATGACCCAAGATATACGACCCAGGACGAAAACGGACAGACCTTCAACTTCCTGCCGACCCGGCATCTGACGGTCCCGGTAGATATCAACACCGTCCGTGCGAACGGAACGGTCAACCCGGGTGACAGTGTGGTCAGCGAATTACACCTCGATATCTCGAAAGACAAGAACTTCCTGTACAAGAATGAGCTTGCCGTGCTGGCGATCATCGCCGCCAATAAATGGCAGCGGCCTGTCTGCTTCAACTCCACGTTTGAGATCGAAGGGCTGGGATTAGCCAAATATATCCGCCAGAACGGGTTGGCCGGCCAGTTGGTACCGGAGGAACAAAAAGACCCCAACATCGTTCCATACAACAATGACCTGGCTTATACAACCATGATGACGAAGTTCGGCTATGGCAATGCCAATCTCCCCGGCGTCTATTATGATGAGGAGAACCGGCGTCACCTCAATACGCTGCGGGCGGCCCATGCGCAGCTGGCCCAAAGCCTGATCGACGAAGGCAAAACGGATTCGGCCAGGAACCTGTTGGAGCATTTCGATCAGAATGTGCTGGAAACGAACTTCCCTTACGGGATGACCTCCAACCACAGCGAAGATCACGACCGCATTTCCATGAGCTTTCTGCTGGCCTGTTACCGGTCAAAAGACGGGAAGCTGGCGGCAAAAGTGGCGGCTTCGATCCGAAAGGATCTGGAGCAACAAATGCGCTACTATAATGCCCTTGGAGAAAGCCAGCCGAATGAGCAACTGGCGATCAACGCAAAGATGTTCAAGGACGGGAAGGGCGGCAACCTGAGCGAGCAGCAGGCTAATTTTGCGGATGATATCCTGATGTCTTTCCAGCTGCTACAGCAGATCGACCAGTGGAGCAAACAATATGGCGCCGCAGCGGCATCCCCCTCAAAGGTTGGCGGGCCACCTCAATAAGACCGCGGTCCGGAGAAGATCCGTGGCGGTCAAACAATTACCCCGCTGATCTGTTACTATTATCGCGCCTCCGCCCGGACATATTTTGGCTCCGGCGCGAAAAAGTCTGATGTCGGGCTTCGCCAACGGGGCGCCGCCCCGTTTTTGTTTCCTAAGGGTATATAAGCACAACAAATAAAGTAGTAACTTGACTGTATGATCGGTTTTCATTTTAAAAAATACGACCCCAACGAGGAGGGAAAGCCTAAGTTCGACCAGCTGCTGGATATCTTTATGCAGTTGCTCAGCTATACCAACGGCGACGTCGGCGAAGCCCTTCAATGGATGAATCAACTGGACAAGGAGTACCAGATGACAGATGATGAATATGGGATGGGAGATTTCATCGAGGAGCTGAAAGAGAAAGGATATATCGACGATAACAATCAGACCGGTGAGATCAGGATCACCCCAAAGACGGAGCAGGGGATCAGGCGCAGGTCGCTCGAAGAGATCTTCGGCAAACTGAAAAAGACAAAACAAGGGAATCACAATACCTTCAAACCGGGCGCAGGCGATGAGATCAATCCGGAGACCCGGCCTTTCCGGTTCGGTGACCAGCTGGAACAGATCGACTTCACCGAATCCATCCGCAACGCACAGATCAATCACGGGATCGACGCCTTCAATATGCAGGAAGATGATCTGAAGATCCGCGAGACGGATTTCAAGTCGCAAACGTCAACCGTCCTGATGATCGACATCAGCCATTCGATGATCCTTTATGGTGAGGACCGGATCACCCCGGCGAAGAAGGTGGCTATGGCGCTTAGCGAGCTGATCACGACAAAGTATCCGAAGGACACGCTGGATATCGTCGTGTTTGGAAATGACGCCTGGCCGGTCGAGATCAGGGACCTCCCTTATCTGCAGGTGGGCCCCTATCACACCAACACGGTCGCGGGTCTGGAACTGGCAATGGATATCCTGCGCCGCCGCCGGAATGCCAACAAGCAGATCTTTATGATCACTGACGGCAAACCTACCTGTCTGAAAGTGGGCAAGCGTTATTATAAGAACAGCTTCGGCCTGGACCGGAAGATCACCAGCCGGTGTCTGAACCTGGCCGCGCAGTGTAAGAAGCTCAAGATCCCTATCACGACCTTCATGATCGCCAGCGATCCTTACCTGCAGCGGTTTGTAAATGAATTTACCGAAACCAACAATGGAAAGGCATTTTTTGCTTCTCTCGACCGGCTGGGAAGTTTTATCTTCCGGGACTTCGAATCCGGGAAGCGGAAGACGGTTTATTGAGAAAAATGAAATACTAAAACGAGCAAATGGACATCACAACGATTAAAACATTAGGGGAACTCAAAAAATTCGGTTACCAAAATAAATCTGTAAAAGAGGAAATTCGCGTCAATCTTATCCGCAAGCTGAGAAATAAAGAAACGACTTTCCCGGGCATTCTCGGCTATGAGGATTCCGTTATCCCTGACACCGAGCGGGCGCTGTTGTCCCGTCATAATATTCTTTTTCTGGGTTTGCGCGGGCAGGCCAAAACACGGATGGCCCGGCAGATGATCGAGCTGTTGGACGAATACGTCCCTTACGTCTCCGGCAGCGAGGTCAATGACAACCCTTTCGCACCCATCTCCAAATTTGCGCGGGACCTTGTCAGGACACACGGCGACGATACGCCCATCAGCTGGCTGCATCGCGGTGACCGGTATGGCGAGAAGCTGGCCACGCCCGATGTCAGCGTCGCAGACCTTATCGGCGACATCGATCCGATCAAAGCCGCCAACCTCCGGCTCAACTTCGCCGACGAGCAGGTGCTCCACTTTGGCATCATCCCCAAAAGCAACCGTGGCATCTTTGTCATCAACGAGATCCCCGACTTGCAGGCACGCATCCAGGTATCCCTGTTCAATATCCTCGAAGAAGGAGATATCCAGATCAGGGGATTCAAGCTGCGCATGCCGCTGGACATGCTATTCGTCTTCACGGCTAACCCTGAAGACTATACGAACCGCGGCTCCATCGTCACCCCGCTCAAGGACCGGATCGAAAGCCAGATCCTGACCCACTATCCCAAGAACCTGGAAACGGCCCTGGCCATCACGGAACAGGAAGCCGACGTCCACGAAGAGCAGAAGGGGATGGTAATGGTCAGCGACCTTGTGAAACGGCTGATCGAGCAGGTCTCCTTTGAAGCCCGGTCCAGTGAATACGTCGACAAAAAGAGCGGGGTTTCCGCCCGCCTGACGATCGCCGCATTCGAGAATGCCGTCAGCGCCGCCGAGCGCCGGGCCATCCTCAACAACGAACGTCAGACCCAGGTCTGGATGAGCGATCTGATCGGGATCGTTCCGTCTATCACCGGCAAGATCGAGCTGGTCTATGAAGGCGAACAGGAAGGCCCGTACCAGGTGGCATTCAACCTGCTTGAAAAGGCGTTCCGTTCACAGTTCGTCAACTATTTCCCGAATCCGGACCAACTCAAAAAGCGTAAGGCCGACACCCGCGACGAGAACCCTTTCCGCGCGATCACGCATTGGTTCGACAAGGGCAATCATCTGAACCTGTTCTTCAATACGCCCGACTCGGAGAAGATCCAGCAACTATACAAAGTGGATGGTCTCCACGCGCTGGTCAAAAAATACTTTAAGCACACCAACGAACGTGAAGCCGCATTGCTGATGGAATTCGTACTCCACGGCCTTGCCGCCTACTCCCTGATCAGCAAAAAAGTGGTGGAGGGAAAGATCGAGTTCAAGGACCTCATCGGCTCCATGGTGAACCTTGGCTCCTCAGGTACGAGCTTTGGCAACGAGGACGAAGACATCGAAGGCGAGGACTTCAACTGATCAAATGATATTGACCTCACGCTCGAGGGTAATCCCGAATCGCTGCCGTACGCTCCGGAGAATATCTTCGCTAAGATCATAGATCTCCCGGCCGGTCGCATGACCATAATTGACCAGCACCAGCGCCTGTCGATCATGACAGCCGGCGTCACCGCGCCGGTAGCCCTTCCAGCCGCACTGTTCGATCAGCCAGCCTGCCGCTACTTTGGTCACGCCGCCGCCGGGGTCGGGATAGCCGACGATGTCCGCAAACCGGGCCTTGAGGGCGGCAAACTGCTCGTTCGAGATGGTCGGGTTCTTGAAAAAGCTGCCGGCATTGCCGATAACCGCCGGATCAGGCAGCTTGGCGGTGCGGATATGGATAACGGCATCCGAGATCGCCCGGATACTAAGGTCCCGGACATTCATCCTGGCCAGCTCTTCCCTGATCGCCCCGTAGCCGGTATGAAAGACGGGGTTGCGGTTGAGCCGGAAAGTAACGTTGAGAATGATGAACCGGCCTTTATATTCCTGTTTGAATATGCTATCCCGATAGCCAAACCGGCAATCGTTGAGGGTAAACATCCTGACCTTGCCGTCCCGCAGGTCCCAGGCCTCCAGCTCATGGAAGACCTCTTTCAGCTCGACGCCATAGGCGCCGATATTTTGCATAGGCGCCGCGCCGACGCTGCCGGGGATCAGCGAAAGGTTCTCGACGCCGGCCCAGTTCCGGCTAAGACAATATTCGACGAACCCATGCCAGTTCTCCCCCGCCCCAACCCGCACGTAAAAATGATGTCTGTCTTCCTCTACCAGCTCGATCCCTTTAATTCCATTAACGAGCACCCAGCCCTCGATATTTCCCGTCAGGAGTATATTGCTGCCCCCGCCGAGCACGACAGGCGGCACGGGGGTCTGCCTAAGCAGGTCCGCAAGCTGGTCGACACTGGTGAACCGGGCAAAATACCGGGCTTTGGCCTCGATCCGGAAGGTATTGTACCCCGTCAACAAAAAATGTTCTGCCCAAGTTGACATTCAATATATTTTACAGCGCAAGTATACGTTATTAATAGAATAGATTATATTTTAGCTTTACTAAACGCGTATGAAACAGCTCCTAACCATTTTCCTTTTGTTGCTGGCCGTAGCAACCCGGCAAACCGTTGCCGGCCAGGATCGTAAGCCTTTTATTCCATCCGGAAGTATCCTGGACAGCGGGACCGTCCTATATGACTCGGGCTCCTATCGGCAGGCGATCGATCTCTTCATGAAGGTCGACCGGAACGATACCAACTACGTAAAAGCCCTGTACAATATCGGCCTCTGCTATTATGCCGACAGCCAGTTTGCGAAGTCCCTCTATTATAACCGGCAAGCTTTGGCGGTTTGCCGCACCGCCGACCCGGAAGAAGAACCGGACCTGCTCAACCAGACCGGCAACTCCGTCGATGCCGGGGGCGAAACGCTAAACGCCATTCCGATCTTCGACTCGGCGCTGCGGAAATACCCTGCATATTCACTTCTAGCCATGAATAAGGGAACCATGTACCTGAAATTGAAACGGTATGCGGAAGCCGAAGCGGTCTTTAAGCAGACCCTCCTCATCGATCCCTTTTCCTATAGCTCACACTACAAGCTGGGGCTTTGCGCTCTCAACCAGGGTAAGCTGGTGCCGGCCATGCTTTGCTTTGTCGGCTATCTCCTGCTGACCCCGGAAGGGAGATACCATAATAGTTGTATCACGCTGCTGAAATCCATCGCCAACAATACAGACTTCATCCAGGATCTCGTGACCAACCGGAAAGAAGCTCCCTCCGAAGCGTACTCTCAGCTGGAACAGATCCTGCAATCCAAGATCGCGCTGGACAATAACTATAAACCGCTGGTCCAACCGGATGATCCGATCCTGCGGCAGATCCAGGTCGTTTTTGAAAAGATGCAATACGACCCCGCGGACACCGACTTCTACATGCAGTATTATGTTCCGCATTTCAAGTCCGCTTTCAACCATCAGGAATTCGAGCTTTTCGTCAACCAGGCTTTCTCGGGCGTGGATATTCCGGTCCTCGAAGCATTCCGGAAACGCAACAAGAAGGCGATGAGCGCTTTTACCGATACGGTCGGCAGCTATTTCACCCAGATCAGACAAACCCGCGAGCTCAATTACGCAAAGCGCGATACTTCGAGCTGGCTTTGGACCTTCAACAACGGCAAGCTGACCGGCCACGGACAATATGTGGCGAAAGGAGATAAGTTCATAGGCCCCTGGGAATTCTATTACAGCCGGGGGAACCTCCGCGCAAAAGGGATGTACAACGACCAGGGAAAGCAGGACGGGCCCTGGACCTATTATTATTTTGACGGTACGGTCAGAGCAAAGCTCAACTTTGTCAACGGCCACCAGTCCGACCTTTGCACCTGGTTCTTCCGGGACGGAACGGTTTCGAGCAAGACAATATATAAGAACGATCTGGCGGAGGGCGAGTCTGTTTCCTACTACCTCGTGGGAACTCCGAATTCGGTTACCCAATACCGGTCGGACAAAGAGGAGGGGCCGAAGATCGGCTTCTTCGGCAACGGCGATACCAGCTATGCCGAAAATTACTCCGCCGGGGTATTGAACGGTCCTGTCAAGACCTGGTACCGGAACCGGCAGTTGGAAAGCGAATTCCAGTATGTGAACGGCAAAGTGGAAGGACCGTACACTAAATATTACGACAACGGCCACCTCAACAGCCAGGGCAACTACGTGAAGGGCGAGCAGGACGGGGCCTGGAAGACGTGGTATCCCAGCGGGCAGCTCAAGATGGAGCAGAACTTTGCAAATGGCAAGCAGGAGGGGGAGGGGAAGGAATACAACGAGAACGGAACGGTCAGCATGACCTATACGTACAAACGCGGTAAGATCGACGGCGACGCACACTACTATGATGACGACGGAAAACAGTACTCGATCTTCCATTACGAAAGGGGGATGCTGCAACATGCCACCTATTTCGATAAGACCGGCAAAACTATCGGCGAGTCGCAGCGCGACCATAACCAGATCGATCTGACCGAATACTTTCCGGACGGGACAAAGAGACTACATGGCACCTTCAATGCCAACGACAATACTACGGGGGTGGAAACCTTTTTCTATCCGTCGGGCCAGACCCAGGAGACCGACCAGTACCTCGACGGCGACCAGGAAGGAGCAAGCGTGGCTTATTACCCCGACGGGAAGCAGAAGAGCGAGAGCTACTACAGCGGCGGGAAATTGAACGGCTACTACCGCAGTAGTTATGCCAACGGCCAGACCAAGGAACAGGGCTGGTACAAGGACAACGACGTTTGCGGTCTCTGGCTGGCTTATGACGACCTGGGCAAACTGACCGACAGCGCCTTCTATTCCGATGGCGCGGTCGAGGGCAAAAAAGTTTCGTTTGCCCCGAATGGAAAGAGAACGCAGGACGCCATTTACAAAGAGGGCTGGCTTCAGGAATTGGTCCAGTATGATAGCAATGGCAACAAGCTGGCGGACCTCAAATTCCCGGGTGGAACCGGCAAGTTCCAACTCATCTATCCCGATGGCCGGGTGATGGTCGACGCCCGGTACGTCCGCGGAAAAGAGGACGGCCCCCAGCATGTCTATTATCCCGACGGTAAGGAGGTATCGGAAGAAACATACGTTCGCGGCGATCCCGAAGGCATGTTCCGGAACTACTTTCATTCGGGCGTCCTGGCGACGGAAGGTCGCTATAGCCATGGGGTGAAGACCGGCACCTGGAAATATTATTTCCTGAGCGGCAAGCTCAAAAGCACGGAGGAATATACCAACGGAGAACTTAACGGAACGGAAGCCGATTACTATGAGAGCGGCCAGATCGAAACAAAGACGGTCTATCAGAATGGTGCGAAGACAGGACCTTTCGACCGGTATGATCCGGACGGCACTCTTTTGTATGAGATATTAAATAAAAATAATATCCCCGTCAGCTATACCTATCTCGACAAGAATGGGAGCAAGCTGCCTCCTGTTCCAATAGTAGCCCAGGCGGCGAAGATCAAGACCTTTTTCCCGAATGGCAACGTTGCTGCGGAGATGGAATACAAGGATGGACTGCTGACCGGGTCGGTCCGGCTCTATCATACCAACGGAAAGTTAAGGAAATCCTATGCGCTGCAGAACGGCAACCTGTTCGGTCCGTATCTCATCTATTACAACAACGGGCAGGTGAAGGGCGAGTACAACTATCATAATGACAATTTGAATGGCGAGTATAAGGAATACAATGAAAAAGGCGTTGTGACCGAGACCGGATACCACTATGATGGTTCGCTGCAGGGCATCGTGCATATTTATGATGACCACGGCAATCCCAAAGAGACAGACGTTTATTACTATGGAACCTTATTATCTATAAAATGAGCCGAATCATAAAACTGTTGATCATCCTGGCGCCGGGCTTTGCCCCTTTTGGCGGCCGGGCCCAGAACCTGGCGGCGGTCCAGCAAAAATTTCCCGGCGAAAATGCCGCCATGCTGGAGCATTCCATCAATTACCGCATCAGCCTGCAAAACGGCCAGCCGGTCGTCCAAAGCGATGAGACGCACCAGATCATGTACCTCTCCGCCAATTCCGGGGCTTATCTTAGCAAATACGGGTTTACCCACAGCAGCTTTCACGAATTGCAACAGTACACGGCGTATACGCGGACCGCGGCCGACAAGAAGATAAAGGTCGCAGACTATACCACAACCGACAGCAAGTCCTCCGGAGTCTTCTACGATGACGTAAAAGAGACGACTTTCGATTTTCCGGATGTTTCGGCAGGCGCCGTCGGGAACCTGGAATTATCCATCCTGCATAAGGACCCTC
This sequence comes from Puia sp., assembly GCA_035695565.1. Classification (GTDB taxonomy): domain Bacteria; phylum Bacteroidota; class Bacteroidia; order Chitinophagales; family Chitinophagaceae; genus Puia. The sequence goes on along the minus strand of DASRRX010000016.1, from coordinate 85,483 downwards.
ATCTGTTGTCGCCTTTCTATTTCACGCGCGGCATTCCGACCGTCCATGCGCAGTTGAAGATCACTTTTCCGCAGAGTATGTCCCTGAAATATGTCATCAAGGGCACCCACGCGGACAAAGTATTGTTTACGCAGGAGGAACGACATGGCGAGGTCACCTATATCTTTCAGGTCAAGGACCTCGATGCGGATAAGAGCTATCCCGACGCGCCAGATGCAGACTGGTATGCTACAAAAGTTATCTTCTTTATCGATAAATATAAGGGCGACAATGGCCAAACGGTCAACTATCTTTCGAGCCCCGATGATCTATACCGGCTTGACCGGGGATTCCTGAAAGATATCAACAAGGCGGTCGGCCCCGATCTGCAACGGCTTGTGGATTCGCTGACGGCGCAGGCTTCGACGCTGGAGGAGAAAACGCGGCGCATCTATTCCTGGGTTCAGAACAACATCAAATATATTGCCTTCGAACAAGGCATGGAAGGCTTCGTCCCCCGCGACGCGAACCTGGTCTGCAGCCGGCGGTTCGGCGACTGTAAGGATATGAGCAGCATCCTGACCTGTATGCTGAAGGCCGCGCATGTCCCGGCCTACTATACCTGGATCGGCACCCGGGACCTGCCCTACAGCTATACGGAGACCCCGACGCCGATCGTCGACAATCACATGATATGTACCGTACTGCTGAACGGCCGGTATATCTTCCTTGACGGCACCGACCCGACCTGTGTTTTTGGAATGCCGAGTGAAGGCATTCAGGATAAGCAGGCGATGGTGGCCATCGACGATAGCACCTATAAGATCCTAACGGTGCCGGTGCCATCCGGGGAGACCAACCGGCAAACGGATTCCACCTACCTGGAGCTGACGGACAACGGGCTTCAGGGCAGGATCACCCAGGATCTCCACGGCTATGCGGCGATGCGGCTGGAAGGCGAATTGGCCTACACCAACGCAAAAGACTACCAGGAATTGATGAAGGCCCGGTTCTATCGCGGCTCCAATAAGTTCAACCTGGATACCTTCCGGGTGATCGACCTGAAGGATAAAGGACATATTGGGATGACGGCTGATTTTCACCTTCAGGATTATGCCAAGCGGATCGGCGGCGACTGGTATATCAACTTAAACCTGTTCAAGTTCTACGCCCATGAGGAGATCGACTATCCAAAACGGCAGATTCCCATCTCGTATGACTACCGGAACCAACGGCGCTATGTAGTCGCCATCAAGATTCCCGGCGGCTACCAGGTCAGCTATCTGCCTGCAAGCAAGTCCTATCACAATGCCGTCTGGGGCTTCGACCTGCGATACGAGCAGAAAGGCGATCTGCTGATCCTGACCCAGGAATTCGACAACGATCGCCTGATGCTGCAACCCGACCAGTTTGCGGACTGGAACAAAGTGCTGGAGAACCTCATCCCCTTGTATAAAGAAACTGTCAGCTTATCTAAAAAGTAAATGCTTCCACTATGAAGAAGATCCTGATCCCCTTGTTGTTCCCATTCACTACCGTGATGGCGCAAACGACCCAACCGGCGCAGCCGGCCATCACCCTGGAACAGTGGGATCCCAAGCCCGTCATGCATAGCGTCGATGCGAAATATTCCGGGGAATCGGCGGTGATCCTGCTGGACGAACGGCGGATGGAGTATGTCGACGAGGCCAAGAATGACATGAGCCTTTACCGGACCCTTCATCGGATCGTCCGGGTCAATGACGATCAGGGGATAGAAGCATTCAACAAAATATATCTCGGCGTCTCGGACAATAGCGACATCGTGGATATCAAGGCCCGGACCATCCTGCCCGGCGGAAAGATCATCGAGGTGGACCGGAAGAATATCAAAGACCTCAAGGAAGAGGACGGCAACATGTATAAGATCTTTGCCATGGAAGGACTGGAGAAAGGATGCGAAGTCGAATACTATTATACGTTCAAACGGCCCGCGACCTTCTTTGGGCACGAGCAGATCCAGGCGGGCTTCCCCGTGCTCGATGCGCACCTTGAAGTTATCACGCCGGAGAGGCTGCGGTTCGAAATGAAAGGGTACAACTGCGAGATCGCGGTCCGGGATACTGTGCTCAATGGAAAACGGATCGCCGCCACGAAGCTCCGGGACGTCCATGGCGTGGAGAAGGAGAAATATGCCGCCTATGAGGCCAACCTGGAACGGATCGAATACAAGCTGTCCTATAACTCCGCGGTCAGCGATGGAAAGGTCCGGCTGTTCACCTGGAATGAGCTGGCCAAAAGGGTCTATACCAATGACGCCAACTTCTCTGAAGGGGAGACAAAGAAAGCGGCGGAATTGATCCGTCATAACGGCTGGGACAAGTTAAATGGGGAAACCGAGAAGATCGTCGCCGTCGAGAACTATGTAAAGAAGAAATTCGCCACCCGCAACGACATCACGGATGACAACGCCGAGAACGTCGAGTGGATCCTGAAGAACAGCATTGCCAGCAGTCGTGGCATCCTGCGGCTTTATGTCGCATTGTTCAAGGGGCTCGGCGTGGAATTGCAGGTCGTACTAACCTGCGACCGGAGTGAAGCCGTGATCGACAGAGGGTTTGAGAACTGGCAAAACACCTCCGAGTTCCTGTTGTATTTCCCGGCGGAAAAGAAATTCCTTGCCCCGACCGAATTGGGTGCACGATATCCCTGGTTTGATCCTTACTGGGGCGCACATGACGCTTTGTTCTGTAAGGCTACCACCATCGGCACGTTCACCACTGCCATCGCCGAGATCAAGCCTGTTCCGCTGGAAGATTACACCGAGAGCTTTAGTAAGATCGACGCCACGCTCCAGCTAAACCCCGGGATGGATACGTTGTTGGTAGATATGCAACAGCGCTATGCCGGCTATGCCGCGTTCGGCTACCGGGAAGGGTTTACCCTGGGAAATGCCGAAGAGCAGCACGCCTTTTTGAAAGAGCTGGTCAAATTCGGCACCAACTCCGAGAATATCGTCTCCAGTAAGATCGAAAATGCGGATTTCGAAAGCCTGGGCCAGAACAAACCGTTCACACTCCAGGCCAATGTCAAGGCCAGTGAATTGCTGGAGAACGCCGGTAACAAGGTACTCGTCAAGATCGGCGAGATCATCGGCCCCCAGACGGAGATGTACCAGGAGAAGCCAAGACAGTTCCCCATCATGATCGATTTTCCGCATACTCTTGAAAGGAATATCGAGCTGGTCATCCCTGACGGTTATACCATAAAGAACCCCGATGAACTGACCATCCATGGCGATTATACGGAGAATGGCCAGGTCACAATGGGGTTTTCTTCGGAATACAAGCTGGAGGGAAACCGGCTGAAAGTGCATGTCGTGGAGCAATACCGGCGCGTGAACTATCCCCTGGCGGAGTACGAAGACTTTAAAAAAGTTATCAATGCGTCCGCCGATTTCAATAAGATCGTGCTGGTGCTGGAAAAAAACAAGTAAGCTTACGCGCGGCCTGTCGTGGAAAAGACGGAAATTTAGGCATCCAAATCTTCCGTTATGCAAACACGTCGCGACTTTCTACAGAAACTTACCGGTTCCGCCATTGTCTTGTCCGCCGCTCCCGGCACGCTGGCGGCCGGCTGCGTTAATGCCGGATCGACGTACGACGGCCAGGTCCTCCGGGTGGCCATCCTGGGGCTTGGCGACTATGCCACCCGTGTAGCCAACGCGATGCAGAGCTGTCAAAAGGCAAAGCTGGTGGGCGCCATCAGCGGCACGCCCTCCAAGCTCCCGGTCTGGCAGAACAAGTATAATATCCCTGCCCGGAATTGTTACAACTATCATACCCTCGAACAGATCAGGGATAATCCCGATATCGACGCCGTATATGTCATCACGCCCAATGCCACCCATAAGGACTTTGTGATCCGCTCAGCCAAAGCCGGCAAACATGTCATCTGCGAAAAGCCGATGGCGATCAATCCGCAGGAATGCCAGGAGATGATCGACGCCTGCAAAGCGGCCGGGGTAAAGCTGCTGGTGGGGTACCGGATGCATTTCGAGCCAAAGACGCTGGAAGTGATCCGGATGCGGAAAGCGGGGGAGTTTGGGAAGATCCGCTTCTTTCAGGGGTTGTCCGGCTTTGTCAGCGGCGATCCGCATCAATGGCGGCGTGATCCGAAACTGTCCGGCGGCGGCGCCATGATGGATATCGGCATCTATTCCGTCAATGGCGCCCGTTATATGGTGGGCGAAGAGCCGGTTTGGGTTACCGCGCAGGAGACAAAGACGGAACCGGATCGTTTTGTGGCCGGTATCGATGAGACGATCCAGTTCCAGTTGGGCTTTCCGGGCGGCGCGGTCGCCTCCTGTCTTTCGACTTACAACATGAATAATCTGGACAGGTTCTTTCTTGACGGTTCCGCTGGTTTTGCGGAGATGATGCCCGCGACCGGTTATGGCCCCACGAAGGGCCGCACGCAAAAAGGCGAGCTGACGCAACCCGACGTCGTGCATCAGACGGTGCAGATGGACGCCATGTCCGATATCCTGCTGCGGGGCGGAAAGCCGGAGGTGCCGGCGGATGGCGAGGAAGCGCTAAAGGATATGGTGATCATCCAGGCGATCTATGAGGCGGCGAAGACGGGGCAAAGGGTCGCGTTGAAGGGGTGAGGCAGTTGAAGGCGCAGGGTCCCGTCGGGTCCCGCTAAATCGCATCCACATCCGGAATGACCACCACGCTGCGGAACTTGCGGTCGTTGTGGAGTATAGCGGTCTGTTGCCGGATGATATGTTTGGCGAACCCGATGGTATGCCCGTCCTTCGGCAGCTTCAGCATCAGCTCCATCAGGTATTGATTACGGATCCGCCCGATCACCGGCTCCGCGGGCCCGACGAGATAATTCGGAAACTCTTTCTTCATCGTAATGGCGAAGAATCCTGCCGCCGATTCGACAATCTCCTTTGCGGTATGACGGAACGTAACCCGGATGATCCGCGTAAACGGCGGATATCCGAACTGCTGGCGGAAAGGAAGTTCATTTTGGAAGAAGTGCAGATAGTCGTGCGTTTTGACATACCCCAGGACGGGATGCGCAGTATCCGCCACCTGGATCAGCACTTTCCCTTCACCGTCCTTTCGTCCGGCCCGGCCGCTCACCTGCTCCATCAGCTGAAACGCCCGTTCGGTAGCACGGAATTCGGCAAAATGGATGATGCTGTCGGCGTCGAGGATCCCGACAAGGTTGACATACTCGAAGTCAAGACCTTTGACGACCATTTGCGTGCCCACGAGAATATCGACCTTTCGTTGTTCGAACTGCTGGATCAGCGTGTCATGCGCCGTCTTGCCTCGCACGCTGTCGAGGTCCATTCGCGCGATCCGGGCTTTGGGGAATACCGACGCGAGGTGCTCTTCGATCCGCTCCGTACCGAAGTTGCGCTGGACGAAACGATGATTTCCGCAGGCCGAGCAGACGGTGACCGGCGGGTATACGGTACCGCAATAGTGGCAATGCAGCTTGGCCGTCAGCTTGTGAAAATTCAATGACACGTCACAGTTGCGGCATTGCGGGATCCAGCCGCAGACTTCGCAGACCTGGACGGGCGAATAGCCGCGGCGGTTCTGGAAGAGGATGATCTGGCGCTCCGCGGCCAATGATCTTTCGATCTCGGCATGAAGGGCCGGGCTAAGGATCGGCCGGCCATAGTCGCGCGAGCCGGTGAGCGGGTCGTCGGTGGGATTGACGCGACTATCCACCCCGACAGGCTGCACCTTGAGCTTTTTAAACGGCCGTACGACTTTCGAGTCGATCACTTCGATCGTAGGAAGAGGCACGTTGCCGAACCGTTCGCTTAGGGTAACCAACCCATACTTACCGGTGACGGCATTGTAGTATGATTCCACTGCCGGAGTAGCGCTGCCCAGCAGCACCCGCGCCCCGAAAAGCGAACCATAATAAATGGCCGCGTCGCGCGCGTGATAGCGGGGTGCGGGTTCCTGTTGTTTGTACGACGCATCATGCTCCTCATCGGCAATGATGAGGCCGAGATCGGCAAAGGGCAGAAAGATAGCGGAACGCGCACCCAGCACCACCTTGATCTCCCCGCTCCGGATCTTGTTCCACGTCTCCAGCCTTTCGTTCTGGCTGAATTTGCTATGATAGATGCCGACGTTGCCGCCAAAATGCCGTTGCAGCCTGCGGATGATCTGTGAGGTCAGCGCGATCTCGGGCAGCAGATAGAGCGCCTGCCGGCCCTGACGGATCGCAGCTTCGATCAGCCGGATATAGATTAGGGTCTTGCCGCTGGACGTCACCCCATGAAGCAGGCAGACGGGTCGTTGGCGGAAGTTCGATTCGATGGCATCGGATGCCATCTGTTGCGCCGGCGTCAGCTCAAAGTCGATCCGGATATCCGGCGGAAGATATTGTATCCGGTCGACGTTCCGGCGTTCGATACGCAGGATACCTTTCTCCACCAGGCCTTTTAGCTGATCGGCGCTGGCGCCCGATTTCTTCAGCAGTTCGGCGCGGAGAACTTCGCCGCCGGTCTTTTGCAAATGGAGGTAGGCCAGCAGCAGCTCGAGTTGCTTCGGCGCGCGGGCCCAGCCGTTGAGCAGTTCCGCCAGGCGTTCCTCGGCTGAATATTCCGGGTTGAGCAAAACGAAGTCGGCCTTTTTCGGCGAATATGTCTCCTTTAATGATTCCCGGACAAAACAGACCTTTTTTTCGATCAGCCGTTTGATCACCGGGTAGACATGTGACGAGTCCAGCAGCTGTTGGACTTCCGCCAGCTTCAGCTCTTTCCGGATCAGCAACGCTTCGGCGACGATGAACTCGTCGGTATCCAGCCCGCTAAAGTCGTCGCCATATTCTTCATTGCAGACAAGGATCGTCTCGCTGCTGAGCTTGAAGTGAGCGGGAAGCGCGGCGGCCATGACCTCCCCTTCGCTGCAGAGATAATAGTCGGCGATCCATTCCCATAGTTTCTGTTGAGAGGGATAAATGATCGGTTCGGCGTCGAGCAGGTTGCCGATGGCTTTGGGTTCGAATGCTGACGGCTTTTCATGGTGAAGCCGTTTGACGATGCCGGCGTATTTTTTGTTGCGCAGTTCCACCTCTACCCGGCAGCCTTCTTTTATCTGGCTGCGCCATGGCTCGGGTACGGACCAGGTATAGTTGGCGGGCAAGGCCAGGGGTATGATGACTTCGGCATACATAAACCTGCAATTTACGACAAAATCCAGGAGACCCGGTGACGGATCAGTCCTTCTTCCATCAGTGAAAAGACGCGTTGTTTGAGGAGCGGAAGATCGGCCACGGTCAGGCCCTCGACGTCAACCTCCGGCAGAAAGATGGCGCGGGTGATCCCGGGCCGAAGACTGAAAAGGCTGGAATAATGCAAGCGGTCGAACGTATCGACAAAGAGGATGGGTTGAAGCGGCGTCTGGGTTTCGATCGCGATCCGGAAGGCGCCGTCATAGAAGAACTTGAGGGGGCGGCCCGTCTCGTTGAAGGTGCCTTCGGGAAAGATAAAGACCGACCGGTCGATCGCCAGCATTGACTTCAGCTGCCGCACGCTACGGGAGCGGCCCATGGCGGTAGTTCGGTCGACGAGGATGACGGCCCGGCTGTAGATATAGCCAAAGACCGGGAATTTTGTCATTTCGGCCTTGCCGAGGATGCGGAATCCGTTTCTTCTGACGGCCTGGAGGATCAGCGGAATATCGAGATAAGAGATATGATTGGAGACGAAGACATAGCGTTTTCCGGGGTCAGGGGTCGACTCATAGATATTGATGTGACGAATGCCCACGAGTTTCAGCCAGGCATTGTCCCAGTAGCGGCAGACCTTATAGATGCGGTCCCCGCCGGTCTTTTCGTCCTGTAGCGAGTAGACGGCCACAAAAGGCAGCACGCAGAACATGCCGATCAGGAACAACAGAAAAGCATAGAGACAATAGAGCCACCAAAAGGGTTTAGTCAACTGACGCATAACAGCGGACGAACGGTTAAGCAGCGAAAATAAGGAATTTAGAGTACCTTTGCCCGCTGATGCCGCAAGCAAAAAACAAGACCGTCGCTTTCCACACGCTGGGATGCAAGCTCAACTACTCGGAGACCTCGAGTCTTTCCCGGCTGCTGCTGAACGAAGGGTATGAAATGCGCGACTTCGATGAACCGGCGGATGTATACGTGATCAATACGTGCTCGGTGACGGAAAATGCCGATAAGGAATGCCGTTACCTGGTCCGGAAGATCCAGCGGCAGTCGCCGGCGAGCATGGTCGTGATCACAGGCTGCTATGCCCAGCTCAAACCGGCGGAGATCGCCGCCATCCCGGGCGTTGACCTGGTGTTGGGTGCGGCGGAGAAGTTCAACCTGGCCGGCCATCTGGGGACGCTGACCAGGGGTGATCCGGCCCGGATCTGCAGTTGCGATATCGATGAGGTCAATGGATTCAATCCGGCTTATTCCCTCCACGACAGAACCCGCACCTTCCTGAAAGTACAGGACGGCTGCGATTATAATTGCTCATTCTGCACGATTCCCATGGCCAGAGGCCGTAGCCGCTCGGGCACTATCGTCCAGACGATAGCTACGGTCCGGGAACTGGCGGCCCGGGGCGATATCCGTGAGATCGTTCTTACAGGGGTGAATCTGGGAGATTTTGGCCAGGATGGCGAAGATCTTTTTGGCCTGATAAAGGAGCTGGACGACATCGACGGCATCGACCGCTATCGCATTTCTTCGATCGAGCCCAATCTGCTGACGCCGGAGATGATCGAGTGGGTAGCGGGCAGCCGGCGTTTCATGCCTCATTTCCACATTCCGCTGCAATCAGGCAGCAACCATATCCTTGGGCTCATGCGGCGCCGGTACCGTCGGGAATTGTACGCCGAACGGGTGGAGTTGATCCGGCAATGCATGCCACACTGTGCGATCGGCGTGGACGTGATCGTCGGGCATCCCGGTGAAACGCCCGAACTTTTTGGTGAAACGGTCGAATTTCTTGAAGCGCTGGATATCTCTTATCTTCATGTCTTCACCTACTCGGAGCGCGATCATACCCGGGCGCTCGATATCCGGCCCGTCGTACCGATGGCCATCCGCACAGAACGTAACAAAACGCTGCGCAACCTCTCCTACCGCAAAATGCAATCCTTTATCCAGCGGCATTGCGGCCAGACGCGGAAAGTTCTCCTCGAAGGGCATGTCACCACACCTCTGATGGAAGGCTATACCGACAACTACATCAAGGTGACGACACCTTACCGCGAGGAATGGGCTAACCGCATCATTGACTGGCAACTGTAGTACGCGGAATATCGTATCGTTGATATACGGCATGAACATTGCTGTCGAAGAATTGTTAATATGAATGGACTTGCCACTCGTCAGTTCGCAAGGAGAGTGATCATGAGAAAATTCCAGGTGACCATACGATTCGACATGAATGAGGAATTCGCCGCGCTGGTTCCTCCCCACCGGACCTATATCAACCGGCTGATCGAGCAAGGCATCATCGACCACTACGTCGTGACCATGGAGACGCAGCGGGTGTGGATCACGTTTTCCGCCGAGACCAGGAAGGATGTGGAGCGCTATCTGGCCAAGTCCCCGCTGTTCAAATACTGGAACTACGAGATCGACGAGCTCTTTATGGTGGATGGATTGCACTACCGGCTTCCTGTTGTGCAGCTGAATTAGATTGGCTATTTTCGCCGCACCATGACAAGATTTCCCCATTTGATCATCGAATCGGCCGTTCTATCGGCAAGCCTTTTCCTTTCAGCTGTCTGCCTGGGGCAGACCAATCCCGGATTACCGGAGCAGCCGAAGAGCCCTCGTTACGACCCCCATGCGTTATTTGCGCCGGGTTTCTATGGCGATCTTCATTTGGCTACGCGGTCGGCGAGCGGCGCTCCTTCCGCTTCCTACTGGCAAAACCGTGCCGACTATACGCTGGCGGTGACGCTTGACACTGTTGCCAACAGCATCCGCGGCGTCGATATCATCCACTACACAAATAATAGCCCCGACAGCCTTCCCAGTCTGTGGCTCTATCTGGAGCAGCAGACCTACAAGAGGGATGCCCGCTCCAATTACTATACCGGTTTTGCACCCGGCCGGCATACCGACGGCTACCAACTGGAGTCCGTGAAAGTCCGGGAAGGCGGCGTTTTGTCGGATGCGGATACGGTTATTACCGACACCCGGCTGCAGGTCCGGTTGAAACATCCGTTGGCGGGACATGGCGGCCAGATCACATTGGAGATCCGCTATCACTATACGGTGCCCGGGGACTTTGGGAATCGTACGGACTTCTTCCCGACACGCAACGGAAAGATCTATGAGATCGCGCAGTGGTATCCGCGGATGTGCGTCTATGACGACCGGCAGGGATGGAATACCCTACCCTTCCTGGGCAGTGGGGAGTTCTATTGCGATTATGGCAACTTCGACTATCGGGTAACGGTACCCTGGGATATGATCGTCGCGGGATCGGGCGAGCTGGTCAATCCGCAGGAAGTCCTCACGGCCGTCCAGCAGACCCGGCTGAATGCAGCCCGGGCAAGCGATGCCACGGTGATGATCCGAAGCGCGGCGGAGGTGGGTAGTCCGGCCAGCCGCCCGGTACATAGTGGAATGCTGACCTGGCATTTCAGGATGACCAATACGCGGGACGTAGTATTTGGCGCCAGCAGGGCTTATATCTGGGATGCAGCCCGCGTCAATCTTCCTGCGGGGAAGAAATGTCTTGCGATGTCGGTCTATCCGGTGGAAAGCGCCGGGCCCGATGCCTGGGGGCGGGCGACGGAATACCTCAAAGGCTCGATCGAACATTTTTCGGCGAAATGGTTCCCCTACCCTTATCCGGTTGCGATCAATGAAGCGGGGATCGCCGGTGGGATGGAATATCCGGGTATCGTGTTTGACGGCATCGATGATAAAGGGAAGGTGCTGTTTTGGGTAACGGCCCACGAGATCGGGCACAATTGGTTTCCGATGATCGTCGGCAGCGATGAGCGCACCTATGGCTGGATGGATGAAGGGTTCAACACGTTTATCGATATCTATGCCTCGGATGCTTTCAATAAGGGTGAATACGCCCCAAAAAGGGACGACGAGTATGCACCCGGTGGCGGTAACCCCGTAGATGAGATCCTGCCGTTCTTAAAGGACCCGCAGGCGCCGGTCATGCTGACGCGGGCCGATGCGATCCCCGAGAAATACCGGCATCCGATGGTGTATTTCAAACCGGCGTTGGGCCTGGTGCTGCTACGCGAGCATATCCTGGGGCCGCGGCGGTTCGACTATGCTTTCCGGCAGTATATCCGGTCATGGGCCTATCACCATCCGGGGCCTTACGATTTTTTCCGGACGATGGACAATGAAGCGGGGGAAGACCTGTCGTGGTTCTGGCGGGAGTGGTTCCTGAACAATTGGAGCCTCGATCTGGCGGTGCAGGGCGTACAGGCTTCCAATGGCGGCTATGACGTGACGCTCGCCAACCTCGATCAAATGGCGATGCCGGCGACGTTGGAGTTGGTCTGGAAGGATGGTTCCCGCCAACGGGTTTCGCTACCCGTTGAAACGTGGTTGCAAGGCGGAAAGCGGACACTGCACTTTGCTTCGACACAGCAGTTGGTAAGTGCTACGCTCGATCCGGATCATGTGTTGCCGGATGAGAGCCGGGGGAATAATAGCTGGAAAGCGAGTGGGAATTGATACAGGAGATGGGGATTAAACCGGGCGATTTGGTATTGAGGTAGTTGCAAAAAAATAGGCCCAAAACTTTTGTGGGAAAGCTTTAGACCTTATCTTTGCAATCCTTTCCGCGGACCGGCCACGCCGGCGGCGCCGGCAAGAGAATGGGAGCTTAGCTCAGTTGGTTCAGAGCATCTGCCTTACAAGCAGAGGGTCGGGGGTTCGAGACCCTCAGCTCCCACACTAAAGACTTCGATCACTCGAGGTCTTTATTTTTTTAAGGCTATTTACGCGACTTACTGACGATAACTAAGATCACGACGACAATAAAAACGACAGCCAATATGCCTACCCACACCCCTGCTTTGAAGATGCCGCCTACGACCGCGCATCCCTGCAGCAAAAGACTGAGCATAAGGGCGCATATAAATAGAGATTGTTTCATGGTGTAATTATTATTATGAAATGTATTTTAGGCCGGCTTGTTTTTCTCCTGGCTTGCAGGTAGACCCCTGCCCGTCTTATGCTGCAACTCATCAATTTTTTCAGACGCCTCCGATTTTGTCATACTGTCGTCGACTTCGTCCCCGGCTTCCCTCGCCAGCGTATGCAGGTAGGAATTTTGCGGCCCGGTCATCGGCTCGTCCCCCGTCTTCCATTCTTTCGGGTCCTTGACGGGGTTTTGCCCGGGTTGCTGTTGATCCTGAGTGGTTTTTTCGTTTGCCATATACTAATTTATTTAGCATACGCAATTGCCAGGCCACCGTGGAATCTATTGACCGTCTTTCATTTTATTGTCGATCCCGATGATCATCGTCAGATGTTCCTTCAGGTCGGGCAGGGCGCGTTGGGCAATGGCTAACAATTGGCCCGCTGGCACAAAAATTTAACCGATTCAGCTATGTCGACCGATACCACCATCCTTGACCACCAAATGGCCTATATGAAGATGGCCGTTGATCTTTCGGAACAAGCGCTGCTTAGTGGGCACGGCGGTCCATTTGGCGCAATCATCGTCCGGGACCGCGAGGTCATCGGCAGTTCCGGGAACTGTGTCTTTCAGAATACTGACCCGACCAGCCACGCGGAGATCATGGCAATCCGGGACGCCTGCAATAATATTCAGAGCCAGGATCTCTCGGGATGCAGCATTTACAGTTCCGCCGAACCGTGTCCAATGTGTATGGCGGCGATCTATTGGGCAAGAATCGAAGCCGTCTTTTTCAGCAATACCGAACATGACTCGCTGAAATATGGATTTATCGATACTGTGATCCTGGACGAGCTTCGCAAGGACCCGGCCGACCGTGCCATCCAAAGTACGCGGATCTTACACCCTCATGCTATCGAGGTATTCCGGAAAGCGAGGGAAATGGGAGTGGCTAAGACTGTGTAACAATATCCACAGGTACCGACAGGCGTTTCTGACTTGTGTGGAAGTTGCTACTGTTTCAGCAGGTTGGTCGTCGCTGCTTGGAAAGATTCAAAAGATTGATACCCGCTGACAACCATTGCAGGCTTGCGGACTGTTCGGAAGACGAAGGTCGGAAACCGGCAAATGCGAAGGTATTTCGTCTCCTGCAAGTCTTTCATAAACTCCCCTTTGCCGCGCCCGTCCAGCAGGTCATCGCGGAAAAGAAATGGATCGAACTCACTCCACTCGTTGGCTAGCTCCGTGGCTATTTTAAACAGAACTGGGGTGTGCGCGATATTCAAACTCCGCACCATCACGGCATTTTGCAACGAAAAAAAATAAGCCTCTGCAGCCGGACCGGACTGTTGCGCGACAGCTTTGACCGCAATACACGCAGGAAAAGAGGATTCGGGCGGGTCTGTTATCCAAATCCGGTCATTGATCGGAACGTGGCCGATCCTTTTTGCGTGAGCCCATTCTGGCGCCATCTGGATTGGCTTGCTTATAGCATTCAAGCTGTCGTTAAACTGATCCCAGGAAGGAAGAAGGCCCGCCATCTTATAGGTGACCGTCATGGGTGTCACTACCGAAGCACGGAATTTTCGCCATTGAGGCCAGGTGGCCCAACTCCAACAGCAAAGCGGATCGGTATAGATCGTTACGTCCACGCCGTCCGCCTCACCGGAATTTAGCAAGTTATCTTGCTTACGATCCTTTATGCCGGGTTTTGCCATGTGAGGATTTCTTAGATGTGGTCGCCTCACCGCCGGACCCCATATTCCACTGTTGTACACCCTCGGTGGTTGCGCCCTTCACTTCGGCACTTTTTAATTTACTCATTTGCCGGTTTGCCTTCTGAACAGCTTCTTCAGTCCGGTCCGTACCGGCCGCCTCGTGCTGAAGAAGGCCATTTGTTTGGAGCACATATTCAATCGGGTCATCCACATATTGAATAGTCTCTCCCAACTGGGTCGTCTTGCCTTTGTTCCACGGTCCGGTAAAATCATTGCCGCTGGACATATTGAAGTACACATTGCTGAATTTCGGGTCGCTTTGGAGCACGCCAGGCGGAAAGTTTGGCTTTATGGTTTCCAGCGCAGCTTCGAACATTTGATAGTGTGCCACTTCCCTGGTCATTAAAAACCGCAAAGTTTCATGAATGAAGGGATCGGTAGTAAACTGAAGCAGGTATTCATATACCATTTTGGCGCGAGTCTCCGCAGCTATGTTTGACCGCAGATCGGATGTAAGGTCGCCCTGACAGTCGCCATTGATATAGGCCGCCGTCCAAGGTACACCCTGGCTATTGGTGTATGCCGGCGTACCCGCGCTGCCGACGAGAAATTGAGGCGCAGTCATGCCCTGATGAATGACTTCTTCCTTTGCAGCTTTACCGTTGAGCAGTTTCATGATCTCCGAGCTTTCCGCAGCATTCTTCAAGTCGCCATTTATCCCTGTCAGCAGCATTTGGATCGTGGCCCCTACAATTTCCAGATGACTGAATTCCTCCGTGGCAATATCCATTAACAGGTCATATTTATCCGGATATGGGTTCCTTGCCCCAAAGGCCTGGCCGAAATAGCGTAACGCTGCAGCAAGTTCCCCGTTAGCCCCGCCGAACTGCTCTAGCAGCAACGTCGCAAACGCCGGGTCAGGTCGCGAAACGCGGGCATTAAATTGCAAATCTTTTACATGATAAAACATACCGTGGGATTTTTGGTCATCATACGACTTAAATAATCGTGCCCTGCGATATGGCGTCACCGATTTGCATGTCGCCCTCATCCTCGCCGGCCAGAAGGCGGAGCACTATGACCCTTGAAGTGCAGATAGAGCGAGGGTAAAGGCGCGCAATTTTTATGCCTCTCCCTGGCATAAATTTTTTGTCCGCCATATAAAAAATTACCGATGAGATGGAAGAGGCTGTGTGAAAATGATTTTTTTATCTGGTCGGTACTGATCGTCTCCGCGGTCTACCTGGGGTTTATTTCTCTTTCCATCCATGAAGGAATATTTTACGCCGGCGATCAGGGCATTAAATCCCTCGTAGTAAAACAGATTACCGAAGGTTACGGATTTAAGTATCTTCATCTTCCACAGCCCGACTGGGTACAGTCGATCTGGAAAGCCGGGTTCTCGCCACTGCGGACGCCTTCCTTTTACAATTCACCGGGTGGTTATATCATCGTCTATCCGCCTGCGTTTCAAATTGTCAGCGCTTGGTTATACGAAAAATGGGGAACAGCAGGCCTATATGTTATCCCAATGCTCAGCACCGTCATCCTGATTTCATGGTTTGTTATCTTGTTGAAGCGCTGCGGCGTCAGACCCGTGTGGGTCGCAATCGGCCTTTTCGTTTTGGTATTTTGTTCGCCCCTGCCCCTCTACGGCGTAATGTTTTGGGAACATTTGCCGGCAGTCATGTTGTTGTTTGCCGGCGTGAGTTTTATCGCCCGACCGCCCCGCCGGGCGGTGTCAGCATGCATATTGGGCGTCGTCAGCGGTCTGGCGGTCTTCCTTCGTCCGGAAGCGCTTATGATGGATCTACTCTATTCGGTGGCTGTCATCGGTCTACATTTCCGGAATCGGCAGATAGCTCCGTCGATTGATGTGCCGCCGCGAAGCCGGTCGAAAGCGATCTGGTTTTTAGGCGGCCTTCTTCTGCCCATCCTCGCTTTCTTCGTTTTCAATCACTTGGAATACGGATCGATACTGGGCATACACTCCAGGCAGGTCTTCGCGGACAATGATCCCCAGACGCGAATGACGCTTAGCCACGGACTGGACAATCTCTGGGAAAATAATTCCATCAGTACGCAACATTTCCTTTTTGTGCTGCTGTTGATCCCTCTCGCCATTCGGGCGATAAAGACAAAAGGCGCTTCAGATCCGAGACCGCTGTTCCTGGCAGGCATTGTCATCCTTTTCTCCTTCTTAACGCCGTGGGTGCTTCCAAATAACGGTATCGTGCAATGGGGCGCCCGGTATTTCCTTCCCATCATACCTCCGACGCTAGTCGCGCTCTTGATCGGCGAACGGAATTGGAACCTATTTGAACGCCGACGTATCCCCCTGTGGCTGTCCGCTTTTATGGTAGTCTTTATCTGTTACGATTTTTATCACAATACGCATGGAGGTGGTTATAAAGAAGTCCGGTGGCGTTACAACCAGCGTTTGACGAAGACCTACCGTCTGATAGACAGTCAACCGGGTAATGTAGTGATCGTTTCACACTACTGGATGATCAATGATTTCGCGTACTTATTCGATAAGGACTATTTTTTTGCTGCATCCAGCAACGACAGCCTTAGCCGCCTGCTCCCGCTGTTAAAGAAAAATGGGGTTCGTAAGTATATCTTCGTATACGACCCGCAAGGGCCTACCCTGCCTACCATGCTAAAAGATTCGACAACGAGTCACTGGTGGGTCGATCGCGCGCACCATGTTTATGTCAAAGATGAATATGCGGCAAAAGTTTATCCCATTCTTTGAATTTACGATAAAGTGAACTGGCGGCTTTTTTATTAAGTTTGCGGGATGACCCGGGTAAAAACAACAGCCTCTCCCAGCCGCATCCTGATCGCCAGTCTGGTTGGCACCACTATCGAATTCTTTGATTTTTATATCTATGCTACAGCCGCAGTGCTTGTCTTCCCAAAATTGTTCTTTCCCGCCGGGAGCCCCAGGTCCGCTACCTTGCAATCCCTGGCTACATTTGCGCTGGCTTTCTTCGCCAGACCCCTGGGCGCCGCCCTGTTCGGGCACTTTGGCGACCGGAGAGGCCGGAAAGCAACGCTTGTAGCGGCACTGATGACCATGGGCCCGTCCACCGTAGCGATAGGCCTCTTGCCCACCTACCAGTCTATCGGCGTTGCTGCGCCTATTCTGCTGGCGCTGTTCCGCTTTGGCCAGGGTTTGGGGCTTGGCGGCGAATGGGGCGGCGCGGTCCTGCTGGCAACGGAAAATGCCCCCGCAGGCAGAAAAGCCTGGTATGGGATGTTCCCGCAACTGGGGGCGCCTATCGGATTTCTCTTCTCCAGCGGCGCATTTCTCATCCTTGATAATACGCTTAGTGACCGGCAATTTTTTAATTATGGCTGGCGGATCCCTTTTATTGCCAGCGCCGTTCTTGTTTGGGTAGGCCTTTATGTCCGGCTGAAGCTCACGGAGACGCCTGATTTCCTGAAGATCATGGAAAAGGACGAACGGGTACGGGTACCCGTGATCGACGTCTTTATCAGGCATACCCGGGCCATCACCCTCGGCACGACAGTCGCGATCACCACGTTCCTATTATTTTACCTGATGACGGTTTTTACGCTAAGCTGGGGCACTTCAATGTTGCATTACCCCAAGACCGACTTTCTTATCGCCCAGATGGTCTCGATGTTGTTCTTTGCGTTAGGGATTCCGCTCTCGGCAGTTTTGGCGGACCGGTATAGCCGCGGTAGCATGTTGATGGTGGCGACGGCTGGCATCTTTGCGTTCGGCCTGTTTTTTTCCACTCTTTTTACCGCCGGCAGCCTGGTACTGACCGGCGTCTTTCTGTCGATAGGAATGTTCCTGATGGGATTGACCTATGGCCCGCTGGGAACGGCCCTTGCGGAAATATTCCCTGCCGCTGTCCGGTATACCGGCTCCTCGCTGGCCTTTACCCTGGCCGGGATCCTTGGCGCATCGTTAACCCCCTATCTGGCGACTACGTTGGCGAACAACTACGGCCTGTCGGCGGTGGGATATTATCTTTCTATTGCTGCAATGATCACTATGGCAGCGCTGGTGTTCGCCCGATCATCGCTGTCTGGTCTCACGGCGCTATCCATTTTGCTGATCATGAGCAGCCTTAATCTCTACCGGCCTTCTCATTCACAATCGTCGATGGCGGCCATCCTGTCGCCGCATGGGTATTTCTACCATCCTGACGGCCGGTTCCAGGAACAGCAGCAGAAGCTATGTGCAACCTTGGCGGAATCGGGGAGATTCCAGAAATTTTGATCGGAATTACTTTTTTTTCATAATTTCGCGTTCCCAATCAATATCTGTCTCTGTAGCTCAGTTGGTAGAGCAGCTGACTCTTAATCAGCGGGTCCACGGTTCGAGCCCGTGCGGGGACACTGAAAATGAAGCACTTAGAAGATTATAACCCTAAGTGCTTTTTTATTTGAAACAACTTTATCCAAACAAAATACTGGAAGATAATCTGCGTAAATTTTCTTTGTTGGTTGCGCCTTGTTGGATTTCTGCAACGGCAACTGCAGATAAAGCAATATTAAAAGCACCAATGTCATTTCTGAGATAGGAAGCAACGCCAGGATTATTACGCAACACTTCGATCATCACATCTGCATCTACCACTACCATTTTTTACGCCGTTTTGTCGCCCGGATTTTTGCAATTGAAATATCCGGGCCTTCCAATAACCCATACATCCCATCAATGGCCTTTTCAGGGTTCCTTCCCGGACTATCATACTTCTTGAGCTCCTTTTGCAATGCCGATCTGGTCTTCTTTTGCCGAGGCAATTTGATTATAGTCGCCATAAATTTTCCGAATTTGTAAAGCTACCTCCCCCAAACCCAATCCACTACCAACGCCCCCGTAATGATCAACAACCCAAAGAATTCCCTCGTCTTCTCGATCCACGGCTTCTCCGCCTTCATACTCTCCACAATACTCGGCCGCTTGTATTTAAAGATCCAATCCCGAACCCCATCTTCAGCAAAAAATAAGATCACCGCATAGATCAGATAAAAAGCGATCAGCACAAGGTATATCCGCGGGTAAAACCGGCCGAAAACCGTAAACCCACAGCAGGCAGCCGCGCTGACATAGATAGGCACCCACAACCAGGGGTCGATATCATTCAGATTCAGATACGCGAAATAGAGGAACGATAAACAGAATATGACATTGAGGATCAGGAGGGCCATGGTCCGGTGAAGATAATGCTTTAATTCAAAGAGTGGTTCGGGCGATCAAAGAGTGGTTCCGACGATCAAAGAGTGGATGGCGCAATAGCGGTCTCGTCTACCAACTGCTGGACATTCGTATTGAAATTCGACCGGTTGATCCCGATGATCTTATCCAACGTCCGGAAGTAACTTTCGTTGTCCGGCTGGTACCTGCCGCAGGTAAGGAATTGCAGCACGGCAGGAAACCCTTTCTCCTTCTCGATCTTCCGGATCAGCAACGCGGTGATCACATACGAGACATACAGATGGTTCCGATTGGGCCCGGCAAAGTTCTTGTTCTCGGTGAACGCCGTCAGCCAATCCTTGTTATCGCCCATGAAGACCCGGAACTGCCGGTAGACCTCCCCCCAGCTCAGCCCCCAACTCCCGCCATACAGATAAGCGCAGGCTTCATCGATCGGTTTGTTGATCGTGCTGACCGGGACCACCGCATGCAGCCGGTCATGCCAGAGATCATGAAAATCCAAAAGCGTGGAGCTGGTCCCGCCAAGAACATTGAGGGACATATGCTGCTCAAAGGCCGTGAGCTTGTCACTGCTGATGCCGTTGTAGTCGAGCTTATATTCCACTCCCAGTACTTCGAGCGCTTCCTGTAAAGATCCACAGCAATAAAACTTTGTCTGATACGCCGCCGCGTGCAGCTTGCGATCGAATTCCCGGGCCTTCCGGGCATATCCGGAGATCCGGGTCGCATTGAGCGGATAATTGCTGTAATAGAAAGTGAATTCCCCGTCCTGTATGGCCTTCCAGCCCACGGTATTCCGGCGAAGCGGCGAGCTGAACAGGAACCGGTCGCCGTCCTGATGCGCCACCAGTTTGAAGCTCGCCCGAAGAAGCGGCGTCGTATCAACAGTGCCCAGGTAGGCGAATTGCACCAGGTAATCCGCGCTGTCCAGCACATTGACGTTGGTCAGATAACAGTGACAGACATCCGCTTTCCCCCGGAGAGACCCCATACCCTTGATCTCATCCAGCAGATCGGAAGTCTCCGGCAGATACGAAGGTTGAATGAATGGATTGTCTTTATTTGCGCCGGAGGTTCCGTCAAGGAGGCCATTGAGCGACCGGATCATCTGTTCCTTGCGAACCGAATCGATAGGAATGCGAAGCGAGCCCGCAACGATCACCGGCCGGGTCTGCGCCCAACTGGTAAATGAGAATAATAAAGTACACACCAAAAGGAGGAGCTTGAACATTGGGAATGGTTTTGCCAACGAACTTACCGAAATTTTCGGCATGTTAAGTCGAGAACGGAAAATCTTCTTATATTGGATAAAACTCCTGCACATGAGAAGCTCACTCCCCAAACCCGCCCCCGGGGCGCTACTGATTTTTCTATTTCTGTTCGGTCTTTGCACGGCACGCGGCCAATCTCCCACCCGCTATGATACGACCTTTGTCGAAACGCTGAAGAAGCAAGCGATCACCTCCATCGACGGCAAGGCGAAACCGGTACAGGAGATGGTGGATATGGTCTTCAGTTTCGGCGAACTGGGTTTTCAGGAGTTCGAGACATCCAAATATCTCACCGGGATACTGGAGAAGAACGGGTTTACCGTTGAACGCGGCGTCTCAGGGATCCCAACGGCCTGGATCGCCCGCTGGGGGAGCGGCAGCCCGGTGATCGCGCTCGGCAGCGATATCGACTGCATTCCAAAAGCCTCGCAGAAACCCGGCGTCGCCTACAAGTCTCCGATCGTCGAAGGAGCGCCCGGACATGGTGAAGGGCATAACTCCGGCCAGGCCGTGGTCATCTTTGCGGCGATTGCGGTCAAAGAGCTGATGGAAAAGAACCATATTCCCGGGACTCTGGTCATCTGGCCGGGCGTCGCAGAGGAACTGCTCGGAAGCAAGGCCTGGTATATCCGGGATGGCGTTTTCAAAAATGTCGACGCCTGCATTTTTACCCATGTCAATAGCCGGTTCCAGTCTCGTTATGGCGATCCCGGATATAACGGGATGGTGTCGGTCCAATTCAATTTCGAAGGCGAAGCGGCGCATGCGGCGGGCGCGCCCTGGCGGGGCAAAAGCGCGCTGGATGCCGTGGAGTTGATGGACGTAGGCTGGAATTTCAAGCGCGAACATCTCAAACCTACCCAACGCTCGCACTATGTCATCACTGATGGCGGCGACCAGCCCAATGTCGTACCATCTAAAGCAAGCGTCTGGTATTATTTCCGCGAACGGACGTATCCCGATATCCTGAGCATGTATGAGGCGGGGCAGCGGATCGCCCAGGGCGCGGCGCTGATGACGGATACCAAAATGAGCTACCGTATCCTGGGGGCGGCGTGGCCGCCGCATTTCAACAAACCGCTGGCGGAAGCAATGAGCGCCAACATCCGGCGTGTAGGCATGCCTGTTTGGACCGACGCCGACCAGCAACTCGCCCGCGCCGTACAAAAGCTGGTAGATGCTCCGAAGGTCGACTTCGAGGACGGCGATCCGATCGACGGATTGAAGACAACAGTGGATACGCTGACGGGATCGGTTGCCTTCTCCATGGGCGGCGGCTCGGATGACGTGGGCGATATCTCCTGGAATATTCCTACCGTTCAGCTATTCTATCCGGCGAATATCCCCGGCACGAAAGGACATCATTGGGCGGACGCCATTGCGATGGCCACGCCGATCGCGCATAAGGGTTGTGTCGCGGGAGCAAAGGCCGTGGCCCTGACGCTGATCGATATGATCACCAAACCCGCATTGCTGGATTCGGCAAGGTCCTATTTTACGAATGTCCAAACGAAGGACGTCCACTACCAGTCTTTTATCACGGAGAAAGATCCGCCGTCCATTTTTTTGAATAAGACGATCATGGAGACCTATCGGGAGAAGATACGGCCATTTTACTACAATCCCGCAAAATACAAAACGTATCTGGAGCAGTTGGGGATCACCTATCCGACAATCCAAAATTGACTATATTGCCGCAAAGGTCCTTCTATGGAGCAAGTACATAATGACGCCAAACGGGAGCTGATCCTGCAGCGGATCCAGCCGGGACTGGAAGGATTGATGGACGGGTCCGTCTCCTCGCTGGCGCCGTTGTTTGCAACGGCGTTTTCGACAAAGAACAATCATACTACTTTCCTGGTCGGCCTTGCCGTAGCGGTCGGGGCCGGCATCAGCATGGCCTTTTCGGAAGCCTTGTCCGACGACGGAAAATTGAGCGGCCGGGGCAATCCGGTCAGCCGGGGATTTATCTGCGGGCTGATGACCTTTGTCGGCGCCGCGGGCCATGCCCTCCCCTTCCTGCTTGCTTCCTGGCAGGCCGCGATGACTGTGGCTATTATCGTCGTGATCGTCGAGTTGTTCGTGATCGCCTGGGTCCGGCATCAATACATGGAAACGCCGCTCTGGAAAGCCGTTGGTCAGATCGTTATCGGCGGGATCGTGGTTTTCGTCGCCGGTGTCCTGATCGGGCAAAGCTAAGCGCCTTTCGCGCGCAGGCTTTCCACGCGGGCGGCTAATCCCTGCCCGGCGATCCCCTCCACCAATGCCCCGTCGATCCACGGCTGGAAATCCGCCGGGTGCTGCTTTCGTCTGCCTGTCGCCGGATCGATGCGCGTAAAGACGGTCCAACATATCGCCTTCAAAA
This sequence comes from Puia sp., assembly GCA_035695565.1. Taxonomy (GTDB): domain Bacteria; phylum Bacteroidota; class Bacteroidia; order Chitinophagales; family Chitinophagaceae; genus Puia. The sequence goes on along the minus strand of DASRRX010000016.1, from coordinate 62,829 downwards.
GACCAATGCCTGGCTGCCGGTCAGTGCCTGGCTGCCGGTCCGTGCCGAGCATGGTGCACTCCACCTGCAGCCAACTGTCTCCTGCTCCAATCAGCATCGACCGGATAGCGACAGATTCATTATAGCCCGCGGGCCGGAGATACCTGATCTCGTGCGCGGTTACAACGAACACCACCCCCTGCTGCGCCCATACTCTGAGGTCGATGTCATAGTGTTCCTTCAAATGGTCTTCCCGGGCATTGAGAAAATAGTCGATGTATTTGCTGTTGTTCAAATGACCGAGCGGGTCGCAATCATTGAAACGGACAGTGTAAAAGGACTGCGGGAACTTTTCCATGAATTATTGATTAAATTGCCCTGCAAAAATATGCCGTGGAGTATAGTCCATGGCAAAGTTCTCCAGAATATCGACCAATTGAATGTCGTTACTTGATCTGAAACAATTATTTTATCCCCCTGATTATTTATTTGTAAACTTTCCCTATCTTTCATTTCTAGCTCACATGAGAAAATTTCATACTTCGAAGCCTGGCATGTCCGGGCTTCTTGTTTTATTGGCCGTGCTCCTGACGCTTGATGCCACGGCGCAAAGTCTGTCGGATACGATCCCCCTCGGCGGAAATGCCTGGCGGCAACATTTGATGGGGACAGTCGTGGGTGACAGCACCGGTGGTTATATCGACAACGACGGTATCGGGGGTTGGACAAACGACAAGGTCTATTTTGATGTATGGCTGCGGACTTCCGTTCCCGGCGATCTAAAGCTTTGGATAATGGGGAGCGTTCCCGAAGGGAAAAGTCGGTTGTGGGTTGACGTGGGCAGCCGGTCCGCGGACGTCATCCTGTCGGCGCATGACCCGCTGCAGCACCTGGCCGGTGAATTCGCTCTCCCGGATACCGGCTATCATCGCATCCGTATCCATGCCCTTTATCGCTCCGGCCCCGTTTATGCGAATATCCCGGCGATCGTCGTGCGGGGATCGGCGATCAACAGTCGAACCGCATTCGTCCCTAACAATGAAGGCAATTTCTTCCACTGGGGCCGTCGCGGGCCTTCCGTCCATCTCAATTACCCCCTGCCTGCGGGCTTTGGCGCCAGATGGTTCTACAACGAAGTCACGGTGCCCCCCGGACAGGACCTTCAAGGTTCCTATTTCATGGCTTGCGGTTTTGCCCAGGGATATTTTGGGATGCAGGTCAATTCCCCTTCGGAGCGGCATATCCTGTTCTCCGTCTGGAGCCCTTTTACGACCGATGACCCCGCCGCCATCCCCGACAGTCAACGTATCCGGTTGCTCGACAAGGGCACATTGGTTCATACGGGTGAATTCGGCAACGAGGGGGCCGGTGGACAAAGCTATTTCAACTATCCCTGGAAGGCCGGGCAAACCTACCGTTTCCTCGTGCATGCACAGCCGGCCGAACACCGGCATACGATCTTTACCGCCTGGTTTTATGCGCCGGAAGAAGGGCATTGGCAACTGATCGCCAGTTTCAGCCGCCCCCAGACCGAAGCCAGCCTGACCGGCCTTTATTCCTTCCTCGAAAATTTTGAACCGGAGCAGGGGGATCGGGAACGGCAGGTATGGTTCGATCATGCCTGGGCCGGTGACAGTACGGGGCATTGGGTGTCATTGCACCGGGCCCGGTTTACCGTTGACAACACCGGCCGTAAAGGATTTCGAATGGATTATTCCGGCGGCGTCGGAAAAAATGGTTTTTATTTGAAGAACGATGGCTTTTTCAATGAATATACCCCGGCTGGCATCTGGTTGGACCGTGCGGCGGACAGCAGCGACCCGGGACCGGATATTGCATTGCCAGGACAGCAGCGTGATAAGATTTTTTGAACTTTTTTTCCGGTATCGTGTTTCAGGTTAAGCCATCGATCGGGTCCGAAAAAAACCAGCCATCATATGACGATCAGTCCTTATGCGGGCAAACCCGCCGTGCCGGCGCTGCTGGCCAATATTCCGAGACTTATTACCGCGTATTACAGCCTGGTTCCCGATAGCCAGGTAAGAGAGCAACAGGTGCAGTTTGGCACCTCCGGTCACCGGGGTTCCTCGCTGACCACTTCTTTCAATGAATGGCATATCCTCGCAATTACGCAGGCGATCTGTCTGTATCGGGCTGCAAACAAAATCAGCGGACCGCTGTTCATCGGAGCCGATACGCATGCCTTGTCTGAGCCGGCGCTGTCCTCGGCGCTGGAAGTGCTCGCCGCCAATCACGTAGAGACCATGCTGGCTAAGGACAACGATTATGTCCCCACGCCCTCCATCTCCCGCGCTATCCTCACATACAACCGGGACCGGAAAGATGGTTTCGCAGATGGCATCGTGATCACCCCTTCACATAACCCGCCCACCGACGGCGGCTTCAAATACAACCCACCCAATGGGGGGCCGGCGGGAGATAGCATTACCACCTGGATCCAGGACAAAGCCAACGAGCTTCTCGGCGCTAAATTAGCGGGTGTCAAACGTATCTCTCTCCGGCAGGCCCTGGCTGCCTCTACCACCCATTACCACGACTATTTGAACGATTACGTCAATGATCTGATATCCGTCGTCGATCTGGATCTGATCCGCAGCTCTGGCATCAGGATCGGTGCCGATCCGCTGGGTGGCGCCGGTGTTCATTACTGGCAGCCGATCGCAGACAAATACAAGCTCAACCTGACCGTCGTCAACACCCAGGTCGACCCGACATTCCGGTTCATGACCGTAGATTGGGACGGCCAGATCAGGATGGACCCCTCCTCATCGTATGCGATGCAAAGCCTGATCGGCATGAAAGATCGTTATGACATCTCCGTCGCCTGCGACACCGATCATGACCGTCATGGTATCGTTACCAAAAGCGTCGGCCTGCTGCCGCCAAATCATTATCTCGCGGTGTGTATCGACTACCTGTTTCGGAACCGGCCCGGCTGGGGCTCCGGCGCTGCCGTGGGAAAGACCGTGGTAAGCAGCAGCATCATCGACCGGGTCGCGGCCCGGCTAAAACGCAAGCTCTATGAAGTGCCTGTCGGCTTCAAATGGTTTGTCGACGGATTGCTGGACAGGTCGTTGGGTTTTGTCGGCGAAGAAAGCGCGGGCGCTTCCTTCCTTTGCAAGGATGGCAGCGTTTGGACAACCGATAAAGATGGGATGATCGCCGCTCTGCTGGCCGCGGAAATAACGGCCCGCGCAGGTAAGGACCCCGGGGAGATCTATCACGATCTGGTGACGGAATTCGGCGAACCGGTCTATGACCGTGTCGAAGCGCCCGTTACCCCGGAAGGGAAGGCGGCGCTTAAGAAGTTATCCGGTCAGCAGGTTAAGACGACCGAGCTTGCAGGCGAGAAGATCGAAGCGATCCTGACGACCGCGCCGGGCAATCAGGCAGCCATCGGCGGGCTCAAAGTCGCGACAGCCAACGGTTGGTTTGCCGCCCGCCCTTCCGGAACGGAAAATATCTATAAGATCTACGCCGAAAGTTTCAAGGGAAAGGATCATTTAAGACGCATCGTCACCGAGGCCCAGACCATCGTCGATGATGCGATTGGTAAAAAATAGGATTATGAGCAACAGTTACGGCACGCCGATCAGCAATAGCGACACCATGCAGCTGCAAGGATTCGAATCGCTCCGCGATCTGGCGCTGGATATGCGCTGGTCCTGGAACAATGAGGCCGACATGATCTGGCAACAGCTGGACCCGATCCTTTGGGAACAGACGCACAATCCCTGGATCGTGTTGCAAACCGTTTCAAGCGAAAGCCTTAAACGACAATTGTCCGACTCCACATTCCGGCAAAAGGTCGATGCGCTTATTCGGGAAAAGGAAGCGGCGGATGCGGCCGTCTCCTGGTTCACTGGCGCTCATCCCGGCACCCCGCTGAAGACGGTTGCTTATTTCAGCATGGAGTTCATGCTGAGCGAGGCCCTCCCCATCTATGTCGGCGGTTTGGGCAATGTGGCGGGTGACCAGCTTAAATCGGCAAGCGACCTCGGCGTTCCCGTCATCGGCATCGGACTGTTGTACCAGCAGGGATATTTCCGGCAGGAGATCGACCGGAATGGCGAACAGCGGGATTATTATCCCTACAACGATCCCGGTCAGCTGCCGATCTCACCCTTGCGCAACGGTGGCGACTGGCTTCGATTGTCGATCCCCTTTCCGGGAGGTGACGTCTGGCTTCGCGTCTGGAAGGTTCGGGTCGGCCGGGCAACCCTTTACCTGCTGGACAGCAATGACGCCGCCAATCATCCCCTTTATCGCGGGATCACCGCCGAAGTATATGGCGGCGACAACGAGATGCGGATCAAACAGGAGATTGTGCTCGGTATCGGCGGCTGGCGGCTGCTTGAGATGCTGGACATCCATCCGGAGGTCTGTCATCTGAATGAAGGACATGCCGCGTTTGCCGTCCTCGAACGCGCCCGCACCTACATGGAACGATCGGGCTGCAGCTTTGAAGAAGCGCTGACCATCACCCGGGCAGGAAACCTCTTCACCTCCCATACCGCGGTGGCAGCGGGATTCGATCACTTCGATCCTATGCTCATCGTAAGATATCTCGGCGACTACGCGACCCGGCAACTTCATATTTCGATCGGCGACCTCCTGGGCCTGGGCCGGCAATATCCGCATGAGCCGACCGAAGGCTTCAATATGGCCTATCTCGCCATCCACGGCAGCGGTGCGGTCAACGGGGTCAGTGAGCTCCATGGCCGCGTCAGCCGTCATCTTTTCGGACCGCTGTTCTGGCGCTGGCCGACGCCGGAGGTCCCGGTAGGTCATGTAACCAACGGCGTCCATGTACCCAGTTGGGAGTCGGCTGCTGCTGATGGCTTATGGACGGCGGCCTGCGGAAAAGATCGCTGGCTGGGTAGGACCGAGGACCTGGCCAAAGATATTCTAACTGTCCCGGATGACCGCATCTGGCAGATGCGTTCGGCGCAACGGGAAATGCTTGTGACCTATATCCGCCACAAGCTGGGAGAACAGCTGGCCGCAGGAAGCGCATCCCCGCAAGCGATCGAAGATGCCAAAAGCGTCTTCGATGCCAAAACGCTCACTCTGGGCTTTGGACGGCGTTTCGTTCCTTACAAACGGCTCGATCTCCTGTTGCTCGATCCGGCCCGGCTGGTCCGCCTGCTGACCGACAGCCAGCATCCCGTACAGCTGGTTATGGCCGGGAAGGCGCCGCCCTCGGATCAGGGTGGCCGTAACCTGATAAAGCGTTGGATCGAGTTCATAAACCAGTGGAATATGTCCAGGCACGTTATCTTCCTTAGCGATTATGACATGCTCCTGGCCGAACACCTCGTCCAGGGCGTAGACGTCTGGCTCAACGTACCACAGCGGCCATGGGAAGCCAGCGGTACCAGCGGGATGAAAGTATTGGTCAACGGCGGTCTCAACGTGTCCGAACTGGACGGATGGTGGGTCGAAGCCTATCGGCCGGAAGTCGGTTGGGCATTGGGCGACGGGAAAGAGCATGGCGATGATCCGGCCTGGAATGCCTATGAGGCGGAGCTGTTGTTCGGGATCCTCGAGCAACAGGTCATCCCGTCTTTTTATCATCGCGACCACCGGGACATCCCCGTCGAATGGGTGGCCAGGGTCCGGCAAAGCATGGCGACATTGACGCCCTTCTTCAGCGCCAACCGCACCGTCCGCGAATACACCGAGCATTACTATCTCTCCGCCGCCAAAACGTATTCGGACCGCGCCGCGGACAATGGCGCGCTTGGCCGGCGGATCGTATTGTGGAAACGGTCGATCGAACTGGGCTGGCCCCGCCTGCGTTTCGGTGAGGTAACCGCGCAGACAGAAAAAGATCCGGCCACCGGTGAAGCATTCCATAATTTCGATGTGCAACTATCCCTCGATGATATTTCCGCCGAGATGCTGCTCGTCGAATTGTATGCCGACGGAGTTGACGGCGGTGCAGCCGTCCGCCGGAAGCTTGACCTTCGGTCGCCCGCGACAGCCGGCGAAGGTATGACCCACTATGGCGGCAAAGTGCCGGCAGACCGGCCCGCCGGTGACTATACGGCGAGGGTAATGCCTTATCTGCCGGGAGCGGCGGTACCGCTGGAGAGCGCAAGGATCTTGTGGCAGCGGTGAAGTTATTGGTATATTTACGATTCCGTAACCAGCATCTTCGGAAAGTTGACCAGGTAGACGACAATATAGTGATCGTAGATCGCGAATAACTTATTACCGAAAATGCGGAAGGATTTCATTTTCTTCCCCAGATATTTGGAAATATAAAAGCTGAACCTGTACCGGCCATTACTAATCGAATAGACATCGATAGCTGAAGCCTGCTCAAATTGACTCTCGGTCTCATTATTGGCCTTCAGCGCGGAATGTACGAATAGAAGATTGCCGGCAATGCAGCTGAAATAGTTCACAAAATGCGGCGGCGCCGACAGCGTGGTGCTGGAATCGACGCCCAGGGTAGCCACCGATAGCTGCGCCTGGGTAACAGTATCGATAGTCCGGCCTGTATACAGAAGGTTAAGCGCTGTATCAAAACAAGGTAGCTGGTTCCGATAGAAGTACATATAGATGATCCTGCCGGAAATACGATCGACATTCAACATGCCATCCGTAGAAAATATCCCGTCGCCTTGTCGTTCCAGCGGGTGCGAGCCTTCTTTGGCCGTTGGCATATCAAGCGTTGTCCGTGCCAGCACACTCTGCCGTTGCACCCGGTCGTACGTCCGGATAACAAACGAAGACGGCGATACCGGGAGGGCCTGCATAAAATAAGTAGACGGCTTTACCTGATCGATTACCCGGCTGGAAAGGCTGCCACGCATCAGCAGGGGTACACGGCCCTCCATCAGGTAAATGAACGGCGAATCCACCCAAACCAAATTGGCGCCTTGAAGGATCGTCGGGTTGCCGGGAAAGGTCAGTGTAGCGATTTGGGTATCCTTCAGCGCAAAATCGGTGATCAGCAGCTTTGACGGCGCCATCGTATTGCCCAGATAGATTTTTTTTGTGGTAGCGCCGACGATATAGAACGAATTGAAGCCGATATCCTTTGTGTTTAGCGGAGTGAGTACATGTGGCGGGATTAAGCGAATAAAGCCATTCTTCCGGTGATTGACAAGATCGGAGATAAAACCCAAAGCGGCCACGACTCCAATTCCGATGACAAGGCACAAGCAAAGTATCGCCAATCTTTTTCTTAAATAATAGGTAGGCATGGTGACAGGATAAAAAAACGGGTAAAAGGAGTGTTGGCGGTCAAAACCGCCAACACATTTGGAATGGCTTAATCCCCGGAATTATAAGTAATCACGTTTACACAGGCATCGTCACTGTAGTACGTAAATCCAGATATGGTACAAACGGTTGTACCTGCTGACAAACATTGAACTGGCTCCGTAGCAATGGAACACCCTGCTTGCCTCCAGACTTGTGGTAACCTCCGCGCAGCAAACATCTTGGTACTAAAAGCGCCCGTTAGCGCTACTGCGAATGCCGAGACGACGATCAAGTTTTTACTTTTCATTGGAAGGTTGCTTTTCTAATCTTAAAAAGCAGTAAACTTTTTGTTAACACCTACTCTTTTGACAGGTTTTCGGCTACTCCTGGAATTGATCGCCCCTGCGCCAGACGAGCCGATCTGCTCTCCGGAAAATAGGTCAGCACAGCTATAGCACCAAGGGCAACAAAAACTAGATTGAATATGATATGTTGATTCCAGGTCATGTTCTGCAAGATGCCTCCGCAGGAACAGGGAATATAAGAGGCAAAATGAAGGATATAATAAACATAGGCGGTGAACATGACCATCAGACCGAAAGAAGCATACAAACCTGTTAGTCGCCATCGGGCAGATGCCAGAAAAAGGGAGATCGCGATCTCCATGCAGGGGACCAACAGCGCCACCTGCCAGGCAAAGGCGGTCAGCAGCGGCGATTTGCCCAATTGAATTCGAAAGTCATGAAAATCGATCAGCTTGGAAGCTGCGGCATAGACAAAGAGGAGAATGAAGGTTACACTGATGGCGTCGGCAACGTAGTTCTTTCTCATGTGACAAGGTTGTGATGGCTAGACCGGTTATAGTGAAGGTAGAAAAAATTTCCAACCGGATGTCAACAACTCGAAAAAATTATAACACTAACTCATCTCTTGTCATTTGACTTGTCTTCGGCTGCATTATCCTTGCAGTTAAACCGAAATTTTATTACACTACCATCGTCCTGAACGTCAGATTAACCCGCGGCGTCACCACCTTCTTCGTCTTCGGCAATGCATGCATCCAATAAGTCTGCGTAGTCCCATGCATCACCAGCAGGCTCCCCGTTTCCAGTTGGATCGAGAGTGTCTCCCGCGTCTTCCGATGCCGGAAGGAGAATTTTCGCTCCGCGCCCAGGCTCAGCGATGCGATCGCTCCACCCGGCTCCAGCGTCTTTTCATCATCGCCGTGCCACGCCATGCCCTCCTCGCCGGTATGATAGAGATTGAGCAGACAGGAATTGAAGCTTCGGCCGCATGCCCCTTCCACCACGGCTTTCAGTTCCAGCAGATCGGGCGTCCAGTCAAGCGCGTCGCGCGTCTTTCCCGAATATGCATACGAATAAGACCGGTCGCCATACCAGGCCACCTTTCGCTTTGTGATAATATGGCGGCCAAAGATGACGGCTTCGTCGTTGCGCCACGCGACGCTGTTTAGCAACCGGTCGAGATAATGCTCCGCCTGCTCGTCTAAGAGGATCTTCCCATAATAATCGGCAAAGCCGTCGTACGGCAACAGATTGATGACCGCTCGGGTATTGATTTGCTCCATGCTACGCCGTTTTTGTCGTTCTCGCCGCTTCCCAGCCGATCATCGCGGTCTTCCGCGTAGTACCCCAATGGTATTCCCCAATGATCCCGGTCGACTGGATCACCCGATGGCAGGGGATCAGGAAGGCAACCGGGTTATCTCCGACCGCCGAGCCTACCGCCCGCGAAGCCTGAGGATTGCCGAGCCGCCCGGCGATATCCTTATACGTGGTCAGACCGCCCATTGGAATTTTTAACAGGGTCTCCCATACCTTCAGCTGGAAATCGGTGCCTTTCAGGTGTAGTTTGATCTCCGCCAGCCGGCTCCAGTCCTGCGTAAAAATATACAATGCATTTTGCTGGATCAGGTCGGTTATCTGCCGGAACCTGGCGTTTGGAAAACGCGCCCGCAGATCGGCAAAGGCCGCCGGTTCGCCGGAGCCGGAGGGCGCAGCCTCATCGACGAATGCCATATAGCAGATGCCCTTGACCGTGGACGCCACCAACATGGCCCCAAAAGGGCTTTCCGCAAAGCTGTAGTTGATCTCCAGGTCGGCCCCGCCGTTTCGGAACTCGCCCGGCGTCATTCCCTCGATGCTGACAAACAGATCGTGCAGCCTTCCCGTTCCTGATAGCCCTGTCTCAAAAGCCGCGTCATAGACCGTCGCCCGCTGGTCTTTCAATACCTCCTTGGCATGCTCCACGCTGACATACTGAAGGAATTTCTTCGGGCTCACCCCCGCCCAGTCGGTGAATAGCCGCTGAAAATGATAGGGGCTGAGGTGGATTTGTTCCGCCACTTCTTCCAGGCTGGGCTGAGACTGAAAATGACCCCGGATAAAATCGATCGCCTCGGCGATCCGGTCGTAGTTGATCTGTTCCTGCTGTTTCATGTCGATTAAATTTACGACACAAACCTATACCTGAAAACCCGGATGTTAAACCCGGTTATTGCGGAGTTTCTCGTCACACCAGCTGCCCCTCCCATTACGCAACTTCAGGGCTCCTCCCGCACTGAGCTCCGCGCTGCCACGGTCTTCTCTATGCGCTGGTCGGGGATGAACCAGATGACCGCTACGACAACATACAGCGCCAATCCCAGCCAGGGCTTATAAAAGGCGAGCGCAATGGCCAACGCATATATCACCAGTGAAAGCTTGCCTTTCCAGTCTTTACCCAACGCGATCGCCAGTTGGGAGCCGGGGCCCTCTTCCTTCAACAGCAGCCGGCAAAGAACGGTATAAGCGATCCCATTCATGATCAGCACCACCCCGTACAGGACCACCGGCCACTTGCCAAAATGATTTTCCCCCATCCAGGCTGTCACAAATGGGATCAGCGACAGCCAGAACAGCAGGTTGAGGTTGGCCCAGAGGACCGTGCCGTTGATCCGGTCCACGGCATAGATCATGTGGTGATGGTTGTTCCAGTAAATGCCGATATAGACAAAGCTGAGGATATAGCTCAACAGGACGGGTACCACCGGCGCAAGGTCTTTGATATTGTCTCCGACCGGCACCCGTAATTCCAGTACCATGATCGTGATGATGATTGCGATCACCCCATCGCTGAATGCTTCTAAACGGCCTTTTTTCATGGAGCGGCGTTTTAATGCGAATATACTATTCCGACCGCAGTACCTGCACCGGGTTCGTCAATGCGGCGCGGATGGCCTGATAACCGGTCGTCAGCATCGTGATCGCCAGCGACAACGCCCAGGCCAGCACAAAGATCCACCACGAGAGTGATACCCGGTATACAAAACTCTCCAGCCACGCATGCATCGCCATCCACGCAATGGGAAAGGCCACCACCGCGGATATGGTTACCAGCCGCAGGAAGTCGACCGACAGCATCCCGGCGATCGACCCGACCCCGGCGCCCAGTACCTTGCGGATGCTGATCTCCCGGAGCCGCTGCTGCGTGGCATAGGCGGCCAGGCCAAGCAGGCCGATACAGGCGATCAGAATGGCCAGTGCCGAGAAGACGGTGAATATCCGCCTGATGGTTTGTTCCGACTTGTATTGTTCGGCAAGCCGCTCGTCGAGAAAGCTGTAGTGAAAAGGCCGGTCGGGAACGAACTGCCGCCAGGTCTGTTGGATGGCCGTGAGCGTGGCGGCGAACCGATCGCCTTTTACCCGCACCGCCGTCAGCGGCGTGACATTGCCGAATTTCGTGACATTCGCAAAGTACAAGGGGGCGATCGCCACGTGAAGCGACTGATAATTGAAGTTCCTGACCACGCCAATTACCGTATAGACAATAGGGGATCTGTCAGCGGCGCTAAAAAATGGATCAGGCGATGTGAGCCGGCTACCGACGACAGGCTCTTTCAGCCCCAATGCCGCCACTGCGCTTTCATTCAGGATGATCGCCACCGAATCCGTCGGGAAATCGCGCGAGAAGAACCGCCCTTCTTTCATCTCCAGTCCCAGAAGGCCGGCGAACCGGTCGTCGACAATGATGCCTCTGCCCGTCACCGACTGATGACCGGCATAAGGTTGAAAGGTGGTGCCAAAAAATAACTGTCCCCCCGGCAGGTTGTTGGTCCCGCTCACCATGTCCACCCCGGCGATCCCCGCCAGTTGATTGCGAAACGCCTTGGTCTGGTTGCCGACGAGGTCGGTACGCTCGATCTGGATAATGTGATCTTTCCGGAAACCAAGCTGGTCGCCCAGCATATATTGCATCTGCCGGTTGACCGTGATGGTGCAAATAATGAGGACGATCGAAATGGCGAATTGAAAAACGACAAGTCCATTCCGCAGCGCGGCCCCATACCGGTTGGATCTCAACTTCCCTTTCAGCACTTTGATCGGCTGGAAGGAAGAAAGCACGAAGGCGGGATAGACGCCGGCGACCAGCCCGACGATGACGCCAAGCAAAAGCAGCAGACCCAGCCTTGCCGGTTCGAGATAAGGTTGTAACGAGAGCGCCTTCCCCGACAGCTGACCGAAAAGGGGAAGCAGCAGCCACATCAGTCCGAAAGAAAGCAGCACGCTAAGCAAGCTGACCAGTACCGACTCGACAAGGAATTGCAATACCAGGGATCGTCTCTCCGACCCAAAAGTTTTCCGGATGCCCACTTCCTTCGCCCGCTCGATGGACCGCGCCGTCGACAGATTGACGAAGTTGATACAGCCGATACACAAAATAAAGGCGGCGATAATGCCGAAGATATAGACCGCGCGCATGCTTCCGTTGGGCCGCAATTCCGCCTCCAGATCCGAGGTCAGGTGGATCCGGCGAAGCGGTTGCAGATAATAGTGATACCCATTCCCCGCGGCCAGGAATTGCTGATACGTCATTCCAAAGGAGCGGCTGATGACGCCCGAGACATATTTTTCCACGATGGCCGGCAGTTTGGACTCCAGGACGGCCGGATCGGCGCCCTTGTTCAGCAACAGATAGGTATAATCGGAGAATCCTATATAGTTGGGCTCTTGCTGGGGAAAGCTGGCCGCCGAGACCAGCAGGTCGTACGCCATATGCGAATTGTCGGGCAGGTCGGCGCATACCGCCGACACCGTAAAATGTTGGTTCCCCTCCGCTTCCAGCACCTTACCCATCGCCGCGGCTGCGCCGCCAAAATATCGTTTTGCCGTCTGCTGCGTCAGGACAATGGTGAAAGGCTTTTCCAGCGCGGTCACCGCATCTCCTTCAAGCATCCGTGCCGGAAAGACCTGGAAGAAATTGGAATCCGCCAGCAACACATGCGTCTCTTCAAAAGACTTGTCGCCCGCCTTGATGTACAGCTTACCGTTATTGGTGGCGTCCTGGAATTCGGTTTTGGCGGCCACTTCCGGGAATTCCCTCCGGACCGCCTCGCCGATGGACTGAGGGATGATCGCGTAGGAGGTGGTCCGTCCCGGATACTTGCGGTCCAGCACAAGCCGGTATACGCGGTCGCCGTTCGGTTGAAAATCGTCATAGCTGAGCTCGCTGCGGATGAATAGGACGATCAGCCCGCAGACGGCCATGCCCGTGGCCAACCCAAGAATGTTGATGAGGGTGTACCCCTTTCTTTTCAGCAGGCTGCGAACCGCAACCTTCCAATAATTTTTGAACATACCGATGAATTTATGGCGTCTCCAGACCCCAGTCGATCCCTTTCAGGGTAGCCGGCACCCCATCCGTGATCCACCGGGCCGGTGGTTCGCCTTTCAGGTAATAGTCGAAGAACTGCGACATCCGAAGCGACCAGTCTTTCTGATTACGCCGTTCGGTCAACCCATGATCCTCGCCGTTGTATTCGATCAGCCACGCCTTTTTGCCCAGCCGTCGCAGCGCGGTGAAATATTCGATCCCCTGGTACCAGGGCACGGAGCCATCCGCATCATTGTGCATCATCAGCAGCGGTGTCGTGACCTTGTCCGCCCGAAAGAGCGGGGAGCTTTTGATATACAGCTCGGGATGCTGCCACAGGGTCGACCCGATGCGGCTTTGGGTCCGCTCATACTGGAACTGCCGGCTGATGCCCGAGCCCCAGCGGATGCCGCCATAGGCGCTGGTCATATTGGCAACGGGTGCGCCTGCTTCCGCCGCGGCGAAAAGATGCGTGCGGGTCACGAGATAAGCGACCTGGTAACCGCCCCAGCTATGACCTTCCAATCCCATCTTCGTCGTATCCACCCATTTGAAATGCGAGAGATAGCGGGCCGCGGAGATCACCGAATTGTAGGCGTCTTCCCCCGGTGCGCCAGTCTTGTAGTAGATATTCGGGTCGAAGACGAGATAGCCGTTGCTGACAAAGTAAGGGATATTGATGATCGACCGGTCGGGCGACGGCGTCTGGTAATTATACAGGTTGTCGGCGTCCCGCTCGTAGAAGTAGAAGATGATCGGATACTTCTTCGTGCTGTCGAAATTCTCAGGCTTGTACAGCAGGCCTTCGCTCATCCGGCCGTCCAGCATCTTCCAGTGTTTCAACTCGACGGTCAGCCAGTTGTAGCCGGCCTGCTGCGGGTTGATATGGCTGAGCCGGACGGCCGGGCTCATCGCATCGCTAACCCAGATATCATAGGGCTTGTCAAAGCTGCCCTGCAGCCAGGCCAGCGTCCAGTTGTTCCTTGCCTTGAGAAAGCCCGTATGGCTCAGCGGATGGGTCAGCGCGGTGTCGGCGGGAAAGGCGGCGCCCATCTTGTAAATCGTAAGGCCGCCGGTCTTGTCGCGGTTATTGAAGACCGTTAGTAGCACCTGCTGACCCGCATGGATCACCGGATCTTCCCGGTCGAGCCCGACATACCGGAAGGTCAGCTGATGGCGACGCCCGACGCCGCCGGTAAGATCGACCGGGGCCGTACCCCCCGTACCCCCCGCCGGATCGCACTGCCAGATATCGTACTTGTCATAGATATATACATACCGGTCGTCTTCCAGCCAGCCCATGGTCCCATGCGGCGGCGGGTCATCGGGATGGTCATCTTCTTCATCGTACAACGGCGCCCGGATCCCGGCGGTGATATTATGGATAGCGCCGGTTGCGATCTCATATGTGTACCAGTTCCGTTCTTTGGGATCATACCAGAGAACGTACTTGCCGCCGGGGGACAGCGAAGCCCCATCCCTGACCTTATCCCTGATCAGCTTGCGCGATCCATCGCCGACGTCGACAAGCCACACCTTCTCCAGCCCGCTTTGCTCCCATTGCTGCTGAATGCGATACTCCTTGTTGCTCATCCCAAGGGCATATTTCCCCATCCCTTTTTCTCCCGGCCTCACCACCTCGCAATTCTCATCGGCCAGAGGAATGAAGCGGGTGCTTCCTTTGGGCAGCACGGCAAGGTAAGATCGTTTAATTTCGTTGGGCAGCCGGACCAGCTGTTCGGGTGAAAGATAGTCGTCGTTATAGTTCCAGACGTCCAGCCGGGCCGTTTCGAATTCCACCAGCGTGGTGTCCTTTGGCGGCCGGACCGGCGCCAGGCCGAAGAAGAGCCGCCCGCCATCCTTGCTGAAATAGTTGAGATAGTCGGGGCTGACCGTCAGCTGATCGATAAAGGCCGGGGTATGTCTTGCCGCATTCATCGATACATAGCCGGGGATATGCGGATAGCTGAGCCGGTCGCCGGCGGCTGTTATTGCAGCCGCAATACTTGTCCGGTCCGCACGGATGGCCGCGCTGTCCATGCCGGGCGTATAATACCAAAGGCGATACGACTTACTCAACGCCTTCGTCGCGCTGTCCCGCTCCGCCACAAATGCCAGCTGACCGCCGGCCTCGTCCAGCGCATAGTTGCGGGCGTCGTTAAAGCCGGTCATTATCGTATCCGCATGGCCGTTAGCCGTGCTCACCCAGATCACATGCGCCCTGGACAGGGAATCGCCGCTCTTACGCGTCGTCTCGACGACCAGGGTATTGCCGTTACGGTTGAAATAATATTCGCTGGTCAGCGGGAATTTCATTTGCCCTCCCGTTACCAGATTTCGGACGACAAGCTCCGTGCCTTCCTCCCCATTCTCTTCTTTCGACCGGCTTTCCTTTTTAGCGGAAGCCGCCGGAATGGCCGCCCATCCCCTGGCGCTCACCTCCTGGATCTGCCGCCGCAGGCTGTCCACCAATCGGGACAAGCTGTCTGCCCTTGCCGTCAGCTGCCGGATGCGGGTCAGCGAATCCGGTTTGCCGGGGCCGACGGCCGGCGCCTCGGGCTTCTCCAGCAGATAGGCCAGCCAGTCGCCCTGCAGATCCGGCAATTTGTAAGACCTCACCCGGGGGATCCTGACGATACTATCGGTTCCCAGTTCGATCCAGGCAAGACTTTCCTTCGGCATCTGCTCCGGCGGCTTTTTTTTGATGCGGGCCTCCCGCGTATCCTTAAAGAAGGGGCGGATAAGAAAAACGGCATACCTGCCGTCAGCGGTAAATTCCACATTGCCGCCGCGTGGTATCTCTTTTGCATAAGCATCGCCTGTCGCCCGAATGTATAGCCGGCCATCGCCCTCCTGCGGTACGACCGTATAAGCGATGTATTTACCATCTGCGGACAACACCCGTTCGCCGATCCGTTGCCAGCCATCATAGACCGTAGGGTCCAGCGGCTTCTTTTGCGAAAAAGCCCGACTGCCGGTCAAAAGGAGAAAGATTAAAAATAGTGCGCATCTCATTAAGCAGAGGTTTGGTATTCAAACGAATTTAAATTAAAGCGGTCAATCGGCATGAACAATTTATAGGATCGGCTGTTCTCCTAACTGGCTTCAGTAATCATGCGAAAACAACTTCTATAAATATGAGCACCAAAGTCAATTTCCAAAGGAACTTCACGATCGGCGGCGACCTGACCGTCCGCCGGATGGGATATGGAGCAATGCGCATCACGGGTCAGGGCATCTGGGGCCCGCCCAATGATCGCGCGGAAGCCATCCGGGTCCTGCGCCGGGCAGTGGAGCTGGGCGTGAATTTCATCGATACCGCGGATAGCTACGGCCCTTCCATTTCCGAAGAGCTGATCGCGGAAGCGCTTTACCCTTACCCTGCCGGACTGGTCATCGCCACCAAAGGCGGCCTGCTCCGCAGCGGTCCCGATCAATGGCATCCCGATGGAAGCCCAAAACATTTGAAGGACGCCCTCAAAGGCAGCCTGGACCGGCTGAAACTCGACCGCATCGACCTTTACCAATTGCACCGTATCGATCCCAAGGTCCCCTTTGAGGATTCGCTCGAATTCCTCCAGGATGTACAGGAGGAAGGCCTGATCAGGCATATCGGGCTTTCGGAGGTCAGCGTGGAGCAGATCGAAAAAGCGGAGCAGTATGTAGAGGTGGTATCCGTTCAGAACAAATACAGCCATGACTACCGCCGGTGGGAAACCGTGCTGAACTATTGCCGGGAGACGGAAAAAGCATTCATTCCCTGGTATCCGCTCAATGCCGGAAATGTAGAATCGATGGCCCACATCGGGAAGGTTGCCGAAAAACTGAACGCATCCGCACATCAGGTTGCGCTATCCTGGCTCCTGCATCATTCACCGAATATCCTGCTGATCCCCGGAACGAGCAGCGTCAAACACCTTGAAGAAAATATCGCCGCCGAAAAGCTGGCGCTTACCGAGGAGATGCTCGAGGAACTGGAAGGCTAGACGGAACGAACCGCGAGCAAATTCTGAATATAGGGCTCGATCGCGGCAGGCTTGGTCACAGGTGCGAAGCGCCGTACCGGCCTGCCATCCGCATCCAGCAGGAATTTGGTGAAGTTCCATTTGATGCGGCTCCCGAAAAGTCCACCCAGCCGACGTTTGAGCAGCCGGAAGACAGGGTGCGTATGCGGTCCGTTGACCTCGGTCTTCTCAAAAAGCGGAAAAGTTACGCCAAAGTTCAGTTTGCAGGCCTGCTCCATATTTTCGTTGCTCTCGGGTTCCTGACCGGCAAATTGGTTACACGGGAATCCAAGCACGACAAGACCTTTGTCCTTGTATTTGTTGTAGAGCTGTTCAAGTCCTTCGAACTGCGGCGCCAGCCCGCACTCCGTGGCGGTGTTCACCACAAGTACCACCTTCCCCTGAAAATCGGCCATGCTTACCGGCCTCCCCTGGGGGTTGTTGGCTGTCAGATCATAAAATTCGCTTGCCATGTTCCAAAGATACCGAAAAGCGTGAGCCCCGGAAACCGGGGCTCACTCATAATCATAGTTGGGATGCAATCGTTAGCTTGCAAATATTATAATAAAGTTATGCTATTTTCCGGCAATTGGGCTTCACCACTGACATTAAATTCAACTAAATCGTTTTTGCGCCAGCGGTGCCGGTTTTGCCACAAATGCCCTACCTTGAGCACCGTTTTTGCAGTTTGAATAGCTATGCTCCGGTTTATCATAATCCTTTGCTTGCTGCTGATCTCTTTGCTGGCCGTCTACTGTCCGCCAGTCGGTTCCCTTTGGATAGGCTCCGTCATCGTCCAGTCTTATCCGCTGATCTTCGTCATCATCGTGCTGCTCCTGCTTTGCACCGGCGGATTCAAAGGCAAATACGGCCTGCCCAATTCCATAGCCTGCGCACTCGCGCTGGTGCTCTACTGTTCCCCGCTGATCCGCGGCTACTCGGTGGCAAATCGATTGAACAGAAGCCTGGACCAATCCCTGACCCCTCCCGACAGTCCCCGGATGATCGGTTTTAGCGGCAACCCCATCCAATGGTCGCAGCTATTCACGTTCAGCACGCCCGCCATCGCTTCACGAACCCTGACATACGACACCACCGCCCGCACGCCCCTGACCCTGGACCTGTATCCTGCCCAACGGCCGGGACTTCGGCCCTGCGTGGTCGTGATCCATGGCAGTTCCTGGCCAGGCGGCGACAGCCGTCAACTGCCGGCCCTCAACAGCCGGCTCGCAGCCGAGGGATACGTCGTAGCGGCCATCAACTACCAGCCCGGCCGCCGCTATCAGAATCCGGACGACGTACAGGACGTGGCAACCGCCATCGGCTTCCTGCGCCGTCACGCCGCCGAGCTATCCATCGACAGCAATGCCTTCGTACTGCTGGGCCGGTCGGAAGGTGCGCAGATTGCCCTCATGGCCGCTTATACCTTGCCAGACCCGGGACTGAAAGGCGTCATCGACTATTATGGCCCGACCGATAAGGTCCGGGGGTTCGTCAACACATCTTCTATCCCTACGCTCATCATCCACGGCCAGCAGGATATCCAGGTGCCATATATCCAAAGCCGCCGGCTGAGCCGGAAGCTGGCCGACAGCGGGATCAGACATTACCTCCTCACGCTGCCCTGGGCTCCTCACAGTTTCGACTATACGCTAAACGGCCCCGGCGGCCAGCTTTCAACTTATGTCGTGGAACGATTCCTTCAGGAGGTGGCCCCATGAAGGCGATCTGGATGACCGGGAAGGGAGGGCCGGAAGTGCTCGGGCTCCGCGAGATCGAAAAGCCCGTTCCCGCAGCCGGCGAAGTGCTGATCAGGGTAGCCGCCGCCGGCCTCAACCGCGCCGATATCTATACCCGCACCAGCGCATCCTATGGCGGCGATACGCGTATCCCGGGTCTCGAAGTCTCCGGTGTCGTAGAATCCACCGGGCCCGGCGCCAGCCGCTGGAAACCCGGTGATGCCGTCTGCGCGCTTGTTAACGGCGGCGGTTATGCGGAATATGTCGCGGTCCCGGGCGGCCAGTGTCTGCCTATCCCCGCCGGATGGACTCTCGAAGAGGCGGCCGGATTACCCGAAGCGGTGCTGACGGTATGGCTGAATGCAGTGCGGACCGCGCATCTGCGTAGCGGTGAGCATTTCCTTGTCCACGGCGGCACCAGCGGGATCGGTATCGTCGCTATCCAGTTGGCCACCGCCATGGGCGCAGCCGTCTATACGACCGCAGGATCCGATGAGAAATGCCGGTGGTGCGAAAAGCTGGGGGCTAAACGCGCCGTCAACTACAAGACCGGCGATTTCGAAGCGGAGTTGTCTGGGATAGGCATTGATGTTATCCTGGATATGACGGGAGGTGATTTTACCGGCAAGAACCTCCGGCTGCTACGGGAAGACGGCCGGATCGTCTATATCAACGCAATGCGCGGCAGAGAATCGCTGATCGATATCCGCGAGATCATGGCCAAACGGATCACCCTCACGGGTAGCATGCTCCGGCCCCGGGATACCGCCTTCAAGACGACCCTTACGGCAGACGTCGAGGCCGGGTGCTGGCCGCTGATCAGCCGCGGCGGGGTAAAGCCTGTCGTTTACCGCGTACTGCCGCTGGCCGAAGCAGCCGAAGCGCAACGCATCATGGAAAGCGGCGAACATATCGGCAAGATCCTGCTCCGGGTCGGATAGTGAGGGACGCCTCGCTTCTTCCCGCTACTGCACCTCAAAGCTCGCGATGCCGCTGCCGGCCTTTCCATCCGCCGCAAGTCCTTCCACCACCACGACATATTTTCCCGGTAAGTCGGAGGAATAAAAGCTGAGCGCTCCCCTACCCTCCCCGTTCGTCTGCAACTGCGGCGCCCAATAGAGCACGTTCCGGAAATCGGGCAGGTGGCTGGCCGCCTGCTCATCCGTCGCATAGGTCGGCGCATAGAACTCCCTTTCCAGCTGCAAACCCTCATAGTCGACGACGGTTGCACGCGGGTCCAGGATATAGCCGCCAAGATCCCCCTTGTAGGTAGTCCAGTTCAGGATCCCCGGGAAGTTGACGCCGCCCATGAAATACCGGTGCTGGACCGTTTCCAGCTTTCTGATCTTTAAAGGATCCAACACCATCAGGCTATCGATATTGAATACCGGGACCCCATCCAGCAGGATCAGCGGATCGGTCTGGAAGAAATTGGTTTCACTCAGATCGAGCACGGGAAGGTGGAAATGCCCCTGGCGGCGCTGTACCATGATCAACACCACATATTCCCTCAGGACCTCTTCCATCGTCGTGAACCGCGTATAATCATCCAGCAGGTAGGAATGATCCGCCTTATAGTAGAACAAGCTCGTGTCGACGCCCGGTAAAAGCGTAAAGCGTTTCAACCGCGCCCCGCCATACCGGTTCAGCACCTGTATGGCTACGCTCTTGTCCATCAGCAAACCGGTATCCGCCCGCGGGAACTCGAACCGCGGTAACGGCGTCTCGGAATATTTCTCCGCGAATGGGTTGTTGATCTCGATTCGATAGCCGCTATCCTCGGGATTGGTCAGAGCGACAACTTCCGGCCCGCCGTAGAAATCCTTCATTTCAAAATGGATCCGCCCTCCTTCATCACACATGGCGGCCGTGAACTGGGTGCGGATCCCGGGCACCGATAGATATCCCATGATATTCTGTACCGCCGGATTACCGGTCCTTGCATCGACAACCCTGCCGCTGATAATGGCGCCGTTGAATTCAAGCGGATATTGAAAGGCCGGCGGCTTCTGGCTTTGGACGTCTTCCCAACGAAAGCGCCGCCACCCATGCGTCAGCAACAGATTATCCATCGCCTGGCGGTCTTCCGGATGATCGAAATAATACTTGGGCGATTCGATCTTCCCTTTCAGATCGGATCCCAGCCAGAGGTATTCATAGATATGACCTGTCGTCTCCGTCTGCAGCGAGTCGACCCGGAATACCGCTACCGAACAATCCGCGGGCGTCGGGCTGTTCCCGTCCCCCGTGCTGTTGACCGTCAGGTTGATCTTCTTCCGCGTGCCATAGGTCGCCTGATCCGCCTTGACGTCGAATTGCAGCGGATGAGAAGGCGACCGGAAGACCAGCCGTTCACAAACCGGCTGCCGCCGGAAGTCGAAGACGGTCAGATGCGATATCCCTTCCCCCAGCTTATTCCTGTCCACTTCAAAACTTGCTTTGCCATCCTTTATCGCCGTTGTCCCCGCCCATTTGACCGACTGGCGGGTATCGGCCAGCAGATAAATATCCATTGAGGCGGTCGTGGACTGCACATCGACGCGCAGCCGGTCCTCTCCTTCATCGGATACATGCATCACCGTCCCTTCCTTAAAGGCCGTGGGAAGCAGGGTGCTGATCGCCGTCCCATCGGCCAGCCTGACGGTTGAGCGATACCGGTGACCCGGCCGCGGCGTCAGGACAAGGCTGCCCAATCCGAAACGCAGGGTTTGGAACCGCGCAACAGTATCCTGGTCATCTTCGGTGATCACCCCCGTGCATTCGGCCGGCTGACCATATTGATCGGCGATCTTAAAAGCGACGGTGCTGGAAAGCCCTTCGACCAGGTTGCCGCCTTCGGGGAAAAATTGAACGTTATATTGCAAGGCTACCGGCGCACCCGGGGCCTCCGCCGACTTGCGGGCATTCACCACCGTTAGCGCCTTCTCGAAAAAGCCGTCTACCCCGGAATTCCTCATCCAGCTGCTATAAGCCCGCAGCTTGTAATGACCTGAATGCAGTGTCAGCGGCAGATACATCGATCCGTCCCCGTGCCCGTCCCGCAACCCGATCTTTGCCTGCAGGACAGGACGGTTATCCTTGTCAAGCCATTCGAGATAGGCTACCTTGCTCAGGTCCAGCGGCCGGTGAAGCCCGGCGTCGACCATATACACTTTGAACCAGCAGATCTCCCCGGCCAGGTAGAACTCTTTATCCGTATGGACGAAGATCTTTTCCTGAAAGTTCTTTGCCCGATAGGCGTCCAGTTGGCTGGCCAATTGGGCCGTCGCGGCGCCCTGTGCGAGAAGCCGTCCAAGCGGTACGACCGCCATCCAAAAAAAGAAGATTATTTTATTTATTCGCATCATCGATGATTAGTTGGGCCAGAAAGATGGTTTTTGCGTCGTGCCGCCGCGAATCGTACAGTCTATACAGAAAGCCTTGTTGGCGGTCCAGCCTCCGGGGACCTCGTCCAGCGGCATCCAACCGTTATAATGGAAATAAAATTGAAGGGTATCAGGGTTATCGACCACGACGTAGTTGGGAGTATCGCATTCATAAATAAAGTCCCAGGCCGGCAACTGGTTCTCGGCGATGAAGATCCGCTGCTGCTGGACCGTTCCCGCCGCGACATATCCGATCACCTGTTCACCGGGATTGTTCAGACAATGGAGATTCCCGGTCAGCTCGGTCGGCTGTACGTCGAAGACGCTCCCCAACGACTGCGTATTCACCTGCATTTGCAATATAAAATTATAGGCTTCCTCGGTCAGGGCGTACTGGCTGACCTGGATGCTGTACAAAGATGACAGTTCCACGCTGTTGTCCGGGATATTCACCAGCGGATACTCATAGACGACATCCTGCGCCAGTTTTGTCGTGTTATCGATGAGCAGGTCGGTATTGGAGACGGAGGTCCAGCAGCGGTAATTCAATTGATCCGGCGTCCGCTGGATAACCGTGTTGTCGGCCGTGTCGTAGACCCAGTAAGAGGATTGAGGAGAATAATACACCCAGGTCTCGGTGTATTTCCATTGATAATACCGCGTCGCATTGTTGGGGTCGTGCGTATTGACATAGATATTCACCCCGTTGGCCCCCTCATAGACCCAATTGACGCTGTCGATCGGCGGAGTGACCTTGACGGGCACGAAATCCGACAGATAGCTTTCGCCGTTGGGCGTATGGATGCGCAGCCGGTATTGGAGCGCCGGATTAAGGGATAGCGTCGTGTCCCCATAGGTGCCGTTACCCTGGTCGGCCAGCGCATATACGGAACTGTCGGAACCCTCCACCTGGACGGAAGCGCCGGTCACTACCGGGATCGCCGAATCGCCAGGCAGCTCGATGGAGCGCGAAAGCGAAAATTCGGTCTGTGAGTTTGCGGAGATATAGCCCTCTACCACGAGGTAGCCTGTTGGCGGCGATTTATACGGGCTCACGTAAGTCTGGACGCACTGACATAGCCAGCAGCAGGAGATCAGCGCGAGCCACCGGCCGGTTCGGGAGGTCGTACTGCGCCCCCACCGGCGATATCCGCAATGACGATATGGTATTAATGTCCCTGACATAATTTAATTTGGCCAAAAGGCCGGCTTTTGTGTGGTCCCACCTTGTATGGTGCAATCGGTACAGTCGGGCGCATTGGCATACCAGCCGAACAGCGGCCCCGACGGGCCGAAATTCTGATACAACGGATTGAGACCTATCTGATCAAAATAATAGTAGATCGAATCGGGCGTATTCGGGACGATGCGGTCGGGATCTCCGCACCGGTTCAGATAGACCCAATTGGGCAGTTGCTGGTTGCTGATAAAGATCCGCGACTGTTGCAACGTCCCCGCCTGGATATAACCTATCACCTGTTCATCGGGGTTGCTCAGGCTGTGGATATTCCCGGTGAGCTGCGTCGGCTGCGCGTCAAAGAGCGAGCCGAGGGATTGCGTGTTCTGCGCCATCATCTGCAGGAAATAATATCCGCTGTCGCTAAGCGCATATTGCGATACGAGAATGCTGTATTCCACCGATAACGGCTGGCTGTTGAGCGGGATATTCAACAGCGGGTATTCATAGATCACATCCTGAGCCAGTTTGGCGGAATTCCCGATGAGGATGTTGGCGGCTATTCCACTTTTCCAGCAGGTATAGACGTCCTGCGCGGAGGACCGTGGGGCAATAGAGGTGTCGGATGGGACGTAGATGAATTCGGACGCCTCGGCCGGATGGTATTCATAGATCTGGTCGTAGGTCCATTGATAATAGCGCGTTGAGTTGGTCGGATCGTGCGTATTCACATAGATGGTGACGCCATTGGAATTGTACACCCAATTGACGCTATCGATCGGCGGGGTCGGTTTGTACGGAACGAAATCGGAAAGATAGGTCTCGCCGCCCGGGATGCTGATCCGGAGCCGGTATTTCACGGAAGTGCTGAGCGGCAGCGAAGCGATCCCGTATGCGCCATTACCCTGCTCCGACAGCGGATAGACAGAATTGTCATTGCCCTCCACCTGCAACTTGGCGCCGGTTATGACCGGGATGGTCGAGTCCCCCGGTAGCGCGATCGTTCGGGAAAGGGAATATCGGGTAGGGCCATTCCCGGTGAGATAACCTTCCACGACCAGGTAGCCCGTCGTCGGTGACTTATACGGGCTAACATACTGTTGGACACAATCACAAAGCAGGATACATGTCATGGTTATAAAAATATATGTCTTCCATCGACGGAAACCGGATTTCATCAGAAACGAATATTAAAGTTTACAAAGGGGATAGCGCTGCCGAAAATAGAAAGCTTATAGCCGTTGATGACCCCGTTCTGGGATACATAATAGACCGAATACGGATTGTGGCGGCCGGTTAGATTGTACACGCCGATCGTCCAGGAATTATGCGTCTTTTGATGCACCTTGTGGTTGCCCTCGATATTCATCGACAGATCGGTTCGGAAATAGTCCGGGATGCGATAAGCGTTCCTGTCGGCATACAAGGTCCGTAATGAGCCCGCATAATAATACACCCCGATAGGCAGCGTGATCGGCCGGCCCGTGCTATAGGTTGCGTTGCCCGAAACGCTGAACCGGTGGTTGAAGCGGTAGTTGGCGACGACTGTCGCATCATTGGGCTTGTCATAATCCGCTGGATACCAATGGCCGTTATTGATGAGCGGGCCTTCGTTGGGATTGTTTTGCTGCAGGAGGATCCGGGAATAGGTATAGCTGACCCAGCCGTTCAATTTACCCGTCAGCTTCTTGACCAGCAGTTCCACCCCATATGCCTTGCCATGGGTCTCCAGCACATCCGTCTCGATATGATGGTTCATAATGAGCTGGGCGCCGCTCCTATAATCGAGATAATCATGTATCCGTTTATAGTAGACTTCCACCGAAGTCTCGATCGTGTTGTTCTTGAAGTTGTGGTAGGCCCCAAGGGAGAACTGGTCTCCGTATTGCGGCTTGATATTCGGATCGCTGAGCTTCCAGATATCCGTGGGCGCCATCGCGGTGGTATTGGACAGCATATGGATATACTGCCGGGCCGTATTGTAACCCGCCTTCAGCGAGAAGTTCTCGGTCACCACGTATCGCGCCGAAACACGGTATTCCGGCCCCCCATAGGTCTTGATCACGGACCCCGCCGCATAGGGCGTCGTACCGGTCTGGGTCTGTACTGTGACCGGCGCCCCCGGCGCATAGTTATTCACGACGCCAGGTCCAAGGTAATTGAACAGGGACCAGCGCAAGCCGCCATCCAGCGTTAGCGAGTTCGTCACCGTGTAATGGTCGCTCAAATACAACGCGCTTTCCTGGGCCTGCTCTGCCTGCAGCGTATCGGGGACCACCAGCGACTTGCTGTCTGCCGGCACATAATAACCGGGATGCAGCTTATAACGCAGCGTATTCAGCCCAAACTCGATCGTATGGCTGGAGCTCAGATAATAGTTGAAGTTCGCGCGGAAATAGAGCTGGTTGATATTGAATCCCAGGTTATAGGCATTGACGGGATTCTGAGTGCTTCCAATGGAATACTGGTAGCGGTCATACCCCGCCGAAAGCACGCTGTTCCACTTGTTGCTGAAAATATGCTTCCATTTCAGGTTGACATTGCGGTTCCCATATGCATAGGTCGTGTCGTTGTTCAGGTTGAAGTGATCCTCGCTCAGGTAACCGGTCAGATAGAGGTTGTTCTTTTTATTGATCTCATGGCTGATCGTCAGGTTGACGTCATAGAAAGACGCCTTGCTGTTCTTATACTGCGACGGCAGGTCCTGCAACAGCCAGTCCGCATACGTCGTCCGTCCTCCGATGATAAAGCTGGTCTTGTCCTTGATGATCGGCCCTTCTATATTCAGCCGGCTGGTAAGAAGCCCGATCCCGGCGGAGCCTGCAAAATTCCGCTTGTTCCCTTCGCGGCCATTTATGTCCAGCACGGAGGAAAGCCGGCCGCCATACCGGGCAGGCATACTGCTTTTGAAGAGCTCCACATCCTTCACCACTTCCGGGTTGAAGGCGGAGAAGAAGCCGAAGAAATGCGCCGAATTATAGATGGTGGCGTCATTGAACAGCACCAGGTTCTGATCCGTGGAGCCGCCCCGCACATTCAGGCCTGTGCTCGATTCCCCGACGGTCTGGACGCCGGGCAGCATCTGGACGACACGCAGGACGTCGGCCTCGCCAAAGACGACCGGCACCTGCTTGATGGTCCGGATATCGATCTTCTGAACGCCCATGGCGGTACCTTTAATATTGCTGGCTTTTTCCGCGGAGACGATCACCTTCTTCAGGGTCATGACCTGCGTATGCAGCTCGATATTCATCTTACCGTCGTTATATACCATGATCAGGCGGCGTGTATCCCGCATCCCGATACTTTGGATATTGAGGACATGGCGACCGCGGGGTATCGAGATGGAGTAGTAACCATACTGGTCGGAAGAGACCCCGATCCGCGGGTTCTCGACATAAACGGATGCGCCTACGATGGGCTCGCCCGTCGC
Source organism: Puia sp. (assembly GCA_035695565.1). Lineage (GTDB taxonomy): Bacteria > Bacteroidota > Bacteroidia > Chitinophagales > Chitinophagaceae > Puia. Next base: position 36,241 of record DASRRX010000016.1, on the reverse strand, counting down.
CGCATCCAGCGTATAGCCGGCCAGGTTGACTTTGCCGGGAAGGTTGCCATTGGCCTTTTCGCCGATTATATACAGCTTGTTCTCGATAGTGGCGACGGCCGTCTTCCCGACGTCCTCCAGGTAGTCGTGTACGGTATCCCCGGCGGCAAGCCTGCCCGTGTCGGCCTTGTCGAAGAACCCCGGCGGCAGGCCGGTATTGATTGCTTCGCCTTTGGCAATAAAGACGTGATGGAACCTGTCGACGGAAAAGCTGATCCCCGTACCCGAAAAGAGGGATTCAAGGACGGCGGAAAGCGGTTGTGCCTGTACGTTGACATCGATCCGGACGGTATCGAGGTCCGCGGTGTCATAAAAGAACCGGTAGCCGGATTGCTTTTCTATCTCTTTCAGCGCATCCCCATAAGTGACCTGGCGGAGGTCGAGGGTAAGGGCCGCGGATGGCTTACCCTGCGCTGAGCAGCGACCGGCCAGGAGGCCACAACAAGTGATCGTAACAAGGATATACCAAAATTTGGGGTTCATCGAAAGGTGATTAATGATTAACGCCGTCGTACCACGCAGCGACCGCTTGTAACAGTTGCTCTTTATCCGTGTGCCAGTTCAACTTACTCTTCCGGATGAACCGCCTGACGTCCGCGCGCCGCCGGTCCTTCAGCAGGTCGTACAATTCATTTCGGGTATTGACCAGGTGATATACCCGGTCTTTTTTGAGGTAATAGTCGGTGCTCCCGTCGATAAAGAGCCGGATATTGTCCGAAGATATGATCATGTTCTCATGCAGGAATTTCCGCTCCCGCTTTATCACCGAAAGCCGCCCCTCGTAGACGCGCTCGCAGTACCCGGACCGTAGGGAAGGCGGCGCCAGACTGTCCCCGATCCGGATGAACCGGTGACCGTCGAGCGTAAAACTGTCGACCATGTTCATAAATAAGGAGATCTTATAGACGTTGTAAGGATCGTAGATCACCAGTTGGTCTTTTACCAGGTCATACAACATGCGGACGCTATCATACCCGACCCCGTTGTACCATACCGATCCGCGGCGGGCGCTGTCTGAAGCGAAAAATGGCTGTCCTTTCTGAACGGTAAACTCATAGTCCGCGTATTGCATCCCGCGATACAACCCCACTTCCGGAGCGACATACGCATGGTACTGACGCAGGGCGGCGGCATAGGCGGAATCGGAGCCGGGACTGTCTTTGAGGGAAGATTGAGCTTCCATCCTCACGGTAGTCAGGGTGGATAAAAGCAGGAAGGTCCAAAGGCGGGCGCTTGACAATCGCATCACAGATTAGTTTGGAATGGTTCTGAACTCCGGGCCGGAATATCCCGTCAATATAGCTAAAAGTACCCGAAATGGGCGATTAAAATCGGATTAGGGCTACCTTTATTCGGTGAATAAGGAACATCAATACCGGATAACCATGAGCTGGACCGGCAACCTTGGCCAGGGTACCGCCGGTTATACGGCATATAGCCGCGATCACCTGATCAGGGCAGTGGGCAAGCCCGACATCGTCGCCACCTCGGATACCGCGTTCCGGGGATCGCCGGGACGTTATAATCCTGAAGAGCTGCTCGTCGCCGCGCTCTCCTCCTGTCATATGTTGTGGTATTTGCACCTCTGCGCCGTCAATGACGTCATGGTTACGGACTACCAGGACGAAGCGCTCGGTACGATGGTCGAGACGGCCGCCGGCGGCGGCTATTTCAGGGAAGTGACGCTCTTTCCCGTCGTCACCATCACCGATGCTGCGCGCATTCCCCGGGCCATGGAGCTTCACCGGGAAGCGGCAAAGAAGTGTTACATCGCCAACTCCTGCAATTTCCCGGTCCGGCATGAGCCGAAATGCAGGGTTACGCCCCCATGACGCATCAGGATCAGCCATTACTCCGACCGCAGACTCCTCACCGGATTGGCCATTGCAGCCCGAACCGCCTGAAAGCTGACCGTCAGAAGCGCAATGACTACCGCCATCATGCCGGCCAGTGCAAACACAGCCCAACCCATGGTGATCCGATAATCATAATCCATAAGCCAGCGGCTCATCGCATACCAGGCGATCGGCGCCGCCAGGACAAATGCGATCCCTACCAGCCGGACGAAATCGATCGACAACAGCCCGGCGATCCCCGATACCGAAGCCCCCAGGACCTTGCGCACGCCGATCTCCTTGATCCTGCTTTCCGCCACAAAAGCAGACAAGCCGAACAGGCCGAGACAGGAAATAAAGACAGCTAGCGCGGCAAATAGTCCCGCCATCATCCGGGTCCGCTGCGCATCTTCGAATGTCCGCGCATATTCCTGGTCGACGAACCGGTAGTCGAACGGATAAGCCGGGTTGTATTTCTTAAAGATCGCCTGTGCCTTGGCGAGGCTGGCGGCCGTCGGTTGCGCGGGATTAAACCGGATATGCATCGTCCTGAAATCCGATGCCGCACCCTGGATCATCACCGGCGGCGCCTGCTCGTACGGCGACCTTTCCACATAATCCTTCACCACCCCGACCACATGCCAGCGCCGGCCTTCATAAGGATTGTAGATGGTCTGTCCGATCGGGTCCTTAAAGCCCATCAGCTTGACCGCCGTCTCATTGAGCAACAGCGCGAAGCTGTCGGTCGGGTTCTCGTAGATATTGATGTCCCGTCCGGAAAGAAGATGAATTCCCATCGTCTTGACAAAGTCGGCGTCCGCCGAATAGAGATTGATCCCGATAATGGTGTCCTTTGGAGCCTCACCCGGCCAGCGATAGCCCCAGCTTCGTGATCCTCCGTCCGCCATATCCTGCCAGTTCTTACTCACGGCGACGGCTACGCCCGATTGAAGAAGCTCCTGGCGGACGAGCGGGTAGTTCTTCCGGAGGTCCCCTTCGAAATCCACATAGATCAGGTTATTGCGCGAATAACCGGCGTCCCTGTCCTCGGCATATTGCAGCTGATCGCGGACGACCAGCGTGGAAATGATCAGGACGATCGCAAACATGAATTGCAGCACCACCAATACTTTCCGTGGCGAAAGGGTCGCACGCGCGCGGCGGAATTGTTTCCGGAAGATGCCCACCGGCTTGAATGCGGAAAGGTAAAAAGCCGGATAACTCCCCGCCAGCAGGCTGGTGAAAAGCAGAAACCCCACCGCGCCCAGCCAGAAACCCGGGACGTCATAGGGCATCGCAAGCTGCGTCCCTACCAGCCGGCCGAAGGCCGGCAACAGCAGTTGCACCAGCGCCAGCGCCAGAACTCCCGAGATGACAACGGTCAGGAACGACTCGGCCATGAACTGACCGATCAGCGAGCCCCTCCCCGCCCCCGCCACTTTCCGTACCCCCACCTCCTTCGCTCTTTTCTCGCTCCGCGCCGTACTGAGGTTCATGAAATTGATACAGGCGATCAACAGGATAAAGGCCGCGATCAGCGCGAACACTTTCACGGTATCGATCCGCCCGCCGACGGGCACGCCGTTATCGAAACGGGAATAAAGATGCCATTTGCTCAGCGGGTAGACGAAGTGCACCCAGAGATCATACCGCCCCGTATTGACCCGGGTTAAATTCCGGATCTTGGCATTGAACGCCGTGAGATCGGTATGCGGCCGTAATAACAGAAATGTATAGCTGTTATTGCTCACCCAGTCCTCATTGTTCCAGCCCAGTTTTTTCAGATAGTCCCAGGGCAGGAGGTATTCGAAATCGAAATCGGTATTGACCGGCAGATCCTTTAATACCCCCGTAACTTTAAAATTATCGGTGCTGTCCAGCCGGACGGTCTTGCCGATCACGTCTGTGCTTCCAAACAGCTTGCGCGCCAGTTTCTCGGTCAGGACAATGGAATTGACCGTGCCGAGCGGCCGGTCCCGGTCGCCCGCAACCAGCGGAAAACTAAAGATGCGGAGGAAGTCGGGGTCCGCAAAGTCCCCTTTTAGGCGGGTGAAACTTGCATTGCCGGCAGTGAACAGGAAATGATCGACATCCGCCACCCGCGTAAATTCCTCCACTTCAGGGAACCGCGCCTTCATCGCCGGGCCAAGCGGCTGCGAGACGACCCCGATCGTTGCGTGCGGCTGACCCGGAATATCCGTCATGGAATAGACCTGATAGATCCGGTCCTTGTTGACATGGAAGCGGTCAAAGCTGACCTCATTGAAGAGCCAGAGCAGGATCAGGGTGGCGCCGGCCATCCCTACGATCAGCCCCGAAATGTTGATGATGGAAAAGCTTCTGCCGCGAAAAAGGCTGCGCCATGCGGTCTTAAGATAGTTGCTTAACATGCCGATCCCCAGCCAATGGTTTGCCAATTCTATAAATAAATGACTGACAATTTATTAACCTACTAATCAACCAGGAAGACGTTCGATGCCGATACAAATCCTGTCCGCTTATGATACATCCCCTGATGCTCCGCTCCCAATAGGTTTGCAGCCGGCTCGCTGCTAATATATAAGACATATTGGTTAAAATATGGGCAACCACTCATCGAAATAACCCGTTTTTTGTCCTGCGAGTCCACTAATTTTAAACTTATTATAACCCTTATCCATTTGTTAGTAAGCTTGCCGATGACAGACCTTTAAAATATTTGAATATGACCGAAAGAAAAACAAGTTCTACCAACTACCGCAATCAGTCATTCCTGGAGGAAAAATGCAGCCTGAATGAACTGCTCGACCTGGTCAGCAAAAGATGGTTTAGCGACGTCCTGTTCTGCATCCACGAGGGTCACAACCGCTTCAAGCTGATAAAGGATGATCTCAAGTACATCAGCGATACGATCCTGTCGGACCGTCTGAAGTTACTCGAAAGATACAGCCTCATCAGCCGGATAGACTTCGATGAGATCCCGCCGAAAGTGGAGTACTCGCTCACTGATAAAGGCGAGGAGCTGGTGGTACTGCTCGAAAAGATGTGTGAATTCAGCGACACCCTGATGGGCGAAACCCTCGCCCGGAGGTGATTCGCGCTTGAGTGATCCGGCAGTGCCCTTGCGGCCGCCGGCTACACCCGGAGGAAGATCTTCTTTTTATACAGCACATAAAGAAAAGCCCACTTCACCGCCAGATAGCAAAATACCATCGCCAGGTCGTTCCAGGGATTGCCGATGAGCTGCCCTACCCAGCGAAAGAGGCCGTTTGTCGCATATTCCCAGTTGATGACATGACCCGACACATAGATAAGGATCGAGTTCATGCCGATAACCACAAAGAAGAATGCCCATTTCTTATACCCGCGTACGTCGATCACATAGTAGAAGAGCGCCAGCAACAGCAGGCTGATCCCGCCGACATTCAGCACGAAAGAACTTGTCCAGAGATTTTTATTGATAGGAAAAACAAGATTCCACAACAGCGCCATTCCAAGGCAAATGACGCCCGCAAGCGCCATGCGGCCCGATTTGGCGGCGGGAGTAATCGTGCTGTTCTTCAGGAAATTTCCCGTCAGGATGCCCAATAGCGCCGTACCGATCGCGGGGATCGTGGACATCAGCCCTTCCGGATCATGCTGGTTGATCCAGGTCCCGTCCGGATTCCGAATGCCGACATAGAGATGACCGGGTAATACGGAACGGTCGAAATACGAGGCGAAATTCCCCAATAGCGACAGGTCACCGCGCGGATAACCAGGGGCCGACGTGAGCATCAACAGCACCCAATAGCCGATCAGCAGCCCGGCAAACCAGATCATTTGCGCCCGGGGTTTCGTATATAGGTATATGATATTGGCAAACATATAGGCAAGACCGATACGTCCAAGCACGCTGCCAAACCGTACGTCGGCCAGGTGTTTGATCTGCAGTCCATTGTTATATGCGATCCCCAGCAGCACAAGGATGAGCCCGCGCCGGATGATCCGCAGCAGCAACTTCTGCCTTGGCGTCCCTTTCTCCAGCGCACGGCCGACGGAAAAAGGCGTTGCCACGCCCGCAATAAAAAGAAAGAGCGGAAAGATAAGGTCATAGGCGTGAAAGCCGTTCCACTTCGGGTGATCGAACTGGTCCGACAGCGCTCCCCAGAAGGAACTGTTCGGATATATCTTTGCCATCACGTGGAATATCTCTTCGCCGCCCATGATCCAGAACATATCAAAGCCGCGCAGCGCATCGAGAGAGTAAAGTCTTGCAGGGGTTGCAGGTGCTGTTGGAGGATTCATATGGAATATGAATATAGGAATTTTAACAAGCCTGCAACAATTTGTAGAAAAAATACCGCTCAGAACGCCCGTTAAGGCGAAGACAGCCATGGCAGGGTTCTTGAATCAACTATCATGAAATTTTTCATCACTAAACTGAAAGATTATGAAAAAGATCATTTTAGGACTTTGTCTGTCATCCGCTGCTACATTGATGTGCGCTTCGGTCCATGCAATGGATGATGTTAGAGTGCCGGTGAAGGTTAGAGCCGAATTCCATCATGAATACAAACATGTATCTGCAGTCAACTGGACGTTAAAAGACGGTAGGTATGACGTCAGTTTCCGGAAAGACGGGAAGACGGATTTGATGGCCCGTTATGATGGAACAGGGCACCGGATCGACACCCGGGAAAATGTTGCCCAAAACGCAATGCCCGTAAAGGCCGTCGGTCACCTTGAGGAGAAATACCACGGTGCCTACAGCCACACCTATACCAGGATCCACAGACCCTGGAAAAAGGATCTGTATATGGTTAAGGTAAAAGATAAAGGGTCGTACGTTCCGGTGTACGTCGATAAGGACGGACACGAGCACGGATATGCAAGCCGGTAGAATGACGGCAAGCGCGAAGGGGGGTGATCTTAAAAAAATCACCCCTTTTTTTGGTCATGTCAAAAATCACCCGTAGTTTTGCTAACGGTGTTACAAAATGTAACACAGCTAGAACAAATGAGTATCACCGATCGTAAACAACGCCAGAAAGAGGAGATCCGGGCCACCATCCTCGAAACCGCCTGGGAAATAATTGTCACCGAAGGGTGGCAGTCCTTCTCCATCCGTAAGGTGGCCGATGCGATTGAATATAGCGTTCCGGTTATCTATAGTCATTTTGAAAATAAAGACGCTATACTCCTGGAATTCAATAGAAAAGGGTTTCAGCTGCTAGCCGAAACCCTCGCGAAAGCCAAAACCGGAAAAGAAATTCCGGCCGATCAGCTCCGGGCCATGGGCCGCGCCTACTGGGATTTTGCCTTTGCCAACAAGGAATATTATCAGCTCATGTTCGGGCTGGGCATCCCAACCTGCGATATAGCCAGCCGCATCCCTGCCCTGGCCGACTTCAACCAGGTGATCATGGATAGCCTCGTGGCAATGGTCGAGCCCGGCAAAAAGCCCAATTTTGACCCCTGGCTGAAATATCAATCCTTTTGGTCCATGTTGCATGGCTTGGTCTCCATCAATATGGTCTCCCCTGGCGGCATAGACAATCCCGGTTCGGGCGGCCATCATCCGGCATTACCGCAAAAAGTGCTGGAAGACGTTATGTGCAGCTTCATCCGGGGGATCGAAGCGGCGGAAGCCATGCGAAAAGACTAACCGAAAATCAGTATTACAAAAAGTGCTAAATATTAATTATGAGCGTTTTAGAATCACTAAACTGGCGTTATGCCACAAAGCGGATGACCGGAGAAAAGGTCCCGCAGGAAAAAGTAGATGCCATCCTCGAAGCAGCCCGGCTCGCGCCAACCTCCAGCGGCCTGCAGCCGTTCAGTATCATCTCCGTCAGCGACCCTAAACTGCTGGAGCAGATCCAGCCGATCGCGAATAACCAGCCCCAGATCACCGAAGCCTCTCACCTGCTGGTCTTTGCCGCCTGGGATGACATCACCCCGGAACAGATCGAAAAGGTATTCGGCCAGGTGATAAAGGAAAGGAACCTGCCCGCCGATGCCCTCGATAAGTACAAGAGCTTTCTGAGCACTCACTTCGGATCGATCAGCAAGGAAGAACGGTTCCATGCCGCCGCCCGTCAGGCCTATATCGCGTTTGGGGTCGCTATCGTAGCCGCGGCCGAGCAAAAAGTGGATGCTACCCCCATGGAAGGGTTCAAACCCGCCGAACTGGATAAACTGCTGGGCCTTCGCGAAAAAGGACTGCGGAGCGTCACCTTGCTCGCCCTCGGCTATCGCGATACGGCCAACGACTGGCTCGCCAACCTGAAAAAAGTTCGCCGCCCGATCGAAGAACTGGTGATAGAGTTATAAATTAATGCTTCATCTCACTAACAAATAAAAACACAACAAAAATGAAGAAGATCATTGCTATTACCACAGCCTTCTTATTGATCGCCGGCGCTAGTTTCGCCCAGGACTGGACCTGGGACAAAGCCCACTCCCAGTTGAACTTCGGGGTGACGCACATGGGCATTAACGAGATCGACGGGACCTTCAGCACGGCGGACGCCAAGATGACGGCTTCCAAAGATGACCTGACCGACGCACAGATCACCCTGACCGCCGATGTCAACAGCATCAACACCGGCAACGAGCAGCGGAACAACCACCTGAAAAGCGACGCATTTTTCAACGCGGCCCAATTCGGCACCCTGACGTTCACCAGCACTTCCTTTCAGAAAGTGAGCGGGAAGAACTATACCCTGACCGGCAACCTGACCCTGCACGGTGTAACCAAACCCGTTACCCTCAACGTCGTCTTCAACGGCACGGTCACCAACCCGATGAACCATAAGACAAGCGCCGGCTTCAAAGTAACAGGCACTATCAAACGCAGCGACTTCGGCATCGGCAACGGTTTTCCGACTACCGCGGTCAGCGATGAAGTCATGCTGAACGCCAACGTGGAATTCGTTAAAAGCTAACTCGTCATGAAAAAACTATTCTATCCCGTCGCGGCCGTTCTGATCCTGGCAGGAAGCGCCTTCACTTTCCTGACCGCTCCTGGCTGGCAGATCGACAAACCGTATTCGATCGGATTTTCGATAGGCAACGAAGCAGGTATCTTCAAGGATTTTCAGGGCACGATACTTTTCGACGATCAGAACCCCGGCGCCGGCAAATTCGATGTATCTGTGAAAGTGGCCTCGGTCAATACCGGCAACGGGCTTCAGAATACGCACATCAAGAGCGGCGAATGGCTCGATGCCGACAATTATCCCCAGATCCTTTTCACCAGCAGCTCGATCGGCAAAAAGGGCAACGGCTACGAGGTAACGGGGCAACTGGACCTGCACGGCGTAAAGAAGACGATCACCTTTCCCTTCACCTTCCAAAAGTCGGGACAAGCCGCCGGAACGTTCACAGGCAATTTCACCATCAACCGAAACGATTACAAGATCGGCAAACCCGGCGGAGACGTCGCCGACCAGATCAAGATCGATATCAGCGTACCCGTGAAGAAAATCTAAAACCCAATTTATGTTTAAGAGATCGTTAGCGCTGGGGATTGTCTCAGGCCTGCTTGCAGGGATCGCCGGGATCGTTTACTCAAAGGTTTATTTCACGATGAACCAAAGCGACTTTTCCAAAGTGGTCTCGGCAGTGAAGATCATATCTGTCAGCGTGTTTGGCGGAGTATTGGCCGCAATCGGCTTTACCCTTCTCACAAAATGGCTGAACAACAGGGGTGAGATCGTCTTCAATCTGTGCTTTACACTGATCAGTTTCGCCAGCCTCCTGGCCCCGATCGCTGTGAGTTTGCCCAGGACCATAGATGCCCCGGAATTGTTTCCCGGTTTGGTCATTCCCATGCACTTCTTTCCCGCCCTGGGATGGTATACCCTGAAACCGATCTTTATCCGAAGCAAATAGTACCATATAACCGGCAATATTCTCAGACTGGCACTACTACCGATACCCGGCGCTAAAATCGCCGGGTATCTTATTGCACATAAAACCCGCAACAAGGTCTTGCTGGCATGAGAATTTAGATAGATATTTGTATAATCGCATTTATATGGGCAAACGGGTACTGATACTGGATGATGACCTGGATATTCTACAGATCTGCACGATCGTGCTGAAGAAGAAAGGTTTTGAAGTCTTCACCGTGAGCAACTCCAATCAGGTGCTTGAACAGGTCAAAAACTACCAGCCCGACGTGATCCTTATGGATAACTGGATCCCCGGTCCCGGCGGTATCGAGGCCACCCGCACGCTCAAACTGGATACCAGTACCCACGATATCCCCGTGATCTTCTTCAGCGCCAATAGCAATGTAACCCAGTTGGCCCAGGAGGCAAAAGCCGACTATTTCCTACAAAAACCTTTCGATATCAGCGAATTGGAAGGGATCGTCCAAATGGCCATCCGGCCGGCGAAAGAAGCGGGCCTCTAGCGGAACTACATATAGACCCAGTTCCGGATAAACCCGGGGAGCACATCCGTCGGTAGAATATGATCCGGGCTCATCCGCGTGACGGCATGCTGCGGCATATATGGCACTTCGGCGGTGGCCGGATCCTGCACGACAGTAACGCCGCCCCGCTCTTGCACATACTGCATCCCCTCAACGCCGTCCGCATTGCCGCCGGATAGCAGCAACGCCATCAGTCCGGGGCCATAGACGTCCGCAGCAGACCTGAAACTCACATCGATGCTGGGCCGGCTGAAGTTCACGCGTTCCGAATAATCCAGCGAGAAGCTACGGTCGGCCTCCACGAGGACGTGATAATCGGCGGGACAGAGATATACGGTTCCCTTGTACAGTGGCTCCTTCTCCTCGACCTCTTTGATCGATATCCCGGTGCGGGCAAAGATCAGGTGCTCCAGGGTGGACTCGAAGCCGACATTGCGGTGCAGCACTACCAGTACAGGCATGGGAGATCCCCTCCCGACCGCTGACAGGACCGCAAGGATGACCTGCAGGCTGCCCGCGCTGCCGCCAATCACCAGTAGTCTTTCAGGCTTCATTTATTTTCCTCCAGATCTTTTCTTTGCCGACCTGCCGGTAGCGGCCCGCGATGGGTGAAAAACGAAGTGATTCCTTGGAGCCCAGGGCAAGATAACCGAAATTCTCCAGGCTGTTATCAAAAAGCCGGAAGACCTTCGCCTGCAGTTCCTGCTCAAAATAGATCAGCGTATTCCGGCATAGGATCAGTTGGAATTCATTGAACGAGGAGTCGGATACGAGATTGTGGGTCGAGAAGATCATTCTCGCCGTCAGGGAAGAATCGAATTTGGCCAGGTGATAGTTGGCCGTATAATACGACGAGAAATCCTGGACCCCGCCCGACTGGATGTAATTCTCCGAATATTTCTGCATCTGGCTGACAGGAAATATCCCCTTCCGAGCTTTTTCGACGACCTGCGGATTGATATCGGTGCCGTACAACAGCGATTTATGCAACACCCCGGCTTCTCGCAGCAGGATGGCCATCGAATATACCTCCTCCCCAGTGGAGCAGCCCGCATGCCAGATGCGAATGAAAGGATAGGTCGCCAGCACCGGCAGAATAGCGGTCCTCAATGTGCGATGAAAAGACGGATCACGCAGCATCTCCGTCACGTTGACCGTGACCTCCTCCACAAACCGCCGGAAATAAGGCGGGTCCGTCTTCAGCCGGTAGCGGAACTCCGCAAAACTGGGAAACTTATCCAGCGTATACAACCGCTGTACCCGCCGCAGCATTGACGCCTTCGAATACTCGGTAAAATCATACCCATACCTTGAAAAAAGGTCGTCGAGCAAAAGCTCAACCTCCTCATATCGTATAGAGCTGGTTTCCATCGGCTATTTTTCGTATAACCATATCCGTAATAAAGACAGCAACTGGTCGATATCGACGGGTTTGGATATATAGTCGGAAGCTCCGGCCTGGATGCATTTTTCGCGGTCTCCGGCCATCGCTTTGGCCGTAACGGCGATGATAGGCAAATGCCGGAACCGCGGCATCTTGCGCAAGCGGGTGATCGCCTCGAACCCGTCCATCTCCGGCATCATCATGTCCATCAGCACGATATCGACCGGGTTACCCTCCGCCGCCGAGATCGCCTCTTTCCCATCCATCGCCGTAAGGACCTTCATCTTATGCTGCTCCAGCGCCTTGGACAACGAAAAGATATTGCGGACGTCGTCATCGGCGATCAGCACCATCTTGTTCCGCAGCACCTCCTCAAGCCCGCCAAGGCGGCCGTTATTACCTGCTTTTGCATCTTCCTTGCTTTCCGCCACGACATGGAGGAACAGCGACACCTCATCCAGGACACGTTGATAGGAATGGGCCGTCTTGACCACGATGGAATCCGCATACTGCCGAAGCCGCGCCTCTTCCGCCTTCGAGATATTCATCCCGGTAAAAACGATAATGGGAATGTCCGTAAGTTCGGAATTCTGACGGACCATCTCAAGGGTTTCCAGCTCCTCTTTTCCTCCTTCCCGGCTAAGTATTACCCCGTGGACATCTTCCTGCTTCAGCAACCCCATACCCTCAGTGATCGTACGGGCGATCTCCATCCGGATTTGATTGCTTGCGAGGAAATAGGCCAGGGCCTGAGCATGACGGCCATTGTCTTCAACGATGAGCACCTTCCTGCCGCTTCGGTTGAGGTAATATTCGATCCTTTCGAATACGTTGTCCATATTCTCGAGTGCCGTCGGCTTGGACATAAAGTCGACCGCCCCCTTCTGCAGGCTTTCGCTCCTGGCCTCAAAAGAAGACATGATATGTACCGGGATCAGCCGGGTATGCGGGTCTTTCTTCAGCTCCTCCATGACTTCCCAACCGTTCCTGACCGGCAGTTGAATATCCAGCAGGATGCCTATCGGCAGGAAACGCCTCGCCATCCGCACGGCCGCATCGCCGCTGACGGCCACGATGCCCTTGTATCCTTTCTTCCGGGTGAACTCGAGCAGCAACCCCGCGAATAACGTGTCATCTTCTACGATCAGCAACACCTTGTCGCCCAAAGTCAGCCTGTCGCGATCATCCGGGATCTCCGCCGGCGCCTCGCTCAGGGTCAGGATTGAATGCTGTTCGGGAAGCCCCGCTCCCGCGCTTTCCCGTAGCGGTCCGGCTCCTGCAGCCGGGTCCGCCGGGTTGTCGTCGCCTGCCATCTTGAATTGCGGTATCGTGACCTTGAATTCGGAACCTTCATCCGGCTGGCTCGTCAGGGTGATCTCGCCCCCCAGCAGTCTTGCCAGCTCCCGGCTGATCGACAACCCCAGCCCTGTGCCGCCATACTTGCGGCGGGTCGACCCGTCCGCCTGCTGGAAAGCCTCGAAGATAAGTTGATGCTTGTCCCCGGGAATACCGATCCCGGTGTCCCGGACTACCAGCTCTATGAAGTTGGAATGCGCGGGAGAGGGCCCGACCATCAGCGTCACCGAGCCCTTTGAAGTGAACTTGAAGGCGTTCGCCAGCAGGTTCCGGAGTATCTGTTCCAGCCGCTGTTTGTCCGTTTCCACTTGCGCCGGCGCCCCCTCCCGGATAACGAAATTCAACTCAAGATTCTTGTCACGGGCGATCGGCATAAACAAGCTTCGCATATCCTCGACAATCTCGGCGACAGGCACGATGGTATGTTCCAATGGCAGTTTGCCGGATTCGATCCGCGACAGATCGAGGATCTCGTCGATCAGCGTCAGCAGGCCCTGGCCGGAATTCCGGATAACCCGCGCATATTCGATCTGCTCGTCGGTAAGGTTGTGGTTGCCGTTCTCGGAAAGCAGCCTCGACAGCAAAAGGATCGAATTCAGCGGCGTCCGAAGCTCGTGCGACATGTTGGCCATGAACTCGGACTTATACCTGGTGGTAAGCGTAAGCTCCTCCGCTTTTCTCTGGATCTCCAGATTGCGGATCAGCACCAACTGGTTCTTCTCTTCCAGCGCCCGGCTCCTTTCCTCCAGCTCCTGGTTGGTCTGCATCAACTCTTCCTGCTGCACTTTCAACTCTTCTTCAGAGACCTGGAGCTTCTCAGCCTGCGTCTCCAGCTCCATGTTAAGGCTTTCCAGCTCGCCATGCTGTGACTGCAGCTCCTCGGTCTGCGCCTGGGTCTCTTCAAGCAGCTGCTGCAGCCGCAGCCGGGTCTCGATACTGTGGACGGCCACGCCGATATTGTCCGCGATGCTGCCGAGAAATTCCAGGTCTCTCGGTGTATACTCTTCCAACGAGCCTAGTTCCATTACCCCCGTCACCCGCTTTTCATAGAAGAACGGGATCGCGATGATGCTCCGGGGCCGGACCTCGCCCAGGGTGAAACTGACCACCCAATCGCCGGGGTCGACATCCCTGAGTTGCATCTTTTTCCCCTTCGATGCCACCTGACCGGCGATGCCCTCCCCTTTCCGGATCCGCTGCCGGTTGCCGCCGGCGCGAAGCGCATACTGCCCCTGGAGCGTGAGCGTGTCGGTGGCGTTATCCAGCAGATACAAAGCTCCGACCTTGCTCCGGGTGTATTCAGCAACGAACCCGATCACATTGGTCGCCAGGTTTTGCATCTCGGTCTCCCCGACCATCACCTCATTGAGCCCGGCAATCCCCGTCTGCAACCATTCCTTATCGGAAAGCAGGCCAAATGAATATTCCAGCGATTCCGCCATCTTGTTGAGCGAACCCGCCAGTTCACCCAGGCTGTCTTCCTGCTCATCCGACACCCGGGTCCGATACTTCCCCTCGGAGATCTTGTCCGCAATTTCTCCAATGATCCCGATCCGCCGGGAAATATCCGCATCCTTTTGCCGGAGCTCCGCATACATCGCCGATCGCTCCAGGTAATCGTTGTGTACCCGCCAGTAGAAGAAAAGCGTGATCACGATCGACAGGAGAGCCGCCACGACAATAAGGATCGGTGTATAGGCCGAATATTTCTGCACGCTGACGATCCGATCCGCCAGCAGCCCATGCTCGTCCCTTTCCATCCGTTCCAGGATCGCCCGGGCCTGAAGGCCGTATCCACGGGCCCGCTCCAGCGCCTGCAGGCTGAAGATATTGTCGGCCTTTTTTTGTTCGACGATCTGGCCAAGTATCAACAGGGGCTGGTCGATCACCGTCCGCAGGTCCTTGACGTTGAGAGCCTGGCGGGGATTATCCGCCGTCATCACGCCGATGCTGTCGATGATATTATGCACCCGTTCCAGCGCTCCGGTGTAATCGGCCAGAAAAGTGCTGTCCCCCGTCAGCAGGAACCCCCTGGGCCCTGCCTCGGCATCCCGTAATGTGAACAACGCACGGTCCGTCTCGATGATGACCGAGTCGGTATGATCCACCAATTTGGAAGCGTCCATCAGCTTGGTGATGCTGACATAGGAAGCAATTGCCGTGATAATGAGCAATGATAACGATAATCCGAAACCGATCTGGAGATTGCGCAACAGCCCGGGTCGAGAAATAAAGTTCATGATGGAGTTATCTTTTATATACGATTACCGAATTCTCATCCCTCTCAGGCGGTGGCCGCCTGCGGCGCGATCTCCCGGGAGATGGGTACGGAGAAATAGAAGACGGACCCCTGGCCAGGCTCACTTTCCACTCCATATTCTCCTTCGTGCCGCCGGATGATCTCCGCGCAGATATAGAGGCCGATGCCTAAACCCTGGAACCGGCTGGCGGCTTCTTCCACGCGGTAGAATTTACTGAAGATGTTCGACTGATGATCCTTGCGGATGCCGATGCCAAAATCCCGCACCCGTACCTCCAGACGGCTATTCGGACTGACATCCGTCTCGATATGGATCTCTTTCTTCTCCGGTGAATATTTCACCGCGTTCGTCAGATAGTTGATGATCACCTGCTCGATGCGCGTCTCGTCTCCAAACAGCTCGATATCCGCCTCACCCCGCCGGATGATCTCATAGTCCGGATAGGTCTGCCGGATCATCTCGACCGCATTTGACAAAGTGGTCTCGAAAGGAAAAAGCTTTTTATTGAATTTCAATTTTCCGCTTTCGATCTTTGAAAGGTCCAGCAGATCGACGATCAGGTTGTCGAGCTTCCGGATCTGTACCAGGGCCCGTTCCACATAAAGCCGTGCCGGATCCCCCTCACCGATAGCACGATCGAGCAGTTGAACATACGCCTTGATCGTCGTCAGCGGCGTCTTCAATTCATGACTGGCGATGCTGATGAACTCATCCTTCTTCTTCACCGCCTGCTTCTGGTCATCGATATCCGTAAACGTCCCTACCCACTTTGTGATCGCCCCGCCTTCACGGATCGGGATCGCCCGAAGAAGGTGGAACCGGTATTCGTCCCTGTCGGTCGGCCGGACACGAACTTCCATTTCCAGCGCCTGACCCGAGGCTACCGTCCTTTCCCATTGCGGCGCGAGGTCCGGATCATCGGGATGCGTGGCCGGAAATTCCTGTTTGGACGCGGAATATTGCAGCCACTGTTCATTGACGAATTCTATCCGCCCGTCGGCGCCGGTAGTGAAAGCGATCTGCGGAATGGACTCCAGGATCGAATGCAGCTCTCCGGCCCGCTCCTGTAACTCTTCTTGCACCTTTTTACGGAATTCGATCTCCGAGCGGAGACTGGCCTGGATGCGGTTCAGCTCGCTGTTCTGTTCGTACAGCCGGTAGAAGGTCTTTACTTTCAGCAACAGGATATCCGGGTCAATGGGCTTGGTGATATAGTCACTGCCGCCCGAAGTATAGCCTTTCGTAATGAATTTCTTGTCGGTATTCGCCGCTGACAGGAAAATGATCGGGATGTCACGCGCCTTGCTAAAGCCGCTGATCGCTTCCGCCACCTCGAATCCATCCATCCCCGGCATCTGGACGTCAAGAATGATCAACGCATACGATTGCCTGAGGATCTTCTTCAGCGCCTCTTCTCCGCTCAGGGCCGTGTCGGTTGGGAAAGAATGCAACTCCAGAATAGTCTTGAGAGAGAAGATATTCTCGGGCTTGTCATCCACGATGAGTATCATAGTCGACAAATGTAAGTGATAATGAAAATTGAATAAACGGAATGGCTGTGGAAGTATTTCTACAATTTTTAGCAACTAAGGACGTGCCAATTTTTTTATGCCCTGTCTTCCAGCCTTTGGCTGCGCTTATTTCGGCTGAAACCGGCCGCTTTCACCGGAACTTCATGATTTGGATTGATAATTGAACTTCGATGCGTATGCACTCAATGCAAAATTCGAATGGAACCCGTCCTTAACCGATATCAGCGCGCCAGGATCCGTGTCCGGGAGAAACGAAGCCAGTGGAAAAGATCTCTGTATTACGCCGGAGACCTGGTCGCCTTCATGGGCCGGTTCTTCAGAGAGGTATGGAAGCCTCCGTATGAATGGCGGGAAGTCCTGTATCAATGTTATCTCGTCGGCTACAAGTCTACTTTCCTGATCGGACTGACGGGCTTTATCATGGGCGTCGTGCTGACCATCCAATCCCGTCCCGCCATGTCGCAGTTCGGCGCCGTCTCACTCATTCCTGGCATGATATCCGTATCCGTAGTACGGGAGATCGGCCCGGTGATCACTGCAATCATCTGTGCAGGGAAGGTCGGATCGCGGATGGGCGCCGAGCTCGGGTCGATGCGCGTCACGGAGCAGATCGACGCCATGGAAGTTTCCGCCATTAACCCTTACCGGTACCTTGTCGTGACGCGGACCCTTGCTACGACATTGATGATCCCCCTGCTTGCCGTCTTCGCCGACATGATCGCCCTTTTCGGCGGCTATGTCGCCATGAATATCCACGACACGATGACCCTGCAAAATTTCTTTATCAAAGCCATGGACCATTTGGAATTCATCGACATCTTCCCGGCGCTTGTCAAAACCTTCTTTTTCGGCTATTTCATCGGGATCATCGGCTGCTACAAAGGGTATAACGCCCGCAGGGGAACGGAGAGCGTCGGCCTCGCCGCCAATTCGGCCGTTGTAGCCGCCTCGCTGGCCGTATTCGTCATCGATCTGATCGCGGCCCAGATCACCGACCTGTTATGAACCATATGAAGGACACTCAACCATATGAAGATATTCCCCAGGATGACAGTATTCCCCAGGATGACAGTATTCCTCAGGATGACGATATTCCTCAGGTTGCCGATAAGACGCAGGAAGAACTGCTTGCCGAACGCCAGGAACGCCAGGAAGCAGCGGATGAGCAGGCGGAAGCGGTGCGCCAGGCGGAAGAACAGCAGCAGCATGAACTGGCCCGCCAGGGAGAAGAGCCCATCGTAGTTATAAAAGGGCTGCGAAAAGCCTTCGGCGACCACGAGGTCCTGCGGGGCGTCGACCTGCACGTCAATAAAGGTGAGAACCTTGTGATCCTCGGGAAATCGGGGACCGGAAAATCCGTCCTTATCAAATGTCTCGTGGGGCTGGAATGGCCGGACGAGGGAACGATCAGCGTATTTGGAAAAGATATTTCCTTACTTAACTACGCCGGGCTGAATGAATCGAGACTTCGGACAGGGTTCCTTTTTCAGAACGCCGCGCTCTACGATTCGATGACGGTCAAAGAGAACCTGCTCTTCCCGCTACGCCAGCACAAGAAGGACATGACCCGCGAAAAGAAACAGGCCCTCGTCATGGAGATGCTTGACAATGTGGGACTGGTCGAGTCGATCGACCAGTTGCCCTCGCGGCTTTCGGGCGGTCAAAGCAAGCGGATCGGGCTTGCCCGGACGCTGATCCTGCGTCCGGAGCTGATGTTGTACGACGAGCCTACGACCGGACTGGATACCGGCACCGGCAAAGAGATCAGTGAGCTGATGGTCCGAATGAAGAAAAAATACAATATCTCTTCGATCACCATCACCCATGATATGTCCTGTGCAAAGCTGACCGCCGACCGGATCATCATGTTGCGCGAAGGCGTCGTAGTGGCCGAAGGCGCCTACCGGGAACTGGAGCGGTCGGACGACGAATGGATACGATCATTTTTTTATTAATACATCGGTTATGCCAAAGGAAAAAAATTATAAATGGAAACTGGGCCTCTTCTCGGTCGTCTTGCTGGCACTGACCATCGGCGCCATCTACTATATCGGTAAGCAACGGCACAAATTCGGCTCGGTCGTCACGATCAGCGCACAGTTCAGATCCGTCAGCGGACTGAAGACCGGGAGTAATGTTCTGGTCGGCGGGATCGAAGTAGGAACGGTTGACGATATTGCGCTGATTACCGACACCACCGTAGCGGTGAGCATGGTCATCCAGAAAGGTGTGGAGAAGTTCATCAAAAAGGATGCAAAGGCCAGCATCGGATCGGAAGGTCTGATGGGCGACAAAGTGATCATACTGATACCCGGAACGCCCGATACGCAGGCCGTCCGCAACGGCGATACGTTAGCCTCTCTCCCGCCCATCGAAACGGACGAGATCCTCGCCAGCCTCAAAGCCTCCGCCGACAATGCGGCGGTGATCACCGAAAACCTTGCCGATATCTCCTACCGCATCTCGCATGGTAAGGGCGCGCTGGGTAAGCTGCTGCGGGATACCAGCCTTTCCGCCAATATCAGCGCCACGATGCGGAACCTGAACTCCGGCAGCAAAAAGCTGGATGAGAATATGGAGGCGGCGCAGCATAATTTCCTGCTGCGCGGTTTCTTCAAGAAGAAGGAACGCGAGAAGAAGAAAAAGGAAGAGGAGGCGAAGAAGGCTATTCCGCCTTCAGGCTCTTCACCGGGTTCGTCAACCCCGCCCGGATCGCATGGAAACTGATCGTCGAAAGCGTGATCGCCATCGTACACCCGAACGTGATCAGGAATACGATCCATGAGATCGGCGTCTGATAGGCGAAGCTCTGAAGCCACTTGTGCATGACCAGCCAGGCCAGCGGCGACGCGATAACCACGGCGATCAGCACGAGCTTCAGGAAGTCTCGCGTCAGCATCATTACGACCGAGCCGACGCTTGCCCCCAGCACTTTGCGGATCCCGATCTCGCGGATGCGCTGCTCCGCGCTAAAGCTCGCCAGCCCGAACAGCCCAAGACAGGAGATAAGGATAGCCATCCCCGTGAAATAGCGGACCAACGTCGAAAGCCGTTCCTCAGCCGCATAGTTCTTTTGGAAGTCCTCGTCCAAAAAAGAATATTCAAAGGGTTCGTTCGGATCCAGTTTATGCCACGCCGCTTCAAGCGAGGTCAGCAACGGTCCGGGAGCCCCCGGGCGCGCATGGACGATAAGATAGCTTCCGCCGGCCGATAGATGGAAGGCATATGGCGTAATTAACGTATGCAGGTCCTCATAATGAAAATCCCTGACTACGCCTACCACCTGGCTTCGATAGGTTTTGCCCTGAAAATCGGTCTTTACCCACTCCCCGACCGCCGCCTGCGGCGAACGATAACCCATGGCCTTGACCGCGCTTTCGTTCAGGATGATCCGGTCGGCGGTGTCGCCGGGGAATTCTTTCGTGAAGATATGACCGGCTACCGCTTTGACCCCCAACGCCTGCATATAGCCGAAATCGACATAGTTCATATGCGTATCCTGTGCTTCCTGCGGGTTCTGATCGCTGCGGTACAGGAAATTGTCACTGGGATTTTCAAGGCCCGGATAGTATGCGCCCGCACCCGAGCCGATCACCTGGCCGATACGTTGGAATTCGGCCTCCAGCGCCTCTGTCATGCCTTTCGCCGCCGAGCCCCGAAGGGGGATCACGACTTGTGAGACCTGATTGAAGCCCAGGTCCTGCTTCCGCATATAGTTCATTTGGTCATCGATCACCACTGCGGAGACGATCAGGGTCACCGAGATCATGAATTGAAAAACGACCAGCCCTTTTCGCAGCCAGATCGCCGCGAGGCTGTTGGCGAACTTGCCCTTCAGCACCTTTGCCGGTTGGAAGGAAGAAAGATAAAAGGCCGGATAGATGCCCGCAATCAGCCCCGCAACGACGGCGAGGCCGAGGAATCCAAGCAGGAGCGGCAACTGCTCCGGCATCGTGAAGATCAAATGACGTCGCGTGACCGCATTGAAGGCCGGCAGCAGCATGACCGTCAGCCCCCAGGCCAATAGGAAGGCCAGCACGCTCATAAGTATGGATTCTCCCAGGAACTGGCTGATCAGCGAGCCCTTGACCGCGCCGAGGACCTTCCGGATCCCCACCTCGGCGGAACGCTTTGCCGAACGCGCCGTCGCCAGGTTCATAAAATTGATGCAGGCTATCAGCAGGGTGAAGGCGGCAATAGATGCCAGGATATACAGCGAGGTCTTGCTGGCCGGCGGCGAGACGTTCTTCGGCACATCGGTTCGCAGATGGATGTCCCGCACCGGAACGAGGATCTCGACCTTTTTCAGGCCGAGGGCTTTCATATCCTTCCCGGCGTAGGTGTCCAGGAAGGCGGGAAATTTGGCCTCCACGGCGGCCGGTGAAGCGCCGGGCCGCAGCCGGAGATAACAATCGAACATATTGTTGGTCGTGAAATCATTCTCCTGGGCCTTCATAAACCGCTCTATGTCGCCGCCCCGGAAGGACAGGAAGAACCGGGCGTCGATATGCGAAGGCGCGTCCACCGGCCTGAAAACCCCCGTAACCCGATAGTCATTATCCCCATTGGTCCCGCTGCTCACATGGATCACCTTGTTGAGAGCGGAGCCGCTGCCGCTGCCAAACAACTTATGCGCAATCTCCTCCGAGATCACGATGGTCGACGGGGCCTGTAATGCCGTCGCGGGGTCTCCTTCGATAAACTGATAGGTAAAGAACCGGAAGAAATTACTGTCGGCCATAAAACCTTTGTCCTCATAGAAGGAAAGCGGTGCGGCGCCGGGGGCCTTGTATTGCAACAGGGTCTTGTCCTCGAAAAGCCCCAGCTGCATCAGCCGCGTTGCGTCCTTCACTTCGGGAAAATCTTTTACAACCGTCTTCGCCATCGGCGCCGGCGTTCCCGCAAGAGTGAATTCCTTTCCCGACATCGTAAACCTGGTAGCTATCTGGTACATCTCCCGGACATCCCTCTGGTAGCTGTCATAGCTCAATTCGTACCGCAGATAAATGGTGATCAGCATACAGCAGGTCAGCCCGGCCGCCAACCCAAAGATGTTGATGAAGGAAAAAACCTTGCTTTTCATCATGTTCCGCCAGGCAATCTTGATGTAGTTGAAGATCATAACAGGCTAATTTGTAACAAACAAATACGAAACGGGATGCCAACCGAACAACCCTATAAAAGTCAATGGATTATACCACCCGATCAACCTGCCGGTGTACGGTTCCGATACACTGGTGTCCGGTAACAGGCGGCGGCGTCACTTTTTAAAGATCAGGTACACCGCCCCTACCAGCAGAAGAAAAGCCGCCACATGATTCCATCTGAAAGTAAGGTTCTTAAAAAAGATCAGCGAGAACACCGCAAAGACCACCAGCGTGATCACCTCCTGGATCACTTTCAGCTGCACCAGGCTGAAGGGACCGCCTTCCTCCTCGAAGCCGATGCGATTGGCTGGCACCTGGAAACAATATTCAAAAAAGGCGACTCCCCAGCTGATAAGGATGATAGCGAAAAGCGAAGGATGCCAGGAGCTGTTCTTCCCGAAAAAACGCAGATGCCCATACCAGGCCATCGTCATAAAAGAATTGGAGAGTATAAGAAGCCCGATAGTGTAAAGGGTGGGTTTCATAATAACTGCTTTGCGGCAATAATACAAAAAATCACGCCTCATCGGGTCGCCGCCTCATACCACCTCCTCCGGTTGCCCCATATGCGGATCGCTGATGCTATCCCTCCCGGTCTCGATCCGCCCGGCATAACGGGCTTCAAAATCGTCGTGCCCCTTTATCCGGATGCTGAGATCATACCAGCCCTGGTTCTTTGTCAATGGGATCGTCATCATAGCTTGCTCCCCCGCCCCCAATTCCTTTGCCGGGTACGCAGCCTTGTAGGAATGATCGACGACCATCACCGTGCAGGCGGCGCCGTTATTCTTCAGCCGCACTATCCCGTTGCCGGTGAAAGGATGCCCCCCGCCGGAGGAAGGTTCATATCCAAACCGGACCTCGACCGCCGGATTGCCGCCGTCACCCCGGAACTCCCGGAAGAAGCCGTTTGGCCCGTACACGCAAAGATGATAGAGACTACCGTCGAATGCCGAAAGCGGCCATGCATCGGTCAGGCTATCGCCGGGTTTCACCCCATAGGCCCAGGTCCGCAGCGGCTCCATTTCACCCTCCTGACCGGCCACCGAATACCGCCCGGGCGCATAGACGTTGAATGGCGCCCCGGCCGTTGCAGCCCCGAAGGGCTTGTCGTCATTGCTGAATACGATCTCGAACCGGCTCCTGTCCGCACTGAGCTGCCCGTCGACCGTCATACAGTACGGCAACGCACAGCTAGGCCGGGTCCCCGGCTCCTGAACCGTTGAAAATGCTGCACTCCGCGGCGCCTGGTTGAATGTGGCGATATCGGCCGGGTTGAGAGGCCTGAAATCGTTCGGCAAGGGCTTGAACTGCGCTTTGTGGATGCTCTCCAGAAAGGCGTCCTTAGCCACAAAATCGCTGTCAGCCATCGTTCCGGAATGGTAGGGCCGGAAGACCGAGGTCAGATCCCCGCATACGAGGCGCCGCCAGTCGGAGATATTATCTTCCCGTACCGGCCTGCCCAGCTTGTGCGAAACGAACTTTTCGAGGAATTGCAACGTCGACGTATGATCGAAGACCTGCGAGTTGACCCAGCCGCCGCGCGTCCAGGGGCTCGCGATGAGCAGCGGAACGCGGAAACCAAGCCCGATCGAACATTCGCTGTCGAACGGTTCCGGGAAGCCGTTGCGTTCCTTCTCCTGCTCATGGGTCACATAGTCCACACCGGTGTCGATCCCGGCCGAGACCCTGCCCGTCCCTTCCTTGTGCGGATGCGGCGCGGTGAATGGCGGCACATGATCGAAATAACCGTCATTCTCATCGTAGGCCAGAATAAAAATGGTCTTCTTCCAGACCTCCGGATTGTGCGTAAGGATATCCATGACCTCCGAAACATACCATGCGCCATACCAGGGCGCCGACGGATGATCTGAGAAGTTCTCCGGCGCGCTCAGCCAGGAGACGGCCGGTAGTTTTCCCGACGCTACGTCCTGCCGGAACTGGTACAGCACATCCCCTTTTGGCGCTTTCATGGTCCGTTGCACACCGGCATCATTATAGGTAAGTTCTTCCAGGGACCTGTAGTGCGGATCGCCCGTATTGGTATCGAACGCCTTCCGATGCAGCGCCTGCTGCTGCGGCGTCAGCTGATCGAGCGTCAGCCCGGAAGCAGGAAATTTTCCGGTCTTCTTCAGGTATTCCACATGCGGCGGATGCAAATGAATGTTGTACTGCGCAAAGAACTCCAGCGGATTGTCCTGGAAATTGGACAACCACGGATCTTCCTCGCCGCGGAACCCGGTGTCGATCGCCACCTCATTCTGATAGCACTTCCAGGAAACGCCCAGCGCTTCCAGCCGCTCGGGAAAGGTCGGCCATTTCAGCGTGCCGTAATCCATATCGTCATTCCACACATGCGCCCGGGAATTCTCGTCGGGTCGCTCCCGCACGGTACCCGTCCAGAAATACAACCGGTTGGGGTTGGTACCCGTCAGCGAAGAGCAGAAGTTCTGATCGCAAACCGTGAACGCATCCGCAAGCGCATAGTAGAAAGGCAGGTCTTCCCGCGTGTGATAACCCATCGTCAACGGCATGTTCGAATATTCCGGAATGCTGTTACGTTTCCAATTCAGCCACTGGTCGTACTTCCCGTCGTTGCGGGCGCTCACCTGGTTGGCCCAGGAATGCGGCAGCGAGTCCATCCAGGTCGCTTTCGTGTTCCTGATATCGAGATGGAAAGGCGCATAGGTCTCCCCTTGCCTGTTGGATTGCAGCCAGACGAGATTTCCGTTCGGTTGCCGGATCGCCCGCGGATCGTTGTACCCGCGAACCCCCCGGAGCGTTCCCAGCGTATGATCGAAGGAGCGATTCTCCTGCATCAGGATGACGATATGCTCCGCGTCCTGCCAGGTACTGCCTTCCGGCGGGGCGATAGCGAGCGCACGCCGGATCGTCTCTGCAAACAGTTGCGGGGCTACCACCCCGCCGGGAAACAACTGGGCGACGCCGGCCGCACCGGTCAGCAACGCGGTCTTTTTGAGAAATTCTCGTCTCGTGTCAGGCATGGTCGAATCGGGTCTTGAGGACCAAATCTAACGCGGAATGCCGTCGCAACAGATTATGAAATGATTAAAACCCGTGGACGATATAAGAGAAGGCGCATAGCGCCGCGAAAGCGAGTACGGTGTAGACAAAATTCCTGCCCAGATGCTTGGTCCTTTCGTTCAGCAGCGGCGATTCAAAATGTTCCTGGTTTGACAGACAATTGGTGTGCATAACAATCTTTTTAATTAAGCCATTCGAATGTATCTATATATTAATCCTTAAAAAAGGGCTTGTGAGCCCGGATTACTAATTACCTACACAAATATAGGGAAAAGATTCAAATATTTCAATGAGTAAATAAATTTATTTTTTCAGCCCCTGAAGGAAGCCGATAAAATCATCGATCACCTCATTGTTCATCGTGTACTTGATATTGCGGCCTTCTTTTTCCGGCAGGATGATGGCCGTTTCAGTCAGCTGTTTAAGGTGGTGGCAGATCGAAGGCTGCGCGAGATTGATATTGTCGTAGAGGTCTACGCAGTACAGCCAGTCATTCTTCTTCTTCTTGATCTCACTGAGGATTTTCAGCCTCGTTGGATCGGAGAGCGCTTTGGAGATCTTCTCCGCTGTTTTGGTGTCCATCTGGGCCATATGACAAGAATTTACATGTAAGTTAAGAATAAGTTTTTATTTTAACTTGCGGCCATGAACTTCCATCTTACGCAGATTCCCGAACGGACAACCCAGCCAAGATCCTATGGCCTGACGATGATTTATGATAAAGGGCTGAGTGTCATGGAGGCGAAGCACCTGATATCGGGGGCCGGACCGCATATCGACCTGGTGAAGCTGGCATTTGGCACCGCTTTGTTCACCGGGGGCCTGAGCGAAAAGATCAGGCTGTTCCGGGACGCCGGCATCCCCGTCTTCTTTGGCGGGCTCCTGTTCGAAGCTTATGTGATCCGCGGCCAGTTCGATGATTATGTCGGACTGCTGAAGGAATATGATATCTCCCATATCGAAGTATCGGATGGCTCGATCGATATCACCCATGCCGAAAAATGCGGCTATATCGAAAAGCTGGCCAAATACGGCACGGTCCTGAGCGAGATCGGATCAAAGGACAAAGATCGCGAGCATATCACCCCGCCCTATCAATGGATCAAATTGATGCGGACGGAATTGGATGCCGGTTCCGGTTATATCGTAGCCGAGTCCCGCGAGTCCGGTACTGTCGGCATCTACCGGAATTCCGGCGAAGTGCGTGAGGGTCTCGTGCAGGAGATCCTGACGAAGATCCCAGCCGAAAAGATCCTTTGGGAAGCGCCACAGAAAGACCAGCAGCTCTATTTCCTTACCCTTATCGGCGCCAATGCCAACCTGGGTAATATCACCCCTTCGGAGGTGGTGGCGTTGGAAGCCATGCGGCTTGGTCTCCGGGGAGACAGCTTCCACCTGTACCTGGAGAAGCAGGGATGACTGGCATACCGCTCCCCATCGCCAATAGACGATCACTCTTTCTGGAATTCTGGAATTTACAACGGCGGAAGGATTGAATGCTTTTTATTCCTGACGAGCCCTGATCATCTTAGTTACACCCAGGCTGGCGCCGGCTATCAGTAACAGGCTCACCCCGCCGTCGATGGGCGCGGTGCCACCGCCACTGGTGCTGGTCGGGTTGTTACTTTGATTGTTGTTGCCCTGATTGTTGTTGTTACCCCCCTGGTTGTTGTCATTACCAAAGATGTCATTGATCACGTCTTCGATCCAGCCGATCAAACCGCCACCATTGCCCTGATTGTTGTTGTTACCGCCCTGGTTGCCCTGGTTGTTTCCGCCGGAGCCGGCAAAGGCCTGGGTGCTTCCCAATACGATCAGGCTGAACAAAGTCATCAACGCAAAACGCGGGATCCTTTTCATGTAAGTCGATTAATAGTTTAACAAATAAGTACACAGGAATACATCGGACTTAGCAGGAAGGAATTTTCAAGGAAATGGCGTGGAAGGGAGGTAAGAAAAAATGCAGGTGGTAGATCAAATCGTAGACGTATACGAAATTAGGCAAGAATTTAATTCATAACCCAAAAAGATAACGATTTTTTTATGGACGCATCCCTTTCTCGATCCTTTCCATATCAAGCCCAGGATTAAGGAGCTGAAATTCAGGCTGTTGCCGCAACCGCATCTTATCCCGGAATCCATAGTTGTCCGCCTTGAGCAGGTCAGCCTCCGCCTCGTGTTCCTTTCCCTCCCGCGCATCAAGCACCGCCGAGAAATACCACGCCTCGCTATTGGTCGGATCAGCCAGCTTGTACAACTCCACAAAACGCCGCGCCTGCACATTGTCATTCCCCGTCATCATCTGGTTACTGATCGAATAAAAGGCGAGCGAAAGATAGGCCAGGAGCCGCTGATACATCTGCGCGATTCCTGTATGTCCCACCGATTTCGTTTGCAGATCATGGATAGTAGTGGTCCAATAGGCGTCATCCCCTTGCTGGAACTGCTGCATATATCCCGCCTTGGTATTTTGTTCCATCGTCAGCAGGTCCTGCTGACCCTGCCGCTGGTTCAGATATTCCGGATTCTTCGCCAGCGCGTCCGCCTGCTGACGGAACCACCTGACCTGCGGGCTTAGTCCATCCAGAAGAGCGATGGATAGATCGCATTCCTGCGCTGCTTTGATCAGTTGGCTGGTGAGTTGGTAGGCACGGTAACGTTTCTTACTGCCGGCGACGTACATGGCGATCGCTTGATTGTTTTTCGGGATCACTCCGGCTCGCATCGCATCGAATTGCAGCCCTGCAAAAGCAAGTCCCATCGTATTGACAGGCGCCCATTCGTGCTTGCCATCGAAGAGGATGAGCCGGTGCCGCGTCCGGGTCTTGTCCAGCGCACCGCTGATGGCCACCAGCTCGGTGAGGTTCATGTCACCCTGACCCGCGATAGCTGTAAAACTAAAGGGGAAATCACCCGCCGATACTCCGTCGGGCAACCCGGCGCCTCCCGCGACCACTCCGGCGATACCCGGATGCTGAATGGCGATATAGCTGGCTACTTTTGCCCCGCCGGAGAATCCGGCCGTATAGATGCGGCGGCCGTCCAGCTTCAACCGGTTCCGCGTATCCGCAGCCAGCGCCTGCCAGATCGTTTCCGTCGTCGGCCAGTCATTTCCATTCTTCGAGTTGTTGCTGCCTATCAGGATAAAGCCATACGCATCCGCCAGCGCCTTGTATTTCCTGACCGGCAGGATACCCGAACCATGCGGGTCGAAACAATAAATTACCGGCATGGCCATCTTGTTGCCATTGGCGGGAATATACAACGCATAGGATTGAGAAGGGTCCGTCGAACAGCGGACGGTGTCGGTTAGTTGTGCCCGGGATAACAGGCTTATAATACACAGGATACCCGACAACAGGACATTTTTGGTCATACTCCAAATGTATGCTTAAATTTTCAGCCCATGAATATACGCCGCGCTTGGTTCAAAGGTTTCAAAGTTCATTTCGACAAAGTAATTCTTTACCCCGCCGGTCTTTGCCGTGCGGAAGAATTCTTTCCAGTCGATCATCCCCTGGCCGATCGGAACATATTTTTTGTCAGACGACCAATCCGACAGATGCGAGGAGATAAAACGGCCGGGGTATTTGGTGAAATACGTGGAAGCCTTATAGCCCAGCGTGATCACCTCGGTCTGGAACTGCATTTTCACCAGCGCCGGATCAAAGGCCGCCATCAGCGCGTCATAGATCAGCTGGCCGCCCAGTTCATGGAATTCCATCGAGTGATTGTGGAACCCCGTCACCATCCCCGCCGCCTTGATCTTTTCGGCGATCTTGTTCAGCTGCTCCGCATTCTTCTTATAATCGTCCAGCGTTGAAGTATCGGGTAGCCAGAAGGTGGAACAGATCATCTGCGAAAGCCCAAGCCCCTGCGCAAATTCGATCCGGTCGTCAAGGCTTTCCTTTAATCCGGTCCAACCGAAATGGCAGCTGGGACAGGTAAGCCCGGAATCGATGATCATGCTTTTCAGCTCGGCCGGCTTCTTATCGACCAGCGAGCCGAAACCGATCTGCTGGTAGTCTTTTGGCGCACACATCTCAACCAGCTTATAGCCAAAGCCCGCCATCGTCTTCAGCGTGCCGGTGAAATCCTTGGAGAGCCGGTCCCGGATCGGAAACGTCTGGAAGCCGAGCGGAATGTCGATGTAATAAGGCGTCGCCCGCAGTTGTGCGGGAAGATTGGCCAGCGTCCAGGCAGCCCCCAGGCCCTTGGCTGTCCGGCCAATGAATTTCCTTCTGCTTAATTTTTGCATAAGATTGTTAAGATGATAGGTATCAGCCGATAGGTGTCGTTTAGATCGTCGCCGGGTCCCATCCCGTACGGTATTCCCTTGACAGATATTTGATCGCCTCCGGTACGTTGGTGATCGTCCGGTTCGCCTCATCGTATTTCAGCAACCGGCCTGTCCGCTGCGCCACGGCATATAGGTTGATCGCCTCCGTTATGAACTCCGCCTCCCGGAAATTGCCCGGATATTGCTTCCCGCTCTTGACCGCATCCACGAAAAGCGGCAGCGCCTTCGCGGCCTGGTCGACCTGGTTCTGTTTCTCCGTCGTACCCGGAGCCGCAGTGATCTTCCCGCCCGCCAGCAGCTGCGGGTTCTGGATATTGAAACCTGTCAGGATCTTGCCCTTATCGCCGACGAACATCATCCCCTCAGCCTGCAGTTCTTTGTCCTGTTCCATCAATTCGACCGGGACCGGTGGCCGGATACCGCCATCATACCAAATAAGATCCACCGGCGGCCGCGATCCGTTGGCGGGATATTTGAACCGGGTCGTACTGGCCATCGGGAAAGAGAAATCATTTTTTATCTGGAACGGCACCACACCGTTCATATCCACGATATGGCTTTGATGTGGAATGATCGTCGTCGGCCCTTGTAGTTGCAACGCATTGAAGACCGTCCATAAGCTATAATGTCCCATGTCCGCCATCGACCCGCCACCGAAATCATACCAGCCGCGGAAGACCATATTCGTGTATTGCGGGGAATATGGCCGGGTTGCTTCGGGGCCCAGCCACAGGTCCCAGTCGAAGCCTTCGGGAACCGGCGGCGTCTCCTTTGGCAGCGTGGGATATTGCGGCCATACCGGCCGGTTGGTCCAGTTGTGCACTTCCATCAGCGTCCCGATCTCCCCGCCATTGATCCAGCTCATGACCTGATCCATCGGGCCATTGGAATCCCAGGGGATCAGATGGGTGATCACCTTGGAGCTCCGCGCCAGTTCGATCACTTTTTTACCCTCGAGCAGCCGGTTGGAGAGGGGCTTATGGATCATGACATGCTTGCCGCGCTTGATGGCCGCGGTAGCGATTACGCCATGCAGATGATCCGGCGTCATGACCTTGACCGCATCGAGGTCCTTCTCCTTGTCGAGCAGTTCACGGACATCGGCATAAGCCGCACAGCCTTTATATTTCAGTTCCGGGCGATTGTTGGCATAAAATGTCTCTACGATCGATTTCCCGCAATCCCTGCCGCCAGGGATCGTATTGTCCCCTCCGGAGGTCCATTTCGGATCTTTGACCGTCGTGCGGATCTCGTTGAGCAGCCAGTCCTTTGCCCAATCCTTATAGCCGATGGCGCTTTTGTTGGGATCACAGACGGCGACGACCTGAAACTGCGGATTTTGCAGCAGCGGCAGCAGCTCTCGTATACCCTGGGTTCCAACCCCGATATATGCGAGCGTGATCTTATCGCTGGGAGCGACATAGTTCCTGCCACCCAGCACGTGCCTCGGCAATATCGTAAAGCCCAGGGCGGCGGTAGCGGTGACTTGCATGAATTTGCGGCGATCGATGGACCGGTGGGATGCTGATCTCATAATTGGCAATTTTTCGTTAGGTTCCTAAAGATAAGGAATTCTCTCATCACTCTTCAGGCTCTGCTCCTTCCGCATGCTGATGACCAGGCAAAGGTTCATCTTCCCCGATAACTTCGCGCAGATATTGAAATTTCAGGTGGTCATAGAAGGAGTGCCGGTCCACGGCGATGGCCACCAGGCTAGCCACCATCCCGGCCAGCATCAGATGGAAGATCACGTTATGCCGGTCGGTCATCTCCAGCACAAGAATGGCGGATGTAAAGGGAGTACGGGTCACTCCCGTCAGGAACCCGACCATCCCCGACAGCACCAGCAGGTTGGAATTGGCCGCCGTGAGATGCAGCCAGCCCGAGATCGTCGCGCCGATGCTTGCCCCGGCGCTGAGCGCCGGTGCGAATACTCCGCCGGAAGCCCCGGTTGTAAAAGAGAACATCGATCCCGCGATCCGCAGCAGCGGCATATACCAGGGATTATATTTATTGGCGGTGAACAGCGCCGTCGTCATCAACCCCTTCCCCGATCCCAACATGCGTTCATCGACAAAAAAAGCAAGGCCGGCAACGATCACCGCACAACCGGTGACATACCAGACGTGCTGACGGATCGAGCGAAAACCGGCTTTCCATTTGAATAGCTTCAACATGCCCTTCGCCATCAGCGCACCGCCCAGCCCCGCGGGGATAGCCACAAGGATCACCCCAAAAAATATGGAGCCGGACAAATTGCTCACATCGGGATAACCGAGGTAGAGATAAGGCCCCAGCATCGCCTGCGCCGTGAGACCGGAAATGATCACCGCCGTGAACAGCGCCGTTTTGAAATGGTTGATATGCGTCCGCGTTAGCTCCTCCACGGCAAAGACGATCCCGCCGAGCGGAGTGTTGAATGCAGCGGCCAACCCCGCGGCCGCGCCCGTCATGATCATGTTCCGCTTGGATATCCTCGGCCACCAGCGGGGAAGCCATCCGTTGACCGTGCGGAATATCGACCCCGCCACCTGGATCGTCGGACCTTCCCTCCCGATCACTCCGCCACCCAATGCCATGACAAGGCTCGACATGATCTTGATCAGGACGATCCGCAGGCTTAACAACTGGTTGACCCGGTCATTGTATTTCGGCGTCGCCAGCTCGATGGACGCCATCACCTGCGGAATACCGCTACCCCGTGAAAAGGGGGCGAAACGGCGGACAAGCCACCAGGCGCAAAGGAAGCAGCCGGGAGTAACGATGAAAAGTAGCCAGAAATGCCAATGGACGATATATGCCGTGCCCTTTTCCGCCAACGCGAACAATCGGGTATACAGGACCGCCACCAGGCCGGAAAGCAGCGACGCAACCCAGAAAGGTATCGCCTGCAATAAGTTATGCTTGAATTTTTCGTTCCTGATCCCGTCAAAAGTCCCTTTTCCGAGCCGTCTGATCCAACCGATTAACGTCATAACGATAGATTGAAATAAACCGCTGCAAAGATAAGACCCTCCGGGTTAACCGGGCCGTCTCCCGGTTTTCTAATGGGATTCTAATTATCCGGGAGTAAGGGGCTTGTTGGATTCGATAATAATCTTTATTTTACCGGTCCGTAGTTACGCGGCACCCAATGAAATTCCAATCTCAAAAACCACTGCTTCTTACCCAACGCACTCGACCGTTCGCCCCGGGCATCGAGTGGCAAGCTAAATTGAGGTCCGCCTCAGAAGCGGGCCTGCGCCTCTTTCAACGGATCAAAGGGATCGGATTTACCATAGACATGGATGATTTTGAAAAAAGGAAGCTGGGAATATTCAACCAGCTTAATTTTTTTCAGCTGCTCACCGGGATCGCCATCCCCGTCTCCGGGCTGCTCCGCAATCACCAGTTCCCCGCAATGGCCTGGATCGTGGCCTGCATTCCGGCCCTCGTAAGCATCCTGGTACTCGTGCTCAACGCCCGCCGCGAATACTACCTGGCACAAATAGCCTATTTCGTCGGCTATCCCATCGCCACCAGCTTCGTCTACTTCTGGGGCTTCAACATGGGGGTGGAATTGTCCTTTATCCTCTATGGCGTCCTCTCCGTCTTCTTCATCCAGGATCTCAGCCGGATGTTGTTCGCCCTCGGCCTGTCGATGGCCAGCTATTTTGGCCTTGCCGTGGTGTGTAAGAACTATACCTACCAGCTGGCAATGGTCAATCTGTATTTCTATTTTTTCAATCAGCTTCTTGCGCTGGGCTTTATCTTCTACGGCCTGTTCCTTATCAAAAAAGAGAATACCGGCTATCAATACAGCATCCTCCGGCAAAAGGAGGAGATTGCCCAGAATGAGCAGCTGCTCAGGCAACAGACTTCGGAGCTCCGGCGGCTGAATAGCTTCAAGGGCCGCCTTTTTTCGATCATCGCCCACGACCTGAAATCGCCGATCTATGCCCTGCGTACCCTGTTTCGCAATATGCAGCAATACGATCTTCCGGCCGAAGACATCAAGCGCATGGTGCCCGAGGTCGTCAGCGAGCTTACCTATACGACAAGCTTAATGGAAAACCTGCTGGTCTGGGCCCGGAGCCAGATGCGGGCGGACAGCATCAACCAACAACCGATCGACCTGGCCGTGATCATCGACGAAGTGAGCCGGCTGCTCCGGTTGCAGGCGGAAGCCAAGCATATCGACATAGTAGTCTGCGCCGACAATCCCGTTATCGCCTTTGCCGATAAGGATATGGTGAATCTGATCGTCCGTAATCTGCTTTCCAACGCCATCAAGTATACGCCTGACAACGGCAACGTCACGATAGCCGCCCGGAAGACTCCTCCCGGCGTCGAACTGTACGTCCAGGATTCCGGCTTGGGCATCGAACCTGAAGCGCTTGTCAAGATACAGCGCAATATGTTCTACAGCACCAAAGGCACTTCAGGTGAATCCGGCACTGGTCTTGGTCTCATGCTCTGCCGGGAATTCGCCGCCCGCAATGGCGGCGAAATGCTGGTCGAAAGCCAGCCGGGAAAAGGCAGTCTGTTTACCGTAAAACTGCCGGCCGCCGAATAGGATTTTCTTCTCAGCCGTTTTTTGTCGAAATTTCCCGCATGAAAATTTTATTATGGTCCATTGGTAAGGAACATGAGCCTTACATAAGAACCGGAACAGATGACTTCACCCGGCGCATAGCCCGCTATTATCCCGTCGAATGGAAGCTGATCGCCCCGCCAAGGAACGCCGCATCGCTTTCCGTCACCGACCTGAAGAAGAAAGAAAGCGAGATCATCCTGAACGGACTGACAAAAGAAGACTGGCTGATCGCATTGGATGAGCGCGGAAAGCAAATGAGCTCAGAAGGCCTGGCGCAGCTGCTGCAGACCCGCGCCAACGAAAGCGCCAGACAACTGGTGTTTCTGATCGGCGGCGTCTATGGCTTCGATGATGCGGTGCTGAAACGGGCCGATCATCGCTGGTCCTTATCCCTCCTCACTTTCCCGCATCAGCTCGTTCGGTTGATCCTTGCCGAACAGCTATACCGCGCATGCACCATCCTGCGGAACGAGAAATATCATCATCCGTAAATTGGCTTATCTTTAGCGAAAAATTCCGATGTCCCAGTCGATCACGATGATCATTCTTGTCCTTACCACTATTATTTCCTTTGTGTCCTTCAACAGTTCCCGGCTCATGGAAGCCCTTATCTTCTGGCCCCCCGCGATAAGCATGAGGCATCAATATTATCGTTTTATTACCTGTGGGTTTATCCACGCCGATCTTATGCATCTCGCTTTTAATATGTTCACCCTTTACTTTTTTGGCAGAGTGCTGGAGAACTACTACATGGGCATTCTCGGGCTGCAACATTATTACTTCACGCTCCTATACTTCTCCGCCCTTATCGTGGCCAATATCCCGTCCTACCTTAAACAACATGACAATTATAATTACCGGAGCCTGGGCGCTTCCGGGGCCGTCTGCGCGGTTATGTTCGCTTTTATTCTGATCAGCCCCTGGGAGACGCTGTATATATTTGGCAGAGTGCCGGTCCCGGCGATCATCTATGCGTTACTTTTCCTGGGATATACTATCTACATGTCGCGGCGCGGCGGGGACAACGTCAATCACGATGCGCATCTTTGGGGCGCGATCTATGGAATGGTTTTTACGATCGTCGCAAGACCCAGCGTGGTCACTACCTTCCTCAACGAGCTAAGCCATCCAAGGTTCCTGCCAAGCTGATCTTCAGCGCCTGCCGGGTGGACGGGGTTATCTTGAACCGGTCATCGATCCGCCGGCCGACGACCCAGATGATCTTTTTATTCGTCTCCAGCACCCACACCTTCTCTTTCTCCGCCAGCGAGAGCTTCTGGTCGATAAAGAACCGGGCCAGTTTTTTCTTCTTCCGCATCCCTAACGGGTAGAAATAGTCGCCGGGCCGCCAGGGCCTCAGGAGCAGCGGGAATTTGATCTCTTTGGCATCCAGCCACGCAACCGCCGGGTCCGCCGCCGGCTGGCCCGTGAACTCCGGCAACCCTTCCAGCTGCAGCATCCCCGATGGATAACCGACGATCGTCCGGTCTTCCCCGATCACGATCGTCGCCGCCTGGAGATCATTGAGCGGCGACAGGATCAGCCATCGCCGGTCTTTCAAAAGCCGGTGCGTAGCCGAACAGATATATTTGCCCGAAGGGCTGTCCAGCAATCCCGTTATAGCGGCGGCCTGCGGTGGCGTGAACCCGTAAGGAGAAAACAGCTCGTAGATCAATGTGGTGAGCGGGCCGGCCTTCTTCAGCTTCAATACGGCGATATGCACCTCGCCGCCTTTTTGCTCCAGCAGCTTCTTCTTTTGTTGTTCGATGGCCTCCCGGTAGATCGCTTCCATCTCCCGGAAACGGTCCAGGTTATCCGCGAGGTTATCCAACGCCGCCGGATAGGCCCGCTCCACCAATGGCAATACCTGATGCCGAAAGAAATTACGGGTATATTTATCCGATTCATTGGAGCTGTCTTCCACCCAGCTGAGCTTTTCTTCCTCCGCAAAATGACGGATCTCCGCACGCCCCGCGAACAACAGCGGCCGGATGATCCTTCCCTGCCGGGGCAGCATCCCGCGAAGCCCGGAAAGCCCGGTGCCCCGGAAAAAATTCATGACCATCGTCTCGATATTGTCGTCGAGATGATGTGCGGTGACGATGACGCCTTTCTCATCCCAGCCTTCAACTACCTGCCTGAACCAGCCATAGCGGAGCTCCCGGGCGGCAACCTGGACGGATAGCCGATGGACATCCGTATAGGCCCGGGTATCAAATCGCTTCACCAGCATTTCACAACCGTAACGCCGCGCCAGTTGCCGGACGAACTCCTCATCCCGGTCACTCTCGGCGCCGCGGAGCTGGAAATTACAGTGCGCGATAACGAATGGAAAACCGGCCCGGTGCGTCAGCTCGCACAA
>DASRRX010000015.1:0-387092 GCA_035695565.1 Puia sp. | reverse complement strand
GGCGGGCTCCAATGGGGCGAAGATCACTTCAGTATTATGGCAGGAGGCATCGGGCCCGGTCACGGCGAAGATCGCATCGCCTTCGAGTCTGTCGACTGCGATCTCGGGATTGACGGTAGTGGGTACGTATGTGTTCCGGCTGACGGTTACGGATAAGAACGGGAAGCAGGCGGCCTCGGTCGTGGATGTTGTGGTGAAGCCAGCTCCGGCTGCGCCGCCTGCGACAAAGGTCCCGCCGACGGTGAGCGCCGGGGGAAACCAGACGATCACTTTACCGACTAATTCGGCGACATTGACGGGCAGGGCCACGGGTAATGGCGGTGCTGTCGTCAACAGTTATTACTGGATAATAGTCAGCGGGCCGTCGGAAGTGAAGTTCAGCAATGAGTGGGCGTTATCGACGACGGTCAGCGGGTTGGTTGCGGGGACCTATGTATTCGAGTTATCAGCCAGCGATAATTATTATCAGACATCGACCTCGACGATGACCTTGACGGTCGATCCGGCGAAGCCGGTTACGTCGAAGCCTGGTACTCCTACTCCTCCCCCGCCTGCGCCTCCGGCGTCTTCGACGCCGCCGACGGTAAGTGCGGGCAAGGGGCAGAAGATCGCATTGCCGGCCAATTCGACTACGCTTACCGGTACGGCTGCGGGTACGAATGGCGCAAAGATCGTGACGATCAGCTGGTCGCAGGTGGGTGGACCGGAGAAGGTAAAGATCGCATCGCCGGCGAGCCTGAGCACAGCGGTGACGGGGATAACCGAAGCGGGTAATTATATCTTCCAATTGATCGTAATCGACAATAATGGCAAATCCGCGAACGGGTCGATGACGGTAACGGTCGAAGGGGCCGTCGCAAAAGCGCCGCCGACGGTGGATGCGGGGCCCAATCAAACGATCACACTGCCGACGAGCTCGGCGACGTTGAAAGGTAGCGCTACAGGACATAATGGAGCGGTCGTCAACAGTTACTTTTGGGTCTTTGTGAGCGGCCCGCAATGGGTGAAGTTCGGCAGCGAATGGGATCCGACGACTACGGTGAATGGTTTGGTAGCGGGAACCTATGTGTTCGAGCTGGAGGCGAGTGATAATAATGATCAGACGTCGTCATCGACGATGACGGTGGTGGTGAAAGCGAAACCAACTACGACAGCCACGGGGGCGACAGCGGAGACCAGCGATGCGGCGGCGGTGACCGATCTGTCCGGCGGGCTGCTGCTCTATCCGAATCCGGTGCATGATCTGCTGAACATGCGGCTTGCGGACAGCACAACGGGTAAGTTGTTCATCAGGCTTTTTGACCAGAGCGGAAGGCTCGTGCAGGCGTCGACATTGGAGAAGAGCGGGGAAACGGTAGAGAATGCTATCGACGTCAGCAAGCTAACGGCTGGGGTGTATGCGCTGGAATTGATAACAGGGAGCGGTCAAATAACGACACGAAGATTCGTCAAACTATAAGACGATCCATCGAATCATACTAAGAGAAGATGGCTGAAGAAGGCCGCTGGGACTGCATCCGGCGGCTTTTTCATTGTGGAAATCTTTTGTATCCTTTCGCGATCTGCGGCATAGTAATTGCAGCTTACTCGCGACCGGTTATTTTAGCTAAACCTGGGTAAACCTTTCCACATCTTTCGGATCCAGCTAATCAAAGTGACTTTTTTTCTTCTAGCCTAACGTGAACGCCATATGACGATGTCGTATATGCGAATATGCGATAAGTGAATGTTTTATCCAGCGATAAGTAGAAGTTAATAAATATCCAATTACCTGTTAAAGCAAGTTTATGACAAAATTGTACCCAACTTGTGTTGGAAAGCTATTGCTTTCCCTGATCCTCTCTGCGATCTTTTCTTATTCTTCCCACGGGCAATCGATGGTCACTTACGACACGACGTTTGGCGGCTGGAATGCCATCGTTACGGAGGATGTGGCTTTAAAGGGCACTGATTCCGCCGCAGGGATCATTTTCTTTCCCGGTATCGGCCAGGAGACCACCAACATCAATGACCTGAAGGTGAACGGGCCGCATTATCTGATCTCTAATGGGATGTGGGACGGGAGCGTCCCGTTAGGCAACGGGGTGCATCATCCCTTTATCATTTCGCTTCAGCCGCCGTCGTCGGGCTATTCGGCGGCGGTGGTATTGCCGAAGGTCCAGGCGATCCTGGCGCGGTACCGCATCAAGCGGAACAGTCTTTACATGACCGGCCTCAGCTGTGGGGGATGGCAGGCCAATGAGTTTGTAGCGTATGAGCCGACGCCGGGGGACAACACCTGCGGTAAGATGGTGAGGGCGATCGTCAACCTTGAAGGGGTTGAGCCGGCGGATAGCACGCCCCTTTATCCATCGGAGTCGTATCCCCGGAAGATGGGTCATTGGGCGAGCACCTGTGGTGGGCGGGAGTTGTGGGTTGAGGGGAGCAATGACTGGCGGGACATGCTGGCTGGCGCGCAGAACATGACGGATTCGGTAGCCGGGTCAGCAACCTATTTCCAGGTCACGTATGGCGGCGGCGCCCATTGCTGCTGGAATACGGAATATGAGCCGAGCACTACGTGGACGCTGGCTTCGAACTCCAATATCTCGCAGCTCGTGGGGCAGCCTCAGGCGATGAATGTCTGGCAGTGGCTGTTACGGCAAGGTGATACGACGATGCCGGCGAGTGAGACCGGCGGTAAAACGATCCCGCTGGGGACTACGCCGCCGACGGTGGGTGCGGGCAAGGGTCAGACGATCACGTTACCGGCGAGCTCGGCGACGCTGACGGGTACGGCGGCAGGTAATGGCGGGGCTTCGATCACGGGGCTTACATGGAAGGAAAGCTCGGGTCCGGCGACGGCGGCTTTCGCTTCACCGAATAGCTTGAGCACAACAGTGTCAGGGATGACGGTGGCGGGAAGTTATGTTTTTACGCTTTATGCGACGGACAATAATGGAATGACGGCGAATGGATCGGTAACGGTGACGGTCGATCCGGCCGTGACGGGTACGGCGCCGACGGTAAGCGCGGGGAAGGGGCAGGCGATCACGTTACCGGCAAATGTTACGACGCTGACGGGTACGGCGGCCGGTAATGGCGGGGCTTCGATCACGGGGCTTACGTGGAAGCAGAGTGCAGGCCCGGCGACGGCGGCGATCACTTCACCGTATAGCCTGAGTACGGCAGTGTCGGGGATGTCAAAGGCGGGGAGTTATATCTTTACGCTTTATGCGACCGACAATACCGGTAAGACGGCAAACGGTTCGATGACGGTAGTTGTGAATGCGACGGGCACGGCGGCTGTGAGGACGGCAGCCGTGTCGGGTCAGGCGACATCCCTGACTGATTCAACGGCGATGGTCGATCCGGTGATCACGGATCAGGTAACGGCTCCCGTACTTTATCCAAACCCGGTCCAGGATCTCTTGAACATCCGGTTGAGCGATCCGGTTGCGGGGAAGGTTGTGGCGTCGATCTATAATATGGCGGGTAATTGTGTGCGAAGGGTGGAGTTGCAAAAGGATTTTGTGGTGCTCGAGGCGTCGATCGACGTCAGCGGACTGCCGAAAGGGCTGTATGTAGTGCAGGTTTTCACCGGAACCAGTACGCGGAGCGCGGGGAAATTCATAAAACTATAAAGGAGAGATGGGTGGGGGATATTGCATATTTCGCCGGAGTGGACTATATTCGCCGGAATGTTCAATAAACCCCCCTTCTTTTCATGGAATGGATCTCGATCTTAAAATGCCCGATCACCGGCCAGGAGCTGCGGGAATTGACCACGGAGGAAATTGCGTCTTTAAATGAGAAGATCGTACGGGCGCAGGTGCTGCAGACCGATGGGAAGCCGTTCACGGAGGAATTGGAAAAGGGGCTGATCACGGCCGGTGAATCTTACGTGTATCCGATCCTGAAAGAGATCGTATTACTGCTGAAGGACCTGGCGCTGGTCGGTCCGAACGGCAAGGTGTTGCAGGACCTGATGAGCGATGACAAGAAGCTTGTCAAGAACTTCTACGACCAACGGGGCTGGCATGCGAATGAAGCCGGCGATTATGAAGATGCGGTGATCTTCGAGGACCTGCGGGCAGTGAGCAAGGATTATCTCAAAAAATGTCATGACCGGGTGGCGCGGTTCCTGAACCCGGCGGGGGATTATCTGCTGGATGCGGCTTCCGGGGCGTTGCAGTTTTCGGATTACATTCAATATTCAGCGCAATACAAATACCGGGTCTGTGTGGACCTGTCGTTCCAGGCATTGAGCGAGGTGAAGCGGAAGCTGGGCGACAAGGCCATCTGCGTCCTGTGCGATATGACGAATATGCCATTCAAAGACGGGGTAATGGGTGGGTTCGTTTCATTGAATACGATCTATCATATTCCCAAGGATGAGCAGGCAACGGCGATCAAGGAGCTGTACCGGGTGCTAAAGCCGGGCGGGAAGGGAGTTGTGGTGTATGACTGGTACAAGCACTCGCCGTGGATGAATGTCGGGTTGCTGCCGTTCCGGGGCTTTGTGTTTATCCGGAACAGGGTAGCGGGGGCTTTCCGGAAGATGGCGGGATCGAAGGATGACGGCAAGATGTTGTATTTCTATGCCCATGACTATGACTACATGAAGAAGAATTTGCCGCCGTTCCAGCTCAAGGTATGGCGGTCGGTGAGTGTGCCGTGGATGAAAGTGTATATCCATCCGTGGTTGGGTGGGCGGAAGATCCTTGAGCGGCTGTATGCGCGGGAGGAGCGGGAGCCGGAGGTTTGCGGTTTAAAGGGGGAATACCCGATGTTTGTGTTCGAGAAGAATTGACCTAGACGCGGTCCCAGGCGCCGGTGGATTCGTTGTATTGGCGGATGATGCGGGCCGGGTTACCGGCCGCTATGCTATAGGGAGGGATATCTTTTGTGACGACGCTGCCGGCGGCGATGACCGAATGGCGGCCGATCGTTACTCCTGCCAATACGACCGAGTTGCTTCCAATCCAACAATCGTCTTCGATGCGAATCAGGGCGGCGGTACATTTTTGATCGCGAATCGGCGTGTTGATATCGGTATAGCCGTGGTTCATGGCGAGGATACCGATGTGCTGGGCAAAGATGACGTTGTTGCCAATCTGCGCGGGGCCGATGACGACGTTGCCGATACCGATAATGGAGCGGCTGCCGATGATGACGTCGCCCATTCCGTTGTTGATAGTGGAGAAGTCTTCGATGATGGCGCCGTCGCCGATGATGAATTTGCGAAAGGGCACGACGTCGAGCCTTGTCCGGCGCCGGATGACGGATCGCCGCCCGCGTTTATGGAGAAAGGGGTTCACAAAAAGTCTTACCCACCAGCGGGGCCGATGTCCGCGGGTCAGGCAAGACAGCAGGAAATCCTTCATCCGGGGGTTCGACTGTATCTTTTGCGCAAGGCTCAATTTACAAGGGTTTTGTCGATCGCAAGATAAAGCTCTTTCACCGAATTCTCCCAGGTATGGGTGTGGGCCAGGGCGATCCTGGCTTCCCGTTTCGCGGGGTTGTCTTCGGACAACGCCTTATCAAGCAAGGTTAGGTAATCAGCCGGTTTCTCTGCAATATAGACATTGTCGCCGAAAATTTCGAGCGCCCGGGTCCGGGTTGCGACCACAGGTTTGCCCATGGAAAGGTATTCGTCGATCTTGAGCGGATAGTTGCCGATGGTGACCTCGTTGATCAGTTGGGGGTTGATGCAGACGTCGAAGCGGGAAGAGTACCAGGGGAGCTCGGAGAGAGGTCGCTTGCCGAGGAAATGGATATTTGGGACGTCGTGGAGCGTGCTCTTTGCGAAATATTCGTCTTCCGGTCCAACGAGAACAATGCTGTAATCCCGCCGGGAAGCGGCGATTTCGCGGATGACATTTTCGTCAAGGCGCAGGGAATTGATCGCGCCGATATAGCCGATGATGGGATGGGGGATATTCTCCAGCTCATTTGGCATTGGATAGCCGCCTTTTGCGTTGAAGAGCGTAATGTCGCAGCCCTGGCCGATATAGAAGCTATTGGGGTTATGACGGCGCAGGTAGCCGGTGAGGTAGTGGGAGTTCGCTACGGCGATATCGGCTTTGGCAATGTGCCGGGGTTCGAGGGTGACGCCGTGTCTTTTCCAGTAGTCGACGCCCAGCAGGTTGTCGCGGCTATAGTAGATATAGAGTTTTGGGCGGAGCAGCTCTTTCAGGTAAAAGGATCGGAAGATATCGTTGTCATTAAACAGGATGTAGTTGGTGAAGCCAAGCTCAGCCGTGGCTTTGCGGATGTCGGCGGCGAAGCGGCGGTTGTTAAGCTTATTGAAGGCAGAGAAGAGCCCGGTTGAGGGGATCCAGTTGATGGAGCGAAGGATACGGGTAGGGTAATAATTCCAGAGGTTGGGTTGGATCTCGCAGAGGGCGGGGCTTTTGCCTTTTATGATGTCGAGGTGTTTTCTGATCTCCGGGTGGTCTTTTTGGCGGAGGATCGTCTTGTTATCGAGGGGCATGTTGATGTACAGCACGCGGTGATGGCGGCTCAGCTCGCGGGCAATGCTTTTGCAATTGCTGCCGATATCGATGTACCAGGGAGAAAGCCCGATAATGACAAAGTCTGTTCCTTTATCCATGTTTTTCCGGTTGGCTAGCGAAAGGGTTTATAGAAGGATGCGGTGCCCAGCTTCAACATGGGGCGATCGCCTCCGGTATCGCCGTAGGTATAGATCTCCTGGTAGTCATCGAGAGTGTAAGCTTCTTTGATGCGCCGGACCTTTTCTTCGCCGTGGCAGTTCTTTTGGAGGATCTTCCCGGTGAGGCGGGGTGCTTTTGCGGGATCCTTGCCGGGTTTGGTCTCAAGACGGGTAGCCAGGAGCTCCACTTCAAGGGTTGTCGCCCAGGTGCGAATCCAGTTCTCCGGCGAGGCGGAGACGATCACAACGGAAGCTCCGGCAGTCCTGAGTTTGGTGATCTCTTCGAGCGCTTTTGGCCTGATAAGGGTTGGAAGGATATCGCGGGAAAAGGATTCACAATGCCGTTCGAAGCGATCGAGGGGGGTACGCTTAAAGAAGAAGCTAAGAACCCGCTCCTTGGCGGTTTGGTTGGAGATGAGCTTGAGCTTGTAGGCGATCAGCCAGGGGCTGTTCAGGATGAAGCCGAGGTAGAAGCGGGGGGTTCCTTTGGAATGCCGGATAAATTCCAGCAGCGTATCTTTTGTCGTGATAGTACCGTCGAAATCGAAAAAGGCGATCTTTTGCGTCACAGCTTTAATTTTTTGAACATGGGTTCGGGGATGCTTTTGATGATAAGCATGATCCAGCGCCAGAACCATTTCACGTAGACCACGTTCTTTTTCTTTTGGATGGAGCGGAGTACGACGGCGGCCACTATTTCGGGAGTGGCGGTCAGCAGGCCGGGCAGCGGCATGTTCTCCGTCATCTTTGTGTAGACGAAGCCGGGCTGGACGGTGAGGACGTGGACGCCCTTAGGGAAAAGGCGGTTGCGGAGGCCGGAGAGGTAGGCGGTGAAACCGGCTTTGGCGCTACCGTAAAAATAGTTGGATTGGCGACCGCGTTCGCCGGCGACGGAGCTGATACCGGCGATGACACCGTTGCCTTTTGACGCGTATTCGTTCGCGATCAGGTTGAGGATGGAGACTGCGCCGATGTAGTTGGTGGTAAGAATGCGTTCGCATTCGGTCCAGTCGGATTCGGCGAGCTGCTGGTCGCCGAGGTAGCCGAAGACGCAGATGGTGATATCGGGGCGGGTGGGGAGGGAGGACAGGAAAGCCGCGTGGGTTGCGGGTTGGGTGGCATCGAATTCATGAAGCGTCGACCGGACCGAATGACGGATGGCAAGGTCGGATTGCAGGGGCAGGAGGCGGTCCGCATTGCGTGCGGCCAGCTGGATGTCATAGCCTGCGGCGGCAAATTTCCGCGCGATAGCTACGGCCATATCGGAAGTCGCTCCCAG
Source organism: Puia sp. (assembly GCA_035695565.1). Taxonomy (GTDB): domain Bacteria; phylum Bacteroidota; class Bacteroidia; order Chitinophagales; family Chitinophagaceae; genus Puia. The sequence goes on along the minus strand of DASRRX010000015.1, from coordinate 379,158 downwards.
TAAGAGTAAAGTTGGCATGATTGGACAGTCGGATTAATTGAAGATATGTACTCCTCTCAAATATAGAATTACAAAAAAGCTGGCAAACCACAGCAGCAACGTTAGCTGAATGAACCGGTCTTTATAAAGGATCCTGGTGGGCGAGCCGGCGTCGGCGACGACGTAAATGAGCTGCAAATATCGCATAATACCGGCCATTACAAAAACGCCGGTATAATAGAGCCGGTAAGTGCGCATCTTTGCGACCGTCTCCGGGTCCATGCAATACATCAGATAGGCAACGATGATGATAGCGGACACAAGGGCCAGCAGTACATTCAGCAATTCGAGGTTATAGCCTTTGATCGATTTGCGCATATCGGTCCCGGTGCTCAGTTTGAGAAGGACGTCGTCGCGGCGTTTGCCGATAGCCATGAAGATCGCGAGCAGGAACACCATGATGACAATCCATTCCGACAGCGGTATCCGGGAAATTACGGAGCCTGCCTTGATACGCAGGACGAACCCGGCGGCGAGGAGGACAAGATCGAGGATAGCGATGGACTTGAGGCCAAGTGAATAGCTGAGGTTGATCAGAAAATAGATAGCCAGGACAAAAAAGAATTTATCGCGGACCCACCAGGCCAGGCCGAAGCCGGCGATAAGGAGAAAGGCGCAAATAACAAGTGCGGAAGTAGGGGAGACGGCGCCGGAAGCCAGCGGGCGTTTGCATTTGACGGGATGTTTGCGGTCGTCTTCACGGTCCCGGTAGTCGTTTATGATGTAGATGCTGCTGGCGACAAGCGAGAAGGCGATGAAACCAAGGGAGACCATAAACAGCTCGTGAACATCTTTAAACTCGCCGGCGAAAAACAGGGGGAGAAACAAGAACAAATTCTTCGCCCAATCCTTTGGTCTTAACAGCTTAAGGTATTCCAAAACATTAAATTATTGAGCAACAAAATACAAACAAAAACACAAAATGTATAATATTGCGTTTAAATAATAATAGGTTAATTTGCGCTATGCCCCGATACCTGACCTCCCGGGCCGAATTATTGATCATACTGCTGTTGGCCTGTGTCCCGTTGTTCATTCACTTACCCTATCGGGTTAATATTTTCTTGTCCTGGGAAGGCGCGTATCGCATGAGTCAGGGGCAGTTGCCATTCCGCGATTTCGGTACGCCGTTAGGTGGGATGTATTGGGTGATCCCAGCCATCTTCTTCAAACTTTTCGGTCCAAAGTTGTTCACGTTGGTGGAGGCGCAGGTCTTTATCAATATTGTTTCGGGGCTTGCTTTCCGATCCATTCTGAAGAGTCTTTCGGTCAACAAGGGGATCCGGCTCGCGTCGGTAATCTTGTTCTGTCTTTCCTATTCTTTCTTCAATTTCTGGCCCTGGTACAACCATTCGGTCATTGTTTTTGAGTTGGTGGCGTTGGCGTGCTTACTGCAATATCTATGCCCGGACCCGGCGGATGGGGTGATCGGGCGAGGCGGGAAGATGCGCTGGCTTTGGCTGGCGGGAGCGGGGCTGTTCACGGTGTTCTCATTTTTGACAAAGCAGGATGGAGGCGGGCTGGCCTTTTTAGTGGCGGCCGGAGTGCTGGGCGTTTATGGTTGGTTGTACGGGCGGTGGAAGCCGATGCTGATCTATCTGGCGAGTTTCTTTGTGCTGTTCGTCCTGGTGATCCTGCCATTCGTTTCGCATGGTTTCGGGTATTGGTTCAATCATGGGCAGGCGCCGCATTCTTCGCGGGTATCCGGTTTCGATATCGCGACGGAATTTTTCGGTTCGTCGCAGTGGATAAAATTCTATTTGTTTTTGCTGGTATTCCTTTCGCTGGTGCGGTACCGGAATATGGGGATGTTGAAAGCGGATCCGCGAGGCGTTTTGTTGCTGGCGCTGACGCTGGGGATATTGGGGGAGGCCGCGGTATTGCAGGTTACGAGTTATACGCCGCCGGACAATAATATCTTTTTTCACAGTTTTGCTTTTCCGTGTATCGTATCGCTGCTGGGGCCGCTGTTGCCGGTGAACCTGGAGCGGCGGCGGATGACAGTGTTATTGGTGGCGGGTATCCTGTTATGGTGGAGCGGGGTATGGTGGAAGTATACGCAGCGGTTCATGGGGAGTCATGCGGTGGCGGCGGGGATGACGGTCTCACCAACGGGAGAGAATGTAGTCGGAAAAGATAATTACATGCTCAATCCCGACACCACGAAAGATATTCCGACGGAGCAATGGGTGGAGTGCGGGTTGCCGGCTTTTCGGCGGATCACGATGCCGCAGTCGACGGCGGAGGGAATTCAGCGGCTGATGAAGATGGATCTTGTCACGCGCAACAAAGGCGCGTTGAAAGTGTTGAATATGTCGGAGCTGACGCCGCTGGCGGCGGAGATACCTTATACGCCGGAGCGGAATGGGCATTTGCCGTTATGGTATCATCTGGGGGTGGGGATGTTCAACCGGCAAGCGGACAGTCTGGAGACGAGGATCCGCGATCACTATTATGATCTGGTATTATTTGAATATTTGCCGACACTGAATAATTTTTATCCATTCCGGGTGCGGGATTCGTTGATGCTTCATTACCAACTGGTGGATTCCATGATGGCCCCGAGACGGGGGTTGGAGACGAAGGGTACGATCGAAGTATATGTCAATAGCCAAAGGGACCAATAATTTATTGTCCAGTCCCATTGAGTATCTCAAGGGGGTAGGGCCGCAGCGGGCGGAGCTTTTGCAGAAGGAGCTCGGCATCTTTACGTTCCAGGACCTTTTGGAGCATTATCCCTATCGACATGTTGACAGAACGAAGATCAATCTGATCCGGGAGATCCATCCGGAGATGGAATTCGTGCAGGTGTCCGGCAAGGTGGTGAGTGTGGATGTATTGGGAGAAAGGCAGGCGCGGCGGTTGGTGGCGGAGCTGCGGGATGCGACGGGGGTATTGGAGCTGGTCTGGTTCCAGGGAGTGATGGGGATACAAAAGCTGGTTCAGGTGGGCGCGGAGTACCTGGTATTCGGGCGGTTGAGCTATTATCAGGGCAGTCCGCAGCTGACCCATCCGGAGGTGGAATTGAAGAATGGCGGGGTAGTGGAACGACCGGAGTACCTGGAGCCTGTTTATCCCAGTACGGAGAAGCTAAAGGTGAGGGGAATGGGCGGGCGGCAACTGGCGAAGCTGACGGAGACGCTTCTTAACTTATTGAAAGATAAAGACTTGCCAGAGAATTTGCCGGCGTCGGTCATGGAATATCCTGATCCGGCGACCGGAAAGCGGGTATCCTGGTTGTCCCGGGACCAGGCTTCCCGGCAGATCCATTTCCCGACGACGCCGGCGATGTACCAGCAGGCATTATACCGGTTGAAGTTCGAGGAGCTGTTCCTGGCGCAGGTGCGGATGGGGCTGATCAAATCAAAGCGGCACAGGTCGTCGAAAGGGGTTTTTTTTGAGCGGGTAGGGGAGCTGTTCAACACCTTCTACAGCCATAATCTGCCTTTTGAGCTAACCGGGGCGCAAAAGCGGGTTTTGAAGGAGATCCGGCGGGATACCGGGGCGGGGCGGCAGATGAACCGGTTGTTGCAGGGGGATGTGGGCAGCGGTAAAACGATCGTAGCGCTGTTGGCGATGCTGCTGGCGTTGGATAACGGGTATCAGGCCTGCATGATGGCGCCGACGGAGATCCTGGCGCGGCAGCATTACGAGGGGATAGCGGCTCTTTTAAGGGGGTTACCGGTGGAAGTAAGGTTGTTGACGGGGTCGTCGAAATCGAAGGCGCGAAGGGAGGTCCTGGAGCTGGCGCGGGACGGGAGGTTGCATATTATGATCGGAACGCATGCGGTTTTGGAGGAGGCGGTCCAATTTCAGCGGCTTGGGCTGGCGATCGTGGATGAGCAGCATCGGTTCGGAGTGGCGCAGCGGGCGAAACTATGGGCGAAAGCGGAGATCGCACCGCATGTGCTGGTGATGACGGCGACGCCGATCCCGAGAACGCTGGCGATGACGGCCTATGGCGATCTGGACTATAGTGTGATGGATGAATTGCCGCCCGGAAGGCAACCAATATCAACGGTTCATCGTTACGAAGACAGGCGGCCGCAGGTGATGGATTTCATCCGGCACGAGGTGGGTAAGGGAAGGCAGGCATACATCATTTTTCCACTGATAGAGGAATCTGAAAAGCTTGATTATGAAAACCTTATGAAGGGGTATGAGAATGTGAAGGCCTGGTTTCCGGAACCGAAATATTGGATCAGCATGGTACATGGGCGGCAGACGAATGTGGAGCGGGATACGAACATGCAGCGGTTTATCCGGCGGGACACGCAGATAATGGTAGCGACGACCGTTATAGAGGTAGGGGTGAACGTGCCGAATGCGACCGTGATGGTGGTCGAAAGCGCCGAAAAGTTTGGGTTATCGCAGTTGCATCAATTGCGGGGAAGGGTAGGCAGAGGCGCGGAAAAGAGCTTTTGCATCTTATTAACAAGCCCGAAACTTGGGCGGGAGGCGAGGGAGCGGATGAGTATCCTGACGGAGACCGACAATGGCTTTAAAATTGCGGAAAAGGACCTGGAAATCCGGGGCCCAGGGGATATCGAAGGGACCCGGCAGAGCGGTCTACTAAACTTCAAGCTGGCGAATATTGTCGAGGACCGGTTTTGGTTGGAGCTGGCGCGGTCGGCGGTGGAGGGATTGTTGGCGGATGATCCGGAGTTATCGGCGGAGGGAAACAGGCGGCTGAGGGAATTCCTGCAGTCGCAAAGAGGAAAGACAGCCTGGAGTAAAATTTCGTAAATTAGAGTAGATCGCTATAAATTTTACCGTGAAACTCAACAAATTGGGAAGAATTGGCCTAATCGTTACGTGGTTCACACTAACTGCCCTAACGCTCTCAGCTCAATCCGGAGGCTATTCCTATCTCGAGTTTGTTGAGAATAAAGGGCAGTGGGATTCGTCGGTCCGTTTCCAAGCCCGGATGCCGGCCGGCAACATTTACATGCAACATAAGGGGTTTACCGTATTGATGGAGGACACGACCGATCTGTCCAGGATCGGCGAGTTGCTGCATGGGGATTTTGCGCGGGCGGGGGTAAGTGCTCCGAGCTATCCAAGTCATCCGGGGGGTGGATGGGCGACTGGGCCAGGCGGGGCAGGAGGGGGGGCGGGAAAAGCTGTGGCCGGGACGGCGGTGGCGCCCGCGGCGGTTACGGGGGGATCGGGGTCGAAGCAGTTGTTGCCGCCGGGGAATGGTGGTGGGGGTTCCGGGAGGAATGGCGGTGGAGGTTCCGGAGGTAATGGCGGCGGGGGGGCTGGCAAGGGTCCGGGAGGGGCAAAGAATGATCCTTATTTGCTGCATCTGCATAGCTATCGTGTCAGCTTCGTGGGGGCCAATGATGATGTGAGTATTATGCCGGACAAGGCGGTGGCGTCGTACAACAATTATTTCATCGGCGACAAAAAAAATTGGGCGGTCCTGTGTAAAATCTATCAAGGTATCCTCTATAAGGATATGTATAAGGGGATCGACATTCACTATTATACAGATTTGGGCACCTTGAAGTATGATATCGTGGTGCATCCGGGGGCGGATCCAAGCCAGGTTATCCTGCAATATGACGGCCAGACGAAGCTGAGTGTGCGGAAGAACCGCATTTATGTCCAGACGTCGGTTGGGACGGTGCAGGAGCTGGAGCCGCGTTCTTACCAGGTCGATGGGTCAGGGAGGTCTGAGGTGGCGTGTAGCTATAAGTTGTTACCGGGCAACCGGATCCAATTCTCGGTTGGCAGCTATTCGCCGGATGCGACGCTGGTGATCGATCCGACGGAAGTCTTCTGTTCGTTCACCGGAAGTAAATCGGACAACTGGGGGTATACGGCTACATATGACGGGGCGGGAAATCTTTACCTGGGGGGCATCGTGCTGGATGAGACGGATATCGGGGGATCGGACGGGAATGGTTACCTGGTCAGTCCGGGAGCGTTTCAGACGACCTTTCAAGGTGGGGACGCCAGTGAGGGTGGTCCGTCGGGCGGAGGATATCAGTACGATGTGGGGATCATGAAATTGAGCGGCAGCGGATCGAACCGGATCTTTGCGACCTATCTTGGCGGGAAGGGGGATGAGCAGCCGCACAGTATGATCGTCGATAACAGCGGCGATCTGATCGTCACGGGGCGGACCAGCTCGGCTAATTTTCCGTTGGATGTCACTACCGGCGCCAATCAAACACTATACGGGCCAGGTGGCGGCTTTGATATTTTCGTGACCAAGTTCACGGCTGACGGGACGGGGTTGATCGCAAGCCGCCGGATCGGGGGCACCGGGGATGACGGAGTCAACTATGCGCCCAAGTATGTAGTAGAGGGGGCGCATGATCTGCGGTTGAACTATGGGGACGATGGTCGAAGCGAGGTGATACTTGACGCCGCGGGGAATGTCTATTTAGCGGCGTGTACGCAGTCTACCGATTTTCCGACGACGCCCGGGGCATTCGAAACGAATCCGGGTGGGGGCGGACAGGATGGGGTATTGCTGAAGTTAAGCCCGAACCTCAACCAGGTACTTTTCAGTTCCTATCTGGGTGGCGAGAATCTGGATGTGGCGACGGTGCTGGCGTTAAGCCCGGCGGACAATTCGATCTGGGTGGCCGGGGGAACGTTGAGCGCGAAGTTCCCCGGTACGGGCAATGCGCCGGTGGTGCAGGCTGCCAATGCGGGAGGGATCGACGGATTTGTCGCCCAGGTCAGCAATGACGGCAGCACTTTGATAAAGTCAACGTATTATGGGAGTACCCTGACCGATATGATCTACGGGATCCAGTTCGACAAGGAGGGGGATCCATATGTGATGGGGACGACAAGCGGGGTGATCCCGGTCGTCAATTCGCCGTTCAATAATGGCGGCAACCAGGCTACGGGGAAGCAGTTCATTACGAAGTTCAAGCCCGATCTGTCAGGGATCGTCTATTCGGCTAATTTCGGGCCGGGGGGTGAGCCGTATCCGGCCATTTCGCCGACGGCGTTCCTGGTGGACCGGTGTGAGAACGTCTATGTTTCGGGTTGGGGCGGCGGACCGAATATCTATGAACGTTATACGGGGAGCGATGGGACCAGCGGGACCGGGACCGACGGGTTGACGGCGACGGGAAATGCGTTGCGGGGGACTACGGACAATAACGACTTCTACTTCTTCGTACTTCAGAAGAATGCGGCAAGTCAGCTGTACGGCAGCTTCTTCGGCCAGGTGGGGGGCACTTACGGGGATCATGTGGACGGAGGGACCAGCCGGTTCGATGCACAGGGCGTTATCTACGAGGCGATCTGCGCCAACTGTTATGGCGGGGCTACGTTCCCCACTACCCTGGGGGTATATGCGCCCAGTAATGGTACCAACAACGGGCGGCAGACAACGGGTTGTAATGAGGCGGGGGTGAAGATCGCCTTCAATTTTGCAGGCGTGGCGGCGGGCTTAAAGTCGGTCACGCATGGGCGGGGGGATAGCGTGGGCTGTGTGCCGCTGAATGTATCCTTCTCGGACACGATCCGCAATGCCAAAAACTATATCTGGATCTTTGGAGACGGTACGCCGCCCGTACAGACGACAGGTTTTACCGAGAACCATACCTATACGAGCACGGGAGTTTTCAAGGTGACGGAAATCGCGATCGACTCCAACAGTTGTAATGTGGCGGACACGGAATATCGCGAGATAATCGTCAGTAACAATCCGGCAACGCTGAACTTCGATTTTGCGAAGGTTCCGCCCTGTACTTCGTTGAGCTATGTCTTTACCAATTTGTCCACCTCACCGCCGGGCCTGCCGTTCGGCCCCTCTTCTTTCTTGTGGACCTTCGGGGACGGGACGCCGCCGACGCCGGACGGTCCGTCGCAGATCACGCACAGCTTCATGTCGCCGGGAGCATATAATGTGACGTTGTCGCTTACCGATACCGATTACTGTAATTATCCGCTGGATACGACCGAGATAGTGAATGTGGCGCAGAATGTCAAGGCAAGTTTTATTACCCCGGCGATCGGCTGTGCGCCGGATTCAGCGCTCTTCAGCAATACGACGGCCGGCGGGGAATATTATTACTGGAATTTCGGGGACGGGAGCCCGATCGACTCGACGGATATATCGCCGATCCATTACTATCCCAATCCGGGTACGTATACGGTCACGCTGTTGGCGGTAAATCCGAATACATGTAATATCCGGGATTCGACGAGCGTGACGATAACGTTGTATACGAAGCCGGCGGCGGACTTTAATTATGATCCGTTGCCGTCCCGGGTAAACACACCGACGACCTTTGTGCCGACCTCGTCGCCTGCGGTTCGATATTTGTGGTTGTTCGGGGACGGAAGCTCGGAGGTAAAGACGGCGCCGGATACGGTCGTTCATCAGTATATCCGGACGGACACCTTCCAGGTCTGTCTGCTGGTGACGAATGCCGAAGGGTGTACGGATACGGTCTGCCATCCGGTTGCCGCGCTTATCAACCCGTTGCTGGATGTGCCGAATGCGTTTACGCCGGGGCGGTTTGGGACGAATGCGATCGTGAAGGTGGTAGGATTCGGCATCGTGCATATGACGTGGCGGATATATAACCGTTGGGGCCAGGTGGTCTTCCAGAGTGACGACCCCAATATCGGCTGGGATGGGTATTATCGGGGACAGATGCAGCCGATGGATGTTTATGCTTATACACTGGAGGCGGATTTCTCTGATGGGACGCATGCGACCAAGAAAGGGGATATCACGCTGATCCGGTAGGTTGGCGGGTACGCGGGTGAAATGAAAAACACGACCTTGAAAAGAGGTTACTATATAGTCGTTATACTGATGCTTGTATGTCTGCGTGGGGTTGCCCAGCAGGGCTCATCCAACATTGAATTTGTGGAGAACAGGGGGCAGTGGGACCCGAAGGTCAAGTACATGGGAGAGATCAGCATCGGGAACTTATTCCTGGAAAAGGGAGGGTTCACTACCTTATTGTATCATCCCGATGACCTGGTGCGGTTGACATCGGAGCGGCACGGGTTGAAGAAGAAAGGGGCGACGGGGGCGGTGGGTACGGCCGCCGGCAAGGGCAGTCAGGCGAAGGATGCTCAGGGAGGCGCAGTTGCCGACGTATTGCGGTCACATGCCTACCGGGTGCGTTTCCTGGGGGCCAGTGATCAGGTGGAGATCACGCCGGACAAGGTATTGCCCGGATACAACAATTATTACATCGGCAATGATCCGAAAAAATGGGCTTCCGGGTGTAAGGTTTATCAGGGGGTCACTTATCATGATCTTTATCCGGGGATCGATATCCGCTATTATACGAACAGCGGGCAGCTCAAATACGATCTGATCATCCATCCCGGCGCGGATGTGAGCCGGATCCGAATGAGGTATGATGGGGTCAACCGGCTGAGCAAGAAGAAGGAGCAGTTGATCGCTTCGACCTCGGTAGGGGATGTGACGCAGTTGGAGCCGTACAGTTATACGTTCGATCCGCAGCGCGGGCGGAGCGATATCCGTTGCCGTTATGTTATCCGGGACAGCAATACGGTGAGCTTCGATGTGCAGGACCATGACCCGAATGCGACGCTGATCATCGATCCGACGGTCGTCTTCTGTTCGTTTACGGGGAGCAAGGCCAGCAACTGGGGGTTCACGGCGACGCCGTCTCCGGACGGGAGTTTTTATGCCGGAGGGATCGTATTCGGCGCAGCTTTTCCTTACAATACCGGGCAGATTGAACCGCAATATGGCGGCGATCCATTCGATGTGGGGATCATCAAGCTTTCATCGAACGGCGCAAGTAAAATATTTGCTACCTATCTGGGTGGTAGTAATGCCGAGACGCCGGCCAGTATGATCGCCGATCCGCAGGGTAACCTGATCGTGATGGGGCGGACCTATTCGACAAATTTCCCGTTCAAGACGACGGCGGGTAGCGGCGGCGGGGCGGATATATTCGTTGCCAAGCTCTCCGCGGACGGCACCAAACTGATCGGATGTCTGCGGATAGGCGGCGAGCGGGATGACGGGGTGAATATCGAGGACCAGCTCAAGAGTCATAATGAGCGGTCCAACAGTCTGATCCGAAATTATGGGGATGACTCCCGGAGCGAGGTTATCGTGGATGGGAGCAACAATATCCTGGTGGCATCGAATACGCAGTCTTCAGCGCCGCAGGGTAGTCCGGGTGCGTTCCCGATCGTAGGTACGGTCTTTCAGCCCGCTTTTGGCGGGGGGACGCAGGATGCGGTGGTGATGAAGATCGATCCGAATTGTACGAACCTGATCTGGAGCAGCTTTTTTGGCGGTACGGGCCCTGATGGCGCCTTTGTGATGAGGCAGAATCCTTTGACGGGTGACATTTATTTTGCGGGGGCGACGGCGAGTACGGATCTGCCGGGTGACAAGACGGGCGTCATACAACCTGCATTTGCGGGTGGCACCTGTGACGGCTATGTAGCGCAGATCTCGGCGGACGGCACGACCTTAAAGCGATCGACCTATCTTGGCACGAACGACGCCGAAGCCATCTATGGCATCCAGTTCGACAGGTTCGGGTTTCCATATGTGATGGGGACGACGAATGCGACGTGGCCGGTGATCAATGCGGCCTATTCCGTCGCGGGGGCACGGCAGTTCGTGAGCAAGCTGCAACCGGATCTGTCCGGGTATGTATATTCAACTACGTTCGGTACCGGGTCGAGCGGAGGGCATGGGATGCCGAATATTTCGCCGGTGGCATTCCTTGTCGACCGTTGTCAGAATGTCTATGTGAGCGGATGGGGTGGCTGGATCATCGGAGGGGAGCCCGATCCGTATGGATTGCAGGGGACGTCGGGAATGCCGGTGACGCCGGATGCGATCAAGCCGGTTAGCGATAACCGGGATTTCTATTTCATCGTAATTAAAAAAAATGCTTCCGCGTTGCTGTATGGAACCTTTTATGGCCAGAATGATAACGACAAAAGCATCAGCGAGCATGTGGACGGGGGGACCAGCCGGTATGATCAGAATGGGGTGATCTATCAGGGGATCTGTGCGAATTGCAATGGCGGAGCGAGCGGTCCTTTCCCGACGACGGTTGGGGTATGGGCTCCGGTCAATGGTGCAGGGACGAACGGGTGCAATGAGGCGGCATTGAAGATCGCGTTCAATTTTGCCGGGGTTGCGGCGGGGATTAGAGTGAGCACGAATGGCCGGCTGTGGGATACTTCGGGTTGTACGCCGCTACTGGCGGACCTTCAGGATACGATCCGCAATGCCAAGTCGTATATCTGGAATTTCGGGGATGGGAGCCCGGATACGTCGACGGCGGGTTATGAGGTACAGCACACGTATGGTACGCCCGGCAAGTATAAGATCATGCTGGTGGCGATAGATTCGAACAGTTGTAATGTTTCGGACACGACCTACCGGTATGTGATCGCCCGGACGGACAAGGCGCCGGTGGATTTCGCGGATGTTAAAGATCCTCATCTGCCTTGTACTTCGCTGACGTATGATTTCACCAATTTGTCGACGGCGCCGCCGGGAAAGCCGTTTGGGCCAACGTCCTTTATCTGGGAATTCGGGGACACCACGCCTCCTTTACAGGATGGTCCGGGACCGGAGGTACATACTTATCAGAACCCGGGGACGTATATCGTCAATTTGATCATGGACGACACGACGTATTGCAATTATCCGGATACGGCAAGCAAGACGCTGAGGGTTTCGCCGGTGGCAAAAGCGCAGTTCCTGACCCCGTCGACGGGCTGTGCGCCGTATAATGCGGTGTTCAACAATACTTCGCTGGGCGGCATCCAGTTCTACTGGAATTTCGGGGATGAAAGTCCGGTCGATACCGGTTCAAACCCGACCCATCTCTATCCCAATCCGGGAACTTATACGGTCAGTCTGCTCGAGATCGATACCACCACCTGTAATCAGCGGGATTCGACGCAGGAGACTATTGTAGTGAGCAGCAATCCGACGGCGGCATTTGCGTATACGCCGCAGACGCCGGTAGCCAATACGCCCTTGATCTTTACGAACGGGTCGGTTGGGGCCAGCACCTTTAAATGGCTGTTCGGGGATGGGGATTCGGCGGTCCGAAACACGATGGATACTGTAGAGCATCTTTATAATCAGACAGATAGCTTTAGGGTCTGTCTGCTGGCAACCAATACATCGGGTTGTACCGATACGGTCTGCCAGCAGGTGTCTGCGTTGATCGATCCGTTATTGGATGTGCCGAATGCCTTTACGCCGGGGCGGTTTGGGACAAATTCCGTCATCAAGGTGATGGGTTTTGGGATCACCCATATGGATTTTAGGATATACAACCGATGGGGCAGGCTGGTTTTCGAGTCGACGGACCCGAATATCGGGTGGGATGGCTATTATCAGGGGCAGATGCAGCCGATGGATGTGTATGCTTATACGTTGGAGGCAGATTTTTCAAATGGGAAGCATGTAACTAGAAAAGGAGATATAACTTTGATAAGGTAAGGGGGGAAGTTAACGGCTGGTAAAAAGACAACCAAAATCATAAAAACGACGTTACTAAACAAAAATGGGGGGGTTGAGGAAAATACTTGTCGTGGGCTGCTGTATCATCGGGAGCGTGAAGGTCACCGGCCAGGATCTTCATTTTTCGCAGTGGTTCAATTCCCCTTTGATGACGAACCCAGCCAATACGGGTTTTATTCCGGATGCGGACTACAGGCTGGGGGCCAATTACCGCAATCAATGGTCTACTGTCATGTCAGTGCCTTATCAAACGATGAGCGTCTGGGGGGATGCGCAGGTGTTCCGGGACCGGATAGAGAATGGCTGGATGGGCTTAGGGGGTGCGATCCTGAAGGACGACGCGGGAGCGGGCACGCTGACCTCGACCGAGTTATATGGCAGCGTGGCGTATCACCAGATGGTGGGATATGCGAGCCTGATCACGCTGGGGTTCAATGCAGGGTATATCAACAAACGGATCAACACGACCAATCTGAAGTTCCCGGATCAGTTCGACGGGAAGTTCTTTGATAATACGTTGCCGACGAGCGTGCAGATCGATCAGCCTAATGTCAATTTCTTCGATATGCAGATCGGGATGAATTATGCGTATTTCCCGACGAGCAATCTTTACCTGAACGGCGGCTTTTCGATCCAGCACATCAACCGGGCGCGGGAGTCGTTCTTCACGTCGCAACCCGAGGGCTTCGACAGCCGGATACCGGAGCGGTATATCGGCTTTGTGAATGCGAGCATCAAGGTGAACGACCAGGTCATCATCAATCCGGGCGCCTACTACACGGCCGATGCGGGCGCACAGGAAATATCGCTGGGGTTGAATGCGCAGTATAATCTGCTGGATAACGGTGATCAGCAGGTTATCGGCGGGTTGTACTACCGGGCGGGGGATGCGGTCATTCCGATGATCGGCTTCATCTATCACAATCTTAAGCTGACCTTTACTTATGATGCGACCACTTCGTCTTTGAGGAGCTATAACAACGGCTATGGGGCTTTTGAGTTTGCTCTGGAGAGCCAGGGTTTCTACAGTCAGTATAACGGCGACCGGCGCCAGTCGCTTTGTCCTTCATTTAAACCCTGATGGTGGCGATGGGAGGAGCATTACCCGATTTTTCGAATAAATTATTGCATTTTTGTATTATGAAAAGTAAAGTCATTTTTCTATTCGTTTGGATGTCGATGGCGGCGGTCGCCGGTTTTGCGCAGGATCATATGCCTGCCCGGGTGAATACGTATTCGGATGAGGGGACCGGGACGGGGTTTCGGAAGGAGAATTTCTTCATTGGCGGTGGTCCGGGGCTGGGGTTTGCGGCGAATCAATTCAGTGTCGGTATCAGTCCCGAGGCGGGATACTCGCTGAACCGGTGGCTGGATGCGGGGATCGTGCTGAATTTCACTTATAATTCGGTGAGTCCCGATCCTTCGGGGGTTTACAATCCTGATCTCAGCGAGAAAGAATTCATCTATGGCGGGGGGCTTTTCGCGCGGGCGTATGTGCTGCCGTTCCTATATCTGACGGCGCAGCCGGAGATCAACTGGACGCATGATAAGCAGACGTATGAGGGGAACGGGGGGGTGACATATATTTACAAGACGAATGCGCCGAGTTTATTATTGGGGATCGGGTATGGGCATCGGATGATCGGCGAGGGGACCTATTATTTCGCCTTGATGTTGGACGTCCTGGGGAATTCGAATTCGCCTTATAACGATATTTACGGGCATCCGTTGCCGGTGATAAAGGCGGGGTTCGACCTGTTTCCGCATAAGAGGTATTAAATGGTCAGGCCAGGCGGTTGAAGACCTCCACGGGAGTCTCACAAATGGTAATGCGGTCTTCGACACGGTCGTACAAAAATCCTTCTTTTTCCAGTTGATGCAGGTGGCGCAACAGGTGATTGTAGAATCCCGCGGTGTTGAGAATATAGATATTCTTGTTGTGGATCTTCAACTGGTTCCAGGTCAGCAGCTCAAAAAATTCGTCGAGGGTGCCAAAGCCGCCGGGGAGGATGATGGCTGCGTCAGCGCGTTCGTACATCATCTTTTTGCGGGTATGCATGTCCGGGACGATCGCGAGCTGGGTGAGGCCTTTGTGATGGTGTTCCCATTCGGTCAGCAGTTCGGGGATAATGCCCATGACGTCTACGCCTTCGGCGAGTGCGGTGTCCGCCATCAAACCCATCAGGCCCTTGCTTCCGCCACCATAAATGAGTTTCAACTTCAGGATACCGAGGTATTTTGCCAGTTCGACGGTATGACGGGCAAAGAGGGGGTTACTTCCATTCTTTGAGCCGCAGAAGACTGCGACGGAGCGGATCTGCATCATAAATTAAAATTGAGCGATTTTCGCTGAATATCCTAATTTCATACATGGCCTCATCGTTATTGTTCTCCTTCGTCATCGGTTACTTCCTCCTGTTATTACTGGTAGCCTGGCGGACATCGCGTCATGCCAACAATGAATCCTTCTTTATCGGAAATCGCAACTCCAATTGGATGCTGGTGGCGTTCGGGATGATCGGCACGTCGCTTTCGGGGGTTACGTTCGTATCGGTGCCGGGTACGGTGGGAGCGGTTGGCGATGACGGGGTGAAGGCGTTTGGTTATTTTCAGGTGGTCATCGGCAACTGGATCGGCTTCCTGATCGTGGCGTTGGTATTGTTGCCGCTTTATTACCGGTTGAACCTGACTTCTATCTATCGGTATTTGCGCGACAGGTTTGGTGTGGTGGCATACCGGACGGGGGCGCTATTCTTTATTATTTCCCGCACGGTGGGTGCGACGGCGAGGCTATACCTGGTCATCAATGTATTGTATGTATTCATATTAAAAGACCTTGGGATCTCTTTCGGGTTGACGACGGGGGTGATCCTGTCGATGATCCTGTTGTATACGTTCGAGGGTGGGGTGAAGACGATCGTCTATACGGATACACTGCAGACGACGTGCATGTTGCTTGGGCTTGTCGTCTGTATCGTATATATACTGCAACATTTAGGGCTTTCGACGGGCGGCGCTTTGCATGCGTTGGAGGCGAAGGGGTTGAGCCGGATTTTTCATACGGATGTGAACAGCAGGAACTTTTTTCCCAAGCAGATCGCCGGCGGGATGTTCATTGCCATTGCGATGACGGGATTAGACCAGGAGATGATGCAAAAAAATATCAGCGTAAAGAATGTGCGGGATTCGAAGAAGAATATGGTGGTCTTCACTTTTGTTTTTGCGCTGGTAAGCTTTCTGTTCCTGTTGCTGGGAGGGCTGTTGTATCTTTTTGCGATCAACCAGGGCGGGGTGGTCGGCGCCGATCATCAACTCATATTGGGAGGAAAGAATGTGATCGGGGATGGGCTTTTCCCGACACTGGCGTTGCATTATTTGCCGAAGGCGGTGTCGATCATCTTCGTCATTGCGTTAATCTCGGCGTTGTTCCCCAGTGCGGATGGCGCGCTGACGGCCCTGACATCGTCCTTCTGTATCGATCTGCTGGACCTGAGGAACCGGGAGGAATGGAATGAGCAGCGAAAGCGGCGGATAAGGATGGGGGTGCATATCGGCTTTGCGGTAATCTTTCTGATATGCATCCTGATCTTCAAAAAGGTGAATAATCCGTCAACGATCGGGGTCATCCTGGATCTGGCGGGGTATACGTATGGGCCTTTGCTGGGATTGTTCGCCTTTGGGATCTTCACGCGGCGGGTGATACCGGATAATTGGGCGGTAACGGCCTTGTGTCTTGTGGCGCCGGCGGTTTGCTGGGTGGTCAGCCGGAATGCGGCGACGTGGTTTGGGGGGTATCAGATCGGGATCGAATTATTGCTTTTGAATGGATTATTGACTTTTGGGGGATTGGCGGCGTTGTCCCGGCGGGGGGAGCCGGAGGTGCTCAGTTGGGGTGGAAGGGTTTAGGTATATTTGTAAAAAGTTTTGTATGGACCTTATCGAGCCCTTAGCGGAGGTATACGCGGAGCGGTATTCATCGGCGACGGCGCCGTTATTGGAAGAGATCGCAGCCTATACGGCGGCAAATCATCCGGAGGCGCATATGTTGAGCGGGCCGTTACAGGGCAAGTTCCTGGAGATCGTGAGCAGGCTGATGCGGCCGCGGCGAATTCTGGAGATCGGGACGTTTATGGGCTATAGTGCGTTATGTCTGGCCGCGGGTTTGGCGGAGGAGGGCAGGTTGCATACGATCGAGCTGCGGGCGGCCGATGCGGATCTGGCCGAGGGTAATTTTCGGCGGGCAAATTGGCAGGACCGGATAATATTGCACCGGGGAAATGCGTTAGCGATCATTCCTACCCTTGATGAGATCTGGGACCTGGTGTTCATAGACGCCGATAAAACGGGCTATATCGACTATTATAACCTTGTGATGCCCAAGCTCAGGCAGGGGGGATTGATCCTTGCGGATAATGTGTTGTTCCACGGCCAGGTGCTGCAGCCGGAGATCGAGGGGAAGAGTGCGAAGGCGATCCAGGCTTTTAATGAAATGGTCGCTGCTGACAGGTCGGTTGAAAAGGTCATGCTCACGATGCGGGATGGGCTATTCGTTATCCAAAAAAAGTAAAACCGATCGATGATCAACAAGTGGGTGCTGATAGGAGCCGGGTTGCTGATCGTTGGCTCCCGGGCGACGGCCCAGGTCAGTGTCAATGGAGTGAACTATGTGAATACGTATAAGGCGTTGGCGATAGCGGAGGAGCAGCGGACGGGGGTGCCGGCGGCGATCACGCTGGCGCAGGGGCTTCATGAATCGCAGGCGGGAACGAGTGAGCTGGTGAAGAGCTCGAACAATCATTTTGGGGTCAAGTGTAAGGAGGATTGGAAGGGAGCGGTTTACTACCATGATGATGACGCCCGGCATGAGTGCTTCCGCAGCTATACGACGGCGGCGGATTCGTACCGGGATCATTCGGATTTCCTTCGTCAGGGGTCGAGATATGCGTTTTTGTTCAAGCTTGAGCCAACGGATTATGAGGGGTGGGCGTATGGGTTAAAGAAAGCGGGGTATGCGACGAATATCCGGTATTCGCAGATCCTGATCAAGTTGGTCAAGGATTATAATCTGGAGCAGTATACGTTGATCGCAATGGGGAAGATGGCGGCAGCGGATGAGGTGGTGTTGACGGCGCCGGGAGCGGAGACGCCGGTGGCGCTGGTTGTGGGGGGTGTACAGGGTGGCAGCGGGGTGGTGACTACGGATAGTGCCGGGGGAAATAGAAAGACGGATGCAGCGATGGCGGTTCCGGATGTATCTTATCCTGAGGGGGAGTTCCAGATCAACCGGGCGAGGGTGGTCTATGTACAGGCGGGGACGTCGTTGTTGTCGGTGGCGAACCAATATTCCGTTCCGCTTGGGCGGTTGCTGGAGTTCAATGACATGAAGGAGGAGGATGTGCTGGTCAGGGGGCAGTTGATCTTCCTGCAGCGGAAGCGGCGGACGGGGGCGATCGAGTATCATGTTGTCCGGGAGGGGGAGGGGGTGTATGATATTGCGCAAGCTGAGGGAGTACGGTTGCAAGACATATTGGAAATGAATCAGCTGGCGTCGGGTGAGGAGCCGGCGGTGGGGGAAAGGATATTTTTACAGCGGTCGGCGCCGGGGAAGCCGAGGTTGGCAGGGAATTAAGCATTATGACGAGAATACGGGTACACGACAAGAATTTTGAGCCTTATTTATCAGCGGAGCGGATTTCGGAGAAGATCAGGGAGGTGGCGGCCCAGCTGAACCGGGACTATGCGGATAAACGACCTTTGTTCATTGCGATCTTGAATGGAGCCTTCATGTTTGCGAGTGATCTGTTCAAGGAGATCACGATAGAGGCGGAGATCAGCTTCATCAAGCTGGCGTCGTATAAAGGGACGAAGTCATCGGGGCATGTGATAACGGCGATCGGGTTGGATATGGATCTGATCGGGCGGCACGTAGTGATCGTCGAGGATATTGTGGATACGGGAAAGACGTTGAGTGAATTCCTCCCGCAGTTGGAGCATCAGCAGCCGGCGTCGATGAAGATCGCGGCGTTGTTGCACAAGCCGGAGGCGACGGTGTATCCGATCCAGGTGGATTATCTTGGATTTTCGGTGCCAAACAAATTTCTTCTTGGATATGGGCTTGATTATGATGGACTTGGAAGGAATATTCCGTCAATCTATCATCTGGTGGAGTAGAGCCTTGACAAAGAGGAAAGAACGTATTAATTTGAATCAAAATATCCGGTTGAAAAGTGCACTTTTGCTACTGCTGAGTTCTCTGCTATTCTATTCTTCGCAGGGGCAGTACTATCTGCGCGGCGAGATTAGAGATGAGAATAATGGCCTCATGCCCAATGTGAAAATAAGGCTCCACTCCAGTGGGTTCCTCTATTATTCGGGCGGTTCGGGGTCCTTCGGGATACCTATTGCTCAGGCGACGGACACTTTGACCCTTATTGCGGACGGATATGAGGACAGGACGATGCAGGTGGATGCCAGCGCGTATCAGACGATCCGGTTGAAGCCGATCTTCAGGACGACAGTACCCCCGCCGCCTTCGAAGGGGTTAATGTCACTTACCAAGGATTGGCGGCCGATGGACCGGCGGGATTGGACGGTGGGGGCGGAGACGTACAGTTCGCTGGTGGAGAATGGTTTCATCCCCGCGATGAAATATCCGGAGACTGGTTTTGCGGTCCGCATCGATAAGGCTTCCTACAGTAATGTCCGGCGGTTTATAAATATGGGAAGCACGATCCCGCCGGATGCGGTTCGGATCGAGGAGTTGCTCAACTACTTCAATTTTGGCTATACGGCCCCTCCTGCGGACAGTTGCTTCAGTTTGCGGTCTTATCTATCGGAATGTCCGTGGAATCCGGGGAATCAGTTGTTATTTCTGCAGGTATGTGCGCGAAAGATCGATCCGGCGCGAATCCCGCCCGCCAACCTCGTTTTCCTGATCGATGTATCCGGGTCGATGGACCTGCCCAACAAACTTCCGCTGATCAAGTCTGCTTTTAGTCTGTTGGTCAACAACTTACGAGCCATCGATACGGTTACGATCGTCACTTATGGAAATTCGGTTGGGGTTTGGCTGCCGCCGACCTCGGGGAACGAGAAGAAAAAGATCCTGGAATCGATCGATGAGCTGACGCCGGGCGGGGCGACGCCGGGAGAGGCGGGTATCCGGGCGGCCTACCGGGTGGCAAAGAGTCAATTGATCAAGGGGGGAAATAACCGGGTGATCCTGGCGACGGATGGGGATTTTAATGAGGGGGAAATTTCCGAGGAGGAGCTGGAAAAGCTGGTGGCGCAGTATAAGGATTGGGGCGTCTATCTGACTTGTCTTGGGGTGGGGATGGGCAATTACAAAGACTCCAAGCTGGAGGCGATGGCGAAAAAGGGGAATGGGAATTTTGCTTATCTGGATGATGAGGAGGAGGCGGAGAAAGTTCTGGTCCGCGAGTTTACGCAGACGGTATATGCGGTGGCGGATGACGCGTATTTAAACATTGTTTTTAATCCCTCGATCGTGAAGAACTATCGGTTGATCGGGTTTGACAATAAGGTAAAGGTGTTGTCGGATTCATTGAGTGAGATCCAGGGTGGGGAGGTTGGGTCGGGTCATTCGCTGCTGGCGTTGTTCGAGCTGACGCCGGTGAATGCGGACAGTGGCGCCGGTGGGAATCGGGACCGGTTGGCGGGGAATGGGGACCGGCTTGAGGGGAATCGGGACCTGTTGGCGAAGGTTGTGCTCAATTATAAGTTACCGCATGATACGGTGGAGCGGATGACGGGTTACAGTTGTCCGAATCAGTTGATCGCTTTTCATGACTTGCAGCCGTGTTACCGGTTTGCTTCTTCGATCGCGTTGTTCGGGGGTCTGTTGAAGAAGTCGCCGTTTATGAAGCAGGCGGATTGGAAGGAGGTGATCGAGATGGCGCAGGAGTCGCGTGATCCGGATGATGGGATGCAGCAGGAGTTCATCGGCCTGATCGAGAAGGCGCAAAGAATTTATAAAAGGAATAAGAGGCCGAGGGTACAGGAGTAGGGGGTCGCCCTCCGGGCGTTTGGGGGCGTTTTAGGAAAACATCTCTCTTACTTTATCGAAGAAGCTACGTTCGTTCTTGTCCGGCTTTGGCTGGAAGTTTGGCGACTCGTTTAATTTATCAAGAAGGTCTTTTTCTTCCGGTGTTATGTGCTGGGGCGTCCAGACGTTGACATGGATGAGCTGGTCTCCTTTCTCGTATGAGTTGACGCCGGGGAAGCCTTTGCCTTTGAGGCGGAAGATCTTGCCGCTATGGGTGCCGGCGGGAATTTTGATCTTGGCTTTGCCGTCGATGGTTGGTACTTCCGCCTGGAGGCCGAAGACGGCATCCATGAAGGAGATATGGAGCTCGTAGGCGACGTTGAGGCCGTCTCGATGGAGCTCGGGGTGTTGCTCTTCTTCGATGAGAATGATGAGATCACCGGGGCTGCCGCCTCTTTCGCCGGCGTTGCCTCTGCCGCCGACGCTGAGCTGCATGCCTTCCTGTACGCCGGCGGGAATATCGAGCGTAACGGTCTCTTCGCCATATACGCGGCCCTCGCCCTTACACACGGCGCATTTTGCGGTGACGATGGAACCCTCGCCGTTGCAGGTAGGGCAGGTGGTGACGGTCTGCATCTGGCCGAGGAAGGTATTGCTGACGCGGCGTACCTGGCCGCTGCCGCCGCAGGTGGAGCAGGATTGGATGCTACTTCTGTCTTTGGCGCCGGTGCCGCTACAAGTGTTGCAGGAGACGTATTTCTTTACCTTGATATTCTTGGTGACGCCTTTTGCGATCTCTTCATAGTTGAGCTTGATCTTTACGCGGAGGTTGCTTCCTCTGACGCCACGGGAGCGGGAGCTGCCGCCGCTGCGGCGACCGCCGAAGAAGCTGCCGAAGAGGTCATCGCCGAAGATGTCACCGAACTGACTGAAGATGTCATCCATGTTCATGCCGCCGCCGGGTCCGCGGCCGTTGTTACTGAGGCCGGCGTGGCCGTAGCGGTCGTATTGGGCGCGTTTGTCGGCGTCGCTGAGGACTTCGTAGGCTTCCGCGGCTTCTTTGAATTTCTCTTCCGCGGCTTTATCGCCGGGATTGCGGTCGGGGTGGTATTGCATGGCCACTTTACGGTAGGATTTCTTGATCTCCTCGGCCGATGCGCCTTTCGACAGGCCCAACACTTCGTAGTAGTCTCGTTTTGACATTGGATGATTCCGATGGCTTTTAATTTCCCACCACCACTTTGGCGTGGCGGATGAGTTTGTCATTCAGATAATAACCTTTTTGGATCTCGTCGATGACTTTTCCTTTCAGGGACGGATCGGGGACGGGGATTTCGGTTATGGCTTCGTGTTTCTCGACGTCGAAGTCGGTGTTGATGCTTTCCATGCTTTTGAGGCCACGGGCCAGGAGTGTGGCGCGCAGCTTGGAGAAGACGAGTTGTATGCCTTCTCTGACCCGATCGATATTGTCCGCGGACCACAGCTGCTTCTCGGCGCGGTCGCAGTCGTCGAGCACATCGAGAAGGGAGATGATCACTTCCTTTCCAGCGGTCTGGCGAAGCTCGAGGCTTTCCCTTGCGCTGCGTTTCCGGAAGTTATCGAATTCAGCGAAGAGCCGCAGGTATTTATCTTTTTGTTCCTGGAGCTCGTCGCGGAGGCGTTCCAATTCTTCGTCGGTGGCGCTCATCTCGCTGAGGTGGGTAGTACCGGCAATATTTTCATCGGTATTCAGATCTTCAGATGTTTCGGGTCCGTTATCTTTTCTGTTCATCTCTGACATAGACATAAAAATTAGCGTAAATATAAGCTAGTCAATATTCTTGCCAACCCCGGCAAAGAGACAAAATGTCTTGATAAATCGTGTCGACTGGCAGGTCGGCGGAGGTGTCGGGGGCTGGCTAGCCGGGATCGGGGACTGGCCAGAAGGGGAGATTGGGGCGGTCGGGGCAGGTGACCGGGGCGGACCGATGCAACCGGTTGCGGTAAATTTAGGCGAATGCTCAGAGTTAAGAACTACTTTCGGCATTGAATTTCCGATCGGCAGGGATAGTGAAGTAGCGTTGGGGCGAACCTAACTAGATGGATATTAATCCTTTACATACAGATCAATTACCGCAGTGGTGGATGCTTGCCCTGGATGGCGATACGAATGCGTTCCATTCTATCCACGGGGAGCTATTCCATGGCCTGTATGATTATGCCTTGAAGTTACTGCAGGATGCTCAACTGGCAGAAGACGCCGTACAGGAGTTATTTGTCAAGGTATGGGTCAAGCGGGCGGTGATCGGACCGTTGCAAAAGGTCAAGCCTTATTTTTTTACCGCGCTTCGGCGTCAGGTCCTAAATCAGCTACGCAACCGGCAATCGCGGGAGTTGAGGATCGGGTTATTGCCGAGGCCGGATATCGACTTTTCACCAGAGGAGGTCGTGGTCAGAAACGAGGAATACGCGACCCTGCAGGCCAAAATTGCAGCGGTGCTGAATGAGCTGCCCAAGCGGCAGAAGGAGGTCATCTACCTGCATTATTTCGAGGAAATGGATTACAACCAGATTGCGGAGGTGATGGGAATCCATTATCAATCGGTGCTGAACCTTACCCAGAAGGCATTGCGGAAGCTAAGGTCCGCGGATCTGCTGACTGTCCTGGTCAAGTTGGCAGCACTTTATGTTGTGACGAAAAGCGGGTGCTAAAAAAATCTTTTAAAAAAGGGTATCTGATCTCCGACTGCGTGTCTTTAGCAGTAAAAGCGACGCATGGACGAATTTTCTACAAACAGGAATGAGAATGACGGATTACCGTTTGGCTTTCGGCGAAAGCCGCTGGACGAACGGATACAGGAGGAGAACTGGAAGGAGGTGGAAGCGGCGATTCAACAAACGGAGGCGGCGCCGGTGCGGGTCATGAGAGGAAGGTGGGTTGTGAAAGCGGCGGTGGCGGCAGCTTCGATCGCCGCGCTGGTCATCGGCTTCTGGTGGGTGATCGCCAGGACGGGTCATCCTGAAGAGATGGCGGTGATCAGGACCGGGTATGGCGAGGTCAAAAATATCCTGTTGCCGGATAGTTCGGTAGTTATCCTGAATGCCAATTCTTCCTTGCGGGTACCGCAGCAGTGGACGGAGGCCGGCGGACGTCAGGTCTGGCTGGAGGGCGAGGCTTATTTCCAGGTTGTGAAGCAGCTTTCGACGGCCGCAAAGTTCGTAGTCCACACAAAAGAAGTGGATGTCGAGGTGCTGGGCACCAAATTCAATGTGAATACGCGGCGTGAGCGGGCGGTCGTTTCGCTGGAAGAAGGGAAAGTACGGTTATCCATGAACGGTATAGTCACCGGCGTAATGGAAAAGAAGGCCGGCCTTGTCATGAGACCGGGGCAGGTAGCGGAGGTGGATGAAGACCTCCAGGCCAAGGTAAATGAGGACAAGGATGTGGCGGTGCGGTCGGGCTGGTCGCGGAATGAGTTCCATTTCGATCATACATCGCTTGGCGAGATCGCTCGTCTGATCCAGGACACCTATGGATATGAGATGGTAGTGGAAGATTCCACCATGTTGGAAAAGCAGATCTCAGACGCCGGCGGGATCCGGGTGTCGGATGTGCGGGATCTTGTAAAATTATTGATTGTCGCTTCGGGCTATAACATGCAGATAAAAGACAAAAAGATCTTTGTAACGAAGCAGTAAAAGCCGTTATAAACACGATACGCTTAAATAACGCTATATGAGAAAAAGAACCTTGACAGGCAGGTTGGTGCTATTTACCTTATTCTTCCTTGGTTGCAGCAACCTGATGAATGCCCGCTCACAAAATGCGATGCTGGTATCTTACGCGCAAGCTAGTCCCAATCTTCATCAAATCCCCGGCGGACAGGGGGACCAGGCCAGAGCCTTCTCCAGTCTGCTGGCGGAGGCCAGAAAGACTTTCGATGTGGATTTCATTTATGAGTCCAAGATCCTCCCGGCTGCCCGGCTGGCGATCAATATCGACAAGTACAAGACGGTGGAGGAGTTCCTGGATGAGTTGTTGAAACCTTACAATCTCCGGTATAAGAAAGTGCTCCCGAAGGCGTATGTCATTTACTCCAGCAGCGCGGAGTTGAAGCGGTTGATCTCGGCAATGGATCATCCGAGTGGGGCGACGCCGGAGGATGTAACCCGGGCCGGCGCGGATGCGCCACGGTCTATCCCTATAACGGGGCGGATCGTGGATTCAAAGGGGGCGCCGCTGGAGGGGGTGAGTATAACGATCAAGGGGACAGCAAGGGGGACCCTGACGGATCAGAACGGTAATTTCAAGATCCAGGTAGAGAGCGAAAATGCGGTGCTGGTATTTTCGCTGATCGGCTATCAGACGATCGAGCAATCCGTCAATGGCCGGTCCGACTTCCAGGTCTCGATGACTACCCAGACCCAGTCGTTGAACGATGTCGTGGTGGTGGGTTATGGAACGCAGAAGAAGAGTGTCGTGACGGGCGCCATCACCAGTGTAAAGGCGAGCGACCTCGAAGATCAGCCGGTATACAGGGTAGAGGACGCGCTCCAGGGCCGGACGACGGGAGTCACGGTAATCGCAAGCTCAGGTCAGCCGGGCGCTGCGCCTACGGTAAGGGTCAGGGGTACTACTTCCATCAACAATAGCGATCCTTTGTATGTCGTCGACGGGGTGCCGCTGGATGACGGCGGGTTCGACTATCTGAATGCCAGCGATATCGAGTCGGTGGAAGTGTTGAAGGATGCGGCTTCCGCGGCCATTTACGGAGCACGCGCCGCGAGCGGGGTCATCCTGGTCACGACGAAGAAGGGCAGGTCCGGCTCCCTGCGGGTCAGTTATAACGGGTATTATGGCAGCCAGGCGCCGGCGAGGAAGCTTGAACTGCTGAATGCGACGCAATATGCGACATTGAGGAACGAATCTTCCGTTGCAGGCGGCAAGGGCTTAATCTTTTCCAATCCGGCGTCACTTGGGAAGGGTACCGACTGGCAGGCGCAGATCTTCGATAATAATGCCAGCGAGAACAGCCATGAGCTTAGTCTCAGCGGAGGGACTGAAAAATCCACTTTCTACATATCGTTGGGTTATTTCGATCAGAACGGGATCGTCGCTTCGCCGATCTCCTGGTATAAGCGACTGACGGTGCGGATCAATGGCGATCACAAGCTCAAGTCGTGGCTGCATATCGGAGAGAATGTCGGTTATTCGTATATCAAGAACCAGGGTCTCGGGAATACGAACAGCGTTTTTGGCGGCCCGTTGAGCTCGGCGATCAATCTGGATCCGACCACTCCGGTGGTGATCACGGATCCGAATATCCTGAATGACCCCAGCAATATTTACAATACGGAGCCGGTGGAGCGGAATGCGGCGGGTTTGCCTTATGCGATCTCCAACTATGTAGGTCAGGAGGAGACGAATCCGCTGGCGTATATCCAGGTAAATAAAGGAAATGGTTATAGCTGGTCGCATAACGTGGTCAGCAATGGTTATGTGTCGGTCCTGCCGATCAGGGGCCTCGAGATCAGGAGCTCTATCGGGGCGAAGCTCGCCTTCTATGGCAATACGAGCTTTACGCCGATCTATTATCTGAATGGTTCCTCTTCCAACCCGATCACCAACTACTATCAGGAATCGGATCAGGTATTCGTATACGACTGGGAGAATACGGCCTCCTATAACCGAAGCATCGGGCTGCACAATTTCACGGTGCTGGCCGGTACGAGTGCGTGGAAGCAAAGCGGGTATGGGCTCAACGGAAATTTCCAATATGAGCCGGTCACCGCGCTGGGGACGGCTTCGCTGAACTACGGCGGCGGCCTGCCCAATGCCGATAAGGTCGCCAATGGCTTCAACGACGTCGATCATACGGTCAGCTCGGAGTTCGCCCGCCTGAACTATAGTTATGACGAGCGGTATCTGTTGACGGGTCTCATTCGCCGGGATGGTTCTTCCCGGTTTGGTCCGAATAACAAGTACGGTTATTTCCCGGGTGCGTCGGTGGGCTGGGTGGTCACGCGGGAGCATTTCTGGCCAACCAACAATACGGTCAACTTCCTCAAGATCCGTGGCAGCTATGGGGTAACGGGGAATGACAATATCCCCGATTTTGCCTATGTCTCGACGATCAGCGGGGGGCGCAACTATACGTTCGGAACGTATGAGCAGGGGTACAGTCCGAATGCGCCACCCAATCCGACGCTGAAGTGGGAGCAGACGACGCAGGTCAACGTTGGTTTTGACGCCATATTTTTTCAGAATCTGACGGCGGCTTTCGATATCTATTCCAAGAAGACGACGGGGATGTTGTTGCAGGAGCAGCTGCCGTTGTACGTCGGGGTATCGGGTGAGCCTTATGGTAATATAGCAAATATGACCAATAAGGGAGTGGAGCTTGAACTGGGGTACAGCAAGAAGATCGGGTCGGTAAGTTTTGGGATCAAGGGGAATGTCTCCTATTTGCACAATGAAGTGACGGACCTCGGGGTGACGCCTTACCTGGTGGGGACGACGCTGGTGGGGAGTGCGTATGAGCTGAACCGGACGCAGCCGGGCCACGCGATAGGGTCGTTTTACGGCTTCAAAACGGAGGGCATTTTCCAGTCACAGGACCAGATCAACAGTTATATCGGCAAGAGCGGGCAGATGATCCAGCCCAATGCCAAGCCGGGTGACTTCAAGTTTGCCGATCTCAATGGCGACGGGTCGATCGATGCGGGAGACAGGACCTTCATAGGCGATCCTACGCCGAAGTGGACATATGGGACGACGATCACGGCGGCCTGGAAGGGATTCGACATCGTTGCGTTCGGGTTGGGTGTTGCAGGGAATGAGATCTGGCAAGGCTTACGGCGGTTGGATATCGCTCAGGCCAACTATCAGACGAAGGCGCTGGGCCGCTGGACGGGACCCGGGACGTCGAATACTTTCCCGAGGCTGGTAGATGGGGATCCGAACGGCAATTTCACGAAGCCTTCCGCTTTTTATCTGGAGAGCGGCGCCTTTTTCCGGATAAAGAACGTCCAGATCGGTTATTCGTTGCCGCAAAGCCTTATCGGCCGGTTCGGGATCCAGAAAGTGAGGTTGTATATCGCGGGTTACAATCTCTATACGTTCACAAAGTATGACGGTTATGATCCTGAGATCGGGGGTGGAGGGGCCACCAGTATCGACCAGGGTTTCTATCCGCAGGCAAGGACCTGGCAGGGCGGAGTAAGCGTAACGTTCTAACGATTAAAAATCAGCGAATATGAAAAAAAGAATCCTTATATATTCCTTTCTTTTTGTGGGCGCGCTTGTGGGGATGGTTGCGTGCAGCAAAAAATTCCTGGAGCCGACCCCGCAGGGGACGGTATTACAGTCGACTTATTATCAGAATCCAACCGAGGCGTTGAATGGCGTAGTGGCGGCATATAATCCGTTAACCTGGACGACGGTCAGCTCTTATTGTCCGAAGATGGTGATCTTCAATGCGGCGTCGGATGACACGTATGCGGGTGGGGGAAATGCGTCGGACAATCCGGGGATACAGGCGCTCAATACCTTTACGATCCAGGCGGCGACGGCCAATGTGCCGCCCGATCTCTGGCAGCGCAATTACAGTGGGATCTACCGGTGTAACACGATGCTGCAAGTGTTGCCGACGGTCCCGGGGTTGACGACAGATCAGATGTCGAGGTATACGGCGGAAATGCATTTCCTGCGTGCGTACTATTATTTCGACCTGGTGCGTGAATTTGGCAATATCCCGCTGATCACGACGGTGCTGCAGCAGAACCAGTGGTTCAACCAACTGCAGGTCAAGCCGGCGCAAGTATATGCGCAGATCGAGGCGGACCTTAATGCGGCGATCCCCGATCTGCCGGCGTCGATCAACACGGCCACAGATGGCGGCCGGGCTACCAAGGGGGCGGCGCAGGCGTTGCTGGGGAAGGCGATCATTTATGAGAATGACAATTCAAAGATGACGGAGGCGGCTGCGCATCTGGATTCGGTGAACACGTCGCCCAACTATTCGCTGCTGCCTAATTTTGGCGACATCTTCAATCCGGGCAACAAGTTCAATTCGGAATCGGTCTTCGAGATCGTCCACACATCGGCTTCGGGCGTAACCTGGAACAATTTCTCGTACGATCAGGGGAATGTGGGCGTCCAGATGGTGGGACCACGCGGTTATACGGGGCCGGTATGGGAATCGAATACCGCGGGTTATGGGTTCAATCCTGTCACCCTCGATCTGGTCAATGCAATGAAGGGCGACCCGCGTTATCCGTATACCATCAACAATATCGACAGCCTGGCGAAGGCTGGTTACTGCACCTATGATAATACCGGGTATGATAATACCGGGTACTTTGTCGCCAAATTTGCTCCGCTGGCGGCTTATCAGAGCACGGTCGGGGTTATCCCGTTGAACTGGACCAATGATGAGATAGAGATCCGGCTGGCGGATACGTATCTGCTGGAAGCGGAAGCGTTGGTGCGGGGCGGCGGAGCGGCTCCGTCCGGGCTCACGGCGCAGAATTTCCTAGACAAGGTGAGGGCGCGGGTAGGGCTGCCCTCCGTGCCTGCGACGCTGGACAATATCTATAACGAGCGGCGGCTGGAACTGGCTACCGAAGGAAGCCGGTTCTTCGACCTGGTGCGTACGGGACAAGCGGCAACGGTGCTGGCTTCCAAGGGGTTCCAGGCCGGGCGGAACGAGGTGTTGCCGATACCGCTGCAAGAGCTGAACAATACGAAGCTGGTTCAAAACCAGGGATATAATTAATAATCGACAAATAAAAATTGTTGCCATATGCGATATAGCATTTTTTTCCTGATGGTACTGGCGGCCACGGCGGTCTCGCTGAGCGGGTGTTCGCCTGACGATAAAAAAGAAAGCCTGGGGCCTCTGCCGAATGCCGCCTTCACGGTAACTCCGTTGAGCGGGAAAGCCAACTATTATGTGGCTGCGGCAACCGGGACGGGTGTTTTTCAGTATTATTGGAATAAAGGAGATGGATCGGCCAGTTTTACCGGCGGTCAAGACGATACGATCTTCTATCCATTAGCCGGGAATTACCGGGTGACGTTGATGGCATTCGGGCATGGCGGATATGACTCCGTCTCGCAGGTTGTTCAGGTGGACAGCAATGCGCCGCAGGTGAATGTGCTGGTGAATCCAAGTCTTACGACGGATAGCGGGTGGACGGTCCTCAATACCGGCGGTACGCAGACGACCATCGCCTTTACGCCGCAGGGGTTGAACTTCTCGAATGCGCCGAACAGCGGTACGAACGGCGGGGTCTATCAGGCGGTTTCCGTGAAGGCAGGAGTTGTATATACATTCTCGGCAACGGTGACGACGCCGGGGTCGAGCAATACCTGGGTGGAATTCTATTTTGGCACGACTACACCTACCCAGGGCAGCGACTATACTGACAATAAGCTATGGTCCCTGAACACGTGGGCGGGTTGTGGAGGCGGGCCGGAGACCGGGAATATCGTGCAGTTGAACTGTGCCGGTTCGGGAGCGTCCACCGGGCAGATCACGTTCCCGCAGGATGAGACGATCTACTTTCTTGTCAAGGCTGGCAGTTCGGGGGGAACGCTGGGGACGGGCGGAGTTACGGTATCCGATGTGGTGTTGGATATGCCGCCGCAGTAATAAAATCGTACAATATGAGATGGATCAAACCCTTTTGCGGGTTGGTATTTTTGGGGGCGGCGGCCTGTTCGAAAGGAGGCAGTAAAGGCGGCGGCACCACGGGTCCGGCCCCTTCGGTCAAGGTAGAGAACATAACAGCAAACCGGCCCGCACAGACAGGTCCATTCCGCTTCTACATCGATATCAGCGCCGCCAGTCAGCAGACGGTGTCCGTGCAATACACAACAATGGATGGCACGGCAAAAGCGGGCGTCGATTATACGACGGCGTCAGGGACGGCGAGTATTCCGGCGGGGCAGACGGAGACTTATGTGGATGTGCAGGTGGTTGGAGACAGCCTGCGGCGGCCGGATCAGACCTTCTTTATGCAGCTCAGTTCGCCTGTCAATTGTACGGTTGGGACGCCCCAGGCGACGGCTACGATCGTCAATTCCGATCTTCTTTATCTTCCGACCGATACGACGGGGTACACAACACCCGTCAGCTATCCGGGTTATCATCTGGCCTGGAGTGATGAATTCAACGGCAACACGGTAAACCCGCAGAACTGGACGTACGATATCGGGAACAATAATGGCTGGGGCAACCAGGAGCTGGAGTATTATACCTCGAGCACGAACAATGCTTTCGTGTCGGCGGGGAATCTTATCATCGAAGCCCGGCAGGAGTCGAATAACGGCTTCAACTACAGTTCGGCCCGGCTCAAGACCGAAGGGATACAGCAATTCACCTATGGCCGGATCGATATCCGTGCAAAGCTGCCGGTGGCGCATGGGATGTGGCCGGCGTTGTGGATGCTGGGGTCCAATATCAATTCGGTACCGTGGCCGGGGTGTGGGGAGACGGATATCATGGAACTGGTAGGGAGTAATCCAAACCGGGTGACGGGTTCGATGCACTGGAAGAATTCGGATGGATCGGAAGGGACGTTCAATAATAATTACTACCTTGCTTCCGGGGATTTCTCGCAACAATTCCATGTGTATAGCCTGCAATGGCAGCATGATACCGTTCAGTTCTTTGTGGATGATAGTCTGTATGTCAACGGGAGTATCAATAATGTGACGAGCGGTACGTATCCATTCAATTTACCGTTCTTCTTCATCTTCAATGTGGCGGTCGGCGGTAATTGGCCGGGCCCGCCGGATAATACGACAATCTTTCCGCAGCGGATGTTTGTGGATTATGTGCGGGTGTTCCAGCAATAAAACGTGAAATATGAAAACCAGGTTAAGCAGGCTCTGTATCGGGTATGCGGTTCTGTGGGTGAGTGCGTGCTCGTGCAGCAAGCATAGCGGCACGCCGAATCAGGTCACTCCACCGGACAGTACGACAGGAACGGTGACCTCGCAGGTTGCATTCTGGCTGACCAATCCGGATCAGAGCGCGCTGTTGAAGAAACAGAATACGGCCTTGAATTTCACCGGCGGCCTGGCCGTGCAACCGGTCATTACGGTGGATACGACCACGACCTATCAGCAGATGGATGGGTTCGGGTATTGTCTTACAGGCGGAAGCGCACAACTGATCTATGGATTGCCGGTAGCGCAGCGGCATGCGTTGGAACAGGAATTGTTTACTTCCGACAGCACCTATATCGGCGTCAGCTATCTCCGGCTGACAATGGGCGCTTCGGATATGAGCGCGAGGGTATTCTCCTATGACGACAATGCCACTCCCTCCCAGCCTGATACGACGCTGGCGAATTTCACTTTGTCGGATGACAATCTTTCCCTGGTGCCATTATTGAAGGAGATCCTGACGATCAGTCCCAATATCAAGCTGCTGGCGACGCCGTGGTCGCCGCCGGCTTGGATGAAGACCAATGATGAAGCATCGGGCGGATCATTGCTGCCGCAATACTATGGGGTGTATGCGCAATATTTCGTCAAGTACATTCAGGCGATGCAGTCCAACGGGATAAATATCGATGCGATCACGCCGCAGAATGAGCCGTTGAATGCGAATAACAATCCGGCCTGTGTGATGCAGGATACGGCGGAGGATATTTTTGTGAAGAATTATCTTGGGCCGGCTTTTCAGGCGGCGGGCATCAAGACCAAGATCATCGTATATGATCATAATTGCGATCAGCCCGGGTATCCGGAGTATATTCTAAATGATGCGTCGGCGGCGCAATATGTGGATGGGTCGGCTTTTCATCTGTATGCCGGAAGTATTTCGGCTTTGTCGGGGGTGCATACGATGTTCCCGAATAAGAACCTGTATTTTACGGAGCAGTATGTGGGGGCGCCGGGCAATTTCCAAAGCGATATGGAATGGGCTATCAAGAACCTGATCGTCGGGGCGCCGCGCAACTGGAGCCGGAATGTGCTGGAGTGGAACCTGGCGGCGGATCAGAATTACGGGCCGCATACCGCGGGCGGGTGCAGCACTTGTCTTGGTGCATATACGATCAATGGAACGGCGGTGAGCAGGAACACATCGTATTATATCATTGCACATGCGAGTAAGTTCGTTACGCCGGGATCGGTCAGGGTGGCGTCGAATATTGTGGGCAACCTGCAGAATGTGGCGTTCCTGAGACCGGATGGGAAGAAGGTGCTGATCGTGCTGAATGACGAGGCCAACTCCGAGACGTTCACGGTGCAGTTCAACAATCAGAATTTTTCGACGAGTTTGAATGGATATGCGGTGGCAACGTTCATTTGGTAGGCGGGCGGGGGGAGGTGTGGGTAGGGAGCCGTATCTTTACGGCCATGACGAAGGTATATTTGAAAAAGCGGATCAGCCGACGGGTTGAAAGCGGGCATCCCTGGATCTTTGCAAATGAAGCAGGGGTGGTCGACGGAGAAGTGAATGGGGGGGATACGGTCGAAGTTTATACACACGACAAGAAATTTGTCGGCCGCGGATATATCAATCCAAAATCCCAGATCCTGATCCGGGTGTTGACGCGTGACCGGGAGGAGGTGGTCGATGCAAATTTTTTTAAGAACCGGGTGCGACAGGCCTGGGAGTACCGGCAGCGGATAGGCTACACGGAGAACTGCCGGTTGGTGTTTGGCGAGGCGGATGATCTGCCGGCGCTGATCATCGACAAATTCAACGATTATTTTGTAATACAGACATTGGCACTGGGCATGGACCGGTGGAAGCCGGCTATTGTCGCCGCCCTGGAGGAGCTATTCCGGCCGAAGGGGATCTTTGAGCGAAATGATGTTCCGGTGCGGGAACTGGAGGGATTACCGCAGGTCAAGGGCTTTCTGTCCGCGCCGTTCGAGACACGGATCGTTATCCGGGAGAATGGGTTACAGATGGAGGTGGATCTGGAGAATGGGCAGAAAACGGGTTATTTCCTGGATCAGCATGACAACCGGCGGGCTATCCGGCATATCGTAAAGGGGGCGGATGTTTTGGGGGCGTTTTGTTATACAGGGAGC
This sequence comes from Puia sp., assembly GCA_035695565.1. GTDB lineage: Bacteria > Bacteroidota > Bacteroidia > Chitinophagales > Chitinophagaceae > Puia. The sequence continues at coordinate 345,600 of DASRRX010000015.1, read as the reverse complement.
TTCGAGACGCATGCGGGGTATTATGGGGCGAAGTCGGTGCTGGGGCTGGATATATCCGAGGCGGCGGTCGCGCAGGCGCGGCGGAATGCGGAGTTGAACGGGCTTGGTGTGGTTTGCCGGTATGAGACGGACAATGCGTTCGATGTGTTGAAGCAATGGAGCAAGGAGGGGCGGCAATTCGATGTTGTAATGCTGGATCCGCCGGCATTCACAAAGAGCCGGGAGACGATCCAGAAGGCGATCACGGGGTATAAGGAGATCAATTTGCGGGGGATGAAGCTGGTGAAGCGGGGTGGGTTCCTGGTGACGTCATCGTGCACGAATCTGGTCAATCCGGAGATGTTCCTGGATACGATCCAACTGGCGGCAAAGGATGCGAGGCGGAGGCTGAGGCAGGTGACTTTTCAGGCGCAGGCGAGTGATCATCCGATCATCGAGGGGTGGGAGAATACGAATTATCTGAAATTTTTGATCGTGCAGGTCCTATAAGGGGAGTAAGGAGCAGGTCCCATAAGGGGGAGTAAGGAGCAGGTCTTATAATTACTTATTCAACTGAAATATTCCGGAGTCGGTGATGTAGCCGGACTGGTCGCGGAGCTGGAAGGTATATAGGCCGCGGGTCAGGTCGCTAAGGTTGACGGTGTAGTGGTCGACCATATCGGGAACATCTTTGACCAGTTTGCCTAAAAAGCTGAAAATCTCCAATCTATAGGTAGTATTGGGCGCCTTGTCAAGCTCGAAGATGATGTAGGAAACGGCGGGGTTGGGATAGAATTTCTTGACCACTTTGTGCTCCGGATCGGGCATAGGACCCCGCCCCTGGCTTTTAGCCTGGGTAGTTGTCAGTAGAATAATGGATACTAAGATGTAAAAAATCCTCATGCCGGGGTATTATTTACATGTTTTTCCAAAATAATCAGTTTACTTCTAATATACAAATAAGATGCCTAATAAAATGCTAAATATTGAAGAACGTTGATAATTGTCAAATTATTGTATTGACAATCAATTATTTAGTTCTTCCAAGGTCTTATGGATGGCATCGAAGTTGGGGAGGTCGGTTGCTGTTTCGAGCACTTCGGCGTAGCGAATAATCCCCTGTTTGTCCACCACAAATGCGGAGCGTTTGGACACCCCGTGCATGTCAAATACGAAATTATCGTAGAGCGCGCCGTAGGTAGTGGAGACGGTCTTGTTGAAATCGCTGAGGAGGGGGAAGTTGAGGTGTTGGTCTTCCTTGTATTTGGCGAGGGTGAAGACGGAGTCTACGCTGATCCCGAAGACCTGGGCATCAGCCTGGTTGTAGAGGGCGATATTATCGCGGGTGCTGCACAGCTCTTTGGTGCAGGTACCGGTGAAGGCCTGGGGGAAGAAAAGCAGGAGGACGTTCTTGCCTGCAAAGTCACTGAGGGATACTTTCTGTTTATCGGAGTTGAACAGGGTGAAATTTGGCGCCGGCTGGCCGACCTGGATGGGATTGGTGCTCATGTTTAATGTTTAGGTTGCAAAAGTAATGGATTTTAGAATTTGGGACAGAGATAGCGGGGGTTTTCGTGTTCGAGGAAACCGATGTAGGCGAGTGAAAGCTCGAAGCCGCCGCGGCCTTCGCTGACGGTTTGCAAGGAGGAGATATTGACGTCGTAGCTGAGGCCGACGGTGAAGGCGTTAGATTCCAGCCTGATCACCGGGATGATCGCGTCCCCCCAACGGAGATATGATCCAAGGTTAAAGACGTAATTCGAGTTGTCGAGGTCATCTCCCAGTTTATAGGAAACCATTACGCCCCCAATCGTCTCATTTGCGGGGCCTTGCTGCGAATGGTCGGCCTGGATGGTAAATCCGATATAATCGTTGATGATAGCGTGGACGCCGGCGGAGATGACGACTTTAGGGTCCAGCTCGATGGTGGGGTTCTGGTAGAAGGAATTCCTCGGCCGGTTGAGGTGGTAATAAGAGGCGCCGAAGTAGAGCGTATTTTTATAGTCGGCGCCAAAAGCGGTATTGAAGCTAATGCCCAGGGCGCCGTCGAGATAGTGGGTGTTTGGGTTAAGGATAGTTTCGCCGGTGGGCAGGGCGGGGTCATAGGCGGTACCGTTATACTGGCTATTGGTCGTCACTTTGGAAAGGTCGAGTGTTTTTTGTACGACCCCGCCCATGAAACCGACCGCAAGGTACATGGGCTTATCATTGCTAAGGGATTTATGATAGTTGAGTGCGGGCATGACTTCGGTGGTCGTGAGGGCGGCGGTGCCCGCTTTGTCGTAGAGGATCTCCAGGCCGGTTGTCAAATAATCGTTTGCTTTTCCGATGGCCCATTTGTATTCGCCGCTCAGGGAGCCGGTCCGGTAGGCGTTATTGAAACTGTTCCATTGGTCACGGAAGAGGGTCTGGATACGGTAGTCGCCCGTGAATACGCCTGCCAGTGCCGGATTACGCAGCAGGGGCGCTTCGTAGAACTGGGAGAAATGGATATCCTGTGCCCGGGTCGGGGTAGAGAGGAGGAGCATCCCGGTGAGTACGAAAAGCGATATGAGCGGTTTCACTTTATAAGCGTTATAAGATCAATTAATCATTTGGTTATCGCACCAGGGTGACGTTGCCGTGTATGGCGACGACCTGGGCGTTATTACAAATCACTTCGGCGATATAAACATAGGCGTCCATAGGAGCGGGATTGCCATTGAAGGTTCCATCCCAGCCCATGGTCTCCGAGTTGGCGGGGAAGTTCTTTCGCTGGAAGACGATCTGGCCCCAGCGATTGAAAATGGTCAGGGATTGGATGTTGTACAGACCGGAGCCCCGCGGGTAAAAGTAGTCATTGACCCCATCTCCGTTTGGCGAGAAGGTATTGGGGAAGAAATAGTTCCCTTCATCACAAATGGTGTTGATCAAGATCGAGGCGGTATCGGTGCAATTGTTGGAATCGGTGACCAATACCGAGTAGGTTTGGGCAAAGGTCAGGGTAGCCGATGGGTTGGCGCAGTCGGTACAGCTGAGGTTTGCCGCAGGCTGCCAGGCCCAGGTGGTGACATCGGGGCTGTAGGTAAAGGGTATGGTTACGGGGACCCCTACCGGCGTAGAGATCTTCCGGGGTCCCTTGATAGTGGGGTTCGGATTGACGGTGAGGGTCGCCGAAGTGGTATCGGCGCAGCCGATCGACACGGACGCCTTGAGGGTAACGTTGTAAGTTCCGGCGGCCGCCTGAACCAGCGGATTCTGGACGTTCGAGGTCTGGCCGTTACCGAAGTTCCACTGCCAGAAGATAGTATCGGCGTCGGGAACGGCGAGCTTGCCGAGGAACTGGATGAGGCCGGCGCAAAGGTAGCCGCTATCGGAGATGAGAGGTTTGGGCGTCTGATAGACGCGAATGGTGTCGATGTAGCTTGCGGTACAATTGGAAAGGGTAACGACGGTAAGGGTGGCCAGCATGGTACCCGGGGTACCATAATAGTGAGTGGTGTTGAAAGGAGCGGTTTGTGGCGGGCCTTCCACGCCGGGGGGAGTGTTGTCGCCCCAGGTAAAGGTCTTGCTCTGGACCCCGTTGTTGGTGATCGTATAATCGGTGAAGGACACGGTACCGCTGTCACAGAATGCGGTCGGGGTAGCGGTGAAGAATGGAACGGCGCCAAGGACGGTCAGCAGGGTGTCCGATTCGGTGACGATACAGCCGGTAGCGTCGGTTAGATAGAGTAAGGGAACGAAGGTATTGGGACTTCGGTAGGTGTGTATGGGTGTGTCATTTTGCGAGGAGTCGGCGGTGTTATCTCCGAATTGAAGTGTGAAGGTAGTATAGGGCGGCGGGACGATGTTGAACTGGGCAACGACCGAATCGCAGGCGGTTTTTGGTGTAAAGGTGAACACGGTGGTGCCGGGATTTGTCAGAAAGACTTTCCTGCTGGTGGAGTCGAGGCAGCCGCCGGGGCCTTGAACGACGAGGGTAGCGGTGAAGGTATCGAGGCTATTGTAAAAGTGTGACGTGCTTGGGGCCAGGGTGGAAGTTTGGCCGTCGCCAAATTCCCAGTAGAGGGAATCGTACCATTGGCTGGTGGAAGTGAACATGGTTTGAAGCGGGATACAGATGCTGGTCGTATCAGCGATCGTAAAGGCGGCGATGGGTGAATAGATCTGGATATTTTCCGTGGTGTCGGTGGTGCAACCAAATTTGTCTATGACCGTCTCCGTGACGGGATAGGTTACGCCGGTTGCGGCGGGGAAGGTATGCTGCGGGTTTTGGGCGGTGGAATAGCCCGGGCCGGTGCCGTCGCCGAAATTCCAGGACCAGGTGAGGCCGTAGCCTATCGACAGGTCGGTAAAATTTGCTATGGTGTTTGGGCAATAGAAGCTGTCGGGCAGGATGAACAGGGCATGTGGTGAGGTGATCTGGACGGCGGCCTGGACGGTATCGGAGCCGACGCAGCCGGCGGCGTCGGTTACAATTTCGATTACGGTATATGATCCGGTGTCGGCGAATTGGTAGGTAAATGGCGCGGTACCGGAGTTGTGGTTGCCGGTGTTGTCGCCGAAATTCCAGATCCACCCGGTAATGTTGGAGGCGAGGGCGGAGGGAGTGGAGTTATCGGTGAAAGTTATGGTACTATTGACGCAGCCGCCGGGGGGCGCCGTGAATTTAGCGGTTGGGGCGGTGACGGTGATATTTGTGGGTAGCGAAGTATAGCGGCAGCCGTTCTGATCGATGACGGTCAGCGTGGTCGGGTAGGTGCCGACGCCGGTGATATGGGTGGGGTAGGTGGACGACTGGTGAACGGAATCTCCCGGGCCGAATGCCCAGATATAACCAGTGTTGGGAGTGCCTGTCGGCATTGTGGTGGAGGTAGATTGCAGGACAAATGTCTGCTGGTTGCACACGGGGTTCTGTGAAACGGTGAAGGAGGCGTTGATGTTCTCGAGGGTGATTTGTTTAGAGGCGAAGGAGGTACAGCCGTTGGTTATGTGCAGGGTGACCAAATAGGTATTGGGGCCGGGATAAGTATGGGGCGGCGGAAGGTAGGGAGGCGTGCTGGTGATATAATCAGGTGATCCGTCACCAAAGCTCCAGTCATATGAGATGGGGCCAAATGAGGCTTTTGTAAGTGAAGAGTCCAGGAAAGAGACCACCATATTATTAGCGATCAGTGGATTGTTGTTGGCGCAGTTGACAACATACCCGAAGTTGGGAATCGGCGGGGTGACTGTCACGAAGTTGGTGGCCTGGGTAACACAACCGGCATGGCTGACCGAAAGCGTAACGGTCTCGGTGCCGAATTTCAGGAACTGGTGAGTGACGTTCTGACCGCTGTCGAGGGGGGCGCCGTCGCCAAAGTTCCAGTACCATTCGTCGGCGGGAGTTGACGGTGAACTGAAGCTAACCGGGTTTGCGCCGCAAGCGGGGTTGGGAGTTGCTGTAAAGCTGGCAGGCGTCGGGGTACCTACCTGGATGGCGTTGGTAAAGGTCTGGGTTGCGGAACAGCCGCTGACGGTTTGGATCGTCAGGGTGATCGTATAGAAGCCGGTTGCGGAATAGGTAAAGCTGGGAGAAGCGCCTGTGGCGGTGGATGGGGTGGCATTGGGCGCACTCCAGGTATAGCTGGTGACCGGGTCGACGGAATTCACCGTATAGCTCGGGGTAAAGGCCGTATTGACGCAGGCTCCCTGGCCCGCCAAGGTAATGGTGGGTGCGGTGATGTTGACCTCTTTGCTCATGGTCGTTGTGCCGGAGCAGCCCGCGGCGGTGGTGGCGGTCAGCATGACGTTGAAGTTGCCGGTGCTGGTATAGGTATGCAGTGGGCTTTGCTGGTTGGAGGTGGGAGTGCCGTCGCCGAAATCCCAGGTCCATTGGGTAGGAACGGGTGATGTCTGGTCGGTGAACTGGACGGCGAGGGGCGCCTGACAGGCGCTGGTCGGGGCGGCGGTAAATGTTGGGACGAGGGCTGCTCCGATGGTGATATTGCTGGTCGCCGTGGTGGTGCAGTTGGCGTATTTATTGGTAAGGGTGACGGTGAAGGTCCCGGCGGAAGTATAGGTATGAGTGGGTGCGGCTTGATTCGATGTAGGGCTGCCGTCGCCGAAGTCCCACAAAGACGAGATAGGGGCAGGGGTGGTGCCGTTGGAAAAATTGACGGGGCTATTGAGACAGCCCGCGGTGGGAGCGGTGATGACGGGGGTATTGGAAGCCAGGGGTACGGTCTGGGTGAGGGTGTCGGCGCAGCCGAGGTTGCTTGTGGCGATCAGGGTCACGGAATAGCTGCCGGCCGATGGGTAGGTAATGCCGGCGGGGTTGGTGGCGGTCGACGTGGCCGGCGCCGCGCCGGCGCCGAGACTCCAGTTGTAGGTCATAGTACCGGGGCCGGCGGTCTGGTTGAGGAAATTAAGGGTAAAGGGGGCGGTACAGGTATTGCCCGTTTCGTTCCAGGTGAAATTGGGCTGGACGCCGTCGACGAGGCGCAGGGTACGGGTATAGGTAGCCGAGTTGGAGCAGCCGCCGGAATTGGTAACGGTCAGGGTCACGCTATAATAGCCGGTCTGGGTGTACAGGTGCTGGGGGGTTGGTCCGTTGCCCGAGGTGCCGTCCCCAAAATTCCAGACGTAGCTGGTAATGGTCCCCTGGCCCGGTTGAGAATATTGCTGGAACTGGATGTCGGCGGGAGCGCATGCGAGGTGGTTGAGGCCGAAGGAGACGGTGGGGGAGGCGTAGATAGTGATATAGTTGGAATCCCGGACTGCGGCGGCGCCGCTGGCATTCTTGACGATCAGGGTTATCGTATAGGTGCCGGGTTGGGTGTAGACGACGGTGGGATTCTGTTGCGAAGAGGTTTGGCCGTTGCCAAATGACCATTCCCAGGAGGTCGGGTTGTTGGTGGATTGGTCGGTGAATTTAATACCAAGCGGGGCGCAGCCCGAGGTTACGTTGGACGTGAATTGGGCGACGGGGGCTTGGGCGCGAACGAGAATCCCTAGCAGACAAAAACAGCCAGCCAGAATGAATAGTTTTCTGTTCAACTAAAGGGTCGTTTAGGTAGTTTCGATATAAATGTTTTTCATCCGCCGGTTAGCGGGTGACGGCTAATAAATAGGAGATCGGGCGGCCTTTGTCAAGGATGGATCATTTCTTTTTCAACTGGAGAATATTGGAGGTATGGTTGACGGAATCCGAGGAGGTCGCGGATACGCTGTCGGTATAGCTATCGGTGACGTACCAGGTCTCATTCAGCTGGTTGAGCGGGTATCCTGCCGCCGGGAAATCCGAAGTGATCGTCCGGGCATTGACATTGACCAACCATTCCCCTGTCACTGAATCGGTGTTGTTGAAGATCCCTGTTACGGTATTATTCGCGTCAAATTTAAAGAGATAGCCGGAAAATGCTGCAGTTATATTGCTGTCATTTTGCTCATATCCAGTTACATACCAATATCCATTCGTCACGTCGGATATAACCTGCTTTTCTTCCTGGTTCTGAATGAATTTCTTACAAGATACAAGAAGGATGCCGGATAAAAGGACAGGAAAGAGGTACTTCATAAGCTCAGCTGTTTACTACTAAGATATACGAGATATTAGACCAAAAAGTCATAAATAATAACGTATTTATTCAATAAATAGTCTAAAAAGTAGCGGATATCGAGGCCTTTTCCCGTGGCAATTTGGCAGAGTTGTTCGCTTGGATAGCGGCGGCCATGGCGGTGGATATGGGTCCGAAGCCAGGCCAGAAGCGGGGCGGTATTGCCTGTACACAGCCCTTGATCGATAGTAACGTATTGATTAACAGCCGATTCGTAGAATTGTGCGGCATAGAAGCTGCCCAGGCTATAGGTGGGGAAATAGCCGAAGCTACCGTGGCTCCAGTGGACATCCTGGAGGCAGCCATTTTTATCGTCGGGGACGTCAACGCCCAGCCAGGCGGCATAATTCTCCTTCCACCAGGCGGGGATATCGGCGACGGGAAGGGATCCTTCGATGAGGCGTTTTTCCAATTCATAGCGGATCATGACATGAAAATGATAGGAGACCTCGTCGGCTTCGGTGCGGATCAGGGATGGGGCGACCTTGTTGATGGCAGCATAGAACTGTTCCACCGTTACCCCTCCAAGGCGGTCGGGGAAGATGGCTTGCAGGCGGGGATAAATGGGCTTCCACCAGGCGAGGCTTCTGCCAACGTTGTTCTCCCAAAGCCGGGACTGGGATTCGTGGATGCTTAGGGAAGCGAATTCACCAAGCGGGAGGCCATAGTTTTCGGGAGGGAGGCCCTGTTCGTAGAGGGCATGACCGGTCTCATGGATACAGCTCCAGGTCATGTTGTTGAAATTGTTCTCATCTATCCGGGTAGTGATGCGGACGTCCCGGGCGTTGAAGCTGGTGGTAAAGGGATGCTCGGAGATATCCTGGCGGCCGGCTTCGAAGTCGAACCCAAGCTGTTGGATGATGTCCAGACCAAAGTTCCACTGCAGGCTGCGCGGGTAGTCGCCGTGAAGGAAGCTGTCATCGACCTGGGGACGGCCGGCGATGCGGTCGAGAATATCTTTCAATGGTGCACGCACGGTGCCGAATACCTGATCGAGGAGGGCGGTGGTGCATCCTTTTTCAAAATTATCGAGGAGGGCGTTGTAAGGATGTTGCCGATAGCCGGCGAGCTCGGCTTCTTCCTTTTTCAGCGTGACCAATTGTTGGAGATCGGCTTGAAAGAGTTTAAAGGAGTTGGCTGCGCGGGCTTGTATCCAGCTATGGAAGGCGCGGGAGCTCGTTTCACTGAGGCGGCGGATAAAGGCGGGGCTGAACTTCTTTTGCTTGTTGAAGTCTTCGAGGCTAAGCTCTATGTTGCGGCGTTGATCTTCATCGAGGTCTCCGCGTTGAGACAATTCCTGCATGAGCTCACCAAGTCCGGGAGCGGTCAACCACTCATGCGCGATCTCCGAGAGGCTTGCGAGTTGTCTGCTGCGGGCTGCCGCACCTTTTGGCGGAAGGTAGGTCTCCTGGTCCCATTCGAGTACGGCTGCGGAGTATTTGATATCCGCTATTTTTTGCATACGATCGACATACGTCGTGTAAAGGTCTTGGGTGGGAATGGAAATCATGATAATTTAGCTGAATGAACAAATATCGATTTTTCCTTGCCGCCTTTTTCTTTTTTCCGCAATTTCTTATCGCTCAGAAGATCGATTCCATGTTAAATATTTATGCGAATAATTATCCGCAGGAAAAGGTCTATCTGCAGTTGGACAAGAAGATCTACCGGCCCGGAGAGACGGTTTGGTTCAAGGCTTATATTTTTACGGGGGCCGATCCTTCCCTGTTGAGCCGGAATTTCTATGCGGAGCTATCCGATCCTTCGGGTACGATCCTACAGCGCAAGGTATACCCGGTTACCGAGTCGAGCACGGCGGGCAGCTTCGATCTGCCGAAGACGATCAAGAGCAGGCATTTGCATTTAAGAGCTTATACGACATGGATGACCAATTTCGATACTGCCTTTTATTATGAAAAAGATATCCGCATCTATGATGATAAGCTGGACTCCGCGGGGACGGTCACGGTTGTGCCGAGAGATGCGAAGATGCAATTCTTTCCGGAGGGAGGAGATCTGATCGCAGGGGTGGAGACGATGGTGGCCTTCAAGGCGAATGACCAGTTCGGTTTGCCGGTGGCGGCGAAAGGGGTGATCCAGGATCGCAATGGCAAGGAACTGCTGATATTCGAATCGATTCACGATGGGATGGGCAAATTTCTGCTGACGCCGGATAAGGGCGATTCGTTAACCGCGGTGTGGAAGGATGATCAGGGTATGGAACATAAGACGGGCTTACCGGCGGCGAGGCCGGCCGGAGCAGTATTGCGGGCAATCACGGGGAACCAGAAGGTTTTGTTCTCGGTGGCGAGGTCGGCGGATGGCGGACCGGAGTTGAAGCATCTGACCATTATAGGGTATATGCATCAGCATTTGATCTACAAGGCGAGGATCAACCTGGATGACAACTATATGAGCGGGGGGACGATCCCAACCGGGCAGTTACCAAGCGGGGTGTTGGTCCTGACCCTGTTCGATGAAAATATGACGCCGGTAGCGGAGCGGGTGGTATTTGTCAACAATCACGAGTATCTGTTCAACCCGGAAATATCGGTACAGATAAAAGGGGTAACCAGGCGTGGGAAGAACAGCCTGGTCATCGATGTGCCGGATACGATCAAGACCAACATGTCGCTGGCGGTGACAGACGTCACGGGGGACGGAGAATTCCCGAATGACGACAATATCATTTCGCGGCTATTGCTGACCGGTGAGATCCGGGGCCAAGTGCATAATCCATATTTCTATTTCTCGAGTACGGCTGACAGCCTGATCAATATGCTGGACCTGGTGATGATGACGCATGGTTGGCGGCGGATCAAGTGGGAGGCGCTGGCAAGGGGTCAGGTGCCGGTGATCAGGAATCCGGAGCAAGAGTATCTGGCGGTGCGGGTGGATGTGCTTGGGGTGGATTCGTACAAGATACCCAGGGCTGAGACGATCAATGTGATCATGAGCCGCAAGGATTCCAGTACGCAGATGTTGCAGATCCCCCATGTCTCCGGGTCAAGATTCGGGCTCCAGGGTCTGATCTTTTTTGATACGGTAAAAGCGTATTATCAGTTCAGTATGAACCGGGCGCTGGCCGATCAGGCGGCGGTCACCTTCAACACCGGGCTGGTGCCGGGGCGGAGATTTGCCAAACCGTCGTATACCGGCTTTGACGGGTGGACGGCGGAGGATTCGATCTACCTGAAGCGCAACCGGTATATTCAGCAGGAGGAGGCACGGGTGCAGCCTATTGAGGATGCGAGGGTGAAGACGCTGGCGACGGCCACGGTTACCGCGCGGGCGAAATCGGATGAGCAAAAGTTGGATGAGCGATACGCTTCGGGGATGTTTGCCGGCGGGGATGCAACAACCTTTGACCTTCTCGATGATGCATTGGCGTCGGCGATGCCCGATATCTTTACCTATCTGCAGGGGAAGGTAGCGGGGTTACAGATCGTTACCGGGCAGGGTCCGGGCGGGACGCCGTCGCTGAGCTGGCGTGGGGGCCGGCCAAGTCTTTACCTGAATGAGATGCAGGTCGATGCGCAGCAACTCCAGAACATCCCCGTGACGGACATCGCGATGGTGAAAGTGTTCCGGCCCGGGTCGGGGGTTGGGTTTGGCGGTGGTTCCGGGGGTACCATCGCGGTTTATACGAAGAAGGGGGGAGACAGCAAGGTAACGGATCCGAGCTCCAAGGGTTTGCCCCAGTCGCGGTTGATCGGTTATTCGATGCCGAAAGAGTTCTATTCGCCGAACTACCTGGAGAACAATCCGGCGAATGAGCAGGAGGATCTTCGGACGACTTTATACTGGAAGCCGTATGTGATGACCGACAAGGAGAGCAGGCGGATCAACATCGATTTCTTCAACAATGACATTACCAAAAAGCTGCGGCTGGTGCTGGAGGGATTCAATGAAGAGGGAAAGCTGACGCATATCGAAACGATCATTCAATAAACGATCATTCAATAAGTAATGGATATATCCGAGGTGATATCGCATTTAGAGGCGCTCGCGCCGCCGGTCTACCAGGAGCATTATGATAATTCGGGGTTGCTGACGGGCAGTGGAAATTGGGGATGTACGGGGGTGCTGGCGACGCTGGATGTGACGGAAGAGGTCGTGATGGAGGCGGTGGCCAGAGGGTGTAACCTGGTGGTGGCGCATCATCCGATAATTTTTGGCGGGCTAAAGAAGATAACCGGCCGAAACTATGTCGAGCGGGTAGTGATTGCGGCCATACGGCACGACATCGGCATTTATGCGATCCACACCAATCTGGACAACATGATGGCGGGCGGGGTGAATGGGCGGATTGCGGACATGCTGGGGTTGGAGAGGCGCAGGGTGTTGGCGCCGCGGGAGGGCGTGTTGCTGAAATTGTCGTGTTTCGTACCGGTGGGGTATTTGGAAGCCGTCCGGTCGGCGATATTCGCGGCGGGCGGGGGGCATATCGGGGGATATAGCGAATGCAGTTTTGGGGTGGAGGGTCTTGGGACCTTCAAGGGCGGGGAGGGGACGCAGCCATTCGTGGGTCAGCAGGGAAGCCGGCATACGGAGCCCGAAGCCCGGTTGGAGGTTGTTGTTCCGGTGCACCTCAGCAGGGGGGTGGTAGAGGCGATGATCACGGCTCATCCGTATGAGGAGGTAGCCTATGATCTGGCGCCGCTGGCCAATGTACATAATGGGATCGGGGCGGGGCTGGTGGGAGAACTGCCGGAGGAAGCCGGGGAGGAAGCGTTGCTGGAAAGGTTGTGCGGGGTATTCGGGGTGCGGGTGGTTCGGCACACGCGGTTGACGGGGCGGCCGGTGAAGCGGGTGGCGGTTTGCGGGGGCGCGGGTAGCGGGTTCATTTCCAATGCATTATCGGTGGAGGCAAACTTTTATATCACCTCAGATGTTAAATATCATGAGTTTTTCGACGCGAATGACCGGCTGGTCATTGCCGACATCGGCCATTTTGAGAGTGAACAGTTCACTATAGACTTGCTGGTTGACGTTTTGCGGGAAAAATTTAGTAATTTTGCCGTCCTTAAGTCGGCAAGCCGGACGAATCCGGTTCATTATTTTATAAATTAAGCTATGTCAAACGTAAAAGAATTCTCTGTTGAGGAAAAGCTCAGTTCCCTGGTGTCGCTCCAAAAAATTGAATCGAAGTTAGACGAGTACAAAATCCTGAAAGGGGAGCTACCGATGGAGGTGAGCGATCTGGAGGATGAGATCACGGGGTTGCATTCGCGGCAGACCCGGGTGGAGGAAGAGATCAATGGGATACAGGAATTCATCAATCAGAAGAAAGAGGCGATCAAGGAAGCCGATGCGCTGATCAAAAAATATGATAAGCAGAGCCAGAATGTGAAGAACAGCCGAGAGTTCGAAGCGATCAACAAGGAGATCGAGATGCAGCAACTGGAAGTGAAGCTGGCGGAGAAGCATATCAAGGATGCGAATGAGGAGATTGCGGAGAAGGTGCAGTTGCTGGAAAAGGCAAAGAAGAATATTGCAACGAAGGAGTCGGTGCTGAAGAATAAGAAAGACGAGCTGGATAAGATCATTGCGACGACGGAAAAGGAGGAGAAGCATTTTGCGAAGCTGTCTTCCGATGCCCGGGAGAAGGTAGAGCCGCGGTTGTTGCATTCTTATGACCGGATTCGCGGCAATTACCGGAATGGACTGGCGGTAGTGCCGGTGTTACGGGATGCGTGTGGGGGATGTTTCAACGCCATTCCGCCGCAACGGCAAAGTGAGATCCGGCAGCGCAAGAAGATCATCGTTTGCGAGAACTGCGGGCGGATCCTGGTTGACAATGAGCTGAACGACTCTGTTGAGGTCAAGTAAGGTCTGTGGTTTTGCGGTTCCTCATTCTGGTTGGGTTATTGCTCCCGGTTGCGGGATATGGGGAGAAGCATTTTGATTTTAGTCCCGGTTGCCGGGAGGCATATCGGGCAATTGTTCAGCTTCGGTTGGAGGAGGGGAGCCGGTTGCTGGTTATAGAGAAAAGGCGTGATCCGGATAACCTCATTCCGGAATTCCTGGATAATTACATCGATTTTTTCCAATTATTTTTTAATGAGGATGCAGCCGAGTATCCGGCGGTAAAGGTCAGGATAGAGCGGAGGCTTGATGACATTGAGGAAGGGGCGGCGACGTCGCCATTTGATCTTTTTACCCGCAGTGTGATCCATTTTCAGTGGGCGGCGATCGAGGTGAAGATGGGTAATAACCTGGATGCGGGGCTGGAGTTCAGGCGCTCGTTCCTGGAAAGCCAGGAGTGCCGGCAGAAATTCCCGGCTTTCGGGCCTGCTCTCATGTTGAGCGGGACCATGAAGGTCGCGGCGAGCACGATCCCGGATGGATATAAGTGGTTGGGCAATCTGCTGGGAATCCGCGGAAGTGTGAAGGAGGGGATGGGGGAGTTGGATCGTTGCCTTGGCATGGATGACGAATGGTCGGTGTTATTCCGCGATGAAGCTACTTTCTACTATCTCTATTTACAGTATTACATTCTCAACAAACATGCGGAGGTCTTTACGTATATCCGGCAGCACAACCTGGATGTGCGGAACAATTATCTCTTTGCCTATGTGTATGCCAATCTTTGTATCAACGATCAGCAGTCGGCGCTGGCGGAGCGGATCATCAACGGGCGAAGCAAGGCGGCGGGGTATCTGGAGATGCCGGTGTGGGATCTGGAGATGGGGTATGCCGCGCTGAATCATCTGGAGCCGGGAACTCCGACCTACTTCGAGCGATTCCTGCGACGGTTCCGGGGCCGGTTCTATGTAAAGGATGCGTTGGAAAAGCTGAGCTGGTATTATTATTTGAAGGGCGATCAACGGGTGGCGGATTCGTTGCGCGGAGAGGTGATCCGGCGGGGTACGGCGGAATCGGATGCAGACCGCCAAGCGTTGAAGGAGGCGCGGAGTGGGATCTGGCCGGACAGGACATTGTTGCAGGCGCGCCTGTTGACGGATGGCGGCTATTTCGAGGAGGCGCTCCGGGTGTTGCAGGGGTTGAGCACGTCGAGTTTCAGCAGGCCGGAGGAGCGGTGCGAGCTGGCATACCGGCTTGGGCGCATCTATGATGGATCAGGCAGGAAGGATGAGGCGATCGCGGCGTATCTGGCAACGATAAAGACAGGGGAAGGGTTGAAGGAATATTATGCAGCGCGGGCGGCGTTGCAGGCGGGGTTTATCTATGAGGCGAGGGGCGATTGCGCAAGGGCGGAGGAGTTCTTCCAGAAATGCCTGTCGTTGAAGGATCACGACTATAAGAACTCTCTGGATCAGCGGGCGAAAGCGGGGATTGCAAGATGTCGGGGGGAGTGATCGAAAATTACTTAATTTGGCCTCATGTTACAGCGGATCCATATTCAGAATTATGCCATAATAGATGAGCTGAGTATTGATTTCTCGGCGCGGATGAATGTGATCACCGGGGAGACCGGGGCGGGCAAGTCGATCCTGATGGGAGCGTTGTCATTGATATTGGGGGACAGGGCGGATACGGCGGTTTTATTGGAGGGCAATAAAAAATGCGTGGTGGAGGGGGTATTCACCAGCCGCATGGGTATACTGGCTTTTTTCAAGGCTAATGATCTGGATGTGGAAGAGGAGGTAGTGATCCGGCGGGAGATAGCGCCAAGCGGGAAGTCGAGAGCTTTTGTAAATGACACTCCGGTTAATCTGGAGCAATTACGGAAGCTGGGTTCGTTGCTGGTGGATCTGCACCGGCAGTTCGACACGCTGGAACTCGGGGAATCGGACTTTCAGCGGGAGGTATTGGATGCGCTGGCCGGGCAGTTGCCGGCGGTGGAAGAATATCGGGCATTGTATCGGAGCTGGCAGGCGGCGGCGAAGGAATTGGCGGCGTTGGAAGAGCGGCAGGCGCAACACAATAAAGAGGCGGATTACAATAAATTTCTGCTGGATGAGCTGAGTGAAGCGGCGTTTCGTGAGCAGGAACTGGAGGAGCTTGATCAGAAATTGAAATTGCTGAGCCATTCGGAAGGGATCAAAACGATGTTGTCGAAGGTCTATTTCGATCTTCGGGAAGGGGAGCAGCCGCTGGTGCCACAGTTGCGGTCGCTTCAGCAATCGCTCGCGTCGTACTCGGCGTATCATCCGGGGTTGGGCGCATTGGCAGAGCGGATATCTTCGGTGCAGATAGAGCTGCAGGATATTGCCGGAGAGGTGGATCATATCAATGATACGGTCAACTATGATCCCCGGCATATCGAGGAGATCAATGAGCGGTTATCCATGGGGTATAAGCTGTTGAAGAAGCATGGGCTGCGTACAACGGCGGAATTGCTTTCACTTCAGAGGAGATTGGAGAACGGGCTGCAGGAGACGCTGCAACTGGGAGAAAGCATAGCGGCATGGGAGCGGGAGGTCGGGCGGTTGTTACAGGAGGTAAAGAAGAAGGCGGCGGTATTATCCGCAGGAAGGGCCGGGCAGGCGGCCGGGTTGGAGGAGCGAGTGAACAAGCTGCTCAAGCAGGTCGGGATGCCGAATGCGCGGTTACGGGTAGTGGTAGAGGCCGGGGAGTTGAGCTCGTTTGGTTCAGACGTGGTCGAATTCCTTTTCGATGCCAATAAGAGCAGCCGTTTCGAGCCGATCCGCAAAGTAGCTTCGGGCGGGGAGCTAAGCCGGCTGATGTTATGTATCAAGTCCCTGGTGGCGGAGTCGATCGATCTGGCGACGCTGATCTTTGATGAGATCGATACGGGCATTTCGGGTGAAGCGGCGAGGCAGGTGGGGATCATCCTGAAAGGGTTGGCCAGGAAGCGGCAGGTCATTTGTATTACGCATCAGCCGCAGATCGCCGGGAAGGGAGATGCGCATTATTTCGTCTATAAAGAGGTGAAGGGTGAGGCGATCAAGACGCAAATCCGGTTGTTGGGGCAGGAGGAGCGGATCACGGCGATCGCGCAGATGCTGAGCGGGGAAAAACCGACTGCTGCGGCGCTGGAGAATGCCCGGGAAATGGTAATGTCATGAAAGCAGGAAACAGGGATCAATGAAGTTACGTTCGTTGTTGATATTGCTGGTACTGATCGTGGCGGTGGTACCGATGTACTATATGCATCGATGGATGAAGGGGGTGATGAAGCCGAAGGAAAATGCCGGCCGGCTTTTTATCTTTATGCTGGCGACTTTTGTGCTGATCGTTATTTATACGATGCTGGTGATAGGGCTGATCGTTAGGTTATTTCCGTTGCGATAGCCGAAACCGACTATATTTGCGAAAATTCAATCTATGGGATATAATCTGCTAAAAGGGAAAAAAGGAATCATATTCGGGGCGTTGGATGAGCGGTCGATCGCCTGGCGGACGGCGTTGCGGTGTCATGAAGAGGGGGCTGAGCTGGTGTTGACGAATGCGCCGGTAGCCTTGCGGATGGGGGAGATCAATAAGTTGGCGGAGGCGGTGAATGCTCCCGTGATCGGTGCGGATGTGACGAATATGGATGATCTGAAAAAGTTGTTCGAGGACTCGATGAAGCATTTTGGGGGCGGGATCGATTTTATCCTGCATTCGATTGGGATGAGCCTTAATGTGAGAAAGGGGAAGAGCTATACGGAGATCGATTATGAGTGGAATAAAAAGACGCTGGATATTTCGGCGATGTCGTTGCATCGGGTGTTGAGGATGGCCTGGGAGCTGGATGCCTTGAATGAAGGGGCAAGCGTGGTGGCGCTTACCTATATTGCGGCGCAGCGGGTCTTTCCGGATTATAATGAGATGGCGGATGCCAAGGCGTTGCTGGAGAGTGTTACGCGGAGTTTCGGTTATTATTATGGGGTGAAGAAGAAAGTACGGGTGAATACGGTATCGCAGTCGCCGACGCGGACGACGGCGGGCAGTGGGGTGAAGGGGTTCGATGGTTTCGTAACGTATGCGGAAAAAATGAGTCCGTTAGGAAATGCTACAGCCGATGAGTGTGCGGGGTATTGTGCGGTGTTGTTCAGTGACCTGACAAAAATGGTAACGATGCAGAATCTTTTCCATGATGGGGGATTTTCGTTTACGGGGGTAACGGAGGCGGTGATCAATCAAATGGAGAAGTAGGGGGCGAGTGCAGTGGTGTTACAGTGACTGGTGAGGTTGGAGCGGATGTGGGAGGGAGGGTGAAGATCGCGGTTGTGGTAGTTTTATTTAATGTGTAAATAACTGATTATTAGTACTCGTCCTCGTTGAAAAAGAAATCTTCCTGAGAAGGGTAGTCAGGCCAGATGTCGTCGATCCCTTCATAGATCTCGCCTTCGTCTTCGAGCTCTTGAAGATTTTCGACCACTTCGATCGGGGCGCCGGAGCGGATAGCGTAGTCGATCAATTCATCTTTGGTAGCCGGCCAGGGGGCGTCTTCCAGGTAACTGGCTAGTTCGAGGGTCCAGAACATCTGTACAATTTTCCGCAAAAGTAATTTTAAAAACGAAACCACCAAATAACAGTTAAAATTTAACTCGATTTTGATATGCTAAGCGCCAGGGGGATACAAAAATATTACGGTAATCTATGGGTTCTCAAAGGAGTGGATGTGGATATTGCGAAGGGGGAGATCGTGAGTATCGTAGGGCCGTCCGGTTGTGGAAAGAGCACGTTGCTGCATATACTCGGGACGTTGGACGAGGCGATCGGGGGGACGATCGTATTGCGGGAGCAGGAGATCCATACATTGAAAGGGGAACCGCTTGCAGTCTTTCGTAACCGGCATATCGGGTTCGTATTCCAGTTCCATCATTTATTACCTGAGTTCTCGGCGTTGGAGAATGTGTGTATTCCCGGATGGATTGCGGGTCAGCGGAAGAAAGACGTGGAACAGCGGGCGTTGCAGTTGTTGCAGGACCTGGGGGTCGGACATCGGGTGGAAAATAAGCCAGGCGAGTTGTCGGGTGGCGAGCAGCAGCGGGTAGCGGTGGCGAGGGCATTGATCAATAACCCGGATATCGTATTTGCGGATGAGCCGACGGGTAATCTTGATACGGCGAATGCAAAGGAACTGCATCAATTATTCTTTGATCTGCGGCGGCAATTCAAGCAGACGTTCCTGATCGTGACGCATAATGAGGAACTGGCGACGATGAGTGACCGGGTTTTGCATATGAAAGACGGGAAGATCGTGCAGGCCTAAACGCGGGGTTTCCAGGGGATCTCGGGGACGAAGAGAAGTTGGGCAATGTAGCGAGCCAGGACAAAGAGATAATCGCTTAGGCGATTGAGGTAGCGAAGAACCAGGGGGTCGACGTAAAGTTGCTGGTCTTGTAAGCGGACGCATGCACGTTCGGCGCGGCGACAGACGCAGCGGGTAATATGTGCCGTGGATACGGCGATGTGACCGCCGGGGAGGAGAAAAGATTTCATGGGCGGCAGTTCGGCGTCCATGCGGTCGATATCATGCTCAAGCGTCAGGATATCTTCCGCTTTCAGGTCGGGGATCTTCAGTTTCGGTTCTTTTTCAGGATCGCAGGCGAGGGATGAGCCAATGGTAAAGAGGCGGTCCTGGATCTCTTTGAGGAGGGGGGTAGTGGTACCGGCTGCATTGAGGTGGTCGGTGAGCAAGCCGATAAAGGAGTTCAATTCATCGATGGTGCCATAGGCTTCGATGCGGAGGTGGCTTTTGGGGACCTTTGTCCCGCCGATCAGCCCGGTGGTCCCTTTGTCGCCTGTCTTTGTATAAATCTTTGTGGACATGGTGTATTGTGGCTTTGGCGCTAGACCATTACGGGTTGAGGGCTGCGGAGGCGGTCGCTTTCGATGACGCCGTCGCGGAGCCGGACGATGCGATGGGCATAGTTGGCGATATCTTCTTCATGGGTCACGAGGACGACGGTATTGCCTGCAGCCTGAATAGTACTGAAGATATCCATGATCTCGATGGAGGTTTTTGTATCGAGGTTGCCGGTCGGTTCGTCGGCCAGGATAAGGGAAGGATTATTTATCAAGGCCCTGGCGATGGCTACACGCTGGCATTGGCCGCCGGAAAGCTCATTGGGCTTATGGTGGCTCCGGTCGGTCAGGCTGACCTTATCCAGTACGATCATGGCCCTTTCGAGGCGTTCGCGGCGTGGGATGCCGGCATAGACGAGCGGCAGCGCTACGTTCTCGACGGCGGTCAGCCGGGGCAGCAGGTTGAATTGCTGGAATACAAAACCGATCTCGATATTGCGAACGTCGGCGAGGTCATCATCGGGCATTTTGCTGACGTCCTGTCCGTTGAGGATATATGTACCATCGGTTGGGGTATCGAGGCAGCCGAGGATATTCATGAGGGTACTTTTACCCGATCCGGAGGGACCCATCAGCGCCACGTATTCGTTCTTAAAGATCTTAAGGGATACGCCTCTAAGTACAGGAAGGGCTTGTTTGCCCATGAAATAGCTCTTATGGATATCTTCCAGCTGGATGATCGGAATGCGGCCAGGCTCGGCGGGTGTTATCTTGTTAGCGGTCATGATTTGCGGATCACTTTCGGTACTTTAAAATAAGTGCCGTCGGTAGCCGGGGCATTGGAGAGGGCGGCGGAGCGGCTAACGGAACCGCCGGGGATATCTTCCCGCAGGACATTCGTTTCCGGGCTCATATGCAGCAGCGGTTCGACGCCGGTGGTATCCAGTTCGCCGAGTTGCTCCACGAAGAGGATCATTCGCTGCAAGTCTTTTCGGATCTCTTCTTTCTCTGCTGGGTTGAATTCCAATCGGGCGAGATTGGCCAGGTTGTCGATCAGTTCGTCGGTTACTTCCATGCGGGCGCTTTGGGACAAAAATAGCTATCTTCGCGCTTCTTATGACAAAAAAAGGGCAAATCGTTATGAGCGGCATCCGGCCCACGGGATTCCTGCACCTGGGGAATTATTTCGGCGCCCTCAGGAATTATGTGCGGATGCAGGAGGACTATGATTGTTTCTTTATGGTGGCGGATTGGCATGCGTTGACGACTCTGGTGGAAACAAAGGAGTTGAAGGGGCATGTGCGCCGGGTGATGGCGGAAAATCTCGCTTGCGGGCTCGATCCGGATAAGGCTGCTTTTTATTGTCAGAGCCATGTGCCGGAGACGGCGGAGCTATATCTCCTGCTGAATATGCTGGCTTATAAGGGAGAGTTGGAAAAGACCCCTACCTTCAAGGAGAAGGTGCGGCTTCAGCCAAATAATGTAAATGCGGGGCTATTGACATATCCGGTACTGATGACGGCGGATATCTTGTTGCATCGGGCGACGCTGGTGCCGGTGGGGAAAGACCAGGAGCAGCACCTGGAGATCGCGCGGGATTTTGCAAACCGGTTCAATACGCGGTATGGGGATGTTTTTCCGGCGCCGTATGCGTTCAATTTTGGTGAGGCGCTGGCCAAAGTGCCGAGTCTGGATGGGGTGGGGAAGATGAGTAAGAGCGAGAATCAGAATGCGACCTTGTATTTAGCGGACAGTGATGAAGAT
This sequence comes from Puia sp., assembly GCA_035695565.1. GTDB lineage: Bacteria > Bacteroidota > Bacteroidia > Chitinophagales > Chitinophagaceae > Puia. The sequence goes on along the minus strand of DASRRX010000015.1, from coordinate 324,613 downwards.
ATCCGGCGGAAGATCATGAAGGCGAAGACGGAGAGTGGGAGCGGGGGGGCGATGCCTGAGGCGGTAGCCAATCTGTTTTTACTGTTGCGGTTGGTGGCGGGTTCGGATGTAGTCAGTAAATTCGAGGCGGATTATGCGGGGGGGACTATCCGTTATGGGGAGATGAAAAAGGAGCTGGCGGAGGGGATGGTGGCGTTCATCCGGCCGATCCGGGAGAAGGCGGAGGCGATACAAAATGATGTGCCTTATTTACGGCGGGTAATGGAGCAAGGGGCGGACAAGGCGAGGGCAAGCGCGCAGGAGACGTTGAAGCTGGTGCGGGAGGCGATGGGGTTGAACTATTACTAATTGCGAATGGAAATACCATGCTAAAGAACAAAAAAATCAAGCACATTGCCGTAGCCGGAAATATCGGGGCCGGTAAAACGACATTGACGGAAATGTTAAGCAAGCATTACCGGTGGATACCCCAGTTCGAAGATGTCGACCACAACCCTTATCTGAACGATTTTTATGAAGATATGCCCCGTTGGAGCTTCAATCTTCAGATCTTTTTCCTAAACACCCGGCTGAATCAGTTGCTGGAGGTCCATTCGGGTACGGAGACGGTGATCCAGGACCGGACGATCTATGAGGACGCGCACATTTTTGCGCCGAACCTGCATGAGATGGGGTTGATGAGTAAGCGGGATTTCAACAATTATTTCCAATTCTTTCAGACTTTGAAGCGGATGGTGCAGCCGCCGGACCTGCTGATCTATTTGCAGGCCAGCGTACCGACGTTGGTAGCGCAGATCCAGAAGCGGGGGCGGGAGTATGAGGAGAATATCCGGCTGGACTACCTGAAACGGTTAAATGATTTTTACAACAAGTGGATCGAGGGGTATAAAGAGGGGCCATTATTGATAGTGGATGTCGATAAGAATAAGTTTCCGGAGAATGAGGAGCATTTGGGGGAGATCATAACGCGGATCGACTCGCAGTTATATGGACTGTTTTAGGGCGGGTGGGGTTGGGGCAATAAAAAACCCCATCAAGCAGTTTGATGGAGTTAGTTTTGGCAAACAATCGTAGACCTTCGTCCAAGGCCGGACGCGGGCCGGCTGCCCGAAGGGCCATCATTAGATATTTTGTGGGCGGAGGCATTTTCGATTAGACCGTAGTCCACAAAATTTGTGTGCGCCAAGTTCTGGAAATTATTTTACAATTTTACTTTTTTCTTTAACTTTTTTTTATTTTTTGCGGGACTGAGGGGTTTTCCGTAGGGATGGACCGGTTAACGGCTGGGACGGACGGGGGGACTGAGAGGTTTTCCGTAGGGATTGATCGGTTAGCGGCAGGGACGGACGGGGCGGGACTGAGGGGTTTTCCGTCGGAATGGACCGGTTAGCGGCTGGGACGGACGGGGGCAGCGGCATGGATCTCGGTGGAGGGGATATCGCCCGCATATTTCTGAAAATTTGTTGTAAACCAATCGGCAAGGTGGCCTGCCATCTCATCGTAGGCGGTTGGGGAGGGCCAGGTATTTCTCGGGTTGAGGAGCTCAGCCGGGACTCCGGGGCAGCTGACAGGGATAGCCATGCCAAAGACGGGATGGGGGTGATATTCGACCTTATCGAGGGCGCCTTCGAGGGCGGCGGTGATCATAGCGCGGGTATAGGACAGCGGCATGCGGTTGCCCTGGCCATAGGGGCCGCCGGACCAGCCGGTGTTGACCATCCACACTTTGACTCCGTGCTGCCGGATCTTCCGGCCGAGTAGTTCGGCGTAACGGCCAGGGTGAAGAGGAAGAAAGGGGGCTCCAAAACAAGCGCTAAAAGTAGGTTTGGGCTCGGTGATCCCGGTCTCGGTGCCGGCGACTTTTGCGGTATAGCCGGAAATGAACTGGTACATAGCCTGACCGGGGTTGAGGCGGGAGATCGGCGGCAGAACGCCATAGGCGTCGCAGGTGAGGAAGAAGATATTGGCCGGGATAGCGCCGATAGAGGGCTCGACGGCGTTGCTAATATAGGAGAGGGGGTAAGAGACGCGGGTGTTTTCGGTAATGGAGCCATCGTCGAAGTTGATGCGATCGGTGCCGGGGTATAATCGCACATTCTCTACCAGGGCGCCAGGGCGGATGGCATTATAGATCGCAGGTTCCTTGTCCTCGCGGAGGTGGATGCATTTGGCATAACAGCCGCCTTCAAAATTGAAGATATTGTCGTCCGTCCACCCGTGTTCGTCGTCACCGATAAGCCGGCGTCCGGGGTCGGCGCTAAGGGTGGTTTTCCCGGTGCCGCTGAGACCGAAGAAGATAGCGGTATCGCCTTTGGGGCCTTTGTTGGCGGAGCAGTGCATGCTCAGGACGTTCCGATCGCGGGGCAGCAGGAAATTGAGGATAGTAAAAACGCCTTTTTTGATCTCGCCGGTGTAACCGGTGCCGGCGACTACGATCAGGCGATGGCGGAAGGAGATGACTACGGCGGTCGAGCTGCGGGTGCTGCATTCAGCGGAGTTGAGCGAGAGGCCCGGAGCGGCCAGGATCTGCCAGTCGGGGCGGAAGTCTTCGAGCTCTTCTTCGGTGGGCCGGAGGAACATATTATATGCAAAGAGATTACCGCTTGGGGTCTCGTTGATGACCCGGATGTTGAGGCGGTGACGAGGGTCCGCGCAGACGTAACAATCGCGTACGAAGAGTTGGGGAGCCTTGTTGAGCCAGGTCGTCACGGCGGTAAAAATGCGATGAAAATGGGCTGGATCGATAGGCTGGTTAAAGTCGTTCCAGTGGACCGAGCCGGCGGTCATCTCGTCTTTTACGATGTAACGGTCTTTGGGGCTGCGGCCGGTGAAAGCGCCGGTCCGGATAATCAGCGCGCCGGTATCGCCCAGCACTCCTTCTTTACGCCGAAGACAATGCCGGGCGAGGTCGTCCGGTGGGAGTTGGTAGTAGGTGGTATCGGAGATACGCAAACCAAGGCGAAGAAGACTCTCCGCCGGGAGGGTAATGACAGGCGCTGGCATAAAAAGCGATCGTTTGTTTGGGACAAAGCTAAAAATATTTTTTTCATTAGCAGGACGAAAAAGAGGGGTCAAATTTGAAATTATTAAATTGCATGGCGGGTTGGTTGAAATATGATTAATGGCTAACGAACGTTAGTTTGAAGCCGTCCGAATAAAACGCCTATTTGGTAATCATTCAATAAATTTGGCGGAGCCGGCGGATGCCGGCTTGCCCGACAGGTCAGACAAGGAGAATCATGCGATGAAATTTTATCCAGAAGTTCCGGAGTTATTCACTGAGAACCGGGCGCGGTTTGTTGCCGCGCTTGAGCCGGGTAGCATTGCCATTTTTGTCAGTAACGATGAGATGCCTTCGAATGCGGATGCCCACTATCCATTTCAGCAAAGCAGCGATCTGTTTTGGTTGTCAGGGATCACCCAGGAGGACAGCATGGTCATTCTTTTCCCGGAGCATCCCGAACCGCGATACCGGGAGGTGCTGGTGCTGGTGCGGCCGAATGAGACAAAGGAGAAATGGGATGGGAGGCGGTTGCGTGCGGAGGAGGCCCGGAAGATCTCGGGGATAACGACGGTGATCTGGCTGGACAACCTGGATCAGTTGCTACAGCAATGGGTATATCTGGCGGATCATATTTATCTCGGGTCGAATGAGAATGACCGGCGGAGCGGCCCATTGATCACGCGGCAATACCGGTATATCCGGGAGATGAAGGAGCGGTTCCCGTTGCACTCGTACCGGCGTTCAGCCCGTATTATCCGGGGGCTTCGGGCGGTCAAGACGGCGCGGGAGGTGGCGTTGATGCAGGAGGCGGCGGATATCACGGATGCGACGTTCCGGCATTTGTTATCTTTTATCAAGCCGGGAGTGATGGAATATGAGATCGAAGCGGAGATCTGGCGGGGATTTTTGTCGAGGCGATCAACGGGCCCTGCTTATGAGAGTATCGTTGCTTCGGGTGACAGGGCAAGGACCCTTCATTACATTTCGAATAATGGCGAATGTCGTGGCGGAGAGCTGGTCCTGATGGATTTCGGCGCTGCCTATGGGGGATATAATGCGGATATGACAAGGACGGTACCGGTGAACGGCCGGTTCTCTGCGCGGCAGAAGGAGGTATATGATGCGGTGCTCTCGCTCCATCGTCATGCGAAAGGGTTGTTGAGACCGGGAATCAGTCTGGCGGAATATGGCAAAAAGATGGGGGAGCAGGCTACGGAGGTCTTCATCGGCATCGGGTTGCTGACGGAGGAGGATGTCAGGGATCAGGCGCCGGAGAGCCCGGCGTACATGAAATACATGTATCATGGAGTGTCACATCATTTGGGGATCGACGTACATGACGTTGGGCCGCGGTACGAGCGGTTGCAAGACGGGATGGTATTGACGGTGGAGCCGGGGGTCTACATTGCGGAGGAGAAGATAGGAATCCGGATCGAGAATAATGTTTGGATCAGGGCGGACGGGAACGCCGATCTCATGGGGAAGATACCGATCACGACGGAAGAGATCGAAGGATTGATGAATAAGCGGTAAGCCGGATTGGAATAACTAAATAAAATGCTAATTTTCGCCATAAAAAATCAATTATTACCGAATGAAATGGATTCCTAACCTGTTCACATTATTGAATTTGTTGTTTGGCTGTGTGGCGGTGATCCTGATCCTGCAGAATGGAGTGACGGCGCTTGACAATCCGGATGGAAGCGGGGCGCAGTTCATCGGCATGCCGGAGAAGACGGAGCTGGCGTCTATCTTCATCGGGCTGGCGGCGCTGGTGGATTTCCTGGATGGGTTGGTGGCGCGGTTATTCAAGGCGACGAGTCCGATAGGGAAGGAGTTGGATTCGCTGGCCGATGTCGTCAGCTTTGGCGTAGCGCCGGGGATGATCCTATATCAATTGTTGCGGTTGAGCTGGGCGGCGCAGGCGAATGGGCTGGATGTATCGGTAGGATGGTTGCTGCCGGCGATGTTAATCCCCTGTGCGGCGGCGTACCGGTTGGCGCGTTTCAATATCGATGATTCGCAGCAATATGGGTTCAAGGGCGTTCCAACACCGGCGGCGGGATTGCTGATCGCGTCGCTGCCGTTGATCTCGTGGTATACGAATAGCCGGCTTGTCGAGGCTGCGCTGCTTAATAAATGGGTGTTGTATGGATTGATCGTGGCGGTGGCCTATCTGATGATCAGCAATCTTCCGCTGATGGCAATTAAATTTAACAATTCTTCGCTTCGGGACAATATGCCGAAGCTTTTGCTGCTGGTGCTGGCGGTCATAGCGGCGATATTCCTGCGATGGCTGGCGGTTCCGGTTGTATTCGTTGTCTACATTATTGTATCTTTGATTTTTAAAAATCAGACGACATGAATTATTCCGTACAGGTAAAGGTTATGCCATTGAAGGAGTTGCTGGATCCGCAGGGGAAGGCGGTGATGGGCGGGCTTCAGAGTTTGGGGCTGCGCAATGTCCAGGATGTGCGGATCGGGAAGAGCATTTACCTGCAGATCGAGGCGAATTCAGCGGAAGAGGCAAGGGAGGTAGCGGAGGAGGCGGGGCGAAAACTGTTGGCTAATCCGGTAATGGAGTACTTTGAGATATCCCTGAACGGGACGGCCTCCCTTTCGTAAACGAGGTCAGTTTTTTGCGGAGACTTTAAATTAATAATTCGTTTTGCTCTATATTGTTCCTTCTCCCATTGGTAATCTGCAGGATATTACGCTTAGAGCTTTGGAGGTGCTGAAGAAGGTGGATCTGGTCCTGGCGGAGGATACCCGGAATTCGTCCCGGCTGTTGAATCATTACCAGATCATCAAACCGCTCTCGCCGTATCATCAGCACAATGAACATAAGATCCTGCATCATTTGGCTGACCAGCTGCTACAGGGAAAAAAGATGGCATTGATCACGGATGCGGGAACACCGGGGGTTTCCGATCCGGCGTTCCTGCTGGTAAGGGAGTGTATCCGGATTGGGGTAGTGGTGGAGTGTCTGCCGGGGGCAACGGCATTTGTACCGGCGCTTGTGGGTAGCGGGCTTCCGATGAACAGGTTTACGTTTGAGGGGTTCCTGCCGCCTAAGAAGGGGCGGCAGACGGTGCTAAAGCAGTTGGCGGCGGAGGAGCGGACGATGGTCTTCTATGAATCGCCGCTCAGGCTGGTGAAGACGCTGACGGAGATGATGGGGTATTTCGGCGAGGAGCGAAATTGTTGTGTGAGCCGCGAGTTGACGAAAGTGTTCGAGGAGAACCGGAGGGGGTCGCTGCGCGCGGTTTGTGACTATTATAATGAGAAGGGGGTAAAGGGGGAAGTGGTGCTGGTGGTGGAGGGGGCTCCGGGGCGCAAGAGGGTGGAGGAGGTGGATGGAGATGGTGAGGAGGAATAGTAGGGAATATGATAACCTTAAAACAAGTCGATATGAAGAAGATCATTTTTTGTTGCCTTTTGTTTGGCGGGTCGTTGATGATCGATGCTCCGGTCAGTGCGCAGTTGAGAAGCTTACCTTCGGCGGTGACCGATTCCTTTAAAGTCAAATATCCCAATGCTGCGCAGGTTAGCTGGTCGGACAAGCTGGGCTATTGGCAAGCCAGCTTTTATCTGGGAGCTGATGAGCTGACGGCGAAGTTCAGAAACAATGGGGAATGGCAGTCTTCCTTAAAGAAGATCGCGCAGACCACACTGCCGGCTGATGTGCAGGATGGGTTTTCAAAGAGTCTATATGCCGGCGATGACTGGAAGGTGTCGACGGTGCAGGTAGTCTATCTGCCGGGGGATATAACGCAGTATGCGATCCAGGTGGAGAAGAGCACACTGCAGAAGAAGAATCTGTTGTTCAACAGCAAAGGGCGGCTGATCAAGGAGAATGCAGCATTGTAAATAATTATCAACCATGGTAAAAAGCTTCGTTTTTTTAGGGGTGGCGGCCTGCCTGGCGTTTGGGCGGGCGTTGGCGCAGCCGGATCGCTGGCAGCAGCGGGTTAAGTATACGATGAATGTGGCTATGGATGTTCAGACGAACCGGTTTACCGGAACTCAGACGCTTGCCTATACGAACAATTCCCCCGATACGCTGGACCATGTCTTCTACCATTTGTACTGGAACGCCTTTCAGCCGGGCAGTATGATGGATACCCGGAGCCGGGAGCTGGGCAAGATCACCTATAACACCGGCCGGCGCGGAGGGGAGCAGCAGGATTGGGATCCGCGGGTGCGGGACCGCATCCTGCATCTGAAGCCGGATGAGATCGGATATCAGAAAGTCCTGTCATTGACGATGAATGGGGTGGCTCAGCCTTTTACGACGGAGGAGACGATCCTGCAAGTCAAGCTGACCAAGCCGATCCTCCCGCATTCCACGGTCGTCTTTCAAATGCAGTTCGAGGCGCAGGTGCCGTTGCAGGTCCGGCGAAGCGGCAGGGATAATCCACAGACTGGCGTGCGATATTCGATGAGCCAGTGGTATCCGAAGATGTGCGAGTACGATTATGAAGGCTGGCATCCGACGCCTTATGTGGCGAGGGAGTTCTACGGCGTATGGGGTGACTACGACGTAACCATATCCATCGACAAGAGCTATCTGCTGGGTGGCACGGGATATCTGGTGAATGCCGCGCAAGTGGGCTATGGTTATGAGGCGCCGGGCACGAAGGTAGTGCGGCCGGAAGGGGGCAACCTGACCTGGCATTTCGTAGCGCCAAATGTCCATGACTTCATGTGGGCGGCAGATCCCGAGTTCAAACATCTGGTACGCCGGGTGAGGAACGGCATGGTGATCAATGTCATTTATAAGAACAAGGACCACGATCCGCATGTGGATACGGCATGGAATAATCTGGCGGATGGGGCGGTGATCGTGCTGCCTTTTATCGAGAAGACTTTTGGGCCCTATCCGTGGAAGCAATATTCGTTTGTTCATGGTGGTGATGGCGGGATGGAATATCCGATGAGCACGCTGATCAACAATCCGGGGGTAGGGACGGCTTTTCATGAGTGGATGCACAGCTGGTACCAGGGAATGATGGGGACGAACGAGTCGGAAGTTGCCTGGATGGATGAAGGGTTTACCAACTATGCGGCGGCGCGGGTGGTCGCCTACTATTACGAGGAGCGACTGAAGCGGGATCCCGGCAATGCCAATCTGCAGCAGATCGTAGAAAGGGAGAAGACGAACCTGCCGGTTAACCATTCGTCCGCCTACAACTCTTATTTCATGCTCGTGAAGAGCGGGATGGAAGAGCCGTTGACGACGCATGCCGACCATTTCAATACAAATTTTGCATACAGCATTGCCAGTTATTCGAAGGGGGAAATGTTCCTGGAGCAACTGGGGTACATCGTCGGTGATGAGGTACTGGATAAGATCCTGCTGGAATATTACCGGTTATGGCGGTTCAAGCACCCCAATGCAAATGACTTTGTGCAGGTCGCGCAGAAGGTGAGTGGGATGCAGTTGGATTGGTATAAGGAATACTGGGTGAATACGACGAAGACGATCGATTATGGGATCGACAGTCTGTGGGAAGAGAACGGGAAGTCGGAGATCCGGTTGAAGATGGTCGGTTACATGCCGATGCCGATCGATGTTGTGGTCACCTATAAGGATGGCAGTAAAGAGATGGCCTATATTCCGCAGTATCTACAGTTCGGGACAAAGCCGGTGGAAGACGCTAGTATGAAGCGGACGACGTTTGAACCCTGGAAATGGACGAGCCCGACCTATACATTCGAGTTGGGGCGGCGGTTGCTGGATATTAAGACCCTTGAGATCGATCCGACGCAGCGGATGGCGGATGTGGACCGGAGAAATAATAAGCTGGTCATTCCGGATGTACCCGGGGCGCCCTGAGGCGGGACGCTTTAGCGGCCATAAAACTTGTTGATGGCTTCGACCCGATTGTTGACGTGCATCTTTTCATAGATATGATACACGTGCTTACGGACGGTCTCCTGGCTGATGAAGAGCCTGGCGGCGATCTCTTTGTATAGCATGCCGCGGGCGAGGAGCTCGAGAATTTCGTTCTCCCGGTTGGAGAGTATATTGATCGTCCTTACGGTGGGATTGGTATCGGGGGGATCGGTGGGTTTGGCCTGGAAGGCGTTGACGACTTTGCGGGCGATCTGGCTGCTCATGGGGGCGCCGCCTTCATGGAGCTCGCGAAGGGCGTCGAGGAGTTTGCCGGGAGCGGTCTTCTTTAGGATGTAGCCGTTGGCGCCGGCTTTGAGGGCTTCAAATATCTTCTCATCTTCTTCATAAATTGTACACATCATAAAGAGGATCTCGGGGTGTTGCGGTTTGAGTTGGCGAACGCAGTCGATCCCGCTTTCACCTTCGCCGAGGTTGATGTCCATGAGGACGACGTTTGGTTGGACGAGGGGGATCTTCTGAAGTGCGGTTTCTGCGTCGGCGAATGAGCCTGCCAGGGTATAACCTTCGGCCATGAGGATGATCTGTTCGAGAGCGGAGCGAATGTCCTTATTGTCATCCACTATACATACAGAGATAGTCATGAGGTAAAGTTCCGATGCTTTGGGGAACTGAAAATACCATTTTGTGGTAGTTTTTGGGGTATGTGGGTGGTTTGGTTGACATGAGGGAGCAGGGAGGGGTGGTGATTGGCGGGAAGGGGTGGTGCTTTTTTGGGGATGGGTTGATTTGGGATTGTGATTTTTGGGAGATGGTTAATTGGGGCGAATTCGCCGCAATTAGGTTTGGAGGGTTAATATGGCACTTGCAGGAGATATTTTTCATGGAAGTAGTCGAGGGGGAAAATTTGATAAATCTCAAGAATTCGCGGACGGAGGCCGGATGCAGAGATCTCGGCCGCGAGGTCGCCGCCTTTGAGGCAAATGAGACCGGAGGGGATGGTGGCAATCGATTGGGAAGAGGGAGTGGTTGATTGGTTGGAGGGGGTCAAAGTACTGCCGGATTTCCGCAGGAGTGGGCGGGACCAGGTCCACAGGTCTTTGAGCGGAGCGACGGCGCGGGAGACGGCGGCGTCAAACTTTCTGCCTTTAATCTCTTCGGCGCGAAGATGTGCTGTGGTGACATTGGTCAGACCGATGGCGGAGGCGATGGCGTCGGTGACCTTTATCTTTTTGCCGATGCTGTCGACGAGGTGGAATTTAGTCCGGGGGAAAAAAATGGCGAGCGGGATGCCGGGGAATCCGCCGCCGGTGCCGATATCGATCACTTCCATGTCCGGCTGGAAGTCGAAGGCGGCGGCAATAGCGAGAGAATGGAGGATATGTTTCTCATACAAGCCGTCGATGTCCTTTCGTGAAATGACGTTGATCTTCGCATTCCAATCTTTATACAGATCGCCGAGCGCGGCCAGCCGGCTGATCTCTTCGCCGGTGAAATCATTAAAATACTTCAGCACTATTTCCAACTGGCCCGGGGCTTTTTCCATATCACGGAGGAAAAGATGATGTAGTATAGGAACATCCAGATATCGAGCAGCCACCACCAGGGGAAGAGGTCTTCTTCGCCAAGGCGGCGCATCGTTTTTTGGAGAATGACGCCCTGAACGATCAGGCGGACGCCGTAGACGGCGAGGGCTAGCCGCCAATCGAAGAAGAGGCTAACGATGAGGAAGGGGTAGAAGAGAAAGTAAGAGCCGGCATAGAGGCTAAGGAGGAATTTGTGCCACGGCTTATAGTATTTTGCGGTGCTGTAGTGGCGTGTCTTTTGGCGGAACCATTCGCCAAAGGTTTTTTTGGGGTCCGATACCATAAAGGTATCGGGATCGACTACGATGGCGGTATTCTTACTCGTGGCCACTTTATTGATGAAGAGGTCATCGTCTCCGCCGGGGATGTGGTTGATGGCGGAGAATCCTTTGTTGCGGAGGAAGACCGCCTTTTTGTACGACAGGTTGCGACCGACGCCCATGTAAGGAAGGCCGGCAAGAGCGTAGGAGAAATATTGCAGGGCCGTATGAAAGGTGTCGAAACGGATCAGCTTATTGAGGATACCGGGACCTTTTTTGTATGGGCTATAGCCGAGCACGACTTCAATACCGTCGCTATAGCCGTCCTGCATCTTTTGCATCCAGAACTCGCTGGCGGGCATACAATCGGCGTCGGTAAGGAGTACGATCTCATGGCGGGATTCCTTGATGCCCATGCTAAGCGGATATTTCTTGCCGGGGATGCCGATCGCTTCCTGTTCGAGGTTGACGATATGAAGGCCTTTAAAGGTCTTTCTGAACTCGTCGAGGAGGAAGCGGGTGTCGTCCTGGCTATTGTGGTTTACGACGATCACTTCGTGGGTAGTGGGATAGGTTTGGACGAGGGTACCAGGCAGGTGGGTGACGAGGCGGGCGGCTTCATCGCGGGCGCAGATGATAATGCTAACGGGATGCTGCTGGGATTGTTGTCGTGCAGGCGGAATATAGAAGGCCAGCCTTCTGAAGAACCACAAATAGTACACCAATTGTACCAGGGCAATCAAGCAAAAAACAATAAATAACAGTTCGAGCCAGGGGAAACTCGGATACAGTTTAGTCATAAGCGATCTATGGGGGCGCCGGCACGGACCGGAACCGCCGGGGCGAAAGTACAAATTAAATGGCAAGGTGGAAACTGAGGGTGGGATGGGAAGGCATTCGGCCGGGTAAAATCGGTAAATTGCGGCCCGATCATGGCGAAACTGCAATTCGAATTACAAGGTAAATGTCCGCAGACGGCGGCCCGGGCGGGGAAGATCAGCACCGATCATGGGGAGATCCTCACGCCTATCTTTATGCCGGTCGGAACGGCAGGTAGCGTGAAAGCCGTGTCACAACAGCAACTGGTGGCAGATGTCAAAGCGCAAATCATACTGGGAAATACTTATCATTTATATCTCCGGCCGGGGCTGGACGTTCTGGAGCAGGCGGGCGGGCTACACCGCTTCAATGGCTGGGACCGGCCGATCCTGACGGATAGCGGCGGCTACCAGGTATTCTCGTTGTCGGGTACGCGGAAAATAAGGGAGGAGGGAGTTGAATTCCAGTCGCATATCGATGGGTCCCGGCATCTGTTCAGCCCCGGGAAGGTCATGGATATTCAGCGCAGTATCGGCGGAGATATCATCATGGCGTTTGACGAGTGTCCGCCTTATCCGAGTGACCGGACGTATGTCGAGAAGTCGATGCAGCTTACGCACCGGTGGCTGGACCGGTGTTGGGAGCGGTTCAATGCCACAACCGACAAATATGGCTATACGCAGAATCTTTTTCCGATCGTGCAGGGAGGCGTGTATCCGGATCTGCGGAAAGTCAGCTGTGAGTATGCGGCCGGCAAGGATGCGGTGGGAAACGCGATCGGCGGGTTGAGCGTCGGCGAACCGGAGGAGGAGATGTATGAGATCTGCGCCGCCTGTTGCGAGGCGCTGCCGGTTACGCGGCCGCGGTATCTGATGGGTGTAGGCACGCCCTGGAATATCCTGGAATGTATCGCCCGGGGGGTGGATATGTTCGACTGTGTGTTACCGACGCGGAATGGGCGGAATGCGATGTTGTTCACGTCAAAGGGGGTGATCAATATCGACAACAAGAAATGGGAGACCGATTTTTCGCCGATCGATGACGGTATCGAAAGCGTGCCCAGCCACTATTACAGCAAGGCCTATCTGCGTCATCTGATCAAATCAAAGGAGATCCTGGGGCTGACGATCGCCAGCGTGCACAATCTGGCGTTCTATCTTCATCTGGTGCGCGAGGCGCGGGCGCACGTCCTCCTGGGGGACTTTGGGAGCTGGATGAGGGAGCAGGTGGAAGTGTTAAAAAATAGGCTGTAGAATATTGATAATGATTTAGTTGTACCTTTGGCTATGTTCAAGTTGCTCGATGGCTATATAATAAAAAAGTTCCTTGGAACCTTTGTCTTCACGATGCTGGTGATCACGGTCATCGCGGTGGTGATCGATACCAGCGAGAAGGCGGATGATTTCGTACGGTCGGGGCTGAGTTTCTGGCAATTGATCACGCATTATTTTATTGGGTTCATCCCTTTCATCATGTCGATGATCTTTCCGCTGATGGTGTTCATCGCGGTTATTTATTTCAGCTCGAAGATGGCGGGCCGGTCGGAATTCATCGCGATCCTGGCCGGGGGTGTGCGATATAACCGGATGTTGAGGCCGTATCTGATAGGGGGTGTTTTCCTGTCAGTGATCTTCTGGCTGGCCAGTCAGTATTGGGTACCGCGGGCGAATGAGATCCGGACGAATTTTCAGTTGGTCTATGTGGACCGGAACAGCACGTATAACGGCGATCCGACGCGAAACACGAATAGCTACTATCTCCGGGTGGATCCGCATACGTTTGTGGATTTCCGCTATTATGATACGGCGAGCAAGACGGCCAGCAGCTTCTTTTTGCAGAAGATAAAGGGTAATACGGTCTATTATACCGTAAAGGCGGAGTCGATCCGGTGGGACCCCAATAAGAAGGACTGGAAGCTCAACGGGGTAGTCGAGCGGACAATCAACGGGCCGGAAGAAACATTAAAGCGGCTGGATACCCTCCATGTCAATCTGAATGTGCAGCCTGGCGAATTACGGCGGGACGACTACCTGAAGGACAAGCTGACGACGCCGGAGCTCCATCAATTTATTCATATGGAGGAGGTGCGGGGATCGGAGGGGCTCAATACGTTCAAAGTGGAGTTGTATCATCGGGATGCGACGCCTTTTTCGGTTATCATCATGTCGATGATCGGGGCGATCATTGCGTCGCGGAAGATAAGGGGCGGGAGCGGGGTTCATCTGGCGGTAGGGATCGTGTTGGCGGCGATTTTCGTGGTAATGGATAAGTTTGCGGTGACGTTTTCCACCAAGGGGCATTTGTCGCCGATGCTGGCGGCATGGCTGCCGAATATTATTTTTACCGGCGTGGCATGGATATTCTATGTGAAGACGCCCAAATAGACGGTTAACGCATTTTTAATGGAAAAGGGTCCGATTCATTTGCTCTGCAACGATCCGTGACCTAATTTAGGGGATCGAAAAAAAATCTGCACATGGCTTCTACAAAAGAAAGGTTCAAAACGAAAGCTGACGAGCTGTCCGGCGGGATCAAGGAATTACTGAAAGAGCATGGGAATGACAAGATCGGTGAAGTGACGTTGTCGCAGATCTATCAGGGGATGCGGGGGATTACGGGATTGGTCACGGAGACCTCGTTGCTGGATGCGCAGGAGGGGATCCGGTTCCGCGGTTATTCGATACCTGAATTGCAGCAGCGGCTGCCTAAGGCGAATCCGAAGTCTTTCCCGCGGGGAACGGAGCCATTGCCGGAGGGGTTGTTCCATTTGATGTTGTTGGGGGAGTTGCCGACCGATGAAGATGTGCATGAGATCACGGCGAACTGGCAAAGGAGGAGTCATGTGCCAAATCATGTTTTCGCGGCGATAGAGGCGTTGCCGAAGGATTCGCATCCCATGACGCAGTTCGTGGTAGCGATCATGGCGTTGCAGACGGAGAGCAAGTTTGCGGCAAGATATGCCAAGGGGCTGAATAAAAAAGACTATTGGGATGCGGTCTTCGATGATTCGATGGATCTGATCGCGCGGCTTCCGAGGGTGGCGGCGTATATCTATCGGCGAAAGTATAAGAACGAGGAGCATATCCATCCCGATGGGTTGCTGGACTGGGCCGGGAATTTTGCGCATATGCTGGGATATGAGGATGAGACGTTCCGGGAGCTGATGCGGCTATATATGACGATCCATGCGGATCATGAAGGCGGGAATGTCAGTGCGCATACGGTGCATCTGGTGGGGTCGGCGTTGAGCGATCCTTATTTGAGTTTGGCTGCGGGGATGAACGGGCTGGCGGGGCCTTTGCACGGGCTGGCCAACCAGGAAGTGATCAAATGGATCCTTGAAATGCGGGAAGAGCTGGGGGTTGAGCTGCCAAGCAATGAGCAGATCGCGGCATATGTGAAAAAAACGTTGGAAGGGGGCAAGGTGGTGCCTGGATATGGGCATGCGGTGTTGCGCAAGACCGATCCGCGATTCTCGGCGCAAATGGAATTTGCAAAGAAGCATCTGGCTGATGACCCATTGGTCCAGACGGTTTGGAATATTTATGAAACGGTCCCGCCGATCCTGCAGTCGCTGGGGAAGATCAAGAATCCCTGGCCGAATGTGGATGCGCATAGCGGGGCGTTGCTCGTACATTATGGATTGGTCGAGTACGAGTTCTATACGGTGTTGTTTGGCGTCAGCAGGGCGTTGGGCGTGTTAGCCAGCCTGTGCTGGGATCGGGCGTTGGGTTTTCCGATCGAGCGACCGAAGTCGGTTACGACGGAGCTGGTGAAGGAATGGTTGAAGGGGCAGGGAGAGATCTGGGGGGATTAATGGGGTTAGAGTGCCTGAAGAATGTCCTGCAGGATATCGTCCCGGTGTTCGAGGCCGACGGAGATGCGGATGAGGCCGTCGGTTATGCCTACGGCGGCGCGTTCTTCGGGGGTAAGCCTGGCGTGGGTGGTGCTAGCGGGGTGCGAGGCTATGCTGCGGGTGTCACCGAGGTTGGCGGTCAGGCTGAGCATTTTTAGGTTGTCAAGAAAACTGCGGCCGGCCTGAAGGCCGCCCTTGAGCTCGAAGCAGACGATGCCGCCGCCGTTTGTCATCTGGCGTTTGGCGATCTCGTATTGTGGATGGCTGGGTAGGAACGGGTATTTGAGATTCGAGATTGCGGAATGGGATTCGAGGGCTTTTGCGATGTGGAGGGCGTTGGCGGAATGTCTTTCCATCCGGACATCGAGCGTTTCGAGACTGCGGCTGAGGACCCATGCATTGAAAGGAGAGAGGGAGGGGCCGGTGCTGCGGCAAAAGAGATAGACTTCTTTGATCAATTCCTTTTTCCCTACGATAGCGCCGCCGAGGACGCGGCCCTGGCCGTCGAGCCACTTGGTAGCGGAGTGGACGACGAGATCGGCGCCGAATTGGATCGGGGTCTGACCGATGGGGGTGGCAAAGCAGTTATCGACGTTGAAGATGAGGTTGTGTTTGCGGGCGAGGGCGCCGGCGGCTTCAAGATCGATGATATCCAGTCCGGGATTGGTGGGGGTCTCCAGATAGATCATTTTCGTATTTGGCCGGATAGCGGATTCCCAGCTTGCGGGGTCAGCGGCATTCACATATGTGTATTCGATGCCATACTTTGGGAGATATTTTGTAATGATGGTATGAGTGCTCCCGAAGATAGCATTGCACGATAGAAAGTGGTCGCCTTTTTTCAGGAAGCTAAGAAAAGTGGCGACGATGGCGGCCATGCCGGAGGCGGTTGCGAAGCCGGCTTCAGCGCCTTCGAGGGCGCAGAGGCGGTCGGTGAATTCCTGGACGGTGGGGTTGCTGAAGCGGCTATACATGAAAGCATCCTTCTCGTCGGCAAAGACGGCGCGCATATCTTCGGCATCGTCGTAGCAGAAGCTGCTGGTCAGAAAGAGCGGGGAAGAGTGCTCCTTATCGGGGGTCATGTTGGCGCGAATCCGGATGGCTTTGGTGATGCGGTGTGAAGACATGTGGGTAAATGTTGTAAGTTGAATGATTGGAGGGTAGAGTAATCAGAGAGATGAGTGATTGGATACCGGATCTTATTGATTGACGCGGACTTCCCAGGTAATCTTGCAGTGGGCATGGCGAAGGGTAGCGGCTACCGAGCAATATTTCTCCATGGAAAGTTCGCAGGCCTTCTTTGCTTTATCGGGGTCGATCCGACCTCGCAGTTCGAAGATAAGATGTACTTTCTCCCAGAGGCTGGGCTCAGTTCCTTTTTGGCGGTCGCCATCGATGATCATGCGAAAGCCGTCGACTGTCTGCCGTTGTTTCCGGAGGATCGAGACGATGTCGATCCCGCTGCAACCGCCCAGCCCCATGAGCAACATTTGCATAGGGCGGATTCCGAAGTTCTGACCGCCGGTCTCGGGGCTGCTGTCCATTCGTGCGGTGTGTCCATAGGCATCTTTGGCTTCGAAACCGAAATCTCCTTCAACCCGGCTGAGTTCAATCCTGAACATATATCCACTTTTTTTGCAAATTTACGATCTCTAAGCCTTTATTTTGCACTCCAAATATGGAATTGGCCGCATGAATTATCACACATCCGATCATCCGTTCGAGCTGGAGGGAGGCGCCGTACTGCCCGGGATTACCATCGCCTATCATACTTATGGCCGGCTCAACGCTGATAAGAGCAATGTCGTGTGGGTCTGTCATGCGTTGACGGCTAATTCGGATGTAGTACAATGGTGGCCCGGGGTGGTTGGAGAACATGGGGCGGTCCGGCCGGAAGAATATTTCATTGTCTGTGCCAATATCCTGGGATCCTGTTACGGGAGCTCGGGGCCGTTAAGCGTGGACCCAGGGACCGGGGAGCCATATTATCAGCGATTTCCGGTCGTGACGATCCGGGACATGGTGAAGGCGCATATTCTATTACGGAAGCATTTGGGCCTTGAGAAGATCGGACTGTTGATGGGCGGGAGTATGGGCGGGTATCAGGCATTGGAGTGGGCGGTGATGGAAAAGGAGGTGGTCGGGCGGCTTTTCCTGATCGCGACGTCGCCGGCGGAGAGTGCCTGGGGGATTGCGGTGCATACGGCGCAGCGGCTGGCGATCGAGGCTGATCCGAGCTGGGATTCGCCGACGCCGGAGGCGGGTCGCCGGGGGTTGAAGGCGGCGAGGGCGATCGGGATCCTTACCTATCGGAATTATGGAATAATGGTGCGGACGCAGTCGGATCCTGACCGGGAAAAGCTGGATCAGTACCGGGCGGCTTCTTATATTCAATATCAGGGGGAAAAGCTGATCAACCGATTCCATGCTTATTCGTACTGGCTGCTGACCAAGGCGATGGATAGCCATCAGTTGGCGCGGGGGCGGGGAAAGAGTCTGGAGGCGATCCTGCAGGAGATCGGTCAGAAGACATTATTGATCGGGGTCACGAGTGATATACTTTGTCCGGTGGAGGAGCAGCTATTTATGGCGGCGCATTTGCGCGATGTGAAGCTGGTGGAGATCGATTCGGCGTATGGGCATGATGGTTTTATGGTGGAGGGGGAAAAAATAGCCACTCTTTTGAGGGAGTGGCTAAGAAGGTGAGGACTGGGCGCCGGCGGGGATGGAATTGTAGGTCCGGAACCGGTTTTGACATGGGTGATCACCAAGTCAGTTGACCCTGGTAGTAGTCGAGGACTTTTGTAGCGAGGAGGTAGCTGTATTTGGCGGCGATGAGGTTGAGCTCGGCGTTATTTTTATTGGTGTTATAGATCACGAAGTCAAGGGAGGAGAGGGCTCCATTGTCGTATTTGATGGAGGCTTCCCGATAGGATTCTTCGTAATTCCCGACCTCTTTATAGGTGACGTTGTAGGTCCGGAAATTCTGCATCATCGTGACGTAGCTCGATTCGACGGCCTGGCGCAGGTTGGCGTTGATGGTCTTCTGGTTGAAGACGGCCTGGTCGCGGGCGACGATGGCATTCTTATAGAGAACGCGATACTGTAAGCGGTTGAGGATGGGGATGCTCAACTGAACGCCAATCTGAGTGTAGACGTTGTTCTTGAATTGGGTATTGAAAGGGATCTTTTGGTTTCCATAGGTGTATTGAGGGGAGAAGACCGGTGTATTGACGCCGTTGATGGTCACGTAGGAGTCGGTTTGGCCGTAGGTGGTATTGAGTAATGGATTAGTGGCGGCGGCCGACGAATAGTTGGTCGAAACCCCATAAAAGAGGGAGAGGGTGGGCGACATATTACCTCGTGATGCCAACACCCCTTTCTTCGCGGCTTCTACGTGCAATTCCGCACCTTGTATCGCCGCGATGTTGTGAGTTGCATTTTGGTATACCTGGTCGACCGATGCATTATAAACTACGGGAGCCGGATCGATGTTGAGTTTCACGATCTCCATATTCGGCGAATAGGGGACGTTCATGTCCTGGGCCAGCTTCAGCTTGCTTTGCTCCACGGCATTCTTTGTAGTGACGATGGTCAGTTCGTTGGTATTGACCAGCGCTTGCTGATCTGTGAGCAGGCTGTGAGCGATGGAGCCGACGCTGTCCTGGATCTTCATGAGATCGGCCCGGTGACGGTTGTCGGCGGCTTGTCTTTGGGCGAGGGCAAGCTGTTCTTCATTAGCGAGGATGGTGAAATAGTCCTGGATGATCGTGATGGTTATCAGATCCCGCTGGTATTGCCAGTCCTTTTTGTCCGCCTCATAAGCCAGAGAATATTGTTTGAGGTAGTTGAGGAGGCTAAGTCCATTGAAGAGGATGACGCTCCCCGTGACCTGGCCATAACCCTGGTTGTAGTTCTGGGTGACGTATTGGTTGGTGAAGGTGTTGATACTCTTACCGCCGCTATTATAGTATTGTGCAAGGCCGCTTAAGGTTGGTATCATGTTTCCGATTTGCTGAAGACGGGCAACCTGGGCGGACCGGGCGGTGAAGTCAGCCAACTTGACGGTAGCGTTGTTTCTCAGCGCGCTGTCGATACATTGCTGGACGGTATAGGTGACGGAAGGGCCGGAACTAATCTCGCTGATCAGGGAATCGGCAGTCTGATTTTGCGCGGTAGCGGAGTGGTGCAGGAACAGCAGGAGAGCCGATGCCGTAGCTGACAGTATTCTTAGTCGTTGCATGATCTTATTCATTTTGTGCTGCGATAGTTGATGTTAGGTCAATTCCACTCGTCCGTCCAGCAGGTTGATGATGTGGGTTCCATAGGCGGCATTTTTTTCCGAGTGGGTGACCTGGATGATGGTTACGCCTTCGCTATTGAGTTGTTTGAACAATTCCATGATCTCTTCGCCCTGCCGCGAGTTGAGGTTCCCCGTGGGTTCGTCGGCGAGGAGCAGTTTAGGTTTGCCGATGAGGGCGCGGGCGATGCCCACGAGCTGTTGCTGGCCGCCGGAGAGCTGGGTGGGGAAGAGGTCTTTCTTTCCAACGATCTGGAAGCGGTCAAGGATATCCGCGACCATCGCCTGACGTTCGGAGGACTTAACATTCTGGTAGATGAGTGGTGTTTCGATGTTTTCGTATACGGTGAGCTCGTCGATCAGGTGATAGGCCTGGAAGACGAAGCCGATGTATTGTTTGTATAATTGCGACCGTTGTTTTTCCTTCAGGGTATGGACGGCCTGGCCGAAGAAATAGTATTCGCCCTCGGAGGCATCGTCCAGCATGCCGATGACGTTGAGCAGGCTGGATTTACCGGAGCCGGAGGGTCCCATGATCGAGACGAACTCGCCTTCCTTGATATGGAGATTGATGTCCTTTAGAATGAAATTCGGTTTTCCGCCAACGTTGACCCATTTTGAGATGCGTTTCAGTTCTATCATATTTCTTTATTAGAGTGGATGCTGGTCGACCTTTTTCTTTCAATCACATGCCAGCATTTAATGTGTTGAATATTAGTTTATTACATGCTAATTAGCCAGGATGTAGTCCGGTTTCGATACAAAAACTGTCCGGTTTTGATACAACTCCGGGGCGACTGGTTGCCGGATGGTGGTTGACTTATTGCCGGGCGACCGGGGCGGAAAGGGGGTGGCTGGTGGGGTCATTTCCGGGCTCATTCGGTCCTTAAGTTGTTGACCGGATTGGCGATCAGGGCCCGAAGGGTGAGCAGGCTGATGACGGCCAGCGCTATCGCGCCGATAAGGGCTACGGTCAGGAGGATTGTCGAAGGGCCGATAGTGATGCGGTAGGCAAAGTTGTTAAGCCAGCGATCGACGAGCCACCAGGCAACCGGAATGGCGATGGCAGAAGCGATGGCGGCCAGCCGGATGAAATCGCCGGAGATCAACTTCAGGATGCTCGTAGTACCGGCGCCGAGGACTTTCCGGATGCCGATCTCTTTTGTCCGGCGTTCGATCGTAAATAAGGTCAGGCCGATGAGGCCGAGTGTTGCAAGCAGGATGGCCAGGGCGGTAAAAAAGTTGATTGCCTGGCCCAGCAGGCGTTCCTTTTCCGCCAGGCGGCCGAAGTTATCGTCGATAAAACTAACATCGAGATGCGTATCGGGGAGGAACTCCCGGCCGGTATGTTGGAGCCAGGCAAGGAAGTCGGCGGGGTGGCCGCCCTGCACCCGAATAATGATCTCGCTGAGGTTGCCTCCTTTGCTGCTGAATTTCAGCAGGGCGGGGTGAACCTTCTCGTGCAGGGATACGAAGTTGAAGTCTTTGACGACTCCAATGACCCGCTGGCTTCCGTTGATCACAGACCCTACCGGATGGAACAGGCCGAGGGCGGAAACGGCGGCCTGATTCAAAATTAAAGAGTTGGTATCGGACAGCAGGTCCTTGTTGAAGTTGCGGCCGTCGGTCAGGTGGAGGCCAAGGGTTCCGATATAGCGATCGTCGACGGGGAATTCCTGGATGAACAAGGGTTGTTGCATGGCGGTGGTCTTATACGAGCCCATGATAATCGACCGGCCTGCCGGGGTGCGTGAGCAGATGCTGGTGGAGGCCACCTGAGATTGCCGGTCGATCAGTTGGCGGAAGGCGTCGAGGCGATCCTTCAGCTCACCGGCATTTTGGACTACCACTAAGCCGTCGGACCGGAAGCCTTTGTCTTTATTCTTCATGTACTGAAGCTGACTATAGATCACAAAAGAGACGAAGAGGAGGCCGATGGCGATGGCGAGCTGGAGGGTGACAAGACTATTTCGAAGGAATGACCGGTTGCGCCCGGAGCCGGAGGTAGAGCGGATGATCAGGCCTGGCCGGATCCCGGTCAGGTAGAGGGCGGGGTAGATGCCTGCGACGACACCAACGGCCACGGAGAACAGGATCAGCCAAAGGTAATTGGCCGACAGGAAAGGGATCGGGCCGGTCAGGGCAGAACCTGTCAGGGAACTGTAACCGAAAAGGACGATCTGGATAAGGCCGCAGGAGAAGACCATCGCGATGGTGCTGAAAAGGATGGACTCTTTTAGCATCTGGGCGATCAGCCTGAGGCGGGGTGCGCCAAACGTCTTTTTCAGGCCGATCTCTTTGGCGCGGACGGAGGAGCGGGCGGTAACGAGGTTGACATAATTGATTACGGCGAGCAGGATCAGCAAAAGGCTGATGGCGCTTAGCAGTTGAACTTGAGTCAGATTGCCGCCGGGGGTAAGGTCGAATTTGAGGTCGGAATGGAAATAGATGTCAGTCAGGGGCTGGACGATGAAGGAGATGGCTTCGCCGCTGGTCTTCCACTGGTCGTATGTTTTTGTGCTTTGGACGGACGGATAGACGATCTTTTCGCGGACCCGATCGAGCCAGGTGTTGAGGCCGGCGATGGAGCCTGCAGGTTTTAGCTTGACATAATTATAGAGGCTGCAGGAGGTCCAGACGGCTGATCCGGCATCCGGGCTGGGGTCACGATGAAGGAGTATTTGGGGATCCAGGTGGGATTTGGCAAAGCTCTCTTTCAATACGGCGATCACCTTGGCGGGCTTCATGTCTTTGTCGATAAAGATGGTCTTGCCAATGGGGTCAGCCTTTCCAAAAAATTTCGTAGCCTGGGTCGTTGAGAGGATGGCTTCACCTGGGGCGGGGCCATTCCGGGGGATGAAGCCGGCGGCGGTCTCATAAGAAAAGATGTGGAAGAAGGAGCTGTCGATACAGTAAGGGGTGATGCCGGTAAAAGCGCGGTCAGCGGTATTGGTGCGGATAGGGGTCTCGCCTTCCGATTGGATGGCGGTGGCGTCTTCGACGTCCTTACAGGATGCGATAGCCAGGTCGCGGAGCATGGATTGGCTGAGGGCAAATGGGCCCATCTGATAGAAATTGGTCCCGATACGGGCGATGCGACCGGCGTCACGGAAATGACGGTCGGTGCTGAATTCGCGTTGGGTATAAACAAGCAATACAAAGGAGGCAGCAATGCCGATGGAAAGACCGCCGAGGTTGATCAGGGAGAAGGCCGGATATTTCCGAAAGTGGCGAAAAGCCGGTTTGAGCGAGTTCATGGTTAAAGCTAAGGTTTTTTTATGAAGGGGGTTGGTGGGGTCGATGCGCGGTATAGGGGCTGGATTGGGTTGATGCACGGCATATTGGGTGGGTCGGCTTTTAGCATCAGGAAATATGGCGCAGGGTCTTTACAGGGTCGGTGTGTGCAGCCTGAATAGCACGAAAGCTGACTGTGAAGAGGGTGATGCCGACGGTTATTGTTCCGGTTGCGGCAAAGAGCCACCAGCTGATATCGGTACGGTAGGCGAAGCCATCCAGCCAGCTTTGCATGGCCCAGCCGCCGAGGGGGAAGGCGATGAGGGCGGATACGCCGGTCAGTACGAGAAACTCGCGGGATAAGAGACGGGCGATGCTGGCGGGGGACGCGCCCAGAACCTTCCGAATGCCGATCTCGCGCGTACGTTGTTCGGCAGCGTAGGTGACGAGGCCGAAGAGACCGAGGCAGCCGATGAAGATGGCAAGGCCGGCGAAGGTCAGGAAAAGGACGCCGGTACGCTGGTCATCGCGGTACAACCGGTTGAAGGCCTCATCCATAAAATAGTATGGAAAGGGTTGACCGGCCATTTTATCCCAGGAATAATACTCCTTTTGGATGCGGTTGATCAGGCCGGGGATGTCATTGGTCTTTATGCGGACAGCCAGCCCGCCTCTTTGCTCCTGAAGCTGGAAGATCATTGGCGGGATCTTGCTGTGCATGGAGGCGGGTTGAAAGTCTTTGATGACGCCGATAATGCGAAGCGGCGTCGAGCGGCCGGGTGACTGGCCGGCATCCCAGGGCAGGTAGAGGTCTTTGCCGATGGGGTCGTCGTAACCGAGAAGGTGTTCCGCCGTCTCATTGATGAGGATGCCTGAGCTGTCGGTGGTCAGGTTGGGGGAGAAGTTGCGACCCTTTATCATGGTTATGCCCAGGGTAGGAATATAGTCGGCGTCGATCCCCCAGTCGGTCAGGATCACTGCGTGGGAGGGTGTCAATGAGCGGTCTTTAAAGAATGTGTTGGAAGTGATACCAACCTCATTGGGGAGGCAGTAGGTCATTGTGGCGCCAAGAACGCCGGGCATTTTTTGTACTTCTTCTTTGAAGTGCCGGGCATGGACCCAGAGTGACGAGATATTTCGGATGACGAGCACCTGTTCGCGGTTATAGCCGAGGTCTTTGTGGCGGATGTAGTCGAGCTGCCGATAGATGACGGCGGTGCCGAAGATGAGCAAGATCGCGATAGTGAACTGGAAGACGACTAGCATGTTGCGAAGCCAGCCACTGCGGAAGCCGGCGGTGTGAACTTCGTCGAACCTTCGTCCCCTGGCAGACCTTCGTCGAAGCGTCGTTCCTCGCTTCTCCCTGGTCGCACCCTTCGATTTCCTAAGGTACGTTCGGTACCCTCCGTACCCTTTTAGCACCAGGACAGGCCGGAATGCGGAGAGATAAAAGGCGGGGTAAAGACCGGCCAGCAGGCCCACAACGAGAGTGGTAGCGGTCAGCCAGGGAAGCAGCCAACTGTTGGTAAGAAAGGCGATCGAGATCTGTACACCCGCGAGACGGTTAAGATAAGGGAGCCCGCCGATGGTCAGGAGGAGGGCAATCGCCATGGCAACGCAGGCGGTCACCATCGATTCGGTAAGGAATTGGGCGATGAGCTCGGTGCGGAGGGAGCCGAGGACCTTGCGGATGCCGACTTCCTTTGCACGGCGTGCGGAGCGGGCTGTGGAGAGATTCATGAAATTGACGCAAGCCATAAGCAGGATGAGGACGGCGATCGTCGTAAAGATGTAGATGTACCGGCGGTTCCCGTTGTCACCCAATTCTTGCGGCTCGTGCGAATCGAGATGAATGCGTGTGACGGGCATGGTATGGAACCGGTAATAATTGGCCGGATTGTCAAAAAGATAATCCATGGAACCGTTGAAGAAACGAAGGATGGCGGACATGATCCTGGTGTTCGTCAGCCTGCTGAGCGAAGTATCCAGGTCAGCCTGGGTGCCGCCCGGTCTAAGGAGCACATACGTGATATAGCTATTATCGAGCCAGTTGGTATTCCGGCTTTCGGCGATGTCCGATAGCGGCGAGATGAAGCGGGCGTGGAAATGGGATTGTTCCGGCATGTCTTCCATCACGCCGGTAATTCTGGCATCCCTTTCATTATTGAGGTGCATGGTTTGGCCCAGACAGTTGACGGTGCCGAAATATTTCAATGCAACTTCCTTGCTAATAACAAGGGAGCCGGGCGCGGATAAGGCGGTGTGTGGATTCCCGGTAATAAAGGGGAGGGTGAATACTTCGAAGATAGTTGAGTCGGCTACCGCGAACCCCGGCTCTTCGATGGTTGTCCCGCCTTTTTTAACGAGGATATCATGGAAGCTGCCGAAGCGGACGAATTGCTGTACGATCGGGTAGTCTTTGACGAGTGTCGGCCCCATGAGCGCCGGAGAGGTGATCCCGGTGGTCTTATTGCCGTTGTAGCTGAGGTCGGAAT
This sequence comes from Puia sp., assembly GCA_035695565.1. Lineage (GTDB taxonomy): Bacteria > Bacteroidota > Bacteroidia > Chitinophagales > Chitinophagaceae > Puia. The sequence goes on along the minus strand of DASRRX010000015.1, from coordinate 299,202 downwards.
GGATACGATAAATGCGGTCCGCCTTTGTGTTGAACCGGTCGTAAGCCAGTTGGTCCATGATATACAGGGTAATGAGGAGGCAGGCGGAGAGGCCGAGGGCCAGACCCAGGATATTGATTGTAGCGAAGCCTAATTCTCGGGTGAGGTTACGGAGGGCTACATTGAAATAGTTGCGCAGAAGAAGGAGGGGGCGGGCGGGTGGTTGGCGCTTCTCTTCTTCGCTGTGAGCGATGCGCTGCGTCAGACGGCGTACGGAGAGCCCGGTCTGGTGGAGGGGAATGGGTGCTTCGGCGAGGCGGATCACGGTCAGCAGGCGGATGGCCCCGGCCATGAGGGTGGCGCGGGAGGGATCGGCTTCCGTCCAATCCAGCCACTGCTGCCATTGTATCTTGCGGGGCCCGTTCCGGCCGTCATAGGCGGCCAGGAAATCTTCATCGGTCAACAGATCTTCCAGCGTTGTAATATCCTTGTTCATCGATAGGTCTTATAAGGAAGTCATTCGGTACGCAAGCTTTTGATGGGGTTGGCCAGGGATGCTCTTATTGTAATGAAACTGACGGTCAGCAGGGCGATCACCAGTGCGCCGGCGCCGGCCAGGGCGAAGATGACTCCCCAACTGATGGGCGTACGGTAGGCGTACCCGTTCAGCCAGTCGTGCATGATCAACCAGGCGGTCGGGAAGGCGATGACACAAGACAAGATGACGAGGATCAGAAAATCCCCGGATAGCAGGCTGGTCAGGCCTGTGACAGACGCGCCGAGGACCTTCCGGATGCCGATCTCCTTTGTCCTTCGTTCAGCGGCGTAACCGGCCAGTCCAAAAAGGCCCAGGCAGGAGATAAAGACGGCGAGGGTGGCAAAGACGCCGGAGAGGCGGCCGGTCAGGGTCTCGGTCTTGAATTGATTCTCGAATTCCTCGTTCACGAATTTGTATTCGAAGGGATAGCCGGGATTGTTGGTCTTAAAGACTTTTTCGGTTGCGGCCAGGGCTTTCGGCACGTCGGCGTTTGCTTTTAGCCGGATGGACATGACGTAGGTATTGGCGGGATCGCAGAAGAGGATGAGCGGGGCGGCGCTCTGGTACATGTTGTTATAGACAAAATCTTTTACGACGCCGATCACATGAAATTTCTGTTTCCCTTCGTCGCGGGTGATCAGGCTGCCTATAGCGTCACCTTTTGTGATGATATGCGCCAGGGTCTCGTTGATGATGATATTGGTACTGTCCTGAGCCGCGATCTCGTGGAAATCCCTGCCGGCGGCCAGGTGCATGCCCATGGTCGGGATATAGCCGGGGTTGACGTTTTCCACGGTGATCAGCACTTGTTTTTTGGGGTCTTTGCCTGTCCAGTCGAAGTCGCCGGTATTGCTACCCAGGAGAAGGATGGCGCTGCTGCTCATGGTTGCATCGCTTACAAAACCCGTATGGATGAGGTCGTTCCGGATGGCGTCGAAGTGGTCGTTCATTTTACCCTGAAGCCGCATATACAGCAGACCTTGTTTCTCATATCCCATTGGCCGGCGCTGGACGTATTGCAGTTGTCGATAGATGATAATGGTCGTTATGATGAAGACGATCGAGGTGGCGAACTGAAGAATGACAAGTCCCTTGCGGATATAGACGGCGCCGCCGGCGGTACTTAATTTCAGGCCTTTCAGGACGGAGACGGGGTTGAAGGAAGACAGATAGAATGAAGGGTATGATCCGGCGAGGAGGCCGCAAAGAAGGCCGATGGCCAGCAGGCAGGCGATGTGGATGGGGTTGAGCAGGCCCAGGGAAAGCTGTTTCTCCACCAGCGTGTTGAAGCTTGGGAGGGCAAGGGCCGTCAGGCCGATTGAAATGATGACGGCGAGGAAGGCCATCAGGAGCGATTCACCGATGAACTGACCTATGAGCTTGCCCTTGCCGGCGCCGAGGACCTTCCTGACGCCTACTTCCCGGGCACGTTTCTCGGAACTGGCGGTGGCGAGATTCATGAAATTGATGCAGGCGATGATGAGGATGATCCAGGCGATGATGATAAAGATGCGGACGTATTGGATCCTGCCGCCGGAAGGGTCCTGTTTGCCGTTCTTGAAGGAGCTATAGAGACGCCAGTCGCTCATGGGGAAAATGAAGCCTCTCATCGCCGCGCCCGGAGACTTATCCTGGACGTAATTGTACAGCACCTTGTTTATGGCGGCGGGATCGGCCGAGGGTTTCAGCTCGACAAAGGTCATGATGCCGTTGCTGCCCCATTGTTGAAGCCATTGATTCTTCGCCAGGTAGGCCTGGTAGTTGGCGAGCCAGTGGAACCGGAAGGAGGTATTGGGTGGAAGGTCATCAAAGACGCCGGTGATCGTGTATTGGCCGGCGTTGTTCATCTGCAGGGTTTTGCCCAATGGATCGGCCGTCCCGAAGAAGGCGGTGGCCATATCACGACTGATGACAAGGGAATGGAGATCGTTGAGAGCGGTTGCGGGGTTGCCTTCGATGAAATTCAGGTTGAACATCGACAGGAAGGAGGGGTCGCAGAAGTTGCCGGCCTGGTAAAGGGGTTTGTCATTGAGGCTGAAGAGGGCCTGGTCGGTCCAGGTCAGGTGGCTGGTATTGGCGACGCCGGGGATGTCGGCTTTCATCCCGGCTGCGAGGGGACCGGGAGTGGCGCCAAAAGTAAAGGTATTGCCGTCGTAGGTCTGGTTGTCTTCGACCTGATATAGCCACTTCTTTTTTGCGAACTGGTGATCCCAGTTGAACTCGTCTTCGACCCACAGGAAAATAAGGGTTGAGCAGGTGATGCCGACGGCGAGGCCGATTATATTAAGGAAGGTATAGGTCCTGTTTTTCCAAAGATTGCGCAGATAGGCTTTGAGATAATTTGCGAGCATGGGAGTGCAGATTTAGTTTGGTCGGTTATTCAGATCTGAGACTATTTACGGGGTTACCTAAAGCCGCGCGCACCGCCTGGAAGCTTATGGTAGCCAGGGCGATGAAGGCTGCGAGGATGCCGGCGATCGCGAAGACCCACCATTGGATGGAGATGCGGTACGCGAAGTTGAGCAGCCAGTTGTGCATGGCGATGCCGGCGACGACCCATCCGAGGAGGGCGGCAAGGGCAACCAGCTTGAGGAAATCGACGGACAGGAGCCAGACGATGGTTGCGGTGCGGGCGCCAAGTACTTTGCGGATGCCGATCTCTTTGACGCGTTGGGAGATCGAGAAGGCGGACAGGCCCAGCAGGCCAAGGCAGGCGATGAAGATGGCAATGCCGGAAAACACGGTGAAAAGCTCACTTTGTCTTTGTTCGGACAGGTAGAGCTGGCCGAAGCGTTCATTGAGGAAGGTATATTCGAAGGGTACTTCGGGGAGGTAGGTCTTCCAGGTTTTTTCGATCCGATGGACGGCTTCGGCGATATTGTCCTTGTTGCCGCTCAGTTTGACGGACAGGTTATAGAACGAGTTGCTTGCCGGCTGGCTGGCCGGAGGCATGCAGAGGATAACGGGGACGATGGACTGGTGGAGGGACTCGAAGTTGAAGTCGTGCATGACGCCGATGACCCTCCCTTTTGTGCCGCCGTAACTGAAATTCTTACCGACCATTTCGTGGGGGTCATGGATGCCGAGGGCTTTCGTTGCGGCTACGTTGATGACGAAATTGTTGGTGTCCGTTGCATATTGGCGGGAAAAGTCGCGGCCGGCCACGATGGGCACGCCGAAAGTGGAAAGGTAGTCATGGTCGACGCAAAGGTATTTGATGTCGGCGGTGACGGGTCGCAGCGAGTCGCCGCTTTCGGTGGAGGCGCCCATCTCGTCGAGCAGGCGGCCGCCGGGGATGCGGGTAGACCGGGTCATTACCCGGATGTGGGGGTCCTGGAGAAGCTGTGTCCGGAAGCTCTCGTAGCTTTTGTCGAGACCATTGGGGTAGCGCATGGTGAGGATCTGGTCCCGATTAAAGCCAAGGGAAGTATTTTGCATAAAGTCGAGCTGCTGAAAGACGATCGCGGTGCTGATGAGCAGGACAATGGAGATCGCGAACTGGGATACGACGAGCACTTTGCGGAAAGAGATGCTGCCGCCGCCCGCCTTGAATAGGCCTTTCAGCACTTTAGAAGGCTGGAAAGAGGATAAGAAGAGTGCAGGATAAAGCCCTGAGAGGATGCCGACGAACAGGGGGGTAAGGAGCAGCGGGACAAGAACGACAGGCTTTATGAGGCTTTCGATAGCAAGGCTGAGGCCAGTGATCTTGTTGAGGCCGGGGAGGGTAACCCAGGTAAGAACGCCTGCGAGGATGAGGGCAATATAGGAAAGCAGGATGGATTCGCCGAGGAATTGAATGATGATCTCGCTACGAACGGCGCCTGACACCTTTCGGATGCCTATTTCTTTAGCCCGGAGGGAAGACCGGGCGGTGGAGAGGTTCATGTAGTTGATGCAGGCGATGAAAAGGATAAAGAGGGCGATGGCGCCGAAGATGGTGACACGACCAGCGTCGCCGTTCTCTTCCAGCTCGCTATCGAGATGGGAGTTGAGATGGATGCCGGTAAGGGGCTGCAGGAAGAGTCGGGTTGACTGGTGTGGTTTGTAGCCGGCGGGGGCGCCATCGTAGGGCATATGGCGGTCGAGGAAGGCGGGGAATTGGGCTGCCATGCTTTCGACCGGGTAATGGTCGGGCAGGAGGATATAGGTAAAGAAGGAGTTATTGCCCCAATTGGTCATCAGTTGGTTCTCGCCGTAGATGCTGCTGTCGTTGAGGGTAGTAAAGGACATCAGCATGGTGGGATGCATGTGGGCGTTAGTGGGGAAAGGTTCGTAGACGCCGGTTACCTTAAAATTATATTGGTTGTTCATCCGGATGACCTTATTGATAGGGTCGGCGTCGCCGAAGTATTTCCGGGCGACGTCGGGGGTCATGAGGATGGAAAAGGGATCGGTCAGGGCTGTTTTGGGGTTGCCTTTCAGCAGGGTGACGTCGAAGATGTCAAAGAAGTTGGTGTCGGCGAAGAAGGGATCGCTTTCGTTGAAAATCTTTTCATCGTAGCGAAATGGCACCTGGCCTATCTCGTAGATGCGGGTCATCTTTTGGATGTCGGGGAAGTCATTGCGCAGGAGCGGGCCGAAGGGTGGGGCGACGGAACCGAGGTGAAGCGAAACGATGCCGTCATTGTTGTTGAAGCTTCTGGTGACGCGCCAGGTTCGGCCGGCATTGCGGTTATACCGGTCGTAACTGGTCTCGTGAAGGATATAGGTTAGGATCAGCAGGCAACAGGCGATGCCAACGGTGAGACCGAACAAGTTGATAAAGGAAATGAACTTGTATTTGGCCAGGTTGCGTACGGCAATCCTGAGATAATTCTTAAGCATAGCGGATAATTGTGATCATTTCTGACCAAATGAATTAATGCTTTGCTCACACCTGGACGCTGACGCGTCCATCTGTCCATTGTTGGTCTGCGTCGCTCCGCGACGCGAACGGCCTCCGGCCGTTCTGGCCGTTCTGGCCGTTCACACCAAAATATTCTCCGTTACCGTCTGGCCGTCCAGCATGCGGATGATCCGATGGCTGTAGCGCGAGTCGTGTTCGGAGTGGGTTACCATGATGATGGTGGTCCCTTGTTCGTTCAGGTCGGTGAGCAGTTGCATAACTTCGTTGCCGTTGGAGGAATCCAGGTTACCGGTCGGTTCGTCCGCGAGGATCAGCTTCGGGTTATTGACCACGGCCCGGGCTACGGCGACGCGCTGTTGCTGGCCACCGGACAGTTGCTGGGGGTAGTGGTTACGGCGGTGCATGATCTGCATTTTATCGAGGACGACCTCGACGCGTTGTTTCCTTTCGGGCCCTTTGACGCCGAGATAAATGAGAGGCAGCTCAACGTTTTCGAATACGGTCAGCTCGTCGATCAGGTTAAAGCTCTGGAATACGAACCCGATATTCCTTTTGCGGAGGTCGGCGCGTTTGCGTTCGTTGAAATGCGCTACTTCGGTACCATTGAACAAAAAGCTGCCGCCATCGGGATCGTCAAGCAGGCCGAGGATATTCAGGAGCGTCGACTTGCCGCATCCTGACGGGCCCATGACGGAGACGAATTCGCCTTCTTTTACCTCGAAGCTGAGCTTATTGAGGGCGATCGTTTCCACCTCTTCTGTGCGATAGGTTTTTTGGAGTTCCGTGATCTTGATCATAATTGGAGCTGTTTAAGTGTGCGTTTGTTTTTAGATATATAGAAGTCTGATAAAAGTATGCAGAAACACGTGGTTCTCCGAACCGCTGGTGGAGTCTTCGGAGGGGGTGGCGGCGCGCGACATGTTACCTGACGTCCGGCACCGGAACCGGGCGCGCTCGTTTGAGAATGCGACGGTGCTTAAGGCGAGCAGCAGGGTCAGGGCGTACAGGTATTTGCGTTTCATAATTGCAGTTTTAATTAATTATTGACGGCAGTCTTATGCCTTATGTTACATTATTCCCGTGTTACATTATCTCTTCAACACCAGCTCCTGCATGTTGGTATAGTTCTCATAGCTGGAAGTTATCACCTTATCGCCGGGTTTCAAACCGCTGAGGACCTCATAGTAGTCTTGGTTCGTTTGTCCTAACTGAATATCAACGCGATAGGCGGTCTTTCCGTCATCACTGACCTTAAAGATCCAGTTTCCGCCGGTTTGCTGGAAGAATCCACCCTTTGGTACGAGGATGGCGGTGCGCTCATCGCTCAGGTTCAGCGTGACCTGGAGGGTCTGGCCCTTACGAAGCCCCTGGGGTACTTTGCCGACGAAGTGCATATCTACCTGAAATCTACCGTTGGTCACCGTGGTATAGACTTTTACGATCTTCAGCGTATAGGTCGTATCGTTGAAGTCGAATGTCCCGGTCTGGCCGGAGAAGACGCGATTGATATAGTGTTGGTCGACGTCTGTGAGTGCGACCTTATAACCACCGAGGGAGTCCATCTGAGCCAGGGGGTAGCCGGCGGTTTTTGTCTGGCCGATCTCGGCGTCGAGGGAGGTCAACCGGCCGCTGATCGGGGCCCGGACGATCAGTTGGTCCACCTTCTGCTGCATGACATGTAGGGTTTCCTTTGCGCGATTATAGGAATCCTGGTCCTGCTTTTCCTGCTGGGCCCGGTCGATCGTATCCTGGTGAAGGAGTTCCTTCTGCAGTTCAAGTTTCTGCCTCAGCACGTTATAGTTGTTGACGGCTGTTGTGTATTCCTGGGAGCCGATGACGTGTCTGGCATAGAGCAAAGTATCTACATCATAAACGCGTTTGGCTTCCAGATAAAGCTGCGTTACATCCGCCAGGCTGTTGAGCTTGTTAACGGTGTTCTGCTCGGCGGTGACTTTGTCCTGCTGGATCAGCGCCAGCGTCGAGGAGACGTTGTTTGCCGTGGTGGCCATGGACAAATCCACCTCGGTGTTGATGAGCTTTAGAATCGGGTCGCCCTTTTTCAGGATGGCGCCGTCTTCCACATATCTTTCGGCTACCCGGCCGCCGTCAACCGTATTTACATATTCGGTCAGGAGCGGCATCACGGTGCCGTTTTCGGGGATGGATTCCCGGAACTTATCTTTCTTGATTTCGCTTATTGTTATACGGTCGACGTCAACGTTTAGCTTGCTGCCGCCGCGGGTAAAATAAAAAGCCGAAAAGATCAATAACACAAGGGCCAGGATCCCGCCGATCGACATTAGTCGTTTGGCTCCCCATTTCTTCTTTTTTCTAACTATGTCTACCACGATTAAGAATTTTTATTGGTTTATTGTTTTTTTAAAGAATCTCCCAATATAAAGATACCGGGAGAATTACACACATGAGAAAATTCCAATCGTATTCTTATCAAAGACATGCCAGAATAGGAAATAGATGATTTACAATTTATTAGGTGCGAAATGTCCGCTTCATAGTTCATTTTCGATACAAGAACTGTCCGCTTTTGATACAGTCCCCCATTTTACGGATTTTGCGTAAAAAATTAATTGCCATAAGTTTACATTTAAGGTATGCTTGTAGTGTACAAATGTTGCATCAACAACATAAAATTTTATGAATCTTAAGAATGCATCCATATTGGTGATCGATGACGATCCGGATGTGCTGACGGCAGTCCGACTATTATTAAAGACGGAGGCGGCGGACGTGGTGACGGAGAAGAACCCGGAAGTTATGCGGTCGATCCTTTCCAAAAGGACTTTTGACCTGATCCTGCTCGACATGAATTTCAACAGTTCGATCAATACGGGGAATGAGGGGTTATTCTGGTTGCGGAAGATCAAGGAGTTCGGGTCGACGGCTGCGGTTATCATGATCACGGCGTATGGCGATATCGACTTGGCAGTCAGATCGTTAAAGGAGGGAGCAAGTGATTTTGTGGTGAAGCCGTGGCATAATGAGCGGTTGATCGCGACGATCAAGGAGGCGTTAAAAAGGAATGATCCGAAGAAGGTGGGCGGGGCGGAGGATATTACGGATTCCGTGATCGGGACGGAATTGCTGGGGGAGTCGGAGGTGATGCGGGACATCTTTTTCAAGGTGGAGAAAATTGCCCCTACTGACGCCAACATTTTGATCCTGGGAGAGAACGGAACCGGTAAAGATTTGATAGCCAAAGCCATACACCAACATTCGCTTAGGGCTGACAAGCCATTTATCAAGGTAGACGTGGGGGCGTTGACGGAGACGTTGTTCGAAAGTGAGCTCTTTGGGCATAAAAAGGGAGCTTTTACCGACGCCCGGGAGGACCGGATTGGGAGATTTGAATCGGGCAATGGAGGAACTTTGTTCCTGGATGAGATCGGGAATATCTCGCTGCATCAGCAGGCCAAGTTGTTATCGGTATTGCAGAACCGGCAGGTGACACGGCTGGGGTCGAATCAACCGGCGCCGATCGATATCCGGCTAATATGTGCGACGAATGTCCCATTGACGGAGCTGGCGAATGAAAGCCGTTTCCGGAAGGATCTGATCTATCGGATCAATACAGTGGAGATCATGGTGCCGCCGCTCAGGAAGCGGGAGGATGACATCTTGTTGCTGGCCCGGCATTTCGATCGCATATATACAAACAAGTATATGAAGCCGCAGCATGACTTTGACGCCCGGGCGAGCGAGAAGTTGAAGTCATATCACTTTCCGGGGAATGTCAGGGAGCTGCAATATACGATCGAGCGGGCGGTGATCATGGCGGAGGGGGATGTGTTGCAGGCGAAAGATCTGATCTTTTCACCGATCGAGTCGGCGCCGGTGCAGTCGGATGAGCCGCAGGAGCTCAAGTTGAGCACGATCGAGAAGAATGCGATCTTAAAGGTTATCGAAAAGCATAACGGCAATATCTCCAAGGCGGCGAAGGAATTAGGGTTGACGCGAACGGCGTTGTACCGAAGGTTGAGTAAATACGATATTTAGTAGTCAAAGTCATTATGGTATTCAAACGTTATCAGGAGCGGATATTGATCCGGGTGTTGGGGCTTTTTCTGACGCTGACGGCGGCGGCTTACTTGTTGGTGAAGGGGGAGTATCCATATCTGGTCTTCTTGTTACTGGTAATCAGTCTGCAGCTGGTGGACTTCTATAATTTCCACCGGAAGGCGCAGCAGGAAGTGGAGCAGTTTGTAGAGTCTATCCATTACCGGGACTTTTCGCGGTATTTCGACGTGAAGGAGGCGCCCCAGGAGCTAAAATCGTTGCGACAGGGGTTCAACGAGATCAATTCCACATTCAAGCTGATCAGCAGGGAAAAGGAAACGCAGTATCAGTATCTGCAGAAGATCCTGGAACTGGTGAACACGGGTATTTTATCTTATGAGCATAAGAGTGGGGAGATCGGCTGGATGAACGAGTCGTTCAAGAATATGCTGGGGGTGCCATATCTGAAGACGATTGCGAGCCTGGAGCGGCGGGATGGGGCGTTGTATCATGAGATCCTCAATTTGCGGCCGGGGGACAGTAAGATCATCACGCTTTCGAAGGATAAGAATGCGTATAAGACGCTTATGGCGGCTACGGCTTTTCAAACGGATAACAGGGTCTATAAGCTGATCGCGTTCCAGGATGTGAATGAGGCGTTGGATGAGACGGAGGCGAAGGCGTGGCAGAAGCTATTGAGCGTAATGACGCATGAGATCATGAATTCGGTGGCCCCGATCTCTTCGCTGGCGGAGACGATGTTGCACCGGTTGCAGGAGACGTCGCAGATGCTGGAGGATCAGCCGGGGGCGTTGGAGGACCTGGAATTGGGGATCGGGACGATCAGACGGCGGAGTGAAGGGTTGTTGAAATTTGCGGAGACGTATCGAAATCTAAATAAGATCACGACGCTGAATCTGAAAAGGATCTTTGCGCGCGACTTATTCGAGAACCTGCATCATCTGATGCAGCCGACGCTCGATCAGAAGCATATCGAGCTGGAGATCCTGCTGATCGATCCTGATCTTTCGCTGGAGGCGGATACCAATCTGATTGAGCAAGTGTTGATCAATTTGGTGGTGAATGCGATCGAGGCGGTGAAGGACCGGGAACAGCCGTTGATCACGTTATCGGCGAATGCGGCTCAGAACGGGCGGCCGGTGATCAAGGTGTCGGACAATGGGATGGGGATGCCGCCGGAGGTGATGGAGAACATTTTTATCCCCTTCTTCAGCACCAAGAAGAATGGTAGCGGGATCGGGCTGAGCTTGTGTAAGCAGATATTGCTATTGCATAAGGGCAATATCCAGGTGCAGTCGGTGGAGGGGGTGGGGACGGCTTTCTATCTGCATTTTTAGGCGCGGCGCCCGGCGGCGGGAGGTCAGCGGCGGGAGTAATTGGCGGGGGTCAGCTTTCGCCGATCCATTTTTTGAAGGAGGCGGAATTCTCCTGGCTGATGATGATCTCTTCGTTTATGGGTAGGGTAAGCTCGACGCTGATCTTAGATTTCTCGAGGGCCTTGAAGCGTTTGATATAATTGGCATTGATGATATATTTCCGGTTGGCGCGGTAGAAGAGATTCTTATCCAGTTCTTCTTCCAGTTCGCTGAGATTACTCTTTTCGGCCATGTATTTCCGGTTCTCTTTATCGACGAGGAAGATCAATTTATGTTCTGTGAAGAAATAGCCGGCGTCTTCGATGCGGACGGTTTGGAATTCGGCGCCTTTGCGGACGAGGATGCGTGAGCGTTTGCGGTCGGATCTGCCGATAAAATCGGGCAGGGAGTTATGGTGGTCGTGGATAGGGTGGTCGGTGAAGTTGTCGAGGGCGCCGACAAAATGTGCCCGCAGGGTCTTGTATTTTTGGATAGCGTCGGTAAGCCGGTCCTGGCTAATAGGTTTTAGCAAATAGTCGATGCCACTAAATCGAAAGGCTTCGGAGAGATATTCGTTGTAGGCGGTAGTGAAGATGACGGGGCAGGTGATCTTACAGGTTTTGAAGATGGAGAAGGATAGTCCATCGGACAACTGGACATCCATAAGGATAAGGTCGGGGTGGGGATTCTCATGCAGCCAGCGGACGGTCTCTTCGACAGTGCTACAGCCGGCTACCACGTCTATCTTTTCATCAATGACGTGCAATTCATCTGCCAGGTTGCAGTAGGCCGGTTGCTCATCTTCGACAATAAGGACTTTCATGTGAGATCTCGTTTGTAATATGACGCTGTAATACAGCAAATGTTGCAATTTGTTCGGGTAGCGGCTTCAGAATCTGATGACCGGTAATTTGACGATAAAGCTTTCAAAATTGTTTTCGATGATGATGTTGCGTTTTGTGATAAGCTTATAGCGGTTATCCAAATTACGGAGGCCGATCTTGGAGCTCGGCTGTGGTTCGCTGATGCGGTTCATGGGGTTGCTGACGATGACGTAGTCGGATGAGATGGATACGGCGATTCGGAGGGGGGTGCTCTCGGAGAATTCGTTATGCTTGATGGCGTTTTCGACGAGAGTTTGCATAGAGATAGGTGGAATGAGAAAATTTTCTGCTGAAATATCGGTGACCTCGATAACCATGTTGATGGCTTCGGCGAAACGGATCTTGAGCAGGTAGAAATAGTTGCCGATGAAATCGATCTCTTCCCGGAGGAGTACGAGGTCTTTTTCCCGGTTGCCGAGGATATACCGGTAGACCAGGGCGAGGGTATCATTATAGCGGCGGGCGCTTCTGGGGTCGCGGGTGATAAGGAAGGAGAGAGTGTTGAGGGAATTGAAGATAAAATGGGGATCGATCTGATTTTTGAGGGCTTCCAGTTCGGCCTGTGCTTTGGCGATATTTAGTTGTTCCACGCGGGATTCGTTCTGTTCCTTCTCCCGGTTGAGGAATAGGATCTCATAGATGTTGGCGATGAAGCAGGCGGCGATGACCATGAGGAAGACGGCGTTCGTTAAGGGAACATTATCTTCTGCGGGCTCGCGGGACCATATTTTCCAGGCTTTGAGGAGGAGGGTGGAGATCAGTCCGGAGTAAATAACGTTAACGAGGAAGAGGGCGATGATGATCTTGTAATAAGACCCGCGGGTCCAGGGGAATCTTTCGCGGACGAAGAACATCAGCCGGATGTTGCCTTCCCAGACGAGCAGGAAGACGACGATGAAATATAAATAACTGCCTGCTAATTCGATAGACCGATAAAAACGGTTAGTGATCAACCCGGCAAGGTTGGGGATAAGTATGCCCAGGGTGGGGATACCGATCATTCGGACCGTCCTGTCGCGGAGCACCGTGTTATTATTCATAGCAGCGTTCGTTCAGGCCTTTGGAGCCTGATGGGTTAAGTTTTTTTTAAATCCGGGAAAAGTGTGTTGGCTGTGGTAGTAGAATGGGATAACGGAAAGTACTTGAATTGTACTGTAATAGAAAAGTTAATTTATTTGTAAAGGAGCGCACATAGATGCAAGTGGTGATTTGGTCCCGTGGACCGTAAAACGCCCTCCGGACGTTTTTTTTCCCGTTTGAGTTAGTTTGTGCGTCGCCGAAATAAAAATGTGATTAATTTGCGGCGACTAATAACCGGCCACAGACCGGTTAACCGTAAGGTCAGAAATTAGAGGTATACGTCAAGATATTTTCCCAGGGGAATAAGTTTTTTTAGGGGCGGCTTCCCCGGTTTAGTATAGCCGTTCCTAGAAGTTTTCTCATGTGATCCGCAGGTGGTTTCTACCACCTGCTTTTTTTTGACTAATTGGAGACGGCTGGAAGCCGGCCCGACCGATTGGCTGTTGTTTTCATTATCTTTAATGATGTCAAGCAATGAACTTTCACGCAGCCTGGGGCCCTGGATGTTGTGGGGTTTAGGGGTAGGCTATGTTATTTCGGGGATGTATTTTGGCTGGAACCTGGGGTTGCCGCAGGGCGGGACGCTGGGGTTGGGGATCGCTACGATCGGGGCGATCATCCTTTATATTACGTTCACTTTTTCGTATGCGGAGCTGGCGTGTGCGATCCCGCGTGCAGGCGGGGTCTTCGATTACGCAACCCGGGGGTTGAACAGGGATTGGGGGATGATTGCGGGGGTGGCGCAGCTGATCGAGTTCCTGTTCGCGCCGCCGGCGATTGCGGCGGCGATCGGGGCTTATTTTCACTTGTTCCTGCCGGGGGTGGGGGTGAAGGAGATCGGGGTGACAGCCTATGTGTTATTCACTGCACTCAACATCTACGGGGTTCGGGCGGCGGCGGGTTTCGAGCTGGCGGTGACGGTGGTGGCGGTGTTCGAGCTGCTGGTCTTCTGTGGGGTGACGTTCCCGCATTTTTCCTGGAAGAATATCGAGCATAATGCGTTTCCGCATGGCTGGACGGGGGTTTGGGCTTCGGTGCCATTTGCGGTCTGGTTTTTCCTGGGGCTGGAGGGGCTGGCGAATGTGGCGGAGGAGGCGGTGAAGCCGCGGCGGAATATTCCGTTGGGTTTTGGCTCGGCGCTGGCTACGCTCATCGTGCTGTGTGTGATCGTATATCTGTCGTCCATAGGGGTAGCGGGATGGGAGGCGATCGTGTATCCTTCACCGGGGGCGGATGCGTCGGACAGTCCGTTGCCCCTGGCGTTGTCGAGGGTCACGGGGACGAGCGGGTGGGTCTATCATTTGTTGATCTCGATAGGGCTGATGGGATTGATCGCGAGTTTTCATGGGATCATCCTTGCGGCAGGGCGGGTGACGCTGGAATTCGGGCGGGTGGGATATCTGCCGCGGGCGTTGGGACGGGTGAACGGGCGGCGGCATACTCCGGTGAATGCCCTGCTGCTCAATATGGTGATCGGGATCGCGGCTTTGTTGACGGGAAAAACCGATCAGATCATTACGATCTCGGGTCTGGGGGCCGTTACTTTATATGTGTTTGGGATGATCACGGTGATAGCGCTGAGGCGGAAAGAGCCGGAGTTGGAGCGGCCGTACCGGGTGCCGGGCTATCCGGTGACGCCGGCGGTGGCGCTGGTGGTAGGGGCGGTGTGTCTGGTGGCATTGGTTTGGCTGAATATTATTTTATCTCTTATTTATTTTTCAATTCTCGGGCTGGCCTATATTTGGTTTGCCTTTTTTGTTAAACGGGGTATAACCTATGGGCAATCAAATAACAATCGATGATCTGCTGCATCAGCTCGAGGTCGCGGGGACGGAGAAGGTCAAGCTGGCAATTACGGATATCGACGGAATTTTGAGGGGTAAGGTGATCAGCTTTGACAAGTTCAAGTCGATCGCTGAGAAGGGTTTTGGTTTCTGTGATGTGGTCTTTGGCTGGGATGCGGGGGATCAGGCTTACGATAATGGAGCATATACGGGCTGGCACACGGGTTATCCGGATGCGATGGCGGTGGTGGATGTGAGTACGCTACGGAGGGTGCCGTGGGAAGATGGGCTGCCATTTTTTCTGGCCGATTTTCGGAAGAGCGGCGCTGGCCCTGCGGGAAGTGAAGAAGCGTTGCCGGTTTGTCCAAGGGGGTTGTTGAAGCGGGTCATACAGCAGGCGGTGGCAGAGGGATATACGGCATATTTTTCACAGGAGTTCGAATGGTTCAATTACATCGCGGCGTCGGATGATCCGGCGCGACGATCGCCGGCCAGCCTGAAACCGATGACGCAAGGGATGTTCGGTTATTCCATTCTCAGAGCGTCTCAGGGGAGTGCGTACTTTCATGCGTTGTTCGATGAGTTGAAGAAGTTTGGGGTGCCATTGGAGGGGTTGCATACGGAGACAGGCCCGGGGGTATATGAGGCGGCGATTCTTTATTCGGATGTGCTGGAGGCGGCAGACCGGGCGGTGTTGTTCAAGTCTGGGGTTAAGGAGATCGCGTACCGGCATGGGATACTGCCTACGTTTATGGCGAAGGTGAGTGAGACTCTACCGGGTTGTAGCGGGCATGTACATCAAAGTCTGTGGCGGGACGGGGTGAATTTGTTCCATGATCCTGCCGTTTCCACGGGAATGAGCTCATTGATGGAGAGCTATATGGCGGGGCAGTTGTATTGTCTTCCGCATATATTACCGATGGTAGCGCCGACGGTGAATAGTTATAAACGATTGGTAGAAGGCGCCTGGGCGCCAACGACACTCACCTGGGCGGTAGATAACCGGACGACGGCTTTGCGGGCGTTGCCGGGGAGTGCTTCATCGACGAGGCTGGAGACGAGAGTCGTTGGATCGGATGCCAATCCTTATCTGGCGATGGCGGCTTGTCTGGCGGCGGGTCTTTATGGGGTGCGGAACCGGCTGGCATTGAATGTGCCGGCGACGCGCGGCAGCGGTTATGCGGATAAAAGTAATGGGATATTGCCACGTAATCTGTGGGAGGCGACGCAGGCGATGAAAGTGTCGCCACTGGGGCGGGAGCTATTCGGCGAGGAGTTCACGGATCATTTCGTGCGGACGCGGGAGTGGGAGTGGCGGCAGTTTGGGAAGGCGGTGACGGATTGGGAGCTGAAACGGTATTTTGAGATCATATAAATGAGCCCCCGTCATGGGTGGGGGTGGAGGTTGAATTATGGTGGATTTTACGACGATCAGGCAGTATAATTTTCCGACGGTGATCCGGTTTGGGGCGGGCGCTATTAGCGAGTTGCCCGGGCATTTAGCGGCTAACGGGTTGAAGCGGCCTTTACTGGTGACGGATCCGGTGGTAGCACAGCTTGGGTTCCTGAGCGACATAAAGCGGGCGCTGGAAGGGAAGGGGATCTCGGTGGAAGTCTTTTCGGATATTCATAAGAATCCGGTAAAAACCGATGTGATAAAGGGCGGCGATGCTTTTGCCGCCGGCGGCCGGGACAGTGTGATAGGGATTGGCGGCGGGGCGGCGATGGATGTGGCGCGAGCGGTGGTATTGCGTGTGCATCACCGGCGCGATCTGTTCGACTATGATGATCTTATCGGCGGGGATCAATATGTGACGGAAGAGGTGCCTTATTTCATTACGGTGCCGACGACTGCGGGAACCGGCAGCGAGGTAGGAAGGAGTGCCATCATTTCTGAGGATGACACGCATCGGAAACGGATCCTGTTCTCACCCAAACTATTGGCGAAGATCGTTTACGCAGACCCGTTGCTGACGATGGAACTGCCGCCTTTTGTGACGGCGGCGACGGGAATGGATGCGCTGACGCATAATTTGGAAGCCTATTTAGCCAAGATGTTTCACCCGATGTGTGAAGGGATCGCATTGGAAGGGATCGATCTGATCAACCGGTCGCTGGCGCAGGCGGTCCGGCAGCCTGATCTGGAATCGAGGAGCAGGATGCTGCTTGGGTCGCTGATGGGCGCGGTAGCCTTCCAGAAAGGGCTGGGTGTGGTGCATTCGTTGGCGCATCCGCTGTCTTCCCTGCTGGATACACATCATGGGTTGGCGAATGCGGTGAACCTGCCTTATGGGATGCGGTTTAATATTGGTGGCAGTGAAGAGAAGTTCAGACGGATCGCGCATGTGATGCGGTTGCCGGGAGGTGATGGCGAGGCGGTGGTCGAACGGTTATTCGCGTTCAATGGGGAAGTAGGGCTGCCGGCGCGGTTGCGGGACATCGGGGTAAAGGAGGAGCATATCGAGACGCTGGCGGATCTGGCTTTTGCGGATTTTGCGCATCCCAATAATCCGAAGCCGGTGAGCAGGGAAGATTTTAAAAAATTGTATACGGAGGCGTTATGATTAAGATCGGGCTTACGGATACGGGTACGGAGTGGAAGCATCAGAATTATGTGCGGTGGATAAAGGGGCTCGCTCCGGACCGGACTATGAGACCGGCGGGGGGCGAAACGGGTGCGATAGAAGTGATACGGTTATCGGCGGCGCTGGGCAATCTGAATGAGGCGGCCGGTTGTGACGGGCTGGTGTTATCGGGGGGAATAGATATCGATCCGGCTTTGTATGGCGGGGCATCGGAGTATAAGCGGTCGCCGGTTGCGGGGTGGGAGCGGGAACGGGATCTCTTCGAGCAGGCGGTGTTGAGGATGGCGTGGGAGCGGGATTTGCCGGTGTTGGGGGTCTGTCGCGGGTTGCAGCTGATCAATGTGACCCTGAAGGGAAGTCTGGTGCAGGATCTTGGGATTGGGGGAGATGCGGTGCATGAGGCGAATGCGGGGATCGACAAGGAACATGGGGTGCGGATCGAAGAGGGTAGTCTGTTGGCGGCGGTAGTGGAGCATTCATCCGGGGAGGTAAATAGTGCGCATCATCAGGCGGTTGACCGGCTGGGTGAGGGATTGAGGGTGAATTGTTATGCGGAGGATGGGACGATAGAGGGGATCGAATGGGCGAAGCCGGAGGGGCGGCCGTTTCTGCTTGCGGTGCAGTGGCATCCGGAGAGGATGTTGGTGAATGGGATGGACAATGAGTTTCTTTATTGGGCGATCAGGGATAGGTTTGTGCGGGAGGTGGGGGGCTATTAATGATCTTTAGAAAACGAATGGATCCGGGTATCGTGAATATGCGAAATGTGTTCAATATCTTTAATATCGATCTCTTTGTAGGCGAACAGGGCAATTCTGCTCAATTTCTTATCCTCTTCGATGATAAAACGGGTTTGGCGCTGGACAAAATCCAAGTCGCGCAGATGATTTAAAAAATCGCTATTTTTTTGCTGTGATCCATATACTTTGATCGTATAGTAATACGTGTCCTTTAGTTTTGGAATTGAATCGCTATTTTTTTGAATATAATCCAGACCCGGGCCAGTTATCTTGTAAGCGGGTGCAGTCAGGTGTTGCTTTCTCATTTCATCGTAGTGTGGAACTTCAACGTATTTTATGATATTCTTTTGAGACAACGTCGATAGAATTTGAGTCACTTCCGTCTCTGTATACCCCCGATAAGATAATTGCTGGTGAAGGGGATAAAGCCACACCCCTCTGGTTGCTGCTTCGGGGTCAGTCAATATGTAGGCTAAGAAATATTTCTCATGTTCATTTAATCGTTTCTCTTTTCTTGCTCTTCTAATGGCGTCTGCCAATACCGGAAATGTAAAAAGAAAAATGACATAAGGGTCAGGTTTCTTAGGTTCACGAATGATCCAGGTTATCGTAACGATGTATCCACAAAGAACAACAAAGACTTCGAGTCTGATTATTAGGGTTTTAACCTGGTATTTAGTCATTCGATCTATTTTTATCATTCATTGGGATGAATAGGCAACGGACGGGGATCAAAAAATGAAACAAGTACTGACGGATCACAGATCGGGAATATGGTCGCTTTCCAGACGGTACAATTTATAGGCGGCGTTGCCATTTTCGGCCCGGAAATATAATGCGAACTCGCTGAAGGTCACTTTGAGGTTGGGGACGCTGTCCTTTTTGTCCATAGAAAATATAGGATGTGAATATTGGGGATAGGGTATGGAATAATGCAGGCTGATCTCGCCGATCATGTCGAAGGCGGCTCCTTTTCTCTTTGTCAACTGTCCGCGGAGCGTAGTTCGGGAATATTTCAGCGAATCGCCCGGATTCCCGCCGGCATCGTCAATCTCCAATGAATCGGTGATGATGAAATTCAGGAATGAATCGATATTTCCGATGCGGAAGCTCCTGATCCACGTATTGAAGTCCACGTTGTAATCGCTATTTGGTCTTTTGATGAGATCCAGGAATGCCTGGACGTCACGAAAATGTGAGCGGGTGGCCGGATCGAGCGTATCATAGTTCTCGTCGGGCGCCTCCCGGGAGGAATCGCGGGCCACGGGGGAGGGGTTGGCGACCCGAACACCCGATCGGGAGGAGTCGATCCCCGGAGAGTCGCCGCCGGAATGTTGCGCAGACGTCGAAGAAGGGCGGGAGCGGCAAGCGCCCGGCAGAAGAAGGCAGAAGCAGACAAGGATCAGGAAGGAAGGGGTTTTCATGAACCTAAGATAATCTTGAAATCTGACAAGACAAAGGGGACCGGCGGAAACTCCGGTAAATATACCTGACAATAATCCTGTATATTCCACCATATGAAAATCTCAGCCAAAATAGCAAGCGGTCTTCATCATCAGGAGGTCGTTGTGCAAACGAATGACGCAGCCAAGGATCTTGCGATACCCGTTAAACCGTCCGGGTATGGCTTCGCTGTGAATGGCGGAGAATTATTAGAATAGAAATGAGGACGTAACGGTTTCGGCAGGACCAAAGTTGGATTATATTTGTGCAAGTGGAAGTAAAAAGCTCGCATTATGCAGATCATCAATCCGGCTACGGAAGAAATCATTGGGGAGATCCCGGAGGATACGGAGGCTTCGGTTCGGGAGAAATACCGGCTTTTGAGGGAGGGGCAGCCGCGCTGGGCGGCGTTGCCGGTGGAGGAAAGGATCGGGTGTATCAGGCGGTTCTGGGAATTATTGGATAAAGAAAAAGAAATGCTGGCGGATACGTTGACCAGTGAGACGGGCAAACCGCTGCAGCAGTCCTATAATGAATTGAACGGGGCCCGGAGCCGCATCCGGTATTTCCTGGACCATTCGGCCCGGTGGCTGGCGGAGGAGTGGGTGGTAACGGAGGGGCCTACGCGGGAAAAGATCGGCTATGAACCATTGGGGATCATCGCGAATATTTCGGCGTGGAACTATCCATACCTGGTAGGGGTGAATGTCTTTATCCCGGCATTGATTGGCGGCAATGGCGTGCTGTATAAGCCTTCGGAATACTCGACATTAACGGGGCTGCATATCCGCCGGTTGTTGTATCTGGCGGGCGTGCCCGAGAATGTCTTCCAGGTGGTGACGGGTAAAGGGAAAGCGGGCGAATGGCTGCTTGAGTTGCCGTTGAACGGGTATTTCTTTACCGGTAGCTATCGGACGGGGCGATCGATCGCTGAGAAGGTAGCGTCGAAGCTCGTGCCGTGCGGGTTAGAGTTGGGCGGGAAGGACCCTTTATATGTGATGGATGACGTGGAGGATATCGATAAGGTGGCGGGGGCGGCGCTGGAGGGGGTTGTCTATAATAATGGTCAGAGCTGCTGTGCGGTGGAGCGGATCTATGTGCAGGAAAAGGTATACGACGCCTTTGTGGAGTCTTATGCGGCGCAGCTTCGAAAGATGGTAGTGGGCGATCCGCGGGAGGCGGGGACGGATATTGGTCCGTTGAGCCGGCCGGGTCAGTTGGAGTTCCTGCTACAGCAGATCGAAGATGCGGTCGGTAAGGGGGCGCGGCTTTTGTATGGCGGTAAGCAGGTGGGGAGGAAGGGGTACTTTATGGAGCCGGCGGTGTTGGTGGATGTGGATCATGGGATGCGGCTCATGATGGAGGAATCGTTTGGACCGGTGGTGGGGATCCAGCGGGTGAAGGATGATACGGAAGCGGTGGAACTCATGGCGGATACGGAATATGGGTTGACGGCGGCGGTCTATTCGAAGAGTTATGAGCGGGCAGAGAAGGTGATGCAGCAATTGAATACCGGTACGGTATATTGGAATTGTTGCGACCGGGTGAGTGCAACGGTGCCATGGTCGGGGCGAAAGCATTCGGGGTTGGGGAGTACGTTATCTTATCAGGGGATACGGGCCTTTGTCCAGCCTAAGGCTTATCATATACGAGGGTAAGGCGGACCTCCAGAAAAAAAGTCAGGTTTTTGGTGTAACCATTCTGCAATTCCGGAGTAATCTATATAGGAAATCCTAATTTCTACTGCCAGTGCCGGAAAATTCTGACGAAAAAATAATGCAACAAGTGCGGGATGGACAGTTGTCCGAGCTGACAGAGCTGTTCGAGCGCTATCACGTCAGACTGTACAACTTTTTTCTTAGGTTAACGCTGGACAAGGCGGTGAGTGAGGATCTGACTCAAAATTTGTGGCATCGCGTTTTGCGGTACCGGCAGAGTTTTGAGCCTGCCAGTGGGAGCTTCCGGTCCTGGGTCTATAGGATGGCGCGAAATATTTATTCAGATCATCTCCGGCAGGAACAAAGGGTTCCGGGCGGGGTGAAGGGGGATGAGGAGGCGGAACAGATTGCCGGTCCGCCGGCGGAATGGTCCGGAGAGCGGGGAGAGGGGTATACGGAAGACCAGTTCGAGCGACTGGATGCAGCGATGGCGAACCTTTCGCCTGACCAGCGGGAAATATTGGTATTAAGCCGGTATCAGGGATTAAAATATGATGAGATCTCCAAAATAAAGGAAATATCGGTTCCTGCTATCAAGGTCCAGGTATTCAGGGCTTTGCGACAGTTACGAGCTCTTTATTTTAAAAAATGAAATATGGATTGCAAAGAAACGCAAGCGTTGTTGATCGATTATCTCGATCGGGGGCTGGGAGCCGAGGCTTCGGCCGGAGTGCGGGCGCATCTGGCCGGTTGTGAGCAATGCCGGAAGGAAGTGGAGGAAATGCGGGAGATGCTGTTAGTGATGACAGATCAGGAATTGCGTCAACCAGGACCGGGCCTAAGAGAAAATTTTCAATTGATGCTGCAATCGGAATTGAATATGGAGGCAGCGGATGACCTGCTGCGCAAGCGGGGGGATGCCAAGGATGGTCATGCCGGGGCAAAGAGGGGGATCGGGTGGATGGTTGCCGCGGCCTGTGTCTTGTTGGTGGGTGGGTTCTGGACGGGGACGATGGTAGGTGTGAGGAAAGGAGCCGGCACGACGGAGCAACTGACGGCGATGCACAAGGAAATAAAGGATATGAAGGAAGTGTTGCTGTATTCGCTGATCGATGACGAATCGGCAAGTCAGCGGATCAAGGCGGTAAGCTATGCGGAAGCTATCCCGAATCCGGACCAGAAAGTGATCGATGTGCTGGTGGGAACGCTCAACCATGACAAGAACGTCAATGTGCGGCTGGCGGCGCTGTATTCCCTGGCAACGTTTGCGGACAGGAGCGTAGTTAAGGATTCGCTTGTAGCCTCGTTGCCGAAGCAAACCGAGCCGCTGATCCAGGTAATGCTGATCAATCTGCTGGCGGCCAAAAAGGATAGCCGGGCGATCGGACCAATAAAAGACATTCTCTACAATAAGAACACGGCGCCTGTAGTGCTGGATGCAGCGCGGAAAACGTTGAAGACATTGTAATAATCCATAAACTGTAAAATATGAACAAAATGAAGTATGTCATTCCGCTTCTTTTAGCGGTAGGGATGGCCGTGCCTTGTGCGGCTCAAGAATTCAAAGTAACGGTAGAAAACAACCAGAATGGGCAGATTGAACTGGATAATTTCCCCTCAGATCTGCCGATCGAAGGTTATAGTGGAAACGAGATCATCATTACAGCAACGGGAAATCATTTTGAGATCCCGGACCGGGCGAAAGGGTTGAAGCCTATTTATGGAGGCGGGGGTACGGACAACACCGGGATCGGACTGGACATGGAAAAGAATGGGAATAAGATCAGCTTCCATTGTCTGTTGGGGATAACCAAGACAGCGGAATATCGCATCAAGGTTCCGGACAATCTTGTGGTTCGGGTACACCGGGGTTGCGAGAGAGGAGGGGAGACGACGTTCCTGAATTTGAAGAACGAGATCGACTTCGACGGGTGCAATCGGGTAATTCTGAAGAATGTGACGGGCCCGCTGGTCGTCAGTACTATAGGTGGCGGAGTGGATGTCGTGTTCACCGATATCAGCAAGGACAGGCCCAGCTCCATTGCCTCTATCGGCGGAGACGTGGATGTAACGCTCCCTGCAAAGGCTGCGGTGAACCTGGAGATGTCAACGATGAATGGGGGGATGTATTCCGATTTTGATTTTCCCACGGAGAATAAGGATATGAGGAAGATTGGCGGAGGCTTGATCCGCAGTCCGCTGAATGGAGGGGGGGCGGATCTGAAGCTGAGCTCTATCAGTGGGAATATCTATCTCAGGAAAGGATAACCATCAAATTACAACGATATGAAAAAGGGTCTTTTTGCCTTGCTGTTCCTGGGATCGATCTTTCAGGGGCGGGCGCAGAAAATAATCGAGAAGCATATGGACTTCTCCGCGGGAGGGTTGATCTCCATGGATTTTCAGATCTCGGACTCTATCCACATCCTTACCTGGAACAAAAATGAAGTATATATCCGGAGCTCGATCAAAGTCGATGTCGGCGATAGCCAGGAAAATGATGCTTACAAGATGAGTTTTGAGCAGTCGGGTAAGGATATAGTGATCCGGGGCAAGCTGGAGTTGGACGGCGACCGGTGTTGTGGGACAGGCAGGAAAATCAACGTTAGTAGCAAAGAAGATTCGACCGGCAGGCATGAGAAAAATTGTTGTTGCTGTTGCTCCCGCAGTGACATAATTCATACGGTGTATATCCCTGAGGATGCCGACATTTCAGTGGAGACCATCAATGGCAATATTGTCATTACCGGAAAGATAGGGGCGGTGCGGGCGCATAGCATCAGCGGTTATGTCGATCTGGCGGTAGCGCTGGATCGGGCGGGCAGTCTGGAAATGAAGACTATTACCGGTACGATGTATTCGAATTACGAACTACCGGCCGATTCGCATAAACCCCGGCGCGTCGGAGGCGGGTCGGTTTTCACGGAGTTGAATGGAGGGAAGGGTAAGCGGATCGATCTGGAAACGATCAGCGGGGATATATTTTTGCGGAAAGCCGGATAGCAGGGTGGGAAGCAGGGTAGCGGGCGGAAAGCCGGATAGCAGAGATCTCCGGAAAAAAAAAGACACCCCCAATTCGGGGGTGTTTCTGTATGCGATGGTTTTTCGAGTTGTCAATCAATGTTGGTTGCCCGTTCCGTTGAACTGGTAGCAGCCCAGGTCGGCGCCGGGTGGGGTTACTTCGGTAGCGCCATAGGTCGGATCCAGCGGCACTGCGACCTTCGGAGTAATACTGGTATTCCCCTTGCCAATGAGCGGGGAACCGGGCTGCAGGCGGAAGTTATAATTGCCCAGTGCGGTAATGGAAAACAGGGGCAGCCCTCCGGGTACGGGTAGCGGGTAGTCGACGAAGAGGGGGTTCTCATATTGGACGACAGGCGTTCCATCGTAGGCGTTAGCCTGCGGATCGGGGTAATAGAAATTAGCCGGCAGGTAGAGGGATGGGTTAGGGATATCGGTAGGCATCGGTTTAGTACAAACGCCGCCAAAGGTAAAGAACTGATTGGCGATCACCAGGGAGTCCGCCCATTGGTAGTTATTGCCATAGGTCAGGTTGGCCGTATCGGCGACTGGGTTATTGACCACGCGATAGCCGACGCGGCAATTGATAAAGGCATTGTTGAAGAAGGCTCCTTCGGCGCCCTGTTCGAAGTCGATGCCGCCGGCGCGCTGGCCTGTAACGATCTGGACGCCGCCATTGACGAAAGTACTGTTGTACATAACGATGTTGGTTTCCGGCGCGCCGATGGGTTGCCCTTTGTTGGAGGCTTTCTGGCCGTTGTAGGCCGTGCCGATAAAGAAGTTGTAGGCGACGGTACCTATGGTGCCACCCTTCGAATTGACGCAGTCGCCGCCGCTGCCGCCGCATTTCTCAAACGTATTGCGGAAAACGTGGATCTTACCGTTAGAGATGCGTATACAGTCGTCGGTTCCACCGTAGACCCAGGAGTCTTCCATGATGAAGTAGCCGTTGGGGTTCTGGAAGAGGATATTAAAGGACGTCCCCGAGCTTTCTTCGACAGCGGGCCCGTCGACATTACCATAGGCGGCCCCGGCGAAGTCGACATGGGTCCATTTCAGTATCAGCATCTTGCAGGAGGTATCGCACATGATGCCTTTCCACAGCCCGGTGTGCGCGGGGTCCTGGTTAAGCGGCAGGCCGGGAGTGTTGTCCTTGGTCACGCCGGCTACGGTCAGGTAATTGGGCTGTGCCTGAGTACCCAGACTGATGAGGGAGCCGTGAACGATGATGCCCGAGTTGGTGTCGGCGTTAATGGTCACGCCCGCTTCCAGGATGAGGGTATCGCCGGCGGGCACGTTGATGGTGCAACCCAGATTGTAGGTATTACCGGTTGTCATGACCCCTTTGATGGAACCGCAGAGGGGGGTATTGGCGGGAATCGTGCCGCCCGGAGGAGGAGGGGCCTTATAGATGTAAATATTCGTTTTGTCCTGGGCCCATTTGGTACAGCCGGTCAGGATACAGTTACTGAATAAAATGAGGATGGGAACTATTAATTTTTTCATAATCGTATTGTTGTTGGATTACTGGTTCTTGCGTTAAAATTTATACCGAATACCGGCGAGGTAGCTTAACTTATAGATATCCTTCTCCGCCACGGTATAGTTGCTACCCGCATCCTGGAAGGGAACAGTATAGCCCGGAGGCAGATTGGCGTTGATCTTGGCGTACGGGAATTTGATGTATTCCTTGTTCGGCGCATTGGTCAGGTTGTTGATCTTGCCGAAGAAGGTAAAGTGGCGGCTCAGGCTCTTCTCCAGCGAAAGGTCGAGCTGGGTGAAGGGCTTCTGCCAGATATCGAGGTTAGCGTAGGGAGATACCTGGGCGATCCGGTCACCTGTATACGCCAGCGCAAGCTGAATGTTGATGCCGATCTTGGGATCCTTGAACAGAAGGGAGATGTTGCCGACGTTATTGGCCTGACCTTGCAAGGGCCTTGTTTGGTTGACCCTGGTTGTCTGGTTGCCCACGCCGGATACGTAGCCGTACACCAGCTTTGTCGTTGTGACGCTGGAGTGGGTGTAAGTATAGTTGGCGGAGACGCCGAACATACCGAAGAACTTGGTGACGACGATCTCGGCGCCGAAGTTGGTTGCCTGGGAGGTGTTCTGTGGCTTAATGTATAGCGAGCTGGGGCCATTGAGGTTGGTAACGAAATACTCGATCGGGTTGCTCAGCATTTTGTAGAAAGTACCAACGAGGACCTGGTCAACCAATCCGGGAAACCATTCGTAGCGCAGGTCGAGGTTGTCGGCCCGGACGTGTTTCAGATAGGGGTTGCCGAGGAAGGTGAATTCGTTGTTGGAATTATCGGTGATGGGCACAAGGTCACCGAAGCCGGGACGGCTGATCGATTTGAAGTAGGACAGGCGGATGCTCTGGTTGTCGGTCAGCAGATATTTGAGGTGTACGCTGGGCAGTACGTCGGTATAGTGGATAGTACCATAGGCGCCGACGGTAGAAGTCTCGGGTAATGCGGTGTTATAATCGTCCATGGTGTTCTCCACGCGGACGCCGCCCAGGACTTGCAAGGCGTGGAATAAATTGAATTTCGTCATGATATAGCCCGCGCCAACTTTCTCATGCGCCGTGTACGTATTGGCGTTGGCCGCGGTGTTGATACCCTGATTCTGGCCGCTGGCCTGGAAATACAGCGGAACGGCGTTGATCGTGGTGAAGGGGGTATTTGCCGGGGCGGTGGACTGCAGATCGTACTCGTTGTTGTAGTCATCCCGGGTCTTGTAGCGATAGAGGCCGCCGAGCTTGAATTCCACGACGCGTTGGAAGAGCGTTGGCTTATAGGTCACGTTGGCGTAGCCTGCGAGGTCCTGGTCCTTGTTGTGCTGCCACCGGTGGGTTACGACGTTCGAGGTCCCGACGGGGACCTTGTTGCTGAGGCTGTCGATCTTGCCGTTGGTGCTATAGTCGACCTGTTCGCTCCAGTTATAGGTGGACATATCGGGTAATGCCTGGGTAGCGATCGAGTATACGCCGCTCCAGTCAACTTTAACCGTATTGCTGAGGATATGGTCACCCTGAAGGGTACCGTTGTAGATGTTCTGCTTCTGCCATCTGCTGCGATACTCCGGACTGACGTTGGTTTGCGTGGCGGTGGAGTTGAGGCCGGCCGTGGCGCTATCGGGGGTAAACCGGGTCTCGTATTCGTCCTGATGAACGTAGAGGTTGAATAACGAGATCTTGTTCCTGGAATTGAAGATGTAGTCGATCTTATTCTGGATACCCGCCCGGCTCGTTTGGGTGTTGAACTGCCGGATATAGGAGTCGGAGGGGTTTAGGGTATTTGAGGAAGGGCTGGGCAGGGGTTGAGCGTCCGGAACGAGGCGTTCGGAAATTGTGCCTTTATAGATGTTCTGATAGCTGCCTGAGATAATAATACCCAGTTTGCCACCCGCGAACCTGTCGCCGACCGTTATGCCAAGCGTGCTGTTGATCGGGGTGCTCAAGTTACGATACTGCAGGTTGCTGAGCGTGAAATCCGCCGGGGTTGCCGAGTACTGGTTGCCTTTCAATTCGGCAGGGGATTTCTGGGGTATGCCGCTATGCAGGAAAGCGGTAAAGGGCCGGCTGTTGAAGATGGTGGAGTAACCGCCCGATGCGTTGGCGGTGAGCAGGAATTTGTCCGGGGCGCTCTTCATCACGAGGTTCATGGTACCGCCTATGGCATCGCCTTCCAGATCCGGGGTCAGCGCCTTGATCACTTCGAGGCGGTCGAGCATTTCGGAGGGGAAGATGTTCATCGGGACGAAGCGGTATTTGTCATCGGGGCTGGGGATCTTGATACCGTTGACCAGGGTATTGTTATAGCGTTGGTCCATGCCCCGGATGATGGCGTACTTACCGTCGCCGGTGTTATCCCTTTGGATCGTGACGCCGCTGACGCGTTGAATGGCGTTTGCGACGGTAATGTCGGGGGAAAGCTCGATGGTACGTGCCGACATGACGTTTTGGACCATGTCTGCGCGTTGCTCCAGTCTGCGGGCGCCCCGATCGGATCTGCCGTCGTTAGTGGTGGTGACAAAGGCTTCTTCCATAATGCGGGTGGAGGGGGTCATGGCGATGCTAACTTCTCTGAGGTCGTTGTCAGTGGTGAGCTCGACAGCCATTTCCTGAGAATTGGCGTAACCGACGGAGGTGACGAGGATCTGGTATTTACCTGTGGGAATATGCCGAAAGGTGAAGCTTCCATCCAGCTCTACGGTTGTCGTGTAGCGGGTGTGTTCGAGGATGACGGTTGCGCCAGTCATGGGCTCACCGGTCTTCGAGTCGCGAATCTTTCCCTTGATCGTTCCGGCAAAACTAAGCAGGGAAAGACAGCATCCAATCAACGTAAGGATAGACGTTTTTCTCAAAAGCATGTGAAAATAATTTGTGGCAAAAGTAGCCGGGTAGAAAAGCGTTTGATGTTATTGATCAAATGGTAATCTTATCATAATGGTCACTTAAAGATTTAGTAATATTTAATTTCTATTTAGTTCATATGAAAGAATTAATTTATGAATCTGAAGATTGGCTACAGAATTTAATTACAGCTAATATGACGGGGTGGTGGGGGAGGATGGGTTGGTTGGTGAAAGGCTAAGAGGCAGGGAGAAGTTGGTGCGGTGTGAAAAAAGAGGAGTGAACAGGGGAGTACAAAAAATAAGAGGGCAATAGAAATTGCCCTCGCGTCACGACTTTGTGACCATTCAAAACTAAAAATTTATAATAAGGTGGAAAGATGGCAGCGTAGTTAGATAACCGTCAAATTTACGATTCTATTTAGATACTTCCAACACTTAGGGATACTAATAACCGGCGTAGTATGAGCTTAAACCGGCTTTAAGAATGAATTAACATTTGTGAATGGCAACGCAAACGATTGCGGAAAAAGTTTTGGGGTAATAAGAAGATCCTGGTGAATGGATAGAGTATTTGCGGGGGTGATCGGGGCAATTGTCCAATCAGGTCAATAGTTTGTCGGGATTGGGGATGAAGTTGAGGAAGGCGTGGAAGTTGGCTTTGTATTTTCTTTTATCGAGGCGGTAGAAGAAGGCGCCTTTTTTTGAGCCGGTCTTGTCTTTCTCTTTTTGTTTGATAAGCAATTCGGTGGAGAGGACTTTGCGGCTGAAGTTGCGGTTATCGAAGTTGGTGTCGTAGATGCTTTCATAGAGGATCTGTAACTGCGGGATGGTGAAGCGTTGCGGAAGAAGTTCGAAGAGGATGGGATGGAGGGCGGCTTTGTAGCGAAGCTGCCGTTTGGCGATATCGACCATGCGGCGATGGTCGAAGATCAGTTCGGGCATTTTCTTGAGATGGAACCATTCGGCATGGTATTCAGTTGTGAGCTGGCGGGCGTATTGGTTGATGTCGATGAGGGCGAAGTAGGCGACGCTGATGGTTCGTTCGACGGGGTCGCGATCGGGGCCGCCGAAGGCTTCCATTTGTTCCAGATAAACGTCTTCGAGGCCGGTCAGTTTTTTGAGGACGCGATTGGCGGCCTGGTCGAGGCTTTCGTTGGGTTGCAGAAAGCCTCCCATCAGGGACCAGTGGCCTTTTTCCGGCTGGATCCCACGCTGGATCAGGAGAAGCCGGATATCGGCTCCGTCGAATCCGAAGATGATGCAGTCAACGGCAACGAGCAAACGGGTTTCACCGGGGTATTTATTCATGGGTGTTCACAGTTAGATGGTTATGTCAAATCGTTTCGTCACCGGTTACCAAAATCTGATATATAGGGCCGAAATAATAAGGAGGGTGATCACGATCATGGTCAGGATGCCCGGGGACACCTTGAACATTGATTTGTCGAGCACGAATGCTTTTGGATTGATCCTGGGACCTGCAAGGCTGATAAGGATCATGATGGCCATTGTGAACATGAAGGCAAGGCCCATGCAGATATGGAAGGGGATCTCGTATTTTCCGTCGCCGGTGTTATAGTAAGCGGTATAGAACCAGGTATTGTTGCCGAATATTCGCGGCGCGAGCTCGTTGAAGAATACGGAAAGGCCGAAGCCGACGATGACGCCTGCGACGGCGGCCGGTCCGGTGGTCCGTTTCCAGAACATGCCCAGCAGGAACATCGCAAATACTCCGGGGCTGATAAAGCCGGTATATTTCTGAATATAGGTGAACCCGCCTGTGCCGCCGATATTTAGTGCATCTTTCCAGGTAAGGAGGATAGAAAAGAAGAGGGCGGCGAGGATGGTAACCCGGCCGATCCAGACCATTTTGGTTTCGGTGGCTTCTTTGTTTATGTATTTCTTGTACACGTCAAGGGTGAAGATCGTAGAGATGCTGTTGGCTTTTCCGGCGAGTGAGGCGACTATCGCGGCGGTGAGGGCAGCCAGAGAAAGGCCGATCAGGCCGTTGGGCAGGTAGCCAAGGATCGCGGAATAGGCATTATCGGGTACGACTTCGCCGTGCTTGCTGTGGACGAGCATTTCAGCCTGGACCATTCCTTTCTGGTGGAGAACGAAGGCCGCGATACCGGGCAGCATGACGATGAGGGGCATGAGCAGTTTAAGGAAACCGGCAAACAGGATTCCTTTGCGGGCGGTAGGGAGATCGGCGCCCAGTGCGCGTTGGGTTATATATTGGTTGCAGCCCCAATAATTCAGGTTGACGATCCAGATACCGGCGACGTAGGAGAGGATGCCGGGGATGGTGAGATAGTTGCTGATCTGATGGGGTGTGGAATTCGCGTCAGGTTTGGCGAAGATCATGTGAAAGTGATCGGGGGCGGATTTCAACAGCTGGTTGAAGCCGGCGAGCGCGTTCTCGCCCATCCCGAAGGCTTTGCTGACGACGGTGAGGGCCACGTAGGTAGTGGCGAGGCCGCCGATGATCAGGACGCTGACCTGGATGACGTCGGTGAAGCCAATGACCTTCATTCCGCCGAGGGTGATGAATACGGCAAATATGGAGAGGGCGATAATGATAATATGAAACTGGTTATCGGTCCCCCCGACGAGGCTGTTAATGGCGATGGCGCCGAGGTAAAGGATGGAGGTGAGGTTGACGAAGACGTAAAGAAAGAGCCAGAAGATGGCCATGATCAGCGCCACGGTGTCGTTGTAACGATCTTTGAGGAACTGGGGCATGGTGAAGATCTTGTTCTTCAGGTAAACGGGCATGAACCAAACGGCGACGATGATGAGGGCGATGGCGGCGATCCATTCGTAGGCGGCCACGGCGATACCGATGTCATAGCCATTGCCGCTCATGCCGATGAATTGTTCGGCGGAGATATTGGAAGCGATGAGGGAGGCGCCGATTGCCCACCAGGTAAGGGAGCCTTCGGCGAGGAAGAAGTCGTGGGTATTGGTCACCTGCTTCTTTTTTCGCCGGTAGATCCAGTAGCCATAGGATGCGACGATGATGAAATAGATAACGAAGATGACAATGTCAATATTAGCAAGCTTGTTCATGATAGCATTAGTTTATGGATATCGTGTATGCAGGTATCATTCCTAGCGGTAAAATACTTCATTCCAGCGAAGTTCGTTGCGGAATTGCCAGAGATCGGTATTTTTTCCGATGAGTGCGAATTCGATGCCGGCGATATCGGCGAAATCGCGCATGTGCCCGGCGGTCAGGTTTTGGCTATAGCCGGTATGGTGAGCGCCGCCGGCCATGATCCACGCGGAGCAACCGGTGGCCATGTCGGGAAGCGGTTTCCAGAGGACACGGGCCACGGGCAGGTTAGGTAGCGGGTGGGCGGGAGCGACGGCTTCGACCTCATTAACAAGGAGACGAAAGCGGTTACCCATGTCGACGATGGACGCGTTGATGGCGGGGCCCGCGGCCGAGTTAAAGACAAGGCGGACGGGGTCTGCCTTTCCGCCGATGCCGAGCGGGTGGATCTCGCATGACGGTTTGCCATCGGCGATGGATTCGCAGATCTCGAGCATGTGGGCGCCGAGGACCAGGTTATTGCCGGGCTCGAAGTGATAGGTATAGTCTTCCATAAATGAGTTGCCACCGGGCAGACCGCTGCCCATGGTCTTCATGGCGCGGACGAGGGCGGCTGTCTTCCAGTCCCCTTCGCCGGCAAAGCCATAGCCGCTGCCCATGAGGCGTTGGGCGGCGATGCCGGGGAGTTGGGTCATGCCATGAAGGTCTTCGAAGGTATCGGTGAAACCTTTGAAGTTGCCGTGTTCCAGGAACCGGCGCAGGCCAAGCTCGATCCGGGCGGCGTCTTTCAGCGATTGGTGCCGGACCGCGCCCTTGCGGAGAGAGGCGGCGACGGAATATTTCTCTTCGTATTCTTCCGCGAGATAGCCGACTTCGGAATCGGAGATCTCATCGATGACTTTTACGAGGTCGCCGACGCCATGGGTATTGACGGAATAGCCAAAGGTTATTTCTGCTTCCACCTTATCGCCTTCGGTGACGGCTACCTGCCGCATGTTGTCGCCGAAGCGGACGAATTTTGCGCCTTGCCAGTCGTGCCAGCCGGCGGCGGCGCGGGCCCAGGTGTTGAGGAGCTGGAGGACGGCGGGGTCCTGCCAGTGGCCGGTGATGACTTTGCGGTTGAGGCGCATGCGGGTCATGATGAAACCGAATTCGCGGTCGCCGTGTGCGCTTTGGTTGAGGTTCATAAAATCCATGTCGATAGCGCTCCACGGGATATCGCGGTTAAATTGGGTGTGGAGGTGGGCGATGGGCTTTTGTAGCGTCGTGAGGCCGCGGATCCACATTTTTGCGGGGGAGAAGGTATGCATCCAGGCGATGACGCCGATACAGCCAGGGGTGGTGTTGGCTTCCTGGCAGATGTGATAGATTTCATCGGGAGTTTTGACCGTGGGTTTGAAGGTGACCTTGACGGGGATCAGGGGGGAGTCGTTGAGGGCTCCCGCGATGATCTGAGAGTGCCCGGCTACTTGCTTCAAGGTCTCTTCTCCGTAGAGATGCTGACTGCCGGTGACGAACCAGACTTCGAGTTGCTTTAAATCCATATTCGGGTAGTTATATACGATAGTTATTGGCCGTAGTATGAGTTAGGGCCGTGTTTACGTTCGTAGTGTCGCTTTATCAGGGAGTCTTTCAATCGCGGGGCGTTGACATCGATCTGCAGCGTCAGATAGGCCATGTGGGCGATCGATTCGAGCACGGCGCTATTGTATACCGCTTTATCGGGGGTCTTTCCCCAGGTGAAGGGGGCGTGGTTGCCTACCAGGACCATTTCCACTTCTTCATAGTTCAGGCCTCTGTCGCGAAAGTGGTTGATGATCTGGAATCCGGTCTGGTATTCGTAGTCGCCGAGGATCATTTCGTCCGCCATAGGAGGGGCGCAGGGGATGTCTACGGTATTGTGGTCGGCGTGGGTAGTGCCAAAGATGGGGATATCGCGTTGTGACTGAGCCCAGGCGGTTGCAAAGGTCGAGTGGGTGTGCGCGATGCCGCCGATCATTGGCCATTCCTTATAGAGGAGGGCATGGGTAAGGGTATCGGAGGAGGGGCGTAGCTTACCTTTGACGGTTCTTCCTTCGAAATCGACGATCACCATTTTCTCAGGTGAGAGGTCGTCGTAGGGAACGCCGCTGGGTTTGATCGCAAAGACGCCGAGGTCGTGGTCAGCCGCGCTGACGTTGCCGAAGGTGAAGAGGACGAGGCCGAGCTTTGGCAGTTGCCGGTTGGCTTCAAAGGCGGCTTCCTGAATATGATCGTATTTGCTCATAGTTGTTGAGTTGTGGATTCTACAAAATGTCCCAGGGCCCGGTATTGAAGATAACGTTGGGCGTAGAGGCCGGTGCGGGCGGGGTTGGGTGTATAGGAAGCATCGAAGCCCTGGCCGATAGCGGACATGGCGGCTTCTACTTTGGGGTAGAGGCCGGCGGCGGTGGCGGCGAACATGGCTGCGCCGAGCGCGCAAGTTTGATCGGAAGCATGGATACGGATGGGTCTGTCCATGACATCGGCCATCATTTGCATAATGAACGGTGACTTTTTGGCGACGCCGCCGAGGCCGATCAGGCCTTTTACGGGGATACCTTCGCTGATGAAACGGTCGACGATGGATTTTGCGCCGAAACAGGTGGCTTCGGCGATAGCATGGAAGAACTGTGGGGCGTCGGTGCCCAGGTTGAGGCCGGTTACGGCTCCTTTGAGGAGTTGGTTGGCGTCGGGGGTGCGACGGCCGTTTAGCCAGTCGACGGCGACGGGATCATGCAGGGAGGGCGTCAGGCCGGCGGCATGGCCGCTGAGCACGGGAAGTATTTTGTCGATCAGGCCGGGTTGGTCGGGGATGAGTTGCTGAAGGGGCCATGCCAGGAGGTTGCGGAACCAGGCGTAGGCGTCGCCGAAGGCGGACTGGCCGGCTTCCATCCCCATCATACCGGGTATAACGGAGCCGGGTACCTGCCCGCAGATGCCTTTAATGAGGCGGTCTTTGACCTCATCGAGGGGTGCGACCAGCATGTCGCAGGTGGAAGTCCCCATAACCTTGCTCAGGTGATAGGGTTCGATCTGGCCGCCAACGGCTCCCATATGTGCGTCGAAGGCGCCGACTCCAACGATGACGGAGGTCGGGAGGCCAAGGCGGGAGGCCCATTCGGGGCTGAGGTTACCTGCGGGCTGGTCGGAAGTAAATGTCCCGGTAAAGAGGCGACCTGTGAAGCCTTTGAGGAGGGGGTCGAGGGATGCGAAGAATTCGTCGGGCGGGAGACCGCCGGGGCCGAAATCTCTTGCCCATAGAGCCTTATGGCCGGCAGCGCATACGCTTCTGCGCATGTCGCGGACGTGGCGGCCTCCGGTGAGCAGGAAGGGTATCCAATCGCAGTGCTCGACCCAGGAAAAGCAGGCTTTTCTAACGGTGTCATCCACGCGAAGTATATGAAGCAATTTGGCCCAGAACCATTCCGAGGAGTAAATGCCGCCGACGTACCGGAGGTAATTCGTCCCGAAGCGGGCGGCGTGGGCGTTGATCTGTGCGGCTTCCCGGACGGCGGTATGGTCCTTCCAGAGGACAAAGAGCGCGTTGGGGTTCTCGGTGAATCCCGGCAGCAGGCCCAGGGGGGTGCCGGTCTCATCTACGGCGACGGGGGAAGAGCCGGTGGTATCGACGGATATAGCCCGGACATGGCGGGCGGCGGCGGGTCCGGCTTGCGACAGGCAGCCGAGGATGGTCTGCTCGAGGCCTTCGATATAGTCGAGGGGATGCTGGCGAAACTGGTTGTCTGCCGGATTACAGTATAATCCGTCCCTCCAGCGGGGATAATAGAATACCGCGGAGGCGATCCCGGAGCCGTTTGCCGCGTCGATGAGGAGGGAGCGAACCGAGTCAGTACCGTAGTCTACTCCAATAACATAATTCTCTTTCTCCATATGGTTAGCAGGGAACGCGCTAATTTCCGTGAAGAGCATTTCCCCATACATTTCCTGTCAAAATAACATTTATTTTTCTGGTTTGTAAAAAAAAAACTTTAATGATATTTTCAGGCGTGTGACAAGGAGAAGCGCAGCAACCGGAAAAGTGGGGCAGGAGTGGAAAAGGTTGGCAAAGGTGGGCCATTTTTTTGCAGTTATACTGCAGTGAAACGAATTTGCTATAGATACGTAAAAATCATTTTATAATACATTATACTGATATAAAAATATCAATAACGTATATCTAAAAATTAGAAGATGTTGATTCCTAGAAGTTTATAAACCTTTTCGTATTGGTTATACATTTAAATAGCCTAAATTGTCCTGCCCCTCAAACTGCCGGAAAGAAAATGGAAAAAAAGCTTAAAATTAACAGGATCAAGGCTGTCTTAGCAGAAAAAGATATATCGCATAAGGAATTGGCGATCAGGGTTGGCATCGCGCCCAACAGTGTCACGAGGATCTGCAATAATGAATTTCAGCCTACTTTGAAATTGTTGCGGGAGATGGCGCTCGCTCTTGATGTGGATATCAGGGAGTTGTTGATCCCGACCCGGAATGTGTGAGCGCGGTTGGGTTGGAGGAAGGGTCTGAGTTTTAGTATCTTTAGCCGGTTTTTTAAATAAGGTATCTATGGTCCTACGATCTATCCGGAGTGGCCGGCCTCCGGAATCCTTTCTTTTATCGGGTCTTTTATGTTGGGTGCTGATGATTCCCGCGGAGCAGGGGCATGCGCAGGAGTATTGGCCGGACAGTTTGAAGCGTGAACTGGCGAAGGCGACGGAATGGTCCCAGAAGGCCCAGTTAGCGGAGAATCTGGCCCTGTATTATTTTGGGCAGAACCGGCCGCTGTCGGATGATTATGGCCGGCAGGCGGTGGAAGCTGCCGAGATGAGCCGGGACAGGATGCTGATGATCCGGACCTATTTGAACGATGGCCGTCGTTTTGAGCAGGGGGTTGGGTTGAAGGAGAACCTGGAGACAGCGATGGAGAGCTTTCGCCGGGCGGAGCAGATTGCCAGGGAAGACAAGCTGGATGAGGGCCTGGTATATACGGACGTCGCTTTTGCGGATGTCTACAGGACTCTCGGGGATAATGCGCAGGCGATGACTTATAGCAGTCAGGCGGTGACGACTGCGGAAGATCTGGACAACGATACGGTGCAGGTAGCGGCTTATACCTCGCTTGGGGAAAGCTATGAAGCGAGGACGGAAAAATTGCCGGCGTTCCGGAATTACCTGAAAGCGCTGGATGTCGGAGAGCAGAATAAGAACGATCTGCTGACCCGGAATGCGTCGGCGTATCTGGCTTATTTCTACCATAACATTCATGAGGAGGACAAGGCGATCGATTACGAGCTAAATACCATCATTCCGCTGGACAGGAAAATGAAGCATTTTTTCGAGTTGCGGGCCGACTATAATACGCTGGCGCAATTCTTTACAAAAAAGGGAGAGTATGATATCGCGCTGGAGTGTAACGAGCATGCGATCCAATTGGCGGACAGCATTCATTTCGACCTGGTGAAGATCGACTCCTATTTTGGCATCTGCGATACCTATTTCAAAAGCGGGCAATATCAAAAAGGGATGACTTATCTCTCTTTCCATCCTGCGATGACGGACTATCTCGACCGGGCGGGAATGGATTACGTGGTGGACGAGATGTATGGGAATGCTTATATGGAGATGGGGCGGTATGATTCCGCGGCATATTATTTCGACCGGGAGGGACCGGAGGTGGAAGCCAAGGCGAATGAACCTTCGAAGGCGGATTACTATGATGAGATGGGCGAATTCTACAAGAAGCAGGGGATGGATGATAAAGCCATCGGCTATTATTTAAAGGAAGAGGATGTCGGGAGGAGGGTCGGCGACCTGAAAATTCTGGAGCAGGCGGCGCAAAACCTTGACAGTCTTTATTGGCGGATAAAGGATTATTCCAGGGCGTATGCTTATCATACGCAATATGCGCAGTATTCGGACAGCCTGCGCAATCTCGGCAAGGAGACGGAGTTGTTGAAACTGGAGGTCGGCAATGACGGCCGGCGGCGGGAGCGGCAGGCAAGGGAGGAGGAGCAGGACAGGGAGCGGCGGCACAATGTGCAGTACATGGGTTTTACGGCGGGGTTGGTAGTGTTGTTCATCCTCCTGGTCATGATGGGGTGGCTGGCGGTGCCCGCTTCGGTGATCCGGGGGCTGGGGTTCCTGTCTTTCATTTTTCTATTTGAGTTCATTATTTTGCTAACCGATAAGCAGATCGCGGACCTGACGCATGATGAACCATGGAAGGTGTTATTGATCAAAATTGGGTTGGCAGCGATCCTGCTGCCGCTGCACCATTGGTCGGAGCACAAGGTGATCCATTACCTGAGCAGTCACAAACGGTTGAAGAGTGCGACTGTAAAGAATTAAATTCTGAATTATTTATATATTTTGAATTTTATTCTAATTATTATTAATTTTACAGAAGTAAATAATGGAGCTTGTATTAGATAATGTCGATTTGCGGATCCTTCAACTAATGCAGGAAAATGCGCGGATCCCGAACGTGGATATTGCGAAGCAGTTGGAGATGGCGCCGTCGGCGGTGCTGGAAAGGGTAAAGAAGCTGGAGCAAAAGCAGGTGATCCTGCACTATACTACCGGCATCAATCCGGCCGCGGTAGGGCAGAAGTTGCTGGCTTTCATCTATATCCGGACGAAGGATAGTTTTGGAACGGGGGAGACGGGGGCGGAACTGGCGAAGATCGAGGAGGTGCAGGAGGTCCATAATATTGCGGGGGATGATTGTTA
The DNA here is from genome assembly GCA_035695565.1 of Puia sp. Taxonomy (GTDB): domain Bacteria; phylum Bacteroidota; class Bacteroidia; order Chitinophagales; family Chitinophagaceae; genus Puia. The sequence goes on along the minus strand of DASRRX010000015.1, from coordinate 261,087 downwards.
TCTGGTCAAGGTCCGGACGGCGGACTCCGCATCGCTGATGGAATTGATGCGGAACAAATTCGCGAAGATCGGAAGCATTCACTCTACGAAAACGACGATTGTGCTGGAGACCGTCAAGGAGGAGCAGAAGTTAAAGATTCACTACCAGGCGGAGCCTGTTAGTGAACGAAGCCTTAAAGGCCGAAGTTCACAGACATAAAATAATGTTCCGTTGAAGAAAATGATTCGTATGTCATCCGCTACGGGGCAGGCTCCTTCAGCGATGAAGGTCGGCGCTGCTTTTGCGATCGTCTATCTGGCCTGGGGAGGCACCTATTTCTTTATCCGGTTGTCGGTGGAGCATATCCCGCCGATGCTGGTGGGGGCGCTCCGATATGTTATTGCCGGGCTGCTGATGTTATTATGGTGTGTGCTCACGAAGGAGAAGATCTTTTCGTGGCGGGTGATAAAGCCTGCGACGGTGAGCGGGTTGCTGTTGCTGGTCGGAGGAAACGGGCTATTGATCTGGGCGGAGCAATATATTCCAAGTTCGCTGGCAGCGATCCTACTGGCGTCGGGCCCGATCTGGTTTGTAATACTTGACCGGAGCAAGTGGCGGGAGAATTTCCGGAGCAAGGCGACGATTGCGGGCTTGCTCGTAGGGTCTGCGGGCGTCCTGATGTTGTTTGGGCAGAAGTTGCGGGGAGAAGCAGGTCAGGGGGGAGGGGGAAGCAGGGAGATGGCGGCACTGGCCATGTTGGTAGTGGCGAGCATTTCGTGGGCGGCGGGGTCGTTGTATTCGAAATATAAGACGGTGGGCAATTCCAATTCGGTGAATGCGGGGTGGCAAATGATGATCGCGGGGATCGCGTTTGTGATCTGCAGTGCGGTGTCGGGGGAATTCAGGCATTTCCGGCTACAGGAAATTCCACTGTCGGCGTGGTTGTCGGTGGCCTATCTGGTGACGCTGGGATCGTTGTTGGGTTACAGTGCTTTCACCTGGTTGCTGCAGGTGCGGCCGGCGACGCAGGTGAGCACGCATGCGTATGTCAACCCGGTGGTGGCGGTGTTGCTTGGGGTCATTTTTGCCGGAGAGCGGCTGAGTTTGCTGCAGCTCGTTGGATTGATTATCATATTGTTGAGTGTGCTGCTGATTAATCTTGCAAAGTATCGCGCAGCGGTGGGGGCGAGGCGCAATAAATGGGGCTCGAAGGGCGTTTTGGTCCGTTAGGATACCCAATAACCATGGTGATCAACCGTTTCTTAGGCGTATTAGTCTTACTTCTGACCACCACGCTTGCCTACCCTCAGACCGAGCATCTTTCCTTTGAGCATTTGGGTACGGCGCAAGGGCTGTCGCAGAGCAATGTCATCTGTTCCCTACAGGACAGCCGGGGCTTTATGTGGTTTGGAACGAGGGAGGGTTTGAACAAATACAATGGCTATTCTTTCACAGTCTATAAGAATGAGTTTGGGGATGACCGGAGTCTTTCGAATAACCTGGTGAATGATATCGTCGAAGATAGCAAGGGTGATCTGTGGATCGGCACCTGGGGCGGAGGGTTGGACCGGTTTGACCGGAAGACCGATCAGTTCACGCATTACAGGCATCGTGCGGATGATCCGGGCAGTATTTCGAGCAACCTGGTGCTGGCGCTTTTGAAGGACAGCAGGGGGGCGCTATGGGTCGGCACTGAGGATGGGGGATTGGACAGGATGGATCCGGCGGGACATTTTACGCATTACCGTAACCAGCCTGGTGATCCGACCAGTCTGGCGGATAATCATGTCAAGCATTTATATGAAGATGCGAATCACCGCATCTGGGTGGCGACGGTGAATGGCGGACTGAATGTCCTCGATCAGTCGACGGGTATCTTTCATCGTTACCAGCACAGCGACGGCCGGGCGGGCTCGATACGAAGCAATTATGTCACTTATGTTTACGGTGACCGTCATGGGCGGATTTGGATCGGCACGGCATATGGGCTTGACCGGTATGATCCGGTGAAGGACCGGTTCATTCATTATCCCGGGGACAGCGACAATCCGGATTCCGGCGTGACGAGCATGCTGGTCAATTCCATAAATGAGGACGCGGATGGCAATATCTGGATGGGTACGGAAAATGACGGGTTGATCATTTTGAATCCGGAGACCAATTCCGTCTATCACTATCGTCATGATGATATCGATCCGGCGAGCATCTCGACCAATTCATTATGGTCGATCTATATGGATTCCAAGAAGAACATGTGGATCGGTTCCTTTACGGGCGGGATCGATCTTGTAAGCCGGGACGCCCGGAAATTCATTCATTACAGGCATAATTCTTCTCCATATAGTCTCAGCAGCAACCAGGTCTTGTGTCTGCTGGAGGATTCCCGGCAGAACCTTTGGGTTGGAACGGATGGGGGCGGGTTGAATTTCATGGACCGCAGGACGGGTCGGTTCCAGCATTATCGTCATATCCCGGGTAACCCAAACACGATCGGGGGCAACTATGTGTTGAAGGTGATCGAGGACGGCAAGGGTAATTTATGGCTGGCTACGTGGGGGGATGGGGTGACTATTTTCAATCCGCGGATGAACACCTGCCGGCAATTCCTCCATTCGGCGAAGGACAGCGCGAGCCTCAGCTTTAACAATGTCTGGACGATGTGTGAGGACCGGCAGCATCAGATCTGGGCGGGTACGTATGGGGGCGGCCTTAATATGTATGACGGGCGCGGAGGTTTTATCCATTACCGGCATGACCCGTCAAATCCGGGAAGCCTGGCGAACGATAAGGTGCATACGATCACACAGGATCGCGAGGGGCGGCTATGGATCGGGATGGATGGGGGTGGGATGGACCTGTACAATCCGTTGACGCATCAGTTTGCGCATTACCGGCACCATGAGAATAGCAATAGCCTTTGCAGCGATTATATCAACAATATTTACGAAGCGCGGAGCGGAGATCTATGGATCAGTACAACGCAGGGGGTGTGCCGGTTTGAGATCAATGCGAATCGCTGGACGGCTTATACGACGCGGGACGGACTGCCTGATAATGTGGTCTTCGGAGTCCTGGAAGATTCGGCGGGTTCTCTATGGATCAGCACGAACAAGGGGTTGTGCGAGCTGGACTATCTCCATCACCACGCGAGGAATTTCTCGGTGGCGGATGGGTTGCAGGCCAATGAGTTCAAGGAGCAGGCTTTTTGTCAGAGCCGGTCGGGGGTGATGTATTTCGGCGGGGTCAATGGGTTCAATGTAGTATCGCCCGGGCGCATTCCCTCGGAGCCGTTCGATCCGCCGCTGGTGATGACCAATTTTCAGATCTTCAACCAGGAAGTGCCGATCGGGACGAAGGAGAACGAGTCGCCGCTCCGCGCCGACATTTCGGAAACGAAGCAGATCAGTCTTCCGTATAAGAGCACTGTCATATCCTTCACGTTCGCTTCCCTTAATTATACCGATGCGACGAAGAAGAGGTATATGTATAAGCTGGAGGGGTTTGACAAGGATTGGAACTATGTGCGGTTGAGGCGGTCGGTAACTTATACCAATCTGGACCCGGGTCATTATATGTTCCGGGTAAAGGGGTACAATAATGATGGAGAATGGTCAAGCAAGATGCTGGCGTTGGAACTGGATATCCTGCCGCCTTTTTGGATGACGTGGTGGTTCCGGGCGATGGTGGTCCTCTTCGTTGTGGGCGGGGCGGTCGGATTATACCGGTTGCGGACCCGGACGATCAATGCGCAGAAGAGGGAGTTGGAGCGGCAGGTGCGGGAGCGGACGGAGCGGCTGGTGATCCTAAGCCAGGAGGAACGGAAGGCGAGGGAGGAGGCGGAGCAGGCCAATAAGGCAAAGAGTATCTTTCTGGCAACGATGAGTCATGAGATCCGGACACCGATGAATGGAGTGATCGGGATGGCCAGCCTTCTTGGGGAAACCGAGCTGACGCAGCAGCAGCGGAATTATAGTGAAACGATCCTCAGTTGTGGCGAGAGTCTGTTGAACGTCCTGAACGATATACTTGACTTTTCGAAGATCGACTCCGGGAAAATGGAGATCGAGCAGCATGATTTCGATCTGCGGCAATGTATCGATGGGGTGCTGGATCTTTTCTACAAAAAGGCATATGAATCCGGATTGCGATTGTCATGTTGGATCGAGGAAGGGGTGCCGCCGGTGATCGTCGGCGATGCATTGCGGTTGCGGCAGGTGCTGATCAACCTCGTGAGCAATGCGGTCAAGTTCACGGAGCGCGGGGAGATCCATGTAGGAGTGGTCGAACTGCGGAAGGATAAGATTACCGGGGAGACCGAGCTGGCGTTCGAGGTGCGGGATACGGGGATCGGTATTCCGGCGGAGAAGATCAATATGTTGTTCAAATCTTTTTCGCAGGTAGATTCGTCGACGACGCGGAAATATGGCGGGACAGGATTGGGGCTGGCGATCAGCGAGAAGCTGGTGTTGCTGATGGGTGGGGGGATCACGGTTCAAAGTCGCGAAGGAGAAGGGACGATATTTACGTTCACGATCCGGACGCGAGCCGGAGTATTGAGGCCTGCTGTGATGCCGCCGGAGCAGCGGGTTATGAGCAAGGCATTTGCGGAGGCGTTTCCGTTCCGCATTCTGGTGGCGGAGGACAATGTGATCAACCGTCAGTTGATATTGCATATCCTCGGCAATCTCGGATATGAGGCTGATTGTGTCGAGAATGGGAAGGAGGCGGTCGCGGCGGCGGGATGTGGGGGCGCAGGCCGGGATAGGGCTTTGGCCGGAGGCGGGCGATATGATCTGATCCTGATGGATGTGCAGATGCCGGAGATGGATGGCTTGGAAGCGACAAAGATGATCCGGCGGGAGAGTTACCGGCAGCCGGTGGTGATCGCGCTTACGGCGAATGCGATGATAGGGGACCGGGAGCAGTGTCTGGCGGCGGGGATGGATGATTATATCTGTAAGCCGGTACGGCTGGATGAGCTGATGCAGCTGTTGGAGAAGTGGGGTATGGCAAAAAGGAAGGTGGGTTAGGTTAGATCTTCCGATGGAGGGAGGAGTCGCGGATGATGAGCTCGGACCGGATGATGATGGTATCGGTGGAACGGGCGGAGGAGAGGCCGGTGAGGTGATCAAGAAGACAACGGGCGGCCTGTTCGCCTACTTCTTCGCCGGGATAGTTGATGGTGGTCAGTTTGGGTTGGATGATACGGGAGATGGCGTCGTTATTGAACCCTACGATCGCGATGTCTTCGGGGATGCGGAGGCCGCCTTCTTTGAGGGTCTGGAGGAACATAGCAGCAAAGAAGTCATTTGTAATAAAAGCGCCGTCCGGGCGATTCTTCATGGTAAGGACCTGACGGGCGGTACGGATGGCGGCGGCTTCGCTCAGATCATTCACGATGAGCAGGGTGTTGTCGAATTCCAGGCCATAGTCGGTCAGCGCCTGTTTGTAACCTTTCAATCTACCGGCATAGACATTCCGCCCGAGGTTGGCGGTGATGTGAGCGATCCGGCGGCAGCCCTGAGCCGCCAGGTGGGCGGTCGCTTCGTAGCCTGCTTTTACGTTATCAATTATTACCCGGGTCCCGTAGGTGAATTCCTCGACACGGTCGAAGAAGACGATGGGGATGCCTTTTTGTACAAAGGGATCGAAGTGGTCCATATCGCGGGTATCGAAGGCGAGAGAAGCGATCAGGCCGTCGACGCGTTTATGGAAGAGGTTGTGAGCGTTGGCGGCCTCTTTCCGGTAGGTCTCGGAGGAATGGCCGATGATCAGGTCATAGCCGGCTTCGGTGGCGACCTTTTCGATCCCGGAGAGGACGGAGCTGATGAATTGACTTTTGAGCTCATGGACGATGATCCCGAGGGTATTGGTCTTCTGCATTCGCAGGTTGCTGGCGAAGCTATTGGAGCGGTAGCCCATTTCCTTCGCGGTGTCCATGATCCGTTTGCGGGTTTTGATATTGATAGCGGGATGGTCTTTGAGCCCGCGGCTGACCGTAGCGGGGGAAAGTCCCAATTCCCTTGCAATATCATAGATGGTAATATCTTTTTTTCCCGTCATAGGTGTAAAAGTAACGTCATGGGCGTAAAAATAAGAATTTTAAAAAAAAGAATGCAATCGGTTACAATATAACCAAAACGATACTATATTTACCACATGTTGTTATTAGGCATTGATTTGGGCACCTCTTCAATAAAGGTGTCTATAGTGGATGCTGCCACTGCTAACGTGCTTGTTTCCGCAACTTTTCCGGAGATGGAGGCGCCTATTTTGGCGCGGCAGGCGGGGTGGGCGGAGCAGTCGCCGGAGGTCTGGTGGGAAAATGTCCAGCAGGCTATCCTGAAAGCGCATGCGGCGGGTAGTTATGATCCGGCCGATATTGCGGCGATCGGCATTGCCTATCAGATGCATGGGTTGGTAGTGGTGGACAAACAGCAGCGGGTATTGAGGGACAGTATCATTTGGTGTGATAGCAGGGCGGTGCCTTATGGGGAGAAGGCGTTTAAGGGGATCGGAGAGGAGAAGAGTCTGCGACGCCTGTTGAATTCGCCCGGAAACTTCACGGCGGCCAAGCTGGCGTGGGTAAAAGATCAGGAGCCGGCGGTCTTTTCGAAGATCGACAAGGTAATGTTGCCCGGCGATTATATCGGGATGCGATTTACGGGGGAGATGACCACGAGTATTTCGGCCTTGTCGGAGGGGATCTTCTGGGATTTTGTGGCGAATACATTGTCGGAAGACGTGTTTTCCTTTTTTGGGTTTGATCATGCGATGATCCCCGGGATAAGCCCGGTGTTCGGGTCGCATGGAACCGTGAGGGCGGATGTCGCGGCCAGGCTGCGGTTGAGGCCGGGTATCCCGGTTGCGTACAAAGCGGGGGATCAACCTAATAACGCATTATCATTGAATGTGATGGAGCCGGGGGAGGTGGCGGCAACGGCCGGGACGTCGGGGGTGATCTATGGGGTAAGCGATCAGTTGACCTTCGATCCGGCGTCGAGGGTGAATAGCTTCGCGCATGTCAATTACTCGCCGGAGGCGCGGCGGGTCGGGGTATTGTTGTGTATCAACGGGACAGGGATCATGAACCGGTGGATCAGAGATCTGATGGGTAATGGGGACTATGCTTCGCTGAATGCGGCGGCAATGGCGGTCGGGCCGGGGTGCGGGGGATTGACTGTATTGCCGTTTGGCAATGGTGCTGAGCGGATCTTCCATAACAGAATAATCGGGGCGCAACTGCTGGATATCGATCTGAATCTTCATGGGCCGGCGCATGTCTATCGGGCCGGGCATGAGGGGATTGCGTTTGCATTTCGATATGGGTTGGACATAATGCGGGGCAGTGGGATGAGCCCGGCGGTCATCCGGGCGGGGAAGGCGAATATGTTCCTAAGCCCGGTGTTTGTCGAGGCTTTTGTGAATGCGACGGGTGTGCCGGTGGAGCTCTACAATAGTGATGGCAGTGTAGGCGCCGCGCTTGGTGCGGGGATCGGGGCGGGGATCTTTCGGGATGGGAAGGCGGCCTTTGCGGGACTTCGGCCATTGGAGTGGATCTCGCCGTCGAAGGGAACGGGCTATGAGGAGTTGTACTTGCGGTGGAGGGAGAAGTTGGGGAAGTTCTTTTGAGGGATGGGTGTGCTGGTTTTTGGAGGATTGGTTAATTGCGGCGAAATCGCCCCAATTAGAATGAGGGTTTTGATTTTGAAAGACAGGCGAGGTCTGAAGTAAAGGGGATGAGACAATTGAGAGGTTTCAACTTGGGGTGAGAAAAATGAGGGGGGACAACTCAGGGTGAGACAAATGAGGGATGGACGATGAGATTTGAGAAATAATTTATCACGAAAAATACAGATGTTATGCCAGTTATTACGGGACAGAAAGAGTTTTTCAAAGGTGTAGATCAGATCAGGTATGAGGGGCCCGGCTCGGACAATCCGTTGGCTTATCGCTGGTATGATGCGAATAAGGTAGTAGGGGGTAAGACGATGAAGGAGCATCTGAGGTTTGCGGTTGCCTATTGGCATTCTTTTGTAGGTAATGGGGCCGACCCTTTTGGCGAGCCGACTCATCTTTATCCCTGGAATGAGAAGGCGGATGCGATCGGGCGGGCAAAGGATAAGATGGATGCGGCATTTGAGTTCATCACAAAGCTTGACCTGCCATACTATTGCTTTCATGACGTCGACGTGGTGGACTATACGAACGACGTAGCGGATAATGAGAAGCGGTTGCAAACGCTGACGGAGTATGCTATGGACAAGCAAAAGGCAAGCGGAGTAAAGTTGTTGTGGGGAACGGCCAATCTTTTCTCTAACCGCCGTTATATGAACGGGGCGGCGACGAATCCGGACTTTCATGTGCTGACGCATGCCGCGGCGCAGGTGAAGGCGGCTTTGGATGCGACGATCGCGCTGGGAGGCGCCAACTATGTCTTCTGGGGCGGGCGGGAAGGGTATATGAGCCTGCTGAATACGAACATGAAGCGCGAGCAGGAGCATCTTGCGCGGTTCCTGCATACGGCGAAGGATTATGCGCGCAAGCAAGGTTTCAAAGGCACCTTCTTTATCGAGCCGAAACCTTGCGAGCCGACCAAACATCAATACGACTATGATTGTGCGACGGTGATCGGATTCCTTCGGCAGTATGATCTGATCAAGGACTTTAAACTAAACATCGAGGTGAACCATGCCACGCTGGCGGGCCATACGTTTACGCATGAGCTGCAGGTGGCGGTGGATGCGGGTCTGCTGGGGTCGATGGACGCCAACCGTGGCGATTATCAGAACGGCTGGGATACGGATCAGTTCCCCACCAATATCAATGAGCTGGTGGAGGCGATGCTGATCATCCTGGAGGGAGGTGGCTTTCAGGGTGGCGGGATCAATTTCGATGCAAAGCGGCGGCGGAACTCTACCGATCCGGCTGATCTATTCTATGCGCATGTCGGGGGCGTCGATACGTTTGCCCGGGCGCTGGTCGTCGCGGATGCGATACTGGCCAAATCGGAGTACAAGAAGTTGCGGGCGGACCGGTATGCGTCGTATGACAGTGGCGAGGGGGCCGCGTATGAAAAGGGCGGGGTGACGCTGGAGAAGCTGAGGGACTATGCGATCGCGCATGGGGAGCCGGCGGTGATCAGCGGGCGGCAGGAGTATCTGGAGAACCTGATCAACAGGTATATTTAACGGGCCCTGGCCTACATTAAAAAAAACGCTTGCCATATGGTAATGATCGACACTTCGGCCAAGACGGCCACGAGCTCCTATACCAGGATAAACCAGTCGTACATCACTCTGCTGACGCTGGTCGCGGCGCTTGGCGGGTTGCTTTTCGGCTATGATACGGCGGTGGTGAACGGAGCGGAGAAATCACTTACGGCCCTGTATATCACGCCGATCACGCAAGCGGCGCATGCGGATTATGCGGTAGCGATGATCACGCAGTACAGGAGCCTGCTGATCGTCGTGTTGTTCATCGTGTCGCTGGTGATCAGCGGGCAGATCCTGAAGCTATGGGGAGCGGCGAAGGGGGGGCTTGTGAGCATCCTGCTTCTGGCGGCGTTGGCGATCTGGGCGGTATCGTTTGTCGGTCATCCGATCCCAACGGCCTCGTCGGATCTGCAGGATACGGCTAATGCGGTAAAGGGTTTCGTGATCTCGAGTGCATTGATCGGCTGTGTGATCGGTGGAGCGACGGCGGGTTTCCTTTCCAAGTCGCTAGGCCGGAAGAACGGGCTGATCCTTTCGGCTATCTGTTTCTTCGTGTCGGCGATCGGTGCGTGGCGGCCGGAGAGCTTCAATTTCTTCGGAACGCTGGATGTGTATTCGTTCGTGATCTACCGGATCGTTGGGGGGATCGGAGTCGGGATCGCCTCGATGATCTCGCCGATGTATATTGCGGAGATCGCGCCGGCGGGAGTGCGGGGCAAGCTGGTATCGTTCAACCAACTGGCGATCATTTCCGGGATGTTGATCATCTATTTTGTCAATTATTTCATTGCGCGGCAGGGTAATGAGCAGTGGCTGATCACGGAAGGGTGGCGATGGATGTTCTTTTCGGGGGTGATCCCGGCGGGGGTCTTCTTTGTGTTGTTGTGGTTTGTGCCGGAGACGCCGCGATATCTGGCGATGAAGGGGCGGGACGATAAGGCGCTGCGCGTGCTGGAGAAAATTGCGGGGCACGCACAGGCAGAGGCGACTTTAGAGGAGATCAAAGGGACATTGCATGAGAAGAATGCGCCATGGTTGTCATATGGGTTCTTCGTGATCTTTATCGGGATCATGCTATCCGTCTTTCAGCAGTTCGTAGGGATCAATGCGGTGCTATATTATGCCGCCAACATTTTCCGGAATATGGGTGCATCGACGGACAGCTCGTTGCTGCAGACGATCATTGTGGGGATCGTGAATGGCGTGTTTACGGTGGTGGCGATCGTGACTGTGGACAAATTCGGAAGGAAGCCGCTGATGATCATCGGGTCGATCGGGATGGCGGTCAGCATGGCCGGTCTCGGGTTTGCATTTTTTTCGCGGAACGAAGGCATTCTCGCGCTGATCTTCATGCTCACATATACTGCGGCATTTGCGATGAGCTGGGGCCCGGTGTGCTGGGTATTGCTGGCGGAGATCTTCCCCAACAGTATCCGGGGCGCCTTGTCGATCGCGGTGGCGGCGCAATGGATTGCCAACTGGGTGGTATCATCAACCTTCCCGATGATGAACGATAACGATTCGCTGAATCGTAATTATCACCATGGATTTGCCTATTGGATATACGCCGTAATGGGCATCTTGTCCGCGCTCTTTATGTGGAAGCTGGTTCCGGAGACGAAGGGCAAGACGCTGGAGCAGATCGAGGGCTTGTGGAAGAAGCCTACCAAATAACCACTCTTAAACTATCCGGGCGGTACATTTTATCACCGGGTTTGACGCCGAAAGCCTCATAGAAGTCCGGGAGATTAGCCATGGGCCCGTTGACGCGCTCCTTGGCGGGGGCATGGACATCGGTCATTAGTTGGGATGCAAGTTCTTCCTTTCTCTCCTGGTAAAGCCACCCGTAGGCATAACCGAGGAAATAACGTTGAAGCGGGGTGAATCCGCCGATCTTTTCATTCTTCGTGTAGGCAGCTGTTTTTTTGAAGGCATCGAGGCCGATGACGAGGCCGCCGAGGTCCGCGATGTTCTCGCCCTGGGTGGCGTCGCCGTTGACATGCAAGGTATCGACGGGATTGAATTCATTGAACTGGCGGATGATAAACGCGGCATGCTGGACGAAGTGGGCGCTGTCGGCGGGCTGCCACCATTCGTGGAGATTGCCGTCGGCGTCGTACTTGCGGCCTTCGTCGTCGAAGCCGTGGGTCATCTCGTGGCCGATCGTCGAGGCGGCCGCATAGCCGTAAACGAAAGCATCGTCGAGCTCGTCGTCCTTTTTGCCCGGGACGGTGAATTGACCGGCGGGAAGGACGATCTCGTTATTGCTGGAATTATAGTAGGCGTTATAGGTTTGGGGGGACATACCCCATTCGGTCCGGTCGACGGGTTTGCCGAGTTTGTCGAGGTTATAATGGTGCCACCAGGCGGATGCGCGTTGCATATTGAGTATCCAGGGGCCGCGATCGATCGTGAGGGCGCTGAAGTCTTTCCAGTGGTCGGGGTAGCCGACCTTTTTGGTCATGCGGGAAAGCTTGTCGAGTGCGAGCTTCTTTGTGCTGTCGCTCATCCAGGAGAGCTTCCGGATGCGCTCCTTGTAAGCGGCGCGCATGTTCTCGACGAGGTCGCTATAACGTTGCCGGGCAGCCGGGGGAAAATATTCCTGTACGAAGAGCTGACCAAGGGCTTCGCCCATGGCGCGTTCCTCTGCGTCGAGTGCGCGCTTCCAGCGCGGGCGGGGAGCGGTGGCGCCGGTGCGGGTGCTTTGGAAGTTAAAATAGTTGTTGAAGGTGGTGCTGTCAAGATAGGATGCGGAGGATTGGATGAGATGGGACTGGAGATAGTCTTTCCACGTATCGATAGGTGTGCCGGTAAGGGCTTTGTCAAGTGCGGTATAAAATTCCGGCTGGCCGACGATGACGGAGTCGACCGGCTTTATACCGGAGCTTTGGAACCACTCCTCCCAGGAGAGAGCGGGCGTCAGACGCTTTAGCTGGAGCCAGCTATATTTGTTGTAGTTCCTGACGGGATTGCGGAGAGCGGCGAGTTTGCGGGAGGCGGCTGCGAGACGGGTTTCCAAGGCGAATACATTTGTCGTCTTTTGATTGGCTGTCGCATCATCGGCGCCGAGCTCGCGGAAGTTAAGGTAGAGGTAGTGCTTGTAGGCGTCGCGTACCTTCGTCGACTTTTCGTCGGTATTGAAGTAGTAGTCGCGGTTAGGGAGACCCAGACCGCCCTGGTACAACTGATAGGCCATTGCATTGCTGTTCTTGTCGTCCTGGCCGACAAAATCGCCAAAGAGGCAACCGACGCCTATTCCCTGAAGGCCGGCGGCGGTATGGAGAAGACCGGTTATATCGTGAATGGCGCGGATGGAATCGATCTCGGGCTGAAGCGGTTTGATGCCTTGCTTTTCGATATCGGCGGAATCCATGCCGCTGGTCCAGAGGTCGCCGATCTTTTGGGACACACTGCCGGATTTGGCAGTGTCGCTGTGGGCGGCCTTTTCGCTGATGTTGCGAAGGCGGAGGTAGATGTCTTCCTGGACGAGGTTGCCGACGCCCCAGCCGCTCTCGGCTGCGGGAATGGGGGTGCTCTTTATCCATCCGCCATTGGCGTACTCAAAGAAGTCGGTGGCGGGGCTGACGGTAGTGTCCAGGTCCAGGACGAGGAAATCGGGTGGGGCTTGCTTCTCTTCGTTATGGCAAGCGGTCAGGGACAGTGCGGATATGAGGAGGATGGCGCTGATTCTCATGCTGTGTGCAATTAGTTCCTGCAAATATGGATAGTTGGGGGATGGGGACTGCTAAAATATGGATCAGCGGAAATTTAGCAAGATAAATGGAAAAGGGGAGTTGGGGTTGTATTCTTAGTGGACATGGTTGAGGACATAGTCGATGACGGCTCCGGGAGTAGTCAGTTTCTCGGCATCCTCGTCGCTGATCTTGATGCCAAATTCTTTTTCGATGGCCATAAACGTTTCGAGGATATCGAGTGAATCGAGACCGAGATCATTGGAAAAAGAGACATTTGGGGTCAGGTTAGCCTCATCGACGCCCAGCTTTTCATGAAAAATCTGCTTCACTTTGGCCGCAATTTGCGACTTATCAATAAGGGTATTCATAATCAAATGAATTTGAATTAGTCCTTCACCGGCAGGCCAATCGGAGTAGAAGTGAGGCAGCCGTGAACCGGCTGCGGGAGTCAGCAAATATACTCCAAACCTGTCGTAATTTATAGTACAATCCACGAGTGGTAATGTTGCTATTTTATTGGATCAAGGGGGTTCATTTACAATACATTAACAAAAGGCCGGCGGTTTCTGGATTTAATATCAATAAAGATTATTTTGCGCCTTTTTCGAGAGCTATACGAACAGCCATGGAGATGGCCAGAAGACAACTTTAAGACAGCCATACGACAATGACAGCGCCCAAGAAAACGATCATAGTGCCAACCGGTCCGGCCGGGAAAAAGGAAAGCCCTTTTGTGCCGGGAATATTATTGAATTTCAACCAGGAGAAGCGGGGAGGGTTGGCAGTGGAGATCCTGTTGGTCATGGAGAAGAAAGACGGGCGGAGTTATCAGCGGATCCCGTTATCCGGGCATCACTATAAGGCGTATTTGCAGGCGTTCCCGCCCGCGGTTGGGGCGGTGTTGAGGCAATTGACGGATGAGGCGTTGATCGGTTGTCTCGTGCGGGGCGGTTATGCCTGGCTGCAAGACGCGGAGCGGCCATTCGAGCGGCTGGATGAGCGGCATTATGGGCTGTTGCGGGAATGGGTGGGGAGGGTATTGCAGGATCTGAAGCCGTTGGCGCCGGCGATCCGGCATTTGTATTATCTCCCGGCCGGGGAGGCCTTCTTCAGCTATAGCGTCCGTCCCGCGGCGATCAGTGTGGCCACGCCTGCATTGCTGTTCCGGCTCGAGCGATCGGGAATCCGGCTTGCGTTGCGGTGTTCGGTGGAAGTAGACCGCGGGGTCTTTCCATTGGAAGAGTTTCAGCAGGTGACTTACTTTCTAAAGAGCGGTAATGAATTCTTTATTCCGCGCGTTCAAGACCTGGAAGTGCTGGAGCGATTGAAGGCGGGGGAGCTCCAGGTTCGGGAGGAAGGCTTGCCGCGGTTCATGGCTATGGTATTGCGGCCATTGGCGGAGAAGTATCCGGTGGATCTGTCGGAGGTGATCAAGACGGAAATGGTCGACGAATTGCCGATGGGCCGAGTGGATGTGAGTGAATTGAACGAGAATTTCCTGCTGATCAAACCCAAATGGTTATACGCGGATCTGGAGGTGGAGGACGGTGGGGAGGAGGAAACGCGGATCGAGGGCGAGGGCAAGGTCTGGGTGATCCGGCGCAAGAAGGAAGAGGAGGCAAAGTTAAAGGACATGTTGAGGGAGTTACACCCAAAATTCGGGTCGCAGGATAACGGGTATTTCTATCTGAATTTCAAGGATGCGCTGGAAAAGCGGTGGTTCCTGACGTTCTACCGCCGGATGCAGGAGGCGGATATCCCGGTATTGGGGATGAATAAGCTGCGGAAATTCAAGTATAACACTAATACGCCGGTTTTCGAGGTGGTGGCGGCGCGGGGCATCGACTGGTTCGATCTGACGATTCGGGTAAGTTATGGCGATCAGGTGGTGCCGTTACATGAATTGCGAAAAGCGATCCTGGGAAAGCAGGATTTCATCTTGCTGGCGGATGGCAGTCTGGGGATGGTACCGAAGGAATGGGCGGAGAAGTATGGGTTGCTTTTGCGGATCGGGCAGGAGCGGGCGGGTGGGCTACGATTGCCGGCGCTTCATTGGGCGGTGTTGGCGGAGACGGGACTGGGTTCCGCGGATGACGCATTGCGGCGGGAGTTGGAGGAGAAGCGGCAACGTTGGGAGGGGTCGGATGTTCAGCGGGTCTGGCCGGTGCCTGCGGCTGTGCAGGCGCAGTTGCGGGATTATCAGTTGGGTGGATTTCAGTGGATGTGCTTATTGGATGAGATGGGTTGGGGAGGATGTCTCGCGGATGACATGGGTTTGGGGAAGACGCTGCAGACGTTGAGCTTCCTGAGGCATGTGGTGGAGCGGTATCCGGAGGAGGCGCACCTGGTGGTCTGTCCAACTTCTTTGTTGTATAACTGGGAGGCGGAGATGAAGAAATTCGTTCCGGATCTGGAGGGATATCTTTATTATGGTCCATCGAGGGTGCTGACTTCGGAGGTTGCCCGCCGGGTGCGGGTAGTGCTGACGAGTTATGGGGTCTTGCGGAGCGATATCGATGAGCTGGCAGGGCGGAGGTGGGGGTATGTGATCCTGGATGAGAGTCAGGCGATCAAGAATCCTTCGTCGCTGGCGCGGAAAGCGGTGCAGCGGCTGCAATCGAGGAACCGGATCGCGTTGAGCGGGACGCCGGTGCAGAACAGCACATTCGATCTGTATGCGCAGATGGACTTTCTGAATCCTGGGATGCTGGGGAGCCAGGAATTTTTCCGGACGCAGTTTGCAACGCCGGTTGACCGGAATGGCGACAAGGAGGCGGCAGCGCGGTTACGGAAGCTGGTCTATCCTTTTGTGTTGCGGCGGACGAAGGAGCAGGTGGCGAGGGATCTGCCGGACAAGACGGAAATGATCTTGTGGTGTGAGATGGGAGAGGTGCAGCGGCGGATTTATGATAAATTCAAGGAGTCGTATCGGGCGGTGTTGTTGGATCGGATCGGGGAAGATGGGATGGCGAAGAGCTCGATCTATATTTTGGAGGGATTGACGAAACTCAGGCAGATCTGTGATAGTCCGATGTTAATAAAAGGTGGGGTTCCCGAGGGGGGCGGTGGGATGAGCGACGAGGGGGGTGGTGGGACGGCGGGGCTGCCGAATGTGAGCGCGAAATTGGAGGAGTTGATCCGGGAGATAGAGGAGATAGCCGCGGCCGGCGGACCCGTGGTCGGCTCTGCCGGTCACCACAAGGCCCTGGTGTTTTCGCAGTTTACATCGATGTTGAAGTTGATCCGGGCGGAGTTGGATGAGAGGGGGATACCTTACTTGTATCTGGATGGGAGTGTGGCGGCGGAGGAGCGGAAGCGGGCGGTGGCGCAATTCCAGGAGGAAGAGGACACGCGGATCTTTCTGATCAGCCTGAAGGCGGGTGGGGTTGGGTTGACGTTGACGGCGGCGGATTATGTGTATCTTGTTGATCCGTGGTGGAATCCTGCGGTGGAACAGCAGGCGATAGACCGGAGCCATCGGATCGGGCAGGAGAAGAAGGTATTTGCATATCGGATGATCTGCCGGGACACGGTGGAGGAGAAGATCTTGCAGTTACAGGAGCGGAAGAAAAGCCTGGCCAGCGATCTGATCGCGGATGAGGCAGGATTTGTGAAGCAATTGACGAAGGAGGATGTAGATTATCTTTTTAGTTAAATTTGACGATCCGGGAGGATTATGACCGGGCGTTTGAAGAGGTGACGGGGCGGGCGTCTGGGGTTATTGAAGGAGCTCGATCCCCTGGTCCGTGAGTTTGATCTTTCTTTCCTTGTAGAGTTTTCCTGTTGTCATTTTGAAAGTCTTTTTGCTCATCCCGAAGAAGGAGTAGATCGCTTCGGGGTCGGATTTGTCGTGGTAAGGGAGGCGACCCTGATTTTCTTTCAGGAGGCGGAGGACTTTGGTGGCGGCGTCTTCGACGCGGGAGTAACCGGGGCGGCCGGCGGCCACGTCGATCTGGGTTTCGCCGGAGGGGGATTGTGCGGCGGGGAGGATATTCTTGATAAAGCCGGGGAATTGGTCGCCAATACCGATCTCGCGGTAGATCTCGTTGAAATGCAGGACGCCGGTGTGGCGGTTGTTGATGATGACGACATAGCCGATATCGGTACGGCGATAAACGGTGAGGCTGACGATGTCATTGTCCTTTACCGTGAGGTTGTCATTGCTGAGGTAGGGGTCGATCTTTTCGGTGGCTGCGAGGCGGCCGGTTTGTTCATCGAGGTAGACCCTGACGAGGTAGTCGCCGCCGAGGCGCATGCCGCTGAGTTGTTTGGTCTTCGGGACGAAGAGGTCTTTCATTAGGCCCCAGTCGAGGAAGGCGCCTTGTGGGGTGAGGCTGACGACGCGAAGGAGGGCGATGTCGCCGAGGATGGCTTTGGGTTTTTGAGTAGTGGCGATGAGGCGGTCTTCACTGTCATGGTAGAGGAAGACATGGAGGAGATCGCCGGGTTTGGCATTCGGTGGAACGAATCGTTTTGGCAGGAGGATCCCATCGCCGCCGTCATCGAGGATGAGGCCGATGGAGAGTTGTCGTATAACGACCAGGTTATTGAATTCGCCGACGTGGACCATCGTCCAAAGGTACGACTATGGAGGGGAATGATGGACGGAACCCCGTTTGGGGAGTGCGGAAAGCCGGAGGGAGGTAAACGGGCATACAAAAAGTTGTGTAGATTCGCCGGATGAGGAATTCTATCGTTTATGTCGCTGCACTGACGTTGATCGCCTGTCATGGGAGTGCTCCCTCGAATATCCGTTTGGGTGATGCCACGCGTTACGTCAACAATTCGGATGGTGCACAGTGGGTGACTTTGCCGGACAATAGTCATGTCAAGCTGAGTAGCGGGACGGCGGTCGTGTTGGGACAGGGGTTTGCCAATGGCAACCGGGTGGTGGACCTGGATGGGGAGGCGATGTTCGAGGTCCGGCCGGCGCCGGGAAAGGTGTTCGTGGTGATCACAAAGAATCTTATCATTCAGGGGCCGGGGACGAAATTCCGGGTGGAAGCGGTGCGGAGCAGGCCAGGGGAGGAGGTGGATCTGCTGGAGGGGCAGTTGAAAATCCGGAAATCCTATCATTCCGATCTGGACAGTGCAACGGAGCAACTGACGACCGGGGATATGCTGATGATCAACCGGGAGATCGATCTGATGGAAAAGGAGAAAATGAACCCGGATGAAGTGGAAAGGGCAAAGGCGAAGTTCTAGAGGCAGCGGAGGTTCGACAGGCAACGATTGGCGAAGATTTAATCAGCCTCATCTTCCGCAAATGTAAGCAAGTAGTTGTTGGGGTCGGTGATGGAGAATTCGGTTGCGCCGTAGAACGTCTTTTGGAGGCCCTGCACGACGTTGACCTTATCTTTAATCGCATCGAAGAAGGTGCGGATCTTTTGGATCCGGATGTAGAACAGCAGGGAGCCGCCGTCCTGGCGGCTGATCATGGGAAGAGTGTCGCCGAGACTTTCGAAGGTCTGGAACATGAAGGTGACGTTGCCGCTGCTGACCATGGCCCAGTCGAGGTTGCCGTCGGCTTCTGCGGGGACGGACATGACGAGATTAAAGCCGAGGGCTTTATAAAATTCGATGGTTGAGCGGATGTCTCTGACGAAGAGGTTGGGGGCGAGGGAGTCCATGTGGGAAGTTTTTTTTCAAATATATACTAAAAAAATTAGTAAAACAAATTATTGTTTATGCGGGGCCGGCATTTATATGGGATGGGGGGGTAAATGGGGGAGCAACTGGGGGAAATCGAGGGGGTAAATGGGGATGGGGTGGTGGACAATGGAGGCAGGCATTAGGTGAATTGGGTGTAATTTGCGGTATGCCACAGGTTGTATCGTATCAGATCGCGGACAGTATAGATGTCAAGGGATTCAGGACGGCTTATAGAGAAGGGATCGTTCACTATGATGCGGATGAGCTTTTTTATAAGACGGGGGAAGGATGTTATGTATATGTATTCAAATATGGAGTAGTTTGTTTTTATGGATATACCGAGGAGGGGGCGTCGGCGTTCCTCGAACGGATCGGGTCATATTGCAGGAATGTCTTTGAGCAGCGGTTGAGCGAGGAATTTGACGTGGAGACCAATGCGCAGGAGAACAAATTCGGGTACAACAAAATAGAGATCACAAAGCCGGATATCGAGGTATTGCGGTTGATCATGCTGAATGTCAGCCAGTCGGTTGCATTAGACTACTTCTCAGAGCAGACGAACGCATTG
This sequence comes from Puia sp., assembly GCA_035695565.1. GTDB lineage: Bacteria > Bacteroidota > Bacteroidia > Chitinophagales > Chitinophagaceae > Puia. Next base: position 241,977 of record DASRRX010000015.1, on the reverse strand, counting down.
CAGGAGGAGACCAATTCGCATACGCTGAACCTGGAAAGGCGGGGGCGGTTAAGGATATCGGGTGGGAATTTGAAGAAGTATATTGGCAAGACCCTCAATCTCAAAAATCGGATCGCGGAGAACCTTTATATTTTCGATTCGCCGCCGGAGACCTGGGAGGATGAGAATCTGAACCGGATCGACCAGGGGCTGAAGAGGACGTTCGACTTGCAGGAGCGGTATCGCGACGTTCGGGAAGGTCTGCAGATCGTCCGGGAGAACCTGGAGCTTTTTAAAGACCTGCTGCAATATCGCAACAGTACGTTCCTGGAATGGATCATTATCATTCTTGTTGCGCTGGAGGTGCTCAATCTTCTTATCGATAAACTCCTAAAGGTGTAGGCTCGATAAACTCTTCAAGGTGTAGGACGTGGATTCAAGGTATCAGGATAGGTGTAAAGTGTTCGCCGTACACATTTGGTGATGCGTGGCTTCTCCTACAAATCAGTTATATTTTAGAATTTTAAATGTGTTTTCAATCGGCTGGATTTCACTGTGTTGAAATTTGGCTGCAAGCTGTTTTGAGCAATATATTTTATACTTACCGAATATAAGTTGCTTCCCGCCGGGTCAAAATTTTCCTTTGGAGCTGAAAATCTAAAACAGCTGTTTATGACAAAACAACGATTGCTAAGCCGAATGCTTACGGGCATTTGTTTGCTGCTTCTTTTTCAACTGGCGAGGGCGCAAAACAAAGTTATTACGGGTGTGGTAATGGATGATAAGGGCGGGCCTTTATCGGGGGCCAGTGTTCGGGTCCGGGGCAGTGTGAAGGGGGTGAATACGGATGCGGATGGTCATTTTACGCTTTCCATACGTACTGGGGCGACGATGTTGGAGATCTCTTATGTCGGGTATGAACCGCAGGAAATATCGCTGCGGGATGGTTCGGAGGTTCGGGTGGGTTTGAAGCCTACCCGATCGGGCCTGGATGAGGTGGTCGTCGTGGGTTATGGAGTGCAACGGCGAAAGGATGTGACCGGATCGGTTGCTTCGGTAAAGGGCAATGACATCAAGCAACTTCCGGTGACGGATGTAACGGCTGCTTTGCAGGGAAGGGCCGCGGGGGTCGAAGTGATCCAGAATTCCGGGCAGCCGGGGGGAGGGACGCCGACGATCATCATCCGGGGCTTGTCTTCCCTTCACCAGCCGGCGCCGCTGTATATTGTCGATGGGGTGCGGGTGCCGGGGGACAATATCAATATTCAGGATATCGCAACGGTGGATATTCTGAAGGATGCAAGCGCAGCGGCGATCTATGGTAGTGCAGCGGCCGGCGGGGTTATTCTCATCACCACCAAAAAAGGTTCGGGGGCGAAGCCGCAGGTGGACTTCAATATGCGGTATGGGGTCAGCGTGCCGAAGCTGGTGGACAACCTCTTGCGCAAAAGCGATTTCATCAAGTTCGAGAATGTCATCAATCCCACCTATTTTGCGGGTGCAACTCAGACGGACACCTTGCCGGATGTGGATTGGGTAAAGACGGTCTATGGGAATGCGTATGAGCAGAACTACAATCTTTCCGTTTCCGGTTCGAGTCCCGCGGTCAACTATCTCTTCTCCGGCTTCTACAATGCGCAAAAGGGAATCTTCATCCGAAATTACTCGAATATCGGCGGGGTGCGGGTCAACACGGATTATAAGCTGGGCAACTGGATTAAGGTTGGAGAACAGCTGGCGCTGTCGCAGCGGAAAACGGAGCCGTTGGTCGGTCAGGACGCCAATCTGCACAATGCGCCTTTCCGCAGCATGCCGATCATTCCGATCAAGAATAAGAATGGGACCTGGGGGACGGTGCCGCCGGGGTATGGCATTCAGTTCGGGGGGCCCAATGCGGTAGGCGCGGCCTATGCGGCGGACGCCATCGACTTTCAAAACAACCTTCAAGGCAATATCTACGCGGAGGTCAAGCTGCCGCTACATCTGAATTTCCGGACGACCCTGGGTTATTCCTACTACCTGGAGACGGAGGATTTCTATCAGGCGCCTTTCAATTTCGGAGCGGACGTCGATGCGACGAATGCGTTGAACAAGATGTACAACCAGAGCGGGCAGCTGCTGGATAACTTTGTGCTGACCTATGATCAGGAGTTTGGGAAGCATGCGGTTACCGCGGTTGCGGGCTATGAGCAGATCACGACAAAGATCGACAATCTGAATGCGACGGTTTCGTCGAATGGGTTGCCGGATTATTCGATCATTACAACTTCGGCTTCGACGACGACGGCGGGGGGTACTTATGATCCGAATGGGCTGATCAAGTCTTATTTCGGGCGGCTGAATTATAATTTCGACCGGCGTTATTATCTGTCGGGGTCGATACGGCAGGATGCGAATTATACGGTCTTTGGCCCGCAGAAGCAAAAAGGGGTATTCACGGCGGCGTCCGCGGGTTGGACGATCAGCGATGAGGGCTTCTTCGAGGGTCTTTTGCCGACGGTGAGTCTGCTGAAGCTGCGGGGAAGCTATGGGACGCTGGGGAACAGTAATGTGCAACCGTATACTTTTGCAGCGTTTTATGGTCCCTATTCGGGGGTGGCGGGATTCGGGAATACTTCTGTCAACGGCGCCAATTTCGCGCCGGGAGCGCCGTTGCTAATCGGCTCTTCGATCAACACCATTTCCAACCCGGACCTGCATTGGGAAACAGTAAAAGAAACGAATATCGGGATTGACGGGGAGCTTTGGAAGGGGACGGTGTATTTCAGCGTGGAGTGGTATAACAAGCTGACGAAGGATATGCTGTATGCGTTGCCGTTACCGCCGAATGCGGGCTTCTCTTCGCCCTTTTTCACGAATATCGGGAGTGTACAGGGCAGGGGTGTAGATGTCCTTCTCGGATACAAGGACAAGGCGGGCGCTTTGACCTATGATATTACGGCGACGGCGGGATTCAACACCAATAAGGTGACCAACCTGGACGGGATCGCCACGGATGCGTTGTATGATGGATACAACTATTACAACAACGGGAATGCGACGTATGGGGCGATGATCGGGAAGAATCTGACGATCACGAAGAATGGGTTGCCGTTTGGACAGTTTTACGGCTATAAAGTGTTGGGCATTTTCCAGACGGATGCGCAGGCGGCGGCGAGCGCACAGCCTAATGCGCATGCGGGCGATCTGATCTATGCGCACAATGCGAAGAATGGGAATGCGGTGAATTCAGCGGATGAGCAGGTGATCGGGAATCCGAATCCGAAGCTGGTGTATGGGGTCAATATCCGGCTCAACTATAAGGGTTTCGATGTGCAGGCGCTATTCAATGGGGTGGCGGGAGTACAGCTCTTCAATGGCGTCAAGGTATATGAGCTGCATCCGTTCGAGAGTGACGCCACGGTGACGACGGCTGCGTTGCACGACTCATATTTCGGGTCCAATGGATTGACGAACCAGCCGCGGATGGGTGTTACGAATCCCAATGGCAGCTTTACGGATGATCCGAATGGCAATTACAACAATCCGAGCAGTTATTTTATAGAGAATGGCAGCTATCTGAAGCTAAAGAACCTTCAGATCGGCTATTCGTTCTCCAACGCGGCGATGGAGAAGATCAAGATCAAGGGGGCGCGGATATTCGTGATGGGCAACAACCTATTCACGATCACCAAATATTCGGGTCTTGACCCGGAGGTCGGAAGCGCCTATTCGCAGGCGGCGGTGAGCGGTTATGTGGGCGGGGCGGTAGGCGTAACGACGCGCGGGCTGGATGCGGTGTCGCAATATCCGCAGACGAGGATCTATTCTGCGGGGTTGGATGTAAACTTTTAGGTGATCTTTAAAATCAAATCAACATGCTTAAGAAAATATTTTGTCTATTTTTTCCGGTGGTCCTGCTGGCGACCGGCTGCTCGAAAGATCCGGTCAATGTGACGCCGACGAATGAATATGCGTTGAATAATTATCCTGCCAGTATCGATGGGCTGAATAGTGTGCTGGCGACGGCTTATTCGGCGATGCGGGATGCGAATATGTTTGGGTTCAATTATTTGCCGAAAGCGATGGCGAGCATTACGCATACGGCCGACGACAACGGATATGACGGGGGGTGGACGGAAATGCTGCAAACGAATCTGTCGGGCACGAACACCTATTCGCTGGGAGTTTGGCAGGTGTGTTATGCGGGGATCAAGAATTGCAATACGGCATTACAGGCGGCGAACGAGTATATGACGACATATGCGCAGCCGGGTGACGGGCCGTCGGTCGATCTGATCCGGGGGCAGGCTTATTGTCTGCGTGGATATTATTATTTGTTACTCGAGTCGTTGTTCGGTGAGGACAATGTCGCCAATCCGTCGGCTACGGATACGCTTGGGGTGATCATCGATACGACGCTGCCGACGAGTCTGGCGGCGTCGCAGAAACCGCGCAGCTCGATCAAGGACTCATGGGCCCAGGTGGTAAGTGATCTGACGCAGGCGGCTGCGCTTTTGCATGGGCAGGTCTGGACGGGTAACGATAAGGGGCGGGCGAGTGAATGGGCGGCGAAGGGGCTGTTGGGTAAAGCATACGTGTATATGAAGGATTGGCCGGATGCGAAGACGGTGTTGCTGGATGTCATCACGAGTAGTGGGAAGACGCTGATGCCGTATGCGATGTACCGGGATGCTTTTATCGGGATCTCTGCGAATGAGTTCAATCAGGAGTCGCTGTTCGAGCTGAATATCGACTATGCGTCGAATGGAGATTATGGGGTATACGGCGGTGCGCCGAATTCCACGAGCATCAACGGGCTGATCTGGTCGCCGTGGGTGCTGGGGACGGATGGTGCGGAGAATGACGCGAATCCCCTGGGATATGGGAATGAGACGATCCATGACAAAAATATCCTTCGATTCGGCTTTCCGCTGGGGACTTATAGCCTGGTGACGAATCCGAACTATAATCCGGCGAAACAGCCCTCCCCAATAAATCCAAAGCTGATCATGGACCCTACCTATTATCAGAATTCATTGGATGTCCGGACCAATCAGACGGCTGATCCGCGGTTGTACGTCAACTGTATGCAGCCCTGGGTGGATTCGGCGGTGAATACGCCGGCGGCGGGGTGGGTGCCGGGTACGATCCCGGTGGCGGGATATATTCCGGTATCGAGGCCGGCGGGTGCAACAAATCCGAATCTGTATGGATGGAGTTTCCGGAAGTATGCGCCGCTCTTCAGCAATGTCAATGATGTTCCGGGCGGCCAGGCCGACGGGGCGAATATTTATCTGTTGCGGCTGGCGGATGTGTATCTGCTTTATGCGGAGGCCTGTATCAATACAAATGACAATACGGATGGGCTTGAGTACCTCAACAAGGTAAAGCGGCGGGCGTATGGGTATCCGGTGAATTCACCGTCGCCGGTGGATTACGCCAGTCTGACGAGCAGTACGGCGGCGGCATCGGCGGGCGATCCGGTATTGGGGAGTAATCCGCTGTATTATGAGCGGTGGGCGGAGTTGTTCAATGAAGGCCATTGGTGGATGGATATCTGCCGGTGGCATTTGGGGACGTCGGAGGCGGCGTATTACGGGACGTATAATCTAGGGGCCAATCCGTTAACTTTTAATTCGCGGTGTTATGCATGGCCGGTCCCGGTGACGGAGATCAATGCAAATTCGAAGGTGGCGGGGCAGCAAAATCCGGGGTATTGAGGGGAAACATGGACAAATGGGCGGATCGGTAGACTATGGGGAGCGGATTTGGTGGGATCGGCAGACATTGGGAAGTGGATTTGGCTGGATCGCCTATATTTATGAAAATTTTGCTTGCTTATGCTTATAACCTATCGGGTTCTGGTTGGCTTTTGCTTATTCGTTTCGGTTGGGTATTCAGTCAGGGCACAGGAGGAAACGCTGCAATTGGGGAAGGTGAAGCTGGTGTTCACACTCGGCGGGCGGGGCGAGCCGGTTTATTCGGTTAGCTATGGAGACAAGGCGGTGATCCTGCCGTCGAGGATGGGGTTTCGGTTTGGGGAGAGGGATAGCGTGTTCAATGAACGTTTTACAGTCGTGGGGGTGGAGCGGGGCGGATTGGATACGGTCTGGCAGCCGGTGTGGGGGGAGACGAAGAATATCCGGGATCATTACAATGAGCTGAAGGTTCATTTGAGGCAGACGAGCTCGGGGCGGCTTCTCGATGTGGTCTTCAGGGTCTTTGAGGATGGGGTCGCGTTCCGGTATGAATTTCCGCGGCAGCCGGGCCTGAGGTATTTCGTGGTTACGGATGAGGTGACGCAGTTCCGGCTGGCGGGAGACCATAAGACGTTCTGGATACCCGGCGACTATGACACCAATGAGTATCCGTATACGACCTCGAAGGTGAGCGAGATCGACAATGCGGCGCTCGTGGCGGCTTCGACGGCGATTGCGGTGCGGGTGGCGCCGGACCGGTATGCGGTGCAGACGCCGCTGATGATGAAGACGGCGGACGGGTTGTATCTGAATATCCATGAGGCGGCGCTGGTCAACTACCCGGCGATGCAGTTGCATGTGGACCGGGCGACTCTGACGCTGACGTCGGCGCTGGTGCCTGATGCGGTGGGCAATAAGGCGTATATGCATGCGCCTTGTCATACGCCGTGGCGGACGGTCCTCGTTAGTGACAAGGCTGCGGATATCCTCGCGTCGAAGACGATCCTGAATTTGAATGAGCCGTCGAAGCTGACCAATACGGCGTGGATCCATCCGATGAAATTTGTCGGCATCTGGTGGGAGATGCAGACGGGAAAGAGCACCTGGAGCTATTCGGATTATCCGGACAGTGTGACGGCTACGGGGGCGTTGATCCCGAGCAAGCGGCATGGAGCGACGACGGAGAATGTGAAACGGTATATCGATTTCGCAGCGGCCAATCATCTCGGCGGAGTGCTTGTCGAGGGATGGAATGAAGGCTGGGAAGATTGGTTCGGTAACTGGAAGGAGGATGTCTTTGATTTCGTTACACCGTACCCTGATTTCGATGTGCGGGCTATCACGGATTATGCCCGGTCGAAGGGGGTGGCGCTGATCATGCATAATGAGACGTCGGGGTCGGCCACGAACTATGAACGGCAGCTGGATACGACGATACGATTTATGCATCAATATGGATATACGGCGGTGAAGACGGGGTATGTAGGGCGGATCATTCCCCGGGGCGAGCATCATGACGGGCAGTGGATGATCAATCATTATGTCTATGTGGCGGCAAAGCTGGGTCAAAACCGCATTATGCTCGATGCGCATGAACCGGTGCGGCCTACGGGGTTGCAGCGGACCTATCCCAACTGGCTGGCTTGTGAGGCGGCGCGGGGTAATGAGTATAACGCGTTCAGTGATGGGAATGCCCCGGACCATGAGACGATCCTGCCTTTTACGCGGCTGATAGGCGGGCCGATGGATTATACGCCGGGGATCTTCCGGTTGAAGGGATATTCCGATGTACCGGGGCGCCAGGTGCATTCGACGCTGGCAAAGCAACTGGCGTTGTACGTTACGATGTACAGTCCGTTACAAATGGCGGCGGATCTGCCGGAGAACTATGCGGCGCACGATGATGCGTTCCAGTTCATCCGGGATGTGCCGGTCGATTGGGACGATACGAAGGTCGTGGAGGCGGAACCGGGAGATTTTATTACGATAGCGCGGAAGGAGAAGGGGAAGGGCAATTGGTTCGTCGGGGCGATAACGGATGAGCATTCGCGGGTGGCGGTGGTTCCGCTGGGTTTTTTGGATAAGGGGCGGAAGTATAAGGTGGTGATCTACCGGGATGCGGATAATGCGGACTGGCGGGCTAACCCGGAGGCGTATGTGATAGAGACGAAAGTGGTGACGGACAAGGACCGGCTTGAGTTGAAATTGGCGCCGGGGGGTGGGGCGGCGGTAAGTATTATACCGTTCTGATCTCCATGATCCGCTGTTCGAATTCGTCGTTGGGGACGATGGATTTATTCTTGATCCGCGTTTTATAGGTATTGATGGTATTGACGGAGTATTCGAGGATGCGGGCGATCTTTTCGGTCTCATGGATGCCCATGCGGATGAGGGCGAAGATGCGGAGGTCGGTGTTGAGCAGTTCGTTGTCTTTCCGTTGGATCTTGTCTTCATCGCGGAACAGGTCATTGAAGCGTTGGATGAAATCGGGGAAGAGTTTCAGGAAGACAGTGTCGAAATTCCGCAGGAGCTCTTCCTTTTCTTTTTTTGGATTTGTATTATTGACCAGGGTGATGACGTCATCCCATTTGCGGTAGGCGATCTTTTGCTCGAGCGCTTTTTTGAATTGACCGATCTTGTCGAACGATTCGGAGTCGGCGTTGAAGAAATAGCCGATATATTCTTCCTTGATCTTATTGGCTTCGGAAAGCTTGTTGTTCGTCTCGATGAGGCGTTGATTGGCGGCTTGTTCCTTGGTGTGGGCTTCGGTGATGATGCGTTGGGCGGTCTTGAGGCGGTCCAGTTGGCGGAGGACGATGATGACGAGTGCGATGACGGCCAGGAGGAGGAGGGTAGCGATGATGGACCAGGTGACGAAGACGGCCTTTTGTCCTTCTACGCGGGTGATCTTTTCGCCTTCGATGAGCGGGAGGATGGCGCTGACCTGTACTTTCCGTTGGCGGGCGCCGTAGAAGATGGCGTCGTGGATGGCGATCTCGATGTAGGAGCTGGCGTTGCGGACATCGCCTTTTTTGTAAAGAAGCTGCGCGAGATTGAAGATGGCGGCGGTCTCTTTGGTGGAGGATTGGATATCGGCGATGGCGGCGCGGATCAGGAGTACGATGGCGGTGTCGGGCTGGCCGTTGTTGATATAGATGTCACTGAGCGTGGAGGTAGTGACGGCTAATTGATGAAGGGTAAGGTCGGAGCGGTTAAGCAGTTGTCCGAATACGGCCAGGGCGTGGATACGATCGCCTGCCTTGATCTGGCGGAGGCCGGTATAGTAGCCATAGTTGAAGGACCCCGGTGGGTAGAGACGCAGGGCGGAATCCATATAATTGTTCCCTTTTCGGGTATAGTCGGGGGTATTATAGCCGTCGTTGTCGAAGTCTCCCAGGTCATAGTAATAGCGGCCGAGCAGGGCGTAGTAGTCTGCCTGGAGGCTGTCGGGGGCGCCCTGGATGTGGATCTTTCCGAGGGAGTCGAGGGTTTCCTTGAACAGTCCGGCGGAGAGGAGGCAGAAGTCGAGGCGCAGGCGGGCGGAGAGAATGCGGGCAGGGTCGCCGATGCGGAGTGCGGTTGCCTGGAGCAGGCGGGCGTAGGAGAATGCGGAGTCGTAGTTAAAGACTTTGTAGGCTTCGCAGAGGTCGCGGTAATTGGAATATAGGGTGGGCAGGCCGGTGGCGGGACTAGCGGCGAGGGTGGTCTGCAGGGTGGACTTGAGGCGGGCGATCTCCTGTAGTTTGGTGGAATCGAAGTGTGGGGCTGCTTCGATGACCTGGTCGAGGTGGGTTAGGAGGACGGGGATGGAATCCTGGGATCGGGTGGTCAGGGAGAAGGTTGAGGCTAGGAGGAGGATTGAAAGCGTGCGGGTGTACACTGGGTGCGAAGGAGTGTTTTGATGGCAGTCCAAATATAGATAAAAAAAAGAAGCCCAGATTGAAATCCAGGCCGTTGCTAAAATCCAATATCCTATTAAAAGCCATTATACTTATGCAAATGGCGGTCCAGTCATGGTTGAACGGGGAAAAGGGGGTATTGTGGGGTTTGCCTGAGGAAAAGTGGGGATTTTTTTGGACAGTCGACGAAAGGTTGGGGCAATTGGGGGTGGGGAGAGGAGAACTTCGGGGAGGGTAAGTAAATTTGTCATATGGTAACAGATATGGACAGAGAATATTTGCGGCAGGCGATCGAGCTGGCGCGGCAGGGGATGGAAGATGGCAGCGGCGGGCCTTTTGGGTGTGTGATCGTCAGGGGTGGTGAAGTGGTGGGCAGGGGTTGCAATGGGGTGACGTCGACGAATGACCCGACGGCGCATGCGGAGATCGTGGCCATCCGGGATGCCTGCCGGCGGTTGGGAAATTACCAGTTGGCGGAGTGTGTCGTATATGCTTCGTGTGAGCCTTGTCCGATGTGTCTGGGGGCCATCTATTGGGCGAGGCCGAAGCGGGTGGTGTATGCGGCTACCCGGCAGCAGGCGGCTGCGGCGGGGTTTGACGACGACTTTATTTATAGGGAGATCGCGGTGCCACAGGGGGAAAGAAGGATCGCGTTTGAGTTATTGGCGGATGAGAGGGCGGAGGGAGTTTTTGAATTGTGGAGGGAAAGGGGAGATAAATCGTTGTATTGAGGTGGGGGTTAGGTGCGGGGCTTTGGGGTGGTCGGGGGATGTGGATGGCTGGGGCGGCCTGGCGGTGGGCAAAAAAAAGGGCCCCGCAGAAGAGGGGCCCGGGTGGTACGGTAAACTGCTATATATTGAGTCGTCGATTACAGGTGACTGTTCTCTTTATTTTCCTTGTTTTCTTTCTGGTAGGTCTCCCAGTTTGTGGTGTTGCTGGTCCGGAGGGTGATCTTAATATCGCTGTTCTCCAGGGTGGCGTAGTAAACTGTTTGGCCGTTATTGTCCATCTCGAACAGGTCGGTGATCCAGCAGTCGCTATGGTTTTGTTTCAGATCCATGAGCAGGCGGATAGGCAGCTGGGTGGAGAGGATGTTGCGAACGACGGCCATGAGGTCACCATTGGCGGAATAGTAGGCGAACATGACCACGCCGTTCATCCTGAAGGTTACTTTAGTGTAATCCTTTTTGTTTTCGACCTGCATGACATCGGCGGTCCGGAATTCCTTGTGGAAGGAGGCGATGACGGCGTCATTGGTGGTTTCGGTGAGGGTGGTTGCGCTTGTTGGGGCGGAATGGGGGCTGGTAAGGGTTGTGGCGGTGGGGGCGCCAAAACTTGCTGCGGCGGAATGGGGGGCGGCAAAGCTGCTGCCGGCGCCTACTGTCAATAAGAGGGCGGCCATAAAGGCGAAATTCCTGGTCCCGTTTACGAGGGAGTTGCTGAGTTTGTTGTTGCGGAGTGACATATACTTAGTTTTTAGTGTTTGAGAGATTTTGTGTTTTACTGCTTGTTTACAATACAAAGATAATGTTTAAAGAAGGTACTTTACAATACATAGTACTTCCAATGGCCAAATACTGGGATAAGCGGTTAGAAATTCAGGATGAGTGCGATTGATGGGTTCCATTTTGATAGGCCGGCAGGGTTATTAGATTGGTTGTCTGCGGGCAATTATTGGATTGCCAGTGGGGTGCCACAAATGTTTGTCGTTGACGGTCAATTGAATATGATTTAACTGTGGCGGGGAGACCGTCCGGTTTCGGTCATTGGGGTGTCCGTTTTTGGAAGCGGGAAGGGCGCGAGGCTGGTAGGGGGATGGTAACCGGAGATGGAGGTCAGGACGGGAGATGGCGTCAGCACGGGAGATGAAGTCAGGACGGCACCTTTCGGAAGTTGGGCAAGGAAGAGAGGATCTCGCTGAGGATAGCGTTGATTGTTGCCGGGTGGCTCATGACCAGGGTATGGCCGGCTTTGGGAACGTCATGGGTTGGGTGGGTCAAATGAATGGGCAACACCTTATCTTTTGTACCATGGATCTGAAAAAAGGGGTAAGGGACTTTGTCGTTGTCCCATTCGGGAACGGCGACCATCGCCCATTTAAGGAATTGATCGTTTCCGTCCTGCAGCATATCATATATCAATCGACGGGCGGGCGAAGGTGGGCTGGTCAGGGCGTACTTAATTCGTACGGCGGCTTTGACCAGGGAGAGGGGGACGAGGTTGTTTGCTTTTATTTTAACCGCTGCTTTATAATAGCGGGGTAGATGTGCGGCTACGGGGATGCTGCTGATGAGGATGGTGCATACGGGTGGGAATTGTTTGGCTATTTCGACGGCCATCATTCCGCCCATGGACAAGCCAATAAGTACGAAGGGGTCGGATCTGTCGATCTGATCTGCGAGCCGAAGGGCATAGGCTCGCAGCGTTTCTTTATTGTGTGGCGGGATCCAGTTTATATGTACGGGACAAAATCCTTTCGGTAACGTAAGGTAGGAAAAAGCCCGATGGTCTGCACCCATGCCGGATATAAAATAGACGTTCAACGCGCATTATTCTTGGGTGCAAGGTACTTATTTTTTCCAATGTGAGCGATGCTTACTGGATGATTTGCTATATTCATTTTAAATAACCGAACATGATAAGATCATTAACCTTTTCCGCTTTTCTGGTCCTGGGGTTATTGCAAGCGGGTGCGCAGACACTCATGATGCCTCCGGAGATACAAAAAGCCTACGATAATGATACGCGCTCACTTAGTGGCAAGCCGGGAAAAAAATACTGGCAAAATCATGGCCGTTACAGGATTTCCTTAACGGTAATGCCGCCAAACAACGGCGTCAGGGGCGTTGAGCAAATCATTTATTTCAATAACAGTCCCGATACGCTGCGGAGCTTGAACATGAAACTCATTATGAACGTACATCGGAGGGGGGCCGCGGATTCTTCAGCATGGATCAAGGTAGACGAGATACTGATAGGGGGGATTAAAACGGCCTGGAACAATAACGAAGCCGTTACTACCAACCAGATGGTCACTTTGCCCGCGCCGTTGATGCCCCATGATTCGATACGTCTCGACATTACGTGGCATTACAACTTGTCGAGATCGCGGGGACGAGAGGGTATCATTGATTCAACCAGTTTTTATATTGCTTATTTCTACCCGCGGGTATCGGTATATGACGATTACAAGGGGTGGGATACGCAACCGCATACGGGCTCCCTGGAATTCTACAACGATTTCAATGACTACAGCTTAGATGTAACCGTTCCGGAAAATTTCGTCGTATGGGCTACGGGTACTTTGCAAAATCCAACAGAGGTATTGCAGCCTGAGGCCGCCGAACGTTTGAGGCAATCGATGACAAGCGATTCCACCATCCACGTCGCTACCCGGCAGGACTGGGCTGAGAAGAAGGTCACTGCGCAAAATGCCACCAATACCTGGAAATGGTCGGCTGGCAATGTGAGCGATATGGCGGTCGGCATCAGCGACCATTACGATTGGGATGCGGGGAGCGTTGTTGTCGACAATACAACCGGGCGGCGTGTCAGCATGCAGGCGGCTTTCGCGGACTCGGCGCAGGATTTCCATCACTCGGTGCAGTTCGGAAGGTATTCGTTAGCGTGGTTTTCGAATAATTGGCCGGGGATACCTTATCCTTATCCAAAATCAAATGTCTTTCAGGGATTTGCCGATATGGAGTATCCCATGATGATAAATGACAGCCATTCCCCCAACCTGGATTTTGCCGAATTGGTACAAGACCATGAGCAGGCACATAGCTATTTTCCCTTCTACATGGGTACTAATGAAAGCCGTTATGCCTTTATGGACGAGGGCTGGGCGACCACTTTGGAATATTTGATCGGCATTTCCGAGAGGGGACAAAAGTCTGCCGACGAATTCTATAAATCATTTCGGGTTAATGGTTGGATCCACAATAAGCATGATAAGGAAAACCCCATTATCACGCCCAGTCCGGAGGTTACCTATGGCGGGGGTAATAATGCCTATGGGAAGCCGTCGTTGAGCTATCTTGCTTTAAAGGACTTGCTTGGCGACAAATTATTCAAGAAGGCGTTGCATAACTACATGAACAACTGGAATGGTAAACATCCTATTCCCTGGGATTATTTCTATTCGATGGAAAAGGGCTCAGGAAAGGATCTGGATTGGTTCTTCTATAACTGGTTCTTTACGCCCGGCTATATTGACCTTGATCTGGTCAAAGCCGACAGGGCGGGTAAGGGGTATGTACTGGACATTAAGAATATCGGCGGATTCGTTATTCCTTTTGATGTGATCGCGACCTATGACGATGGTTCAAGCGAGAGCTTTCATCAAACTCCAATGGTTTGGAAGAGCAATCAGCGGGAGGTGGCGGTGAAGATCAAGACGAGGAAAACCATAAAAACGCTGAAACTCGATGGCGGGATATTTATGGATGCAAATGAAAGGGATAATATGTGGACGAGGGATTGACCGGGGGCAAGAGGGCGTGGCTATGACGATGTTTCCTGTTTTGTCGCGATTTGTTACAGGATTGTCGGAAAAAACGGGGAATGTCGCGAAAATGTCGCTAAAATGTCGCGAAAATGTCGCGAAAGTTGTATTTTTGTCGCGAAAGTCAGCGTATGCCTACTCCATCAATATTAGAGATTTCTGAAGCTCTGGGTAAGTATCCTGACGGTGTCTCCCTTACAGAAATCGGCTCTGCTCTCGGCGCCGATGTAACTAGCCGGACGTTGCAGCGCTGGCTTGCCGATCTTTCAAAACAAGGGCTAGTTCGGATAAGCGGTCGCGGGCGCGCCACTCGTTATTTCCCGACGGCTGTGACTCCTGCATTGCCGGTCGGTGAGGCAGCCGTCCCACTGTCGCTTATGGGAAAAGAAGTACTCGCGTTTGTCGACCAACCGCTCGAACGCCGCCCAAAGGCTGGATACATAGCAGATTTTTTACGTGACTACAGGCCCAATATCGACAGTTATCTCTCAACCGCAGAACGTAGCCACTTACTCGCAATTGGGCAAACTGCCAGACAGCATGAACCCGCAGGCACTTATGCTAAACACATCCTGCAGCGTTTGCTGATCGATCTCTCCTGGAACTCCAGCCGCCTGGAGGGCAACAATTACAGCCTGCTCGACACCCAGCGCCTTCTTGATCAGGGTCAGGCTACCGACGAAAGAACCGCCGAGGAAACCCAGATGATTCTCAACCATAAGGATTCCATCGAATTCCTAGTCGAGGCTGCCGCGGAGATTGGCTTCAACCGCTACACCATCCTAAATCTTCACGCTCTGCTCTCCAACAATCTGCTACCAGATCCTGCTGCCTCCGGGCGTCTCCGGACCTTCCAAGTCGGGATCACCAAAACGACCTATCTGCCCCCGGGCATACCCCAGCAGATCGAAGAGTGGTTTGATACCTTCCTCGCGAAGGCCCAAAAGATACAGGATCCTTTTGAGCAGGCTTTCTTTGCTATGGTGCATATTCCTTACTTACAACCCTTCGAGGATGTTAACAAACGGGTATCCCGCCTTGCCGCAAATATCCCTCTTAACCGGCTCAACCTCGCTCCGCTCTCCTTTGTTGATGTCCCGCGTGAGCTATATATTAAGGGACTTTTGGGTGTTTACGAACGAACGCAAGTGGCACTCCTGAAGGATGTCTTCCTATACGCCTATGAACGTTCAGCAGCCCGATATGCCGAGGTCCGACAAACCCTGGGTGAACCCGATCCCTTCCGCCTGCGTTACCGTGACGCCATCCGTCAGGTTGTCTCCGACATTATCATCCAAACTCTTCCCCCGACCCAAGCTCAAGCGTACATCCTTGCCTATTCCCGGCAGTTGCCACAAGCCGACAGGGAAACCTTCGTAAATGTTGTAGAATCAGAGCTCCTGGGCTTACATGAAGGCAACTTCGCCCGCTACCGGGTCCTGCCCTCGCAGTTCGCTGCCTGGCAAGTCACTTGGAAGGGAGAGGTATGAAGATATGGGTGTTGTCACTGTGGTAGGTTAAGGCGACCCACTGAAGGCGATGAAGAGAATACTGTTATCCGAAGGTGATGTGTTCGATAAACGGACACGAGGCCTGGTGGAGAATATCGGAGTCGAACCGACGACCTCTTGCATGCCATGCAAGCGCTCTAGCCAACTGAGCTAATTCCCCTTGTGCACGCTCCGGAATTCGGGGAGCGGGGTGCAAATATATGGATTTTGGAGTAATTTTACATCATGGGAATTTGGCGACAGATCGAAGAATATTTTTATATCAAAAAGCGGGATCCGAATGCGCCGAATACGCAATGGATGCGGTATATGCATGGGATCAACCGGATCTCCATTTTCATGTTCCTGATGGGGATCATTATTCTCCTGTTAAAGCTATTCGTTTTCAAACATCATCATTGAGGGGGGAGGCATTGACGAAAAGGGAGCGTTGGGGGAGATGGGGCGTGAGTGCGAGGGAGGAGGCAGCATTGGGGAGATGGGGCGTGAGTGCGAGGGAGGAGGCAGCGAGAAGGACGCAGGCTTCACTGAGGGGAAGGGGAGGCAGCGGCGCCGGCTGGCTGGGTTTGCATGAACCGGAGGATGCTGGCGGCGGCGTTGGCGGAGGCGTGGCCACCCAGGCTGAGCAATTCTTTGAGGTTGCGGTAGTCTTCGCGGAGCTGTTGCTGACGGGCATGGTTGTGCAGGAGGTCTTCGAGCTCGCGGCGGAGGTTGTCGGGGGTCAGTTCGTCCTGGATCAGCTCTTTGACGACCGGTTTGTCCATAATGAGGTTGACGAGGGAGATATATTTCACTTTTATCAGGCGGCGGGCGATCTGGTAAGAAAGGGTGCTTCCTTTATAGCAGACGATCTCGGGGATGCCGAAGAGCGCGGTTTCCAGGGTGGCGGTTCCCGAGGTGACACAGGCGGCCGTGGCCTGTGAGAGGAGGGCGTAGGTCTGATTGCGGACGGAACCGACGTTGGGGAACGCGGAGGTCAGGCCGTCGTAGAATGCGGGTTCCTGGCCAGGGGCCTGGGCGACAATGAATCGGTAATCGGGAAAGTGGCGGCTAGCCTCGAGCATGACCGGGAGCTTTTTGAGGATCTCCTGTTTGCGGCTGCCGGGCAGGAGGGCGATAATGGGTTGTGAGGTGGTAAGGGATGGGGTAGGGGATGAGGATGGGGTGAGAGTTGAAGGTGGGTTGAGGGATGAAGACGGTGTAAGAGGCGCGGGCGGGTTGGCGCGGAAGCTGTCGATCTCTTCAACCAGCGGGTGGCCGACATATTCTACATCGAAGTCCCATCGCTTATAGAATGCCTTTTCGAAGGGGAGGATGACGAGCATCTTATCGACGGTCTCGCGGATCTGGCGGACGCGGCCTTCTTTCCAGGCCCATACCTGCGGGGAGATATAGAAAATTATCCGCAGACCGGCTTTGCGGGCCCATTTTGCGATGCGCATGTTGAAGCCGGGGTAGTCGATGAGGATGAGGGCATCGGGTCGATATTGGAGGATATCTTTTTTACAGAAGTCAAGGTTGCGGAAGATGGTCCGGAGGTTCATCAGTACTTCGGCGAAGCCCATGAAGGCAAGGTCTTTATAGTGCCTGACCAAATCGCCGCCTGCCTTTTGCATGAGATCACCGCCCCAGCAGCGGACTGTGGTGGCCGGATCCTGTCGTCTTAGCTCTTTGATGAGATTGCTGCCATGGAGGTCGCCGGAGGCCTCGCCGGCGATGATGTAATACTTCATGCGGGGCGAAGATACGATTAAATGCAGTGGGGTGCGGCCGTGCACTTTTTTGCTTATCTTGTATTCTTAAACTGCTACACTTTATGGCTGCCTACAACCGACGCACCTTCCTGGATGCCCTGGGCGTATTTTCGGCGACTACGTTTTTGTCCGCGCTGACCCAGCCGGCCTGGAGCCGGAATTTGAACAAGGCTTTGCTTCAAGCGGATCGTCGTCCGCCACATGAGCTGGTGGAAGATGAGGATTTCTGGTATTATGTTCAGCAATCTTTTACGGTAAGCCCGGAGGTGATCAATCTCAACAACGGAGGAGTGTCGCCGTCGCCGAAGGTGGTTCAGGATGCGATGAAACGATATTTCGACTACTCCAATGAGGCGCCCAGCTATTATATGTGGCGGATACTCGATATGGGCCGTGAGCCGCTCCGGAAGGACCTTGCAAGGATCTCCGGTTGCTCCGCTGAAGAGATAGCGATCAACCGCAATGCGTCGGAGGCGCTGGAGACGGTCATCTTTGGGGTGAACCTGAAGGCGGGGGATGAGGTGGTAGTTTGTAAATATGACTATCCGAATTGTATAAACGCGTGGAAGCAGCGGGAGCAGCGCGACGGAATAAAACTGGTTTGGGTCGACATGGAGTTGCCAAGTGAGGACAACGACTATATGAGCGAGCAGTATATCAAGGCATTCACGTCGCGCACCAAGCTGGTCCATCTGACGCATGTGTATAACTGGACCGGACAGATCATTCCGGTTAGAAAGATCGCGGATGCGGCGCATGCGCGGGGGGTCGAGGTGCTGGTGGATGGCGCGCATAGTTTTGCGCACTTCGAGTATACCATTCCGTCGCTTGGCGCGGACTATTTTGGCACGAGTCTGCATAAATGGCTGGCGGCCTGTATCGGGACGGGGATGACGTATGTGAAAAAGGATAAGATTGCGGGGGTTTATCCGCTTTTCGCGGCGGGTGATCCGAGATCGCCTGATATCCGGAAGTTCGAGAACCTGGGTACGCGGCCGTTCTTTATCGAGCAGGCGACCGGGAAGGCGATAGGGTTTTACGATATGATCGGTGCGGCGCGGAAAGAGCAGCGGTTGTTCTATCTGAAGAACTATTGGATGACTGCCGTGAAGGATATTCCAAAAGTAAAGCTGTATACCTCCATGAAACCCGGATTCGGTTGTGCGATCGGGTTGGTGCGAGTCGAAGGGAAAACGGCGAACCAGCTGGACAACTATTTATTCGAAACCTATCGGATACATTCCACCAGCCTGGTCTGGGAGAAAGTCGAAGGGGTTCGGATAACCCCCAATGTTTATACGACTACCAAAGACCTGGACAAACTGATCGCGGGTATCACGGAGTTTGCCAAGGCCTGACCTACACATGAAGAGAGAAATCAGCTTATTACAGGCGACCTCGATCAATATGATCGATATGGTCGGGATCGGACCGTTTGTGATGTTATCGCTGGTCATCCAGTTGGTGAACAGCAATCTGTTCATTTGGGCGTGGGTGTTCGGCGCTGTTACGGCATTGGTTGACGGGATGATCTGGAGCGAGTTGGGGGCGGCGTATCCGTTGGCGGGAGGGAGCTACAATTTTTTGAAAGAGGCTTATGGGAAGAAGGGCGGGCCGCTGATGTCTTTCCTCTTCGTCTGGCAGACCTGTCTGCAATCCTCTCTGGTGGTTGCATCGGGGGCGATCGGGTTCTCGCAGTATTTTGGCTATCTGGTACCGCTGACAAGGTGGGAGGAAAAGGCGGTTTCGGGGCTGCTTGTGATCGCTATTACGGCGTTGCTGTACCGAAATATCCGGACGATCGGAAAGATTTCCGTTTTTCTATGGGCGGGGGTCATCGTTACGATCCTTTGGATCATTTTAAGCGGCTTTACCCATCACCGGGTGGGATATTCGCCATGGCCGGCAGGCGGTCAGTCGTGGTTCAGCGGCGCCTTTGCGATGTTGGTGGGGCAGGCTTCGGTGAAGACCGTATATAGCTATCTGGGATACTATAATGTTTGTCACCTGGGCGGCGAGATCAGGGACCCGGGCCGGAATATTCCGCGCAGCATCTTCATTTCCATAGTTGTGATCGCGATATTTTATCTGGCGATGAACCTTAGTATCGTCGGGGTGATCCCCTGGAAAGAGGCGATGCATTCGAAGTTCGTGATCAGCTTGTTCATGGAACGGATCTATGGGGAACGGACAGCGAGGGTGGCGACGCTTCTGGTGTTGTGGATCGCGTTTGCGTCGCTATTCGCCGTGGTGCTGGGATATTCCAGGGTGCCGTATGCGGCGGCGGCGGATGGGAATTTCTTTCCGGTGTTTGCGCGGCTTCATCCGAAGAAGGATTTTCCGTATGTCTCATTGTTATTCGTCGGCGGGTTGGGATTCTGCTTCTGTCTGGTGTTGCGGCTGGCGGATGCGATCAATGCGATCCTTGCCATGCGGATCCTGGTGCAGTTCGTGGCGCAGGCGGTGGGGGTGGTGCTATTGCGGCGGCGTAAGGGGAAGGATTCAAAGGGGGCCGGAGGTCCCTTGGCTGAAGGACAGACGTATGATCCACCGTTCCGGATGTGGCTATATCCGTTGCCGGTGATCCTGTCGATAGTGATATGGCTGTATATTTGGGTTTCAACGGGGCTGGCGGCACTGCTGGGGTTATTCCTGGCGGCTTCCGGCATCGCGGTTTTCTATATTGCCCGTGACGGATGGAAACGCAGGCGAAAGCGCGAAGGTTTTCTAAATTAAGATAAAGCTATGCGAAGGAGAAAGTTCATTCAACAGAGTGTGTTGGCGGGGGCGGGAATGATGGCGGGTTCGGGGATGGTTGCGGGTTCGGGAATGGTTGCGGGAGGGCGCCTGATTGGCAGCGGCGTTGCTGATTTCCCGGTGGTGCGGATCCCGGAGGGGAAACGGAAGTATAAAAGCCAGGCGGTAGAGAAGATCATCCGGGAAGTAAGGGAGAATATCGGCAATAAGGAGATCGGTTGGTTGTTTGAGAATTGCTTTCCCAACACGCTCGATACGACGGTCGATCTTTCCACGCCGGAGGGCAAGCCCGATACCTATGTGATCACGGGTGATATCGACGCCATGTGGCTGCGGGACAGCAGCGCGCAGGTATGGCCTTACCTTTCGTTATGCAAAGAAGATAAAGGCCTGCAACAATTGATCCGTGGCGTGATCCACCGGCAGGTGACATGTATCCTGAGGGATCCATATGCGAATGCATTTTATAAAGATGCAAGCCGGGTGAGTGAGTGGAAGAAGACGGACGTAACGGATATGAAGCCGGGTATCCATGAGCGGAAGTGGGAGATCGACAGCTTGTGCTATCCGATCCGGCTGGCTTATGGTTACTGGGAGGTGACGGGCGATAATTCGCCTTTCGACGCCGATTGGCTGACGGCGATGGGTAAAGTGTTGCAAACTTTCAGCGAGCAGCAGCGGAAGGATGGCCGGGGATCTTATACTTTCCAACGCAACAGTCAGTATGCGACGGACAGCGTTCCAATGGGCGGTTATGGATATCCGACGAAAAAAGTCGGTTTGATCCATTCGATGTTCCGGCCGAGCGATGATGCGACGATCTATCCTTTCCTGATCCCTTCGAACCTTTTTGCGCTGAGCAGCCTGCGGAACTTAAGGACGCTTCTTCAGGCATTGGGGATCGGGAAGGAACTGGATGGGCCGGCGTTCGCGCTGGAGACGGATCTGGTGAATGCGTTGAATGAGCATGCCGTTGTGACGCATCCCGTTTTTGGGGAGGTCTTTGCGTATGAGGCGGATGGATTTGGGAACCATACGTTGATGGATGATGCGAATGTGCCGAGTCTGCTTGCCTTGCCCTATCTGCAGTCCACCCGATACGCGGGCGATCTGTCGGTATTGAACAATGACAAGCGGGGATATACGGTCTATCAGAATACACGGCGGATGTTATGGAGCGATGCCAATCCGTTCTTCTTCAAAGGTAAGGCGGGGGAAGGGATTGGCGGGCCGCATGTGGGGCTTGATATGGTTTGGCCGATCAGCATTATCGTTAGGGCGCTGACCAGTCATGATTCGCAGGAGATCGCGGGGTGCCTGAAGATGTTGCAGCATTCGCATGCGGGGACGGGGTTCATGCATGAATCTTTTCATAAGGACGATGCGTCGAAGTATACGCGCAAGTGGTTTGCGTGGGCGAACACGTTGTTCGGGGAGCTGGTCTTGAAGACGTACCGGCAGAGCCCGGCGTTGCTGAGTTAGGGGTGACTTTGCGACATTAAATCGCCTTGATAAGGGAATAATTCTTTTTTCCTTTTTGAATAAGAATGTAATTGTCGATAAGATCGGACCCTGAAACGGGCATGGCAGGATTGTCGACTTTAACTCCGTTCATGCTGACGCCACCTTGTTGGATCATTTTACGGGCTTCTCCTTTGCTAGGGAAGCTTCCGGATTCGGCAAGCAGGGTAACGATATCTATCCCCTCGCCGAATCTTGCCGTTGAAATCGTATACTGGCTTACTCCTTCCAGTTGTAAAACGTCGTGAACGGTTATCGGGCCTTTGGAAAGAGGGGAGCCGAAAAGCTTTTCCGTGGTGGCATAAGCCTGTTGAAAGGCATCTTGTCCATGTACGTAGACGGTGATCTCGCGCGCCAATGTTTTCTGCAGGAGTCGGGCGCCCGGGTCGTTGTGATGCCGGTTGATGAGGCTCTCAATCTGAGCGCGATCAAGGAAGGTAAAGATCCTGATCCATCGTTCAGCGTCGGAATCGGCAGCGTTTAGCCAAAACTGGTAGAATTGATATGGCGACGTCTTTTCCGGGTCAAGCCAGATGTTGCCTTTTTCCGTTTTTCCGAATTTACCGCCGTCGGCTTTTGCCAGGAGGGGGCAGGTGAAGGCAAAGGCTTCGCCGCCGGATTTGCGGCGGATCAATTCCGCGCCGGTGGTGATATTGCCCCATTGGTCGCTGCCGCCCATTTGGAGCTTGCAGTTCTTGTGGGTATAGAGCCAATAGAAATCATATCCCTGAACCAATTGATAGGTGAATTCGGTAAAGGACATGCCGTTTTCGCCATCGAGCCGCTTCTTTACGCTGTCTTTTGCAGACATATAATTAACCGTAATATGTTTGCCGATATCACGAATAAAATCGAGGAAACGCATGTCGCGAAACCAGTCGTAATTGTTAACCATTAGCGCTCCGTTTGGAAGGCCGGGATTGAAGTCGAGGTATTTCTCCAACTGGCGTTTGACGCAGGTGAGGTTATGGTTGAGGATCTCTTCGCTGAGGAGGTTGCGTTCTTCACTTTTGCCGCTGGGGTCGCCGACCATGCCGGTGGCGCCGCCGACCAGTGCAACTGGTTTATGTCCAGCCTTTTGTAAATGTACCAAGACGAGAATGGGCACCAGGCTGCCAATGTGGAGACTATCGGAAGTGGGGTCAAATCCGATGTAGCCGGCGGTCATTTCCCTGGCCAATTGTTCTTCCGTTCCGGGCATGATGTCCTGGATCATGCCGCGCCATTTTAATTCATCAATCAGATTCATGAAAACCAATGAAATTTTGCCGCAAATTAGGGGATTTTGAGGTACAATATTGTAGTGAAAAGCCCGTTATATCTGGATATCCGTTAAAAACCGTCTTTTTTACGGAGCCTGCCAGCCAAGGGCTGGCGCTTGTCGGGTGTGAATGTGGAGGTGCCGGACTGATCGGGTGTGAATGTGGAGGTGCCAGACTGATCGGGTGTGAATGTGAAGGTGCCAGCCGGATCCAAGCCCGTGAACCTCTTTCCGTAAAAAACCCATAACCGTTGGCTTATGTTGAAAAGAATGCGGGGTAAGATATGCTTGTACTCCTTGATGATTCTCATCGGATCCTTACCTCAGCTATCCGCTTTCGCTCAGTTCACACAATATTCCAATGAATTTTTAAACATTGGCGCCGGGGCGCGGGGGATGGCCATGGGCAATGCACAGGTTGCGTCGGTAACGGATGGGACGGCAGGTTACTGGAATCCGGCTGCGCTGGCCAATGTCCGGGATATCCCACAACTGAGCCTGATGCATGCCGAATATTTTGCGGGTATCGGCAAGTATGATTTCGGGAATCTTGTATTGCCGCTGAAGGATAACAAGCGAACGCTGGGGATCACGCTAATGCGGTTTGCCGTCGATGATATTCCAAACACGATATTCCTGGTCCAGCCGGATGGGTCGGTGAATTTTTCCAATATCACCACTTTCTCTTCCGCGGACTATGCGTTGATCCTGACGCTGGCTCAGCAAAGCAAAATGCATAATGGAAACCTATTCAATTTCGGTGGAAATGCCAAGATCATCTATCAGCAGGCGGGGGATTTTGCGCATGCGTGGGGTTTCGGGTTCGATGCGGCGATGCAGATCATCGGCAACCGATGGAAGGTGGGGGTCGTAGGGAAAGACATAACGACGACATTCAATGCCTGGTCGTTCAGTCTCGATCAGGCGGTACAGGAAGTCTTCTATCAGACGGAGAACATGATCCCCGGCAAGTCGATCGAGCTGACGGCTCCGCAGTTGATCTTTGGCGGTTCCTATAGCATACCGATAGACAGAAAATTGAGTCTGCTGGTGGAGGCGGATGTGGATGCGACCTTCGATGGCCGGCGGAATACGGTCGTGAGCAGCAATCCGATCAGTCTTGATCCGCGGGTGGGGTTGGAACTGTCGTTCCGGAATGTCTTCTTCGTCCGGGCCGGCATCGATAATTTCCAGCAGGTGCTGGATGACCGGGATACGACCAATAGCCGGAAGATCTGGATATACCAGCCAAGCATCGGTGCGGGTTTCAAGGTTGGGGATGTGCAGATCGACTATGCGTTTACGAACCTGGCAAATCAATCCTATCCCTTATATACCAATGTCTTTTCATTGAGGGTCGACCTGAGGAGAAAAGTGCAGAAGGGGGTGCCGGCGCGGTGACCCGGATAAATAGCATAGTATGAAAAACTTTATAACGATCATCATCTTACTGTTCAGTCTGGGGTTATCCGCTCAGCCTTACAATAATGAATGGATCAATTTCAGCAATACCTATTACAAATTCAAGGTAGGCTCGAACGGCCTGTACCGTATCACTCAGCCGGTGCTGGCGAGTGCGGGGCTGGGGAATGTGCCGGTGCAGAATTTCCAACTTTTCCGGAACGGTAAGGAAGTGCCGGTCTATACGAGTGCGGCCAGCGGGACATTGGGTAGCGGTGATTATATCGAATTCTGGGGCCAGATGAATGACGGGGCGCCCGATGCGCCGTTGTACCGTAATCCGGCTTATCAGCATACGCAACATACCAGCCTCGAGACGGATACGGCGGTCTATTTTCTGACTGTGAATAGTACAGGGAATACATTCCATTATCTGAATACGCCAAATAATCCGGCGGGGTCGCCGTTGCCGACAGAAGCCTATTTCATGTATACGGCGGGCACCTACTTTAAGAATCAGATCAATCCGGGTTTTGCGCAGGTCGTAGGGGAAGCGTTGTATTCGTCGGCCTATGATATGGGGGAATTCTGGAGTTCTCAGAGCATCTATCCAGGCTATCCCGTACAAGACAGCAAATCCAATCTGTATGTATATAGCGGGGGGCCGAATGCGAGCCTCAAGTTTGGGATTGCGGGAGATCAGGACAATGCCCGGATCGTGTCGGTTTCGGTGAACGGTGCAACGGTGGGTGATACGACGATGAATGGCTATAGCGACTGGCAATCGACCAAGTCAGTGCCGGTGAGCCTGATCAGCTCGAGCGCCGTGACGGTGACGTTCACCAACAGTAGCGGCATACCCAATGACTGGATGGTGGCGAGCTTTTATGAGCTGACCTATCCGCGGGCCTATGATTTTGGCGGTCAGTCCAACTTCACATTCCAACTGCCGGCTAAGCCGGCGGGGTACTTGCTGAAGATCACCGATGTCCCGCTGGCCGGAGGCAATACGCCGGTATTGTATGACATGACCAATGGCTTGCGTTATACGGCCGTGGTGAACCCGGACAATTCATTGTCGTTCGTGCTGGGCGGGTCGTCTTCCACTACCCAGCTGGTGTTGGTAAACGAGGATCCGTCGACGATCCAGACGGTTGGTGCGCTAACGGTCAAGAATTTCACGAACTATGCCGCCGGCGGCAACCAGGGCAATTATATCATTATCGCCAATTCGCTTTTGTATACGGGATCGTCCGGAAATAATCCGGTCCAGGACTACAAGGCATATCGCAGCTCGGCGGCGGGTGGCGGCTACAATGTGACAGTCGTCGATATCAGCGACCTTATCGATCAGTTCGCATTCGGGGTCAAGATACATCCGTTATCGATCCAGAATTTTCTTCGATATGGGCGGGCCGTGTGGGGGGCGCCGCCGCAGTATGTATTGCTGATGGGGCATTCAATGAGCTACGACCAATTCAATCTATATAGTGAGGTGGAGCATGACCCGCTGGTCGCTCAGTTGGAAGAGGTGCCGACCTGGGGTTATCCGGCGTCGGATAATATGCTGGCGGCCGCGAATGGCGCCAGTACGCTGCCTTTGACGCCGATCGGGCGGTTATCGGTATGTACGGGACCTGAGCTGGAGATATACCTGCAGAAGGTAAAGGAATATGAGCAGACGGGGGCAACGGCGCCAAACACGATCGCCGGCCGGTTGTGGATGAAGAACATCGTTCAGCTAACGGGCGTCAGCGAGCCCTATCTGGGAACGATCCTATGTAACTATATGGTGTCTTACCAGCAGATCATTGCCGATACGTTATGCGGAGCAAATGTGAGCCTTTTCTGTGACGGGAATGCGACGACCGGGACGACGGTACCTCCAAGCCTGATCGCGGGGCTATTTTCAACCGGGTTCAGCCTCTTAAATTACTTTGGCCACTCTTCGAATACGGTGCTGGACTATGGGCTCGATCAGCCGAAGGACTACAACAACGCCGGTAAATACCCGATCTTCATGGTAAACGGTTGTGATGCGGGTGACTTTTTTATTTATGACGCTCTCCGGCCTTCGGGCAACAGCATGACCTTGTCGGAGACCTATGACCTGGCAAATGAGCGAGGTTCGATCATGTTCATTGCGGCGACAAGCTTCCAGATCGTCAATTATGTCAATATCTATCTGACCGGCACCTACAATCTCTTCGATGGAAAGGATTACGGCAAAACAATGGGGGTGTTGGAGAATGATGCGCTGGCCTATCTGTTGAATGCGGCGCCCGGGGATTACTTTGCGCGGCAGCACGTGGAGCAGTTCGTTATGAACGGCGACCCGGCGATACATATGTATCAGATGCCGACCGACTATGACGTGGAAGCGTCTACGGTTTCG
Source organism: Puia sp. (assembly GCA_035695565.1). GTDB lineage: Bacteria > Bacteroidota > Bacteroidia > Chitinophagales > Chitinophagaceae > Puia. Next base: position 215,311 of record DASRRX010000015.1, on the reverse strand, counting down.
GTCAACCCAACTTTTATTTCCACGAGCAATACGTCGTTCACGGTCAACGCCAAATTCTATAACCTCGGGAAGGCGGTACCGGATTCGGTAGGGGTGCTGATCACGCGTACTTATCCGAATGGGACAACGGCTACGGTATATAGTGGCAAGCTTTGGGGCGTCTGGTATGCAGATTCGGTCCAGGTGCAGGTGCCGATCGTCCCCACGCGGGACATTGGGGACAATAAGATCACGGTGACGATCGATCCGGGGAACTCGCTTCCGGAGGTGACCTATTCGAATAACACGGTAACGGTGGACGCCTATATTTATCAGAATGGAGCGACGCCGGCTTATCCGTATAATTATGCCATCATCAATACGCCGACGGCTACGCTGGTGGCCTCGACCAACAATCCACTGATCCCAAGCGCGCAGTATACGATGCAGATCGATACGACCCAAAACTTCAATTCGCCTCTACTGGTTACGAAAACGTTGACGTCCGTCGGTGGCGAGCTGGAGTTCAATCCCGGCATCACCTTCCTGGACAGCGTGGTCTACTACTGGCGGGTAGCCTCTGCACCCGCGGCGGGCCAGCCGGCTGCCTGGGCGAACGCATCTTTCGTCTATATCGATCCGGCGCGGAGCTCGGTGGGGATGAACCAATCGCATTATTTCCAGCATCTGGGATCCACGGGGGACAGCATTGTAATGGCGCCCAGCCGGCAGTGGAATTTCGCCGCGGCGCAGCATAACTTCTATGTCACTAACGGCATGTATCCTTATGCATCGTTTTCGGAGCAATTCGAAGTAGGGGTGGACGGGAATAACTATATTCAGAGCGCCTGTGTGGGGCATTCATTCATGTTCAACGTCTTTAACCCTGTGACTCTGACGCCATGGAAAGATGTGGATGGGAGCGGCAACAACCTTTACCTGAGTGGGAGCGGATCGGCGAACTGTGCGCCATACAACAACTGGGACTTCGAGTTTTCGTATATGACGCCGCAGAGCCGCTATCTGGCGATGCGGTTTATGGATAGTATACCTAACGGCTATTACGTGGTGGTGAGGAGCTTTGACTGTGACAGTGCCGGGCAGAATTCCTATGCCGCGACCTGGGCGTCGGATCAATCGATATACGGGGCGGGGAATTCGATCTATAACCGGCTGAAGAATGCGGGGTTTGCGGCGATCGATTCTGTCAACTATCCGCGGGACTGGTACTTTGTCTACCAAAAGAATGCGGGCGGCTTCACTCCGGTCTGGAAGTTGTCGAACGGGCTGACCGACGAGATCACGCAATATGTCTACTTTTATAATAAGTTTTACAGCGGGAGTATCCTATCGCCGGTCTTTGGTCCGGCCAAGCAATGGGGGATGGTGCACTGGCGGGGTCATGATCTAAGCAATCCGGTAACGGACACTGTGGGCGTGCAGGTGATCGGGGTAGATACGCTTGGGAAGCCGACGACGTTGTACAGGCTTCCGCGGACGGTGCAGGATTTCGATATTTCGGCGATCAACCCCAAGCAGTATCCGAATGTGCAGCTGAGGCTGGCTACGGAGGACAGTGTCAATGCGCTGCCGTATCAGCTGGATTATTGGCGGGTGAATTATACGCAGGTGCCGGAGGGGGCGCTGGCGCCCAATGTCTTGCTGAAGGCGCCGGATACGGTGGTGCTGGGCCAGCCGATCGAGTTCGAGGTGGCGTTCAAGAATATCAGCCCCTTTACCTTCGACAGCATGACGATCAAGATGTATATCCTGGATGCGCATAATGTGACGCATACCATTACGCTGCCGAAGCGCAGGCCGATCGCCGGCGGGGATACGCTGGTCCTTGACTATACGATCTCGTCGTCGCAGTTTGCAGGCGCCAATACGATCTATGTCGACTTCAACCCGAATGTGCAGCCGGAGCAATACTTATTCAACAACTTCCTTTACAAGACCGTCTATGTAAAGGGGGATAGCAGGGCGCCCACGATGGATGTGACGTTCGACAATGTCCATATTCTAAACGACGATATCGTGTCCGCAAAACCGCATATCCAGGTCAAGCTGCAAAGTCAGTCGGCGTACCTGTTGCTAAAGGATACGTCGCTGATCACGGTTCAGGTCATGTATCCGAACGGAACTCTGCATAACTTCTACTTCAACAGCGATACGGTACGGTTCACGCCTGCGACGAGCGCGAGTAACAATGTGGCGACGGTGGATTTCACGCCGGCCTTCTCTACGCAGTCGAATCCGCAGGGGGATGCCTATCAGTTGATCGTTACCGGCAAAGATGAGGTGGGAACGATGGCGGGCACGGGGCCGTACCGGGTCGGGTTCACTGTTATCAACAAGCCGATGATCTCGAATGTCTTCAATTACCCCAATCCGTTCAGTACGTCCACGGCCTTTGTGTTTACGATCACGGGAAGCCAGGTGCCGCAGAACATCAAGATCCAGATCCTGACCATTACGGGTAAGGTAGTGCGGGAGATAACGAAGGAGGAGCTGGGCCCGCTGCATGTCGGTACGAATATAACGGAGTACAAGTGGAATGGCACGGATATGTATGGTAACCGGTTGGCAAATGGCGTATATTTGTATCATGTGGTGACGAACCTGAACGGGCAATCGTTGAGCAAGTACAATGTGCAGGGGGCCAATACGGACAGATTCTTCAACAACGGATACGGCAAGATGTATCTTATGCGATGACGGCAAGCGACAATAATGCAAATACCGGGCGAAAGAAGGGCCGGCTACGGCGGCGGTTGATCTATGGGGGGTATTTGTCGGTGGTGACGCTGGTGTTGCTCGAAATAGCCTTACGCATTTACAATCCGTTCCATTTCAGGTTGAAGGGAGACCGGATCCTGTTACCGATCAATCAGCGCGAGACCATCGTCAACCGCATCAATCCCAAGCTCGATCCGGTTATTATCAATACGCGAAACAGTCTGGGTTTCCGGGGACCGGAGCCGCCGAAGGACTGGGGGCGGGCGCTGACGGTGATTACGATCGGCGGAAGCACCACCGAATGTCATTTCCTGAGCGATTCCCTGACCTGGCCGTATTTGTTGGGGCGCCGGTTGGCGGTCTCCGTGCCGGGGTGCTGGTTGAACAATGCGGGGTTAGACGGTCAGTCGACGTTTGGGCATATCCTGATGCTGAATGACCATGTCAAGCAACTTCGGCCTTCGGTGGTGGTGTTCCTGACGGGCGTCAACGATATGGAGACGGACCGGCCGTCCTTTCATGACAAACTTTATGAGCGCGGGGCATTTCCGGACTTTAAACATTGGCTTTTCAACAATAGTGAGGTGTTGAACCTGGGATTGAACCTTTGGCGGTCGATGCGGGCGCGGCGGTTCAACAATACGACAAATTCCATGATGGTGTTGGATTCGGTCAGACGGCTAGTTTTACCGGCCTTAGTCGTACGGGCGCGATTGGAGGCGCAGGAGCCTTATCTGGAAGGGTATCGTCGAAGGCTTTCCGATCTGGCCGACACCTGTCTTGCCTGGAAGATCGTGCCGGTATTTGTGACGCAGCCCGATCTGTTCGGGTTCGGCCGGGATCCGGTGACGGGCGCCGATCTGGCGGCGTTTCCGGTGGAGAGCGGGGTCAATGGCCGCCTTTTGTGGGAGATGCTCGAGCGGTATAACGATGTGGTGCGGTCGCTGTGTGCGCAGCGGCATTTGCGGATGATCGATCTGGCGCGGCTGATGCCGAAGAACAGCCTCTATTTTTATGATATGTCGCATTTTACCAATCAGGGAGCGGCGGAGGTGGCCGGGTTGCTGGCGCCGACAATAGATAGTATTTTTAGCAGGGTGCCGGGTGAATAAAAGCATTGTCATATCGATCGCATTGGCGCTGGTCTTTCTGCTGTATTTTCCGGTGCTGGGGAATGGGTTCCTCACGGATGACTATGCGGCTTTGTACCGCATCCTGGTGGAGAAGCGTATTCTATACAGGGATATGCTGCGGCCGCTGATCGATATTACTTTTTATTGCAACTATCTGATCTCGGGGTTGCACCCGCTTGGTTATTATATCTTCAACTTTCTGGTCCATGGGATGAATTGCTATCTGGTTTACCTGGTGGCGACGCGGGTCGTCCTTTTTGCGGACCGGCGGCAGCAATATTTTGCGTTGTTGTCGGGGCTGGCGTTTGCATTGTATCCATTCCATAACGAACCTATAGTGTGGTTGTCGGGGCGGCTGTCGTCTTTGGCGACGGCGGCGGGGTTGTGGGCGATCTATCTTAGTCAGTCCCGGAAGCCGCCACGGGATTGGATATGGCCGGCGCTGTTGTGGATATTGGGGTTATTCGCCTATGAGTCCATCATCGGGCTGCCGTTGATTGTCCTTGCACTTCGGTTCTCCAACCGGCGGCGGTTTATGCGGGAGGCGTTGGTTTGGGCGGGGGTGGGGATTGTCTGGGTGCTGATCCATTTTGTCCTGGCCGGATCGATGCTCCCGGATTATGGCCGGTCCAGTCTGGCGAAGCAGGATGGGGGCGGATTGTGGATCCGGTGGCTGAAGGTCGCGGGACGGTGCTTTTTACCGCCGGATGACAAGGCGGATTGGATGACAAAGGCATTTGGGGCGGTTGGCGTGGTGTTGCTGGCGGTGAACTTGGTCTTGTTGCTTCGGCGGCCGGCGCGGGCGTTCGTGGCGGGCTATGCAAAACTTGCGGTTGCTTTTGCGGTCGCGCTTGTGGCGCCGGCGATGATCGGCGTGAGCACTCAGACGTCGGAGGGTGACCGGCTGCTGTATTTCCCTTCGGTATTTCTGTGTATGCTGGGAGTTGCGGCGTTGCTTCAGCTGACCCGGAGGCGCGTGGTATGGTGGGGGGTAAGTGTGTTGTTTGGCGGGATCGGGTTATTGCTTATCGAAGCGAATAATGAGAATTGGATGGTGGCCTCACGGACGGCTACCGCGATCGTCGACTCGGTACGGGGAGGGGGTGATGAGGTACGGGGTGGCGGTAATGTGGTACGGGGAGGCAAGGTAGTGCTGGTCAATCTGCCGGACGAGTGGCAAGGAGCGTATATTTTCCGGAATAATTTCGAACAGTCGATGGTGATCAATGGGATCGATACGGCAAGTGTGGTCGTAAATAACAAGGTGATGCGCCCGGAATATATGCATGCGAGATCCTTTGGGGATGTCAAACAGGGGGACAGCGTCTTTATCAGTCCGGTAACCGTGATCGTGCGCGAGGGTGAAATGATAGAGGTGGATAATGTGCGGACGGGGGTGCGCCGCATGTTGCCGGCGGAAGGCACGCGGGTATATTATTGGGATAAATATGGGTGGAAAAAAATAGCTTTGTAAGATGTTCGGTTGGAAGGAATATGCATTGCGGGGATATAATTTTGTCCACAACCGGCTATGGCCGGGGCGGAAGCGGCTTTCGTCACTGATGATCTATGCGACGGACCTGTGCGATTCGGGTTGCAAGCATTGCCTGATCTGGGCCAAACGGCCGGTGACCATGCTTTCACCGGAGAAGATCGTGGAGATCATGAAAAGCGACTGCGTTCATTCATCGACGATGGTCGGGCTGGAGGGCGGGGAGTTCCTGCTGCATCCCGAGGCGGACCGGATCTTGGAATGGTTCTCGCGGCATCATCGCAACTATGACCTTTTTTCGAATTGCCTGCAGCCGGACCGGCTGATCGATGCTGTCAGGCGATACAAGCCGCACCGGCTCTATATTTCGCTGGACGGTGATCAGCATACTTATTTGCACATGCGAGGGAAGGACGGATATGAGCAAGTCATCCGGGTGATCAGGGAATTGCGGGGAGTAGTGCCCATCTTTGTGATGTTCACGTTGTCGCCGTACAACGACTTTTCCGATCTCCGGCATGTCGCCGCGGTTTGTAATGCGAATGGGGTCTTTCTGCGGGTCGGCATTTACAATAACATCCCTTTTTTCGACACGATCGATAATGCGGAGGCATCGGCATTCGGGCAATATAAGGAAGAAGAGGTGCTGACATTCCGGAAGGCAAAGGAACTGCAGGAGAAGGGGCGGCCGGTGGCGGCGGCGGAACGACATGCGCCGGTAGTTATCCCCGAAGAATTGAAAGCATATGGCGAGAATTACGATTATGTCAAGCTCTATGAAAAATGGCGGACGGGGAAATTACGGTTATCGTGTAACAGTATTCTGGACAGTGTGATCGTGTTGCCGGACGGAAAGGTGCCGATCTGCCAACATTTGAGCACGGCGCTGGGGAATGTGCATGAGCAGGGGCTGGATGAGATCTTCAATTCTTCCGGGAGCCGGGGGCTTCAGAAGCATCATGTACAGCACTGTAATCAGTGCTGGGTAAGCTATCACCGGAAATATGATATCATTTTACACCGGACGATGGAGCGGTATTTCGGCCGCTGGGCGACATCCAAGATCATGGGGTATTACAAGTGGGATGAAGATGACCGGTTGAGTTACCGGCAGGTGATGGAGCGGGGTTAAGCCTTGAGCGGGGCTAAGCCTTGCTTATTTTCTCCAGCAATTCATAGGTAGGAATGAGAGAGGGCAGGTCGCTGCGGGTTTCGCGGCTGTCTTTTTCCTCGACGAGGTTGACGAACGATTCAATCGCAGCGAAGAATCCCTGCGTGATGAGCGTTTGGTATTCCATAGCCGGGATAAGAGATGGGCCGCCGTTATAGTACCCGCGGGTAACTTTTGGTCGCCGGAAGAGCCGTTCGGTGGGTAAATGCAAAACCCGCGCGGGTTTCGGGTTCCCCCGGACCGATCCGGGGTATTCGATCAGCAGGCTTTCGGCATCGGTGTTGACGGACAGTTGTTCGATGGGGTCATTCCAGGTGTAGCGTGTGGATAGTTCGATCAGGCCGGAGAGGTCATTTGCATGTTCGAGGTGCAGTTGAGCGGTGAGCCCGGCGTTGTCGCGGCGAACCGAAAGAGATTGAAGGCGGCACTCGCCGAAGAGATAGTGACAGTAATCCAGCGGGTGGATGAACAGTTCAGTGAGCGGATCGCCCTGGGGGTAGGAGCCGGTCTGGAAACGGTAGATGTAGCTGATCGCGCGGCTGCATTTCTTTTTGACGGCGTCGTTGGCGGGCCAATACCGTCGTTGAAGGCCGACTTTGCAAAGAGCATCAGGGTGTTCGGCTATAAGATGCCGGAGTTGATCGAGCCGGCGGCATGGCGGCTTCTCGATGAAGAGGGCTTTGCCGCTTCCGAGCACGGATCCGGCGAGCGCATAGTGTTCATCGGGGTCGGCGCAGACCAGTATCCCTGCTACCGCCGGGTCGTTCAGGATCTGCGTGATGTCATGGGTGAAGACTGCGGCGGGAAACAGGGGCGACAATTGGCTGTTCCAGTCGCTTTGCCGGGTGCAGATATATTTTAGCGGAATGTTGAAATAGCGAAGCAGGGGATAGTAGTTGTTCAGGCTGTGCATGCCGACGCCGACAAAAGCATATTGCCGCCGGGTGTGGAAAAGGGGGGACTGAAAGTATTGTTGTACCCTTCGGCGATTATATTTTTTCAAGAGCGCGTCCAGCATGAATGGGGTGTTTAGCAACGACAAGTTCTGTAAATTTTCGTTTCCTTTTCAGAAAATAGGGAATGAGGATGGTGCCGGGGTAAATGCAGGTTTTTTTCTTCCAGCCTTTTGGTTGGGGGTGGGGGTTTGTCTTTTGGCGGTAGGCGAGAAGCCACCAGAAGAAGGAGAGGGCGGCTTTTAGCATGGCTTTACTGATGGCGGGCTCGCGGCGGAGCAGAAAATAGAAATAACCCATGAAGTCGGTGGCCAGGCGGATGCCGATGACGGCTCCGGCATGGAGAAGGGGGAGGTTACGATAAATGAGGATATAGTTGTTGCGGAAGGTCAGGAATGTTTTGAAGGAATTCTCCCAGGAAAGGGTGCCGGCGCCTTTATGGTAGACGACGGATGTCGGGCAGGCGTAGATGGAGTAGCCCATATTGCGGACGCGCCAGCAGAGGTCGATATCTTCCTGATGCATGAAGTAATAGTCATAGAAGCCGCCGGTCTGGCGAAAAAGTTTTGAGGAGAAGCACATGCAGGCGCCGGTGGCCCAGAACACTTCTTGGATGTCATCATATTGACCGGCGTCCTTTTCGATCGTGGTGAGGACGCGGCCCCGGGCGAAAGGCAGGCCCAGGCGGTCGATCCAGCCGCCGGCGGCTCCGGAGTATTCGAAGTGATCGCGTTGGTCGAGGGCAAGCAGTTTTGGCTGGCAGACGCCGATCCCGGGGTTGTTCTCGAGGAGGGTTATGAGGGGCTCGATAAATCCGGGGGTGACTTCGATGTCGGAGTTGACGATGAGATAGTAGTCGGCGTCGATCTGGTTGAGGCCAAAATTATAGCCGCCGGCGAATCCTTTGTTGTCGGTCATGGGCAGGATGTGCACCGTGGGGAAGCGGGTGCGGAGCATTTCGAGGGAGCCGTCACTGGAGTTGTTGTCGATTACGTATATTTCTTTATTTCCATACGAAGTGGCGATGAGGAATGGGAGGAATCTTTCCAGGTAGAAAGCGGTATTCCAGTTGAGGATGACCAGGGCTACTGAGGGGGTATTCATGTCAGGGATGACGGATATTTGGTGGACATCAGCCTGGAGACGTATTTTCCGATCATATCGAATTCCAGGTTGACGATGGAACCGGTCATTACAGACTGGATGTTGGTATGTTGGAATGTATAGGGGATGATGGCGACGTCAAAACGGTCCTTTTCGACATTGAAGATAGTGAGGCTGGCGCCGTTGAGGCAGATGGAGCCTTTTTCGATGACGAGGGGGCTGAATTTCTTTGGGAATTCGAAGCGGAATTCCCAGCTTCCGTCGAGATCGTGGCGGTCCGTGCAGGTGGCGGTGGTATCTACGTGACCCTGGACGATATGGCCGTCGAGCCGGGCGTTCATGAGCATACAACGTTCCAGGTTGACGAGGTCGCCGGGTTGCCAGGCGCCGAGGTTGGTCACATCGAGGGTTTCCCGGATGGCGGTCACGCGGTGGGCGTCGTCTTTGACTTCCTCGACGGTGAGGCAGACGCCGTTATGGGAAATGCTCTGGTCGATCTTCAGCCCGGGCGAGAGGGAGGAGTGGATCCAGAACGTCCGGTTGCTGCCGGAGGATTCGACGGATCGTACTGTGCCGAGGGATTCGATGATACCGGTGAACATGGGGCCGAAATTCGTAAAAAATGGGGAGAGAATTATATTTTACAGAAAAATATCGTACTTTTGCCTTCCGTAAATATTTTAAACATGCTCATCATTGATTCCAAGGATTGCGAGAATATAGACAAGGCGCTCAAGAAGTATAAGAAGAAGTTTGAAAAGGCTAAGGTGCTGGTACAATTGAGGGAGCGTCAGTCTTATACCAAGCCTTCTGTCAAGCGCAGGGGTGAGGTATTGAAGGCTGTGTACAAGCAGCAGGTTGCCAGTGGCAAGTTTGAATCATAATTTAGTGTAGTACAGATAGTTGATTGAAAGCTCGCCGTTTGGCGGGCTTTTTTGTTTGGCGGGGGTTTGGCAGGCGGTCGGCGGTTATTTTAGGGTGGTGGTGGCAGGGGATCGGCGGCTATATCAGGACGCGGCCGGAGGGGGTCGGCGGTTATTTCAGGACGGCGGCTGGAGGCGGTCGGCGGGTAATTCAGGACGGCGGCTGGAGGCGGTCGGGTTATTTTTGAGGGGGCAGCGGGCTATTTTTGGGCGGCCCGTTGGTATTCAGTATTTTAGGGGAGAAAAAGATTGTTATTTGGAGGAAGCGATACAGGCCTTCATCGACCATTTAAAGTTTGGGAAGCGTTATTCGGCGCATACCATCCGATCGTACAAGGACGATCTGGAGGAATTTTCAGTTTATATCAAGGGAGAATTTGGCGGGATGGCTATCAGGGCTATTTCCCCGGCTATTGTCAGGAGTTGGCTGGCGGCGTTGAAGGACGGGGGATTAAGCTCGAGATCGATCAACCGGAAGATCTCGACGTTGAAGTCATGGTATAAGCATTTGATGCGGGTGGGAGAGGTGGAGCAGAGCCCGATGGGGGCGATCTTGTCGCCAAAAGCCGGCAAGCGGCTGCCGGTATATGTCGAGACTGTGGATATGGCAGTGTTATTTGGGGAGGTGGATTTTCCGGATAACTGGGAGGGGAGGACGGACCGGTTGTTACTCGCTATCTTGTATCATACGGGGATCCGGCTAAGTGAGCTGGTAGGATTAAAAGAGGGGCAGGTAGATGGCGGGAACCGGGTGATAAAGGTGTTGGGAAAGGGGAACAAGGAAAGAGTGATCCCGGTGAATGGGGTATTGATGGCGGCGATCGATGAATACCAGGAAAAGAAGCGGGTCGAGCTGGAGGCTCCCGATAAGGAGTTTCTGTTGGTAACTGCGAAGGGAAAGAAGTTATATCCGAAATATGTATATCGGGCGGTGCATGGTTATTTGGCGAAGATCACAACCATCGATCAGAAGAGCCCGCATGTGCTGAGGCATACGTTTGCCACGCATTTAATGAATGCCGGGGCGGAGTTGAATTCGGTAAAGGAGTTGCTGGGGCATGCCAGCCTGGCAGCTACGCAGGTATATACGCACAACAGCATCGAAAAATTGAAAGATATCTATAAGAAAGCGCATCCCAAGGCGTAGGGAATGCTGTCGGCGGGCTGCTGTAAAGTGGAGGCGGGTAATCGTAGAAGTGCTCATGAAGGGGCTTAGACAAAATTTGTCTTCAAGCGCTGCATTTAACGCAATTTTATTTGGAAAAAGTCGTCTTAAACATTAACTTCATTGTCCTACCACGGCCGGCTGGAAGTCGGCTGGCGGTCGGCTGAAGGCTGGCCCGGCCTGGCTTAACATTGGAACCTTATCTGCGCGTGCAACTTGCATACAAAAGCTCTTTCATTTATTGTTCACTGATAAAAAATGGGATTACTATGAACGTAAATATTCAAACTGTGCACTTTGATGCAGACGGTAAACTGGTTAATTACGTAATCAAAAAAATGAGCAAACTCAACACATTCCATGACAGAATTATCAAAGTTGATGTCTTCTTAAAACTTGACAATGTCGTTCATAACATTAAAGACAAGATCGCGGAGATCAGAGTTCATGTCCCCAAGCACCATTTCTTCGTAAAATGTTCCTCCAAGTCATTCGAAGAATCGTTTGACAGCGCATTTGAGTCGCTGGTCAATCAAGTAAAAAGACAAAAAGAAAAGCAAGTAGCTTAAACAAAAAAATTTTTCAACTAAAGGGTGTTCCGAAAAAAACGGGACGCCCTTTTTTTTTCCGGGGGTTATGTCCGGAATCAAAGGGGGGTTTATGGCTGGAATCAAAGGGGGTTTTATGTCTGGAATCAAATTGGTTTTTTTTGGGGCGCGGGGTGGGAGTTCGGTGTCCACGATGGCTACGACGACCAGGGTATTTTGGATTGGAGGGATTTTAAGGGGCGGGGGAGGGAGATTGGTGGGTGATTGTCGGGGGGTGTGGAGAGCGGGTTGGGAGCGGGAATGGGGGTGGAAAGGAGTGAGTTAGACGAATGGGGGGTAGGTGGATCAAAAAAACGGGTTTAAAATTTTTGAATTTGACATTTTAACCTACCTTTGCCTTCCCAAAAAAAGCAGTGGATCAGTGTGCTATGAATCGGGGTGAGTGCGGTTGGGTAGTGATCAGGCTGGGGGCCGCCTTTGCGAAGGTTTCGGCGGTTGATGGGTGAGTTACAAGCCAGAGTAGCTCAGTTGGTAGAGCAGCTGATTTGTAATCAGCTGGTCGGGGGTTCGAGTCCCTTCTCTGGCTCCGGGGGGAGGCGAGCCTCCCCGAAAGACTTTAGATGGGGTGTGATCCCCTGGTAATGGGCAAGTAGCCAAGTGGCCAACGGCAACAGACTGTAAATCTGTCCTCTTCGGAGTTCGGTGGTTCGAATCCATCCTTGCCCACAGTTTTGCCGGATCAACGGGACGGTGTCATACCGGACCGAGGGGTGCGGCGGGTATTTTGCCGGCCGGGATAGTGGGAGTTGTGCCGAACCGACGGGTAAGGCGGGGTGTATTTGCCAGATCAACAGGTACGGCGGGAATTTTGCCGGACCGATGACGGCGGGTGATCGATTGAAATTGGGAGTAGACAAGCGGAAGTAGCTCAGTTGGTAGAGCGACAGCCTTCCAAGCTGTAGGTCGCGGGTTCGAACCTCGTCTTCCGCTCCGTGAAGTGTCAGGCGGGCGTATTCTGCCGTGGTGATGAGATGGGTAATGAGATTGAATTTGGGCCTGGGTGGGATCGCTTGTTGGCTGAAGTCCCTGGACTTGACCAGCCGTTGTAGCTCAGGGGTAGAGCACTTCCTTGGTAAGGAAGAGGTCGAGAGTTCAATTCTCTTCAACGGCTCAGTAGTTAATATTTAAAAAAGATAAAAATGTCAAAAGAGACCTTTAAGAGGGACAAACCCCACGTTAACGTTGGGACGATTGGTCACGTAGACCATGGTAAGACCACTTTGACTGCTGCCATTACGACCATCTTGTCTTCAAGAGGGTTGGCACAGGCAAAAAAATATGACGAGATCGATGCAGCGCCGGAAGAGAAAGAACGCGGTATTACCATCAATACAGCACACGTTGAATATGCGACGGCTAACCGTCACTATGCTCACGTGGACTGCCCGGGTCACGCTGACTATGTCAAAAATATGATCACCGGTGCTGCCCAGATGGACGGTGCTATCCTGGTGGTAGCGGCTACGGATGGTCCGATGCCGCAGACGAAGGAGCACATCCTGCTTGCGCGCCAGGTAGGTGTACCCCGTATCGTTGTATTTATGAACAAGGTAGACCTGGTGGATGACCCCGAGCTGCTGGAGCTGGTTGAGATGGAAATCCGCGAGTTGCTGACCTCATATGGTTTCGATGGCGACAATACGCCGATCATCCAGGGTTCTGCAACCGGTGCGCTGGCCGGAGAAGCCAAGTGGATCAAGGCGATCGATGATCTGATGGCTGCCGTTGACAGCTATATCCCGCTGCCTCCCCGTCCGGTCGATCAGCCGTTCCTGATGTCTGTAGAGGACGTATTCTCTATCACGGGTCGTGGTACGGTTGCTACGGGTCGGATCGAGAGGGGCCGCATCAAGGTAGGTGAAGCTATCGAAATCGTTGGTCTTCAGGATGCTCCGCTGGCTTCCACGGTAACGGGCGTAGAAATGTTCCGGAAGTTGCTTGATCAGGGCGAAGCTGGTGACAATGCCGGTCTGCTGTTGCGTGGCATTGAAAAGAACCAGGTGCGTCGTGGGATGGTGCTTTGCAAACCCGGTTCGATCACGCCGCACACCGAATTCAAGGGTGAGGTTTATGTATTGAGCAAGGAAGAAGGCGGCCGTCATACCCCCTTCTTTAACAAATATCGTCCTCAGTTCTATTTCCGTACCACGGACGTAACGGGAGAGGTAACCCTGCCGACGGGAACGGAGATGGTTATGCCTGGTGATAACACATCATTGTCGGTGCATCTGATCCAGCCGATCGCTATGGAGAAAGGCCTGAAGTTCGCTATCCGTGAGGGTGGTCGTACGGTAGGCGCCGGTCAGGTGACGGATATTATCAAGTAAGCAGATCCGGGCCGGTAGTTAGCCGGCCTCAAAATGGATTTTTTCATATCTTTGTTATACTAAGAGCTGTTCCGAGTTGGTTCGGGATAGCTCTTAGCTTTCTAGCGGAAGGGCGGATTGCAGCGGATATTTGACATACGGGTATAGTATAACGGTAGTACAGAGGTCTCCAAAACCTTCAGTCTGGGTTCGAATCCTAGTACCCGTGCACATAGCGTCCGTTGGGGTTAAGGCGATGGAAATTAAATTTTTTAAGAACAATGAACAAAATCTCGATTTTTTTCCGTGAGTCGTACAGGGAATTACTGGAGAAGGTGAGTTGGCCGTCGTGGTCGGAGCTGCAGCAGTCGACGGTGATCGTGCTTGCTGCTACGCTGCTGATCACTTTGGTAGTATGGCTGATGGATGTCATCGCCAGTTCGGTGCTGCATTTGGTCTATTCCTTTTTCGGCTCATAGGCGTTATAAAAAATCCTTTTTATGACAGAAACAATGAATCAACAAGAGGCTAAGACCCAGCCGGAAGAAAAGCCGGCGCCTGAAACCAAGTGGTATGTCCTGCGGGTCGTGAGTGGGAAGGAGCGTAAGGTAAAAGAGTATCTCGATAAGGAAATTTCCCGTGGCGGCTGGGGAGAGATCGTCAAGCAGGTCTTTCTGCCGGTGGAGAAAGTATACAAGGTGCAGAACGGGAAAAAAGTAATGCGGGAGCGCAACTATTACCCGGGCTACGTGATGGTGGAGGTGACGGATGGGAAGTTGGGGGATGATCTGCGTGAGGTGATCAAGAACACGAACAGTGTCATTCATTTCTTAGGGAAGGAGAATCCGATCGCGCTCAGGAAGGCGGAAGTGAATAAGATGCTTGGTAAGATGGATGAAATGGCGGAGTCGGGCAGTATGTCGATGAGCGAGCCGTTCATTATCGGTGAGACGATCAAGATCATCGAAGGGCCGTTCAATGATTTCAATGGGATCATCGAGGAGGTAAACGATGAGAAGAAGAAGCTGAAGGTCACCGTGAAGATCTTCGGTCGTTCGACACCGGTAGAGCTAAACTATATGCAGGTGGAGAAGATCTCGTAGGATCATAAATACTTTGAGATAAAAAAAGAGGTCATCTATGGGATGACCTCTTTTCGTGTGCGCCTATCGTTCAATTAATTGCCATTGTCATTGTCATGCTCGAAATGGGGTGTGGGATCACCGAAGGAAGTTGACGTTGTCTCCGGCGTGGACGTAGCGGGAGTTGCCGGGGCCGGCTTAGCTTTTTTGGCAGCAGCCTTTTTAGGAGCGGCCTTTTTGGGAGCAGCCTTTTGGGGAGCAGCCTTTTTGACCGGTGCTTTCTTCGCAACTTTCTTCTTAGGAGCAGCCTTTTTTGCCGGCGCCTTTTTGGCGGCTTTCTTTTTAGGAGCGGCCTTTTTCTTAGCGGCTTTTTTGGCAGCTTTTTTCGGAGCTGCTTTCTTTACAGCTTTTTTTGCCGCTTTTTTAGGCGCAGCTTTTTTGGCCGACTTTTTTTTAGACTTTGACATAGTGTGTTGAGCGTTTTAAGTTGTTAGTAAGAATTGTAATGGATTATTAACGGAAAAGTTAGTCAGAAAAATCCAAATATAAAAAAATGACCGAAAAATTTCTTCACAAAAGGTTGGTTTGGAATGTGGGTGGAGGTGGGTGTTAGGTTGACGACGGCTTGGCAGGCGATTTTTTGAAGGGGGTTGGAAGGGGGGTCGGGCTGTGAGGTGGAAGAAAAAAATCCCGGAAAATATGGGTTAAAACACATATTTTTTATTAGCTTTGCGTCCCCAAATAGATAGTTCTTATAACGTGATGGTTTGGGAGTTCCTTCCGTTGGAGGGGACGTTAACACCAAAAGTAAGTAACATGGCAAAAGAGATTACCGGTTATGTCAAGTTGCAGGTCAAGGGCGGTCAAGCCAATCCTGCACCACCTATCGGGCCGGCGTTAGGTTCTAAGGGCGTGAATATCATGGAGTTCTGTAAGCAATTCAATGCGCGGACCCAGGATAAGATGGGTAAGACCCTTCCCGTTGTCCTCACTGTTTATTCAGACAAATCTTTCGAATTCATCATTAAAACTCCGCCTGCGGCAGTTCAGCTTTTGGAAGCCACCAAGCTGCAGAGTGGGTCGAAAGAGCCAAACCGTACTAAAGTTGGCAAAGTCACCTGGGCGCAGGTGGAAGCGATCGCTAAGGATAAGATGCCTGATCTGAATTGCTTTACCGTAGAGAGCGCAATGCAGATGGTGGCCGGTACTGCCCGAAGCATGGGCATCACGGTAGAGGGGAAAGCACCCTGGGCCAATTAAGCGGGTGAATTAACGTCAAAATCGTATCTAACGTCAAAATTTGGGAAATGGCAATCACGAAAAAAAGAAAAGCAGCCACCACGAAGGTGGACAAAAATAAACTCTATACGTTAAAGGAGGCTTCCGCTTTAGTCAAGGAGGTCAATTTGACGAAATTCGACGCTTCCGTCGACCTGCATGTGCGGTTGGGGGTTGATCCGAAGAAGGCCGATCAGTCGATCCGCGGAACGGTCAATCTGCCCCATGGTACGGGTAGGACCAAAAGGGTATTGGTGCTTTGCACTCCGGACAAGGAAGCGGACGCCAGAGCTGCGGGCGCCGATTATGTAGGGCTGGATGAATTCATTCAAAAGATCGAAGGCGGGTGGGTAGACGTCGACGTCATTGTCGCCACGCCCTCGGTGATGCCGAAGATCGGTAAATTGGGAAAGGTACTTGGGCCTCGTAACCTGATGCCCAATCCGAAGACGGGTACGGTTACCAATGATGTAGCTGCAGCCGTCAATGAGGTGAAAGGTGGTAAGATCGCGTTCAAGGTGGACAAGGCGGGAATCATCCATGCGTCTATCGGCCGGGTGAGCTTCAGCCCGGAGAAACTGGCCGAGAACAGCCAGGAGCTGATCAGCGCCATTATCAGGGCCAAGCCGGCGACGGCCAAGGGCACGTATGTAAAGAGCGTGTTCATGGCGAGCTCGATGAGCCCCGGGATTGCGCTGGATGCAAAAGCCTTTTTACAGTAATGGACCGGTGTCCGTTGGCCGATAGGCCAGACATGAGCGAAAAAAAATGTTTTATCGGCGTCCGGGGTTGACCGGGCCTACAAAGTAAATGTTATGAACAAAGAGCAAAAAAACGAGGTCATTGAGCTGTTGAAAGACAAGTTCAAGGAATATAACAACTTCTACGTTACCAATACGGAGTCGCTTACAGTGGAACAGGTGGGTAAGCTGCGCCGGATCTGCTTTGACAAGAAGGTGGAGATGAAGGTGGCCAAGAACACGCTGATCAAGAAGGCGCTGGAGGGATTGGACAGCACGCGTTATACCGGCGTCTATCAGGCTCTGAATGGGGTGACGGCGCTATTGTTCTCCGAGAATCCGAAGGAGCCCGCGCTGATCATCAGCTCGTTCCGGAAGGATGGGAATATGGAGAAGCCGGTATTGAAGGCGGCGTTCATCGACGGGGACGTCTTTGAAGGGGACAACCAACTGAAGACGTTGACTACGTTGAAGAGCAAGAGTGACCTGATCGGGGAGATCATCGGGCTGTTGCAGTCGCCGGCGAAGAATGTGATCAGCGGGTTGAATGCCGGTGGAAAGCTGGCGGGTCTGATCCAGGCGCTGGAAGCCCGGGCGGCACAGAACTAAGAGACAGGGGGTCGTCGGAGAGAAGACGACCGATGCAAGATAGTGCCCAGGTTCGGGGGCTTGGACCGATCAATTTTTTTAAACCTCCGCCGGAGCAAACAAGCAAGCTGTGAAGGCGGAAAAAATTAAAACTTTAATAAAATGGCAGACTTAAAAGCATTTGCTGAGCAGTTGGTTGGACTGACTGTTAAAGAAGTAAACGAATTAGCAAAGATCCTGAAGGAAGAGTACGGTATCGAGCCCGCAGCCGCTGCTGTAGCCGTTGCCGCTGGTCCCGCTGCAGGTGGCGCAGCCGCTGTCGCTGAAGAGAAGACCTCCTTCAATGTTATTCTGAAGGCCGCAGGCGCTAACAAGCTGAATGTGGTGAAGATCGTGAAGGACCTGACGGGTCTCGGGCTGAAAGAGGCCAAGGACCTGGTTGACGGTGCTCCCAAGCCGGTCAAGGAAGGTGTTAGCAAGGCTGACGCCGAGGCCCTGCTGGCCAAGCTGAAGGAAGCCGGCGCTGACGTTGAAATTCAGTAATCGCAGGCTAATCAGAATAATTTAAGGGGACGGCCGCCGAAATTTGGGGCTGGCCGCCGAAAAACGGAGTTTTCCAAGAAATTGGATAAATGAGGCTCCGCTGCACATTTTTCGATGAAAAGCGGCGGGCCTCATTTTTTGTTTGGTATGCAAATAAATGCTACATTTGCGGTCCGTTTCCCTATTTCGGTAGGGGTGATCATGCCTGTCTGTAAACGTAAGTGATTGATTGTCAGCAGATGGCTTGACACAGGAACTAATAAAAAAACCGGTTTTAAACAATATGTCTTCTACAAAATTGCAAAACAGGATCAACTTCGGTAAAATTAAGCATCTAGCCGAAACTCCTGATCTTCTGGAAGTACAGATTCAATCTTTTAAAGAATTTTTTCAGCTGGAGACGACGCCGGACAAACGCAATATCGAGGGTTTGTTCAAAGTGTTCAAGGAGAATTTCCCGATCACGGATACGCGGAACATCTTCATGCTGGAATTTTTGGATTACTTCATCGATCCGCCCCGTTACACGATCGAAGAGTGTATGGAGCGCGGGCTTACGTATGCCGTTCCGCTGAAGGCTAAATTGCGATTGAGTTGTAACGATGAAGAGCACGTCGATTTTCAGACGATCGTGCAGGATGTATTCCTGGGCAATATTCCTTACATGACGCCCCGGGGAACGTTCGTGATCAATGGTGCGGAGCGCGTCGTCGTATCGCAGCTTCATCGTTCGCCGGGTGTATTCTTCGGTCAGTCGATCCATCCGAACGGCACGAAGATCTATTCCGCCCGGGTTATTCCTTTCAAGGGAGCCTGGATGGAATTTGCCACGGACATCAATAATGTGATGTATGCATACATCGACCGGAAGAAGAAATTCCCGGTCACTACACTGCTTCGGTCGATCGGCTATGAGACGGACAAGGACATCCTTGAGCTGTTCGGCATGGCGGATGAGGTCAAGGCGGACAAGAAGGCCCTTCAAAAATACATCGGCAAGAAGCTGGCCGCGCGTGTCCTCAGGACCTGGGTGGAAGATTTCGTCGATGAGGATACGGGTGAAGTGGTAAGCATCGAGCGTAACGAGATCGTGCTGGAGCGCGATACTATTCTCGATGAAGAGGCGATCGAAATGGTCGTCGAGATGGACGTGAAAAGCGTCTTTATTCAAAAGGAAGATGTCGGTGGCGACTATGCCATCATTTATAATACTCTGAACAAGGACACCTCCAACTCGGAGTTGGAAGCCGTTCAGCATATCTACCGGCAGTTGCGGGGCGCAGATGCTCCGGATGACGAGACGGCACGGGGTATCATCGATAAGTTGTTCTTTAGCGACAAGCGGTACGATCTCGGCGAAGTAGGCCGTTACAAGATCAACCGCAAGCTGAATCTGAACCAGCCGTTGGATCAGAAGACGCTGACGAAGGAAGACATGATCGAGATCATCAAGTACCTGGTCCGGTTGACGAATGCCAAGGCTGAGATCGACGATATCGATCACTTGAGCAATCGCCGGGTGCGGACGGTTGGGGAGCAGCTGTATGCGCAGTTCGGGGTAGGTCTGGCCCGGATGGCCCGGACGATCCGGGAGCGGATGAATGTCCGCGACAATGAAGTGTTTACGCCGGTTGATCTGATCAATGCGCGGACGCTGTCTTCGGTGATCAATAGCTTTTTTGGAACTTCTCAGCTATCACAGTTCCTCGATCAGACGAACCCGCTTAGTGAGATCACTCACAAGCGCCGGATCTCTGCGCTGGGGCCAGGGGGCTTGAGCCGGGAGCGTGCGGGCTTTGAAGTTCGTGACGTACACTATTCACACTATGGCCGGCTCTGTACGATCGAGACGCCGGAAGGTCCGAATATCGGGTTGATCTCGACGCTGTGCGTGCATGCAAAGATCAATGAGATGGGCTTTATCGAGACGCCTTACCGGAAAGTACAGGATGGCAAGGTCGATCTTAAAAAGCTAACCTATCTGAGTGCGGAAGAGGAGGACATAGCCAAGATCGCGCAGGCGAATATTCCGCTGGATGAGAAAGGGAACTTCGTCGAGGAGAAGATCGTGTCCCGTCAGACGGGTGACTTCCCGATCCTTGACAAGAGCGAGGTTGAATTCATGGACGTCGCGCCGAACCAGATCGTCGGCCTCAGCGCTTCGCTGATCCCCTTCCTTGAGCATGACGACGCCAACCGTGCGTTGATGGGATCGAACATGCAACGTCAGGCGGTGCCGCTGATCCGGCCCGAAATGCCGATCGTCGGTACGGGGCTGGAGGCAAAGGCCGCCCGGGATGCGCGCATCCAGATCCATTCTGAAGGAGAGGGTATTGTGGAGTTCGTGGACGCCAATGAGATCCATGTCCGCTATGATCGCAGTGAGCAGCAAAAGCTGGTTTCTTTTGAGGATGACCTGAAGATATATAGACTGACCAAGTTCATCAAGACGAACCAGGAAACCTGCATTAATCTGAAGCCGGCCGTGAAGAAAGGCCAGAAGGTGAAGGAAGGGGATTTCTTAACCGAGGGCTATGCGGTTCAGGACGGTGAACTGGCGTTGGGTCGTAACCTGAAGGTGGCGTTTATGCCCTGGAAGGGTTACAACTTCGAGGACGCCATTGTGATCAGTGAGAAGGTAGTGAAAGAAGACTTATTTACCTCGGTGCATATTTCCGAATATGAGCTGGAGGTCCGGGATACGAAGCTGGGTGAAGAAGAACTGACTCCCGATATTCCCAATGTATCGGAAGAGGCCACCAAAGACCTTGACGAGAATGGGATCATCCGGGTCGGCGCTCAGATCAAGGAGGGCGATATCCTGATCGGCAAGATCACGCCCAAAGGTGAAAGCGATCCTACCCCGGAAGAAAAGCTGCTGCGCGCCATCTTTGGCGACAAGGCAGGTGATGCGAAAGATGCTTCGTTGAAAGCCCCGAGTGGAACCGAAGGGGTTGTGATCTCGAAGAAATTATTCCAACGCGCGAAGAAGGACAAGAATGCCAAAGTAAGGGAAAAGGCGGCGTTGGAGAAGATCGAGAAAGTGCATGAAAAGAACACTTCGGACCTGATGGATGTGTTGCTTGGCAAGCTGACCACGCTATTGAAGGATCACGTTTCGGCCGGGGTCAACAATAACTTCGGTGAAGTGCAGATCGGTAAGGGTGCGAAGTTCACGGGTAAGAACCTGGCGAGTATCGACTACCTGAACGTCAATCCGCTGGGTTGGACGGGGGATGGAAAGACGGATGATTCGATCAACGTGTTGCTCCACAACTACAGTATCAAGTACAATGAAGAGCTGGGCCGTTACAAGCGGGAAAAATTCAATATTTCGATCGGCGATGAATTGCCGGCAGGGGTTTTGAAGCTTGCCAAGGTGTATCTTGCCGTCAAGCGGAAGCTGAAGGTGGGCGACAAGATGGCCGGCCGGCATGGAAATAAGGGTATAGTTGCGAAAATCGTAAGAGCGGAAGACATGCCATTCCTGGCAGACGGAACGCCTGTCGATGTGGTGCTGAATCCGCTGGGTGTGCCTTCCCGGATGAACCTGGGTCAGATCTATGAGACGGTATTGGGCTGGGCCGGTGAAAAGCTGGGTGTGAAGTTTGCCACCCCGATCTTTGATGGTGCGACGGTGGAAGAGATCGCCGAGCATATATCGAAGGCTGGATTGCCGAGTTTCGGGCACACGCATCTTTATGATGGGGAAACGGGAGAACGTTTTGACCAGAAGGCGACGGTTGGTATCATTTATATAATTAAATTGCATCATATGGTCGACGATAAGATGCATGCCCGGAGTATCGGACCGTATAGTCTTATTACTCAACAGCCACTTGGTGGTAAGGCGCAGTTTGGAGGTCAAAGGTTTGGGGAAATGGAAGTGTGGGCGCTGGAAGCCTATGGCGCCTCGAATATCCTGCAGGAGCTGTTGACGCTCAAGTCGGATGATATTATCGGCCGGGCGAAGACCTATGAATCCATTGTGAAGGGTGACAATATCCCCAGGGCGGGTATCCCTGAATCCTTCAACGTGCTTGTGCATGAGTTGAGGGGGTTAGGGTTGGATCTGAAGTTCGATTAGTGGGGGGTCGGCGCGGACGAATAACCTGGCTCCGCTAACTGATGAATAAATACGCAAAGCCACTTCGGGAGACCGGGGTGGCTTTTTTGTTTCATAAAAAATACTTATCTTTGGCGTAAGTAACGCAATACGTTAGTATGATTTTGTCTTTTGGATCAAAGGAAACAGAAAAAGTATGGAACGGGATTCGCGTAAAGTCGTTACCTAACGAAATCCAGGACGCCGGGAGACGTAAGCTCAGGATGCTGAACAACTCTCAAAATACAACTGATCTGACAGTTCCGCCTTCGAACAGGCTTGAAGAGCTATCAGGCAACTGGAAGGGGTTTCATTCGATACGCATAAATGATCAATGGCGAATTGTTTTCAAGTGGGATGCGGGCAATGCATCCGACGTTCAAATTCTGGATTGTCATTAACCGGACGAAGTTAGCAATTCGAAATCTTTAAACTTTAATAAAATGAGCTCGGGTAAAAAACTTAAAAATGTGCATCCGGGAGAGGTATTGTTTTTGGAATTCCTTCAACCACTTCAGATCACAGCTTATCGTTTATCAAAAGATACTGCTATTCCTCAAACCCGGATTTCAGAAATCATAAAAGGCAATCGCCGGATCACGGCAGATACCGCGTTGCGATTGTCCCGGTACTTCGGCACTTCGGCAAAATTTTGGCTTGGGTTGCAGGATGACTACGACCTGGAGGAGGAGGGCAACTTTAAAAACGACGAATTAAAGAATATCCGTCATTATGCGTCAGATGCGGCGTGAGGGCGGGTTGATATTGGGAATATCTGCATTTTTCCATGATTCTGCGGCGGCGATCATCCTGGATGGGAAGGTCATTGCGGCGGCGCAGGAAGAGCGGTTTACGCGGGTCAAGCATGATGCGGGATTTCCGGCGAGGGCGGTTGAGTATTGCCTGGAAGCGGCGGGTGCGACGGTAGATGAGCTGGATGCGGTGGTCTTTTATGATAAACCGTTACTGAAATTGGAGCGGATCCTGGAGTCTTATCATTCCACGGCGCCGAGGGGATGGGGAGCTTTCCTGCGTTGGATGCCGGTTTGGATGAAGCAGAAAATGATGCTAAAGAAAGTGATCCGGGATGAGCTGGAGGCGTTAGGGTCGTCGGATCGCCGCAAGCCGAGGCTGCTGTTCAGCGAACATCATTTGAGTCATGCGGCCAGCGCCTTTTATCCGTCACCTTTCGACGAGGCGGCGATCCTGACTGTCGATGGCGTCGGGGAATGGGCCACAACGTCGATCGGGGTAGGGAGAGGAAAAGATATCCGGTTCCTTCGGGAGATCAGGTATCCGCATTCGCTGGGGTTGTTGTATTCGGCATTTACGTATTACTGTGGGTTCAGGGTGAATTCCGGCGAATATAAGCTCATGGGGCTGGCGCCTTATGGCAACGAGGACTCCGAGCGGTTCCGGTCCTTCCGGGAAAAGATCACCACCAGGCTCATTCGAATATACGAAGACGGGAGCTTCTTCCTGCATCAG
The DNA here is from genome assembly GCA_035695565.1 of Puia sp. Lineage (GTDB taxonomy): Bacteria > Bacteroidota > Bacteroidia > Chitinophagales > Chitinophagaceae > Puia. The sequence continues at coordinate 191,914 of DASRRX010000015.1, read as the reverse complement.
GAATTTTTCGATTATCTGCCGGGGTTGCGAATGGCGCGTGACCGTAAATGGGAGCAGTTGTTCGGATTGCCGCGGCGGAAGCCGGAGAGTGAGATAGATCAGGCCTACTGCGATCTGGCGTTGGCGATCCAGCGGGTTACCGAGGATGTTATACTTAGGCTGGCGACGACGGCGCGGCGACTGACCGGATGCGAACGGATCGTGCTGGCCGGAGGGGTGGCGTTGAATTGTGTGGCGAATGGCAAGTTGGCGGCCTCGGGGCTTTTCGCGGCTGTCTTTATTCAGCCGGCCGCGGGTGATGCGGGTGGGGCTTTAGGGGCGGCAATGGCGGCGTATCATATCTATTTTGGCCGGGAGCGCGTGGTAGCCGGGATGGAACATGTCGATTTGGGCCCGGCCTATCCGGCAGAGCGGATCGCAAAGGTCTGTTCGGCGAATGGGTTGATCGGGAAGCGGTGTGATTCGGAAGATGAACTGGCGCGGGTAGTGGCTGGGGCGCTCGGGGAAGGGCTTATCGTCGGCTGGTTCCGGGGCAGGATGGAGTTTGGACCGCGGGCGTTGGGACATCGCAGCATACTCGCCGATCCACGGCGCGTGGATATGCAGCGGCGGTTGAATTTATCGATCAAGTACCGGGAAGATTTCCGGCCATTTGCGCCGGTATGCAGGGAGGAAAGGGCGGCTGATTATATCGAGGGGGGGATGATCTCGCCGTTCATGTTGCTGATCGGGCGCTTGCAGGAGAGATGGTATTGCCCGTTGCCGGAGGGGTATGCCGGGCTACAGATGCGGGAGAAATTGGCTGTGGTGAGGAGTCGGTTTCCGGCGATCACGCATGTAGATGGAACGGCGCGATGGCAAACAGTATCGAAGCGGGCGAATCCGGAGTTATGGAAATTGTTGGAGGCGTTTGAGGTTTCGACAGGCGATGGAGTGCTGATCAATACGAGTATGAATGTTCGCGGCGAGCCGATCGTTTGCACGCCGGAAGAGGCGGTTGCATGTCTGATGGGTACCGGGATGGATGTGCTGGTGTTGGAGAATGTTGTTATCTTTAAAAAAGATCAGGCGCCTGCTGCCGAGTGGAAGAAGGAAGGAGCGATGGCGCCCGATTAATTCAGCGAATAATTATGGAGTTCCTGAAGGACCTTTGGTTGTTTCTGAAAGAGAGGAAGAAATGGTGGCTGGTGCCGCTGATCATCCTGATCGTATTGATTGCCGTGTTGGTCATACTGGGGGGTAGCTCCGCGCTTGCTCCTTTCATATATACTCTTTTTTAATATGACAAGAAAAGAGAAGCCGATCGAGACGATGTTGATACTGGCGATGGGAAGTCTGCTGGCAAATGTGGTGTTCCATTGGAAGCCAGGTTTATACCTTTGTTTTGGATTCGGGCTTGCCGGGATCTTTTCGGGCTGGCTTAGCCGGCAGATCGACCGGATCTGGATGGGGCTGGCGCGTGTTCTTGGTTGGGTCAGCAATGGGCTATTATTGTCGGTCGTGTATATGCTGGTCGTATTGCCGGTGGCGCTTTTTCGGCGAATGCTCAGAAAAGACAAGTTGACCTATTTTGATATGGGGGCTTCGAGCAATTTCATCGAGCGCGATCATTTATTTCGGCGGGAAGATATGGAGAAGATGTGGTAAGGGAAGATTTGGAGAAGATGTGGCGGAAACTTGCAATTTTGGGGAAAGCATCTTATTTTACAGGCGATTATGAAATCCAATGTCCGTGCGCGCATGCGTTCTGTCTTTATTTATACCATCCTTTGTCTAATCTTAAGCTGCCCGGCGGTCAGGGCGCAAGAAAAGGATTTCACTCCCTCTCCGGAAAATGCGGTTGTACTGACCAGTCTCCTCAACCAATACCAACAGCGATATAAGGACGATCTTAGTCAGTTGCCGGCCAGCAATCGAAAAGATTATGTACAAATTTATAATGAGCGATGGAAGGATATCCAGGAGAAATTTGACAAGCAGGAGATATATACTGCCGCCGAGGCCCAGGAGTATCTGGACAAAATGGTGAACGTTATCGTCAAGGGTAATCCCGAACTTCAGAAACTTTCTTTCCATTGTTATTTCTCGCGCTCTAACATTCCCAATGCCGCCTATATTGGCGAGGGGATCATACTTTTCAATCTGGGCTTGTTCGATCGCCTGACGGATGAAAGTCAGGCTGCCTTTATTCTTTGCCATGAGATATCGCATTTTTATCTGCGTCACCAGGAAAGGAGCATCGAAAAATATGTGAATACGATCAACTCGCCGGAAGTGCAGGCGCAGTTGCGAAAGATAAAAGGGGCGGAATACCATCAGCGGGAGCAGGTGGAAAGCCTCGTGAAGGGGCTGGCCTTCGACAGCCGGAGACATAGCCGCGACCATGAATCGGAAGCCGATTCGATGGCAGTAGAGTTGATGCGGCATACGGCGTGGTCGCTCACGGGTGCGACGAGCACGCTGGAGCTGTTGGATAGCGTCGACAAGGATGATTGGGATGCGGAAAGTTATCTGAAGCGGGCCTTCAATGCCGCTGATTATCCATTCAAGAAAAAATGGTTGACGAGGGAAGAAGGGTTGCTGGGCGGGCATGCCCATTTAAAACAGGATAATAAAGACGGGCTGGCGGATTCGCTGAAGACGCACCCGGATTGTCTTTTGAGGGTCAAGTTGATCGCGCCGCTGGTGAGGGGAGGCGGGGGTTGCGCCTTTGTGGTCGACCCGATAAAATTCAGACAGTTAAAGGAGCGGTCGCGGTATGAGGTCATCGAATATGCATATACGTCCGATGATTATACGGAAAGCCTTTGGCTGGCGCTCGAGCTGTTGGACCAACGGCCGGCAGATGCATATGCGGTGGCGCAGGTCGGGAGGGTTTTGAATGGGCTATATCAGGCGCAGAAGGGGCATACGCTTGGAAAGGTAGTGGACCTGCCGGCGCCGTATTATCCGGAGAACTATAATTCGATGTTGCAGTTCGTGGAGAATCTTCATCTTGAAGACCTGGCTTCGATCAGTTATTATTTTTTGCGGCCGCGGCATCCGGAGTTGGACCGGTATGAGCTTTTCCGGAAGGTCTATGAGGAGAGTGCGCGGATCAGGGCGGAGCAGGAGTGAGGGGGAGACGGGGGACGCGAAGGGTGGGCTGGCAAAATTGTAAATCCTAAATAAAATAACCAATTATGACTACTTCTAAGCAATCTATCCGATGGGCCCTGGCGGTGATGCTAGCCCTGAGTTTGCCGGTGACGAGCGTGCTGGCGCAGGGCAAGCTGAGTATCGACAAAGTGTATTCCGCTTATTTGCGCAACAGCGGTACGATCATGGCGAAAGGCCAGATCAAGGGATACTTTTTCTTTTATCTGAGCGACAAGATCGACCGGCATACCAATGAGTATACATTGCAGATCCTTGATGAGAACCTCAACAAGGTTCAAAGCATCAAGTTCGAGGACTCCAAGAAGCTAAGCCTGCTGGAATCGGCCTATAACGGAAACAGTATCTCTTTTCTCTTCAAGAATGAGGATACCAAGACCCTGGACATGAAGATCTATGATTTTGACGGCAAGTTGAAGTATACGTACAGCAGGGGATTCGACAGGAAAACGGATGAGCTGATGAAGCAATACGAGACGTTGCATACGGATGAAGGTATGAACAAGAATGTCTTTGACATTGGCGATGAGGGGTATGTATCGGTCCTGCCGATGCGTGACGGAAAGATCAGGACGTATGAAGTGGACTATTATGCCTCGGATAACAAGAAACAATGGACATATGTCCCCAATGACGATGCGGAGAAATATGCCATGGCGGAATACCTTGGCTGTACGGACAGCCTGATCATCCTGGAGGTATTGAAGAAGAACAGGACGCTTGGCACGGATTTCAGCTCGCACCTGGTGGGCATCAATTTCGTGACGAAGAAAAAGCAGTGGGAGATCGACGGAACAAATGACCAGTACAACATCGTGCCATCGAGCGTTGTAGCGATGGATTCGGGCAAGCTGATGTTGCTTGCCTCTTATTACGATAAAAATCAGAATATCGTCAAGGACTTTAGCCGCGGGCTGGCCATGTATGAGATCACGACGACCGGGAAGGTGTTGACGAAGACCTACAATACGTGGGCCGGTGATTTTGCGAAGTATCTGCCAACCAACAGCAAGGGAAAGATCGATGATGTGGGTTATCTGTACATCCACAAGCTGATCCGGACCCCGGACAACCGGATCTTTGTAGTCGGTGAAGGATATAAGCGGCAGGCCAATGCAGCGGGGATCGCACTAAATACTTTATCGGTACTTTCCGGCGCCGGGACCACGGGGGTGGGGAATACGAAGATCGTCATTACGGACATGGTCATGATGGAATTCAACAGCAAGTACAAGATAACGAATGCGACTATCTACGATAAGACTAAGAATACGGCTATCGCCAGCAATATGGCGGATTACAATAGTCAGCATTTGCTTGCGGAAGTCCTGAAGGCGATGGGCGCCTTCGACTATGCGTTTACGACCGGTGACGCCGACAACTCGAATTTTGCCGTATGTTATGGCGACTGGGAAAGGAGCTCGGAGTATCATGGGCAGACCTTCAATGCCATCCGGTATAACGGTAAAAAGTTCACTACCGACAAGATCGAGCTGAAGTCCAAGGCCAGTATGATGCATGTCTTCCCTGCCAAGGGTGGATCGATCATGATCATGGAATACTTCAGAAAAGACAAGCGGCTTGATTTCCGGCTGGAGAAATTAGGATAGACCCACTAAAAAGTCCTTCAGTTCGCTGTAGCTGGCCGGTATTTGTATGCTTTGCTTCTTTTTATCCAACAATGCCGCGATTGATGCGGGCAAGGGTATCTTTTGACCGACGATGGGCTCGACCGTGTCATAGAATTTTACAGCATGGGCGGTCTCGAGAAAGAGCCCTTTGTCGTCGGGGTGCTGCGCAAGGTATCGTTGCAGTGCGAGGCAGCCTATAGCGCCGTGGGGGTCGGGCAGGTAGTGGTGACCGGTAGCCAGATCGCGGATACTTTCTATGGTCTCTTTGTCGGAGATGCTGACTGCGGAGAGGATCTGCCGGAGGTTGGGAAGCTTTTGGCGGAAAAGTTCGAGAATGCGGACAAAGTTGCTGGGGTTGCCCACGTCCATGGCGTTTGAAAGGGTTGGAATAGCGGGTTTTGGTTGGTAATCGCCGGTACGCAGATAGGCGGGAACGATATCGTTGCTATTGCAGGCGGCGATGAAATGGCGGACGGGCAGGCCGGAGCGGTGGGCGAGGAGGCCGGCGCAGATATTGCCGAAGTTGCCACTTGGAACGCTGATAACGGGGGGGGCTGAGTCGGGCCATTGTTGCAGCGCAAAAAAATAATAGAACTGTTGGGGAAGCCAGCGGGCGACGTTGATGGAGTTAGCGGAGGTAAGGAAGAGGCGGTCTTCGAGGGTAGCATCGGCAAAGGCTTGTCGCACCAGCTGCTGGCAGTCGTCGAAGCTGCCTTCCACCTCGAGGGCGGTGATATTTTTGCCGAGGGTGGTAAGTTGCAATTCCTGAACGCTGCTGACCTTGCCGGAGGGGTATAGGATGACGACGCGTACCCCTTCTACGTTGAAGAAACCGCTGGCGACGGCGCCGCCGGTATCGCCGGATGTGGCTACGAGTACGGTGACGGGGCGGGTATTATCTTTTACAAAATAACCGAGGCAGCGGCTCATGAAGCGGGCGCCGACGTCTTTGAAGGCGAGGGTAGGGCCGTGAAAGAGCTCGAGGGAGTAGATATCCGGGGCAACGGGTACCAGGGGAAAGTCGAAGTTGATGGTCTCGGCGATGATGCGGCGTAGTTCGGGCTCGGGTATGGTATCACCGACATAAGGATGGATGACGGTATAGGCAATTTCTTCGCGGGAGAGGCCGCGGAGGTCGTCGAGCAGGTCTTTTGGGACGGCAGGGATGTGTTCCGGAAAATAGAGGCCTTTGTCCGGAGCCTGGCCGCGAATGGTTGCTTCCTTGAAACTGGCGCGGGTATTTGGATTGTTGAGGCTATAATAGTTCATATGATCTTTACTCCCTCTTGATTGATGGTGGTTACATAAGTATGGTGATCGAGGCCGATGCGCTGGTAGACATCGTGCATGATGGCCTGCAGTCGTTCCGCGGTCGTCACGTCTTTGCTAAGCATGAAGATAGATGGGCCAGAGCCGGAGATGCCGCCGCCAAGGGCGCCAGCGGCTTTGCATTGCTGTTTGACCTGGTCGAAGCCGGGGATCAGCATACTGCGGACGGGTTCGATGATCACGTCTTCGAGTGAGCGGCCGATCAGGTCGTAGTCGTTCTTGACAAAGCCGGCTACGAGACCGGCGATATTACCCCACTGGCGGATGGCATCCTTGAGCAGCACTTGTTTGCGAAGGATCTGGCGGGCGTCGGAGGTACGGACCTCGATCTGGGGGTGAACGACGGTGACATGGAGGGGTGGGGCGGGGATGGAAACGATATCGAGCGGAAAGATGGAGCGGATAAGGGTAATACCGCCGTAGATGCACGGAGCGATGTTATCGGCGTGTTTCACGCCGGAGGCGACTTTTTCACCGAAGAGGGCGAAGCGAACGAGGTCTTCTTTCGAGAAGGGGTTGCCCAGGAGGTGATTGGCGGCCACGACGGCGCCTGCGGCGCTTGCGGCGCTGGAACCGATGCCGGAACCCGGCTTGATGCGCTTGGTAATCTCGACGTGAAACCCCACGGGCTCGTTCAACTCTTCCAGCATTGCGAGGAGGGGTGCGCCGGCGGTATTGAGGGCGGGGTCGGTGGGCAGGGCGAAGCCGTCCTTGCTGGCGACGATCACTTTGGGCTCATCGAGGAGCCGGACCTTCATGATATCGTTTGGGTTGTTGAGCGCCATGCCGAGGATATCGAATCCGCAGACGAGATTGGCGACGGTGCCCGGGCATTGTATGGTTATCTGGTCCATGACTACGAGTTGATGATGCGTAAAATATCCGCGAATACACCGGAGGCGGTGACCTCGGCCCCGGCCCCGGCGCCTTTGATGACCAGGGGTTGTTCGCTGTAGCGGTCGGTATAGAACAGGACGATGTTGTCTTTTCCGTAAAGGTGATAAAGGTCTTGTTCCGGGCCGATGTGCTGCAGGCCGACGCTGGCTTTGCCGTTGTCGTACTGTGCGACGAATTTCAGGTGTTTACCCTTTTCGGCGGCAGCTTTATAAAGTTGGCGGAAGTGATCTTCCTGTTTAGTCATTTCGGCATAGAAGTCATCGACGCTGCCCTGCATGCAAGATGCGGGGAGGAAGGAGTGGTTGGCGATATCGGTCATCTCGAGATGTTCGCCGGCTTCGCGCGTGAGGATCATGATCTTCCGCATGACGTCGGTGCCGCTGAGATCGAGGCGGGGGTCGGGCTCGGTATAGCCTTCATTTTGCGCCTGGCGGACGACGTCGGCAAAAGGGCGATCGCCGTTGTAGTGATTGAATACAAAATTCAGGGTGCCGCTGAGCACGGCTTCGATCCGCCGGACGGTATCGCCGCTGCGGAGGAGGTCGTTGAGGGTGCCGATAACCGGGAGGCCGGCGCCTACGTTGGTTTCGAACAGAAAGCGGGCGTTGTATTCGCGGGCAAGGTCTTTGAGGCGCCGGTAGTTCTTATAGGGAGAGGAGCAGGCGATCTTGTTGCAGGCAACGACAGAGATGCTCCTTTGCAACAGGCCGGCATAGCGGGCGGCTACTTCTTCGTTGGCGGTGACGTCGGTAAAAACCGAATTCCGAAGATTGCGGGAGGTGATCTCCGCTATCCAATTATCCAGAACCATCGGCTCGCCCTGATCGAGGTGGGTACGCCAGTTGTCGAGGTCGATGCCTTCACTTGCGAAGACCATCTTTCGGCTGTTGGCCAGGCCGACGACGCGGAGCTGGATGCGCAACTGCTGCTGGAGCCAGCCCTGTTGTTGTTTGAGTTGATCCATGAGGCGGCGGCCCACGTTGCCGGTACCGGTGATGAACAGGTTAAGCTGGCGGTAGGAGGTCTCGAAGAATTCTTCGTGCAGGACATTGACCGCTTTTTTGACGTCGGCGGCGGCGATCACGGCGGAGATATTCCGTTCCGAAGAGCCCTGGGCGATGGCGCGGACGTTGACGCCGTTGCGACCCATGGCGCCGAACATCTTACCGCTGATACCGGGATGGCTTTTCATGTGGTCACCTACCAGCGCGATCACGGAGAGGCCGGTCTCGACGATAAGAGGGTCGACGGTGCCGGCGGCGATCTCGGGATGAAAGCTATTGTCAATGGCGTGTTTGGCGGTAGTGACGTTGGCTTCGTCGATGCCTACGCAGATCGAGTGTTCCGAAGAGCCCTGGGTGATCAGAATGACGTTGATCCGGTGGTTGGAAAGGGCTTCAAAGAGCCGTTTAGAGAATCCGGGGATACCGACCATGCCGCTGCCTTCAAGGCTTAGCAAGGCGATCCGGGAGATGCTGGAGATCCCGCGGATGCTGTCGCCATTGTGGATCGCATTCGATTCGATGACGGTTCCGCGGTCTCCGGGGGCGAAGGTATTCTTGATCCAGACCGGGATATTCTTCCGCATGACGGGTCGGATAGTCGGGGGGTAGATCACTTTCGCGCCGAAGTGCGAAAGCTCCATGGCTTCCTGGTAGGAGATCCGGGGGATCAACTTAACGTTAGATACGAGGCGTGGGTCGGCGGTCATCATACCGGAAACATCGGTCCAAATTTCGAGTATATGGGCGTCAACGGCAGCGGCGAGGATGGCGGCGGTATAATCTGAACCACCCCGGCCAAGGGTAGTCGTAATTCCTTTACTGTCGGCAGCGATGAAACCGGGGAAGATGAACAGGGGCGCTGACGAACTGTCGACGTATTCCCTGATCCTCGTGTTGGTTGCCGGGAAATCGACGGCGGCATGGCCATGACGGGAATCGGTGAGAATGAGCTCGCGCGAGTCTTTCCAGGCATGGTCGAGGTCCAGAGAGCCAAACCGGGCAGCAATGATGCAGGAGGATAATAATTCGCCATAGCTGACGATCTTGTCCTGGGTACGCGGGGAAAGCTCTCCCAACAAAAACACCCCGCTACAAATATCTTCGATCTCGTTGCAGCGGGTTTTGACGGCGCTGAGCGTGGCGGATTGGCGGGCGATGGGGAGCAATGTCCGGATAGTTGCCAGATGGCGGTGTTCGATCTCCTGTAATTTGTCCTTATAGGATTCATCGCCGGCGGCTGCGGTTGTAGCGGTTTGGATAAGCATATCCGTGATGCCACCAAGCGCGGAAACGATCACGATAGTCCTGTCTTTTGTAAGAGCTTGCTGAACGAGGGAGATGACTTTTGCTATATTTTCTGCGTTGGCTACGGAGGAACCGCCGAATTTCAAGACCTGCATGATAAGATGGATTTATTAAATAAAGCCTGAGGGATGTAAAAGCCCTAGGGGTGGAATGGAGTAATATGGAATGTGGTAACCCTTAACGGGTTGTAATGGAGATAATCGTCGTAATTTGCGAAGCGGGGGCAATATGTAGATTGTTGCAGACCACGTTTTATAAACAGGGCACTAAGGTAGGGTAATTGAATGGAAAAACAAAAAAAGGGCAATTCTTTAATAGGAATAGAGTAATTTTGGCCCTCCATTGAATTTATTCTGCAGCGTACGGGCATTTTTTGAATGGTATTAAAACCGCGTTATGAATTATCAGCCAACCCAGGGGTTGCCGCAATTCAAGAACCTTGTCGGGATCAAATTCCAGCTTTACAACAGTCTGTTTACTTCCTTACCGTTCCATCGGATCGAGAAGACGGGCATTTTGCTGTCCTTGTTGCTGACGGTATGTGAGGAAGGGTATCTGAAGAGGCAAAGCCCCGAGGAGATCCTGGAGGAGTTCTTCCGCAAACAGACGGCATTGGCGGGGGAGCGGGAGCGGGCGGATATCCTTTTCCGTTTCGTGCAGTATGTGGAGCGGCAGATCGTACTCTTTGACGCCCTGGAGGATGCGGCATTCCGGCATGTAAATGATATGAGTGGTCAGGGGACGTTGAAACACCTGTTGTCGGAAGTGATCCAGAAGAATAAGGAGGAGGAGTTGGCGGAAAAGCTGAAGCATTTTTCCGTCCGGCTTGTGTTGACGGCGCATCCAACGCAATTCTATCCGGGGACGGTGTTGGGGATCATCAATGATCTGTCAAGGGCGGTGATCGAGAATAATGCGGCGGAGATCAATCTGTATATGCAGCAGTTGGGGAAGACGCCATTTCTGAAAAAGCAGAAGCCCACGCCGTATGATGAGGCGATCAGCCTGATCTGGTACCTGGAGAATGTGTACTATGCCGCGTGTGGAAAGGTCATATCGGCGTTGCGGGATCAATTTCCGCATGTGCTCGATAATAAAAATGCGGTGATCAAGATGGGGTTCTGGCCAGGTGGGGACCGGGACGGGAATCCGTTCGTCAAGGCGGAGACGACGCTCAGGGTGGCGGAGGCGTTGCGTGGGGCGATCATCAAGTGTTATTACCTGGACGTGCGCCGGCTGAAGCGCCGGCTGACCTTCAAGGGCGTTGACGTGCTGGTCGCGGAGCTGGAGACCAAGCTGTATAATAATATTTTCATTCCCAATCAGCGGACGGACTTGTCAAAGGAAGAGATCCTGAAGGACCTGGGGGAGATCAGGGAGATCATCATCTATCAGCACAACAGCCTTTTTTTGCATTTGGTGGATAATCTTATCGGGAAGGTGATGATATTCGGGTTGCATTTTGCCACGCTGGATATCCGGCAGGACAGCAGTGTGCACACGGCGGTGCTGGCAGCTATTGCGGGACGGGGCGGAGTAGCCGATCCGGCATTGTTTGATGACTTTGACCCGGTGGTGAAAGATACGCTGGAAGTGATCAGGACGGTACAGGCCATTCAGCAGATGAACGGCGAGGAAGGGTGTAACCGATATGTGATCAGCCATTGCAGCCGCGCGGCGAATGTCCAGGAGGTCTTTCAATTATTCCTGTTGAGCGGCTGGAAGGCGGATGCGCTTTCGGTGGATATCGTGCCGTTGTTCGAGACGGTGGAAGACTTGCAGGCGGCGGCTTCGATCATGGAGGAGCTTTATAGCGATGCGGCCTACCGGAAACATTTGAAGAGGCGGGGGAATACCCAGACGATCATGCTGGGTTTCTCGGATGGGACGAAAGATGGCGGTTATCTGATGGCCAATTGGGGTATCTACAAGGCGAAGGAGGAGTTGACGGCGATCTCGCGGAAATATGACATCGATGCGGTATTTTTTGACGGCCGAGGCGGTCCTCCGGCGAGGGGTGGGGGTAAGACGCATCGCTTCTATGCATCGATGGGGAAGAATATTGCCAATAAGGAGATCCAACTGACGATCCAGGGGCAGACGGTCAGCTCGAATTTCGGCACGGTGGATTCGGCGCAATTCAATATCGAGCAACTGTTGCATGCGGGGATCTCGAATGACCTGTTCTCGTTGAAAGAGGTAACGTTGAAGGCCGAGGAAGAGGCCTTGATGGTTGCGCTGGCGGCAGACAGCTACACTGCCTATTCCAAGTTGAAAGATCATCCTTATTTTCTGCAATATCTCAACGAGGTAAGCCCCTTACGATTCTACAACGAAACGAATATAGCCAGCCGGCCAACGCGGCGAAAGGGCGGACGGTTAGAGCTGAGTGATCTGCGGGCAATCCCTTTTGTAGGCGCCTGGAGCCAGTTGAAGCAAAATGTGACCGGGTATTATGGGGTGGGTATCGCGTTGCAGGAGATGGACAAGCGGGGTAAATGGAAGGAGGTGAAACATCTTTATGATAACTCGCTGTTCTTTCGGACACTGCTGGACAACTGTGAGATGGCGATGAAGAAGTGCTTCTTCCCGCTGACGGAGCATTTCTCCGGGCATCCGGTATATGGCGAGATCTGGGAGATGATCTATGATGAGTTCGAGCTGACGAAAAAGTATGTCCTTCGGCTTTCGGGGAAGAGCGAGTTAATGGGGGATTATCCGGTGGACTCGTTATCGATACAGATGCGGGAGCGGATCGTGTTGCCGCTGAGTACGATCCAGCAGTATGCGTTGACGAAATTCCGGGCGCTGGAGAAGAGTGGCGATGATAAGGCGATGCGGGAGGTGTATGAGAAGCTTATAATGAGAAGCTCCTTCGGGATCATCAATGCGGCAAGGAATTCGGCATAAGCGGGCGGCTCCGGCAGGATGCTTATCTTTAACCCATGCAGCTATACGATGCTTTGGCTATACTGACTGTCCTCGCCGCCATGTCCGGCTATCTCAACCACCGGTTTTTCCGGTTGCCCGATACGATTGGAGTGATGTTGATTTCGGTTGTGGCCTCACTTACCATTATTGCCATCGATCACTTTGAGCCGGCGGTATTCCGGGAGATCACCAGGTTCATCCGTGGCATCGACTTTTATACGCTGGTGGTCAGGATGATGCTGAGCTTCCTGCTTTTTGCCGGCGCCATCCATATCGATTCACATGACCTACGCCGGCTCCGGGCGCCGATCCTCACCTTCTCCACGCTTAGCGTGGGGCTCTCGACGGTTATCGTCGGCGTTCTATTTTACTTCCTGTGCCGGGTCTTTAATCAACCAGTCGGTCTCATCTACTGTATGCTTTTCGGTGCGTTGATCTCACCAACCGATCCAATCGCCGTGCTTAGTATTCTTAGAAAGGCCGGTATCCCCAGGTCCCTGGAAGTGAAGATAACCGGCGAATCGTTGTTCAACGATGGCATTGGGATCGTGTTGTTCCTATGCATTTATGAGATGGCTGTCTCGGGAATCCAGAACCTGTCGGCGATGAACGTAATCCTGTTATTCCTGCAACAGGCGGGTGGGGGGATTGTGTTGGGGCTCGTACTGGGTTATACGGGCTATCTGCTGCTCCGGACTATAGACTATTACCAGGTGGAAGTAATGATCACGCTGGCCATTGTCATGGGCGGTTATCTGTTGGCTGAAGTACTTGGGGTAAGCGGTCCGCTGGCCATGGTGGTAGCGGGGATCATTACGGGCAATAAGAGTCGTCTTTACGGCATGAGCGATCTCAGCAGGGACTATCTGGATAAGTTTTGGGGCCTGGTGGACAATCTGCTTAACGCCGTACTATTCCTTCTTATCGGTTTCGAGATGCTGGTAATCCCGTTTCGTCCGGTGTGGCTGTTGCTTGGCGGAGCCGCCGTTGCGGTGGTCCTTATTGCGCGGTATATTTCCGTATGGCTTCCGATCCGGCTGCTACGGCTAAGGACGGGCTTTCAGAAGCATTCCATCGGTATCCTCACCTGGGGTGGTCTCCGTGGCGGGCTTTCCATTGCGCTGGCGCTTTCGCTGCCGGCTGCCATGCACGGGGACCTTTTCCTGGTCATCACATATATCATCGTCCTCTTTTCGATCCTCGTGCAGGGCCTTACTATTGGCCGCGTTGCGGCAAAGGTCAGGAGGTAGGATATCACTGTGTTTTCGCCGAGCGGTGGCTATGTGGCAGCGAACGCGGGCTGATGCAGGGGCGAAAGGGGCTGATGCAGCGGCAAACTGAGGGTGATGGATGGGTACGCTCCGGAATGGAAGGGCTTTACCAAAATAGCATGGTTTGAGGGAGTGGTTGTGGGCGAGTTAATTGATATTCAAAATGTTGAGCTTTTTGGAATGTTGTTTGGCCCATTTTGCAAAAACAGGACTATGCTTAAGGAATTATTATTTTGTTTGGGTGCGCAACTGGCGGTGAATACAGGGTTGTGTCAGGGACCGGCAGCGGGTGCGGCGAGAGTACGGAGGGATACGATGGGAATTGCGGCGAAGGAGCCGGCATCCGAGCCGTTTGCTTTTGGGGACTTCACATGGTTGAACGGCACCAGCCGTAAGACGACGCCCCCGGCTATCGATACCAAGTATTTCACCGGAGATATCACATTAGACGTCAACTATACGCATTCTTATAATAATCCGATCGACAATACGGTAGTTGGGTCAACGGCGCTGGCGAGGGATAACGAGTTACAGCTTTCCTTTTTGGGATTCGGCGGTGATCTGCATGTGGACAATGTGCGGGGCCGGATCATGATGCAATTTGGTACCCGATCGACGGTGGTCCCGAGAAATGACGGGAGCTCATATAAGGGGCAATATGACCTGCAGACGATCTATCGGTATATCAGCGAGGCGTATGCCGGTTACCACTGGGATGTATGGCATGGGATCAACCTGGATGCGGGGATCTTCATGTCGTATATCGGGTTGTTCTCCTACAATAATTTCGAGAACTGGGGTTATCAGCCTTCCTACACGTCTGACAACACGCCATGGTTCTTCAACGGGCTTCGGCTGCAAATGTTCCCTACCGACAAATTGAAGGTAGAGTTATGGCTGATCAATGGCTGGCAGAGCTATGGGATGTTCAACAGCTCGCCAGGGGCGGGTTTTTCCATCTATTACCGGCCGAAGGAGAGGGTGGATTATGTGGTCAATTTCTACTATGGCAAGGATGATGAAGGAGCTTCCGGCCGGTATCGGATCCACAGTGACAATAGTTATGAATTCCGGTATTTGAATCGCAAGCATGGTTTTGTGACGAAGGCTGCTTTTTCGTTTACAGGGGATTTTGGGTTTGAGAATGGAGATGGGGTTACGCCTTTCGGGAAAGGGACACGGGGCAGACCGGGGTATCTTCCGGCGCAGGATTTCATCAGCGGGATGTTGTATAACCGGTTGTGGTTTGGTGAAAAACAAAAGTTCGCCTGGACGATCGGGGGCGGGTATATGCATAATCCAGGCCAGTATCTGGTGCTTGCTCCGACGGGATATGCGGATACGTTGTTCCAGCAGCAGACAGGGCCCGGATCGACGTTCGACGCATGGGATTGCTCGACATCGGTCGACTATATGCCGCGGCAGAACCTGACGTTAAAGGTTGAATTTGTTCACCGGGCGGTCAACTCGATCGATCCGGCGCCGGGCGCGCCGGCACTGAAAGGATATTTTGCCGGGCCTGGCGGAGTGACGTCGCCGACGGGTTATACGAATGTCGGCGGGTATACATATGCGAGCAATGGGGCGAGCATTGCGCCGCCCTTGAGCAGTTGGGGCGGGTGGATGCCGGACCTGGCGAAGAGGGAGTCGAGGATAGTGCTGGCGGTGTTGGTGAGGTTCTGAAGTTCCCTTGTGGGGAGATGGCGATGATCCGGTAATTATAGACGGCTGGGGCGAGGCGGGCCGCCGTAAATGAGTTATAGTTGGATCAGCGATTGGTCGCGGCGTTCGAGGCGGGAGGCGGCGGCGCCGATCAGATATTCGTCGACTTTGCGGGCGCATTCACGGCCTTCGCTGATGGCCCAGACGACGAGGGATTGGCCGCGGCGCATATCCCCGGCGGTGAATACTTTTGCAATATTGGTCTGGTAGGCCTTGTCGGAGGCGCGGACATTGCCGCGGTCGTCAAGCTCGACGTCAAGCTCGTTCAGCAAGCCGTCGTGCTGGGGGTGGATGAAGCCCATGGCGAGGAGGGCCAGATCGCATGGTAGTTCCCGTTCGCTGCCGGGGACTTCGGTGAAGCGTGCGGCTTTTCCATCTTCGGTGAAGGCCCATTCCAGCCTGACGGTGCGAAGGGCTTTGAGATTACCCTCTTCGTCGCCGATGAATTCTTTGGTAGCGATAGCCCAGTGTCTGTCGGCGCCTTCTTCGTGGGAAGAGGAGGTCTTGAGGACCATCGGATAGGTAGGCCAGGGCATGTAGGCGGTGCGGGCATGCGGCGGTTTGGGCATCAGTTCGAATTGCGTAACGGAAAGGGCCTTGTGGCGATTCGAAGTACCGACGCAGTCACTGCCGGTATCGCCGCCGCCGATGACGACGACATTTTTGTTGGTGGCCCAGATATGTTCGTCGTGGATGGGAAGGTGGGCGACCCGTTTGTTCTGTTGTTTGAGGAATTCCATGGCGAAGTGGACGCCTTTCAACTGACGGCCGGGGATCGGCAGGTCGCGGGGGATGGTGGATCCGCCGGCCAGGACGATCGCATGGAATTCTCTCAGGAGGTCACCCGTGCTAATGTTGCCGCCGACTTCGGAGTTACAGCGGAAAATTATGCCTGCTTCTTCCATGAGTTTGATCCGGCGGGCGATGACCCATTTTTCGAGTTTGAAGTCGGGGATGCCATAGCGCAGGAGGCCGCCGGGTTCGTCATCGCGTTCAAATACGGTTACGAAATGTCCGGCGGCGTTTAGCTGGTCGGCTGCTGCGAGGCCGGCGGGGCCGGAGCCTACAATGGCTACTTTCTTGCCGGTCCTTAAAGGGGGATGGTTGGGCTCCGCGAAACCATTTTCAAAGGCGATCTCGATGATATGCTTCTCTATTTCTTCGATGGCTACCGGTGGCTGGTTGATGCCCAGCACACAGCTGCTTTCGCAAGGGGCGGGGCAGATGCGGCCGGTAAATTCCGGGAAATTGTTGGTTGACCGGAGGATCTCATATGCTTCTTTCCATTGCTGGC
The DNA here is from genome assembly GCA_035695565.1 of Puia sp. GTDB lineage: Bacteria > Bacteroidota > Bacteroidia > Chitinophagales > Chitinophagaceae > Puia. The sequence continues at coordinate 175,374 of DASRRX010000015.1, read as the reverse complement.
GGTAAACGGCATCGTTGAATTCGGGAATGATATTGCCGAGCGGGCACCCGTGGTGGCAGAATGGGATGCCGCAGTTCATGCAGCGGGCAGATTGCTGGTTGAGCTCCTGCGGGGAATACGAGTGTACGAACTCGTTATAGTCGTTCCGGCGTTCCTGAATGGGACGCTTTGAAGGGAGGTGGCGGGTATATTCGAGAAATCCTGTTGGTTTGCCCATGTCGATGTGTCGATTTTAGCGATTAGAATGAGGGTTGACGGCAGATACCGGCGCGGCGGAGCGAAGGGCCTTCTTGTAGTCGGTCGGGAAGACCTTGACAAAATGCTGTAACTGGTTGTCGAAGTCATCCAGCACAAATTTTGCGACGGTGCTACCGGTAAAGGCATAATGCCGTTGTATCATGTCCTTCAATTCGGCGATATCTTCCGCTTCCACGGGATCAAGCTCCACCATTTCCCTATTGCAGTGAATGGGGAATTTGCCGCGGACGTCATAGACATAAGCGATACCGCCCGACATACCCGCGGCGAAGTTGCGGCCGGTGTTTCCGAGGATCACGATCCGGCCTCCGGTCATGTATTCGCAACCGTGGTCGCCTACTCCTTCCACAACGGCCCTGACGCCGGAGTTGCGGACGGCGAATCGTTCGCCGGCTTTACCACGGATAAACGCTTCACCGGAGGTGGCGCCATAGAAGGCGACGTTGCCGATGATGCTGTTGTCTTCAGGCACGAATCCGGCATTCTGGGACGGATAGACGATCAGCCGTGCGCCGGAGAGACCTTTGCCAAAATAGTCATTCGCGTCACCTTCCAGTTCAAGACATACACCGCGGGTATTGAAGGCGCCGAAACTCTGACCGGCGGTACCGGTCAACTTAAAGTGCAGGGTGTCTTCCGGCAGGCCGTGGCCTTTGTAACGTTTAGAGATCTCGTTGGAAAGGATGGTGCCTACGGTGCGGTCGGTGTTCCGGATCGGGAATGCCGCAAAGACCTTCTGCCGGTGGTCGAGAGCGGGTTGCGCGGCTTCCAGCAGTTTCCAGTCGAGGACATCGGTGAGGCCGTGGTCTTGTTCTTCCTGGTGATAGAGACCGGTATACAAAGAGGCCGGTTCTTTATAAAGGATCGGCGAGAGGTCAAGCTTACCGTATTTCCAGTGGGTAACATTTTCTCTCAGCTGCAGGCTGTCTACCTGACCCACCATTTCGTCGATGGAGCGGAAACCAAGCTCTGCCATGATCTCCCGCAGTTCCTGGGTGATGAACTTGAAGAAGTTGACGACGTGGTCGGCATTTCCGGCAAACCGTTTACGCAGCTCGGGGTCCTGCGTGGCTACGCCGACGGGGCAGGTATTGAGGTGGCATTTGCGCATCAGGATGCAACCTTCCACGACGAGGGCGGTGGTAGCGAGACCCCATTCTTCGGCGCCTAGTAAGGTAGCGACGGCGATATCGCGGCCGGTCTTCATCTGGCCGTCGGCCTGGAGGACGACGCGGCTGCGGAGTTTGTTCCGGACAAGCGTCTGGTGCGACTCGGCCAGTCCCAATTCCCAGGGCAGACCGGCATGCCGGATCGAGCTCAGTGGGGAGGCGCCGGTGCCACCGTCATGACCGGAGATGAGGATGACATCGGATTTGGCCTTGGCGACGCCTGCGGCAATGGTACCCACGCCGGCTTTGGAGACCAGCTTTACGCTGATGCGGGCGCTACGGTTAGCGTTCTTCAAGTCGAAGATCAGCTGCGCCAGGTCCTCGATCGAATAGATATCGTGATGCGGGGGCGGAGAGATCAGTCCGACGCCGGGAGTGGAATGGCGTACTTTGCCGATCCATTCATCTACCTTATGGCCGGGGAGCTGGCCGCCTTCGCCGGGCTTGGCGCCCTGGGCCATCTTGATCTGGAGCTCGTCGGCCATGGTGAGGTAGTAGCTGGTGACGCCGAAGCGGGCGGAGGCCACCTGCTTGATGGCGGAACGCATGGAATCACCGTTCGGCAGCGGTTCGTAGCGCAGTTCGTCTTCGCCGCCTTCGCCGGTGTTGCTTTTCCCGCCGAGTCGGTTCATGGCAATGGCAAGGGTGGAGTGGGCTTCGTGAGAGATGGAGCCAAAGGACATGGCGCCGGTAGCGAAACGTTTATAGATATTCTCAGCGGGCTCCACCTCATCGAGGGTTATCGAAGGGCGGTTGCGCTTGAACGTCATCATGCTTCTCAGAGTAGCCGCTTTTTCGCTCTGGTCATTGACCAGTTTCGAATATTTCCTGAACGTGTCGTAGTCGTTCATCCGGGTCGAGTACTGCAGTAGATGAACGGTGGCAGGATTGAAAAGATGGAATTCTCCTTTTCTTTTCCACTGGTAGACGCCACCGACGGGGAGCCGGTCAACCGGGATATTCTTCCGGCCGAAGGCAAAGAAGTGCTTCGTCAGCGTCTCCCTGGCGATCTCGTCGAGGCCCATGCCTTCGATCCGGGAGGTGGCGCCGGCAAAATATTTATCGACTACGGAGCGATTGAGCCCGATGATCTCGAAGATCTGGGCGCCCTGATAGGACTGAAGGGTGGAAATGCCCATCTTGGAGAAGACCTTTAACAGGCCATCACAGATGGCTTTGATATAGTGCTTCTTCAGCTCTTCGACATCGAGGTCGGTCTTCAGCTTATCGCTGAGCTTCAGATCGCGGATCGTCGAGAGAGCGAGGTAGGGGTTGATGGCGGTGGCGCCGAAGCCGATCAGGCATGCGAAGTGATGCACTTCCCAGACGTCGCCGGCTTCCACGATGATGCCGACCTGCCCGCGATATCCTTTGCGGATCAGGTGGTGATGGACGGCGGAGCAGGCGAGCAATGAGGGGATGGGTGCGTGGTCGGAGTCGATAGCGCGGTCGGTAAGAATGAGGACTTCGAAACCATCTTCCACAGCGTCTACCGCATAGCGGCAAAGGCGGTCGAGACCCGCCTGGATGGAGCCGGGTTTACCGTCGGCGCGGAAATAGGTCTGGAGAGTTTTTGCCTGGAAGATCCCGGTGTCGATGCTGCGGATCTTTTCAAGCTCGTGGTTGCTCAGCACGGGGTGCTTCAGAGCCACGGAGTGGCAGGCCAGCGGGTCTTCCTCCAGCAGGTTGGCGTTGCCGCCGACGAAGGCGGCGAGGGACATGACCAGGCGTTCACGGATGGGGTCGATAGGCGGGTTGGTGACCTGAGCAAACAGCTGTTTGAAATAGCTGCTCAGGTGTTGTGGCTGGTCGCTAAGCACGGCCAGCGGCACGTCGGTGCCCATGGAGCCCACGGGTTCCTTACCGTCGAGGCACATGGGTGCGATGAGGCTATCGAGGTCTTCGGTGGAATAGCCGAAGGCTTTTTGATATTTGAAGATCTGGTCATGTTCGAGGTGGGTGAAAGCGACCCTGGGTTCGGGCAGCTCTTCCAACCGGATCTTGTATTTGTTGAGCCATTCGGCGTAAGGTTGTTGGGAGCAGATCTTTGCTTTCAGTTCGTCATCGCTGATGATACGCTCCTGTTCCAGGTCGACGATGAACATTTTTCCCGGTTGGAGGCGACCTTTCTCTATGATCAGGGCGGGGTCGATCGGTAGTACACCGGTCTCGGAGGCCATGATGACCCGGTAATCTTTTGTCACGCAGTAACGAGAGGGTCTAAGACCGTTGCGGTCGAGGGTTGCGCCGATAATCTTCCCGTCGGTAAAGGAGATCGATGCGGGGCCATCCCAGGGTTCCATGATGGAAGCATGGAATTCATAGAATGCTTTTTTGACCGGGTCCATTTGGTCATTGCCGTCCCAGGCCTCGGGGATCAGCATCATCATGACATGGGGCAGGGAGCGGCCGCATAAGGTGAGCAGTTCGATGACGTTGTCGAGGCAGGCGCTATCGGAGGCGCCTTCCGCGATGATAGGGAGGAGCATGTCCATCTCCTCTTTGGTGAAGTAAGGCGTAGTAAAGCCCTTTTCGCCGGTCCGCAGCCAGTTCAGGTTACCTTGCAGCGTATTTATCTCACCGTTATGAGCTATATAACGAAAAGGCTGAGCCAGTTTCCAGGAAGGGAACGTATTGGTGGCAAAGCGGGAGTGGATGAGGCCAAAGGCGGAGACTACGCGTTTATTCGACAGGTCGGGGAAATAGTGCCGGACCTGGCCGCTGGTTAATTGGCCTTTATAGACGATGGTTTTATAGGAGAGGGAGGCCACATAGAAGCCGATGGCGTCCTTTTTGATCGAGTTGTTGATGGTGTTGCCGGCGTAATTGCGAAGGAGGAACAATTTCCGTTCGAAATTGTCCGGCTGTTTGATATGGTCGGGGCAGGCGATGAAGACCTGCTCCATTTCCGGCTCCACGGACAGGGCGGTAGGGCCGATGCCGTCGGGATTGACGGGGACTTTGCGATAGCCGAGGATCTCGAGGCCGAGCTTTTCGGCTGAGCGGGTGAACACGTCGCGGCATTGTTCCTTGAGGCGGATATCGCGTGGGAAGAAGAGCATGCCTACGCCATATTTGCCATAGGCGGGCAGGTGGATGCCGAGGCGAATACATTCGTCGAAGAAGAATTCGTGCGGGATCTGGATCATGATACCGGCCCCGTCGCCGGTGTTGTTCTCGCAGCCGCAGGCGCCGCGATGCTCCATATTCTCGAGGATCGTCAAAGCGTCGGAGACGATCTGGTGCGACTTGTTGCTTTTGATATTGGCAACGAATCCAATGCCACACGCATCACGTTCAAACTCAGGGGAGTAAAGTCCATTATTAACCATCGTACCAGCAATTATTAGACATTATTCAAAAAAATACCCTTTTTATTAAATTTTCTTATGGTATCGTCGCGATTCTCTATAAAATTACACTAAATACCCGAAAAGTGTGTCATTTTTGTTCAATTCCGTATAAGTAATATTATGCAGGGCTAAATTATTCAGCAGTTTCTGGTAATCCTCTCTCGAGGAGAGCTCGACGCCGACGAGGGCGGGGCCGGTTTCCTTGTTGTGTTTCTGCATGTATTCGAAGCGGGTGATGTCGTCATCGGGGCCCAGGACGTGGTTCACGAATTCCTTGAGGGCGCCGGGGCGTTGGGCGAAGCGGATGAGGAAGTAATGTTTCAGTCCCTCGTACTGCAGGGAGCGTTCCTTTATCTCCTGCATGCGATCGATGTCGTTGTTGCTGCCGCTTACGATGCAGACGACGGTTTTGCCTTTTATGACTTCGGCGTAGTCATCGAGGGCGGCGATGCTGAGGGCGCCGGCGGGTTCGACGACGATGGCGTCTTCGTTATAGAGCTTGAGGATGGTGGAGCAGACCCGGCCTTCCGGCACGAGACAAATCTCATCCAAGACATTCCGGCAGATGCTATAGGTGAGATCGCCGACGCGTCGTACGGCGGCGCCGTCGACGAAGCTGTCAATGCTGTCGAGGGTGACGGGGTGGCCGTTTTGGAAGGCGGTAAGCATGGAAGGAGCCCCTTCGGGTTCGAGGCCGATGACCTTTGTCCCGGGAGAGAAAGTCCTGAAGCAGGTACCGGCGCCGGAGGCGAGGCCGCCGCCGCCGACAGGGACAAACAGGTAGTCGATGTCGGGCAAGTCTTCAAGGATCTCGAGGGCAACGGTCCCCTGGCCTTCGATAATGCGCAGGTCTTCGAAGGGCGGGATAAAGGTCATGCCATGCTCTTTGGTGTACTGCATGGCGGTTGTATTGCAGTCGTCAAACGTGTCACCGGTAAGGACGATCTCGATATTATTCTCGCCGAACATCCGGGTCTGGTTGATCTTTTGCCGGGGGGTGATGATCGGCATGAAGACAACGCCTTGTACATTCAGTTTATGACAGGAGTAGGCAAATCCCTGGGCGTGGTTGCCGGCGCTGGCGCAGACGACGCCTTGCCGCAGTTGTTCGACCGGGAGAGTGCTCATCATGTTATAAGCGCCCCGCAGCTTGTAGGAGCGGACGACCTGGAGGTCTTCGCGCTTCAGGAAGACGCGGCAGTTGTATTTTCGGGAGAGGCGTTGGTTGAATGCCAGGGGGGTGCGGTTGACGACCTTGCTCAGCCGCTTTGCGGCTGCGGTAAAATCGAGATCCAGATGGCCCCGGCCCGCAGGGCCGGGGGTGGGGAGAGCGGTATCGATATTATTGGGCGACGGGTTCACTTTTCGTTGTTTTTTGTGTTGCGCCTGCGGGTTGATTCTCCGGGCGGAGGCTCCGGACGGTTGTGCCGGCTTGCCAGAGTTCGCTTTCGCGGAGCTCTTTGAGCTCGGCATCGAGCTTTTCGCGATAGTCGGGCTGGCTGTTGGAATCGATGGAGCGCTGGGATTCCTTGCCGGCGGCGACGCTCTCGTATAGTTCGGTGAATACAGGGAGGGTGGCGTCGCGGAAACGTTTCCACCAGTCGAGGGCGCCGCGCTGGGCGGTGGTGGAGCAGTTGGCATACATCCAATCCATACCGTTCTCGGCGACGAGGGGCATGAGGGATTGAGTGAGCTCTTCTACCGTTTCGTTGAAGGCTTCGGATGGCGTGTGGCCTTTCTTGCGGAGCACTTCATATTGCGCGGCGAAGATTCCCTGGATAGCGCCCATGAGAGTGCCGCGTTCGCCGGTGAGGTCGCTGTAGACTTCCTTCCGGAAATCGGTTTCGAAGAGATAGCCGCTGCCGACGGCGATGCCGAGGGCGATGACGCGGTCGCGGGCTTTACCGGTGGCGTCCTGGAAGATGGCATAACTGCTATTGAGGCCGCGGCCCTGGAGGAACATTCTTCTTAGCGAGGTGCCGGATCCTTTGGGAGCGACGAGGAAGACGTCGACGTCTTTGGGCGGGATGATGCCGGTTTGTTCGTTGAAGGTAATGCCAAAGCCGTGGGAGAAATAGAGGGCTTTACCTGCGGTAAGGTGTTTCTTCACTGTAGGCCATAATTGGATCTGGGCGGCGTCACTGAGGAGGTAGCAGATGATGGTTCCGCGCTCGAGCGCTTCTTCGATCTCGAAGAGGGTTTCACCGGGAACGAAGCCGTCGCGTACGGCTTTATCCCAGGTTTTCGAGCTCTTCCGCTGACCTACTATTACGTTGATGCCGTTGTCTTTTTGGTTGAGCGCCTGGCCGGGGCCCTGGACGCCATAGCCGATGACGGCGACGGTTTCGTTGGACAGCACTTGTTGCGCTTTAGCAAGTGGAAATTCTTCGCGGGTCACTACATTTTCTTCAACGCCGCCGAAATTGAGTTTTGCCATGGTGTATTTAATTGTTATGTTTTACATGGAGAATACCTGGTCCTGTTTATCGAGATATTCGTTCTCGACGAGCTCTTCGCCGGGCTCGGAAAGCTCGAATTCCTTAAGCTTTTCGTGGAAGCCGCTGCTATCCTTGATGATGGCGATGCGGGCGCTGCGGACGAATTCGATGAGCCCGAGCGGTTCCAAAACGGCAATGAGGCGGTCGGTCTCTTCGCGCTGGCCGGTAGTTTCGAAGACGGTGTAGTCTTTCCGGATGACGACGGCACGGGCGCCATATTCGCGGAGAAGGCGTTCGACCTTTACCTTTTCGGCGATCTCGTCGGTAGACACTTTATAGAGGGCCATTTCCTGCCAGATGATCTCTTCGTTGGTGTTGTAATAGGCTTTGAGGATCTCGACCTGCTTTTCCAGCTGGCGGCAGAGTTTCCGAACGACCTCTTCGGTCTCGTTGATCACGATTGTGAACCGATGGATACCTTCCACTTCGGTAGGGGAGGTATTGAGGCTTTCGATGTTGATCTTCCGGCGGGAGAACACGATGGCGATGCGGTTGATCAGGCCGATCTGGTTCTCGGTGTAGACGGTTATGGTGTATTCCTGTTTATTAATAGTCATGACGGGCGTTTTAGTATTGTCTGAATGCTTCGATCCGTAATCTTTTATAGCCGGCGAACCGGGTATGGTTGATATAATTGCACTATTTTAATCTGATCTCGCTGACGCTGCAGCCCTGCGGGACCATCGGGAAAACGTTGTTCTCTTTACCGGTAAAGACTTCGAGCAGGTAGCTGCCTTTGTGATCCAGCATTGTCTTCAGGGCATCCTTAAGCTCAGCGCGGTCGCCGATGCTATTGCCTGCGATATGGTAGGCGCTTGCCAACGTAACGAAGTCAGGGCTGGTAATGTCCACGAAGGAGTAGCGTTTGTCGTGGAAGAGCTGTTGCCATTGACGGACCATGCCGAGGAAGCGGTTGTTGAGGATGAGGATCTTGACGTTGACGTCAAATTGCATAATGGTGCCGAGTTCCTGGAGGGTCATCTGGAAACCGCCGTCGCCGATAATAGCGACGACCGTACGGTCGGGGGCGCCAAATTTCGCGCCGATGGCCGCGGGGAGGCCAAAGCCCATGGTACCGAGGCCGCCGGAGGTAATGTTACTTTTTGACTGGTTGAAAGTCGCATACCGGCAGGCCACCATCTGGTGCTGGCCGACGTCGGTGACGATGACGGCGTTGCCGCCGGTGAGGGCGTTGAGTTCTTTGATGACTTCGCCCATGGTCAATTCGCCGGCGAGGGGGTTGAGCTCTTCGCGGATGACGGCGTCGTATTCCTGTTGATAGAGGTCCTTAAAGCGCTGGAGCCATAGGGAGTGGGTCTTGCGTTGGATCTTTTCCGTGAGCAGGGGGAGGGTTTCCTTACAGTCACCCCAGACCGGAATGGTTGCTTTGACGTTCTTATCGATCTCGGCGGGGTCGATATCGAGGTGAATGACTTTGGCTTGTTTTGCGTATTTGTCGAGCCGGCCGGTGACCCGGTCGTCGAAGCGCATCCCCACGGCGATGAGAACGTCGCAATCGTTGGTGAGGACGTTAGGGCCGTAGTTGCCGTGCATGCCGAGCATTCCCATGTTGAGGGGATGGCCGGTGGGTAGTGCGCTGAGGCCAAGGATGGTCCAGGCTGCAGGAATGCCGCTTTTCTCTACGAATGCCTGAAATTCTTTCTCTGCTTTACCGAGAATGATCCCCTGGCCAAAAACGATGAAGGGGCGTTCGGCTTCATTGATCAACTGGGCGGCTTTGTCGATATATTCTTTCCGGACGATGGGTTTTGGCCGGTAGCTACGGATATGTTCGCAGCGGGTATAGCCTTCATAGCTGAATTTCTGCAGCTGGGCATTTTTTGTGATGTCGATGAGGACGGGCCCGGGGCGGCCGCTGCCGGCGATATAAAAGGCTTTGGCCAGGACGGAGGGAATCTCTGTCGCATCGGTGACCTGGTAGTTCCATTTGGTCACCGGGGTAGTAATATTGATCACGTCGGTTTCCTGGAAGGCGTCGGTGCCGAGCAGGTGGGCGAAGACCTGGCCGGTGATGCAGACAACGGGGGTACTATCGATCATGGCGTCGGCGAGGCCGGTTACGAGGTTGGTAGCGCCCGGGCCGCTGGTGGCGAATACAACGCCGGTGCGGCCGGAAGTACGGGCGAAGCCTTGTGCGGCGTGGATGGCGCCTTGTTCGTGGCGGACGAGGATATGGTTCAACCGGTCGCGATAGTCATAGAGGGCGTCGTAGATGGGCATGATGGCCCCGCCGGGATAGCCGAAGATGGTGTACACTCCTTCTTCGAGGAAGGCTTCCAGGACGGCGGCTGAGCCGCTGAGCTCGCGTGGAGCGGCTTTGGTCTTGGCGCTTTTTTGGGCGGCGGGTACGGCGTCCGGGGATTTTGGTTTCGATGGAGTGGAGGTGAGATGGCTCATATAAATAAGTTGTTTTATGCGAATCAAATTTCATCGGTTACGCAGCCTTCGGCGGCTGTCTTGACCTGCCGGGCATATTTAAATAGGATGCCGTTGGTCGCTTTGAGGGCGGGCTGTTTCCAGGCTGCTTTTCTTTTGGCCAGTTCGGCATCGGTGATCTTGAGTGTGATCGTATTGTTCTTCGCATCGAGTTCGATGATGTCGTCATCGTGGACGAGGGCGATGGCGCCTCCTTCGTGGGCTTCAGGAGTGATGTGGCCGACCACGAAGCCGTGGGTACCGCCGCTGAAGCGGCCGTCGGTGATCAGGGCCACGCTTTTACCCAATCCGGCGCCGATGAGGGCGGAGGTGGGTTTAAGCATTTCGGGCATGCCCGGCGCACCTTTGGGGCCGACGTAACGGATGACCACGACGTCGCCGGGTCGGATCTTGCCGGTGTTGATCCCGCTGATGAGCTCGTGTTCGCCGTCAAAGACGCGTGCGGGCCCTTCAAATCGTTCGCCTTCTTTCCCACTGATCTTGGCGACGCTCCCGCCCTCGGCAAGGTTGCCGTAGAGGATCTGGAGGTGGCCGGTAGCTTTTATGGGTTGCCCGAGCGGCCGGATGATATCTTGTCTGGTGAAGTCGAGCGTGGGAACGGCTTTGAGGTTTTCTGCGAGGGTTTTTCCGGTGACGGTGCGGCAGTGGCCCCGGAGGAGACCGGCGTCCAGCAGGTATCGCATGACGGCCGGAATGCCGCCGTGCTCGTGCAGGTCCTGCATGAGGTATTTACCGCTGGGTTTGAAATCCGCCAGTACGGGAATGCGGTCGCTGATCAACTGGAAGTCGTTCTGGTCCAACTTGACTCCGACGCTACGGGCCATCGCGATGAGATGGAGCACGGCATTGGTACTGCCGCCGAGGACCATGATCACGGTGATCGCGTTCTCGAATGCCTCGCGGGTCATGATGTCGCGAGGCCTGATATCTTTTTCCATTAGCACGCGGATGGCAGCGCCAGCGGCATGGCATTCTTTTTTCTTCTCTTCGCTAAGTGCGGGATTGGAGGAGGAGTAGGGCAGGCTCATCCCCAGCGCTTCAATGGCGGCGGCCATGGTATTGGCGGTATACATCCCGCCGCAAGCGCCGGCTCCGGGGCAGGAGTTCATGACGATGCCTTTGAAGTCGGCGTCGTCCAGCTTGCCGGCGATCTTTTGTCCAAGCGCTTCAAAAGAGGAGATGATATTGAGGTCCTGACCTTTATAATGACCGGGGGCGATCGTGCCGCCGTAAACCATGATGGCGGGGCGGTTAAGGCGCCCCATGGCGATGATGGATCCGGGCATGTTCTTATCACAGCCTGGCAGGGCGATGAGGGCGTCGTAGTATTGTGCGCCGCAGACAGCTTCGATGGAATCGGCGATGATATCGCGGCTGACGAGGGAAAAGCGCATTCCGTCGGTGCCATTGGCCATGCCGTCGCTGACGCCGATCGTGTTGAAGATAAGGCCGACGAGGTCGCGCTCCCAAACCCCCTTCTTGACGATCTGAGCCAGGTCGTTGAGGTGCATATTACAGGTGTTGCCGTCGTATCCCATCGATACGATGCCGACCTGGGCCTTGGCGAGGTCTTCATCGGTCAGTCCGATGCCGTACAACATCGCCTGGGCGGCGGGTTGTGTTGTGTCCTGGGTGAGTGTCTTGCTGTATTTATTCAGTTCCATGCTTTGGGTTAAATAGTTTCCAGTTGATGCAGTTTTTCGGTGACTTTGTCCTTATATGCGAGTTGTATCTTTCTGCTTTGGGTTTCTTTCCAGGGCATTGGAAAGGTATAGTCGTCGATCGAGGCCCAGCCAATGACCTCAGCCGCGGTGCCGCAGAAAAAGGCGGCGTCGGCGGTCTTCAATTGTTCGAGCGTATATTGGCCTTCTTCGACGGGGATATCCAGCTCTTTACAAAGTTCGAGGACGGTGGCGCGGGTAATTCCGGGAAGGATGTTGCCGGCGGCGGGGGTAAATAGTTTCCCTTCCAATTCGAAGAACATGTTGGCGCCGGGACCTTCGGCGATATATCCATTCATATCGGTGAGCAGTGCTTCGTCGAAGCCTTTACCTTTTGCCTCATGGCTGGCCATAATGGAGTTGACGTAGTGGCCGGCGGCCTTTGCTTCTATCTTGAATCCCTTTGGGTTTGGGCGTTGGAAGGATGAGGTCATCACTTTAAGGAGCTTTTCGCCAAGGAAGGGGGCCATCTCCCATGCCTCGATGACGGTAAAGGATTCGGTGTTTGGATTGAAGCTCATGTTTGCGGGACCATAAACGACGGGGCGGATATAGGCATTCTGGAGGTTGTTGCGTTCGAGCACTTCGTAGGTAGCTTTGATCATTTCGGCCGTAGTATAGTGGTACGGCATGTTGAGGGCTTCGGCGGAGCGTCGCAGGCGATCGAAGTGCTCCACGGCTTTGAAGATCCTGGTTGCGCCGGCGGCGGTTCGATAGGAGCGGATGCCTTCGAATACCGAATAGCCGTAATGGAGGGATTGGCCGTAGAGATCGGTCTTTGTGTCCGCTGCTTTGAGGATCTGGCCGTCCAGCCAGAGAACCGTGTTTTCGTTATAATAGTTTGCCATATGCTTATAAAAAAGGGCGACCCGCCTTTGGGAGGCGGGTCGCTGGTATTTCTGTATTCGTATTTATTGAATTACCACCCTCCTCCCTGGATCGCAGGAATAATAATTACCACCACAATAATTATTAAAGAGGATGCTTTCATGTTACGAATGTACGTCCGCCTTATGAAAAAACAAAGAACTAATTTTCGAACCCGTGGTTCGCTTTCAAATAATGGTCGACTTTCTCAGTTCGATATTATTCTTATGGATATCGCCAGGGATCTTACCGCCTACATAATCTGCGATCAGTTCGCCGATAGTGCTGGTGAAATAAAAATTAATAGGGTCGATGTCTTTTGTAACGAAGCCGTTCTGCAGTGTCCAGTTGGCTGCTTCGCGGATGCGGTTTGCATCAGCATGCAGTCCGAAGTGGTCGAGGAGCATGGCTGCGGACAGGATGCTGCCGAGCGGGTTGGCGATGTCTTTGCCGGCGGCCTGTGGATAGGAACCATGGATGGGCTCGAACAGGGCGGCGCCTTTGCCGATGGAAGCGGATGGCAGCAGTCCGAGCGATCCGCTGATCACGCTTGCTTCGTCGCTCAGGATATCGCCGAACATATTTTCGGTCAGGATCACGTCGAATTGCCGGGGGTTGAGGATGATCTGCATGGCAGCGTTATCGACAAAGAGGAAGTCGATCTTCACATCGGGATAGCCGCCGGCAATATCCTGCACCACTTTACGCCAGAGGCGGGAGGTTTCGAGAACATTGGCTTTGTCAACGAGGGTCAGCTTCTTGCGGCGCTGTTGCGCCTGGTGGAATGCCAGGTGGGCGATACGTTCGATCTCTTCGCGGGTATAGAAGCAGTCGTCAGACGCCTGGGTGCCTTCGGCGTTGATCTCCTTTTTTCCGAAGTAAATGCCGCCGGTCAACTCGCGGTAGATAATGAAATCCACGTTCTCGAGGATCTTCGCTTTCAGTGGCGACAGGTGCTGGAGGGCGGGGTAGGTGGCTACGGGGCGGATATTGGCGAACAACTGCAGAGATTTCCGGAGTTTAAGCAATCCCTGTTCGGGCCGGACTTTTGCGGTTGGGTCGTTGTCATATTTGGGGTGGCCGATGGCTCCGAACAGGATAGCGTCGCTGTTGAGTGCGGCTTCGATCGTCTCGTCGGGCAGGGGGGTACCGGTCTTGTCGATGGCGTCGGCGCCCATCAAACAATATTTATAGGTGAACTCATGACCGCCCTGGTGGGCTACAGCGTCCAGCACCTTGATCGCCTGCCGGGTAACTTCCGGTCCGATGCCGTCGCCTTCGATGACTACGATATTCTTTTGCATATAAAATGGGTATTAAGGGTAGAGGTCAAATTATAGTTGGTGTTGTTTTTCGAATTGTCGGATCTCGTCACGGATGCTCAGCAGGTAGTCGATATCGTCGTAGCCGTTGAGCAAGCAGGTCTTCTTATAGCTATTGATCTCGAATGTAGCTGATCCTCCCGATGGCAGGGTGATCGTCTGTGCTTCCAGGTCGACGTTGATCTTAGCGGCCGGGTCATTACGAATGGCGGCAAAGAGTTGCCCGAGGAAGTCTTCGCTGACCGTTACCGGGAGCAGGAAATTATTCAGGGCGTTGTTCTTAAAGATATCGGCGAAGAAGCTGCTGACGACTACGTCGAAGCCTGCGTCTTTGATGGCCCAGGCGGCGTGTTCGCGGCTGGAGCCGCAACCGAAATTTGCACCTGCCACAAGTATCTTTCCGCTGTAGGTCGGGTCGTTGAGGATGAAATCCTTTTTCGGGGTATTGTCGCCGTTATAACGCCAGTCCCGGAAGAGGTTGTCGCCGAAGCCTTCCCGGCTGGTGGCTTTCAGGAAGCGGGCCGGGATGATCTGGTCGGTGTCGATATTCTCCAGGTCGATGGGGACTGCGGTGGAACTTATTTTATCGATGGCTTTGCTCATATTGTTCTTTGATCAGATGAATTCGCGGATGTCGGTCACTTCTCCGGTGATGGCGGCAGCTGCCGCGGTCAGGGGGCTGGCGAGGAGGGTGCGGGCATTGGGGCCCTGGCGGCCTTCAAAGTTACGGTTGGAGGTCGAGATGCAATATTTGCCGGCGGGGATCTTGTCTTCATTCATGCCGAGGCATGCGCTACAGCCTGGCTGGCGAAGGTGGAACCCTGCCGCTTCGAAGATCTTGTCGATGCCTTCCTTGATGGCTTGCTGCTCCACCTGTTTGCTGCCCGGAACGATCCAGACTTCAACGTGGTCTGCTTTCTTCCGGCCTTTGACAAAGGAAGCCACTTCGCGCAGGTCCTCGATCCGGGAGTTGGTGCAGCTGCCGATAAACACATAGTCGATCTTTTTTCCCCGGATGGCGGCGCCGGCCTGCAAGCCCATATAGGCGAGCGATTTTGGGTCGGCGGTGGCGGGGATGTGTCCGGTGACGCCGACGCCCATGCCGGGATTGGTGCCATAGGTGATCATAGGTTCGATCTTTGCCGCGTCGATGGTGATCTCTTTGTCGAATGCAGCGCCCTCATCGGAGAACAAGGTTTTCCAGGAGGCCAGTTTCTTATCCCAATCCGGGCCCTGGGGGGCAAAGGGGCGGCCTTCGAGATAGGAGAAGGTCGTTTCGTCGGGGGCGATCATGCCGCCGCGGGCGCCCATCTCGATGCTCATGTTGCAGACGGTCATCCGGGCTTCCATCGAAAGGCCGCGGATGGCGGAGCCGGCGTATTCCACGAAGTAGCCCGTGGCGCCGCTGGCGGAAATCATGGCGATAATATGGAGGATGATGTCTTTTGAGGCGACGCCTTTGTTGAGCTTTCCCTCAACGTTGATGCGCATGAGCTTTGGCTTGCTCTGCAGCACGCACTGGGTAGCCATTACCATCTCCACTTCGGAGGTGCCGATGCCGAAGGCGATCGCGCCAAAAGCGCCGTGGGTGGATGTATGGCTGTCGCCGCAGACGATGGTCATGCCGGGCTGGGTGACGCCAAGCTCGGGCCCGATGACATGGACGATGCCCTGGTAGGGGTGGCCGAGGCCGTATAGTTCAATGTGATGCCGTTTGCAGTTCTCGATCAGTTGTTGCACCTGGATACGGGAGAGCTCTTCTTTAATGGGCAGATGCTGGTCGATGGTGGGTACGTTATGGTCGGCGGTGGCGACGATCTGCGCCGGCCGGAATACTTCGACGCCGCGTTTTTCGAGACCTTTGAAGGCCTGGGGGCTGGTGACCTCGTGAATGAAATGTCTGTCGATATAGAGCACGGAGAGGCCGCCTTCGATCGTCCGGACGACGTGGCGGTCCCAAATCTTTTCAAATAATGTTTTTGGCATAGCTTTTTTGTGTGGTTAAGAAGGAATGACGGTCTCCGAGTAGGCATGCGCCAGCCGGTGAAGGTCTTCTTCTATAACTTCTTTTTTCGTATCGGCCACCTGGAGGAATCGCTCATAGATGGTGTCGATGTCGTTACGGTTGAAAGAGTAGCCGATCTTCTGCAGGCGGAAGGCGAGGGCGCTACGGCCGCTGCGGGCGGTGAGCACGATCTTGGAGCCGTCTGCACCTACCTCATCAGGATTGATAATCTCGTAAGTGCCGGCGTCTTTTAGAAAGCCGTCCTGGTGGATGCCCGAGGAATGGGAGAATGCATTGGCGCCGACGATGGCTTTATTCGGTTGAACGGGCATGCGCATCGTGTCGGAGACAAGGCGGCTGATGGGATTCAGTTCCGGCGCCTTGATATCTGTATAGAAGCCGAGGTCCTTGTGCTGGCGGATGATCATAACGACTTCTTCCAGGGAGGTATTGCCGGCGCGTTCACCCAGTCCATTGATGGTACATTCGATCTGGCGGGCGCCGCTGCGGATACCGGCGATGGAATTGGCGGTGGCCAGGCCGAGGTCGTTATGGCAATGGCAAGAAAGGACAGCCTTGCCGACGTTAGGAACGTGGTTGATCAGCCAGGCGATCTTTTCACCATACTGGTCGGGAAGGCAATAGCCGGTCGTATCCGGAATATTCACGACGGTGGCGCCTGCGGCGATCACGGCCTCTACTACCCGGGCGAGATATTCATTGTCGGTGCGGCCGGCGTCTTCGGCGTAGAATTCGACATCACCGACGAGGTTACGGGCCCATTTAACCGCTTGTACGGCCCGGCTCAGGATCTCTTCACGGGTTGCATTGAACTTGGCCCTGATATGGGAGTCCGAGGTGCCGATACCTGTATGGATGCGTGGGCGCCGGGCGTGGCGGAGTGCGGCTGCGGCCACTTCGATATCCCGTTGTACGGCGCGGCTCAGGCCGCACACGGTGGCATCTTTGATGATCCGGGAAATCTCTTCGACGGAATGGAAATCGCCGGGGCTGGATACGGGGAAGCCTGCTTCGATGACATCAACGCCAAGGGCTTCCAGTTGAAGGGCCAGCTCGATCTTTTCAGTGGTATTGAGCTTGCAGCCGGGGACTTGTTCGCCGTCGCGAAGCGTGGTGTCGAAAATGAAAATTTTTTGATCGGCCATATGGATTTTTACGTTTGTTCGTGATCCGGTTGTGAAGGGATTAGCACAAATTAGCTACGTTTGTTGTGGCGTTAAAATCATAATTAAGGTGGTTTTACAGCGCTTAATAGGGGCGATTTGCCTCGAAACCCGGTACAGTAAAGGGTTTTAACGCCGGAAATTACGATGCCCAACCGATCATCAGATTCGCTTTTTCAACTAATCAAATCTCTGGAAAAGTCGGAGAAGCGAAACTTTAAGCTGTATATCACGCGTAATTCATCCAGCCTGGACCTCAAGAGCATCCAGCTCTTCGATGCGATGGACAAGATGGATGAGTATGATGAAGCCCAATTGTTAAATAAAAACAAAAATATCCGCAAGGCGCAGCTATCGAACGCCAAGGCACACTTATATCGGGAGATCCTTGCCAGCCTAAGGCTGATCAGGCACGAAGATAACGTTGATATTCAATTACATGAGCAGTTGGATTATGCCCGGATCCTCTATAACAAGGGGCTGTACCTGCAAAGCCTGCGGACGTTGGAGCGGATCAAGGAAAGTGCGCGGATCCATCATCAGGAGACTTTCCTGCTGGAAGTGCTCTTCTTCGAGAAGACGATCGAGTCGTTACATATTACGCGGAGCATGCAGGATCGGGCGGACCAGCTGGCGGAAGAACTGGATGGGGTAAATGACCGGCTGCGGCTGATCAGCCGGCTATCCAACCTGGCGCTGCAGCTATACAGCTGGTATATTCGCCATGGTGTGGCGCGGAATGAAAAGGATGAAGCGGCGGTGCAGGAATTTTTCGAAAAGAACATGCCCACGGATCTTTCGCAGTGTGCGGGCTTCTATGAGAAGCTGTATCAATATCAAAGTTTTGTCTGGTATGCGTTCATCCGGCAGGATTTTCTGATGTATTACCGATACACGCAGAAATGGGTTGACCTTTTTGAAAAGGAGCCGTTCATGCTGGCGGTGGAGACGTCGCAATACATCAAGGGCATGCATAATCTTTTGGGAGCGCATTTCGATCTGCTGAATGATCAGAAGTTCCGGGAGACGTTAAATCAGTTCGAGGAGTTCTCCCATTCGGACTTAGTGACGAACAATGTGAACAACCGGATACAGACCTTTGTATATCTGTATATTTCCAAGCTCAATCAACATTTCATCGATGGGACATTCACGGAGGGGCTTACGCTTGTCCCTTATATCGAGGAAAAGCTGACGGAGTACTGGATCTACCTGGATCGTCACCGGATCCTGGTCTTCTATTACAAGATCGCCTGCTTGTATTTTGGAAGCGGCGATTATGAAAAGACGATCGATTACCTGAACAAGATCATCAACTGGAAGGTGGATCTGCGGACCGATTTGCAGTGTTATTCACGGCTTTTGCATCTGATCGCGCATTATGAGCTGGGGAATTTCGATCTGTTGGAATATCTGACAAAGTCGGTGTACCGGTTCATGGCGAAGATGGAGAGTCTAAGCCATGTGGAGGAAGAGATCTTCAAGTTCCTGCGGAAGGCGTTTTCGGTGTCGCCGGATCAGCTGAAGCCGGAGTTCGGTAAATTGCTTGAGAAGCTAAAAAGGTATGAGGGGAGCAGGTTTGAGACGCGTGCGTTCATGTATTTGGATGTGATTTCCTGGCTGGAAAGCAAGATACAGGGGGTGCCGGTGCAGGATGTGATCAGGGAGAAGTATTTGAGCGGCGAGAGGCGGGGATAGTGGCGTGGAGGTGGCGTTTGAAGAATTCTTTCGATGAGACCACTTCGATCCGGGAGAAATGGAAGTCGCCGATGTCTTCTGTCAGGAGGCAGTTGCAGCCCGCCTCCAAAGCGGAGTAATATTGGAGGCCATCTTCGAAGTCCAGGGCAGCCGGATCGGAAAAGGCGGAATGAACCGTCGCGGGCCCGGCGCTGGTGATTATCAGGCGGGTCGACAGGATCTTAAGTTTCTCTTTAGCCACGGCGGCGGAGGATTTCTTTTCCGCAAAATAAAAAGCGATAGCCAGGCAGATGGGGGAGGTACAGATGCTGAAATCGGGCGTTCCGGCCAGGCTAAGGATGCGTGACGTGAAAGGGAACAGCGGGTATTCCCTATTGACTACGGAGACGAGTATGTTGGCATCGGCAAAGACCTTCATTTCTTCTTCCTGGATTTGTAGTACTCGTCTTTAAGGGCTTTGTTGCTTCTCTTTTCTGTCTTGTATTCGGCGGGGCCTTCTGCGACCATATTTACCCACTCTGCAATCGGGAATTCCTCCAGTGAGTGATATTCGCCGGTGGTTATTCTTCGTAAAAGGTTTTCGACCAGACGGGACAGGCTGATATTTCGGCTGGCGGCGTATTCTTTGGCGCTGCGGATGACGTCCTGATCGAAACTTAGTGTGACCTTGCTATTCATATCATTCTGGTTTTAATATGAGTAATGGGGTAAGGTGGGGCATGGGTTTTTTTTTTAAAGTTAAGGGGAAAAGGGGAATTTATACGTAGGAAAATTTGGAAGTGTACGTATAAGTGGGGGATGGCTGTCAGGGCAAGGGAGGCGGGTGTGGAAAAATCAATTTTTTTTAAGTAAAAGTTGTACCTTTGCCCTCCTTGATTTCGTCCCAAAAGCATACAAGAATATCTGTTGTTGCTCCCCTGGTGTAAGCCGGGAGGGGTAACTTTTTGATATGTAACGGGTTAGAGCAAGACAAAAACCAGCATTTTGCAATATGGCTATTAAAAAAGAAAATCGTCCCAGAGCCACTTTTTCAAAAATCACAATCGGTCTAGCTTCTCCTGACAGCATCCTGGAAAGGAGCTATGGCGAGGTATTGAAGCCCGAGACCATCAACTATCGTACGTACAAGCCGGAGAGGGATGGCCTCTTCTGCGAGCGTATTTTTGGTCCTGTGAAGGATTATGAGTGTGCCTGTGGAAAGTACAAGCGGATCCGGTATAAAGGGATCGTTTGTGATCGTTGCGGCGTGGAAGTAACGGAGAAGAAGGTGCGTCGTGAGCGGATGGGGCACATCAAGCTGGTGGTCCCGGTCGTTCACATCTGGTATTTCAAATCCTTACCTAATAAGATCGGCTATCTGCTGGGGATGAGCTCCAAGAAGCTGGAAAGCATAATTTATTACGAAAGATATGTGGTCATTCAACCCGGTATCCGGGCTGATAAGGCCCAGAATTACGGGGATCTGTTAACGGAAGAGGAATATCTGGAGATCCTGGACACGCTGCCGAAGGACAACCAGTATCTGCCGGATGATGATCCCGGGAAGTTCATTGCGAAGATGGGTGCAGAAGCGGTTCATGATCTGCTGGAGCGGATCGAGCTGGATCAACTGTCTTTCGATCTGCGGAATGCGGCGGCTAATGAGACGTCCCAGCAGCGTAAAGCGGATGCCTTGAAGCGGCTCAGTGTCGTGGAAGCATTCCGGGATGCGAATTCCCGCATTACCAATCGTCCTGAGTGGATGGTGATGCAGTATATCCCGGTGATCCCGCCCGAGCTTAGGCCATTGGTGCCGCTGGATGGGGGTAGGTTTGCATCATCCGACCTCAACGACCTGTATCGCCGGGTGATCATCCGGAACAACCGGTTGAAGCGGCTATTGGAGATCAAGGCGCCTGAGGTCATTCTTCGGAATGAAAAGCGGATGTTGCAGGAAGCGATCGATTCGTTGTTCGACAACAGCCGGAAATCAAATGCTGTGAAGGCGGAGGGCGGACGTGCATTGAAGTCCCTGAGCGATGTTCTGAAGGGGAAGCAAGGCCGTTTCCGGCAGAATCTTCTTGGTAAGCGTGTCGACTATTCCGGTCGTTCGGTTATCGTAGTAGGCCCTGAGCTGAAGCTGCATGAGTGCGGGCTGCCGAAGGATATGGCTGCGGAGCTGTTCAAACCCTTCATTATCCGGAAGCTTATCGAGCGGGGCATTGTCAAGACGGTCAAAAGCGCCCGCAAGCTGGTCGATAAGAAGGAAGCTATCGTGTGGGATATCCTCGAAAATATTTTAAAGGGTCATCCGGTGATGTTGAACCGGGCCCCGACGCTACACCGGTTATCTATTCAGGCTTTCCAGCCGAAACTGATCGAAGGTAAGGCCATACAGCTGCACCCGTTAGTGTGTACGGCGTTCAATGCCGACTTCGACGGTGACCAGATGGCGGTTCACGTGCCGCTCAGCAGCGCCGCTATCCTGGAAGCTCAGTTGCTGATGCTGTCTTCGCACAACATCCTTAACCCGCAGAATGGTACGCCGATCACGCTGCCTTCCCAGGACATGGTGTTGGGGTTATATTACATTACGAAGGGGAAGAAATCGACGGCTGCGGAGAAGGTGAAGGGCGAAGGCAAGGCCTTCTACAGCGCGGAGGAAGTCATTATCGCCTACAATGAGGGTCAGCTCGATCTGCATGCATATATCAAAGTGAAGGCGATGGTCCGGAATCTTGTTACGGATACGTTGGAGAACAAATTGTTGGAAACGACAGTTGGCCGGGTGCTGTTCAATCAGACCGTGCCTTCCGAGGTTGGCTTTGTGAATGCGCTGCTGACGAAGAAGTCACTTCGTGAGATCATCGGGAATATCATCAAGTGGACGAATATCCCGAAGACGGTGAAGTTCCTCGACGATATCAAGCAGCTTGGGTTCCGGATGGCATTCCGCGGCGGTCTGTCCTTCAATATCAACGACCTGATCATTCCCGATACCAAGGAAGAATTGCTGGATAATGCGAAGGGTGAAGTGGATGAGGTATGGGAAAACTACAATATGGGCCTGATCACCAACAACGAGCGGTACAATCAGATCGTGGACATCTGGTCGCGTGTCGATACCCGTATTACGGAAAGCCTTATCTCCGAGCTGGCCAACGATAAGCAGGGTTTCAATTCGGTGTATATGATGCTGGATTCCGGCGCCCGGGGCAGCAAGCAGCAGATCAAGCAGCTGGCCGGTATCAGGGGTCTGATGGCCAAGCCGAGGAAATCAGGCTCTACGGGTAGTGAGATCATCGAGAACCCGATCCTGTCGAACTTCAAGGGCGGGCTGAATGTATTGGACTACTTTATCTCGACCCACGGTGCGCGTAAAGGTCTTGCCGATACTGCCCTGAAGACGGCCGATGCCGGTTATCTTACCCGTCGTCTTGTGGATGTGGCGCAGGATGTGGTCATTACGGAGGAAGATTGCGGCACGCTGCGGGGTATTGCTACGTCGGCGTTGAAAGATAACGAAGATGTGGTAGAACCGCTGTATGACCGGATATTGGGCCGGACCTCACTGCATGACGTCTATGACCCGGCCAGTGACAAGCTGATCGTTTCAGCCGGCGAGGTGATCACGGAAGAGGTTGCGAAAGCGATCGAAGATGCGAGCATCGAGGCGATCGAGATCCGGTCGGTGCTGACCTGTGAGAGCAAGCGCGGGGTTTGCGTGAAATGTTATGGTAAGAACCTGGCGACGGGTTATGTGACGCAGAAAGGGGATGCGGTTGGGATCATTGCCGCCCAGTCCATTGGTGAGCCCGGTACTCAGCTGACGTTGCGTACGTTCCACGTCGGTGGTGTGGCTGGTAGCGCCTCGGTCGAATCCGCAATGATGGCGAAGTTCGAGGGTACTATCCAATTCGATGGTCTTCGGACGGTAACTGCCGAGAATAATGAAGGCGAGAAGCAACAGATCGTCATTGGCCGTACCGGTGAGGTGCGGATCATGGATGTGAAAAATGACCGGTTGCTAATCACCAACAATGTTCCTTACGGGGCTACGCTGGTGGCGAAGGACGGCCAGAAGGTAGCGAAGGGCGAGGTGATATGTACCTGGGACCCGTTCAACAACGTCGTGATCTCTGAAATTGCAGGTTCGGTGAAGTTCGATGCGGTGATAGAAGGCATCACCTACCGGGAAGAGGCGGACGAACAGACTGGTCACCGCGAGAAGGTGGTTATCGAAACAAAGGATAAGACCAAGATCCCGAGCATCAATATCGAAGGGAATAAGGAAGCGAAGAACTATAACCTCCCGGTGGGCTCGCATATCATTATCGAGGAAGCGGAAGAGGTGAAGGCGGGTCAGGTTATCGTGAAGATCCCGCGCGTACTTGGTAAACTGCGGGATATTACCGGCGGTCTGCCGCGGGTAACGGAGCTGTTCGAAGCGCGTAATCCGGGCAACCCGGCGATCGTAAGCGAGATTGATGGGGTGGTCGCCTTCGGGAACATCAAGCGGGGTAACCGGGAGATCATTGTCGAAGCGAAGGACGGGGTAGTTAAGAAATACCTGGTTCCGTTGACCCGGCAGATCCTGGCACAGGACGGGGACTTTGTCAAGGCCGGCGCCCAGCTGTCCGACGGGCAGGTTGCTCCGGCGGATATCCTGTCGATCAAGGGGCCTTTTGCGGTACAGGAGTATGTGGTTAACGAGATCCAGGAAGTATACCGGCTACAGGGTGTAAAGATCAATGACAAGCATATTGAAGTGATCGTTCGCCAGATGATGCGCAAGCTGACGATAGTCGATCCGGGCGATACCCGGTTCCTCGAAGAAGACACGGTAGATAAATTCGAGTTCCTTGAAGAAAATGACTGGATCTTCGACAAAAAGGTAGTCACTGATCCGGGGGATTCGACCAAACTGAAGGCGGGTCAGATCGTAAGCCTGCGGGAGGTAAGGGAAGAGAATTCCATTCTTCGCCGGAACGACAAGAAGCTGGCGGAATTCAAGGATGCGAAGGCTGCTACATCGGCGCCGTTGCTGCTTGGTATCACGAAGGCTTCGTTGGGTACGCAAAGCTGGATCTCTGCCGCTTCCTTCCAGGAAACGACGAAGGTTCTTTCATCAGCCGCTATTCAGGGTAAGAGTGACGATATGCTCGGATTGAAGGAGAATGTGATCACGGGTCATCCGATCCCTGCGGGAACCGGGTTGCGTGACTTTGAGAACATGATCGTGGGCAGCAAGGAAGAATATGAGCTGTTGCAGACGACCCGGGAGGCAATGCAATTCGATGAGGAAGAATAGGAAGGCGGGCCAAGGTAACAGACGCTAAGGCCGTTTGGGCATGATATTTATAAGAATGTTAAAATCAAGTGAAGTAGGGGGTTTCTAACCTCCTACTTTTTTATCTTGTGGTCGGATATGAAACAAATTTCTACTATTATTAGCGTCATTGCGTTGGTTGTCGCCGGGGCTGTCTATTTTGTTCAAAACCGCGAGATCGGCCAGCTAAAGAAGCGGCTCGAAGGCGCGAAGCCAGCCGGAGTAGCGAGTACCGGAACGAATTTCAAGATCGCGTATTTCGATCTCGATACGTTGCAGGAGAAGTATGAGTTCATGAAGGACGTAAAGAATCAGGCCATCGACAAGGAAAATCAGATGAACCAGGACCTGGCGAGCCGGGATCGCAAGAACCAGCAGCAGATTGCAGCATGGAGGCAAAGGGGCAACACGATGACGCAGGCCGAGGCGGAGGAAGCGAACCGGCAGTTGCAGGTAATGCAGCAGGATTTTGCCGATCACAAGCAGGAATTGGAGCAGAATTTCTATAAGTTCCAGGAAAGTAAGCGGGACTCGATCCGCAGCCAGATCGAGAATTTTATCAAGGAATACAACAAGGACAAGAACTTCGCTTATATTATCGCGTATGACCACGCCAATTCCTTTATCTACAATAAGGATACCATCTACAACATAACCAACGACCTGGTGGCCGGGTTAAATGCCAATTACGCCAGCTATAAGAAATCCAAATAATTACCCTGTCTGCCTATGACGCAGGCGATTGAGGAAGCGAGGCCGGGGTTGGGGTGAGGGCATGAAAGGGTGATTTTTTCGTGAAACACTTTTCATGTACATTTAGTGTTATGGCAGAAACAACCAAAACTACTACGCACTTTAAGCCCACGCTTGGCTTGCTGGATGGCACCATGATCGTTGCCGGGTCGATGATCGGATCCGGTATTTTCATCGTCAGTTCAACGATTACCCAACTGACCGGCAGTGCCGGGTGGCTGATCTTTGTCTGGCTGATCACCGGCTTCATGACTATTTCCGCGGCGGTCAGCTATGGGGAGCTCAGCGGGATGTATCCCAAGGCGGGCGGCCAGTATATTTATCTCAAAGAAGCGTATAATCCGCTGACGGGTTTCCTGTATGGATGGAGCTTTTTCGCGGTTATCCAGACGGCGACGATCGCTGCGGTGGCGGTTGCCTTCGCAAAGTTTGCGGGCTATTTCTTTCCGGCGCTGGAGCTGACCGATAAGAATATAGCCTTTTCCCTGGGACCTATACATGTCCACTATGCGGAGTTGGTGGCGATCTGCCTGATCGTGTTTTTGACCTGGGTGAATACCCGGGGTATCGAAGGGGGAAAATGGATACAGCGGATCTTTACGGTGACCAAACTTCTTTCGTTATTCGGGCTCGTGGTATTCGGCTTTCTATTGGGCGCCCGCCATGCGATCTGGCAGCATAACTGGACGGATACATGGAAGATGGTGACGATGGCGGATGATGCCGGCAAGGGAGGCGGTATGCCGGTTCTGGGATTGGCGATGGTCGGGGCGATTGCAGCGGGGATGTCGGGGTCTATCTTTTCGAGCGATGCCTGGAACAATGTCACTTTTATCGCCGGGGAGATGAAGAATCCGAAGCGGAATATCGGGTTAAGCCTGTTCCTTGGAACCCTTATAGTAACCTTTATCTATGTGGCGGCGAACCTGATGTACCTAAGCGTAATGCCGCTGGATCAAATCGCCGCCGCTCCGCAGCAGCGCGTGGCGGTATCGGCTGCGGATGCGATATTTGGCCATAGCGGCACTTATGTCATTGCGGTTATGATCATGATCTCCACATTCGGATGTGACAACGGGCTGATCCTGGCGGGTGCGCGGGTATATTATTCGATGTCGTGCGACGGGTTGTTCTTTCGCAAGGCGGGAGAGCTCAACCGGAAGGCTGTCCCGGGTTGGGCGTTGTGGGCGCAGTGTCTGGTGGCCTGCATTCTGTGTGTCAGCGGCAGGTACAACAATTTGCTGGTGATGATCTCCTTTGTGGCGGTGTTGTTCTATGCCCTGACTGTCCTGGGCATTTTTGTCTTGCGGCGCCGGCGGCCGGATGTAGAACGAACGTATAAAGCTTTTGGCTATCCGGTCCTGCCGGCGATCTACATTGTGCTGGCGCTGGTGTTCTGTGTAGCGCTGATCTTGCAGGAGCCGCTCTATTCCAGTTGGGCCGCGATCATCGTATTGCTGGGAATTCCCTTGTATTATATAGCTTTGTCCCGCAAAAAAGCATAAAGTAATGCCCAATTTCTCTCAACTATTCGCCGATTTTAGTCAGGTCAAGGCGGGGGTGATCGGTGATGTCATGCTGGACACTTATTTATGGGGCCATGTGGAGCGGATCTCGCCGGAGGCTCCGGTGCCGGTGGTCGCGTTGGACCGGCGGGAGCAGCGGATCGGCGGGGCGGGCAATGTGGCGCTTAATCTTGCGGGCCTGGGTGCGCGGGTTTCCACCTTCAGTGTGATCGGGAAGGATGCGGATGGGGAAGCGCTTGAATTGTTGCTGGCGGGCAGTGGGATCGATACTTCGGGGCATCTGAAGAGCGCTTCTCGGATCACGACCAATAAGGCGCGGGTGATCGGGCGCAATCAGCAGATGATGCGGCTGGATTCCGAGACCACGCACGATCTCACTCCTGTTGAGGAAGAGGAGTTGCTAAGGCGGATTGCTGCCTACATCGAGAAGGAGAAGCCGCAGGTGATCCTTTTCGAGGACTATAATAAGGGGGTATTGACGGATAAAGTGATCCGTGCGGTGGCAGGGCTATGCCGGGAAAGGGGCGTCATTACCGCTGTGGATCCGAAGCGGAAGAATTTCTTTTCGTATGAAGGGGTGACGATCTTCAAGCCCAATCTAAAAGAGGTTCGGGAGGGGTTGCGTATAGGGTTGGAGGAAGTGCAGCTGACGGCGCTGGAGCTGGTCCACGGGCAGCTGGCGGAGCGGTTAGGGCATGAAATATCATTCATTACCCTGTCGGAAAAGGGGGTCTTCTACTGCGATGGCCGGAGGGCGGCTATTGTTCCTTCCCATCTGCGGAATATCGCTGACGTCTCCGGGGCGGGGGATACGGTGATAGCGGTGGCTTCGCTGGTGTATGCGGTAACGCGGGATGTGGCGTTGATGGCGGCGGTGGCGAATATTGCAGGGGGGCTGGTGTGCGAGGAAGTGGGTACGGTGGCGATCGGCCGGGACCGGCTGTTGGCGGAGTGCGGAGAGTTGTTGGCGTAGTGTGGCGAGTTGTTGGCGTAGAGGATGGAGTGCGAGCGGCTTTGTGTGTTGATGAGATCGCAAGGATTTTCGGCCATGCTTAGCGGCTGTCAAAGCAATTTGGAGAATTCTTCAAAAATATCCTCTTGCTTTTTATCTAGTTTTGTGGGCTTAATCCATTAATATGCCGAGGTTTACACTCGCGGTCCATGGCGGCGCCGGGACGATACTCAAAGAAGATATGACCCCTGAGCTGGAAGACGCGTATCAGACGGGGTTGCAACAGGCATTGCGGGCCGGCTTTGCGGTGCTGGAGCAGGGAGGGTCCGCCGTCAATGCCATCAAGGCGACGATCGTAATGCTGGAAGACAATGTTCTTTTCAATGCCGGCCGGGGGTCGGTCTTTACCAAAAAAGGGGTGCAGGAGATGGATGCGGCGATCATGGACGGCAGGACACTGCAGGCAGGTGCGGTTACAGGTGTACGTAATGTCCGGAACCCAATCGAGCTGGCGGCCGAGGTGATGCTGAACAGCAATCATGTATTCCTGAGTGGTAAAGGGGCGAGTGATTTTGCGATCAAACAGGGCATCAAGCTGGAGCCGGACGAATACTTCTTTTCTCAGTTCCGGTATGATCAATGGAAGTCGATCCGGGATTCGGACACTTATTCGCTGGACCACACGCATCAGCGGCTGGAGGAGCTGATGCGGGATAAGAAATTCGGGACGGTAGGGGCGGTGGCTTGTGATCAGCAAGGTAATATTGCGGCTGCCACCAGTACAGGCGGTATGACCAATAAGAAATTCGGCCGGATCGGAGACAGTCCGATGATCGGTGCGGGGACGTATGCCAACAATGCCACTTGCGGTATTTCGTGTACGGGTCATGGCGAGCTGTTCATCCGGGCGGTGGCTGCCCATGATGTGAGCTGTCTGATGGAGTATAAAGGATTGAGCCTGCAGAAAGCAATGGAGGTTGTCGTGCATGAAAAGCTGATCGCCATTGGCGGTGAAGGGGGGATGATCGGTGTGGATGGGCTGGGAAATGCCGCATTGATCTTCAACAGCCAGGGGATGTATCGGGGATATAAGAATAGTGACGGGGTGGAGATGGTGGCGATCTATAAATAGGGTGGATATGAAAAAATATGCTGTCATTGTAGCGGGCGGAATGGGAGCGAGGATGGGGGGGGAAGTACCAAAACAATTCCTGATGTTGCAGGACCGGCCGGTATTGTGGTATACGGTGGAGACCTTCCTGGCGGCATATCCGGATCTGGAGATCATGCTGGTGGTCCCGGCAGGTCATCGGGAGGCTGCTAAATCGCTTATCGATAGTTGTTCGGCCGGGGAGAGGGTACGGATTGCGGATGGGGGGGATACGAGGTTTCATTCGGTGCGGAACGGGCTGGCGAAGATCATGGAGGAGTTGGGGAGGCAGGTGGCAGAGACGGGGAGTGGCTTGGGAGAAAAGGATTTGGGGACCAGTGTGGGAGCCGAGGATAAGAGGATCGGTTTGGGAAAGAATGCGATCATTTTTGTGCATGATGGCGTGCGGTGTCTGGTAACTATGGAGCTGATCCGTCGTTGTTATGAGCAGGCGGTAGAGTTGGGTTCGGCGGTGCCGGTGGTAGATTGCCGGGACAGCGTCCGGCTGGTGGAAGATGGGGGGCGCAGCAAGCCGATCGATCGAAGCCGGATCAAGCTGGTGCAGACGCCGCAGACTTTCAGGGGGGATATCCTGTTAGGGGCTTATAAGAGGGATCACCAGGAGGCTTTTACGGATGAGGCTACGGTAGTGGAGGTAGCGGGGCATGAGGTGCATTTAATCGAGGGGGAACAAACGAATATAAAGATCACGACACCGACGGATATGGGGATAGCGGAGCATTTATTGGGAAGGAGGGGGAAGTAATCGTCATTATTTCAGCCAGCGAACCGGCCAGGGGAGGCGGTTCCGGCGATAGAAGAAGTAGGGTTGGTCGACGCTGCCGAAGTTGCTATAGAAGTGAGCGATACCGGGATGATCGGAGCCTTCAAAGTCGAGGATCATGGAAGAATTGGCCCATTCACGGATGAACTGGTCGAGCAGAAAATGGTTGGCTTCCGTTGCACGGCCGGCAGGAAGGGTAGTGGAGTGCAAAAGGTAGAATCGGCGGGTATCCCGGAGGAAGACGGCGGAGCAAAGCGGTTGCTGCCGTTCGTCGAGGACCGCCCTTGTCAGCAATTGCTCCTGCTGCCGGAGATGGTGGCAGAGGGTCTCAAAGCGGCGATAATCATCTTCTTTGATGGCAGGCAAACGCGAGGCGTATTCGCTGCGGAAGTGGTGAAGGGCGGTGTGCAGGTCAAAGTCCTTTATATAAGTTAGCTGTGGGCGACGAGTGAGAGACGGCTGCGAGTGGCCGGGAGGAGTTGGCTGTGAGCGGCCGGTGAGTTTCAGGTTGCGGATCAGATCCTTCCTATAGCGACGGGCGAGTTGTTCGTAAGGCGCATCGAGGTGGAGGATGAAATTAGTGCGTGGGCTCAAGCCGGGATGGGCATTGGTATAATTAAGAAAGATCTCGGCGAAGCGAAAATGGCGATCGAGCTCATGCAGAAAGGTTTCGACAATGTCAGGCGGGATAGGCAGGGCGGAGAAGATGCCGGTTTGCTGGGTGAAAGCGGGTTGGTAGAGATAGCGGATGCCGGCCTTCGAGCGCCAGGTCAGAGGCATGACGGTCTTATAATCATCGAGCACCAATGCGTCCCATTGTCCGGCGGCCATTTCATCGAGATAGAAGGAGCGGCCATAGATGAGGGGACTGGCAGCGTTGAGTATACAATCATCCCACCTGCTGATATCGATCTCGTGGCGATGCAGATAGCGGATGGCGGAAGCGCCAGGTTGGAAGGATTGGGCGGTATGATGGGTGATGGGCATCAGAACGGGGTATAGCCAAACCACTTACGAAAAGGGATCTGTTGAAAATCGATGCTAAAAGATACTTTTTGAAAGAAGCCATTCTGACCGGGTACGGTCTTCAGCTGGTTGCTGAAATCACTGCTATAGATCAATGGAGCGTAAATGCAAAGCACGTTATGGAGCAGGTCCAATTCAATCCCACCTGCATAAAGGAAATGACCGGTTGGGGGGTTGTCCGACCAGGCTTGTGCATAGGTCCCAACGTCCAGGAACAACCGTAATGGCAGCCAGTCAGGAACGACTTGCGGCGGAAGCGTGCTCTTCAGGTTGACGGCGGCCACCCAGTTGTCCGACCGGCCCTGGAGTCCCTGAAAGAGGTCGGTGCGTAGTTTCAGGTCACCGTCACGGGACATGATCTGCTGGCTGGCCAGGCCATTAAAGTCGTTGCGACCGATGAAATAGTTGTCGTAAGTATAGTCTTCACTGCCGCGGACGGCGGTCAGCTTGGGTTCAAATGGAGAAAGGTCCAGGGCAGGGTTGCGGGCGCCGAGATAGCCGAACTTTGCGCCGAACAGGCGAACGTCGAGACCGCCGGCAGTTGCATAGTTGAAGAAATACCGAATGTCGAGGTTGACCCGGTAGAAATCCGCGGCCTGTTGAATTTGCAGGTTGACCGAATAGGGATAAAGCACGCGACGGTCGCGGATGGTGAAAGTAAGCTGGTTGAGGTAGCGGAAGTCATATTTGCCGACAGTGGGGTAATACAAGGAATCGGCAGATTTTAGAACGTAGTTATCGAAGCTCTTTTCACCGATCAGATAAACTTTTGCTTCGAGCGAGGTCTCCCTTGTGCCGCCTACGGAAGGCGGCGGGAAGAAGAACCGGACATAGGGGACGATCTTATAGAAGCCGCCGAAGATCGCATGGCTGTTGCTGTCAGTTCCGCTGATGGTCGAGAAGCGCAAAGCGTTGATACCGGCTTCGATCAGGCGGAAGGTTTTGTGCGGATACCAGGCGTAGTTGAAATGGAGGACGCCATTCCACTGGTGGCTGGTGGCGGAATATAGCGGCGCTGCCAGTAGTTGCCAGTTGCCGGGTGGAAGGTTGTAGTTATGGATCAAGGCGCCGACCATCCATTCGTCGTAGTTGTTGAAGCCAAGGGCGGGCGAGATATTCAGGTAGTTGTGGTGAGCTGCGTGAGGGACGAATTGAATGTTGGGCGCGAGCGGGCGGTGGTAAGGGGAAGGAGGTACCGGGCCGGTGGCGTCGAGCAATGCGAATGCGGAATCGATGTTCAGACGGTGGGCAGATGAGTGGAACGCCGGGTCAGCATCGAGACGGGAAATGGTGGTAACAAAGGCGGCTTTAAGATCTTCCGGGCCGGCATGATGGAATTGCATCCGGCGGAAATATTCCCGTATGCAGCTGTCAAAGAGCGGAGCCCCGAGGGAGCGTTCGAGTTCCAGCATCCAGATGGCGGTCTTGTAGAGGGCAATTGTCCGATAGTTGTCTTTTGTGAAGTCTTCGGATGAGGTTGAGACCGGTTGATCTTCTCTCAGGACAGCCCGGGTGTTGACAACGCGGCGATTCAATGTATCGGGGATGTACTTATAATATTCCATAAAGGGGCGCCGGTAATTCCTGAGCCAGAAACTGTCATAACAAAATCTACCCAGCCCGTCGGTCATCCAGGGATAGCGATACCCGTCGGCGCCGATGGCGCTTGAAAGCCAGCTACCAATGATGTCCGGAGGAATAGTGGATCCGGTACCGATGGTGTCGCGCTCGTCGACAGCGACGATGGCGGGATAATTAGTCCAGGCGTCCCCGGGTTGGGAAGGACGGTCATTGGCTGTTCGGGTTTCTACCACGGAGGCGGTTTGATAGGGGTAATCGCCGAGGAGGGCCGAATAGAAGCGAATAGGTTCCTTCAGCCAGACGATACCGTTTTTACCAAGGGATGAGGTGGTTTTGAGATAATAGGAGAAAAGATCGATGATGCGGCCGGATGGAAGTTGGAGGGTGTCGTGTTGGCGATGAAAGCGGCGGCTGGCGAACCAGACGAAATCGGGAATATTGGTTTGGTGGTAGGAAGAGGTGGTTGAGCCGGGGGTGGCTGGGGGGGTGAATGCAGGGGAAGTGGGGGTGGAGGAGGGAGAGGCAGATGCAGGCGAGGTAGAGGCATGCGAGGTCTCTGCCTGGCCGGTTGCAGCGATCATGAAACCGGAAGGGACGGTAATGCGAACGTCGAAATCGCCGAATTCGTTGTAGGAGCCGCCCTGGCTTAGATATGGGTCGGGGTGCCAGCCGGAGTTGTCATAGACGGCGGGTTTGGGATACCATTGAGTAATCTGGTAGACGCCCTGGTGATAGCCGTCGCCGGTGAAATTATCCGGAAGCTGGACATGGAACGGGGTAGTGAGGGAAGCGGAATCGCCGGGTACCAGCGGGGCAGGGAGGATGACCTTGATGACATCGATGTATCGGGGATGGTCTTCCATTCGGGCCAGTTGGCCATTGACACGGAATTCCAGGCGGTTGAGATATCCTCGGCGCGATTGGCCGGAGAAATAGAAATCGGTCCGGCCGTTGCGGATGAGCTGTTCGCTAAAGGCGGTACGGTCATTCTTGAAGGCGTTGGCCCAGCAGCGGATCCAGATGAAGGAAAGGGTATCCGGGGAATGGTTGTAGTATTGGATGCGGATGCTGCCGTCGAGGGAATGAGTGCTATCGGTCAGAGTAACGTCGATGGAATAGTTGACTTGTTGTTGCCAGCGTTGGGCGCTGCCGGATGTCGCGGCGAGGAGAAGGGGGAGGAATAAAGAGATCGTTCTATTCATGGTTGTTGGGCGCCTTCGGCGCCGGCGGGTCTATGTTCCGTCTAATGATGGGCCCCTACGGGGCCTAACGGGCCTCCGGCCCGTTTAGCGACCTTGTGCTGTAAAAATAATCCTGAGCGTATGCAGCATGATCTTCCAGTCGAGCACGAGAGAAATATTCTCAATATACATCAGGTCATATTTCATCCGTTCGACCATTTCTTCAACGCTGCCGGCATAGCCAAACTGGACCATTCCCCAGGAGGTAAGGCCGGGCTTGACTTTCAGAAGATAACGAAAATAGGGGGTACGGGCGTACAATTGGTTGACATAGTACTCTCTTTCGGGCCGGGGCCCGACGAGGCTCATTTCGCCTTTGAGGATATTCCAAAGCTGCGGCAGTTCGTCTATCCGCCATTTACGCATGGTCCTTCCCCATGGGGTGACGCGATTATCATCATGGGAGGAAAGGGCGGGCCCGTCCTTTTCGGCGTCGGGGTACATGGAGCGAAATTTATAGATCTGGAATTTGAATCCTTTATAGCCGACCCGTTCCTGTTGATAGATGATGGGGCCGGCGGAGGACAGCCGGGTTCGGATGGCGGCGTACAGCATGAGGGGGGAGAAGAGGACCAGGGCGGCGGCGGAGAGGACGATGTCGGTGACCCGCTTGATGTTGCCTTGCCATTCGGGCATTAAACCCATATGGATATCAGACAGGACGGCGCCCATGACGTTGCTGGTGCGGACGGAGCCGGAGAGGATGTCGAGGGTACTCGGGATGATCTTGATGCGGACGTCCTTATTACTGAGGCGTTCGAGGATGGTCTCAACCTCTTTTCGTTCCGACCGGTCAAGGGCGACGACGACGAGGCGGATGTCATGGCGGTCGATGGCCGATTCGATATTCTCGGAATCTCCCAGTTGCGGTAGCCAGGCGGCGATGCCGTTGCTGGGCTGCTGGGGATTGGTGACGTAGCCGGTATATTGATAGCCGGAGGAGCGAAGCCCTTCTTTGGAGCTGTTGTAGATGCGGGTGGCGGTGGTGTCGCTGCCCACCAGTAAGGTATTGAAAATGACCTTTCCTTTTGTGATCTGGCGGCGCGCGCGGTTGAGGATAAGGATCCGTCCGGCAAGGGTCAGGATAAAGTGGGAGGAAAGGAAGATCACATAGGTCTGGTAGAAATAATGATAGTCTTTTACCGGGTCATTGATGACGATCGAGAAAAAGACGATGGTGCAGCCGATCAGGCAATAGACGAAGGTATTGGCGACTTCGCTCAGCCGGGATTTCTGATAGAGGGAATTGTAGGAGCCGACCAAGGCGTAGAGGAGCAGCCAGCCGAGGGGGATGGTGATCGTGCCCAGCCAGAAGCGGGATGTCAGCAGGAGCCGGTGACCTACAAAGATGGGCTCTGAGAGCAGCAGGCGACGGCTAAAATGAAAAATATTAGAGGACAGGAGGGCCGCGATATAGTCGCTAAGGATATACCAAAGGATAGAGATGGTATGTGATCGGCGCATGGCGGCCATCAGGGTCAGGTGTTGATGGTGTTGTGTTTAATTTTTTGCAGGATCTGGTGGGCGATATCCATTGCGCGATATCCATCCACTTCGGATACGCGGGTGGGGGTATTGGTTAGAATGGCTTCCGTAAATTTCTCCAATTCCATTCGGATGGCGTTGACCTCGGGGACAGTGGGATTGGAAAGAGCGATCGTCTTTTTGCCGTTTGGAGTTTCGATATCGAATGCGAATACATCCAAATCTTGCGGGGTCTTGAGCTTTATGACCTCGGATTTCTTGTTGAGGAAATCGATGCCGATGTACGCATCTTTCTGGAACAGCCGCATTTTGCGCATTTTCTTCATCGAGATCCGACTGGAGGTCAGATTGGCGACACAGCCGTTGTGAAATTCGATCCTGACGCTGGCGATATCCGGGGTCTCTGTCATCACGGCAACTCCACTTGCGGAGATGCTGCCCACTTCGCTGCGTACAAGGCTGAGAATAATATCGATGTCATGGATCATCAGGTCGAGAATGACGCTGACCTCGGTGCCCCGGGGATTGAATTGGGCGAGGCGGTGTACTTCGATGAAGAGGGGATTCAGCGGCAGGGATTGGACGGCAAGGAAAGCGGGGTTGAATCGTTCCACATGGCCGACCTGGAGCTTGACATTGGATTCACGAACCAGTTGAACCAGCTCCCTGGCTTCTCCCATGGTGTTGGCAAGCGGCTTTTCGACGAAAACGTGCTTTCCCTTTCGGATGGCTTGCTCACAGAGGCTGAAATGGGCGGGAGTAGGGGCGACGATATCTACTACGTCACAAATGTCCGTCAATCGTGCAGGGTCTGAAAAGCGGGTGAGCTGATATTTATCGGCGACTTCACGGGCTGTGGCATCATCGGGGTCATAAAATCCGACTAATTCCGCTGTTTTTATCTCTTTCCAGTTATTCAGATGAAATTTACCGAGGTGACCGACGCCAAAAACACCTACTTTAAGCATTTATTAAATTTTAGAAAATCCGGCCGGAGGCTGGATTGTGGCCGTAAACCTACATTAAAAAGGTGAGAATCAAGAATCACCTGCAAAGCTGCTGGAAGCAGTTTGTCCGATAGTCCCCCGGGACGGTTCCTGGAAGCGGAGCTTAATATATTTGACCACGTTGCGGAGTGTGACGGGTATCTCGGGACTGGGGAATACTTTTGTTTTGAGCAAGCCGCGAATGGTGATCAGAAATAAAGGGATATAGATGGCGATGAGCAGGTATACGTAGACCTGATAGGTATTCATGAACAATGTCCGCACAGAAAAGGTATTTGCCCGTTCGCGGCCGATAAAGAGCGAAAGCAGGGATTTAGCGGCGGGTGAAATGACAGGGATCTTTGACCAGTTGGTATAGCGGACGTCTTCATACCGATAGAGCGGGTTATAGTCGGAAGGGACCTGTTTCGAGTAGTAGGACCAGTCGCCGTGGACGTCATTGAAATTGGCCAATTTGGAATCCGGGCGCCGGAAGCAGAGGTTATAGGTTGGATCGAGCACGACCCAGTTGCTGCCGATCTCTGCTTCGACGAGGTTGTGCGCGCCGAAATAGCCGCCGGCTTTCATTTGCGCGATCCGGACGGGGATATGATAGGTTTTGAGGATGCGGGCGAGTACCTGGGAATAGCTGCCGCAGGCGCCCCGGGTTGTCATCAGGTCAAATGCGGTGGAGTGGATTACGTCGGCTTCGGGACCGAACATTCCATTATAAAAAGTAGAATCCTTATTGCACAAAAGGTGATAGCAGGTATTCATTGCTTTGACCGCTACGGAATCGGTGTTGTCGTTGGCATCCAGGTGAGAATCGATCGTAGATTTGATTGAGGCGAAGAGACCATCCTCGTAATAGGATTCCATCTTGAAATAAAAAAGGGAAGCTACGAGAAAACCGTTAAGGAACATAAGGAAGTATAGGTTCCTAAAGGCTTGCTTTAATATGCGAAAGGGGTACCTAGATCCCATAGTTTTTCAGAAGTGGTTAAGAGTTAGCAATAGGAAGTGGATTAAGGGCGATTGTTGAAAATACGATCACTATAGTAAATAACGCATTACGCGGTATTTATTGTCCATGCGGGGTTAAAATCCACATTAAAACTAATTAACCTTATAGGTTACCCTGGCGGGACCAATACCTGTTATAGTCAATGATTTCCAATGAGTTGGGAGTTTTGTCGGAAGCTGCACCAGCCCTTCAGGAGTGATATCCAATCCGGCAAAACCATTTAGCAAAGCCTGGATCATTCCACCCGCTCCGGTGGCGAAATAAGGGTTATCTCCTACAGCGGTTTCGGCCATGACGCCGAAGGGAGGCCGGAGATTGGGTTGGTAGCCTTTTTGGAAGTCCTGGAAGGCTTTTTCGGGCATTCCGAGGCGTTCATAAAGGATGGCGAAGATGGCATGGGTCATGGCTGGTCCTTCTCCGATCCTCGGCTCGTAGTAATCCAGATCCCGGCGGATCGCGGCGGAGGTGGTCACCTCTTTGAGCGGATAGGCGAGAAGGTTGACATCGGCCTGTTTGATGGGCTCGCCGTTATAGTTCTGGTATTCGCGGGTAGTGCCGTCGGGGAAACGGAGAATAGGGATATTATTCCGGACATTGGCCCAGTCGGGGTCGGGGGTCAGGCCAAGGACGTGAGCGGCGTTGATGGCGTCCTGCAGGTTGGCGCGGGCGGCCGCATTGGTGTAGGCGTTGTTATCGATGTTCTCGGCCCATTCATCCGCAGCCACGACGTTGTCGATATCATAGTGGCCGGGGCCGTTGCGTTGGACGCGGCTTGCCCAGAAGTCGGCGGTAGCCTGAAGGAGGGGATAGCCTTTTTCTTTCAGCCAGGTTTTGTCGTGTGTCACACAGTAATAATTCCAGGCGGCGATGCCAACGTCGGCGGTAATATGATGCTCGAATGGGCCGCTAAGGGCCCACACAGGAGTCTCTTCGTTGCCGCTGGCGGCGCTTTCCCATGGGAACATGGCGCCTTTATAGCCATGCTCGGCAGCATTCCGCTGCGCGGCGGGAAGTCGTTGGTAACGGTATTCCATGAGTGAAGCGGCGATCTCCGGATGCAGGAGAAGCAGTGCGGGATACATCCAGATCTCGGTATCCCAGAAGGTATGGCCATTGTAGCCGAGGCCGCTCAGGCCCATGGGAGACAGGCTGTAAGCGGTGCCCTGGCGAGAGAAAGAATAGAGGTGGTAGAGCATGAGACGAATGTCCCGCTGGCTGTTGTCATCTCCGTCGATGATGATATCGCTCTTCCACAGGTCCGCCCATGCGGCCTGATGGTCGCGGATAAGCTGGCGGGAGCCCTGGAGGAGAGCGAAGAGGGTGAGGCGTTCGGCTTCGTTCAAAGGGTCATCATTGTGAGCTGAGGTAAGAGAGGAGCCGACGACCGCGAAGTGGTAAGTAGTACCGGCGGTCAATTTCTTTTTGAACTTCATCAGGTGCATATTATTATCCCACATCTCATGGATAACAGCCGGCTCAGCACCGTGGGGCTCGTCGAAGATGAAACTGTTTGAAGCAGCCATGAGCAGCTTGCCGGTAGGGCTTTTGGCGGTAGAGGTCAACAGGGAGACGGTGACGTGGGGCCGGTCGATCTCGTTGTAGTAGTTCTCGACGTCGCGGAGCATGTCGGGGGCTTCCATTACGCTGGCTGGAACGATGTCAATGTCCTTACGGGCGGTGATGCTGACATCTACCAGTGCCGTATAGGGTAGCTGGCGGAGGGAGTACCAGGTATAGCTAACGGAAGCCTTGTCCTGATAATCGAATGTGGTGGTCAGGCAGGCGTTCTTCATGTCCAGGATCTGATGGAAGCGGGAGACCTGTCTGAAGTTACCGATGCGGTTGCCGTCAATGTCGAGGTTGAGGTTGATGAAATTAAATGTTTTGAGGATGTTGCTGACGCGGCCGCGGCCATAGAGATCGAAGGCGCCGTTGAGGACGATGTCCTTAGCGCGGAAAGGGTCGGCGGAGGAGACGAGTCCGATCATGCCGTTGGCGACGGTGACGCCGAAGTAGTGAGCGGGGTCGATGCTGTCGGCATGGATGGTCCATGTGTCGGTGGCGGACTGAGCCCGCAGGAAGGCGGGGAGGCTGAAGCATAAGACGGAGTAAAGGATTATGGCACGCATGGGTCTAATATACACATTATTAAGTATTTTGCGCATTGTATGAAAAAAGGCTTGTTGATCGCCGGCATCATTCTCATTCTGGTTGTAGCGGCGATCTATATATTGATTCCTTCAAGGTTGAATGTCGTGGTGGTTCTGCCGGTCAAATGTAATGTAGATGCTGCGGACAGGTCGCTCAGGGATACGGCGGGCAGGGCGAAATGGTGGGGGGATGCCCGGAGCGGGGTCATTCAATGCAAGGTTACCGGAGTATTTCGGCGGATGGTCGACGTGATGATCGATGACGGGGGGATGAGCTTACCAAGCCGGCTTAGTGTCATTCCAAATATAAGATTGGACTCCTGTGTTCTCCAATGGGAATCGAGTTTGTCTTCCGGGCTGAATCCAGTCGGCCGGTTCGAACGGTACCAGCAGGCGAAGAGGCTGGCGGCGGACATGGACGGCATGCTTTCCCGGCTTGCGTCCCGGCTGGAGGACCAGCGGCTGGT
Source organism: Puia sp. (assembly GCA_035695565.1). GTDB lineage: Bacteria > Bacteroidota > Bacteroidia > Chitinophagales > Chitinophagaceae > Puia. The sequence continues at coordinate 136,409 of DASRRX010000015.1, read as the reverse complement.
ATATGGAATGGTGATAACAAAGGGTAACACGATGGACAGCGCGCTGGTTTCGACCGAAAGGACCTTCGAAAGCTATCCTTCCGATTCCGCTGTTTATACCATGGTTGCCAGGTTGCGGCAGTTTGTTATGCGGAACGCCGCGCATGAGACGGGTTATCCGATGTTGAATGTGACCAGGCAGCTCCAGGGGACGTATAGGGTCGAGGTGGGATTACCTATCGATAAGGAAATGGATGGGGCCGGGGATATCCGATGGCGGCGGCTGATCCGGGTGTTGTTCCTCGAGGCCGATGTCCGGGGCGGTGACAGCACGGTGCAAGAGGCGGTGAGGCAGATGACGAATTATATCAGCGATTACCAGGAGACGATCATGGCGATCCCTTATCAGTCATTGATCACGGATAGGATGAAGGAGCCCGATACGACGAAGTGGGTGACGCGGCTGTATGTTCCGGTATATCCTCATGCTTCGGATCGCTGAAGCGGATGATCCTGGCGCTATCGTTGTTTCTCGCCAGGATAAAGGCAGATCTTCCGCCCACCCGAATCGGGCTGATGCGACGCACCTGGCCTTTAATGACGAGACCATTAAGGGGAACCGGTGTGAGGGAATCGTGGCCATTATTCAGCAAGATCGTGCCGAAGTCGGCGTCGTATCTTCCCATTTGGATGTTGTTGTCATAATAGTTGCCAAACAGGAGAATATCGGGGAGGCTATCGCCGTTCGCATCGACCACCTGCGCATCCTTGAAGGGAGAAAGCTGGGCTTGCCAGGGCATGGCTTCCACCTTGAATTGGAGGTTACCCTGGTTGATAAGGATGGCGTTTGCAAAATAATTTGCGGTAAGGGTGTCGGCCTGTTTTAGCCGATCGATAGTGAAAAGGTCTTCGAGTGAAGCTTTTGCAAAGTCTTCCGCATAGAGAAATTTCTTTTTCAGGGCGGGCATCTCCCTTTCAAGCTCACTCTTGTTGGCAAACGGGATCTCGTGGCCGTCGAGGTAGTAGGTAAGCACCTGATCCTTCTTCCCATTCTGGTCGAAATCGTTGTAATAAAGTCTTACGGGCTCTTTGTCCGATGCTCTGAGGCGACTGTTCAGACCGAGGTTGCCGGCGATGAGGTCGATATTTCCGTCGTGGTTCAGGTCAACAGGCAGGATGAAATTCCACCAACCCTTTTTATCGGTCAGGACCTTTTCGGTGAATATGCCTTTGTGGTTGATAAAGGCGACGATGCCGCCCCATTCGAGGGTGAGGATGAGGTCTTTTTCTCCATTCTTGTCCAGGTCGAACCATAGGGCGCGGGTGACGAATCCGACGTGCGATAATCCGGGGGCGTATTTGTCGGTTACGTCGATGAATTTGCCTTTTCCGTCGTTCAGCAAGAGGTAGGAGCGGGGGATCTCGCCATAATTATAGGGGACGGACCTGCCCCCGATGAAAAGGTCGGGATAGCCATCTCCATTGAGATCGAATGGCGCCACACAGGAGGCATTCACGAACAGGCTGTCGAAGGGGTGCGGCATTCTTTTCAGGAGACCCTTACCATCGCCCAGATAGACGCGGGGAGTCAGCATGGAGTCTTTGCCATAGTATTCGTTACCTCCGCTGGCGACGACGAGGTCAGGGTTGCCGTCCTGGTTGATGTCAGTCCAGCAAGCGTCGACGTCTTCGTAGGTAGAGTCGTGATCGAGGTCCGGCTGGGCGGTCCGGATGAATTTCCCGGAGCGTTGCTGGAGGAAGACGGCGTTCTTTTCCCGTTTGGACGCGCCGATGAATACGTCCTCGAGACCGTCCTTGTTGATGTCGGCAACAGCGAGGGCGGGGCCTTCGGTCGAGAGCATGTGGGGGAGAAGGATCTCCCGGTCGAATTCGGGAAAGTCGTTTTCCTTGTGACGATAGTCGAGGCCGGTTTTTGCGGTGATATCCTCCATTGGTTTAGCCGGATTTTTCCAAAAGGAGGTGATAATGGAATAATTGAAAGCCGGCAGGCCGTCATGCCAGGTGAACGTCAGGCGGGTGCTGTCATGCGGGAGGCTGATCCGCTGGCAGCTGTTGTCGGGCCAAACCAGGAATGCGGAATCGACGTGGGTCTTTTCCAGGCCGATATGGATGGGGGTCTCCATGCTGGATAGGAAACCCCGGACGGGATATTTCTCGTAGGTGCGGATGCCGCTGTTGGCAAAGAGGATGATCTTGGCGCCGAGGGCATTTATGTTCTTTGCGGATCCCTTCAAGGTTATATCGACATAGGATTGGGTCTTATGATCGTTACTGGTATTGCGGTAGAGGAGCGCCATATCGTCGATATTGTTCACTACCAGGTCAAGATCGCCGTCATTATCGAGGTCGGCGCAGATGGTTCCGTTGGAATAGCATGAGCGGGAACCCTGAATGTGGTCTTTGAGGTCGGTGAACTGGAGAGCACCGTCGTTCCGATAGAATTTGCTGGGCAGTTTGATCTGGGGAAATTTATCGACAACGGAGGCATCTTTATGATCGAGGCTGCTGTCCCGCATCTTCTCCTGCAATTCTTCGTTGGAGATGAAATTGATATAGTCGATATCGTTCAATCGTCTTGGGATGCCATTGGAAATAAAGAGGTCTTTCATCCCGTCGTTATTGAAATCGATCCAGAGAGGAGACCAGGACCAGTCGGTTGCAGCGACGCCGGAATACAATCCTACTTCGCTGAACTGGCCGTTACGCCGGTTGAACTGGAGGTTATTACGGGTATACTGGTGGTTATAGCCGTAGCCGAGCTTGAGCTTATAGATATCCCAGTCGTCCTCACCTTCCGATCTTCTGAGGATATAGGGATCATAGGGCAGCATATCCATGCTGATGATCTCCGGGTAACCGTCATTGTTGGCATCGGCGATGTCAACGCCCATCGTATACTGGCTGGTATGCATTATGCGTTGCTCCAGGTCGTCTTTGAAGGTGCCGTTGCGCTGGTTGATATACAGATAATCGTTCTCGTGGAAATCGTTACCGATATAGAGGTCCGGGTAGCCGTCGAGGTCGATATCCGATACCGTTATGCCCAAGCCATAGCCGATGACGGAGCTATGGATACCGGATTGCGCGGTTACGTCGGTGAAGTGGCCATTACCGTCGTTGCGGAAAAGCCGGTCGCCTGAAAAGGGGCTGGTGGTGGCGAGCTTTTGCTTTCGGGGGCCGAAAGTACCGTTCTGGTGAATGGAATGGTTCAGGAGATACATATCGAGGTCGCCGTCGCCGTCGTAGTCAAAAAATACGGCCTGGGTACAAAAGCCTGAAAAATCGAGACCATACGCTGCCGCCTCATCGCGGTAGGTCGGGACGCCGTTGGAATCGATGCCCTGGCAGATGAGCAGTTGGTTATGTGAGACCGGCAGGCCGCCCAGGTGGCCTACCCGGCAGATGTAGATATCCAGCAGCCCGTCGTTATTGATATCCACGACGGATACGCCGGTGGACCATGCGCTGTCTTCGGGAATCCGGGCTTCGGTCGTAACGTCCTTGAAGTGCAGGTTGCCTTGATTGAGATAAAGCCGGTTGGGCCCCTGGTTGGCGGCGAAGAACAGATCGATCTTCCCATCATTATTGAAATCGCCGGCGCCTATGCCGCCGCCGTTGTAATAGTACATGTAATCGAAGACATTGAAATCCCTGGTAGGATGCAGGGTATTGCTGAAGTCGAGGCCTGTACTCTTATTGTCCAGCACTTCGAAGGCGGGGTCGCGTACGGCCTGCGGGTGTCTGCAGGCAGGGGACAGGGCGAGGATGCTGAGCAGGCGAATGGCGACTGCAAAGTTATTGGCTGACTTCATACAATGCTGGGAATTCGTCGTTAACCAGGAACAGTAAATATAGGTGATCTTTTCCCTTTAGCGCAGCTATATCTCTGATCTGACCGGGAAGGTCGAGACCGGAGTGGTCGGAGCTAATATAACGAAAACGGCCGTGACCGTCGCCGAGAAGGACATGGCCAAAGCTGCCGTCGAGGCGGCCGAATTGAGGCAAAAATCCAAACTCATTTCCGCCGAGGACAAGATCGGGGTGGCCGTCGTGGTTGACATCGGTGCAGAGCGCGGTGTTGACGGAGGAGAGCTGGACCATGGTTGGGAGGCGCTCGATGCGGAAGTGGCCGTTCCCCTCATTGAAGGCGATGATGGAGGAGCAGAAATTGAAAGTCCTTACGCTGGAACTATCGAGCTGAGCGGCCGGAAAGAGTTCCTGGATGGAGCGTTTGGCATAAGCGGCGTGTTTGAGGTTCTGTTTCTTAAGGGATGGGATCTCGTCTTCCATTTCATGTTTCAGAAAGACGGGCATGTCTTTGCCGTCGATAGTCCGGGTCAGTATTTTGTCGGGAATACCGTTCTGATCGAAATCATTTAGCCAAAGTTTGACGGGGTGGGCCGAGTCAGGATGGAGGTAGAAGTTCTCGCCGATGTTGCCGAGGATGAGGTCGGGCCGGCCGTCGCCGTTGAGATCGGCTATGCCCAGGGATTCCCACCAGCCTGAGAGCTGACCAAGGTTGGAGGGTATTTCGGTAAAGTGATCGCCGGTGAATCGGAAAAAGCGGGGCGTCATCCATTCGCCGGTGATGATAAGCTCGTGCTGGTTATTGTTATCGAGGTCGGCCCAGGCAGCGGATGTGACCATGCCGATGTGGGCGATGTCGGGGTTCCTGGCAGGGGCGATATCGGTGAAGTGACCGTGGCCATCGTTGAGGTAGATGAAGCTGGAGGGGTTGACGCCGTACTCGCGCGGGACACTCAAACCGCCAACGAACAAGTCAGGGTAGCCATCGCCATTGAAATCGCCGGCAACGGCGACAGCGGTGTTGACTCCATCGGTATGGGTGCTGAAGGCGTCGGGATCGAGGGTGAAATGGCCTTTACCGTCGCCGAGAAAGAGGCGGTTCTGCATTTGGCGGCTATAGGGCCTGTTGGCGTTGCCGCCGGGACCGACGAACAGGTCGAGGTTTCCGTCGTGATTGGCGTCGAAGAAGAGGACGGCTTCGTCTTCGAAGTCGGCGAATTGGTCGAAGGCCGGTTCGGGTTGCCGGACAAATTGGCCGCCGGGCGTTTGGAGATAGAGTTGGCCGGGGTGGCCGACGGTGCCGCCGATATAGACGTCGGTGAGACCGTCGCCGTTAACGTCGCCGGATGCGGCCCTGGGACCTTCGCGGGAAAGCATTTTGGGGAGGTTACGTTCGAAGTTGAAGTCGACGTTGTCATATTCCTGGTGTTTGTCGAAGTTTGCCGGTTGGCGAATGAGGAGGGAAGGGGTGGTGGCGGTTTTTGCAGGTGGGGTCGCGGTGACGAAGGGTGTGGGAGAATGGGGGGCGAGGGTGTGTGTTTTTGGGGAGGAGTTTAATGGGGGCGAATTCGCCGCAATTAGGTTGGTGAGCGGGGAAGTGACAGTGGTCGTGGAGGCAGGGCGAGAGGTGGGCCTGGCTTGGGAAGCGGCAGTGCGAGAGGAGCTGGGAGCGGTGGGGTCCATGGCGGATGGTGCAGGCCGGGGTTTGGGTAATGGAACGGATGCCGGTTGTTGGAGCTTGTAGACGGTATCGAGGGCGGGATGGAGATAGCGGGTGGTTTGACCGTCGGGCCAGGAGATCACGAGGGAATCGACGGCGGAAAGCTGGCCGAGGCCGATGATCTGCTTGTAATCAATGGAGGACTGGAACCCTCTGCTAGGCACGACTTCGCGGTAGAAGACCTGGCTATCTTTGCAGATGCGGATCTTGCTGCCGATGGCGAAGGTATTAGGGGTGTTGCCTTTGAGGAGGACACCGAGGTAGTGGTTATGATTGAGCTGGCGGGCGTTGTTGCGGTAGACAAAGGCAGGTCCGTTCTCATTGTTGATGACCAGGTCGAGGTCGCCGTCGCCGTCGAGGTCGGCGTATGCGGCGCCGTTGGCAAAGGAGGGATGGGTGAATCCCCAGGCCTGGCCGATGTCCTGGAATCGAAGGTCGCCGAGGTTACGGAAGCATTTGCTCAGGAGGGGCGTCTGGGGGATCTTGCTGAGGAGTACGTCGATATTTTCTTTCCTACCGCTGAGGGCCATTTTTTGATAGACGTTGTCGGCGAAGAAATTGAGGAAATCGAGGTCGGTGACGTCGCGGTTGACGCCGTTGCAGACATAGATATCGTTATAGCCGTCGTTGTCCATGTCGAACATGAGGGCGCCCCAGCTCCAGTCGGTGGCGGAGACGCCGGCGTAATTTCCGATCTCGATGAATTTGCCGTTGTGGTCGTTGAGCTGGAGGCAGTTCTTGACGAACTGGTTGTAGAAGCCGGCGCGAAGCTTGGAGTTGAAAAGATTGATATTGTCGAAAGAGCCGGTGGTTTTCAGCCGGTAATCGTCGCCGGGGAGCATATCGGTTGTGAAGAGGTCGGGGTAGCCGTCGTTATTGATATCGGCCATATCGGTGCCCATGGAGGACATGCTGATGTGGCCCATGCAATCTTCCAGTTCATCTCTGAAGGTGCCGTCGCCCTGGTTGATATAGAGATAATCGCGTTCGTAGGAGTCGTTGGAGACATAGACGTCCGGCCAGCCGTCGCCGTTGATATCGGTGACGAGGGCGCCGAGCCCGAAGCTGATAAGGCTACCATGGATGCCGGCCTTTTGGGTCACTTCGGTAAAATGCCCGTTGTCGTTTCGAAAGAGGTGATCCCCGCCACCCTTGAGCATGGCTTCTACGGGCCAGGCGGAATCGGGCAGGTCGCGGCGATTGGCGTTATTCAGCGTATTGACCGGGATGGGGCTATTGTCGATCATGAAGCAGTCGAGGTCGCCGTCACCGTCGTAGTCGAAGAAAGTGACCTGGGTGGTATAAGCGTGGATATCGAGACCGTATTTGTGCGCTTCCTCGGTGAATGTGCCGTCGTGGTTATTGATGTAGAGCTTATTTCTTCGGTTGCCGTCGCTCATGTGGCCGGAGTTGCAAACGTAGATATCCAGCCAGCCGTCGCCGTTGACGTCGGCCATGACGACGCCGGTGCTCCACATGCTATCCTGGCGGAAGCCGGCTTTATCCGTGACATCTTCGAACTTAAAGTTGCCTCTATTCAGATAGAGCTTATTGCTGCCCATATTGGAGGTGAAGAAGATATCGGGGAGGCCGTCGTTGTTGACGTCGCCGATGGCTACGCCGCCGCCGTTGTAGAAGTTCCGAAAAAGAAAGCTGTTGTCGAGCCGGCCGTCGGAGACGTTGTTCTCAAACCGGATGCCGGTGCTATCGCCGTCCAGGAGGGTGAAAAGGGTTGGTTCTTGGCGGCTTTGGCTACAGGAAAGAAAGAGGGAGGTTCCGAGCAGACAGGCAAGCATCAATGATCCGGACGGTGGCTTCATATTTGTAAAAATACAAAGGTCATTATTAAATAATGACCTTTGCGATAAAGATATGTGAAAGACTGTTCAGGCGATCAATAGCCAGGATTTTGTTTCAGGTTGGGGTTTGCTACGACCTGAGTGACCGGGATGGGGAACAGCAGGTAGGTTGTTCCGACGTCAGCGGATTTCAGATCCCAGGCCTGGAGGAATACGCCCATGCGGATCATGTCTTCTCTTCTCCAGCTTTCCCACCACAGTTCCTTTTGTCTTTCTTCGAGGATGGTAGTGGGATCATAGAGGTTGCCGGTGTTGACCAAAGAGATCGACGCGATCGGAGCGGCGCCGCGTGCTGCATGGATCTGGGTGTTGATAATGGAGAGCGCCTCGGTTTGGCCGCCACTGGCGCCGCTTACGTCGGCTTCCGCGATCATCAGCAGTGCGTCCGCATAGCGGAAGATGGCCAGCTGGTTGGAGGCGTGACCGGTGTATTGGGAGTAGTCAGGGTAGTATTTGATCCCACGGATACCGGCGCCTTCGAGGGTGTGGACGTCGGTTTCGACGTTGGCGACGGGCTCGAGGAAGGAAAGGAGGTTACCTCTGCGGTCATTGATCTTTTGACCCTTCTCGTTGTATTGCTGACCGGAGTCCAATCCGACGTTCAAGCCGGAGATGGGGGAAACGCCAAAGCCGTTGGGAGCGGGATAAGGCACGTTGCCTCTGCGGGAGTCGCCCGGGTCGAACGCGGTGTATACTTCGGCGATGGTGCTGAAGCCGTTCCAGCCGGCGTTGCCGTAAGTGTTGTTCTGGTCCCAGGAGTTATAGTGCAGGGCCATCATCCAGCGGTCGTCGATGCCGCCGTTGCCGGTGCCGTTGGCGTTGGTAGCGGTCCCGTTGTTGCCGTATACGAAGATGTTCTCGGTCGAAGGACCGCCGGTGCCGGTTACCCCGAAACCACCGTTGTTGGGGCCGAAGTTATCAAAGTAATTGGTGGTCAGACCGATGGTCCCGCCGGGCATAGGCTGGGCGCTGCCTTCGATTGCCAGCCCAAGGGTGCGGACCTGTTCCATATCGGCTGCCACCTGGGTGGCAGGGTGTGCGGGATTCAGGAACCATTGCTTATTGAGCAAAACTTTCATGAGAAGAAAGCGGGCTGCATTGGGGGTTGCGATGCTGTGGTCGTTGGAGGCGCTCAGCACGGGGATGATCGCGGTCAGATTTGCGACCAGCGTATCGATCGCGTCGGCGGGTTGCATAACGGGAGCGGCGCCGATCGAATTGTAATTGGCGACCGTGCGATAAGGAACCTGGCCGAACAAGTTCAGAAAATAGTATTGGGCCAGCGACCGGAGGAAGGTTGCTTCCGCGGCCTGTTCGGCCGTTGGGCTTAGCGCCAGCGTAGTAGTCGCGTCGGCCTCGAGGCTACCCAGATTGGTGAACACCTGTGCGACCTGGCCGTGGGTGGCATCCCAGGTGTGGGTGTGGAGGAGGCGCCATACGCCATTATCGTCCCAGTCGCCTGCGCGGGTCGGAACAAGACATTCGTCGGTGGTATTCTCCTGTAGCGAGAAGATCTCGTCCTGACCGTGCATGACGGTATTGAGGTCATTGTAAGCGGCGGTCAATTGCGACCCCGCGGTTACGGAACCTGCGCCGTTACCGACATAAATTTTGCTGATCTCATTTTCTTTCAATTTGGTACAACTCGTGGTTACGAGCGTTGCAACGGCCAGGATTTGCCCCAAATTCAAAATATATCTCTTTTTCATATAACAGTGTCTATTTGTCTTTAGTTAAGGGAAAAGTTAAGACCGAATGTAAACGTCCGGAAAGTCGTGTAACCGATATAATCGATGTCGAGCGAAGGAACGTTACCGCCATTGGAGGCGTAAGAGTTCACTTCGGCGTCGAACCCGTGATATTTCGTGATCTCGAACAGGTTGTTACCGGCGACGAACACCCGGAGGCCTTTGACTCTCCCGCCTGCTACGTTTCCGATATTATAGGAAAGCGTTGCATTGCCCAGCTTGATGAAGTTGCCTTTTTCGAGGTAGCGGGTGGAAGCGGATACGGGATCGGCCATGCTTTCGCCGGTGCCGACAACCGATTTCGCGGCATTCTTACCGTTATTCAACTCCTGGAGGTTGGTCACCGTCAACAGGGTATTGTTATAGATACTGAAACCGAAGGCGCCATGGCTGTTGACGGCGAGGTCCCAGTTCTTATAGGAGACGTCGGTGTTCAGACCGAGGATATAGTGCGGGTTGGGGTCGCCGACATAGCTGGACGCGTTGCTCTTAACCGTGGAGATACCGTTCTGATCGTAACCGGTCCATGTCCGGAGATAGAAGGCGTCGACGGGCTGGTTGTTGGCAATGGCTTCCACAAAGGTGGCGGATACGCCGTTACCTGCGATGTTACCCGTCAGGAACAGCGGCGACTTGCCGAGGTTCGCCTGGTGGTACAGGTTCTTGTTGTAGCCCAGGTTGACGTAAACGGTCCAGTGCCAATCTTTGTTCTCGATGATCCTGCCGGCGAGGCCTACCTCAAGGCCTTTATTGGTGACATAGCCGAGCAAATTCTGCCACTGGACGGCAGCTGCACCGCCGGGAAGAGGTTCAACCAGGGTGCCCGGGAAGATGGGATTGGTGGTCTTTTTGATATAGCCATCGATATTACCCGTCAGGCGGTCATTAAAGAAGCCGAAGTCAATACCGGCGTCCGTCGACGTCAGGGTTTCCCATTTCAGGGCAGTATTGGCGAAGTTCTGCTGTTGAGGGGTAGGGCCGCTGGAGTTGCCAAAGTTTGTGAAATAGGAAACCGAGCTTTGGTAGCCGGGGTTAGGCAGGGCGTCCGTGCCGCCTGTCTGGCCATAACCAACCCTGACGCTCAAGTTCGAGAAGACAGTACTCTTGGCCATGAAGGCTTCCTTGAAAATATCCCACCGGACACCGACTGCGGGAAAGAGACCATATTTGTTGGAAGTACCCAGTTTGTTGGAACCATCATCCCGGAGCGATCCGGTAATGAAGTACCGATCCATCAAGCCTAGTTGCACCCGACCGAAGTAAGACTGCAATTCCGTAGTGGCCGGTGCATCGGAGTTGGTGCTCAGGTTGGCCTGATTCATGGCCTGCATGGCGTTATAGTAGGCGATATTATAATATGGAGTGGTCGGGGTATTGAAGTTAAATCCGTAACCCCAGGTCTCTTTTGCCTGGAGACCGCTTGAAGAATAATATTCATAACCTGCCAGGACGTTCAACTTAACATCCGAACTGATCTGCTGATCCCAGGTTAGGGTGTGGGTGAGCGTTGAGGAGAACAGGTGGGCCGTACCGACCTCAGCGCCGCCTTTGCCGTCAAAGTTGGTGCCGGTTCCGGAGATATAGCCCTGGATCTGCTCGTTGAGGTCGGAGATCGCATAGTTAATACCGTAGAGGAAGCTGTAGGTCAGGTGCTTGGTCAGCTTTGCGGAAACATTGGTATTGGCCAGGATCTGGGTAACGTGGGCGAAGTCGTCCCAGTACCGTGACAGGGCCAGCGGGTTGATCTGACCCGAGGGGTTCTTCTGGTTGAACTGGCCGTTCTCAACGAGGTTGAGGGTCGGATTCCATTGTAATGCCATAGAGATCAGGTTACCTACGCTACCTGCCACGGCACTGATCGGAGCCGTCTGCAGGGTATAGTTGGATGCGGCGACGTTGAAACCGATCTTCAACCGTTTATCGAGGAAGGAGTGATCGCCTGTGATTGTCGCGGTGTAGCGCTCGAGGCCGGATTTCAGGATATAGCCAGGCTGGTTCGTTGCGGAAAAATTCGCCCTGAACCTTCCGTTCTCGCCGCCGCTATTGATAGCTACGTTATAAACCTCGGTGGGCTTGTTGCGGAAAATGGATTTGAGCGGATTGACCGAAGCGAGGGAATCGGTGTTGATATTGTATTGTTTAATTGCGGCCCGGTACTCGCTGGCGCTCATGATGTCGGCGGGTTTTATGAGGCCTGCGCTGGTCGTCAGTCTGAAGCCGGCTTCTACCTGTGTCTTGCCATTGCCCTTATTGGTCTCGATCAGCACTACGCCGTTCTCACCGCGGGCGCCATAGATAGCAGACGATTCGGCATCTTTCAGGATGGTGATGGAAGCGACCGTTGAGGGATCCAAGAACACCAGGCCGTTTTGCGCCGGCATTGTCCCGAGCAGTCCCAGTTTATCGGGGGCAACGGGATAGGTAGCGTCGATGGGCACGCCGTCAACCACATAAAGTGGATTGGACGTCGACGTCAGGGAGTTATTACCCCGGATCTTGACGTTGATCGTGCCGCCGGGTTGGCTACCGTTGTTCTCCGCGATCTGTACACCAGGCACTTTACCGGTTATCAATTGTTCCGGTGTAGTGGTGACGCTGGTGAAATCCTTGGCGCGGACGGTGGCGACGGCGCCGACGACATCAGCGCGGCGGGTAGTACCGTAACCGATGACCACCACTTCATTAAGATTGGAGGTGCTGGCGGTCAGCGTAACCGTCACATCAGTCGAGGAGGAAATGTCGACATCCCGTTGTCCATAACCGATCGAGCTAATTACCAGGGTATTGGCCCCAGCGGGTACGGTGAGATGGAAGGCGCCGAGCGCATCCGTCGTCGTACCACCCTTCGATCCTTTGACGGTTACGGTTGCGCCCGAGACGGGTGCACCTTTGTCGTCAGTTACTTTGCCGGTGATTGTCTTTGTTTGAGAGAAGGAAGTCTGTGTGAAAAGTACACAAAGCAGTAGAGTCGTTGCCGCGTAAGCTAGCAATCGTTGAATGGTCATAAAGCAAAAGTTTAGCTATTTATTGAACTAAGGTAAATATTAAAATTGAATTAACAATTTTTTTTACACGCTGTAATCCAATTACCTGCGTATACATGGACAATCATTTATTCAAAATAGCTGCAACAAAATATGCAATTTTTAGCTAAACCGTATTAGCAATAATGAGGGATTTGAGGGTTTCGAGACTGGAATTTTGGGCCGGGCTGACGGCGTGGGAATCGGAGATGCTGTGGTAGCCGGTATCGCTTAGGGCTTGGGTACCGGCATGGGCCGGGATTTTGCCGGAATATCCGGCGCGGGTTAGGGTGAAAACCTTTATAGGGCAGGCGGGGTAGTGGTGGCGCAGGATTTGGATGAGGGCCCGCATGGTGGCGCCGGTTGTGAGGATGTCGTCGATCAGGAGAAAGGGGGTACAGGGGTTGATCGGCGGGGGAAGGGGGAGGACTGGGCCGGGGGAGGAAGGTGCGGCGGCTTTGGGGGCGGAGGCGGGGTTAGCAGGGACGTGGCTTGCAGGACCGGGGCTGGCAGGGGCAAGTTGGTAGACGTCATGGAGTTGGGAGCGGCGTTGTTCACGGGTCAGGTGTTTGTTGGGGAGGGTCGCCCGGGATTTGCTTAGAAGGGCGGGAAAGTAGCGGCAACCGAGGTGTGGGGCGAGGGAACTGCCAAGCAGGTCGAGGGCGGAGGGGAAGTCTGTGCGGACGGTTGTTTCATCATGGCGGAGGGGACGAATAATAATGGTGTCGGGTGAAAAGGGAATACTGCCAAGCAGTTGGCAGGAGCATTCGATCCAGGCGTCGAGGTCGGGCTGGACACGTTGTTTGAATCTGATCAGGCTAAGCGAAAGGGCGTCTGTTCCGGCTGCCAATGGCAGATAAGGACACAGGTAGAAGTGGGTGAATGAGGTATTCCCGCATTTTATTTTGGAGGTCAGCAGCCCCATGATGAGATAAGATTTCGGCCATAGATCGCCCAGGACAATAATTACGACACATAAAATTACAAAAGATCGTCGGCTGAAGGGAAGATGTTAAGCGCGATCTTGTTCATTCGCGGGCTTATCCATCTTGTGGGCGTGTTTGCGATTTCGTTCCTGGCGGTCCTGCCAGATAAAGATCGCGGTCCAGGTAAGGACGCCGGGGACCAGCCACCATGCGGATCGTAGAACGAGGAAAAAGAAGAATATCCCCGACAGGAATGCTAATAAACAGGCCTTGAGCATTAATGACTTTTTGGGTCCAAACAAAGGTACGTACAATATAGCACGATAGTTTAATGTGTTTACCAGGAATTGAGAAAATAGTATTTTTCACTCATAGAAAATAGCAAATAAGATGGAGAAAGCCGAATTAGACCGATGGGAGGAGCGTTACATCGCCTATTATAACTCGCAGGGTGGGTTAACCGACGGGTCGCACGATCTGGGACATTTTCAGCGGGTATGGAGGATGGCGCGGGAGATCAATCGCCAGGAAAAGGAGGTTGCGGATGGATTAGTGTTACTAACATCGGCATATTTTCATGACCTTGTCGCGCTGCCAAAGAATCATCCGGAACGGACGAGTGCGTCGCGGTTGAGTGCGGACCGGGCAGTGCAATTGTTGCGAGAGCGATGGGATGATTTCCCTGCAGAAAAATTAGAAGCGGTCCGGCATGCGATCCACGCCCATAGTTATTCAGCGCGCGTAGAGCCTGTAACGGCGGAGGCGAAGATACTGCAGGATGCGGATCGGATGGAGGCGGTGGGGGCCATAGGGTTGGCGCGGGTGTGGTACAGCGCGGGGCAGATGAACCAGTCCTTATTTCATTCGACGGACCCGATGGCGGAGGGCCGGGAGGCGGATGATCAGCGGTATGCCCTGGACCATTTCCAGCTTAAGCTGCTGCGGCTGCCGGCGAAGATGAATACTGCGACCGGGCGGCGGATGGCGGAGGAAAGGGCGGAATATCTGCGGGAGTTCCTGGACAGGATCTGTGTGGAGATCAAGGGGATAGGATAAGAATACTGCTATTTTAATAGGGCTTCGGTTCTCGTTTGGTATGTAAAACTCGAACAATAGTAATTTGTTCCATTGAGACGTGATAACTGATCCGGTATTTGTAGATCTCAAACGCTCGATATGAACCGTCATTAGCTAATCTATACTTGTCCATAGAATGGCGATCAGGCTGATCGGCGAGTTTTTTTATAGCGGAAAGAATTTTGATCCTAACTTTTTCGGCATTTTTAGGAGAATCGGTCTTAATAAAATCGTAGGCTTCGCGCAATTGAAGTTTAGCAAGGTTTGTTATGATTACCCTCGGTTTTTGCCTTACCATGTCTGCATTTCCTTTTCCAGGTCTTCGAAGGTAGTATATTCACCCCTGGCGATCTGTTCCATTGCCGCGTCAATATCTTTGTTGTATTGTTCGACGGAAATGCGCTCGTTCTTTCGACTTTTCATGAATGTCTTAAGCAATTCGACGACTGATTTCTTTTCCGCTTCGTCCAGTTGCATGAAGTAGGTAAACATTTCCCGGTCGATCGCTTTTGACATAAATCTGGATATTTCTACAAATTTAATTATTTTCTACCCGTATATAAAAGAATTTACCGGACTGTGAATCAACACGAAGTACTCACTGGAAAGGGTTCAAAGCTGGATGGTGCAGCTTTCACCCCAGACGGGGGCGGCATCGGGTTGGGAAGGGTCGGTGTTCCAAAGGCATTCGCGTGCGGTCAGGATGCGGCTGACGGGGTCGATGCTGATCAATTGGAAGGACAGGCGGCGTTCGTCTTTGGAAGAAGTCTTTCCTTTCATCGGGGAGTCGACGCGGAAGGCGGGAAGATGGACGTCGCCTTCGGGACCTTTGTAGGTATAGAATTCATTCCAGTTATTGTGGCCGTGAAAATAGGCTTTGATATTGGGATGGGCCTTTAAGAATTTGACAAATCCAAGTTGCTCGATCCGGTCATCTTTTGGTTTGCCGTCATCGCCGAAGTCGGGATTCGGGTCTTTGGAATATTCGTCCAGGAGGTTCTCGAACCGGTCCCGGGCGTTGATCCCATGATCGCCGTTGGGATTGGTGAAGTGAGCGGGGTCGCCGTCGGGCGGGTCATGGGCGACGATGATGACGGGGATCCGGGGATCGGTCCGCGCAAGTTCCTGCTCCATCCAGATGCGGTTGGCGGAATCCGGCCAGATAGTAATGAACAGGAAGCAAACCCCACCGATAGTGCGTTCGTAGTCGATCCTATCCTGGGGATAGTGAAAGCTGGCGCTGGTCTTTGGGGTGGCAGGTTGGAGCATCAGGTTGTAGATCCCGGTCATGCTGGAGGCGTCGGTCAGGGGATCCATTTTGCGGTAGAACCCGATAGCATCGGATACATCGTGGTTGCCCGGCACCAACAGAAAAGCGGTTGGCCGGTCGCGGTGGTCGCGAAGCGTTATACCTTCCAGGTAGTCGTGACGGAACTGGTCCCAGGACGCGGCGGCGCTTTGGATGGGAACCTCTTCGCGGTTGGCAATATCGCCTGCGATCATGATATAGTCAACCGGACCCACTTTCCCGCCGGCATCAACGCCGTTATCATACGGGAGGGATAGGGTAGGAAGGTGGTTGATCTTCGATACTAGGCGGGCATTGACTTTAACGGAGGGGACGTTGCTGTCGCCATCGAATGCGGGGCGGGTGATACCGAAATGAACGTCGGAGGTAAAGACGATCTGGATGACGGGGTGAAGGGTGTCGGCGGGGGCGGGAGCCGCTCTTAAAAGGGAGGGTATCAAAATTGGCGACAGAAGAAGGCAAAGCACGGGGGTTGACAATGATCTCATACCCAAAAGTAGGAGGAATGGCAGCAAAATTAATTATGGTGTCGTTAATTCATCCTGAAGAATCTGAAGAGGTTCCGCATTTTGATTGAGTGAATATGTAAATGACTGATCCGTATAAACTTGGAATTTGGATGAAAATAGGGGAAAAATAGGGGCGACAATAGTCAACTTTGGTATCATTTCCCCCGTATCCTATTGAGAATGCTTAATTTTACGGATATCCGGAAAGTTATCAAGGACCAATGAGAAAAATTTACCCTGTCCTTTTGCTGCTGATTGCACAGTCTGCCTATTCGCAGTCACAGGTGTGTCCGTTGAACAGCAATTGGTCCCTGGACAATCTGACGCATTGGTGGGCGTATACGGGGAATAATGCGGGGGGTAACGGGCCCGGCGCCATCAAAGAAACTTTCGATTCTACTATCGGTCCGCCAACCGGCACGCTGGGGACTCAGATGATCCAGGAATACAATCTGCCTTCTGTTACGGGGATACAGGTCCTGGCTGCATCGACGATCGATCCCTATGGCGGGTTCCCTACGATCCCAACGATCAATGGATATAAGTATACCAATACAATGAAGTTAGGGAGCACTTCCATTACCCGAGCTTCGGGCCCAACGCTTGGCGGCGGGTATGTCCGTGGTGTCAGCTATCGGATCAATGTACCGCCCGGGCCGATAACGGAGCCATATACCATGACCTATGCCTATGCGATGGTGCTGGAGAACGGCACGCATAATTCGAACGATCAGCCGATGTTTCAGGCTACGCTGACAGCGGGAGACAGCGTTGTGACCTGCGCCTCTCCCAAATATTATCTGCCTACTCTCAATAATGGCGGCCAGCAGGATGCCGGGGCGACGCTGGATTCAGTCCTGGCGGAAAGTGAGGGGTTTAAGCTCAGCCTGACGGCATCACCCAATTCGGATCCAAATGGGGGGCCCGGTGCGCCGCATTTGCTGGATGTATGGTATAAGACGTGGACGGAAGTGACGTTCGACCTTTCCGCCTATCGCGGCACACAGGTAGTGCTGACCTTTGAAACGGACAATTGTGTTCCCGGCGGGCATTTTGCCTATTCCTATATTGCTTTACGCAACGTCTGCGCGGGCTTGCAGATAAGCGGCGATACCTCCGCCTGTATCGGCAGTACGCTGAGTTACTCGGTTCCGGGACTTACGGGCGCCTCGTATTTGTGGACGGTGCCGGGTGATTGGTCGATCACGTCGGGCGAAGACAGCAGCATTATGAAAGTTATGGTAGGTAATGATCCGGGCACGGTTGTGGTGAATGAACGGAACAGTTGCGCCAACCTGAACGCTACGACGAATGTGAAGACGGTGCAGCCGACCGCAGCCGGGGCGGTTAGCGGCGGTATGGAGGTGTGTACGGGGGTGAATTCCGTGACATTGACCACGGCAGGAAACCGGGGATCGGTAGTGGGCTGGCTGGCCACGTCGGGCGGGGTGACGACGCCGTTGAACGATACGACCTCACAATATACAGCCCAGAACCTGACGGCTACGACGCTATATCAGGCCCTGATACAGAACGGAGAGTCATGTCTTGTCGACACGACATCGGGATCGACGGTGCTGGTAGATCCGCGCAGTGTGGGCGGAACGCTTAATCCCGCCACGCTGCAGTTCTGCGAGGGGCAAACCAAGGATGCGCTGTTGCAGGTGCAAGGGGACACGGGTAGACCGGTGAACTGGCAAACCTCTACGGACGGCGTCAACTGGACCAGTTTCGTGCCGGCGGATACAGCCTCAGTATATAATGTGATAGGGTTGGCGGTCCCCACGGACTTCCGGGTGATCGTCGAGAGCGGCGTCTGTCCGGCGGATACCAGTTCGGTTGCGGAAGTAACCTATGTGAACGTCCCGTTCCCGCAGGCAGCTTACCAGCCAGCGGATACCCTTGTCTGTTATAACACCCCGGCTTATCTGAATGCGGTCATCACGATCGGGACGAATTATGCCTGGAGCAATACGGGTACCTTGACGGGTGTCGGCAACGATATCGTCACCAGCCTGCCTTATACGATGAATGTTGTAGCCACTCCAAAACAGACGACGGACTATGTGCTTACCGTCGAGAATGCCGGTTGCCCGAATCTGTTACTGGATACCTTCCATGTCCGGGTGCTGCCGCCGATCATCGTAAATCCGGGCAATGACACTTCGGTTGTCATCGGGGAGCCGCTGCAGCTCAGTGCTACTTCCAATGATACGACCACGCCGGGAGGTGATAGTTTCGCGTGGACCCCGATCATCGGGTTGAATAATCCAAATATTTACGATCCTGTCGCCATATTCACCGGGGAGACGGATTCCGTCCGGTATATCGTAACGGCGACGTCAAAATATGGTTGTGCCGGGACGGGGGAGATACTGGTGAAGGTGTTCAAAACCGGTCCGGATATATTTGTTCCGAATGCGTTTACGCCAGGCGGGCGGAGTAATGATGTATTCCGGCCGGTACCCGTCGGCATCAAAAGCCTTGCTTTCTTCCGGGTATATAACCGATGGGGAGAGCTGGTCTACAGCACGACGAGGATCGGAGACGGGTGGGATGGCCGGATCAACGGACATCTGCAGGAAAGCGGCACGTATGTGTGGACGGTGGAAGGGACTACTTATACGGGCAGGATAGTGTTCCATAAGGGGACGATGATATTGGTTCGATGAAATGGTTCGATGAAATGGTTCGATGAAATTGGTTCGATGAAATTGGTTCGATGAAATCGATTATCGCGATCGGCGGGTAGAATTGTATGCAGCAATTCGTATCTTAGGGCGAACCAACTGCTTCAATGTGATACATTTCCTTATTTATTCTCTGATGATCGGGATGGCCGGCATGACGGCCGGGTTTTCGGGTGCGCGGCCAGTAATGGTAAAGGATACGGCTGGGATGCGCAGAGAGATCCAGGAGGTCTATAACCGGGAGCCGGGGGCGAGCTTTGCGGTGGCCTTCGAGGATCTGTCGACAGGGCAACAGCTTTTCCTGAATGAGCATGTGCTTTATCACGCAGCCAGCACGATGAAAACGCCCGTATTGATCGAAGCCTTCCGGCAGGTAGCGGCGCATCGGTTATCCCTGGCCGATTCGTTATTGATCCACACGGATTTTATCAGTATTGCCGATGGCAGCCGGTATGAGCTGGATTCGGCGACGGACAGCGAGACGGACCTGTACAGGCGGGCGGGTCAAAAGCTACCGCTCCGCGAGCTGTTGTTCCGGATGATCACGCAGAGCAGTAACCTGTCCACGAACCTGGTCATCGAGGCGGTAGGAGCGAAGAACGTGATGGCGACGATGCGGCAGCTCGGAGCGATGGACATCCAGGTGCTCCGTGGTGTGGAAGACGAGAAAGCGTTTCAGAAAGGGATGAATAATATGACGACGGCGTATGATCTGATGCTGATCTTTGACCGGATAGCGAGTGGGAAAGTAGTGGATGCCGCTTCATGTGCGGCGATGATCGATATCCTGAAGGCGCAGCATTTCAAAGAGGTGATTGCGGGAAAGCTGCCGGATGGGGTAGAGGTAGCGAGCAAGAGCGGGTGGATCGTTGGCGTCTGCCATGACTCGGGGATCGTCTACTTGCCGGACGGGAGGAAATATGTGCTTGTATTGTTGTCGAAGGGAGTTGCCGACTATGGCAAGGCGATAGAAATGGAGTCGACGGTTTCAAGGATCATCTATGATCATGTGGTAGGAAAGCCGGTAGCGACGGATACGGTGGTAGCGGAAGCGTTGGAGCGGATCGGTCAGGGGGCGTGGATAGACACGGTAAAATTGGCGGTAGCGTATCCGGTCATCGATAAGTTATACCGGAGCTATGCAATGCGAAACAATTGGCCGGGGATGGTATATGGAATCGTGGCAGGCGGCCGGCTGGTGCATGTTGGCGGTATGGGCTACAGTGAATTGGAAAAACAGGCGCCGGTCTCCGCGCAGACGGATTTCCGGATCGCCTCTATGACGAAGAGTTTCGTGTCGGTGGCGATCCTTCAACTGCGGGATGCGGGAAAGTTAAGGCTGGATGATCCGGCGTACCTCTATATTCCGGAGTTAAAGGATCAGCGGGGACCCGCTTCGGATGCACCGGTCATCACTATCCGAAACCTGCTGACCCATTCGGCAGGATTTCCTGAGGACAATCCATGGGGGGACAGGCAACTGGCAGATAGCGATGAAGAGCTTCTGGGGATGGTCAGGAAGGGGTTGTCGTTCTCGAATAGCCCGGGGATCGGGTATGAATACAGCAATACCGGCTTTGCGCTGCTGGGTTATATTGTGAAGCAAGTTACGGGTCAGCCATATGAGCAATATATCAATGAGCATATTCTTCAGCCGTTGGGGATGACGCATACCTTTTGGGAGTATGCGAATGTGCCGCCGGACCGGTTGGCACATGGATACAGGATGTTAAACGGAAAATGGGTGGAGCAGCCGATGTTGCACGATGGCGCGTATGGGGCGATGGGCGGGCTGATCACGACATTGGAAGATCTCGCGAAATATGAGGCCTTTCAGCTGGATGCCTGGCCGTCGAGGAGCGGCGGAGATGAAAGCGTCCTCAAGCGCAGCAGCAGGAGGGAGATGCAGCAACCATGGACGTTCAATAACCTCAATTCCGGATTCAGTTATTATAGTGGCGGCCCCGGTTGTCCCGTGGTCTCTTCCTATGCGTATGGGATACGCTGGTCGCATGACTGCAAGGGCCGGACATTTGTGGGTCATACAGGCGGGTTGCCAGGTTTTGGAAGCAACTGGAATTCGCTGCCCGATTATGGGATAGGGGTGATCTGTTTTGCGAACCTGACGTATGCGAATACGGGGGCCATCAATTTACAGGTGCTGGATACGTTGGTGACGCTGGCCGGTCTCAGGCCGAGAGCGGTCCTTGTGTCGCGGATGCTGCAGCAGCGGAAGCGGGAACTGACGGCTTTGCTACCGGAGTGGAAGGGAGCGCAGGAGAGCGGCATCTTTGCGGACAATTTCTGGAAGGATTATTTCGTCGATTCACTGAGGAAAGAGACGAGAGACCTTTTTGCGCGGGCGGGAAAGATCATCCGGGTGGGGGAGATGGAGGCGGATAATGGATTGCGGGGGACATTTAGAATTGAAGGCGAGAAGGCTAACATCGCTGTGAGGTTCACAATGACGCCGGAAAATCCGGCGAAGATCCAGGAGTTTAGGATATGGTTAGAGGGGAAATAACCCTAAGGTAATATGTTAATGAGGGTAATATATTACAATAAACAGGAAAAGGGACCGTTTTTTGCTGAAATCCAAAAAACAGAATATGAAAAAACTAATCCTCTTTCTCTCCGTTATGTTGCTGGCATCTACGCTGGGCTTTGCACAGGGTCCGGCGATCAGTATCGATGTTATTCTTGGCAATAGACCGCCGGCCCCCCGTGAGCGGAGCCTGATGCAAGCCGAAGAGCAACGTCATCCGAATATCACCAAGGCCATGCATGACATCGAAGCTTCGATGAATGCGTTGCATAGTGCACCGGATGATTTCGGTGGTCACAAGGGTCAGGCAGAGGCGGATCTGCGCGCGGCGTACGTTTCTTTGCGGAAGGCATTGTATTACCGGCTTTATAAGGATACGCATTAAATAAAATGATGCGGACTGAGGCAAAAAAATAATTTTGTCTGACTTTTTTTGTTGAAATTTATGTTGGAGCCCCTGCGTTGCGGGGGCTTTCTCTTATGGAAAGATTCAATTTGACGAGGATTGCGCCTACGCCGAGCGGGTATCTGCATCTGGGGAACGTCCTATCGTTCGCTTTGACGGCAGGGATGGCGCGGCGATCGGGTGCATCGATCCTGTTGAGGATCGACGACATGGACAGGGAGCGGGTGAGCAGGGAATATGTGGAGGATATATTTGAAACGTTGAATTTTATGGGGATCCCGTGGGATGAGGGGCCGCGGGATATAGCGGAATATGAACGGGTGTGGTCGCAGGTGCATCGGCTTGGGATGTATCGGGACGCCTTGGGGCGATTGAGGGAGATGGGGAAGGTGTTTTCATGTGATTGCAGCCGGTCGGGGATATTGCGGGAAAGCCCGGAGGGCGTATATCCAGGGACCTGTCGTGGAAAGGGGTTGTCATTGGATATGGAAGGATGCAGCTGGCGGGTGAGGACGGAGGGGGCAGGGGTGATGGCCGCTGGCGGGGGAGTGACGGGTGCCGGCGGCGGAGTGACGGGGGATAAAGCGTTGCCGGCGGAGATGACCGATTTCATCGTGCGGAAGAAGGATGGTTATCCGGCGTATCAGTTGACGTCGGTAATCGATGATCTGCATTTTGGGGTAGACCTTGTGGTGAGGGGCGATGATCTTCGGGCGTCGACGGCTGCGCAGAAATGGCTGGCCGGGGAGTTGGGGTTCGACGAATTTCAACGCATACATTTCCATCACCATCAGTTACTGATGTCGACGGGCGGGGAAAAATTGTCAAAGTCAGCCGGGGCTACATCGGTGCGGTATTTGCGGCGGCAGGGGGTTAAGCCTGCCGGCATTTATGCGATGATCCTGCAACGGCTGGGGTCGAATGATACTGCGGCGACCTGGGAGGAATTGGCGGAGGTTGCTGGCTATTGGCGCAGTTACTGACCTGGTTGCAGGCTATAGGCCTGGCGGCCGCCGACATAGGTGGCGAGCACGCGAATGGCGGGCAGGGCCCTGGGATCGATAGTTGTGGGATCCTGGTCGAGGATGACAAGGTCTGCCAGCTGGCCGGGGACGATGCTTCCTTTCCGATTCTCTTCATGCGACGTATATGCGCCACCGATAGTATAGGCGCGGATAGCCTCTTCAACGCCGATCTTCTGGTTGACGCCGATGGGTTTGCCGCTTCGGGAAATGCGGTTGACGGCGCCGTCAAGCCGCTTCATGGGCTCAAACCGGGAGATGGGATAGTCGGAGTGCATGGCCCAGGGGATACCCATATCGATGGCGGACCTTGTCGGCATGATCATGGCGAGACGGGTGGGGCCGTATACGAGGAGTTGGTCGCCGAGCTCGTTCTCATAGGAGTGAAAAACGGGGATGACGCTATCTTTTTTTATCTTATCGAGGATGTTCTGATTGGTGATGCTGCAATGTTCGATGCGGTGACGGATATCGGGCTGGTACATTGTCTGCTGTGCGTTCTCATAGGCCCGGAGGACCATATCGATCTCGCGGTCGCCATTGGAGTGGCAAGCGATCTGCAGCCCTGCCTTGTGGATCTTCAGCACGAGGCTATCGAGGGAGGCCTGGCTACGGGCGGGGGGGATGCCATAGTAATCCCGTCGTCCCGTAACGGGGTTGATGGTATCATAGGGTTCGTAGAGCCAGCAGGTCTTACCGCTAAAGGAATTGCCGTGGAATATCTTGATGCCTTCAATGCGCAGGTAGTCGGTATGGATACGTGGGATCTGTCCGGAGAGGACCTGGTCAAGGTAGTCCATGCCGATGTATAGGTTGAACCGCATGGGGAAATCTTCGGCTACCAATTTCTGATACATTTTCACTTTGGCCGGTGTGGTCCAGCAATCGCCAATGCTGGTGAGGCCGCTGGCGAGGAGCTGGTGGAAATAGATGCGGTATCCTTCCAACTCTTCGTCGGGGGTGGGATGGGGGGGCTCGATGGAGCGGTCGGAGGTAAGGAGACGGCGGGCCGATTCTTTGATGATGCCGTCGGGCTCACCGTTCCGGTCACGTTCGAGAGCGCCTCCTGGCGGGTCTTTCGTATTCCGGTCGATATGGCTGATGCGAAGAAGGTAGGAATTGGCGGCGGACAGGTGACCGCTCGCATGGGAGATGAGGATCGGATGGTCGGTGGAGGCGCTGTCGAGGAATTCCCGGGTTGGTTGGTGACCAAGTTTCACTTCATTATAGGCGGTGCCGCGGATGAGCATTCCTTTTGGAGTGATGGCGGCTTTTCGTTTCAGCAGGTCGATGAGGCCGGACATGGAGTTGACGGTATCCAATTCCAGGCTAGCATAGGGTTTGTCCCAGGAATAGATGGGGAAAGGATGTTGGTGGACATCATTGAAACCGGGTACGACGGTAGCGCCGTGGAGGTCGATGACCTTTGTGTCCGGACCGATGTATTGGCGGATAAAGCCGGTGTCACCGGTGGCGGTGATGAGAGCGCCGCTAATGGCCACGGCTTGCGCACGATGGCCGGGCGATTGTAAGGTGATGACGTTTGCGTTGGTTAGGACGAGGCCGGCCGGAGCGGGTTTGGGTGTGTGGGGCGTCGTTGGGTGGGAGAGGAAGGCGAAAAGACAGATCAACCAGCCGGTGCGCATGGGAATATTTTTCGCATAGATAGGATGCAAATGTTAGAGCAATGTAAGGGCATAGTGAGGAATGGGTAAGGGTTCAGAAAATAGGCGAACAAGGCCTGGCTATGCCGGTTCTTCATGCATAGCGGCCTTGTCCTTTTGTATTGCTTAAGGGTTAGCGGGCTGAGATATCTTTGGGAACGATGCGAGCAACCGCCCAACCGGTGGTATGGGTGGTGTTGAGCTTTACGGTCCGATCGGGGTTTTCTAAAGTGATGAAATAGGAAGTTTTACCGCCCGTGTTCTCTTTATAGAGACCGGTAATCCAATAGTCTTTATAATTCTTTTTGATGACTGTCAAAAGCCTCGCGGGCAATTGATTGGAGAGGATGTTGCGGATAGCGGGGCTCTTCTCGCGGTCTTTTGAGCCGTCGGAGGCCCGTACGTGGGCGAATCCGAAGGATAGGATAAAGAAGAGGATTGTAGTTTTCATAAGTATGATTGTTTTCTGACTTATCGGTCGAACCGGCTTCCGCCGGCTCAGTGGCCTATTAACGTCAGTTGGGGAAAGAGCGTATATCCGGGACGGTATTTCCGCAAAAAATCATGGTAAATGGGGAGGCGGCGAACCGGCGACTCGCTAAGGAAACCTATATTGCAGGTAAATATGCATTATGTCTCAGCAGTTATGGATAAAGATGGCCAATCTTGTATTTGAGCTGGAGAAGAAGCTGCAGCCGCAGCAGGGGTCGCCGGCGGTCCTGCGAAGCGTAGACCGGATGAAGGCGGTGATCGGGGAGGCGGGGCTTTTATTGGTAAATCCGGCCGGGGAAGCTTATACCGAGACGCGGACGGACCTGGAAGCCAGTATTACGGGACCGGCGTCGGGTGTGCTGGTCGTGCTGGATGTGATCAAGCCGATCGTATATTCCAGCCAGGACGGACATCGGAACCTTGTGCAACGAGGAGTGGTCATCGTTGGTCAACAATAATAAACCTGATTCAATTATGTCTTCGGCTATTCAATTTGCTATTGATCTTGGTACAACGAATTCGCTTATCGCCAAATCGGTTAATGGGAATGTAGTCATCTTTAAAAACCCCGCGGGGATGAAGGTAACGTTGCCGAGTGTGGTCGCGTTCCGGAAAGACCGGATATTGATCGGCGATAAGGCGAGGGAGTATGTTGAAAAGGACCCGGCCAATGTTTTCGCATGTTTTAAGCGGAAGATGGGGACGAGTGAACAGTTCCTTGTCCTGAATGACGGGAGTTTCAAGACGCCGATCGAGCTAAGCACGTTCGTTCTGCAAGAGCTGCGAAATTTTATTTACACCGGCGAGAAACCAGAAAGCGTGGTGATCACGATACCTGCAAGTTTCGATACGGTGCAAAGCAATGCAACGAAAGAAGCGGGCTATGCGGCAGGGTTTCGCGAAGTGCAATTATTGCAGGAGCCTATTGCAGCAAGCCTGGCATTTGCGAACCGGGAGAACAAGGCGGGTATAGAAGGACAGTGGTTGGTATATGATCTTGGCGGTGGAACCTTTGATGTGGCGTTGGTGAAGATAGAGGATGACGAGATGAAGGTAGTGGATCATGAAGGGGACAATTTCCTTGGCGGTCTGGATTTCGATCAGGCGATCATTACGCAGCTGCTGGCGCCGTATCTGGAGGAAAAATTTGGAGTTCAGGAACTGACGGCGAAGATGCTAAGCGCCGGCGGCCGCTACAATAAGTTGTATTATCAGCTGCTCTATAAGGCGGAGGAAGCTAAGATCACGCTTAGCAATCATCCGGTGGCGGAGATCGAATTCGAATTCTCGGATGAAGAAGGACGTGAGGAGGAAGTGTTCATGACGATCACGCGCGAGCAGTTCGACGCGGTGATCCGGGAGAAGGTGGCTTATTCGATCGCGTTTGTGCGGGACCTGTTGCAACGGAACGGGCTTGGGCGCGGGGATGTGGCGGAGGTGGTGCTTGTGGGAGGCAGCACATATATTCCGGTCATCCGGGAGATGCTGGCGCGGGAGCTGGGGATACCGGTCAATACATCGATCGATCCGACGACGGCGGTGGTGGAAGGGGCGGCTTATTATTCGGGCAGCAAGATGAGCAAGCTGGAGCCCAGGGACGCGGCGACAGGCGCAGCGGGAACGGCGGGGGCGGCGGGTTCGTCTTCGGGCAGCGGCGTTCCGGGTAAGGTAGCGGCTTCCGGCACTGAGCAGGGAGGCGGATTGACGGGACCGTCGATCGAAGTAAAAATGGCGTATCAGGCGAATACGCGTGACCGGGAGGAATATCTGGCAGCTTCGGTACGGAATGCGCCCCCGGGCAGCCGGTACCGGATAGTCAGAACGGATGGGGGGTATGACAGCGGATTAAAGCAGGTTGCAGACCGGATCAGCGAGATGCTGGTATTATTGCCGCAGTCGGTGAACACGTTCCAGTTAAAGCTATACGATGAGAAAGGGGCGTTGCTTGCGGCGCAGATCCCGGAGATAGTGATCGTACAGGGAAAATTTTCAATCTATGGCCAGCCGTTGCCGCAGGATATTTGTCTGGAAGTAGATGATCTGGAGAACAAGGTGACGCATCTGGAGGTCATATTTGAACGAAACGGCATTCTTCCCATGCGCAAGTTCGTTACGAAGACGCTTAGCCGGACGATCACAAAGGGCAGTGAGGATCAGCTGCTGATCAATGTGCTCGAGGGCAGCCGGTATGGATCGCCGCAGGCAAGTCTTCCCATCGGGATCGTGACTATCAGCGGGAAGAAGCTGAACACCGACCTGGTGAAAGGTTGTGACATCGATCTTACTTTTGAGATCAGCGAAAGCCGGGATATAACTGTAACGGTGTATATCGCGATGATCGACGAGGAGATCAGGCAGGCATTCAGTCCCTCATCGAGGACGGTTAACGTTACCCGGATGCGCCAGGAAGTGGACTTTCTAAACCGGTTGGCCCGGCGGCAGCTGGATAAAGTGCTGCAAAATGAGCTGTATGAGGAGGGGGCGGTCTTACAGGCGGCGCTATCAGAGCTGGAGGAAATGAGGCGGAAGCTGAACAAGATCAGCGATGACGACGTGACCGATACCAAATACCAGATGGATGATCAGAAGCGAAAGCTTGCAAGGACGATCGAGCAGGCCGAGCGTGGGGGCAGGATGCTGGCATTGAAAGAGGAATATTATTGGAAGAAAGAACAATACCGGGAAATGCTGGAGCAGACGGGGAATCAGGAATTGCTAAAGCGGCTGGAGTCGTTGAATGCGGATGAGAAGGAATGGATCAACGAGGCCAGCGCGAGTTTCCTGCGATGGAAGATCGACGAGATGGACCGGATGACCTGGGAGATCAAACGAAAGGATATCGGATATGTGACGGGGCTGTACCTGGTCTATGCCATGAAGCCAAACGAGGCGTATTCAAACGCAAGCGAGATCAAGGCTCTCAGGAAGCGGGGGGATGAAGCGTTAACGCGTCAGAACCCGGATGAGATCATGAGCATCATTTATAAAATGTATCACTTGCTGATCGATAAGAGCAGGGGGGAGGAGATCAGCGGGACGGGGTTGAGGGGCTAACCCGTGGCGCCACGGAATGGTTGAGGCGTTCAATCGTGTCGGCGAGACGGCGGGCCAGGGAATCGTTGGGTGGTTTTGTAAAAATTACCGGGGCGTCCTTAACATCGTAACTATTGGAACTGCCGCCCATATTGCCGGTGATCAACCGCATGGCGTTAATGGCGATGACGATAATGACGATCACCCGAAAATTGACCGGGCGCTTTTTCTTTCTGATTCTTCTGAATTCATCTAATTTATCCGAGATCTGGGATTTTAACTCCCCGGAGACGGCAAGGGTTTCGGCATTGGTGATCCAGGTCTCGGTGGCGTCGCGCTTACCATGATGGCGATTGAATGTCACAATACTGGCTTGCATCATGGCGAAGGCATATTTATTCCGCAGTTCGGCGAACCTGGTTTCCGGGAGAAGGCGAAGGAGCCTGATATGGTCGTAGCCCATGATATCGGCAACGGCGGTCGAGGGCATGGCCTTGTCGTCCCGCCATTTGGCGACTTGTCTTCGATTGCTGGTGAAATAGTGCTCCAGCAGATCGATCTCACCCTGAATGAGCCTTGCGATATCGGTCCAAATCTTTTCCTCGTCCACGACCGTCATAAGGAGCGGGTTGTTGAGAAGCGTGGCCATCATCAGGTCGTCGGAATTCACAAAGGACTCATGGATGAGCTGCCAGAAGGATTGGCTGAAATAGGGGCTGATCCAGCGGATGAAAGCCGGGTCTTCGTATATTGCCTGCCGGGCGAAGCGCGTACCTGGCTCGATCTGTACTTCCCGGAGGAATCCGAGGAGCACTTTGTCGTTACTGACGATGTTGTGATAGTCGAGGGTGTTTTCGGAAAGGAGCTCTTCGAAATAGCTGATTATTTCATTCCTATCATACGTCTTTCCGTTGATGTCGACGGTATCGCCGCCTGCCAGTTCGAGCTCGGCCAAAAGTTTTTTTCGTCCAAGCTGGATGGCTTTTTTGTCGAGCGGTGGGACGAGGATGCCACCGAACAGGGAAGTTGGAGAGAGGTATTTCATCTTCGGGCCTACAAAATAGCGGCAAAATGGCGGATGGGCAAATGATCGCCGGAATAAATTATAATTATATTTACGACATGAAAAATCTACTCTATCCAGCCATATTCCTGTTGTTGCCGGTTAGCGGCATCCACGCGCAGGCGAGCGGCCAGGACCCGGTGGTCGCCACGGTCAACGGCTCGGTTGAAGGAACGGTTGAATTATCGGGAGTACATTCCTTTAAAGGCGTTCCATATGCGGCGCCGCCGGTTGGCGACTTACGGTTCAAAGATCCGCAGCCGGTCACGCCGTGGCAGGGGGTGCGGAAGGCCAAGGCTTTTGGGCCGCGGGCTATGCAGCTGCCGATATACGGCGATATGAAATTCAGATCGAATGGAGTGAGCGAGGATTGTCTGTACTTGAATGTCTGGACGCCGGCGACAGGGGGTCATTTACCGGTGCTGGTCTATTTATATGGCGGGGGTTTCACCTGCGGAGATGGAAGTGAATACCGGTATGACGGCGAGAGTATGGCAAAACGGGGGATTGTAGCGGTGACGGTCAACTATCGGTTAGGGGTATTCGGGTTTCTGGCGCATCCGGAGCTGACCAAAGAGTCGCCCCATCATTCGTCGGGCAACTATGGGTTATTGGATCAGCATGCGGCCTTGGAGTGGGTAAAGCAGAATATTGCCGCTTTTGGCGGTGATCCTGGGCGGGTGACGATTGCGGGGGAGTCGGCGGGATCGATCTCGGTATGCGCGCAGATGGCGTCGCCTTTGTCAAAGGGGTTGTTCGCCGGGGCGATCGGGGAGAGCGGCGGGTTGACGGGCAATATCAAACCGGTGGCGCTGGATACCGCAGAGCAGAATGGGGTGTCTTTTGCAGCAGGATTGGGGAATAAGACCATCGCCGGGCTGCGGGCGATGAGCGCGGCGGACCTGCTACAGGCGACGGCCAAGGGGGTGCACTTCTCTACGGTGATCGACGGTTATTTTCTTCCTGAAGCTCCGGATGAGATCTATTCCTCGGGTGATCAGATGAAGGTACCGTTGTTAGCGGGGTGGAATTCGGCTGAATTGCCCTATGGGGTTATCCTGGGGAGTAAGGAGGCGACGGTTGAAAATTATGATGCGGCAGTCCGGAATCTTTATGGGGATAAGGCGGATGAGGTGTTGGCGGCGTACAAGGCAACGACGCCGGAGGAAGTGAAGCGGGCGGCGACCGATCTGGCAACGGATCGTTTCATCGCGTATAGTACCTGGAAATGGATCGACCGGGCGGCGGCTACCGGTGGGAAACCGGTATATCGTTATCTATATGCGCATCCGCGGCCGCCGGCCGTTGGGGCGACGGGGAATCAGCCGCCGCCGGTGGGTGCAGGCCATTCGTGGGAGATCGAATATGCGCTGGGGAATCTGCATACCAATACCGTATACGCCTGGACGGCGGATGACGATAAGGTTTCTGCGATCATGGAGGCCTATTTTGCGAATTTCATCAAGACCGGTGATCCCAATGGGAAGGGATTGCCGACCTGGACGCCGATGAAGACGATGGGCTCGGAGATCATGGTGATCGATGTGCATCCGCATGCGGAGAAGGAGCCGCATCCGGAGCGTTACCGGTGGATGGATCAGCAGAATTAGAGTGGAGGCGGTCAGGGGAGTGGCGAAGGGTCAGGGGAATGGCGAAGGGTCGAGGGAGAGTGGCGGAAGGGCCGAGGGAGTGGCGGAAGGGCCGGGATAGTGCGTGGCTAAGGGGTCGGCAGTAGTCAAGGGGTTTGTGGCAGCGGTTCGATGGGTAATTGTTCTTCTTTTATCTTCCCGTCGGCGACCGATACGAAATAGGTGTGACTATTCTGGTCCGCGGCTACGGATCTTATTAATTTTTCATTTTGGAACAGAATGCCGGCGCGGTCATCACAGGCGTAGCCGGCGGGAAGGCGGCCGCTAAGCACTTCCTGTTGGTAGAGAGGTCTGCGACCCGGCTCGCTGTGGTAATGCGGGCAGTGGCTGGTTTGGATGAAGCCAAGGCAGTCGACCAGGCTAAGCTGTTTGGGTCTTGAATCGGTGATGCCGCCGAGGAACCAGCACAGAGAGCCCGCGCTGCCGCCTGCCATTACGATGCCTTTTTCATAGGCTTTGCGAAGCACGGTATCGATGCCTTGCGCTTTCCAGATGGCGATCATGTTGAGGGTATTGCCGCCGCCGACGATGATGGCGTCCATGCTGAGGATAGTTTCTTCAAAGGTCTGTTGTTCGGGAGAGGAATTGATAAATGTTCTGAGCACATAGGGATGAACGGGGAGCCCGGCGCAGAGCTCGTACCAGTAGGCAATGCCATAGGGGTTGTCGGCGCCGGCGGTCGGGATAAAGCAGATCCTGGGATTGGTCTTGTGGGTCAGGCTGATGACATATTTGATGAAAGGGGTGCTGAAATCACCGCCGGTGATGAAGACTGTTCTTGTCGGTTGAGCGTTCATGCTGATGGAGAAAAAGATCGCGCCTAGTAAAATAAATAACTTTTTCATGGAAGAGGGGTCATTTGCAGCCCGACTGCAATTTATTTAATTTATACAGACAAAAGACAAAGAGGAAAAAGCCGGTCAGCAGGGGTATGGTCCACCAGTAACTTGGGTTATCGTGGCTTAAGATGGCGGGGCTGCCGGTCAGAAGGGGTGCGGCCCAGTAATATGGCAGGCGCTGGTCGCCGGAAGCATGAAGAATAAATTCTTTTTTTGCTTTGTACAGCGCGATGTCGGCGGTATCGCCGGCGGCGAGGTATTTATAGAAGAGCTCCGTCAGCCGGTATGTGGATCTGTCGTCGACGGACCAGCGGTTGACAATGGCGGCGGGAATCCCCAGGACAGCAAATTCCCGGTTGAAGCTGAAGATGCCTTCGTTCCGGTAGAGCCTGCCGTTGCCGGATTCGCAAGCGGACAGAACGATCAGCCGGGTACCGGGCTTATCCTCGGGGATGAGATCGGAAAGCGGCAAGGCTGAATCCGCAAAAAAGATAGTTGGCTCCCGTTCGGTGTTACCGATAGCATGGGTGTATAGCTGGATCAGGCGATAGCGGGAGAAGTTGTGCAGAAAGTTGTTACGGGATGCATGACCGGCAGTGAACCGGTCGGCGCTATGAAAATTGGCGGCGATGCGTTCGAGCGAGCGATCGCTGCCCTGAAGAGCGGGAAGATCTAAGCGGCCGGCATATTGTACGGGCGCCATGCCTAAAAAATCTTTATCGGCCGGGAGGCTGTCACTGCCGGAGGTAGCCAGCAGGTATCCCCCTGAATAGGTGTAGCAGGTTGGGTGGTCGTACAGGAACCATGAAGGGTTTTGCACGGAATCGGAGGTCACGAGCGCCTCGAAGGGAAAGTAATTGCCGTCCGGTGAAATGATGATCCGGCCGCCGGGCAGGGAATCGGGGAAGATCAGCCGGTATAGGCGGTGAGCGATCCGGATATAGCCGGGCATGTCACGGTTCAGCCGGGAAGGATCGGCGAGGCAGGCGGTCAGGCTATCGGCTGCGGCGGTATATTCGGGACCAGGGATCTTGTTGGGATATACATGATCGGGGGTGATCAGGAGGGTAAAGACGGCAGTATCGCCGCTATATAGCATCAGCAGGGATTGGTGGTGTGTACGGAGATAGGGTTGGATATCGGCAAGGGTGACAGATGTGGTGTCGAGGAAGTGCCGGTAATAGAGGGGATGGTGGTCGCGGATGCGTTGCTCGAGGAGGGTAAGGGCTTGTTGCGCGGCGAAGAGACCGGATTGGAGACTACGAATGGCGCCGGGGCTGTCTGTGTGGCCGGCCAGGGCTTTTTCAAGGAATAGAATTCTGGTTCTTAATCCGGCCTGGGTTATTACATCATCGGCTGTCTTCGACTGTTGCTGGCTCAACTGATCATTAAGGAGGACGGCCCGGCTTTTTTCCAGAAAATGGTAAATCAGGTTGGGATCGTCGTATTGCCAGGCAGCGGTAATGGCATGTTCGTACAGGCGGTGGCTGTTTGTTCGCCAAAAAAGGCGGGAGGAGAAATCTTCTTGTTCGACCCTTAGCCGATTGAGCAAACGATCCCCGGCGATATATGCGAGCAAGGCTTTTCGCAAGGTAGTACGGTCTTTCGTCCGGTTGGCCAGCTGCACGAGCACATCGGCCTTGTCGAGGATCAGCGTAGTCACGTATTCCGCCATATTGCGGATCCTATAGCTCTTCGAGGTCGTGAGCAGGGAAGTTTCGTCGAGACCCGGGAATATCTGGTCAAAGGCCTTTTGAATGTAGAAGAGTGCGGAATCATCCTGATCGTGCGCCGAAAAAAGCAATGCCATATTATCATATGTGCTGATCGCTTCGGCGGTGTCTTTAAATAAAAGGGCCTGTCGGTAATACTTAAGCGCGTTGGCAAGGTCGTGGCGCTGATCGAAATAGAAATAGCCGATCGCATTTAGCGATTCGGCGCATCCCGCCGCGTAACCGGCGGAGTGAAAATAATCATATTCGCGGTGAAAATCGGCAAGGGCGGCCGCAAGCCTGCCCTTCTTCTGCTCGATATTGGCGGCGATGCCGTACAGCGAAGCCAGTTCCGGGATATCGTTAGAAGCTGAAGCGGTCTTCATTCCGGCTGCCATGATCTTTCCGGCGGAATCGTATTCGTGGAGTGCCAGCAGAGCGTTCAATCTATGGATAAGGATGCCGTCTTTCCTATTCTGTATGGCGGGATCGGGATTGGAGGGAAGGTGGTCGGGAATGCTGCTGTAGGCAATGGAGCGCTGATAATCGCCTGTACTGAAAGAATACCCGGCCCGGTCCCGGAGCGCGTCGTATAGCTGGAGTGGATAGATATGCTGCTGCAGGACGAGGTTGATGAAACTATCCTGTGCGTTATTGCATTCGCGAATGAGGCCGGCGCTGTTTGCGATCAGCGAAAGATTGAAATAGCTGCGGTACAGCTGATCGCGCGCAATCTTTCCGGTACCGGCGCCCGCGGCGATCACATCGATGGAAGCGCGGATGTAGTGAAAGGCGTGTGTCTCCTCGTTTGATTTATGGTACGCATCTGCGACCCGCTGTAAAAGGAGGACGTAGGCGGAGTCTTTCCCGAAAGGGCACTTATCCAAGCTGTCCAGCACAGGCAGCAGTTCCTTCAACTGATCTTTGGGTGGAATGGTGGCGGAGTTTTTCCGGATATAGATAAGCCGTGCCCAAAGGGCAGCCCTGTCGGGGCACTGTGCCGGCAGGGCCGTCACCCGGAGAACAAGAAATAGCAGGATCAGTAAGGGTCTTGGCATGGCGATGGCATCATGTTGGCCGCTTTTTGTTCGGCAAATAATTGGAATAGGTAAAAGGTACGAATTGGCCGGACCTTACATATTTGCTCAAGGAGGGCGCCGGGTTGGAGTGGCTCATAAGAAAGGTCTTCGGTTCAGTGGTTGGTCCGGCCCCATTGAGATTGAGTTGTCCGTTAAGCAGGTAAAAAGCAAGTTCTCCGGTGATGACGGGTGCGGAGAAGGAGGAGCCTTCCACGTATCTCCCGCCAAGCAGGTAGGGAGCGTAGAAGCTGCAGCAGGTAGCCTTATTCAAGGGACTGATCCAGGCGGCGAAATCCGAATAGCGGTTCGAAAACCGCTGATAATAGCAAGGGAGGCTGTCTGAACTCATGCCGGTCACGCTGACCACGTACTTCATATGTTCGGCGAAGAAAGCGGGATAGAAGGGATGGGCGGCGGTCAGGCTATCCCGATGGTTGACCACGGTCGTGCAAACGGAGTCCGGCTTGTGATCCGATGTGGTATCATTACCGGCGGCGACGATCACGGGGATCTTCAATTGTTCCGCTTTTTCAAAGTAGCTACGGAGGATCGGGTCTTCCGGCCCGGAATAACCAAGGCTGGCATTGATCAGGTTCACGTTGTTCTGCAAGGCGTAGCTCATCCCGCAGCTGACGGAAAAGATGGTACCACGGCCCAGGGAGTCCAGCACTTTCAGCACCATTACTTTGGGTGAAAATGCGTGACCTGCTTCCGCTGCGATATAGGTTACGGTAGAACCGTGTTTAGTCGAGTCATCGTCGTACCAGAGCTCGTGGCCTGGCAGCGGCTGGGCGTAAGGCAGGGTATTATAGAGGGTTAGCTTACCGGGGGCGGCACTCCACAGATTAAAGTTGCCCAATGCTCCCGGCAGATATTTGTTGATCTTCGCGGTATCCAGGCCGGTGTCGAGGATGGCAAGGACATATCCCGAGTCTATTTTGAAGAAGGTCTTTTGTTCTTCCGAATCGGGGCTGGTTATCGAATCAATCAGGTGACGACCGGAATAGTATTCGGGTGTGGCCAGGTTCACGTTGAGCGTCGATGCGAAGACGCTGCCGCCCAAACTGCCGCTTGGCGGCTGAACGGGTGGGGGTGGAGTGACGGGATTGCCGCTCGCGTTGATCAGGGTGAGGTCTACGTTTATCAGGTTGCTGTCGCAGGGGCAAAACCAGGGTCGTACTATCAGGTGGACAAGTGAAGTGTCGATGCCGCTGCCGACCAACTCTTTGTTTAGCGAATCTTCGATTTGAGCGATGACGCCCGCCTTTGTGGGCATTAATGTTCCGGCTTTAAATAGAATATTCCGGCTCCCCCAGGCAATGGTGTCGGTCTTACAGGGGCAGTGTTGGGTACACTTCCGGCAGCGGTAGCAAACGATACCAAGAATGAGCAGGAGAATGACAATGATCAATAGCAGGACGATTGTCGTCCAGTTACGGCGATGAGGGATAGGTGGCATGGTCAGGTATTTAATCAGGTATTTAGAAAAGGTCAATAAATCACCACTTGCTAAGCAGTTGCTGCGCATCTTCATTCCCTCCCAGGCGGCGGTTGACGACCTCCTGCAGCATTGCTTTCGCCTTTTCGTCATCACCGGGCAGACGGCGTTCCATAAGGGTGAGGGATTGATAGAATAGGGCGGGGTTGTAATAGAGGGTAGTGTCGGCCGCCAACTGTTGAAAATAGTGAAGCGCTTTGTCGTATTGCTTGAGCCGGAGGTAAACGATGCCGCTATATTGGGCGGCGTACTCGTCGTCCGGATGGTGTTGCAGGAAGCTTTCAAAAAGGGCGGCGGCGGCGGGCAGGTCGTTGCTGTTGTAACGCTCGATGGCCGTTTGCATAGTATCTCTTGTACTGCTCATCCTTACGCCGAGGGTCATCAACTTCGCGGAGACGTAGTCATCGGCCAACTGCCGGGGTGAGGGGTGACGGAAAAACAACCACCAACCGCCGAGGACTATGGCCATTATGGCGGCAGCGGTGGCAAGGACGTATAGGGGCCGGACGGGGCTTTTACGGGGAACGGCGGAAGTCTTACTACGCTCATAGAGCTCTTTGAACCACGCCTTCTTATCGTCGGCCAGCTGTTGTCTTACCGCTTCATTGGCACTCAGATAGAACGCCAGGTCTTCGGCGAAGGAAGGATCCGATAAGATTCGTTGTTCCACTTGTTTTTGCTGTTCGCCGGTAAGCAGGCCCTTAAAATAGTCATCAATCAGCTCAATGCTATCCATGTCAGTTCTTTAATAAATTATAAGACTGGCGGAGTTTTTCCAGGCATCTGAGCCGGCTGGTCTTTACGACTTCCGCCGTCTTATATTCCATTGTTACGGCGATCTCCCTGTCGCTGTATCCATCTGCGAACAGCGCAAGCAGCTTCCGGCAATTGTCACCCAGATCCTTCAGTCGTTCTTTTAACAGGACAGCATCAGACCGGTCAATCAACTGTTGGATCACCGATTTGGCGGTATCCGTCAGGTGTGACAGCAGTGCAGGGTCGATCGCAGTTCGGTGGATCTTACTCTTATTAGTCGTCAATTTCCGGATCTGGTCAACACATTTATTATGAAAGATGCGAAAAAGCCAGGTTTTCAAAGAGGACCGGCCTTCGAAGAGGCCTGAAGTGATCTTCCCGATCGCTGACAGGATGGTATCGGAGTATACGTCGAATGCGTCTTCTTCAGTGAGGGAGTATTTACGGATACCTTCCCGGATAAAATAGACGAAGCGGTTAAACAGGTGCTCTTCTGCCTTCCTTCTACCGCTGCTGTTTTGTCTGAGATCTTCGATTATGTCAATGTCTTTGGGTAGCGGAACGGTCTTTTCGGGGTCCATTCATGGCAGTTTGCAGAAAATTAAGCGAAAAAAAATTAAAAACAAAATCTGCATTTTTTGTTTCCCCGTTGTTTGCGGCTACGACAAAATTTGACCATGATCTATGATGTACTACATTTTTTGAAGCAGCGGCTGGATGGCTTTCTGTCAGAAGGGAGGGCTGGCTCGGAGCCGTTGATCGCATTGGCCAACCCGTGGTCCGGTAACGACAGTAACAAGAGTGCATCTTTTTTGAATTCGATCTCGCTGATCCAGGTCGAGGAGGAGCGGGTATTCAAGAGTCAACTGCCCAAGGTCGTGCAGAGGCCAAACGGCCAGCATGTCGTCAGGGAGCCGGATATCAAGCTCAACCTTTATGTGCTGATGAGCGCGTATCACAAGAATTATGAAGACGGGTTGAAGTTGCTTTCAAGGATCGTCCGGTTCTTCCAAGTCAACCAGGTATTCGAAGACAACGATCTGCCGGCGGGCGTCGGGAAGCTGGTGGTGGAATTGCATACGGCGGGATTCGAGCAGCAGAATCAGATCTGGGCATCCCTCAGCACCGGTTATATCCCGTCAGTGATCTATAAAGTGCGCATGATCATTATAGATGATGGGCCGGACCGGCCGGTGAGCCTCATCCGCGAAGTGAAAACAGATATTTCTCCGATCGGTCCGAACTAAGCTTTTTTATCATACAAAAAAAACCATTAAAATGGCAACGTACAAAACACCCGGCGTCTACGTGGAGGAGATAACCACATTGCCGCCATCGGTGGCGGAAGTAGAGACCGCCATACCGGCTTTCATCGGTTATACGGAGACGGGCATTCCGTTCAGCCCGAAGCGGATCAGCTCACTGGTAGAATATCAGCAATTTTTCGGCAGTGCGGAGCCCGAGAAGAGCATTTCGGTCACAATCGCCAAGGGTGATGGCGGGGCCGGGGTGACGATAGATGCGGCGAAGCGGTCGAAGAACGTCTTGTTCTATGCGTTGCAGCTTTATTTTGAGAACGGGGGAGGACCCTGTTATATCGTCTCAACCGGCGGGTTTGCGGATGGCGCCGCCAATGCGTCGCTGGATGTCTATGGCAGTGCGCTTGCTACGCTCGAGAAGGAAGATGAGCCTACGCTGCTTGTCTTTCCGGATGCGCCGTGGTATCTCGAAGCCAAGCAATATTATGCGCTGGCGAATGCGGCTCTGGCACAATGCGAAAAGCTCGGCGACCGGTTCACTATTATCGACGTCGTCGACACCGGCGGGCTGGAGAAATCCAAGGCCGATTTCCGGAATGTGATCAGCGCCAACCGCGATGAGGCGAAATATGGGGCGGCTTATTTTCCCTATTTGTCTACTGATCTGAGCTATCATTATGATGAAGCCGCTGTTTCGGTTGCCGTGGCGGATGATCCGGAAAAGGCGAGGAAGTCGGAAGAGGCGGAAGCAAAGGCAAGGGCCGCACGGGCAGATGCTACGGCGATCAGGGCGGACGCCGATTCGAAGAAGGCAGACGCGGATGCGGCACCGGGGGATGCGGCCCTTCAGAAGGCCGGAACAGAGACCGCTAAAAAGGCGAAGGCTGCCGACGATAAGGCGACCCTACTGGAGCAACAGGCCGATCAATTGAAGAAAGGGATGGCAAGCCAGGCATACAACACGTTGTCCAATGCGCAGCAAAACCAAGTTAAGCAGAAGATCCGCGATCTGCCTGTGGTCATGACGCCTTGTGCGGCGATTGCGGGGATCTATGCGAAGACGGACAACACGCGGGGGGTCTGGAAGGCGCCGGCCAATGTCAGCCTGAACTTTGTCGACGGCCCGGCCGTCAAGATCACCGATGAAGACCAGAAAGATCTGAATATCGACGCCATAGCCGGAAAGTCGATCAACGCGATCCGAGCCTTTAAGGGAAAGGGGACGATCGTCTGGGGTGCGCGGACCTTAACCGGCAATGACAACGAATGGCGTTATATCAATGTACGCCGCTTCTTCAATATGGTGGAGGAGTCGGTAAAGCGCTCGACCGCCTGGGCCGTCTTCGAGCCAAACGATTCCAATACCTGGGTGTTGGTAAGGGCGATGATCGAGAATTACCTCATCCTGAAATGGAAGGAGGGAGCGCTGGCGGGAACCAAGCCGGAGGACGCCTTCTTTGTACATGTAGGACTGGGTACGACGATGTCGCCGGAAGACGTGCTGGAAGGCCGGATGAATGTGGAGATCGGAATGGCAGCGGTTCGGCCGGCCGAGTTCATCATCCTCAAATTCTCTCACAAGCTGCAAGTATCCTAAATCATTAAACTTTTAAAACAATACGCAAATGGCAACGAATGATTATCCCATTCCGGTGTTCCACTTCAAGGTCGATTGGAATGGCAAGAATGTAGGTTTCTCGGAGGTTACCGGCATGACGCAGGAATTGCAGATGCTGGAATACCGGGAGGGCAACAGTCCGACCTTTTCCACGATGAAACAGCCGGGGCTTCACAAGTACAGCAATATTACCCTGAAGCGCGGGATGGCCAAGTCGGATAACGACTTCTTCAAGTGGATGAATACGGTCAAGATGAATAAGATCGAGCGCCGGGACCTGACGATCAGCCTGCTCAACGAGCAGCATCAGCCGGTCGTGGTCTGGAAATGTCACAATGCGTGGCCGGTCAAGGTGGATGGTCCGCAGCTCAAATCATCGGGAAATGAGCTTGCCGTCGAAAGCATCGAGCTTGCGCATGAAGGATGTACGATCCAGAATGATTGATCGCTTAATTCCTGAACTATGCCGTCTAACAATTATTACCCGGTCAGCTTCCATTTCAAGGTTCAGTTCCAGGGAGTGGGCGACTCGGATGGGGATATCCGGTTCCAGGAGGTCAGCGGGCTGACGGCGGAGATCGGGACAGAAGAATTGCCGGTAGGTGGGGAGAACCGCTTCACCTACCGGTTACCCACGAGGCCCAAGTATGCGAATCTTATCCTCAAGCGGGCGATGCTGACGGACTCAAAGCTGATCAGCTGGTTCCGTCAGGCCGTGGAGAATTTCAGCTTTAAGCCGGCGGATGTGCAGGTCTTTCTGCTGGATGAGGAGCATCAGACGCTGGCGTCGTGGGTTTTCGTGCAGACATACCCGGTGAAATGGGTCGTCTCGGATCTCCGGGCGCAGGAGAATGCGCTGGCTGTCGAGACGATCGAGCTGGCGTATCAATATTACCGGAGGGTATAGACATGGGGGCTATGAATATCGGAGGGCATAGATATCGGGGGGCATAGATACCGGAGGGCATAGATATCGGAGGGCATAGATATCGGGGGGCGAAAATATCGGACAATATAAAATCGGAGAAGATGCCTGTACAAATCAATGAAGTGGTCATCAAAGCCCATGTAAGGGAGCTTGGCGAGAAGGCGGCAAAGGCTAGCGGCGCTGCGGCCGGTACGGGGTCGGGCGCGGGCGGGCCGGCGGGGGGATCGGCGGCCTCTTCCGCTGCGAAGGA
Source organism: Puia sp. (assembly GCA_035695565.1). Lineage (GTDB taxonomy): Bacteria > Bacteroidota > Bacteroidia > Chitinophagales > Chitinophagaceae > Puia. The sequence continues at coordinate 95,928 of DASRRX010000015.1, read as the reverse complement.
GGAGATCGTCAAGGAATGCGTCGAGGCCGTTATGGAATTGCTCAACCGTAAAAATGAAAGATGATGAGTGACGTCAATCTGAAGATAATGGCTTATAAAACCCCGGAGGGTAGCAGGGAGAACGGCAAGATCGGGGAATTCTCGGTTATGTTCAATCCCGCCACGTTTACGATCGAGACGAAGATAGACTACAAGCAGCCGGATGCCAAGGGGCAAAATGGCGGTGACCCTGTTTTCGAGAAGATCCCGCCGCTGGAGTTCAGTGTCGAGTTCGTGATCGACGGTACGGGCGTCGGTCCGGGGAATGCGGGGCAGGGGGACAGCGATTTTGTCAAGAACAAGGTCAAGGACTTCAGGGAGCTGACGGGCTGCAATATCAACGGGGAGATCCACCGGCCCAACTATCTGTCCGTGCTTTGGGGGACGTTCTATATCGAATGCGTCCTGGTCTCGTTAAGCGTCAACTACTATTTGTTCGACCCGCAGGGCTCGCCGTTGCGGGCCAAGCTGACGTGCGCCTTCCTCGAGCGGATCGGAGCGGGTAAGGATGGGCGGAGGTCACGGCTGGAATCGCCGGACCTGACCAAGGTGTACAGCATAAAAGAGGGTAACACGCTGGACCTGATCGCGGACAACTATTATGACGATCCTTCGTGGTATCTGGCGATCGCCAAGGCCAATAAGCTAAAGAATTTCCGCAAACTGGTGCCGGGGACCCGACTGGTTCTGCCACCGCTATCCGACGACCATGCCAGAAAATAAAGATCAGGCCACGGACGAGATCCACTTCAAGGTCTTGTTGAACGGGGCAGCGATGAACGGCGAATATAAGGTCGTCAGCCTGCGGGTGGAGAAGGCTTTTTCCCGGATCGCCGGAGCGAGGCTGGTGCTGGCGGATGGCGACCCGTCGTTACAGGATTTTCCGATCAGCAGCAAGGATGACGCCTGCAAGCCCGGCAGTCCGATCGAGATCCGGATCGGCTATCACGAGAAGACCGATACCATATTCAAAGGTTATATCGTCAGCCATGCGATCCGCTCGGCCAGGAACAAACCTTCTTATCTTATTCTCGAAGCCAGGGATCAGGCGTACCGGCTGCATCTGGGGCTGCAAAATCAATGTTATACGGATCAAAGCGATTCGGACATTATGGAAGCGATCGCGAAGAAGGTGGGTTATGCGGGGAGCGACGTCGACGTGGCCGCCTGTGCATACAAGCACAAGCAGATGGTGCAGTTCAATACGACGAACTGGGATTATATCGTCTCGCGGGCGGAGATGAACGGAATGCTGGTGCTGACCAGCGACAACCAACTGAGCGTTAAAAAGCCGGACACGAGCGGGGAGCCAAGCCTCGAGATAAGTTATGGGGTCGATGTAATCGCGTTCGACAGCGGGGTGGATGCACGAAGCCAAATAAAAGAGATCAAGGCGCATGCGTGGAACTATCAGGATCAGAGGGTGGAGGATTCGCCGGATGCCGAGGTCACCTTTAAAGAAAGCGGGAACTGGGGCGGGGATGATCTGGCGGATGCGTTGAAGGTGCCGGCGGACAACCTGATCCATTCGGGCGGGCTTAGTGACGAGGAGCTCAGCTCCTGGGGCAATTCCAAGCTGATGAGGAGCCGGCTGGCCAAGATCTGCGGGAGGGTCTGCATCAAGGGGACGGCAACGATCCTGCCCGGTCAACTGCTGAAGCTAAAGGGCTTCAGCGAACGATTTAACGGGCCGGTGCTTGTTACCGGCATAATACAGCAATACGACAAATCTATCTGGGAGACGGAGATCCAGTTCGGGTTGCCGGCGCAGTGGTTCCATCAGCGGGAGATGATCTCCGACCGGCTGGCTGCGGGGTTGCTTCCAGGTATCAACGGGTTACAGATAGGAGTTGTCTTACAGTTGGAGAACGATCCTGACAAGCAGGACCGGATCAAGATCCAGCTACCGCTGGTCGACAGTCAGGAAGGCATTTGGGCGCGGGTAGCGTGTCTCGATGCGGGGGATAACCGGGGGAGCTTCTTCCGGCCGGAGATCAAGGATGAGTTGATCATAGGTTTCCTGAATGACGATCCGCGTTATCCGGTGGTGCTCGGGATGTTGAACAGCGGCGCGAAGCCGGCGCCGATCAAGGCGAAGGATAGCAATCCACAGAAGGGTTTCGTAACGAGAAGCAAGTTAAAGGTCTTGTTCGACGATGAGAAAAAGGTCATTACGATCGAGACGCCAAAGGGCAAAACGATCAAGATGGATGACGACGGGGATTCCATCGAGCTTTCGGATCAGCATAGCAACAAGCTTACGATGGGTGCGGATGGGATAACGATGGAAAGCGGCAAGGACCTCAAGTTAAAGGCGGCTTCGGGAACGATCAGCCTAGAGGGGTTGAATATCGAGCAAAAGGCCGATGCCAAATATTCGGCGGAAGGGAATGCGCAGGCGACCCTTCAATCCAGCGGACAGACGGTTGTAAAGGGGTCGATCGTAAATATCAATTAAGCTAATCAATATGCCGCCGGCAGCAAGAATTACGGATATGCATACCTGTCCGATGGTCACGGGACTGGTGCCGCATGTAGGCGGGCCGATCCTGCCGCCCGGCAGCGTCACGGTCCTGATCAGCGGGCTTCCGGCGTCCACGGTAGGAGATATGCTGGTTTGCGCGGGCGGTCCCGACAGTATCGTAAAAGGGTCGGCGACGGTCATGATCAATAGCAAGCCTGCGGCCCGGATGGGAGACATGACGGCGCATGGCGGGATTATCGTGTTGGGTTGTATGACAGTAAATATCGGAGGATAGACGATGCAAGATCAATCAAAGGCTTTTATGGGCAGGGGTTGGGCCTTCCCCATCGAGTTCGATGACCGAACAGGCGCCGTAAGGATGCTGAATGATGAAGAGGATATCCAGAACAGCCTTCAGGTATTGTTCGACACCCGGGTGGGGGAGCGGATCATGCAGCCGGATTATGGATCGGAGCTGGATTCGTTCGTATTTGCTCCGATGAACAAGAGTACGATCACATATATGGAGGCGTTGATCAGGGACGCCATTCTCTTCTTCGAACCGAGGATCATCACGGAGCAGGTTTGGATAAAGCCTGCTGCCAATATGGACGGGGTATTGCATATCTGCATCCAGTACCGGGTATCGATGACCAATAACCGCTACAATTATGTATATCCTTTCTTTGTCAAAGAAGGAACCAATCTCAGCAAATGAATACTTATCATTTACGAAATTTCAGCCAGCTCTTTCACCAGGAGGGGACGGCGCGGGACGAGCGGTTCCTTCCGGCCCTGGACCCGGGTAATACGGCGCTGGATGACCGGCGGCTGACGGATCTGTTGCTGTATGTGCAGCGTTTATCGGGGTATCTGGCTTTTGATCCGGGTGTGAAGAAGGGGGGAGGGCCGGGTCATGAGGCCCATAAAGGGGCAGGGCATCCGGGGCAGGGGCAGGCGGAGAGTTGGGTGCAGGGGCATCCGGCTGCGGTTACGTGGAGGGATCATCTGCAGAACGATATTGTATTCCTGCTTGCCGATATATCGGATTGTCATATCCCTGAGATCCGGCGTGGTTACCGGCTGCTGGAAGGGGAGTTCGATCAGGACCGGCAGGCGGGGCGATTCTGGCGGTTGCTCGAGTGTGTCTATACGCTTTTTGAAAAGTTCGACCGCTGGTATGAACGGGCTGTCGTGGAGAGTGCGGATAGCCAGTTGAGGAGGGATCTGCAGCTTTATATCCAGTCTTATCTAAGCACCAAGCTGGCGGAGTTGAATCAGATCCGGCGGCATGCCAGCATGCTCGTAACCGAGGGGCAACAAGAATCCGCGCCGGTCTATATCTTCCGAAATACGGATAAGGTATGGGGCGATCCGGATGGCGGAGACCGGTTGTATGGTGAACGGATCTTCACGGGTCAGGAAGACGAGGAAAAACTGCTCAATGCGTCGATTCGGCTGAAGGAGATCTTCGATACCGTCATTCATGTGATCGAACAGGTAGTGAACCGAAGCGGGTCGTATCTGGAGGAAGTCCTCCATGACAAGCAAGATCACCAGCCGCATATCGCCCTGATGATCGCTTTCCTCGAGCTTTATGGCTATGCACGGGATGAGATCAATAAGCTCCCGCGGAAACATCTGGATTATTATTATGAAACGATCCTGGCGATCAAACGCCGGGAGGCGGTACCTGATTGCGTCTATGCGTATTTCGAGCTGGCCAAAGGATTCGGTCCTTCCGAGCTAAGGAAGGGCAGTCTGCTTACGGCCGGAAAAGATAAGCTAAACAAAGACCTTGGGTATGCGATTTCGACGGATCTGGTGGTCAACCCATCGCGGGTGGCGGCATTGCGGACGTTGCTGATCGGCAAGGATGCGCAGGGGCATGTCGTCCGATATTATCCCAATGGGATGGACCAGGGGGGAACGGAAGAGGCGCCGGCGGGCAGCCTGGCGCTTTTTGGCGAGAAAGGGGAAAGGACGGGCCGGATCGGGTTTGCGATTGCGTCGGCGCAGCTTTATCTGACAAAAGGTGAACGGAATGTGGTGGTGCGGTTCGAGCTCGAGAAGGATCTGGCGGTTCCCGGCAAGGGGGGCAGTTGGCTGGAATTGCGGCTCACGGGTGAGAAGGGCTGGCTTAGCAGCAAGCAAACAGAAGACGGGGTGAAGGTCAATTCGGTGGCGAGGGTAGCGGAGCGGGTGCTGGAATTGGATTTCACGGTCAGTATCGGGCAGGCCTCGGCCATCGTGGCATTCAATCCGAAGATCCATGAGGGCGGTTATGGAGTGGTGTTGCCGATGGTGGAAGTCCTGCTGACCGGAGATACAAACGGCCTTGCGCCGTGGGAGCCGGTATTGGGCATGCGGCCGGTAAATACGGTCATCACGGTCCAGGTCGGCAGTCTCCAGGCGACGGCCAGCTTCGACGGCGTGCGCGATCTTCAACTTGGGAATCATGAGGGGGCGCTGGATGCGAAGAAGCCCTTTATGCCTTTCACGGCGGTGCCCAAGGTCGGGTCGTCGTTCTATATCGGCTGTGACGATCTCTATTATAAGCCGATCCAGCGATTGAGCATCAATCTCGAATGGATGTTGCCCGATCGCTTCCAATCTTATTATGACAAGTATATGCCGCCCTATGACTCCAACCGCTTCAGGGCGTCGTTAAGCATATTGCAGAAAAAGAAATGGCGCAAGGCGATGGAGACGTCGCTTATCGACCGGGATGCTAAAGATCCGCGTTGGCGGACGATCCGGATGGATCTCACCGCGCCGATAAAACCGGAAGAAGAAGGCAGTGTTTCACGATATGATCCGGAAAAGATGGATGGCACCTTAAAGCTAAAGCTGCAGTATCCCGACTTCGGACATGGGGTCTATTCGCAGCTGGTGACATCGACGGTCATGGAACGCGCCTCGGGCCCGAAGATGCCCGATTTCTATAAGAAGATCCGCGCGGAATTGCGTGATGAGGACTCTTCTATCGAGCTGCCGCCCAATGTGGGTGACCGGAACGGCCCTTTCAAGGTCGTCGTGTATGATCGGCTGGGAAGCAATGATCCGGACGAACGGGTCCGAAGCCTGATGATCCGGGGGATCGTCGGGGTAATCCAGGCCTATCACCAGACTTTGCAGGGGCGCGCGCCGGCCCGGGAAACCGGCGGTACAGGCCAAGCGGCGGCAGAGCCGGAGGAGCAGCGGTCCTTTGTCAATGAAGAAAAGCTAAACTGGGCGCAGCGTGGGCTGAAGCGACTGTTCCCGAAAATGTATTCGGACCGGGAAAAAGAGACTGTCGGCGAAGAGGCGGATGCGATCGAAAAGAAGATCCTGCCGGGAGTGGACTTCATCCTCCCCAGCGACCGGGAGTTGGCGGTTATCATCAACAGTATAACGAGCGGCGCCATCGAGGAGGTCGTCATCAAGATAACGGAGCGCATAATCGCAGGGCGCCGCAGGGGGCTGAGCGGAGATGACGTTGCAAAGATATTCAAGGAGGAATTCGATCAGGCCAATAAGGTGATCAACGAAATGATCGCCCGAAAGATCGCAACGGTGCTGATGACGGGAGAGATGCCGCCGCCGCCCTATACGCCGGTTATCAATATGATCTCGGTGAATTATGTCTCCTCGCGGCCGTGCAACGTCGAAGAGGACCGGTTCTTCCGGGTGACGCCGTTCGGGCATGCGGCTATCGGCGATGGCGACGCGCTTTTTGACGAGGCGTCGGTGCGGACTCCCAGAGGCCGGCTTTTCATCGGGATCGCGGATGCGGCGCCGGGACAGGAGCTATCGTTGCTTTTCCATCTGGCGGAAGGAACGGGCAATACGGATAAGACGCCACCGCCTGTCGAATGGAACTATTTAACGGATAATGACTGGAAACCGCTTCCGGACGACTGTCAGGCGGCGGACAGCACTTATGCGCTACAGGCTACGGGTGTCTGGCAGCTTACGCTTCCGCTGGAGGCAAACAATAAAAATACGCTTTTCGATGTGCCGGGTCTCTTTTGGCTTTGCGCGTCGGTCAAGGGGGATACGGATGTCAATCCGCGGCTGATCGGGGTTTATCCGAATGCGGTCGCGGCCTGTTTCGTGGATCGGGGCAACGATCCTAATCATGTTGCAGCGGCGTTACCACCGGGGAAGATCAGCAAGCTGGCGGACCGGGTCCCGGCGATCAAAAAGGTAACGCAACCACTGGCCAGCTTTGGTGGAAGGGTCAAGGAGGAGGACAGGGAATACTACACGCGGGTCAGTGAGCGGCTCCGGCATAAATCGCGGGCGATCGACGCCTGGGACTATGAGCATCTTGTGCTGGAGAATTTTCCGGCAGTATTCAAGGTAAAATGTCTGAGCGATTACTGGAACGGCCGTGCGGTGCGCGGGCATGTAACTGTCGTCCCGATCTGCAATCTGCAAAACCGCGCGGATACGATGGAAAGCCGGCTGTCACCAAGGGCGAGTTTTGCGCTGCTGCGGGAGATCGAGCGGTTCCTGACGGAGCGAACGTCTCCATTCGCACAGGTCCACGCCATCAATCCGCAGCTCAGCCACGTGCTGATCCGCGGCCGGGTGAAATTCAAGAAAGGTGTGGACAAAGGGTACGCCTTACAAAAGCTGGAAAGAGGGCTGACCGATCGGTTGACGCCATGGGCGAGCGATGACAGCAAGCTCAAGTTCTCCACGAAGATATATGCATCCAATGTGATAAGCTATATCGGCAGCCAGAAAGAAGTGGATTATATCGAAGATTTCGGAATGCTGCAATATATCGTGGATGGCAACGGAAATGAAGTGTATTGCAAGTCCGCCGACGGGGATCTCGCACTGGTGGAGACACAATTCATCAACGGACACACGCTGCTGGTTTCGGCGCCAGCCCACAAGATAGAGCTAATAGACTAATCTGAAAGTAACTATATGATCGAGTCATTGAGCATAAGCAGGCGTCAGCGACCGACCCCTGCCGAAGATTATCAATTCCTGCGCAGGCAAGGCATAAAGCTGATCGAAGATCTTTGCGGGAAGAATTGGACAGACTATAACGCTCACGATCCGGGCATCACTTTGCTGGAGGCGTATTGTTTTGCGCTGACGGAGCTCGGCTACCGGACGTCTTTCGACATGAAAGATCTTCTCACTGCCCCGTCCGGCGAGCCGGAGGACCGGCACAGCGTGTTGTATGCGCCTGAGCGCATATTGCCTTCCAACCCGGTCACGCTTGCGGATTACCGGAAGCTGGTTGCGGATATCGCGGGCGTCCGCAATGCATGGGTAGAGAAAAGTGATGAATACGAGATCCCGATCTATGTCGGGGAAGGCAAGGACGGCTATGTCCTTACGTATGAGGCGGGGCATGGGATCGCCTTTCTCCGGCTGAAAGGTCTGTTGCATGTACGCGTCGAATTCGAGGAGGAGGTCATCCGGGAAAAGCGGGAGGAAGAGCTGTTGCGCAGGGTGACGGAGAAACTGCATCATCACCGGAATCTTTGCGAGGATATCATCGGCGTCAAGGCTGTGGACTATGAGCCCTTTACGTTGGAGGCCGAGATCAAGGTCAAGGAAGGGTGTGATATCGACCTTGTCACGGCGCAGGTCTATCAGGCGATCCGAAATCTCTTCTCACCGGCGATCAACTTCTATTCGCCGGATCAACTAAAGGAGCGGGGCTATGTGATGGAGGAGCTGTTCGAGGGACCTGTGTTGCAGCATGGCTTCATTGACGGGAAAGAGTTGGATGATACCGCACTCAATGAGGTTCAACTGTCGGATGTCATCAGGCAGATAACGGCGATCGGGGGGGTGATCGCAATCGAGAGATTGTCCATTCCGGCGAGTGCCAGCGGTCCGTTCCCCGATTTTGACGAGTGGCTCAGGCAACTGCGGGATCAGCAGAAGACGCCGCGTCTCGATACGGAGGCCTCGGTTATCCAGTTCAGCCGCAGCGGCGACCGGCATCGGGGGGTGGCGGAGAAGAAGCCGGATATGGCGCGGGTGCGAGCGCTTCTCAACTATCTGCTGGCCGGCGACAAAAAGGTCAAGCTGAAGACCTACCGGCACGACTGGGCGCCGCCGGCCGGGGAGTATATGGATGCGGGCGACTATTTTCCATTTCAGCGCAGTCTGCCTGCCTGTTACCGGATGGACGAAGAGTTTACGGCGGCTGACGCGGAGATGGATGAAGGCCGGCGATCAGTGCTACGGCTGCGGGGCTTCCTGTATCTCTTCGAGCAGTTGCTGGCGAATGCGTTGTCGCAGGTGGCGCACGTGCGTGAATTATTCTCGATGGACGCAACTGTCGGATCAACCTATTTTACGCAAATTCCAAAAGAAATACATAACTGGCAGGCATTGTTCGTGCATTTGTCACAGTTCGAGAAACAAAGCGGCGAGTTGCAGGAAAGTCTAACGACGAAGCTAAACCGAAGAAATGCGATGTTGGATCATCTGCTTGGCCGGTTTGGGGAAGAACTGCAGGAGCATGAGGGTGCAGGTCTTGCGGCGGGAAAGGAAGGCGCCGAAAAAGCGATCCGGGACAAGGCTGCCATGTTGCAGGATGCGGTTGCGCTCAGCAATTATCGCGGTAAAGGTTTCGACTATACGAACCCGGACGCCGTCTGGGATACCGATAATGTAGCCGGATGCAAAAAAAGGGTTTGCCGGCTGTTGGGCATGCCGGGATATCAGCGGACGTCGATCGCTTCGAATGCGGTCTCGATCGAAGAGGTCAGGCATGACAACGGTGTTCACCGGTATATATTCCGTTTGGTCGATCCGGCGGACAGAGAGACACAACTGCTGCGGAGCATCGAGTACGAGACGCGGAAAGAAGCGGAGGTGGCGTTGGAATTTTTATTGGAAGAAGGCGGGAACCGGCGGTTATATGAATTGGACAGGCGTCATGAGCGGCCGGCGTATCATCTGCGGCGGGCAACGGCGGAGGGGCGGCTGGAAACGGTAGGATCGGGGCACTTCCACGGGCGGGAGGAGATGGAGGAGGGTTTCGAGCGGTTGTTGGAAGTGCTGGCGGAGATAAGCGGGCGGGAGAATTTTCATCTGGTAGAACATATCCTACTGCGTCCGAGGATCGATGCGCGCGGCCGGCCGGGCGGGGGACGGCATCCGGTTATCGATAAGGAGCGGGTGGAGTTGTTACCGATCCCGGCAGAAGAGCAGCATGCGGTCATTCCGGAGCAGGCGGAGCTGCCTGAGCAGCCGCCATACCGGTTTACGATGGAGCAGGAAGGGGGTGGGGGGGCTGCTTCGGGCAGAGGGTCAGCTTCGGGTACAGGGGCGGCTTCAGGCGAGGGTAAGGATGAATGGAGGCTCCGGCTGGTGAATGCGGCGGGTGAAGAGGTCCTGGCTGTGCCCGAGACCTTTGCCTATTACAAGCATCTGACCCGGCGGATGGAGCATTTGCGGCGGATCGGCGCGGAAGAGAACCACTATCAGATCGATATTCTTTCCGACGGCTATTTTGGGTTGTCCATCCATGACGGGGGGCAGCGGCTGGCAGAGAGCCGGAAGCGATACAAGGATGAAGAAAAGGCCAGGGAGGAACTGGACCGGCTGGTGCGGTTCTTTGCGTATGACTGGCGGGCTTCGGCTGGCGGCGGCGACGTGAACGATAGTCTGGCGGGGCTCGACCCGTATTCCTTCCGGGTAACGATCGTGCTGCCGTCATGGCCTGCGCGATTCAGAGACCCGGGCTTCCGCCACCTGGTGGAGAAAACGCTTTTTTTGGAGATACCGGCGCATGTCAGCCCGAATGTTTACTGGGTGGGGCATGAGGATATGCGGCGGTTTGAGGATGCATACAAATCGTGGCTGACGGAGCAGGCGAATGAGGGGATACCGAATACGGAGGTACTGAATAATTTTTTGTTCGAGCTCAATAAGATCAGGGAATGACCGGACACCGAATCGATAAAGAGGTGATCGAGCTGCATTGCAGCAGCGAGGAGCGGGTAGGGGTGCTCCGGCAAGAGCTGTCGCATTTTATCCTGCCGGGGTGGGAGCGGGTGATCGGGGAGATTTTGGATGAAGTATCACCGGGGATGTCGTGGCGGCGGATCGACCGGTTGGAGGTGGATCTGGGGGAGATGACGATGGAGGAATGGAAAGATGTCGCGGGGGTGGTGAAGAGGTTCGAGTATCGGGTGCGGGAGCGGATGCGTGAGATGGGAGTTTGGCAGGGTGCATCGGATGGCGTTTCGCGTGAGGTGGCGGCTAGAGAAAGTGGGTCGGGAAATGTTCCGGGGCGGGAAATTTCGGGAGTGCCGGGGGGCAAGCAGTCCAGGTCTGCGGGGTCGCGCAGGGCTGGCGGGAAGAGAGTGGCGGGGCGGCTGGCGGGGGTCGAGGGATCTTTGTCCGGCGAGGGGTCGTCGGATGGCGGGGCGTCGTCGGGTGACGGGACGCGGGGTGAAGGGCAAGTGGCAGGTGGTGAGGGGCAGTTGGTGAATCGTGAGGGATCGGCGCCGGCCGGCGAGGGGCGGTTGGTGGGTGGTGAGGGTCGGGTGGAGGCCGGAGAAGGTCGGATGGCGGGCGGAGAGAGGCGGTTGGCGGCTGGAGAAGGTCGGGTGGCGGGCGATGGAGGGTTGTTGGCCGGAGGAGAGGGGGTGGCGTCTCACATTGAAATGGAGTGGGAGATGGTGCAGACTTTTTTGATCAGCGGGCGATTACCGTGGTGGATCGGGAAAGGGGAACTACCGGAGATGGATATACTAATGAGGCGGGTTGCGGAAAAGATGCCGGAGCGGGTGAGGGACTGGATGGCGGAGAGGGCAACCGTTGCAGCCTGGCAGCGGGCCGGTGAGTTTGCGCCCGCGACGAGGAAGGTGCTGGAAAAGTTATTGGGTGAGGTGGGATTGCCGGATGCGGAGGTGGTGATGAGAAAGCTGGGGGGACTTTGTGCGGCGCGGGTTAGTTCGGAAAAAAGATTTGATGTAATCAGGGGGATTGCGGGAAGGCGAGAGGCGGGGTTGTTGAGATGGCTATTGCGGGAACCGGTGCGGGTGTTGAGGGGAAGGCAGGGAGAGGAGGTCAGAGAGGTGTTGGGGGAGTTGGAGGAGGTGAGGAAGCGGCTTGGCGATCGGAAGATCATGTTGGCGTTGGTGTTATTGTATATGCCGGCGGAGGTGATGGAAAGTGCCATGGCAGATGAGCTTTGGGTCGGGGAGGTGGAGACGGTTCGTGGGCAGGAAGAGATGGTCGGCGGAGAGGGAGAGACAGTCCGCGGGGATGTGATGGTTGCAGCGGGAAGTGTGAGCATGATGACAGGAGGCGTACTGCCGGAGAAAGGCGTACTGCCAGAGGGAGGTGAAAAAGAGAATGTTCAGTCGATCAGGGATAAAGGGAAAGGTGTAGTGACGAGTGGAGTAGTGGCGGGTGAAGGGGCTTCGGAGAGTACTGGGGGGGTGCGAGGGGCTGCAACCGGGGAGCAGGGAAGTGGGATACGGGCGACGATAAAGGAGCGGGGTCAACCGGAGGCGGAAGAGCGGGGTCGACTAGAAGCGAAGGAGCAGGGGAGGTGGTTTCCGTTGAAGGCTTCCGAGCGCAGGATATTGGAGGAGATCGTAAAAAAGCGGGCAGTGGTTACCGTGGGAGGAGAAAAGCTGCTGGCGAAACTGGCGAAGAAAATACCGCTGGAAGACCTTGTCGCGTTGCGGCGGGCGGTGGACCTGCCGGAAGAAAAGCTTCAGGAGCTGTTATCAACCGGGACATTGGTTACGACTAAAATGATTACCGACGAAAGGCAGAGAATACTCGTCGAAAATGCCGGGCTTTGTCTGTTTGCGCCTTATCTGGCGTCATTCTTCAGCAGGCTGGGTTATATGGAGCAAGATCAGTTGCGTGACCGGCGGGCGGCCGGGAGGGCGGTCCGGCTGCTGCAATACGTTGCTACGGGAAGGAGGGAGGCGCCGGAATACCTGTTGTCGCTGAATAAAATATTATGCGGGCTGTTGCCGGAGGAGGTCATACCGTTGCCGGCGCGGTTGTCGAAAAAGGAAATGGCGGAGGCGGACCGGTTGGTGGAAGCGGTCATTGCGAACTGGAGCACGTTGAAGAGCACGTCGGCGAAAGGCTTAAGGGGAAGCTTCGTCTGCCGGGAGGGAATCATTACCGATGGGGGGGCGCGATGGGTGCTGCGGGTGGAGCGAAAGGAATACGATCTTTTACTGAAGGGGTTGCCGTGGGGCTATTCATACATAAAATTACCCTGGATGATCAAACATCTTGAAGTGGAATGGTAGCACAAACAGACATATCGACCTGTCATGCCGAGACCATCGGGCGGGAACTTGCCTGGTTTGAGGAAGTGCTGGATACGAGGATGAAGCTTTATTTCAATCAGGAGTGCGGCTATCCGGCGATCGGAGAAGTGACGCCGCCGGAACATGCGCGGGGGAACGGATACTATGCGGACTTCATCCGCACTTATCGCTGCACGCCGGCGGAGCGGCTGGTGTTGATGCTGGCGTTGGCGCCGCATGTACGGCCGCAACTGTTGGATGTCTTTTGTATCAAGAATGCGACGTATGATAAGAGCTTTTGTGAGTTCGGAGGTCTGAAGGGGGTGACGCATGGCGGGTTCCTCCCAACCGGGGAGACCGCGGTCTTTTTATTGGCCGGGGATGATCTTGCCGAGCGGATGGAGGCCGAAAAGCTTTTCCGGGCTTCCCATTACTTCTTTACCCAACAGATGCTGCAATTACAGGAGGCGGGGTCGAATGAACCTTATTTAAGCGGTGGGTTATCGTTGTCGCCGGACCAGGTCAGCTGTTTCAGCTCGGGCGCCGGGCGCAAGCCGCATTTCAGCAAGGACTTTCCGGCGCGGCTGATCCATACGCAGATGGAGTGGGAGGATCTGATCCTGCCGGAGGAGACGTTGGCGCAGATTGAGGAGATCCGGACGTGGATCCAGTATCATCCGGTGTTGATGAATGACTGGGGATTCGGCAAGAAGTTGAAACCTGGCTATAAATGTTTGTTTTATGGGCCGCCCGGGACGGGCAAGACGCTGGTCGCCTGTCTGTTGGGAAAGCGCTGTGGGATGGATGTGTACCGGATCGACCTCAGCATGCTCGTGTCAAAATATATCGGCGAAACGGAGAAGAACCTGGAGAAAATATTTCAGCAGGCGGAGAACAAGAACTGGATCCTCTTTTTTGACGAGGCGGATGCGTTGTTCGGCAAGCGGTCGGGTGTCAATGATTCGCATGACCGGTATGCCAATCAGGAGACGGCGTATCTGTTGCAACGGTTGGAGGACTTCAATGGCATCGTCATTTTGGCTACCAATCTCAAGAGCAATATCGACGAGGCGTTTGCGCGGCGGTTCCAGTCGATGATCTATTTCCCGGTGCCGAAAGCGAAGGACCGAATCCGGATATGGGAGCGGTCTTTTTCACCGAGAACGGTGTTGGAGGAGGCGATCGATCTGGAACAGCTGGCGAGGCGGCACGATCTCACGGGAGGAATGATCATGAATGTGATCAGGTATTGTTCGCTGATGGCGTTGCAGCGAAATGAGAATGTGATCCGGCTGCACGATGCGGAGATCGGGATACAAAAGGAGTTAGTCAAGGAGGGGAGGATGTTATCATGAATATTTCGGGGGTCATACAGGCGGGTAAGACGGTGCGCCAAAAGGCGGCGGCGGTGGCTGGCAAGGGATTGGCGGTGGCGGCTCCGAAGGTGAAGGGTATAGGGAAGGCTAGCGGGCCGGTCGCGAAGGTGGCAGCTGTTGTGGCGAAGGCGGGAGTGGCGGGGGCGGCAGGAGCGGCAGGGGCGAAGGCTCCGGCGACGGAGGCGGGAGCGGAGGGAGTGATGGCGGCGCCGGTCGAGGCGAAAAAGCCGGCGGCGGATGTCATGGAAGCCGATAAAGGATTTCAGACGGTCAAAACGAAGATAGGGCACGATGCTACGAAAGCCCGGCAGCATGAAGGCGGGGCAAAGAAGGCGGCGGATGCACAGTCGGCTGCGCGGGGACCGGCGGGTGAGACGATGAGCAAGGCGAAGGACAAGCAGTCGGATGCGATGGATCAGCAGGAGCCGGGAACATTTAGCCAGGAGAAATTCAAGGCGGCGCTCAGGGAGAAGATCAGTGCGCTGAAGATAGATACACTTGAAGATGCGGATAATTTTAAGAAAAATGATGGTGCGTCGGCGGTGAAGGGGGATATGGCGGCGCAGGTGGATTCGGAAAAGGAAGCGGCGGCCGGCGGGATGACGAGTACGGTACAATCGGAACCAGATGCGGGGAGCGAGCAACCAAAAGTGGCGGGCCCTGATCCGGTGGTTGCGCCGGGGGTGACGACAGCCCCGGTGGACGGGCAGGCGGCGGCGCCCAAGCCGGTATCCGATGCGGATATTTCCATGCAAAAGGACAGTCAGGAGCTGGACCATCAGCTTGCGGATGCGAAGGTTACGGAGAAGCAACTGAACAAATCGAACGAACCCGGCTTCACGAAGGCTGTACAGAGTAAAGCTGCAGCTCAAAAAGATGCGGTCGAGCAGCCAGTCCAGTTTAGAAAGACGGAAAAGGTACTTGTGGCACAATCGCAAACGGCCGCTGTCGGGACGGCGCATACGCATATGACTGCGATGGTGGCGGGTCGGAACAAGCATATGGCCGGGGTGCTGGAGAAGCAGAATGCGACAAAGGCGAAAGACGAGGAGAACCGAAAGAAGGTCTCGGATGACATCAACTCGAAATTCGATGTAACGAAGAAGGACGTGGAGGGCATTCTGGCTCAGTTGGATAAAGATGCGAGCAAGTGTTTCGATGACGGGATAGCCGATGCAACCAAGCAATTCGAGGAGTATGTCGATCAGAAAATGGACGCGTATAAGGATGACCGGTACAGCGGCGTAATAGGTAAGGGGAAATGGGTAAAAGATAAGTTTGCGGATCTCCCCGATGAAGTGAATGTCTTTTACAAGGACGGCAAGGCCCTCTATATAAAAATCATGGACGGGGTCATCGATCGCGTGGCAAAGATCGTGGCGGACGGGTTGAATGCCGCCAAGAAGCGGATCAATGCGGGCAAGTTGGAGATCAAGAAGTATGTCGAGTCGCTGCCGAAGGATCTGCAAAATCTCGGTCAGGAGGCGGCCAAGGATATCAGCTCGAAGTTTACCGAGCTGGAGAATACGGTCAGCAGCAAGGAAGGGGAGCTGGTAGATTCGCTGGCGCAGAAATACAAGGCCGGGATGGAGGCCGTCAACAAGAGAATCGCGGAGATGAAGGAGGCCAACAAGGGGTGGATCAGCAAGGCCAAGGCATTTATCGCGGATGTGATCAATACGATCATCCAGCTGAAGAATATGCTGTTGAATGTGCTGGCAAAGGCGGCGGCGGCGATCGATCTGATCATCGAGGACCCGATCGGGTTCCTGGGTCACCTGGTGGATGGGGTCAAGATGGGCATCAAGAATTTTGTGGGGAATATCGTCAGCCATCTGAAGGAGGGGTTGATGGGATGGTTGTTCGGGGCGATTGCGGATGCGGGGATCGAGATCCCCAAGAGTTTCGATCTGAAAGGGATCATCTCGCTGATCCTTCAGGTCCTGGGACTGACCTACAGGAATATCCGGGCCAGGGCGGTGAATATCGTGGGGGAGAAGGTGGTGAGCATGCTGGAAAAGGCGGCGGAGATCTTTATAGTGATCAAGAATGAAGGGATCGGCGGGTTGTGGAGGTTTATCGTTGAGAAGGTGACGGCGTTGAAGGATACGGTCATGGATTCGATAAAGGACTTTGTGATCACGAAGATCATAACGGCGGGTGTGACTTGGCTGATCAGTCTGCTGAATCCGGCGTCGGCATTCATCAAGGCGTGCAAGGCGATCTATGACGTGATCATGTTCTTTGTGGAGCGGGGCAAGCAAATCCTGACCCTGGTGAATGCGGTGATCGATTCGGTGACGGCTATTGCCAAGGGGGCGATCAGTGTGGCGGCCACTATGGTGGAGAATGCGCTGGCCAAGGCGTTGCCGGTGGCGATCAGCTTCCTGGCCAGTTTGCTGGGCCTGGACGGGATCAGTGAAAAGATCAAGAGTATCATTGAAAAGATCCAGGAGCCGATCAATAAGGTAATCGACTGGGTGATCACGAAGGCGGTGGGGTTGGTGAAGGCGGCCGGGAAGTTGTTGGGGATCGGGGGGAAGGATGAGAAGCATAAGGATGAGAAGGGCAAAGAGAATGAGGATGGGCAGCAGGAGCATTCGCCGGAGAAGCAGGCGAAGATAGATGCGGGGATCCTTTATATGCGGGAGGAGCGGCAGCAGTATATCAAGGATGGAGGAATTTCCAAGGACGATGCCGATAAGGTGGCTGCGGGGGTGAAAGGTAAGCATCCGGTATTTAGCAGTTTCATAGCCCGGGAGAAGGGTGAAAAGATACAATTTGTGTATACGGCGAGCCCGGAGAGGGTGGTGGATGAGATGAAGGATGATGAGTTTCCAAAAGAAGTATCGAAAGTGCTCAAAATAGGGGTGCATATCCATTACGTTAAAGGTGAGCAGATGAAGGAAGAGGAGAAAAAGCAAGAGGATGGGAAAAAGCGTCAGGCCAATGTCTATGTGATCCATTCGGTGGAAGGTAGGACACATCATGTCTTTCTAATGGCTTCCGACGGGTATGTGAAAAAGCCGATGACAATGGAGCAATTTGTCCAGCAGTATAAAGATAAGGAGTTTAAGATCGTCACGGGTTCATCAGCCGAGCCGTCGGATGAATTGTCCCCATTTGGGTTGGTAACCCTGAAGTTCTATTACAGGAATAGCGCGGATGAGAAGGTCGCAGCCGATTATGAACGGCAAGTGCTCTTACAGCAGCGGGGATTGAATGCGATGAGCGTGGCATCCTGGGATGAGCATAAAAAATTGTATGAAGTTAGAAAGGATGAAGGTGAAAGTGGCCGGGACCCCCGCTCGGACCAGGCGCAGCAATGGGCAAGGGATGACTATAGAAAACAGCGGGCTGCCATTCTGGAGATGCAGGATCCTGCACCTGCAAGCCCCGCTAAGACAGCCAGGATAGCTAATATGGTGGAAGTGGAAATGGAGAAAATGGATGCCTTGCACTCATCGGACCAGGTAGCCGGCGGCCACTTCAAGGGGATCACCGGTCTTGGGCTGAGTTATGGCAACAGATCGATGGGAAGTCAGTGGGCCAGACAGGATAAAGCCTCCGAGGATGATGAGGCGGCCAAAAGAAATGAGAAGCTACAAAAAGCCGTGAAGGATTATATGAAAGATAATAAGTTTAAAAAGCCGCCTACTGAAGAGCAGAAAAAAATAAAATTAAATGTGGAGATGTCTGCAGAACGAAGAAAGAAATAACAATGAGCTATACTGAATTCAATAAAATCTTTGGAAATGGAGAGAGGGTGAAGGATCTGCCTACAGATGATCTTCAGGTGATCCGGGAGCAGATATCGCCTTCGCTGGCTGACTTCTTCTCGCAAGAGGGAGCTTGCCGGTATGATCACGGTTTTTTGTTTACGGTGAATCCGATGGATTATCGTGACATCGTCGAGCTGATCGCCGGGGACGATTCGAAAGGCTGGGCTATTGCGCGGACCTGCTTCGGGGACCTATATCTGGTCATGGATGATAAAGTCTATTTGTACCAGTCGTCCTTTAATAAGTTCCTCGAAGTGGCCAAAGACGTCGAATCATTCTTTTCTGTATTCCTGGTCCACACGGATTTTGCCGATAAATTCCTCTTCCGCGACATCTATCCGGAAGCGCATGAGCGGCTGGGCGATGCGGGATATAATGAGTGCTATGGGTTTGTTCCAGCGATCCCGCTGGGCGGGCCGGAGAGCGTTAATAATCTGCAGATGGTGACAATAAAAGCGTATTTGAGCATTATCATTCAAGCACAACAATAATTATATGAGTACCGAAAAGGAGAATTCAAAAGCGGCTGCTACTTCGAAGACGGCGGCGCATCACGGCAAGCAAGGGAAAGCGCTGGAAGCGCCGGTGCATCATGCGTCGAGCCAGCGCCGGACGGTGGCCGTGGACGAAGAGAAGAAGGAGCGGGAGATGCGGGCGGCGCGGGCGCGGCATCACGGCGCCCATGGCGGTCACGGAGTGCATGGCGGGCATGGGGCGGACATGGGACAAGAAGAACATCATTAAACAAAAAGATATGCCTATTTGGAAATGGGTCTGCAACCTTCACCCGGAGGACCCCGCGCATTGGCATGACGACGACGGGGATGGATATTGTCATGTCGGAGAAGCCTTTCATGGCATCCTCGAGTACAAGCAGGTGGAGCCGGACAGGTTATCACGGACGGATGTGCAGTTGGTCGCGCCGGAGGGGCGGAATGTCTTTTCCGTGCGGGATACGGTAAAAATGGCGGCCGAGGCGTCGTCGCAGAAAGGTAATATCGTCAGGGTCGACTTTCTTGTGAACGGCCGGAAGGTAGGAGAATGCTACTCGCCGCCATACGTGTATACCTGGCAAGCGGACCAATCGGGCAGCTATGATCTGGCTGCGACGGCCTGGGACAGCATGGGGGGGAACAAAGCCTCGGCGGTTGTGAAAATTACTGTCCGGTCGGAAATGGTCCGTGAGATCGGGTTGTCCGTGCTGTTGATGGATGCGTCTACGTCGATGACCGAGCCGATCTCCGACCAGGAGCCGAAAACGAGGATGCAACAGGTAGCGGAAAGCGCCGCCAGCGGGATATTCGATCTGCAGCGGCTGCAGAATAGCCAGGACGCCTGGGTGAAGGCCTTCAAATTCGACGACAGGGTCAAGCCGATGTTCGAGGATTCCGTTGCGGGGTTGATCAATCGTTTCGACAGAGACGTTAAAAAATTTGCCGCTTTTATCCATGACGAACTGTACGGCATGCAACAGGATACCGATATCAACGCAGCATTGAAGACGGCTTACAATTATGTCGATGGGTTTCTGCAGCGCCGGCTGGAATTCCCGGTTAGAAATTATATCCCGATGAACCAGACGATCATGAGAGGAGGAACGACGAATTCCATCACCATCCCAAACATCCGGGTCATGATGTATACGGATGGGAGGCAGTATGATTCGCAGGGGAACCGGCAGCTGAAGCCCAATCCATTCCTGAAGCCTCCGGCCGGGCTCAACCACGATGTCCTGATCGGGGCCTACTTTGGCGGCGCGACGGATGAGGGATGTACTGAGCTTAAAGGGCTGGTGAGCTTCTGTCCGACCCATGAGGGCGTTAAGCAATTCTTTTTGTTCGACTCGCCTAAGAAGATGGATCATATGAAGCATCTTTTCCGGATGGCTTCGGGCGCTTCGGGTTTCTGCCCGTTATGCCTGGGGAATCAGCTTAGGCGAGGGCCAAATTCTAAATGATAAAAGACGATGATACAGTGTAACTATGTAACGATGTTTTGCGGGCTTTGCATGCTATTCCTGCAGGCCTGCCACAATGACCACCGGATGGGCCATCGGGCCAGGGGGGAAGCACAGGCGAAGAAGGATTCCGCGGCGAATCTTGTCGCCGGCGGAGACAGCACGGTGCCATTAACCGCAATGGATTATCCGGCTCAAATGGAGGAGGTGTCGGCTGATTGCCGGACCCTGGTAGCGGGAATCGATATTTCTCATTGGGACGGGGATATCAATTGGGATGAACTGGATAATCAGACCATTTATTTTGTCTATATGAAGGCAACGGAAGGGGAGGATTTCGTCGATCCGTCGTTCGAGACCAATTGGGCGGCGATCCGGCGGACAAGCCTGCGTCGCGGCGCCTATCTCTTCTTCGATCCGGTTTTGAATACCGAGGCGCAAGTAACACAGGCGCAAAATTTCATCCGGACGGTAAAGGATTATGCGCAGGGGGATCTGCCGCCGATGGTCGACGTGGAGGATGACCCGGAGGTTTCGGTGGATATCTTTCAGTCGAGGCTGCTTACAGTCATGCGTCTGCTCCAGGAGCATTACCCGACCAGGCCGATCATCTACACAACGACGGGTCTTTACAAGAAATACCTGACGCATAAAGGAAGCTTCCAGGCTTATGAGCTGTGGATTGCCGATTATGGTTACCGGCGACCCCAGTTGTGCGATAAAAAAGAAATGCGGCTCTGGCAGTTCACGGACAAAGGCAAATTGAAGGGGGTATCCAGCCCGGTGGATATGGATATCTTCTACAGCACTCCGGAGGACCTGGAAAATCTCATCATTGGAAAATAAGGACATCGTTATGTGGAAGATCGCCGGTTATATATCGATAATACTGATCATGCTGATGACAGGGCTGCCGGTCAAGGCGCAGCAGGGACCGTTGTCTAACCTGAAGACGCTTGGTGTATCGCTTGATTTGCTTGGGCGTGATAGCACGTTGCCAGATAGTGGCAGGCAAATGATCCGGAGCATTGCGAAGACCTATAAAGGGCTGGTGCAAAAGCTGAAGGATTCCATAGACCAGGCCAGGAAGACGAAGAAACCAGATACGGTCTTCGTTGAAAAGACACAGGATTTGGCAAAGCAGCCGATGGATAGAGAAAAAGCGACGCCAGTTGCGGAGAAAAAGGATTCATCGGGGAAACTACTTTCGAAGCAGCAGGCTATGTTGGTCAGCCTGGATTCCACAAAGGCTTTGATCGCAGCCGTTCGAAAAGATATTAGTAAGGGTGGGGCTGTGTTCCTATATCCGGCGTTGTTGCTGATCGGGGTTGGCGGGGTTGGCTGGGGTTTGTACATGGCCGAGCGGAGGCGAAGGGCAGAGAAGCAGGCTGAGCAGCCGGTTGTGGAGGTAGCCAAAGCGGCGAAGCCGCATTTGGGGGTACAGGAGGAGGTGAAACCGCCTTTGGAGGTACAGGAAGTAGTGAAGCCGCCTTTGGAGGCAGAGGAAGTAGTAAAGCGGCCATTGGAGAGGCAGGAGGCGGTAAGCATTTCACCAAAGGGTTCATTCATTTGCGAGCTGATGATGACGGCGGGGCCGAGGAAGAAATTTATGAATGAGGACAATGCGGATAAGGATCTCGGTGAAGATGTCTGTGGTTGTGTCATCCGCGGGGATAAGGCGGGGGTGTGGCTGCTCGATGGCACTTCAGACCAATTCTGTCTGCGGCATCCTGTCACAAGAAAGGAATATTTCTCAAGCCGGTTGCTGGCGCAGGATATCGGCGACCGGCTTCGGGAGGCATTCGAGTCGGCCGGGAAGGATGAATACACTTTGGACCGGATGATGACGGAAGCGATCGAGGTGGTTAAGACGGACTGGGTCAATGCGTTGCGGGCTCTCCCGGAAGACGAGCGGGCGTTGCTGGCGGAGAATATCCGGGGTAATAATCGTCCGGAATGTAGCAGTACGCTGTTGTCAGCGGTTCTGGCACTGGATGGGAAGGCATCGGTCTATCGGTCGGGGGATTCGAAGCTGTTGGTGTTCCAGCGGGGAGAAAATGGCGGCCCGCAGTTGATACCGTCGGAGGCTTCTCTTACGACTAAAAATCCTGAAAGCAATGACCGGATCTTCTTTCGGATCGTTCTCGATACCGCCGACAACCTGGATATTATTTGT
This sequence comes from Puia sp., assembly GCA_035695565.1. Taxonomy (GTDB): domain Bacteria; phylum Bacteroidota; class Bacteroidia; order Chitinophagales; family Chitinophagaceae; genus Puia. Next base: position 73,878 of record DASRRX010000015.1, on the reverse strand, counting down.
AACACGCCTGCCTATGAGGTCATTTATCAGGAGCGGGTCGGCACGCTGGTCGCTTTTTCGGACGGCATCGGCCCTGTCACGGCGGAGGTGTTGAAGAATGAGTATGGCGTCAATCCGGCCTATGTCCGGCGACGGATCGGCAGCGACACGCAGGGAACGGCGGATGATAAGTCTATTTGTTTTGTCAGTATCACGGAATGTTAAACAGCTATTATGGAAGTTACCATTAATAATGAGGAATACCACTGGGTTTCCGACTATGACGACGGATGGATGAGATCCTCCGGTGACGACTTCAAGTTCCCGATAATGGTGGGAGAAAGGCATTTCTGTTTTGTCAAGCGTTTTGCAAGAGATGCGGCAGGGGTGTCCGGTTGGCGGCTTGTGCAGGCATTGCGTGCCAATAATCAGCCTGGACTTGCGAGAGTGCTCGACATTGTTCAAACCGAGGAAAGCGGGATACCCGTGCGTTATCTCTTTTGCGAATTCATGAAAGGAGATACGCTTGACGATAAGAGCAAGAAGGAATATACGCCTAATACGCGAAGGCTTTTGTGGGATCTGTTCAAAGCGCTCCGGTCGATGCACCGCCTTGAGCACTGGATGTCGGATTTTTGCGAGAAGAACATCTTTTGCAAAAGTGATGACGCTTATTGTCTGATCGACCTGGATAGCGCGCATCCGATGACGGCGCGGCCGGACAATAAAATGTATGGCAATAAGGATTACTGGTCGGGGGCTTTAACTTATTTGAGTCATCAAGCGGGGTTGGTGGAGCTGCGACCGGAAGATGTTGCGGGACCGATATTGAATTATCTGCAGGTTGCGCTGCTGATGGTCCGGGTACGGGTTGCGCTGGTGCTCAAGGAAGAGAGCTATCAATCGGCCACATTGAAGGAAAGGTTGCCGGAGCTATTGGATCAAGCCGTGCCGGAGTTCCGCGAGCTTTTTGCGGAGTTGGTGAGAAGAGGGGCGGATGTGCCGACGGAGGAAGATATCGAGCAAATTAAGGAGTTGTTGCTCGCGCGGGTAGTAAATGGGGAAGGTAATGGCAGGCGGCGCGAGGAGGCGGGTGGTCGCCGGAATGAAGAGAATGGCGGTCGAGGGCAGGAAGTAAATGGTGGTCGCCGCCATGAGGGTGATGCTACGCAGCGGCTTCCTTCCGTGGGGAGATTTTCTTCCGATAAGAGGAGATTATTGAAGGGGGGCGCATTTACCTTGAGCTGGGAAGTGGACAATGGGGAGAAGATCGTCGTCTATCGCAACGGGGTAGCGTTCAAGGAGGCGGCGAAAGGGCTTGGGGCTATGACGTTGACGGAGCGATATGACGGAAAAGAAAGAACGGTCGATTATTCACTGGAGGTAACAAATGCAATGGGTGAAGCCAGAAGTGAGCCACTATCCATTCATATAGGGATGAAATGGGCGATCCCCTGGAAGCTAGCGTTGCTGGCGGTTGGGGGTCTGGCGGCGGTGGTCATATTAGTCCTGGCGATGATCCTGTTGGTCCGTGAGGTACGGAAGCATTCGCAGCAAAAGATCGCGGGGGTGGATAGTGTTCAACCGGATACGGCTAAAAAGGTGAAGGTCTACGATCCGTACAAGCGTTATGAGGATAGCCTTAACCATGTCAGGGATAGCATTGCGCGGGTGCGTCTCGCCGATACGCAGGTCGTAATTAAAAAGCCCCCAAAGACGCCCCCGAAGCGAACGAACAATACTACGGGTAAATTTCCGCCACCAAAGACCGATACAATCAAGCACATTACGGATGTAGTGAAACCCCCTCCTGTACGCGATACGGCCGAAGAAAGGCGAACGGCGGAGAGAAAAGTGAAAGATTCTGTCCGCATAGTAGATACCGTTATTGGCAGAAAAATCCTTGGGGTTATAAAAAGAAAGGGACAAAATGAATTGCGCATCCATAATTTGTCGGGATCCCGGCTGGAAACCGTCAAAGTGCTGATCATCCCGAACGGCGGCGGAATGAGCTATGAAAAGGAGATCCACAATGTGCCGCCCAGAGGTTATTCGATGTTGTTGGACAACGTTCCGAACGGCGGAGTTAAGACGTCTATAATATCCGTCAATATAAAATTACCCTAATCCCTTCGTCCTGTCAGCGAGGAAGACGGTTATAGCCGCGCTTCCTCTTTTTGTGTTTGGGCGAATTGTCGTACGTTTACCCAGCAACAAGGGATACGCATGCACAAAATAATAGTGGCGCTCTGCTGTCTATCGGGCTGGCTGCCGAATAACGTGATCGGGCAGGAACAGCCGATCAATCCTATACTGTTAAGACAGGGGTGGCCGGCGTCGTGGATCAGTTGCCCGGGTATCGGGGCGCGCGATTACGGCGTCTTTCATTTCCGGCGATCGTTTACGCTGGCCGGGCGGCCGGCGGCATTCGTCATTCATGTCAGTGCGGACAACCGGTACCGGTTATGGGTCAACGGTCATGCGGTATGCAGCGGACCGGCCAGGGGCGATCTCGAGCACTGGAATTTCGAGACGGTCGATATCGCGGGATATCTGCGGGCCGGTGAGAATACGATAGCGGCGCTGGTGTGGAATATGGGCGTATATGCTCCGGTGGCGCAGATATCCAACCGGACAGCTTTTGTACTTCAGGGGGATGGGAAGGAGGAGCAAGTGGTGAATACGGGCCGGAGATGGAAAGTAGCGGTGGACAGCGCTTACCATCCGTGTTCGACGGACAATGGGGCGCGGCTTCATAGTTATATGGTTGTGGGCCCGGGAGACTCGGTCGAGGGCGACAGGTATCCCTGGGGGTGGGAGCAGGCGGGGTATGATGATAAGAACTGGCCGGTCGCAGCGGAGGTGAGCAGTCCTTCGCCCTGGGGATCGGGGTCGGACAATTGGTGGACGCTGGTCCCTCGGGGGATACCGTTGATGGAGGAGCGACAGCAGCGGATACCGCTGGTACGGCGATGGACGGGCGGAGGACGGGGTACGGAGGATACGGGACGAAGTGCAGTTGACGAGGGGATGAAGAACATGCTTGCCGGTAAGGGGGCCTTCGTTATTCCGGCGCATACTACGTTGACGGTCCTGCTCGATCAAACCTATAATACTGTCGCTTATCCGGAGCTTACGGTCAGCGGGGGAAAGGGGGCGGCTATCCGGTTGATATATGCGGAGTCGCTGGTGGATAAGGATGGGCGGAAGGGGGATCGCGGGGTGATCGAGGGGAAGGAGATAAGGGGCAATTATGACGTCTTTGAAGCGGATGGTGGGGATCATCGGTTGTTCAGACCGTTATGGGTGCGTACGTTCCGGTATCTGCAGCTGGAGATTACGACGGGTGATGATCCGCTGCAGGTCGATGATCTGTACGGGATGTATACGGGTTATCCGTTCGAGCGAAAGGCCAGCTTCAGCAGCGATGATACTTCGATGCAGGCGATCTGGGATGTGGGTTGGCGGACGGCGCGGCTGTGTGCGGGGGAGACCTACTTCGACTGTCCTTATTATGAACAATTGCAGTATGAGGCGGATACGCGGATCCAAAGCCTCATTTCCCTGTATGTGACGGGGGATGACCGGCTGATGCGAAAGGCGCTGCTGGACTTCTTCCATTCGCGGATACCCGAAGGTCTTACCCAGGGCCGGTATCCGAGCAGCCGGTTCCAGGTTATCCCGCCGTTTTCGTTGTGGTGGATCGTGATGATCCATGACTATTGGATGTTGCGGAAGGATGATGCATTCATCGGGCAGTTCCTTCCGGCGGTGAGGGGCGTGCTGGACTGGTATGAAGGGCATGTCGATACGACGATGGGGATGCTGGGGCCGATGCCGTGGTGGGGTTTTGTAGACTGGGCGGATGCGTTTGGCGGCGGCGAGCCGCCGGGGGCTTCGGATGGGCATTCGGCGGTAATCAGCTTACAGTATGCGTATACGTTGCGACAGGCGGCCGAGCTGTTTGGATATTTCGGGGGGCAGTACGGCTATGCGGCCGGGCGTTGCCGGAAGCTGGCGGCGGAGCTGGATCGCGGTACGTACAGGGCTTGTTATGATAAGGTGCGGGGGGAAATGGCGAATACGCCGGAGAAGAGCAGCTATAGTCAGCATGCGGGAATCCTGGCCGTATTGGCGGATGCGATCCCGGCGGGTGACAGGCGGGTAGTAATGGAGAAGATCTTGCGTGACAGTAGCTTGCAGCAAGCGACCTTCTACTTCCGGTTTTATTTGATGCAGGCGATGAAGGCAGCGGGGATGGGGGATCGGTATTATTCGCAGTTGGGGCCATGGCGACAGATGTTGAAGATCGGGTTGACGACGTTTGCGGAGAAGCCGGAGCCGACGCGGTCGGATTGTCATGCGTGGAGTGCGAGCCCGGATTATGATTTTCTTGCGACGATCTGTGGGATCATGCCGGATGCGCCGGGTTTTGGCCGGGTGCTGATCCGGCCGGCGCTGGGGGAATTGACGGAAGTTGAAGGGAGCATGCCGCATCCAAAGGGGATGGTCCGGGTGAAGCTTCGCCGGATCGGTACGGGGATCAGCGGCGAAGTGGAGCTGCCAACAGGCGTTACGGGGCGGTTTGTGTATGGGGGGAAGGAGGTGGGGTTGAAAGCGGGGAAACAAAAGATTGAATTAGGTGTGGAGCGCGGTCCGCGGAGCGGGGGCGGTCCGGTGCGGGTGATCTTCGATACCGATATGGGACCGGATTATGATGATGTGGGGGCGATAGCGTTGCTGCATGCGTTTGCGGACAGCGGGAAGGCGAAGATCCTGGCGACGATGGCCAGTAATAAATATGAGGGGGTAGCGGCGGTGATCAATCTGTTCAATACGTATTTCAGGCGGCCGGATATTCCCATCGGGGTACCGAAGGGGGATGGAGTCAGTCAGCGGGACACGCAGCATTGGACGGACAGTATCCTGGCGCGATATCCGCATGCGGTGGTAAGAAACGAGCAGGCTGAGGATGCGGTGAAATTGTATCGAAAAGTATTATCACGGCAGCCGGATCATAGCGTAGTCATCATTACGGTTGGTTTTCTGACGAATCTTGCGGGGTTGCTGCAATCGGGGCCGGATGGGTATTCAGCGTTGAGCGGAATGGAGCTGGTGCGGCGGAAGGTACGGCAATTGGTGTCGATGGCGGGGAAGTTCCCGGAGGGGTGGGAGTTCAATGTGATGAAAGATTCGGCGGCGTCGCAGGTGGTTTTTGGCGGCTGGCCGACGCCGGTGTTGTTGAGCGGGTTCGAGATCGGGGTGAAGATCAAGTGCGGGTTGCCATTGGTGGCGGATAAGGCGGTGCGGGGTGATCCGGTAAAGGATGTTTTTGGGCTGAGTATTCCGTTGGCGGCGGAGGATAGTGCGGGGAGGAGCAGTTGGGATGAGACGGCGGTATTGGTGGGAGTTTGCGGGTATGGGCCGTGGTATACGGTGAAGCGGGGGAGGATGGTGGTGAATGCGAATGGGAGCGACAGGTGGGAGGATGATGAGGGTGGGGGGCAGGCGCATCTGGTGGAGGCGCGGCCGGTGGCGGAGGTGGAGGGGGTGATCAACCGGTTGATGGAGCATCAGCCTTTTCGCTGAAAATATCGCCCAAGAGGGGGTTTACGCCAGGCGAAATACTTAGTAACAACATTTCTTCCGACCTCCCGAAAAGCGCTTAACCATCCGAAGCTAACGCGCTTTTTTCTTAGGAAAATAGCAGAAGCCGTCTTTCTTTGCACCCTCCAGGCCAGCCCAATCCCTCGTTAATAGATAATGTACTATTTCCGCCAGTTCCGCCTCGCTGCTGGTCTTGGGAATGTATAGACTCGCCCCATTTTTGAAAGCGGCGTCGATATCCTTTTCACGTAAAGAAGTGGTATACATGATGGTCGGGACATCCCTATACGTGGAAAGTTGTCTGATCATCCCAACGCATTCGAGCCCGTCCTCGCCAGGCATATTAATATCGACAAAGATGAGGTCGGGCACCTCTGGCCGGACCGGCAGATGATCCAGCAGTTTTGAGCAACGGTCGAAACATTCAAGGTCGACCTGGTATCCTGCTTTTACAAAGCTCGTCTCAAGGAACAAGGCCTCGTCCGGGTCATCGTCACACAATAGTATTCGATAAGGTTTCTTCATGAGGGGAGTGTTTGCAATTCACTGTGCGAAAAATCGACCTTCGGGCTGGAGAGATTGGGCGCGTAATTTTGGAAATATACTCCAGTCAAAGCTAATTTGAAAATAGGACGACATAAGCAGCCAGATTTGCGGCCAAAAGTAACTAAAGAATCATAAAGGACCCACTCCGTCGAAAGTTATTAAGAAATACTGGAGAGAACTTGTATAATAATCGATTAAAAAATTGTGAAATTGGTTTAATTTTTGTATTAATCAGGCCAATTATTTCCGAACTGAAAGATCGCCGTCCAATACGGTCCGACCAGGCCGGCGGCGCAAAATGCCATTCATTAAATTATTCCTTTTCCTATCATTAGTTAATCTTGTACTCAGAGAGGAACACTATGTGGAAGATCTTAAAGCCTGGAGACAAGGTATCTGTTGGTGATAACCTTCGCTACCGATCTAATTCCAACACACAGCAGCCCGAAGCAGAGGTATACGAAGTCGTACGAACCGACCAGCATTATTTCGAGATTGTGCGGCAAACGGAGAAGGATAAGGTATCAGAGCCGCCAGATCGGAAGGCGGTTCGTTACACGGATATAGGCTATAATGTACTACTCGAGCGCCGGTCTGACCCCGAAACGAATTAGCCAACAGGGCATCGGTGGTTTCCAGAATTCCTCCAAGATTTGCACCTAACTTGACAGCGTTTACAGCCGCCTTTGCGCTACAAGCAACCCTGAAACGACGGAATATAAATGCTCTTAATAAACTTAGCTGAATGAGTAATGTAACCGAGCTAGATCCTGCTTTGCAAGTTGACGTTGCGCCTGGTTTCAATGACAGGCATTCCCTGGCAATCCGTATCTGGCATTGGACCTTTTTCGTGGTTTTGACTTCGACCCTGGTTACCGTATTGTTTGCTTCGACATTATTCAAGACGCAGGGTAATATAGGAATGGTGCAGGAACAACTACAGGGGAAGGGAGTGGTAGTGAACAAGACGCAGGCCAGGGCAGTAGCACATGATTTTAGCGACAAGCTTTGGAACCTCCATAAGTGGATAGGTTTTGTACTATGCGCTTTATTGTTAAGCAGGGCTATTATAGAGCTGGCTGAGCCTGCGGAGGATAAATTCCTGGTCAGGCTTAAAAGGGCTCTGGGAGGGAAGATAGTTACTGCCGATTCGAAATTGGTCCGGAGGCATTATATACAGGTAAAGACTACTTACCTGGCGTTTTACTTCCTGATCCTCTTAATGGCTTTGACCGGTCTCGGCCTTGCGTTTGAGGATGTTCCTGTTTTCAGAAATATCCGAGGTCTGCTGACACAGGTGCATGTAGTTGTTCAGTACTTTATTTACGCATTTATCCTCATACATTTAACCGGAGTCATCAGGGCCGATACAGGAAAGTATGGAGGAATTATCTCAGGAATGATCCATGGAAAAGGAAGGCCATAGACACAGTTCACTACCCCGGCTGGCAGGGTTTGTCTTTATCTTATTCTTAACATTGGGATAGGTAAATTGCGGGAATTCTTATGGCTCAGCATTTTCCTGTGACGGATCGCGGACGGCGACAAATAAGTTGTATGCAAAAAAATCAATTGGCTATTGGATTCTTTTCTTTGATTCTTCTTGCGGGGATAGCATCCTGCACACCGGTAAAGGAGTATCAGAAAAACCGGCTCAATGATTCGGAAATGAGCCTCTCAAACAGGAAGGTGGAAAAGAACGAACTGAACTTTCAGTCTTACCGGGAAGCCTCCTCCGGCGCCAATGGCGGTAAGACAGGTGGTGGTTGCGGTTGTAACTAATCCCTTAAGAAACACATGAAAAAAATCTGTCTTACCGTTGTTGGCTTATACTGCTTGCTGCTCCATGCGTTCTCACAGGTCTCGCGAAAGGACAGCGTCGCGAAGGATAGCTCCGGCTATCACTCCAGAAAATTGAAATTGGAAGAAGTCAACCTGGTTTCGAGCTACTACACCCAAAACGGCGACCATTCCGCTATCCGTGGCGGCATCGGGTCGGAGCATGTTACCGATCTAGCTAATGGCTTGGAATTAAAGTTTATTGGCTACGACGCGTTGGGACGCAAGAATACCCTCGCTGCGGGATTGGGTATCGACCAACATACCGCAGCGTCGCAAGCCTGGATATCCAAGACTGGGGCATCCCGGAGGACGGACGGCACCCGTATTTATCCCTCGCTCGACTGGACGCGTGAGAATGAAAAGAAAGGGAGCTCCATCAGCGCGGGGTTGTACTATTCCAACGAGTTCAACTATCATTCCATCGGGGTCAATGCGGGAATCACCAAAAAGGTCGGCAGTAACGGCGAGCTCGGGCTTAAGCTGAGCACCTACCAGGATCGGGTTACCATGATCCTGCCTTCCGAGTTCGAGCCGGCCGGCGCTTACAGTATCGGGAACAACGGCGATCTCAAGCATCCGAACTACGGTTCCAGCCCGCGGCAGACCTACACCGCGGCCTTTTCCTATTCGCAGATCATCAATACCCGGCTGCAGGCCAGCTTCCTGGTCGACCTGGTCGAACAGCATGGCTACCTGGGGCTTCCGTTCCACCGCGTTTATTTTACCGACGGTACGGATTCCATCGAAAAACTGCCTTCGCAGCGCTTCAAGGTGCCGATAGGCCTTCGGCTCAATTACTTCCTCGGCGACAACATTATCCTGCGGGGGTACTACCGCTTCTACATCGACAATTGGGGTGTGCGTTCCCATACGGCCAGCCTTGAGGTGCCGGTGAAGATTACCCCCTTCTTCTCCATCAGCCCCTTCTACCGGTATTACGTACAGACGGCGGCGAACTATTTTGCGCCCTATGGGCAGCATTTACAGACGGACGGCTACTATACCAGCAACTATGCCCTGGCTTCTTTTTCGAGCAGCTATTTCGGTGCCGGCATCCGGCTCGCGCCGCCGAAAGGGATCATCAGCAAGCTAAGAACCTTGGAGTTGCGGTATGGACATTATACGCAGACAACAGACCTTGTGTCCGATGTTATTTCGTTAAACCTCGGCTTTAAGTAGGTTGATCCAGTGGAATGGAAGGAGGCAATGACGGAAGCCTAGTTTGATCTGACCTGGCTATTCTGCATGATCATCTTTAGGATCTGCGAGAGAGTCAGACCGAAGAGAACGAAGGTGACGAAGATGATATAACCGGGCTGGAGGGAAGTTTGATTAGTGGCGATGCTGGTGAAGCCATTGGTTTTAAAGTTGAGGTTGCCCATCTGCGATTCGAGAATTCCGTTGAAACCAATGTAGGCCATGAAGATGGCGACCACGGTGACGTCGGCCATGCTCCATTTGCCGGACTGGAAGGCGAAGTAGTGGATGATCTTATTTTTTGCCCATTTCCGTTGGCTCAGGAGGGTGACGCCGGTGGAGATAAGCTTGGTGATAGGGAAGAGGATGCTGAAAGCAAGGATGAGGATGCCGACAAAAATAGAATCATATTTTCCGGTGGACAGCAAGATGTGCACGACGTCGAGGATGCTTTTGCTTTGAAAAAAGATCACCTGGTTCTTAAACGAGACGGTTTCACCGAGCAACTGGAAATTCAGGGAGTTGATACGGGCGTCGATATCGATCATTGCGGTGGTAAGTCCGACGAGCAGAAAGATGAGGGCGATAAAAATAGACATGATGTAGAAGGTGACATAGAGGTGTCGCTGTTTACGCAACAGGTACCATAAGCCGAGTACCACCAGGACGGTTGCCACCATTAAGTACGTGTATCTATACGCGGTATGCTGCAGGACGGGAATAGTCGTATCGGTATATTTTTGAAAGGCGCTATCGGAATCGAGATGATATCGCTTGTAGACGGAGTCGAGCGTTTCCTGCTGCGCAGTCTTTGTGCTGTCATAGATATCCTTACTCAGGTCTTCGAGCTTATTCTCGGCCACATATTTCAACCGGCGTTTACTGCCAGGCTTGAGCATATCGTCGGTGAGCTTATGGGAAAGGCCGGGGACCATTTCGTGAAGACGATTCTTATGAACAAGGGTATGATAGGCCAGCCGCTGGAGCTTTCCACCGAGGCTCTTCTTCGGTGCGTTCATGGCGCTGTCGCCTTTATCGATCAGTCCGTTGAGGAGTTGGGCGACTTCTTTCTCAAGCGAATCTTTTTCGGCGGGAGTGAGGTCAAAGTCCTGGATCTCGCGGGAGACGGATGAGATGACGAGGTCGCGCCATTTGTTGACGGAGAGGATACCAAAGCTGATATTGTTGGTGGTGCTGTAATCCCGACGGATCGCTTCCGCCTTACCGGAAAGGGTATGGACCTTATAGCCACAAAACGCCACTATCGCCAATACTACGGTCATGGCAAGGATCAGCAATCCCCGTTGGAGTTGTGGTGTTTTCATCGCACAGACGGAACCTAAATAATCGGGCCATGGTAGGAGGTTTCTTTAAAATATTGACAATGAATGCATTAATTAATGTCCAACGGATGCAGTGTGTTGAGACGCTTAGGTCGATCGGGGTTTTGGGGGAAAGTTGATCGGGGTTTGGGAGGAACTTTAGTGACGGGGGTTTTGGCAAGTTCGCATGAACTATGGCTGGATGGGAGAGTGTTGAATTCGGCGGAAACAAATACATTTGACAACTGTTAATATCACTTAAAAGGGAAAATTTATGACCACAGAAAAAGCCATTTTAGCCGGGGGATGCTTCTGGGGCGTGGAAGAACTGATCCGCCAGCTTCCGGGTGTCATCTCGACGACCGTTGGGTATACTGGGGGAGATGTGCCCAATGCCACATATCGGAATCATGGGACGCATGCCGAAGGGATCGAGATCATTTTTGATCCGCAGAAGCTATCGTACCGGAAACTGCTGGAGTTCTTCTTCCAGATCCACGACCCGACCACGCGTAACCGACAGGGGAATGACGTGGGGACCTCGTACCGGTCAGCTATCTTTTATATGGATGAACAGCAGAAGGAAACGGCGCAGAAGCTGATCGCCGAGCTAAATGAGGCGAAGATCTACAGGGCGCCGATCGCAACGGAAGTGGCGCCTGCGGGCCCTTTCTGGGTAGCGGAGGAATATCATCAGGATTATTTGCAGAAGTATCCGGATGGGTATACATGTCACTTCATACGCCCCGATTGGAAATTGACGGCGCAACCGCAGTAGATGGGGTGTTGGCGGATGGTCCAGCTCTTTTCGTTGCTGGGCAGTCATGGCGAGTTATCAGCTGTCAACGAGGGTGGATCCGCCCGGCGTCAATGAGGACCGGATCTGAGGAACTGTTCGAAATCGCGGTTGGCGTGAAGGAGGGTGAGGATCCAGTCGCCGTTTGTCCAGAGATCGTTGGCGCGGTCATAGACCTGGGAAGGGGGGCGCTGGGCTTTGTTGAACTTCCGGCGCAGAAAATAGAGGTCATCCCATTCGGTACGGCCCTGCTCGAAGTAGTTGATAAATGGAGCATGGGTTTCGCGGAATTTGCGGATGCGGTCGGTCTCATCCTTGCGGAATTGGTCCAGCACGCTGTCGCCGGCTTCAGCATATACATGGTACCGGTAGAGCAGAAGATAGTATTCGAGGGGAGCGGTAAACTTCGCTTTTACATTCTTAAAGAAGTCGATCTCGGCGGCGTCGTCGGGGAAGCCGGTCTGGCGGATGTGTTGCTTGACGCGCTGCCAGTAGTGGGCGACGATCTGGTAGCATTGTTCGGTCAAGGTGGTATCGGATGCCGGGCTATGGGTACGGGCTATGGCCAGGTCCATTTCCTCATGGAGTTGGAGGATAGTATCTTTCATGGTTGCGAGGTTTGAACGGTCTTTGTGGAGGCAAATATAGGATTTGGCGCGGGGATAGCAAACGGTATCGAATTTGAGAAACGTGTCTCCGTATCCGGTAGGTTCTTCGTCAATTTTTTCCAAGCTCGTCAATTGCGGCCTTTAAGGCGTCGGGAGAAGTGAAATATTTCGCCTCGATCTTCGCGGCGAGGGCTTTGTCCGCTACCGCCGTTTTAAATGTCGTTACGAGGAACTGATAATCAGGAACATCCGCCTTGCTGTCGACCATTGTTCTTAGCCAATTGCGCATGGCCTGGCCGCCGATCTCTTTTTGAATGGCAAGGAACAGGGCAGGAGCATAATAATACAAATAGTACTCACGGTCGCCATAATCGCTTTCTGTTCTTACCAGCGAAAGCGGCTGATAGTTATGAAAATTGTTCAGGCTTTTGATCTTTTGATCCAGCAGGCCCTGATAGGCGCTTTCACCTTCCAGGCTGCGGGTAAGCTCGAACGACAGATATTCGGCAAAACCTTCCATTATAACGGGGCCGAATACTCCTTTCGGCTTAAGAAGCGTTCCAAAATAATAATGTGCAAGTTCGTGGGCCATGATTTGTTTGGCTCTGGGGGCACGGTCTTTATCGAAAAGCGATTGCATGCCATAGGGGCCAATGCCCACATTGAAGGTAGTGGGCGCCGAATAAAAAGAAAATGCCCAGCGGCTGGGGTCGGCCACCGGCGTTGTCTGGACAAAGGTCAAACTGCCGTTATAGGGTATATCGAACATTTTTTCATAAAATCCCTGGTAGGCTGTTGCGGTATTATAGAGTTGTTGTTCATCGGCTTTTTGCATATCGGGATTGAGAAGCCATATCCCCCGATCCGCAGACGTCTTGAATGTTCCGCAATATATGGACATTTCACGCGGGAAATCGCTTTTGAATTCCGCATGGCTGGCTAATGCCGGGGTGCTCCCATTTATGAAAAGTACGCTGCAATCCGCACAAGTGACGTTGATATCATATCTGACCTCATCATACAATTGTCGCTTATCCATATCGTAAAGCTCGGGGTACCAGTTGCCCTGGATACCTTCAGCCCTTATGGAGCAGCCGTTGAACGCGATATTGCCGCGCCAGTCCTGCCCCATATAACCGGCTGCTGAATCGGCTATGACGGGGTACATGCCCAGGTAGTTCACTTCAAGCACTTTAGGGATGTATCGCGCCGGATTGCCGCGGTTCTCGTGCAGATAATAGGCTTTCGTCGCATCGGAGCCTATGCTGTCTTTGGTATCCATGTCATAATAAAGTGCGGGGCCGCTCCAATTCAGGTCTTTAAAATAATGGATGTTCATCCCGGAGTTCAACCGGATAACATAGTTCCTGATATCGGGGAGATCGCTAAGTACCAGGTCGCAGGCTATAGTTCCCCTGGTGATCGAGATAGTCACATTGCCTTTGATCAAGGGGGATGACTGCTGTGCATGGAGTGCGATAAAGGAGAAGGACGTCGCCAGGATGACAGGCAGAATTTTGATGTCAAGCATGTTAGATGGGTATTATGGCGTGGTGAGGTCGAAACGCGGATACCGGGGTATTATTGCCATACCAAAATTAAATTTTGAATATCGGGATTAAATGGTAAGTTTGTACTAACGGTAAGTATAAACTAACCAATATTGCCATGTCAGCTCAGCCAGCAAGAAAGCACGATATCGCCCTTAACGCGCTCGGCGATCCTACCCGCCGCGCCATCTTTGAAAAGCTCGGGCGGGGCGCCCTCTCCGTCGCCCATATCGCCGACGGCATGAGTGTGACGAGGCCCGCGGTCTCTCAACACCTTAAAGTCCTGCGCGAGGCAAAGCTCATCTCTATGCATCAAATCGGCACCCGGAGCTATTACCGCATTGACCCGGAAGGGCTCACGGCTATCCGCGACTATCTCGACCGCTTCTGGGATGAAGCCCTCGGCAATTTCAAGCAGCTTGCCGAGGCGACCGAGAAGGCTTCCGCAGCCAATTCGAAAAAATTAAAACGCAAAAAATAAATGGAAACAATGAGCTTAACAATCATCGAAAAAGAGGTTCTTGTCAAGGCTTCCCAGGAAACAGCGTTTAAGGTCTTCACGGAAAAAATGGACAGCTGGTGGCCAAAGACCCATCACGTCGGGAAGACTCCCATGCTTGAATCCATCCTCGAGCCCAAAAAGAACGGCCGCTGGTACGGTCGCCACGAAGACGGCTCGGAATCGAACGTCGGGTATGTATTGGAGTGGGAGCCCTATGGCCGCCTTGTTCTGGCCTGGCAGGTCGACGGAAACTTTCACTATGACCCTGACCTCATCACGGAGGTAGAAGTGCAATTTATCCCGGAAGGCCGCGGCAGCACCCGGGTGAAACTGGGGCATAAAGACCTGCAAAAGCTCATGGGCGGGTCGAAAGTCATCGCCGACATGGACGGCGGCTGGGGCATGATCATGAATTTATATAAAAACGTAACAGATGCAGCCTAAATTACTCCTCCGGATCGCGGCCGTCCTGATGCTGATGCATACTATCGGTCATATGTACGGCGCCCTTGGCCACTCTCTGCCACCAGACCCAAAGCTCGCCGCCATCATCAGCGGCATGCAGACCGAACATTTCAATTTCATGGGACGTTCCGCCTCGCTCGGGCTTTTCTTCACCGGCTACGGAATGACCATTATCTTTGTGTTATTGCTGATCGCCGTGCAGCTGTGGATTTTGTCGGCCAGACCGTCCAGACCAATCGCGGTCATCCTGGGGCTCTATCTCATCACGCAGGCGGTCATTGAGTATATCTACTTCTTCCCGATGGCGGCGGCTATTTCTTTGGCAGCGGCGGTGCTTACGCTGCTGGCAGGTGGTACGGTTCATATAAGGAGGATGGGGACTGAGGCGGTGGGGTGAGGATGACTATGGAACAAATAATCGAAATACCGGTTGACCTTCGTGGTACGGAACGGGTTTATCACGGCCGTGTACAGGCCTGGCAATATGGCCTTCGCTTTCTGGTCGACGTCGATGGCGTGGAGATGACACTCGAGCGGGATGACGCGGGAGAGTTTAGGGCGTTGCTGCCCGAGGGGTTTGCCGGGAAAATGCCGGATAAAGAGGTGATCGCGGCGATCATTGAAGTGTTGCAGGCGCTCTGAATGTCAATCTTCTTTGGCAAATCAAACATCTTTTCATATGACTGCCGCGGACTATATTTCAAGGCAAGGGGAGGACAGGAAAGCGATTCTCTCCCAGATCCATTACATCATTCTTCAGGAGGACAGATCGGTAGCCGCATGGGTGGGACCGATGATGGGAAAAGAAATGATCCTTTATAAGGAGAACGGATTTTTCAAATATGGACTTGCCAGCGTTAAGAACTACATGTCCATGCATGTGATGCCAATTTATGGCGGCTCGCCCCTGCATGCAAAATATCGGCAACTATTGCCTGAAGCGGAATTTCAAAAAGGTTGTATCAATTTCAAGGGCTCCGGGGAGGTCCCGTTGGACGTCATCCGCGGGTTATTCGCCGACTGCGCCAAAGTAAGCATTGCGGCCATGATAGAAAAACGCAATAAAGCGAAAAAGAGGGGATAAGGCAAGATACCCTTTTAGGGTCATCCGCTGGCCGGGGTTTCGCTGGAAGCCATACACGTGACATCAGGGACCCGTTACCGGGGCACTACCCTCGCTCACGGCCGCTATATCCTTCCAAACCTGCGGGTCGGCGGTCCATATTCGGTACCGTGGTGCTGGTCCGGTAGCAGGAATGGGTGCCGGGCCGAAAGTTTACAAACGCGGCGTCAGCTTCGTTTCGGTCAGGCGCTCCCGGTCAAAATAGGCTTCGAGCTCTTTAAGCCGGGCCATCTGGACGGGCCTCGGGCGGACGAATGTTCTTACCCTTCGCACGGTCGCCAGTGCATCGGCATAAGTCTGTCCCGTGCGCAGCAAATAGGCTATGGCCATGGTCGGCCCGCGTCCAAGCCCCTGACGGCAATGGATATAGATCTTACCGCCGCCGTCGATCACTTTCCGGGCAAATTCCGCCCCGCGGATCAGGTCTTCCAGAGCCGGCGCGGTATTGTCCGGCGTGGGCAAATGTAAATATTCCAGGCCATGATAATTGGCTTCAGCAAATAGCGAATGCATGCGCATATTGATTATGGCCGTGATCCCCATTGCCTTCAGCAATCGCAGTCCACGTAGATTATATTGACCGCCGAGGAAGAGATTTGCCGTGATCTGAGATCGCTTTAATGTGGGAATGCCGACAATGCCGCGGTAGGCCTGGTCCCAAATCTTTTGAGCAAAAATGACAATTGTCAGCCATATGCTTTTCAGCCGTTTCATGATCATTCAGGATCTTCGGGTACTATTACCCGCAAAGCAGAAGGGACTACTTCTATCTTCAGCCGGTTTCCCGTTCCTTCCGCATCGTCGCGCAGCCATGGACTGTCCGGATCGAAGCGGATCAGGATCTCTTTTGCCCTCCAATGACGAAATGTTTCCGAATTCTTCTGCAGCAAAATGCTGCCGGTTACCCGCATCAGAGAGACGAGATTGGCTTTGTCCAACGTGATCACATCCAGCCATCCGTCATCCATGGAGATATCCGGCAGAAAGGAAAAGCCGGATTTGCCGACATTTCCGGCATTTGTCACGGTCAGGGCAACGGCCTCTTCGACAAATGACCGGCCATCGATGCTCAATTGAAAGGTGATCGGTTCCCGGCCAAGTGTTTGGAAGGCTGCCAACCCATAGGCTAATTGACCCCATCTTTCTTTGAGCTCCGGGTCTGCACCGGTGACCATGTCGGCAAAGATCCCCATGTTCACGCGGATAAGAAAGGGGAATCCATTCACCACTCCCATATCTATCCGCTTCACCTGGTGACCCGATCTCAGGAGTTCCAATGCCTCTTCGGGTTTCGCCGGTATATTCAGTTCCTTCGCAATGATATTGGCTGTGCCGCCCGGGATGATCGCCAGCGATGTATTGCGCTTATACAGTGCCCGGGCCGCTTCTGTGACCGTACCATCTCCGCCGTACACAGCGAGTACCGTTGCTTCAGCCGACAGCCGGCCGGCTATTTTATAGACATCGCCCGGATGATCGGCGATAATGATCTCACCTTCAAATCCCTTTTCCCGCAGCATATCGGGGGAAACCGGATCGTTCATGCCGGCGGCGGGATTGAATATCAGGACGGCATTGCTCATGCTGAGGCAGATGCAAAAACAATGCTAATCGACAGGGTATCCTTAATGTTTTGGTAACACTAACCCATTACATTTCTCAAACATCTTCAAAGCAGATCAATCTCTCCCCGTTCCCTGGCAGTCGGGGAGATCATTTTGCATTAGCGGGCGCCTTTTCCACATTGGATGTGGTTGAAAAATATCCGCTGAGGAATTTTGGCTGCGTTTGCTGCCTGGCAATGCAGGCGGGCTATTTGCATGGTTGTTGGCATTATGCGTATGTTGGTTATCAGAAACGTAGTGATCACAGCATTGTCTACATCAGGTATCCGTCTGGACAAGATAAATTTTTTCAGGGTTCTGGCTGTCGTCTTAATGGCAGGCGTTTACTTGTTCCACAAATTGGTTGCGGAGCATTTCAGCCTCCGGCCGGTCATAGCTTATTTTCTAATACTTTTCGCCATCCGTTATTTATTTCTATTCGGCGGATTTGGCAAACGTGGATTTTCGCGCTCCATGATCCGGGTCTTTGGCGAAGGAAGAGGATGGGACATCTATGAACTCATTACTTCGCTCCTTTTTTTTCAGCGAGGGTTGTGTTTTGGCTTATTGGCACAAGCAACGGGCGGGCAGTTGTTTGGAGTTCCGAATCATTTCACTACCATTGCCGGGATTGTTTTTTTATTGATCGGCCTTTGGGTGAACGTTGCCGGATCGCTTGTCATCGGGATCGATACGTACTTTTATAAGGATCTGTTCCTTGAACGTGCCATCGGAGAATTTCAGGTAAAGGGCCCGTATAAGTATTTTCAAAACCCGATGTACGGAATCGGTCAGCTTAGCGGTTACGGGGCGGCGCTCATCGTTGGATCTTATGTTGGGATTATCGCCACCTTTCTCAATCAACTGACGATGTATGTTTTTAACTACCTTATCGAGAAACCCCATATTCATTCGATGTTCAAGTCTGGCCGGGGTTTATGACCGCCACGCGAGCCTCCACGTAAAGGCGGCGGCGGTAACGGCAATACCAACAGCGGTTACCAGGATGGGGTACCGGGTGGAAAGTGCGGGCTGGTTAGCCGGGTCAATCCTGATCCGTCAACGCGGTTATGAACGCCGTGAGGTCGCGGATCTCGGCCGGGGAGAGATGAAGGGGCCGGCTGTCGAGCGTCTGGTTGTCCGGGGATAATCCGATCCCGGTACCGCCGCCTTTGTTATAGAAGTCAAGTAAGCGGCTCATGTCGCTAAACCGGCCATTGTGCATATAGGGCGCGGTCGCTGCTGTATTCCGGACGGTAGGCGTCTTGAATGCACCCCGGTAAAATGGTATCGGGTAGACGCCGAAGCGGCCGCTATCCGGGTCTGCTTTCGGATGTTGGAGATCATCGGTCGCGGGCGTCCCGAGTACCTCGTATTCGCTTCGGTCGTAAAGCGGCGGCCGGAGCCCGTTAAAAATCGGGGCAAAATGACAGGTGCCGCACCGCGCTTTTCCCATAAACAGATTGAAGCCGCGGATTTCGGCGGGTGCGAGCGTCCGATGGTCGCCCGCGAAAAACCGGTCTACCCGGGAATTGAACGGTTTCAGCGACCGGATATACGCAGCCAGGGCCGCTGTCGTTTGTCGCATATCCATCCGGGTGGTATCGGCCCCCATTTCGGCGGGATTGGCGAGGACGGTTCTTACTTGATCCTGGATGCTTTGGGATCGGCCGTCCCAAAACTGACTGTATTGGTATGCGGCATACAACAGGGATGGGGTATTCCGGGTTAGGGGCGCATGACGGGGCAGGGCCGGGCTAACGACCTGCCCGTCTGAAAAATATCGGTCGGGGCGATGGCAGGTTGCGCAGGACCGGGAACCGTCGACCGATAATGTTTTGTCGGTAAAAAGCCGGCGACCGATTGCCGCGAAGTTTTGCGAATCGCGGATTTCAGCATTCGGGAAAGCTTCTACCCGGATCGCATCCGGGGAAAAAAGATCGCGGGCGTGGTAATTCAGCGCGGGGACGCTGGCATATTGCAAGCCTTCCGCTTCAATCCACAAACTCAGGTGCTGCTGGAGCGGCAGAGCTGCGTCGGTCAGGAATGACAGTCTGTCGAACCCGTCGAATCCGCGGGCGGAGTGTAGGAGTCTGCGGGTAGCGGCCAGGTAGCGACGGACGCTGTCGGCCTCGCCGCCCATACCGAGGCGGGGTTGGAGGCAGGCGGAAAAGGCATCCATCGAAGCCGCTGCCTCGCTGATGCCGGTTTCCAGCAGGGGCGCATCGTAGCCGGTGATATCGAGCGCCATGACCCGGATCAGCTCGAGACGAAGGCTTTCCATCAGCGGGCCATCGTCCGGCTGGAAATCGTACAAAAGGGACCGCAGATCGCGGGCGGATGCCGACACGGCCGTGCTTTGTTCGTTTAATAAGGTCAGTGTGGAGTCATTGAGGGCGCCGAACAACAAAGATTCGATATATTGAAGGCCCCGTGGCGCTTCGTATTCGAGGAAGGGTTCTTCCGCTTCGTATTTTGCGGGTTGGTTATAGATAAGCGCGGAGCTGCGGAAAAAATATTCCAAAAAGAATTCAATGGTTTTGTAGCGAAGGCGGCAGCGGATCAATGCCTGTTTTGCGGCCCGGATACTTCGGGGGTTGTCCGGCGTCAACCGCTGTATGGCGTAATCCAGAGTGTCCGCACTTTTAGAAAATGCGGAGAAACCGGCGGCGACGTATTGCAGCACATGGTCGCCGGGTGAGGTTTGGCGGCTCGCCGACAAAGCAAGGATGGTTGCCAGCAGGAACAGGATCGAGCATGCTCTCATGGGAGATTACTATGGGGTTTTCTCCATCACAAAATGATCGCGCACTACCCCATCCGCGCAAATCCATGAAAACTCGAGACGATTGCCGCGAATGCGAAGTAAGGAAGCGCCACCGTGGGTTGCGTCCGAGAAATACATGGCATTGTGCGGGTAGCCGGGTTGCTGGCCGCCGAGTTTCCCCGCCGACCCGGTAACGACATATACCGTACCCTGGTTGTCTTTGAGGTCCTTCCGGTAGGGCTCAGAATGCAGGGTGCCGTCGTCTTTGCCGGAAGACTGGCTCAGATTGTACTTTACACTGTCGAAATCAGCCTCTTTCCCGTAATATCCTTTCATCAGCCGCGACCGCTCATAGTCATGGCTGTGACCGCAGATAACAAGGTCCACTCCGTATCGTTCGAGAATGCGGATGAAATTCTCGCGTATCCTGACCAGTTCGTCTTCCTTGTCGGAGCTGTGGGATCCCATGGTATATGGCGGATGATGCCAGTAGGCGATAACCCAGGTGCGGTTGGTATTGGCTTCGAGGTCGTGTTTGATCCATTGGACCTGGGGGCCGGCGGTATCGTACAGGCGATAGCTGCCGGCTTCTTTTCCGTAGGAATCCAGGGAAAGGAAATGTATGTTACCGATGTCATAGGAATAGAACGCCTTCGTGTGCGACGGTACCCCGCCTGCTTCGCCGTTTTCCGGTACGGAGAAATCCTGGTAGTAGGCTACGCTATGGGTGCGCTGGGCGACAGCGGCGGTAAATTCGACGTCGTGATAGTCATGATTGCCCGGCGCCGGGTACAATGGATATTTCTTTAAAAGGTTATCCTTGTAGATATTGAAAAAATTGGTTTGGAATTCGGCGTCGACGCCGTCGGAATAGGCGTTGTCGCCGACCAGGATCCAGGCGGTTAGCGGGACAGAGTCTATATGTTCCAGGAACTGGTCGCGAACATTTCGCTGGTTGACGGAGTTGTTGCCGCAGTCGCCAAAAATTCCGATCCGGTAGTCGCCAGGCGTTCCCGGTATTGGCAATGTGGTAAAGGAATTATCCATGCCGGACTGCAAAGTATCACGAAATGCGCCGATGCTATAGTAATAGCGGGTAGATGGCTGGAGGTGGCTGAGCAGGAGTTGATGCTCGGTCACGAGCGCGGAATCATCGGCGTTGGAGGTTAGATGGGCCGGGTCTGCACCGAACCGAACCCTGCTGCGTGCCGACGCATCGGTTCGCCACCGGATAACGATGCTGTTGGGTGTTGCGGACTGGAGATAAGGCCCGCGCAATAGTTGGGGTCGTACCCTGGATGGCTTTCCGTCCTCTTCATCGTTTTGTCGCTGTTGCTTTTGTGCGGTTGCAATGCTGCCGTGGATGAGCAACGAGCCCATCAGGAGTAGTATGGATAATTGTCGCATAACTGCAAACTAATCAAGAACCGCATCCGGCGAAGATTATTAAAAGATCAACGAATTCTGGATAAAGGCTGATCATATCCAGAAGTTATATATAAGAAGAGGATGATTTGATACAAGGTTACAATGTTGCCAGATTATTCGGCGGAATTGTTTTTTGTCTATATTTGCAATGATGCTGCAAAAAATCAATTTGCGTATTGTCTCACTGCTGCTTGTCCTGGTCTTTCTTCAGAAGCTGGGTGTGGAACTATGGGTACACGTGTATCTGCATGAGACTGCTGTAGCACAATCAGTTACGACGACCGGGAAAAGAAAGGCCGTCTTGCAGCATTCCCGTATCATGTGTAACTGTATGGAAGATGTGATGATGCCGTTGATCGAGACAGATGCGATCCGGTATGATCCGGCTTCTGTGCGGCTGACTGATATTTTCCTGGCGGATTACTCCTCCCGTCTCTCCAATGAAAAGGAATTCTCGGCATTAAGAGGCCCTCCTGCATTTTCCTGATTTTGACCTATTCTTTTTCTTCAGATTTCCGGTCGGTCGGCCGGCTCAATCTTTAATTATCGTTCATTCTATCATCGGCTGAGCATATCGGCCGTCAACATTGGCTACAGTGATGGCTTGGCTATCGCTTAGGCGGTAGCGGCCATGAATTTATACACTCACAATAATTAACAATGCAAAAAATACTTTCTTCCCGGAGTAATTGCTTCGTTGCTATGATCGTACTATTCTCCTTATCGCTTTCAGGGTGTAGTAAGTCCGCCAGTACTACAACCCCTTCTTTTCCAGGCAATGAATTCCTGACGACGGTGCAGCTGCAGCTTACGAATACATCGGATCCAACCGATGTACAGTTGGCCTCTTCCACCCAGATCAGCCCTTATACCCATACTTATCAATCCGATTCCATCTATAACAGTAATGCTTTTTTGCACCTGAAGGCAAATAGCACTTATAGCGGAAAAGTGATCATTCTGGATCAGACCCAAAGTCCCGCGGCTGTGATCAGCGACGAGATCCTGGCCCGCGAAAATTACCACCTCTTTTTCTTCCAGCCTTCGCCGATCCTGGCATCGAATATCATTATCAGCAACACTACAACCAATATTCCGCAAGCCGACTGGCTGACCGGCCAGCCCGCCTCGGACACGACAGCCTTCGGAATCTCGGTAAACGAACTGGTAGCGGCGACTGCGGCTGACGCGCTCAATCTTACCGTCTCCCGGACCGACGAAGATACCAACAAGCCGCCGCTGCAGGTTGGGCTGAATGACAATTTTGTTACGGGAGCTGCCAGCCAGGGCATCCTGCGGGTAGTCCTGCGCCACCAGCCCAATGCAAAAAATGGCACCTATGACCCCGGCTCCACGGATTTCGATGTCACTTATGCCGTCACGGTCTACTAACGCTTTTGAAAAACAAATAGTCAATCCAAAATGAAACTCATGAAGCCTTTCAAAATAATGGCCCTTCTGGCTGCTGCTGTCATTTTCTCAATCCCGGCCTTTGCCCAAAAACCCGCTAATTTCATCGGAGTAGAAGGCGGGATCTCGCTTCCTCTGGGCAATTTCGGCAACTGGTCAACGGCTACGGCCCTTACGAGCATCCAGGGTACGGTGAACGATCCCAACGGTTATGCCAAAGCGGGCGGCTTCTTTGCCGTAGATGGCGCCTGGTTCTTCTCAAAAAACTTCGGGATCGGCGGTTTGTTCCGGTATGGGACCTACAATTTCAATCATCTCGATTCGCTGTCTCAGGGCTATCAGGAGTCTTTCGACGTGGACCGGACTTCCACTACCGTGACCAATTATAAAATGTGGAGCCTGATGCCGGGCATCTACTTCGACTTGCCGCTGGCGAGGAAATTTTCGCTGACAGCCCGTGGGCTGGTAGGTATCGCTCATGCGTCTACCCCCCAAATCACCGTGGCGATCGAAGACGGCGGGGTGCAAGATCCGCCCGTAGTACAAGAGTCGGCTTCCAAGACAGCCTTTGCGCTTGATGGCGGGGTAGGCCTTCGATATAGCATTCTCCGGTGCCTGGCCGTCAATCTGCGCGCAGATTATTTCTATACCAAGCCAGATTTCACGTTCGTCAATTCAGGCCGGAACAACAATGCCGGCCGGGAGGTCACAGAATACGATCAGGCGCTGGCATCGGCTAATTTTACCCTTGGCATTGCCTGGCAGTTCGGTAAGTTCGGCACAAAAAAGTAAGCTCTTCACCCAGTCTGCCGGAGGCTTTCCCTTCGGCAGACTTAACTTTTCCATATGCGCATAGCCTTCCGGATGGCGGTCACGATCTGGTGCTCCTTTGTTTTGTCGACGGCTACCGGGCAGCAGCCCGGATGCAATCTCACGCTCACCGGGCATGTCTATCTCAGCGACACAGCCAGGCTCGACGCCGCGGGCGCTTCAGTAAAATTTGCGGGCCGGAACATGGGCGCCATCACAGACAGCACAGGAAATTTCAGGATCACCGGGCTGTGTGCCGGTAAGTACAGGATCGTCGTCTCCTATCAGGGTTTCCGGACGCTCGATTCGGTCTTTACGATCCGGCGCGATGCGGCGTTGAATTTTTTATTGTTCAGTACCGCCCAGGAAATGGGGAGTGTCACGGTCACCGGCGAGGTCATCAAAAGGGATCAGATCACCACTGCGATCAAGAGTATCTTGTCGGGTGCGCAATTGGAAGCGACCCGGGGCCTATCCCTGGGAGAATCGCTCAAGAGCATCGCAGGAGTAAATAGCCTGCAAATGGGACCAAGCATTTCCAAGCCTGTCATTCATGGGGTATACAGTAACCGCGTGCTGATAATGAACAACGGGGTCAGGCAAGAAGGGCAGAACTGGGGAAACGACCATGCGCCGGAGATCGACCCTTTTATTGCGACAAAGGTGACGGTGATCAAAGGAGCGGCCAGCATCCGCTATGGCTCCGACGCAGTCGGCGGGGCGATCCTGCTGGATCCAAAAGAGCTGCCCACCAAACCAGGGATTGGCGGCGAAGTCAACCTCGTGGGGATGACCAATGGCCGGATCGGCGCAGCCTCCGGCTACGTCGAAGGAGCATCGGGAGGCAAACTGGAGGGATTGAGCTGGCGGATACAGGGGACCGTCAAAAAAGCCGGCAATGCACAGACGGCGGACTATTACCTTATGAATACCGGCTACAGCGAGAACGACTATTCCGCGACACTGCAGTACGACCAGCCGCACTATGGTGCGTCGCTCTATTTTAGCCAATTCAATACAAAGATCGGGATAGCACTGGCCTCGGTGGCGGATAATGCTTCCGACCTGCAACAACTGATCGCACGGGGGCGACCGCCCGATAATGGGTTTTTCCGCTATGCCTTTGGGCGGCCCGACCAGACGGTGAACCACCAACTGTTCAAGGCCGGCGCTTATCTTAACCTGCCGGAAGGGCTGGGAAAGCTGGACGCGGTGTATGCCTACCAGCGGGATACCCGGAAGGAGTACGATGCCAATCCTGCCGATAACAGCGATACCTCGCTAAACACCAACGGCATTCCGGATCTGAACTTCCAATTGAATACCGCTACCGTGGACCTTGTTTGGGAACACCGGCCGATTGCCGGCAAAATCGTCGGCAGCATCGGGTTCAATTTCATCAACCATGAGAACATCCAGCAAGGCACGGCTTACCAGGAGCTGATCCCTAATTTTGCCGATTTTGGGGAAGGGTTATTTGCCATCGAGAAATATGCGGCCGGGAAATGGGTGCTTGAAGCAGGCGCCCGCTATGACTTCCGGCGCCTTGACGTCTATAAATACGATCCTACGCTGGTGGTGGAGGAAAGGCCGGTGTACAACTGGCACGAGCCTACCGTCAACGTGGGCGCGACATATAAGTTCAGCGAGCATTTTTCAGCGGACTATAATTTCGGTACCGCCTGGCGGGCGCCGCAGGTGATCGAGCTCTTTGCCAACGGCGTACACCAAAGTGCAGCTTCATGGGAATTCGGCGATTCCTCGCTCACGCTGGAGGAGGCGTATAACAACAACCTTTCCTTTTCGTTCAACAGCAAAAACCTCCTGATCGAAGCCGGCGGCTATGTGAATTACTTTCACCACTATATATATGTGCAGCCGGACCTGAGTTATATCACGACCATCGAGGGGACCTTCCCGGCTTTTACGTACAAACAGGTGAACGCGCTTTTTGAAGGTATCGATCTGACTGTCAATTACACGTTTGTCAAAAATTTTACGCTTATTTCGAAGACCAGCATAGTCAGAGCACGGAACCTGGCGATACACGATTGGCTGATCAATGTGCCGGCAGACCGCTTTGATAACAGCCTTCGCTATGAGTGGCCTGCTGTCGGGAAATGGAAAAATATTTTTATCGAAGCAAATAACCTGGTGGTAGCCAAGCAAAGCCGGGTACCGCCGAACAGCGATTTCGCCTCACCTCCCCCGGGTTATATGCTTTGGGGGGCATCCGCCGGATTCTCGGCGCCTTTTGCAAAACATGAATTAAAGATCAGCCTTGCGGTAACCAATCTGACCAATGTGGATTATCGGGACTATCTAAATCAATTTCGCTATTATTTTGCTGACCTCGGACGGAATGTTGTCCTCCGCGTCATCGTTCCATTCGACATAAAACGACAGTGATGGCCAATACAAATGAAGTGCAAATGAAATGGGTTCATACGGGTCTTAATTTTAGCCCGTGGCTTTTGCCTTGTTTGGCCGCGGCCTTTGAGTATTTCCAATTGAAGGTGTGAGCCGTAATGATGCAAGCGGCGGCGAGCGTCTTTCCGGCCATATCCACGGCCTCGGTTTTAACCAGGATCGTATCGCCCATCAGCACCAGCATCCCTGCTGCAAAGAGCAGAACGGGCCAGAATTGGCGGTGGCGTTTCCGGTATCCTGTCAGCAGGGCCCATGAACCTACCAGCAAAGAAATACCGATGATCACCGATTCAACTACGATGTTCCTGAGCAATTCTATTCCCAGGAAGGGCAGGCTCGACAAGAAAAAGGGCAATACGACGCAGTGGACGGCGCAAATGAGCGATGCGCTGATCCCGATGGCGTCCAATTTCGATTGAATGGAGGAATGAGAATGATTTGACATAAAAAATATTCCGACAACGAAGCTAACCTATTTATTGCAACAATGCTGCATTAGTAACTTAATTCTTTTGGCATACATTTGCAACATATACGGTGAAATATGAACAGGCGAAATACCTCTTCCAAACAATTGGTACTAAAATTACTGGAGTCTTCCCCGTCGGCGGTGAGTCAGGACATCCTGGAAACGCGGGTCAAGGGAAAGATGGATCGGGTAACTATTTACCGGGTATTGAACCGTTTTTGTGAAGACGGGCTCGTGCATAAGTTCATTTCGGATGAAGGCAAGTATTTTTATGCTTTGTGCAAAGGTTGCAGTAAGGATCATCATTCACATGACCATATCCATTTTCGCTGTCTCAACTGTGACAAGGTGGAGTGTCTGTCAAACACCGTGCGTCCCCGGCTGCCCGATGGTTATCGGGCGATGATCGGCAACTATTGGATTTCGGGATATTGCAGGAAGTGCAGCAAATGAGTCTCAGCCGGGAGAAAATTAGAATGGAACGAATCGCAATTTGACTATCTATCGAGGTTAAAGTATGAGACGGCACCGGTCAATGAAGTAAGTTATATCCCTGGAACACCTTTCTTTGCGAAACTTAAATTGGGTGTGTTTTTTTAAGGAAGATTTGGCGGATCATTTTCAGTATATTTGACGCCATCAACACTTTTCCCGTGAATCAAATTCTAGCCAGACACAACGTCCGCGTTTTAGGTGAAGGTGCCCAGCCCATGCTCTTCGCCCATGGCTTCGGCTGTGACCAGCATATGTGGCGCCATGTCGCCCCCGCTTTCGAAAAAGACTACAAAGTGATTCTTTTTGATTATGTCGGTTCCGGAAAATCCGACTTGACGGCATACAATGCCGATAAATACAGCCATCTCCAGGGGTATGCCGACGATGTGGTCGACATCTGCCGCGCGTTGGAATTGCAAAATGTTATCTTCGTCGGGCATTCTGTCAGCAGTATGATCGGTGTACTCGCTGCCAATAAGGTGCCAAGGCTTTTTTCCCGACTTGTTCTCATCGGTCCGTCCGCCCGCTATATTAACGATGAAGGTTATAACGGCGGCTTTGCCCGAAAGGATATCGAGGATCTCCTGGAGACGATGGACAAAAATTATATTGGCTGGGCCAATTTCCTCGGACCCGCGATCATGAAAAACGGCGACCGTCCCGAGCTCGGTCAGGAACTTACTGAAAGCTTCTGTTCGACCGACCCGATTATCGCCCGACAATTTGCCGAGGTCACTTTCTTTTCCGATAACCGAAAAGACCTTGCCAAGGTACAAGTACCGTCCCTAATTCTCCAATGTTCCGACGATCTGATTGCTCCAATCGACGTTGGCGAATACCTTCATCAACATATCCCGCACAGCACCTTGGTTGTCATGGAGGCGACGGGCCACTGCCCCCACGTCAGCGCACCAGAAGAAACGATCGAACTCATGCAACATTATCTCCTCAGCAACCCGGTCACCACCTGATCATGAGCAGGCCGTTACAATTACCGGATCTCGACGACGCTCCCTGTGGTTTTCTGATCATTACTGATGATGGGCAGATTGAAGCCGTCAACAACACCCTCGTTTCTACTCTTGGCTATGCGATGAAAGAAGACCTTACCGGCAGGCCATTCGAGTCTATCTTAACAATTGCCAGCCGGATATTCTATCAAAC
The DNA here is from genome assembly GCA_035695565.1 of Puia sp. Lineage (GTDB taxonomy): Bacteria > Bacteroidota > Bacteroidia > Chitinophagales > Chitinophagaceae > Puia. The sequence goes on along the minus strand of DASRRX010000015.1, from coordinate 45,764 downwards.
CCATCTCTACCCCCTTGTCAATCTTCATGGGGTGGCTAATGAAATCTTCCTCACCCTGCAGAAGAAATCCGGCGAGCATTATCAAGCTCTTTGTAATGCGGTACGTAGAAAAAAAGAAGACACCGCCCTAATCCATTGCATCCTGGTATCGGCCGAGCAGCGTGGCAAGTACGAGAAAGAAATTCTCGAAGCCAAACGCAGGGCAGAAGAAGCTACGAAGGAAAACACCGAACTTATTCAAGCCAAACTAGCGCTAGAAGAGTCCAGTCGCATGCTCGATAATCGGATTAACCGTCTTGCCCAGATCAACAACAACATGGTTCAATTCGGTCATTTTATTTCTCATGAAATACAGGAGCCTATCCGGAAAATCGCTGTCCGGTCCGATATCCTAATTCAAAAAAATAAGGATCAACTTGCCCCGAATGCACTCGAGATTTTGCGTAAGATTAACTCCGAAAGCACACAGCTTAGGGCATTCGCCGTCAACCTTGAAAGATATATTGGTATAAATCTCGATAAAGAGAAATTCAGCCATATTGACCTCAACACAGTCATTCGACACGCGTATCAAAATGCCGACCTGACCGGTGGCCCTGGCTCCCTGGTTCTTAACATTGATCCCCTACCATCTATCGACGGATTCCCTTTACAAATCGAATCTTTGTTCACCAGCCTATTCCAGGCGCTGCTTGACCAACGGTCTAATGACCTTCCGCTTTCCCTCACCGTCGGGGGGCAAGTCGAAAAGATCAATAGCTTTCTATTTCTGCCCGGGAAATACAACTACATCGATATTCTACGCATTACCATTAGCGACAGCGCTGTCCTGACTCCGCGCGGCCGTGACCTAATCGAAGCCATCAATAGTAAAACTAACGTTACCACAATTGCCCGGCATATCGCCATCGCCTCCAGCAAAGCGATCGCCGATAACCATTTTGGCACCCTCACCGCCGCAACCAATCTCTCCGGTGGTATTGACATAGTTCTCCAATTGCCCGTCGTACATCAGGTCCCTCCTTATAGCTGATTTAATTACGAATAGCGTTAACCAGTACTCGCCCGCTTGCGGTCAGTATTTAACCCTACCTTTGAGAAAATCGACACGGCAGTTGACCCAATCGACCCGACATACCTTAGTTTTTATTGCAGACGATGATCTGGAGGACTGCGAAATGCTCGAAGAAGCGTTGCAAAAAGTTGACGCGACTGTTCAAACACGCGTCTTTACAGATGGAAGGCAAATGCTTACTCACCTGCAAAATGCGTCGGATCAGGATTTGCCAAAGTACCTCATTCTCGACTATAATATGCCCCATCTCACGGGTTGCCAGGTACTACATGAAATCGCGGGTGAACCGCGATACAATGGCATAACCAAGTATATCCTCAGTACATCCAGCAGTCCGCAATATATGAGCGAATGTCGCGAAAATGGCGCAAATGCCTATTTCGTTAAGCCCAATACGATTCAGGAGCTTACCGCACTCGCCTCCCGCATGCTGGCTCCGAACGCATGAAGTCAAAAATGCTTATATCGCGGGGCCGACAGTATCGAGCCGATCCTCCTGGCCGGATTCGCCCGCTAAATCCTGACCTATGGCCAGGCGGTAGATCTTTTGAACCAGCAATCTCCATCCTTTAGGCCCCGTCGGTTTGATGATGGACATGGCCGCTTTGCCGGTGGCGCGGGCCATGTAGTAGTCGCTTCCGGCTTGAGCTGTCCAGATGACAATTGGGATTTGCGCAAAGCGTGCGTCGGATTTTATTATGGTAAGTAATTGACCGGGGACACTGGATGGAAGACTAGGATCGAGAATGATAAGTCGGGGTCGCTCATTGGCGAAATCGACCAAATAGCGTAAGATATCTTCGCTATTACCGGATACAATAAGGGTCAGGGATGGGTCGACCCTCGCCAACAATTCCTTGAGCAGCGATCGATGGGCTGCATGCCGGTCGCCAAGCAAAATCCGCCCCATAGTAACCCGATTATACCCCTAATGCCGCAAAAACTCCGCCACGGAGGATGAAAATCCTTTATCAACGGAGTATATGAAGAAAAATTAATAAGTAGATGCCTTGGCCTGATTTTTTCAGGATTGGCGATTAGGCGCGGTGGTTATCCTGTGACCATCTAATACCGCCTGAATTTCGCTCTTTAGAAGTTGGAATCTGTTCGGTTTGACAACATACGAGGCGGCACCCAAGGCTAACATTTCCTCTTTATCCTCCGGTCTGCCATTGGTAGAATAGATGATCACCGGAATGGGTTGGAACAAGGGGTTATTCTTTAAGTGCTTCAGACATTGTTTGCCATCCATCTTCGGCATATTCAGGTCAAGGAAGATAAAGTCCGGCTTTGTCCCGGCGGTTTCCAGCTTCTGCAGTGCCTCTATCCCATTAAAAGCCATCATGCTTTGAATGCCGGGATCGATTTCGGCCAAAGCATCACGGAAGAACAGGACGTCATCCATGTCGTTGTCTACGATCAGAATGGTCATTACGAAATGAGATGGTGAGAAGTGCAAGATATTGAATATTTTTATTCCACGGAGTTACTGAAGCGGTAAGGATATAGGTAAACCTTAGGGATAGATGAAAAAGCAAAATTTGTCGGACTCGGGGCCGGCTGGGGCTCGAAGTTTTTCCATAGTGGCTATTGGCGCTGCATCCGGCGGTCTTTCGGCCTTTACAGAGCTCCTGAAGAATCTTTCTCCGAAGACAGGGATGGCGTTCCTTTTCCTGTATCATCCGAATGATCCGGAGGCGGACGAAGGAACGGCGCGGCTGGTTGAAGCCACGGAATTGAAAGTGGTCGAGCCGGTGCAGGAAGTTGTTTTGGCGCCAGATCATATCTATCTTATTCCGGCCGGGCAGGATGTGCAGATTTCCGACGACAAATTGGTCCTTTCTCGTACGAACACCCGGGGAGGCGGCGACGGTTCAGTCGACCGGCTTTTTAGCGCCGTGGCCAAGATCCGTCGAAACGGAATGATTGGCGTTCTACTATCCGGTAAAGGCCTTGACGGAACGACCGGATTAAAGGCTATTAAAATTGCGGGTGGGATTACTTTTCTTCAGGAAGACCCAGCCACCATCGTCGACCAGGGCAAATCGGCCATGTTAGCGGGTTATGTCGATCTGGTGCTCTCTCCCGTCGAGATTGGCCGCGAATTGGCGAAGATCGGCGAACAACCCGGCTCCTTTTCAGAAATCCAGTTTGGTGCAGGTGGCGTCAGCGATTCGGATGAGAACCTCCAGCACATTATGCAATTGCTAAAACGCGCCACCGGTATTGACTTCACGCATTATAAGATCAGCACTATTAAACGGCGCATTGTCCGGAGGATGTTGCTTTACAAGCTGACGGACCTCAAAAGTTACCATGAATATTTAAAACGACATTCCAACGAGATAACGGTCTTATACCACGACTTGCTTATTAATGTCACCTGCTTTTTCCGGGATGCCGACTCGATGGAATATCTCCGAAAGACGGTGTTACCCCAGGTTTTGAGGTCGAAGTCGGCCGACGAACAGGTGAGAATATGGGTTCCAGCTTGCTCTTCAGGTGAAGAAGCTTATTCGCTTGCTATCCTTTTGACGGAGATGCAGGAAGAGCTAGAAACCAAAATTCCGGTTCAAATCTTTGGAACCGATCTTAGCGAAATCGCCATTACCAAGGCGCGGTTGGGTATCTATTCCCCTTCGGACCTTGCAGATATTCCGGAAATCCGGATCTCGAAGTTCTTTGCCCGGACAGAAAACAACCAATACCGGGTGGAGAAACGGATTCGGGATCTTTGCGTCTTTGCCCAGCACAATGTCTTCAAGGACCCTCCTTTTTCCCGGCTTGATGTGCTGAGCTGTTGCAACTTCTTTATCTATCTGGATAATGTTTTACAGCAAAAATGTATTGCGCTTTTTTATTACGCGCTTAACCCAAACGGCTTTCTGATCCTCGGGAAGTCGGAGACGATCAGCTCCGGAGGCCAACAGCTTTTTTCGCAGGTTGAAAAACGCTTTAAGGTCTACAAGAAAAAGCCGAATGGATCGCCGAGGGTGATGGCAGAGATTAATTACCGGCTGCCTGCTTCCGATACGCCGGCGGCGGCCGACCGAAAGCGCTTGGTAGCGGAGGCTTTGCCCGAACTTTCAGGCATAGAACGGAGCGTTGACGATATTCTTTATTCGAAATATATTCCGGCCGCGATCGTAATCAACCAGGAGATGGAAATTTTGCAGTTTAGGGGGTCGACCAACCTCTATCTGGAGCCGTCGCGTGGTAAAGCCAGCTTTCAACTGATGAAGATGGCGAGACCCGGCTTGACGTTCGATCTGCGAAACCTGATCCACAAGGCGCAAGTGGGGCACGGGCCGGTTAGGAAGGCAGGAGTAAGCTTTAAGGTCCGCGAAGAAGAATATGTAGTAGCGCTCGAAGTTATTCCTCTTCCCCCCAACCATGAGGAAAAGTTGTTGCTCGTCATCTTCGAGGAGCAATCTACAAAGGGCACGGAAGGTGCGACCGATTTTTCACGCGATGAAACCGTGCGCAAGCTAACGGAGGAAATGACGATAGTTCGGAATGACATGCAGGCGATCATCGATGCGCACGAAGCAAACAAAGAAGAGCTTCAGTCTGCCAACGAGGAAATTATCTCCAGTAACGAAGAGCTCCAGAGCATTAATGAGGAGCTTGAGACGTCGAAAGAAGAAGTCGAGTCAGCCAATGAGGAGCTCACTGCGATCAATGCTGAATTGCAGATGAGCAATGAGCAATTGATGGAATCACAGGAATATGCAGAGGCTATTTTTGCTACCATCCGCGAAGGAGTTCTCGTTCTGAATACCGATTTTCGCGTGAAAATGGCCAATGCGGCGTTTTACAGAACCTTTCATACCGAAGCCCAGGACATCGCCGGGCGGCTTTTTTATGAGATGGGGGACGGACAATGGAACAAACCAGAGATCAAAGAACTCATCAACAATATCCTTTTGCATGACCGGCAGTTTGACAGCTATGAAATGCAATATACTCTCCCAACTCTAGGGCTTAGGACATTAATGGTCAATGGCCGTAAAGTCGTGCAGAAAGCGAATAAACAGGAGTTGATGTTGCTTGCTTTCGAAGACATTACAGACCGCAAACGGGCGGAAGCACTGAATGCCGAGCGGGAGGAATGGTTCAGGAACATGGCCAATAACGCCCCGGTGATGATCTGGACCGCAGGGCCGGACGGCCTTCGAAATTTTTATAACGCATCCTGGCTTTCCTTTACGGGGCGTCCAATCGAACAAGAAATGGGCGACGGCTGGATATACGACGTTATGCCCGAGGATAAGGAGGCGTTTCTGAACGTTTATCACATGGCATTCCAAGACCGGAAGCCGTTTATGATTGACTACCGGCTTCGGCGGTTTGACGGCGAATATCGTTGGGTGAAGGCCATTGGGCGGCCCACCTTCTCCACCGATGGACAGTTTACAGGATTGGTAGGTATATGTACCGAGATCCACGATGCGAAGATAGCACACACGGAGTTGGAACGGGTGGTTAGCCGGCGAACTTATGACCTTCAGCAGCTCAACAAAGAGCTTAAGAAATCTAATTCAGAACTGCAACAGTTTGCCTATGTAGCCAGTCATGACCTGCAGGAACCCCTTAGGAAGATCATGATCTTCTCCGACCGGCTGACCTCTACCAACGACCTGCCTGCGCCTGCGTCGGGCTTCGTTGAAAAGATTGCCGAATCCGCCGAGCGGATGTCGCAGTTGATCCATGATCTTCTCGATTTTTCCAAAGCCGTCCGGGCGCAGGATCATTTCCAGCCGACGGACCTTTCTGCTGTCCTTCGGACCGTATTGGAAGACTTTGATCTTCTGATAAAGGAAAAGAACGCGATGCTGATTACTGGTGACCTTCCAAAAATCGATGCTATCCCGCTTCAGATGGAACAGCTTTTTCACAACCTCATCAGCAATGCGCTTAAATTTTCGAGGGAGAAGACACCGCCCGTGATCAAGATCAGCAGCCGATCGTTGAACAGCGACGAAGCCGCCGCGCAAGGATGTGTTGACCAGACTAAATATATGGAAATCATCTTTGAGGACAATGGCATCGGGTTTTCGAATGAATATGCCGAGCAGATCTTTGTGATCTTCCAGCGGTTGAACAGTCATCATGAATATCCGGGTACGGGGATCGGGTTAGCGCTTTGCCGGAAGATCGTGGATAATCACGGTGGCAGGATGTTCGCCCATTCGATCGAGTCGATTCACACGGAATTTCATGTGATTTTGCCGGAAAAGCAGCCACAGTCGCAGAAGTGATGTAAAAACGCCAAAACCCGCAACTGGTGCGGGCTTTGAAAAACGTCTTGCGGACTGGACGGGACTCGAACCCGCGACCTCCGCCGTGACAGGGCGGCATTCTAACCAACTGAACTACCAATCCAACCTCCGATGGGCGCTGGAATCCGGGATGAATCGCCGGAAAGGCGCGATTTTTCGGGATGGCAAAGATAGGCGAAATTTGATTTTCTCCAACAAACCGGGTCAAATCTTTTTATAGGAAAGCGCTAACCCTTAATTTTACGCATTCAAATTGAGAGAAATATCTATGCCTCAAGCCAAGAATCGTCAGTTCCTGGATTTCGAAAAGCCGATCAAGGAGTTATTCGATGAGATTGAAAAGCTTAAACAAACTGCCGAGAAGACCAAGGTGGATCTGAGCGACTCTATCCGGAAGTTGGAGGATCAGGTGTTGGAGAAGCGCCGGGAGATCACCCAGCATTTGTCACCGTGGCAGAAGGTGCAGTTGAGCCGGCATCCGGACCGGCCGTATACGTTGAAGTATATCGAAAAAATATGTACCAATTTCGTGGAATTATTTGGTGACCGGAACGTTAAGGACGACAAGGCGATGGTGGGAGGATTTGCGCAACTGGATGGCCGGACGGTCATGATGATCGGCCAGCAAAAGGGTACGAATACGAAGCTGCGCCAGTTGCGGAATTTCGGGATGGCGAATCCGGAGGGGTACAGGAAAGCGCTGCGGCTGATGAAGCTGGCAGAGAAGTTCGATAAGCCTATTATAACCCTGATCGATACGCCGGGCGCTTATCCCGGGATGGAGGCGGAGGAGCGGGGGCAGGGTGAGGCGATCGCCCGGAATATCTATGAGATGATGCGGCTGAAAGTGCCTGTCGTCTGCGTCATCATCGGCGAGGGTGCGTCGGGCGGGGCGCTTGGTATCGGCGTCGGAGACCGGGTATATATGCTGGAGAATTCCTGGTATACGGTCATCTCACCGGAAAATTGCAGTTCGATCCTGTGGCGCAGCTGGGATCAAAAAGAAAAGGCTGCTGAAGAACTACGGCTCACACCCGACAATATGTATAAGTTTGGTCTGATCGACAGTATCATTCCGGAACCTATCGGTGGGGCGCATTGGGATTACAACGAAGCGGCAGGACTGTTAAGACCAAAGCTGGTGGAGACTTTGAAGGAGCTCAGTCAGTTTACTCCGGAGCAGCGGATCGAGAAACGGATCGAGAAGTTCGGCAAGATGGGCTTCTGGAACGAGGTGCCGGCCTGACAACATTTCCTCATCTATTCAACTTCTAATACATGTCACTCAGGGATCAACTCCGTGGAACCGGAGTAGCTTTAATTACACCTTTTCAATCCGATAACAGCGTGGATTATCCGGCGCTGGCAAGAACGATCGAGCATGTCATTGCAGGCAGCGTGGAATATGTCGTTACACTCGGGACTACCGGGGAAACTTCAACCTTGTCAAAAGAAGAAAAGAAGCAGATCGCGCTGTTCACCTACGAAAAAGTAGCAGGCCGGGTGCCGGTCGTCGCGGGTATCGGCGGCAATAACACAGCGGAACTCGTGCATGAGCTCGGTAGCTTTCCACTGGATAAGGCTGTCGCCGTTCTCAGTGCGAGCCCATACTATAGCAAACCTTCGCAGGAAGGATTGTATCAACACTACAGAGCGTTGGCGGCAGCATCACCAAAGCCGCTTATTCTCTATAATGTCCCTGGCAGGACGGGGCGGAATCTGAATGCCGCCACTACGATCCGGCTGGCAAAGGAAGTGAAGAATATCGGCGGGATCAAAGAAGCAAGCGGTGACATGGCCCAGTGTATGGAGATCCTCCGGGACAAACCCGAACATTTCCTGGTCGTCAGTGGTGACGACGCCCTTGCGATGCCGCAGATCGCGTGCGGAATGGAAGGGGTCATCAGTGTGGCGGCAAATGCCTTTCCAAAAGAATTCAGCCATATGGTCCGGCTTTCGTTAAGCGAGGACTTCAAGGGCGCGAAGTTCGTCAACGACCGGTTGATCGCTGCCTATGAGATCATGTTCGCCGAAAATAACCCGGCCGGTGTAAAGGGGGCGATGGCGGAGATGGGGCTGATCGGCAATCACCTGCGCCTGCCGGTCGTTCCGTTAAGCGCGGGCCTGCAGGCCAAATGGAAGGACTACCTGGGGAAAAAATAGGACAATATTCATTCCGCAGCTGCGGCGGGCAACGGACTGATCGGGCAGGCCGTTTGTAGGAAAAAACCTATGAAGAAAGCAGTCGTGCCCATTCTGGTGCTCATAGTGATCCTGATCGCCGGTTATTTCATTGCCAACGCGCTGATCCGGAAAAAAGTGGATGAAGCTCTGCGGTCTTTGCCGGCCTCACTATCCGTTAAATATGACCGATTACATATCAACGTGCTCACCGGCTCGCTTAACCTGGAGGGCGTGCAGGCCCGATATACGCCGCGCCCGGCGAACGGCCGGAACGGCCATGAAATAGCAGTGAAAAAAATAACGGTCAGCGGTTTATCCGTGATAGCCTGGATCTGGTCCCACCGGCTAAGGATCCGGGACATCCGGCTTGAAGATATTGTGATCCGGGTAAACGAGGATCTGATGGAACATGATAGTACTCTTCAGCAGTTGAAGCCACCGGCTATGGATGCGATGGTCAGCAGGGTGGAGCTGACTCGCCTGAAGGTCGAAGGGTTGAGGAAAGGAAAGGCCTGTTTCTCGTTGGAAGGCAATCTGCAGGTGGATTCGGTCACACATAATACGGTAGCTGCGATCCGGTTGGAGGCGGATAGCGCCTGGTATATCGTTCCGGGGATGGAAGAGACCATCAGGCTGGGTAGACTGGAAATTGACAGCAGAAGGAAGTTGTTGCTGGCCGACGCTATGCAGATCACCCCGGATCTGGAAAAAGAAGAGATCGGCCGCTTGAAACGACACCAGGTGGATGTCGTGCGGGCCAATACCGGTGGGCTTGAGGTGAAAGGACTGGACGTGATGGGACTGATACACCGCCGGTTGCATGCCGATGAGATCAGCCTTCGGGGCGGCCGCGTCTATGTATTCCGGGACCGGCGGCTTCCCATCCAGCCGGGAGAAAAGCCGTTGCCGGTGGAATCGCTGAAGGACATTCCGTCGGACATCCGGGTTGGACGAGTGCATCTGGAATCGACGCGGGTCGAATACGAGGAGTTTCCCAAGATTGGAAATAAAACGGGGAAGCTGGTGATCGAAAGGTTTCATGGGAACCTGGTCCCATTACTGAACAAGCCGGTTGCGGGTGATCCCGCCTTTATTACTTTGACAACCGAAGGCTCGCTGATGGGATCGGGGCTGGTGACTGCGACGATGCGGATGCCGCTGCGTAAGAACGGCTATTATGAAGTGGAGGGCGCGTTTCATGACCTCGATGTAACGCGGCTAAACAACCCGGCTGAAAATCTGGGCCAGTTGCATCTCGAATCGGGAATGCTGAACATGCTGGACTTCCAGTTTGAAATGGGGGAGGAGCGGGCAACGGGGAAGATCATAGGCGAATATCATGATCTGGTCGTTGACAAGCTGAAAGAAAAGAATGGGGAGCTGAAGACGGACAAGCTAAAGTCATTTGCGTTGAAAAAGCTGATCATCCCCAGGAATAAGGATAAGTCGCTGCCGGTTTCAAAGCGGACGGGGAAGGTGGATTACAAGCGGGATAAGCAAAGATACTTCTCTTATTATCTCCTGCATTCCTTGCTCGTGGGCGTCAAATCCAGCTTCTCGCTGGGCTTCCTGCTGCCGGGTTGAGGATCATACCCTATAGGTTACGCCTTCGAGTGCAAGGTCGGTGTTGGGGAAGACCTCACGGGCTTCCTGCTCGAAGGCCTGCAATTTCTCATATTTGGAACTAAAATGCCCGATGAGCAGGCGCTGGGCCCCTGCCTGCCCGGCGATGGTCGCCGCCTGGACGGTGGTGCTGTGAAAGCGTCTGCCGGCCTGGATCTCGAGGTCTTTAAGGTAGGTCGTCTCATGATAGAGCAGGTCGACGCCCCGAACATAAGAGGCTATACGTTCATCGAACATCGTATCTGCGGCGTACGCGTAGGATCTGGCTTTGGGGGCGGGGTCGGTCACCCATTGGTTCTCGACGATGGCGCCATCTTTTTTCTCATAGCTCTCACCCCATTTCAGCCGGTCGAAAAATGAAGCGGGGACGTCGTGCTGGCGGGCTTTTTCGGGATTGACCCGGCGGAAGGGCCGCACTTCCCGGAAGATGAAGCCCCAGCATTCGATCCGATGGATGACAGGGAAGCAGCTGACCTCGAATCGCACCTCGCGGACGAGGATGGTGGGTTGATCCGGCTGGGTTTGGCCGAGAGAATGGAAATGCAATAGATAAGGAAGATGGATGTCGGCCACTTTAAGTTGAAGGCCGACGATCTCTTGAAGTTCCGCAGGGGCATGGATATGGAGCTCCTGGGTGCGACCGAGCAAGCCCATGCTGGTCAGGAGGCCTATGAGGCCGAAATAGTGATCGCCATGCAAGTGGGAGATGAAGATATGGTTGATCTTGCTGCGGCGGATCTTATATTTTGCCATTTGCATCTGCGTCCCCTCGCCGCAATCGACCAAAAAGATCTGGTCTTCCATGGTGACGATCTGTGCCGTCGGGTGACGATCAAAAGCCGGTAGGGCGGAGTTATTGCCTAAGATAGTGACGGCGAGCATTACGCGATTTTAGTGTTAAACGGAACCGAATATTAGACGGCGGATGCTAACCATCTGCTGCTTTATCCCCGAAAATACGAGGATAACGTGGATCAAAAACGCTGAATAATGTGTAATATATTTCCCGGGCGGTATTGCCGGTCATCGGTTGAATCAGGAAGGGCGGCCGGGGCTGTTTCAGGGATGTGCCGGTGATCCGGCTCTGGCCGCTTTATCCCAAGTTTGATATAATTGGCTGACTTTCTGTCTTGTTGCCGGGGCTCAGTGTGATAAACGTGCAGGGGTGGAGCGGCCAGGGGTGAATGCATGGCGGAGATCCCTATAGATCGGGGCCATTCAGCAGTTCGCGTTCGACCTCTTCCAGTTGGACGATATCCCAGGCTTCGCTTTCGGTGGGCGTTACATTCATAAGTTCCAGAAAGCCGTTGTCTTCCAGGTATTGCTCCACAGCAGGGGTGAGCTCGCAGATCACAAAGGATGCACCGTTGTCGTAGAAGGATTGTTGGAGCTTAACCAGGCTGGCCGCAGCAGCTTCCTGGACCTCCGGGATGTCTTTTAATATGAGAACCACGTTTTTAACGTCTTTATCCAGGATCGGCATTAAGCTTTTTTCAAGGTCTTCTGTCATATTAGCAGCGAGAACTGGTTCCAGGATACTAATGGCATGAAATTTCTCCTTGGTATCAATTTTGACTTGCATATTTGGCTTAAAGATACTTAAAGATATTAACGGCCGTTAATAAAGTAGCTGAAACAGAAGTCAAAAATTTTCGTTATTATTGTATAAAGCTCAATTACTTAAAAATGGATAATAATTTTTCAGCCCAGGTAAAGGAGATCATATCATTCAGCAGGGAGGAGGCTTTGCGTCTGGGGAACGATTTTATCGGTACGGAGCACTTATTGCTGGGGTTGATTCGGGAGGGTGACAATACAGCTGTCCGCATTTTAAAGAGTTTCAATGTTGACCTGTATGAGTTAAGAAAGGAGGTGGAAATGGCAGTTAAGGATAAGACCGGTAAGAACATCGCCAATATCAATAGCCTGCCGCTGACCAAACAGGCGGAGAAAGTGATCCGGGTGACCGTCCTGGAGGCAAAGGCATTGAAAAGCCCTACCGTAGAGACCGAGCATCTTATGCTCTCCATCCTTAAGAACAAGGAAAATATCGCAACCCAGATCCTCAACCAGTTCGATGTCGATTATGATCTTTTCAGAAACGAATTGGGCGTCGTGAAAAGCAACGACGTCCGGAGCGAGTATGCAGAGGAAAATGATGATGATTTTGACGAGGAAAAGAAGTATTCGCAGCAGAAAGCCCGTTCCGCCGGCAATGCCAAGAGTAAGACGCCGGTACTCGATAATTTCGGCCGGGATATTACCCGGCTTGCTGAAATGGGGGCCCTCGACCCGATCGTAGGAAGGGAAGAAGAGATCGAAAGGGTTTCCCAGATCCTTTCCAGGCGTAAAAAGAATAACCCGATCCTGATCGGCGAGCCCGGTGTGGGAAAGACAGCCATCGTGGAAGGGTTGGCGCTTCGGATCGTGCAACGCAAGGTTTCCCGGGTACTGTTCGATAAGCGGGTCATTTCTCTCGATCTGGCGGCCCTGGTGGCCGGTACCAAGTACCGTGGCCAGTTTGAGGAGCGCATGAAGGCGATCATGAACGAGCTTGAGAAGAACCGGGATGTGATCCTTTTCATCGACGAAATCCATACCATCGTCGGCGCCGGCGGGGCCAGCGGTTCGCTGGACGCCTCTAACATCTTCAAACCCGCGCTGGCGCGTGGGGAGCTGCAGTGCATCGGGGCCTCGACGTTGGATGAGTATCGGATGTATATCGAGAAGGACGGCGCCCTCGACCGGCGTTTTCAGAAGGTCATGGTCGATCCGCCCAGTGTGGAAGAAACCATTCAAATCCTGAACAACATCAAGTCGAAATACGAAGATTATCATAACGTAACTTATTCCGACGACGCCATTGACGCCTGCGTCAAGTTAAGCGACCGCTATATGACGGATCGATTGTTGCCGGACAAGGCGATCGACGTGCTGGATGAAGTGGGCGCCAGGGTGCATCTGAAGAACATCAATGTTCCGCAGAACATCGTCGACCTGGAAAAGAAGATCGAAGACGTAAAGAATGAAAAGAACAAGGTAGTCAAGAGCCAGAAGTTCGAAGAGGCTGCCAGTCTCCGTGATACGGAAAAGCGCTTACAGGAAGAGTTGGAGAAGGCGAAGGCCGAATGGGAGGAAGAAAGCAAGCACAAACGTTATCCGATCGATGAAGAGAATATTGCCGAGGTTGTCAGCATGATGACGGGTATCCCTGTCAAGCGGATGGTTCAGGCGGAAACGGAAAAGCTGCGGAACATGGCCGTAGACATGGGTGGCATGGTTGTCGGGCAAGCCGATGCGATACTGAAGGTGGTGAAGGCTATTCAGCGCAACCGGGTAGGATTGAAAGATCCGAAAAAGCCGATCGGCACCTTTATTTTCCTTGGCCCTACGGGCGTCGGGAAGACGGAATTGGCAAGAGCTTTGGCCCGCTATATGTTCGACTCGGAAGATTCTCTGATCAGGATCGACATGAGCGAATACATGGAGAAATTCACGGTGAGCCGGCTGATCGGAGCGCCTCCGGGTTATGTCGGATATGAGGAAGGCGGCCAACTTACGGAGCGGGTTCGTCGTAAGCCATACTCGGTGATCCTGCTGGACGAGATCGAAAAGGCGCATCCGGATATTTACAATATCCTGCTGCAGGTGCTGGATGACGGTCAACTGACGGACGGGCTTGGCCGGAAGGTCGACTTCAAGAATACGCTGATCATCATGACCTCCAATATCGGGGTCCGGCAGTTGAAGGACTTTGGCGACGGGGTTGGTTTCGCCACCGCTGCAAGGACGCAAAATGCGGATGAGAATAACAAGGCAGTCATTGAAAAGGCGTTGAAACGGACGTTCAGCCCCGAGTTCCTCAACCGGATAGACGATATCGTTATCTTCAATGCGCTGAATAAAGAGCATATTTTCCAGATCATCGATATCCTAATGAAGGGAGTTCTCAAGCGGCTCACCAATCTGGGCTTTACGCTGGAGTTAACGGATGACGCCAAGAATTTCATTGCCGACAAGGGTTATGATCAGCAGTTTGGCGCCCGGCCGTTGCACAGGGCAATCCAGAAGTATCTGGAGGATCCGCTGGCGGAGGAGATCCTGAATATGAATATCAAGAATGGGGATGTGCTGGTAGCCGACCTCGACAAGGAACTGTCGAAGATCAAGTTCTCACTCAAGGAAAAAGCAAAGGAAAAATCAGAGGCTTAAAATAGATTGAATGAAAAAAGGCCGCACCTTTGGGTGCGGTTTTTTATTTTAGGGCCGGGACATGGAAAAAATCATCATCACGATCGACGGATGGAGCTCCTGTGGCAAGAGCACCCTGGCCAAGCAACTGGCCAAAGAGCTTAATTATGTATATATCGACAGCGGGGCGATGTACCGGGCCATAACGCTGTACTTTATCCGTCACCATGTGGACTGGACCATTCCACCGGCCGTGGAGGAGGCGTTGAAGCATATCCGGCTTGAGTTTGTGGCTAACCACAAGAACGGCCAGACGGAAATGTGGCTGAACGGGGAGAATGTCGAGTATGTGATCCGTGACCTGGTGGTGGCCGAGAAGGTGAGCGAGGTGGCCGCAGTAAAGGCGGTGAGGGAGTTTGCGGTCGCCCGGCAGCAGGAGATGGGAAAGAAAAAGGGGATCGTGATGGATGGGCGGGATATCGGAACGGTTGTCTTTCCGCATGCGGAGTTAAAGATCTTTATGACGGCGGATGAGGCGATAAGGGTCCAACGTCGATTCAAGGAGCTATATGAGAAGAACCCCAATATTACGCTGGCGGAGGTGAAGCAGAACCTGTCGCATCGCGATTATATCGATTCGCATCGGGCAGTCAGCCCGCTGCGGCAGGCGGAGGATGCCATCGTGCTGGACAATTCGCATCTAACGATGAAGCAGCAACTGGCGATCGCGGAGAAATGGGTCAAGGAGCGGATGGATGGGAAATAAGAAACCCGCCAGAATGGCGGGTTTCGGGGAAGGTAAAAATTTGTGTCTTAGCCGACTAGCGCAAAAAGAGGAGCTCCCGGTATTTGGAGAGGACCCATTCCTTATCATCGACCAGCAATTCGAGCTTGTCGACGTGATAGCGGATCTCGTCAAAATAGGGCTCTTTCACCTGGCTATTGTATTCGATGGCCTTTGTACGGGTATCGGATACGTTGTTAGCTATTTTCCGGGCTTCGATCATTTTCGCTACCAGTTCGCTGACCTTACCGATATGCTTCGAGATATTCTCGAGGATCTGTTGCTGATTGGAATATGCGGTGGCCGGGAGGCTCAGATCTTTCAATCCTTTGATGTTCTGGATGAGGGTGTTCTGGTATCTGATCGCCGGAGGCAGGATATGGCTGGTGGCGAGCTCGCCCATGATGCGGGCTTCGATCTGGACGCGTTTCACGTACTTCTCCAGTTCGATCTCATGGCGGGCTTCCAGCTCGATGTGGGTATAGACGCCGTTGCTTTCGAAGAGGTGCTTTGCTTTTTCGGTAACCATGGCGTCGAGGGCCAGCGGGGTGGTCCGGACGTTGGGCAGGCCGCGTCTTTCGGCTTCATGGTGCCATTCTTCGCTATAGCCGTCGCCTTCGAACAATACTTTTTCGCTACTTACGACGTATTCGCGGAGGAGGTGCATGATCGCGATCTCTTTCTTGTCTCCTTTTTCGATCAGGCCGTCAACCTCCTTCTTGAACTTCTTCAACGTCTCGGCGAGGATAGTGTTCAGGACAATCATCGCATTGGCGCAGTTGGCGCCGGAGCCGACGGCGCGGAACTCGAACTTATTGCCGGTGAAGGCAAAGGGCGAAGTACGGTTGCGGTCGGTATTGTCGAGCAGCAGTTCGGGGATGCTCCGATGGAGATCCAGCTTGAGGATCGCCTCATCCTGCTCATCGAATTTCTCGCCGACCCGTTCCTTCACATCAGCCAGGACCTTGCTGAGATATTCACCGATAAAGACGGAGATGATGGCGGGGGGTGCTTCGTTTGCGCCAAGGCGGAAGTCGTTACCGGCGGAGGCGATGGATGCGCGGAGAACGTCGGCGTAATCGTGAACGGCCTTGATGGTATTGACGAAGAAGGTCAGGAACATAAGGTTGGTCTTCGGCGTTTTGCCGGGAGCCAGGAGGTTGACACCGGTGTCGGTGGCCATGCTCCAGTTGTTGTGCTTACCGCTGCCGTTGATACCGGCAAAGGGCTTCTCATGCAGGAGGACGCGCAGCTTGTGACGACGGGCGACGCGGTCCATGATATCCATGAGCAGAATATTGTGATCGACGGCGACGCTGACCTCTTCAAAGATGGGGGCGCATTCGAATTGTGCCGGGGCAACCTCATTATGGCGGGTGCGGAGAGGGATGCCGAGTTTATACGCTTCATTTTCGTAGTCGCGCATAAAGGCGTAGACCCGCTCTGGAATGCTGCCGAAATAGTGGTCTTCCAACTGCTGGCCTTTGGCGGGGGCATGGCCGAATACGGTGCGGCCGCTCATGACCAGGTCAGGACGGGCGTTGAACAGGCCCTCGTCGACGACGAAGTACTCCTGTTCCCAGCCAAGGGTGGCCGCTACTTTCGTGACATTTTTATCGAAATAATGGCAAACCTCTACGGCGGCCTTGTCGAGAGCGGCCAGAGCCTTCAGGAGCGGGGCTTTGTAGTCGAGGGATTCGCCGGTATAGCTGACGAAGATGGTGGGGATACAGAGGGTACGACCCGCGCCAATCTCCATAACGAATGCGGGGGAGGAAGGATCCCATGCGGTATAGCCGCGGGCTTCGAAAGTTGCTCTCAACCCGCCGCTGGGGAAGGAGGAGGCGTCGGGTTCCTGCTGGATCAGGGCGGCCCCGTCGAATTCTTCGATGGCGGTGCCATCGCTCTTTATGGTGAAAAAGGTATCGTGCTTTTCTGCGGTAGTTCCGGTCAGGGGCTGGAACCAGTGGGTGAAGTGGGTGACACCTTTGCTTTCGGCCCACTGGCGGATGCCGGAAGCGATCTGGTTGGCAACGGCACGGTCGATCTTCTTGCCGCTCTTAATGGAGGCCAACAGGCTCTTGTATGCTTCGTCGCTTAGAAATTCGCGGGCGGTTTTCAATGTAAATACATTCTCGCCGAAGATCGCGGTGATCTTTGCGGCACCGGGCATCATACCGTCGGTCGCGGTCGTCAGGTTATCAATAGCTTTAAATCGTAATGATGACATCCTTGTAAAATTTACGGCGAAGCTAAAGGATTGTGGGGAAAATTGGAGAGCCGGGCAATAAAAAAATGTGTCGAACCTGCTTTTTGGGGTGTTTAATTGCGATATGGATAAGATATTGAACTATATTAAAAATTATAATTTATTTATTAGCCAGCGGTTAAGGGGTTGAATGGGGCGGAGATAGCGAAGGGTGTGAAGGGTGGGGGCGAGGAGGAAGGGGAGGTAGATGCTGCGATAGCGGATGATGGTTCCGGCAAAGGGGACGAAGAAACCGATGGTGAGCATGCCGGCCAGGGCGAAGAGGAGGCAGGCGGCGGGGAAGGCGGGGGAAGGGGAGGCGGCACCAGGGGAGGAGGGACCAGGGGAGGAGGAACTATGTGAGGCGGCACCAGGGGTGGCGGGGGCGGGACTATGTGGGGCGGCACCAGGGGTGGCGGGGGCGGGTTTCGGGGTGAAAAACCGAATAGCGGCAGCCAGGACGACCAGCCAGATGAAGATCAGTTCCAAGGAAAAAGCAAGATAGATGGGTTGGCCGCCCAAGCCGGGGAGAGGCTCGAAAAAACCGTTCCGGATGGCGGCGGGGAGGGTACGCCAGACACTGGCCGGGGTACCGTCGAGGGTGGGAAGGGGAAGTCGGGAGTGGCCCTCCAGGAGTTGAAAGGAAGATTGTTCGGTGGTTACGGCGTGAAGGACGGGGTCGCGAATACCGGGGACCATTATGGTCAGGAGGACCAGGACAAGGAAAACGGCACCGAGGATCCATGGGCGGGGTTTACGGAATCGGAGGGCGCAATATATCAGGGCGGCGGGTATCAGGATGACGGCGACGGCGATGCGGAAATAGGCGATAAGCAGGAAGATAAATATGGCGTAAAAGAGGGCGCGGCGGTCAGGGCGGAGGGGGCTGTGGCGGCCATGGATCGGGCTGCGGTCGAAGGGCTGTCTGCGGCGCCGGATGGCAAATTGATCGAGATGGTACAAGAGAAATCCAAGCAGCATGTAGAGCATCCCTTCGCGATAGATGCAAGCGGTCCAGAACATGACTGAAGGCAACCAAAAGACGGAGGTGGCGGCCAGGCTGTCATCGGGGAAGCGGCGGCGAAAAACCCGGAACAGGGCTACGTTGCCCAGGAATACGGGAAAAGCAAAGAGCAGGGTATTTATATTCATATCATCAGCCGACAGCAGATCGAGAAGCATCTGGATGTAGACTATCCCATTATGCGTAATATAAGTCCAGGTAGAATTGTCGGATAAGAACAGATGGAATTCGGACAGGAGCCGGTGGCGGTATAAGAAACTGAGTGTGAAATAATTCCAGATATCGCCGTGATCGGGGAAATAGCGGTAAGCGATCCAGTTATGCGCCCAGCCGGTGAGGACGTGAAGTGCAAATAAGAGCCATAGCCAGCGGGGCCGGATGCCGCTTTTGCGGAGGAAGGGAATCTTCCATATTCCGATGCCGGCGAGGGCCGCATAAACAATCAGCAGCAGTATATGCATATCTTTTGCAAATAGATCTCGAGGATATGTTCCCGGGTGAATTCACGGAGTACTTTGTCGCGGCCTGCGAGGCCCATTTGTCTTTTGGTGGCTGCCGGGAGGCGATAATAATCGGTCATTTTTCGGGCGAGGTCGGCGCCGTCCTTTTCACGGCAGAGAAAACCGTTGATCCCGTCTTCGATCAAGGTACGGCAGCCGGGTGTATCGGCGGCGATCAATGCTTTTGCCATGCTGGCTCCTTCCAGCAGGCTGAGTGGCAATCCCTCGCGGTAGGAGGGAAGGACGATGCAATCTGCCTGGTCGATGAATGGAGGCACGTCGTCGGTTTGGCCCAGATAGGTCAGGATCTTCTTTTGTTCCCATTCATCGACTTCTTGCCTGGGGATGGCCACGGGATTGTCGTCATCGAATACGCCCAACAGTTGGCATCGAACGGGCAGGCCCTGCCGACGGAGTTGCCCGGCGGCTTCTGCAAATTCATAGATCCCTTTATGCCGGATGATCCGGGCGATAAGCAGGAAGGTGGTCTCCTTTCGACCGGCCTCGAAGGGCGCGGGATAGAAGGCGGTGCTGTCGACGCCTTCACCAGGAAGGATGAAGGTCTTTTCAGCGGGGACAAGTCGTTGGGCAACGAAGATCCGGCGATCGTCTTCGTTGAGGAACCATACTTCTTTTGTTCGCCGCAAGGCGCTCCGGTAAAGGATCCTGGCAACGGATTGAAGCCAGCCTTTGCCGGCGAAGGCATATCCAAGCCCGGTAATGACGCTGATGGCAGGGATGCCGGCTGCCGACGCGGCCATCGAGCCGAAGATATTTGCCTTTATCGTGTAATGGAAAATGAGACTGGGACGGAGGCGGCGGTAATGTTGCAGTAATTCTTTATAAAGCAGGATGTCACCCGCGGGGGATATCGTCTTCCCTTTATAATGGCGTAGTTCGATGTATGTCAGGCCGGGAAGATGTTCGAAATGCGAAGTATAGGGGTCGCGGGGCGCCAGGACATACACGTCGAATCCTTTTTCCACCAATTTCCCGATCACATAAAGTCTGAACTTGTAGATACTCCAGCTTGTATTCGCTACAAAAGCAATCCTTTGTATAGACGCCATAGGCGGCAAACCTAGCGATTCGGGTCGACTTATGCAAAATATGGGAAGATGGGGGAGAAATCGGATGGGGGGAGAAAATAGAAGGCGAGAAGAAAATGGATGGCGGGGGAGAAATCGGATGGCGGGGGGGAAAATGTACGACGGTTCGGGAAATTGGGCGGCGGTTCGTAATTTTGCAGCCATGGAGATTACCGCAAAAACGGCTGAACAGCTTCGGCTCACCGCTGAAGAGTTCGAACTGATCCGGCAAAAGCTAGGCCGAACCCCCAATTTCACAGAGTTGTGCGCATTCAGTGCCATGTGGAGCGAACACTGCAGCTATAAGAACTCGATCAAATGGCTGAAGACCCTCCCGCGGGAAGGCAAAAAGATGCTGGTGAAGGCTGGCGAGGAGAATGCCGGACTAATGGATATCGGCGGCGGCTATGGAGTAGTGTTCAAGATCGAGTCGCATAACCATCCTTCGGCGATCGAGCCCTTTCAAGGAGCGGCGACGGGTGTTGGGGGGATCCATCGGGACATCTTCACGATGGGAGCAAGACCGATCGCTTCGCTGAATTCACTTCGTTTCGGCAAGCTGGACGAAGGTAAAACGCAGCATCTGCTGTCGGGTGTAGTGCATGGCATCGGGCATTACGGCAATTGTTTCGGGGTGCCGACGGTGGGCGGTGAAGTTTATTTTGAAGATTGCTATCATACCAATCCGCTGGTGAATGCGATGAGCGTGGGTATTCTCAAGAATGGGGAAACCATTTCGGCTACGGCAAAGGGTGTGGGCAATCCGGTGATCTTTGTCGGCAGCGCAACGGGTAAAGATGGGATCGGCGGGGCGTCGTTTGCCTCCGCCAATATTACCGGTGAAAGCACGAAGGAGTTGCCGGCGGTGCAGGTAGGCGATCCATTCCAGGAAAAAAAGCTGCTGGAGGCTTGTCTTGAGGTGATCAGGACCGGCGCGGTAGTTGGCATGCAGGATATGGGCGCCGCGGGTATAATTTGCAGTACATCTGAGATGAGCGCCAAGGGGGAAGCCGGCATGCGGATCGATCTTGACAAGGTGCCGGCCCGTCAGGATAATATGAAGGCCTGGGAGCTGCTGTTAAGCGAGAGCCAGGAGCGAATGCTGATGGTAGTGCAGAAGGGAAGAGAACATGAGGTGGTGGCGATCTTTGAGAAATGGGACCTGCCCGCCGCTGTAATCGGGGAAGTGACCGATGACGGGCTGTTGAAATTCTATGTGGGTGGTCAATTGGAGGCAGAGATCCCGGCGCATGAGCTCGTGCTTGGCGGTGGCGCACCGCAGTATGAGCGGCAATACCGGGAACCGGCTTATCTTGAAAAAATAAAAGCTTTCAATCCGGGGCACGTACCGTGGCCGGAAAATTCGCAGGACTTGCGGGCCATTGCGGAACGACTGATCGCGTTACCCAATATCGCTTCGAAGAGATGGGTGGCAGTCCAGTATGATAGCACGGTGGGGGCTGCGAACGCTTCCACGAACGAACCCAGCGATGCGGCTGTGGTGCTGGTCAAAGGTACTCGGAAGGCCCTGGTGATGACGACGGATTGCAATAGCAGATATGTATTTGCGGACCCATACAAAGGGGCGATGATCGCGGTAGCGGAAGCGGCCCGGAATATCGTTTGCAGCGGTGGCAAGCCGCTCGGGGTGACTAACTGCCTGAACTTCGGCAACCCTTATGATCCGGAAGTTTACTGGCAGTTCGTGCAGGCCATTAAGGGCATGGGAGATGCGTGCAGGCGGTTCGATACGCCGGTGACGGGGGGAAACGTGAGCTTCTACAACCAGAACCCGGAGGGGGCTGTCTATCCGACCCCGACTATCGGCATGGTTGGGTTGTTGGAGGATGTAAGAGAGAAAATGACGCTCGATTTCAAGGCGGCGGGAGACATTATTTATTTGCTGGGGGAGATCAGGGAAGATATCGGATCGTCGGAATACCTGCATAAAATAGTTGGGGTGGAATACAGCCCGGCGCCGTATTTCGATATAGAAGAAGAGTTGCGGCTTCAGCAGAAAGTAGCGGAACTGATCGCCAATAGACTCATCGTATCCGCACACGATGTGAGCGAAGGCGGATTGTTTGTCACGTTGATGGAAAGCGCGTTTCCGCGGGAGCTGGGCTTTACCGTTTGGGAAAGCCGCCAGACTGTTCTTGAGGATTCTTTTTGGTTCGGAGAGGCGCAGAGCAGAGTGGTGGTAAGCGTGAAACCTGCCCTGGAAGGTGAATTTCTGAAGGCGGTAAAAGGTTTTCCCTGCAAAGAGCTGGGCGAGGTAAAAAAGGGAAATATTCGGATCAGTGACAAAGATTGGGGGAGGGTGCAGGAATGGAAGGAAAGGTATGATACGGCTATAGAATTGGTCATGGCTGCTCAGATCGAGGCGGAATAGCGCCGGCGGCGTCATATTTCCCGAGCCATTTTAGCAGCGGCTTTTCCACCCAGAAATAAAAAAGCAGCGAACCTGCCACGGCGATCGCCGCATGAAGCGGTATCGCGATATCAGCATCGAGGAAGAAACCTACGCGCAGATAGAAGGCGGCTATCCAACCGAAGACGATCATGTGAAAGAGGTAGATGGAGTAAGAGGCATCGCCGAGAAGGAGGAGAATCCGTGCGAGGCGGGGAACGAAAGTAAGGCGGCGAACGAAAGTAGGGTGGGAAACGAAGCCGTTAGTCTTTTCCAGGAACACGCAGCCGGCGACGATGAGGGCGGCGGCGCCGCCCCAGCAGATGGCATGAAGATACCGGAGGGATGGCGAGGGATTTAAAGTGGCCAGAAAATCGAAATATCCGGAACATATAAAGAACAATCCGAGGGCGATGCCCGGCAACAAAAGGCAGCAGGCGGTGGTCCTGCACGGCGTCCATCGCCGGTAGGCCGCTCCGATAATAATTCCCAACAAGAACTCCAGCATCAGCGGGTCGGTATAGAAGACCGCCAGCCCATTCAGGTCATTGCGAAGCAGCCAGCCTGTGAGGCTCAGGCCGCACAGCACGCAGCATAACATCAGCGCCTTTCTTTGGGACCGGATCAGGATGAGCAAGAAAAAAACGAGGTAGAACAACCATTCGAAGTAAAGGCTCCATGCCTGAAAAAGGGCGCGTGGAGGATCGCCAGGGAAGGGAAGGAGGATGGTCCACGACAGTGCCTGCCAGCCGGTAATTGGCGGCCGCCGGTGTCTGATCAGTGAGGGGATCCAGGTCAGCACGGTAAGGAGGACGGCTGCATAATAGGCAGGGTTGATCCTGCGGAACCTGTGCCAGAGGAAGGAGAAAGATGCGGTTGAGCCGCTCAACCGGCCGGCGGAAAGATAGATGATAAAGCCGGAGATGACGAAGAAGAGGTCGACGCCGAAGGTCCCCAGGGAGATCCGTGCGGGGGTGCGCTGCTGCCAGCCGAGGGCGAAGATGCCCATCTGACTGACGCTGTGCGTATAGACGACAAGAAGGGCGGCCACCGCGCGCAGCATTTGTATGGAATTCAATTTCATCTGTTTGTTATATTTGCATGCAGCAAACAAATATATGAACAGGCAATATATAGTGGTAACCGGCGCGGCGGGATTTATCGGAAGCGATCTCGTGGGCTATCTGAATGAGAAAGGATATACGGACCTTATCCTGGTTGACGAATTCGGTGACCAGGCGAAGGAGCCAAATCTGGCGGGGAAGGTATTTGCGGAGAAGGTGGAGCGGGACGTCTTTTTCGACTGGCTGAAGGAGAACAGGCCGGCGGTATCGTTCGTCTATCACATCGGTGCGCGGACGGATACAACGGAGTTCGATTATTCCGTGCATGAGCGGCTGAATGTGGAGTATAGCAAGAAGATCTGGGGTTTTTGTACGGAGCATCGGGTGCCGCTGGTGTATGCGTCTTCGGCTGCGACGTATGGAGCGGGAGAATTGGGATATGATGATAGTCATGATCTGCCTTTTGAATTGAAGCCGCTGAACGCTTATGGGGTATCGAAGAATGAATTTGACAAATGGGCGTTGCGGCAGACAGCGCAGCCACCCTTCTGGGCGGGGTTGAAATTCTTCAATGTCTATGGTCCCAATGAATATCATAAGGGCCGGATGGCCAGTGTGATCTTCCATTCCTTCCATCAGATCCGGAAGGATGGGGAGGTGCGGTTGTTCAAGTCTCACCGGCCGGACTTTAAAGACGGGCGGCAACTGCGGGACTTTGTGTATGTAAAGGATGTCGTTAAGGTTTGTTATTGGTTGATGGAAAACCGGCCGGCGCCGGGCATTTACAATCTGGGAACGGGGAATGCCCGGTCTTTTGAAGATCTGGTGAAGGCCACATATGGCGGGCTGGATCTGGCGCCGAATATCCGGTATATCGACATGCCGGAGGATATCCGGGACAAGTATCAATACTTTACCGAGGCTAATATGGACAAGTTGAGGGCGGCGGGGTATGGGGAAGCATTTTATAGCCTGGAGGAGGGTGTGGATGATTATGTACGAAATTATCTGGCTAAAGGAGCATTTTTATGAACAAGAAAATTGCGATCATCGGCGGGGGAAACCTGGGAACGGCTATTGCGGAAGGGCTTATTCAAAGCGGATTCGTCCAGCCAAAGCATATTCTGATCACCAAAAGGAATATCCGGACGCTGAATGAGCTGGAGCGAAGCGGAGTATTGGTCAGCGACAAGAATGAGGAGGCGGTCCGGTATGCGGACCTGGTGATCCTGGCGGTTAAGCCTTACCAGGTTAGTGATATCCTCCGATCGTTAAAAGATGAGTTCAAAGCGGACACGCACGTGATCGTGTCGGTGGTAACGGGTGTCTCGATCGATCAGATCGCGGCGCAGGTCGGGACGAAGGTAGCGATAGTGCGGGCGATGCCCAATACGGCGATCGCGATCCAGGAAAGCATGACCTGTGTGGCGGCGCGCAATGTTAGTGAAGAGCGGCTACAGTATGTCTTTGACATTTTCGGGCAATTGGGAAAGACGGTACGGATCGATGAGAAGCTGATGGATGCGGCTACGGTGCTGGGGGCATGCGGGACGGCATTTGCGATGCGCTATATCCGGGCGAATATCCAGGGGGGGATCGAGATCGGATTCGATGCGGCTACGGCAAACCTGATCGCTGCGCAGACGGTGAAAGGGGCGGCGGAGTTGTTATTAAAACGGGGTACGCATCCGGAGCAGGAGATAGACAAGGTGACAACGCCGAAGGGGTGTACGATCGCAGGGTTGAATGAAATGGAGCATAAGGGGTTCAGCTCGTCGTTGATAAAGGGGTTGGTGACGAGTTATGAGAAAATAGCTAAAGATTGACTAGTAGAACTGCCCGGAATCCATATCGACTATGTATAGGCAGTGTTGTTCGGGATAGCCGTTAAAAGCGCTGATCGGAGGGTTGGAGTTAGATGCGATGTCCACCCCATAAAAATAGAAAGAGCGACCATCCTTCCGAAGGAGGTGCAGCAATCCATCCCGCATGATGAAGACCTGTTTGCCGTTACAGTATCCCCAAACATTATGGGTATAATAGGAGGTGCCGTCGCCGTTCCTGAGATAGAGGGCGAGGTGGCCGTTGTCGGGACGGACCTCAAAGTCATGGATGGAGGGCGCGTTGTTCCGAAATTCTTCGAAGCCGGTATAAACGCCCCGGATGAGCGTAGTGCTATCGAAGATGGGAATATCGAAGCGCGACTGGTTGAACCGGCGGATATCGTCCCGGCTGATCCAGTGATTGCTATTCTCTTTATGCCGGGTGGCGAGGGCAGCATTTTCTACCAGGTCACGGAGCATGCCGGCAAGGTCCTTCTCCCAGCCGTTGTAAGTAGCTGTCCGGGCATTGTAGATCACATTTCTGGTCGGTTCGAGGGTATCGATCCGGAGCAACGGCAGGTAGCGGTCGTTGCTTCTCGCATAAATCTCGGCTTTCAGGCGGATATGGGTCCTGACTCCGGCGGCGGGGTTATCGGGACGGAAGGAGGAGTATTGGTCAGGATTTGGATTATAGGGATCCGTATCGGACAGCCACAGGTAACGCAGGATCACCAGCATGCTGTCGGGGGCGCCGGGATGGGTAAAGTGACGATTTAGCCAGGCGGCGATCTCCTGTCGCGCGGGTTTGGCAAAGATCAACTGGCGATCAAAGAAGTGGCTGTGCATGGGCAGGTTACCATGGACGCCGATCCGGGCGGTATCGGGGCGTTCGTCCACCACTTCGAAATGGGCAAATGGGCTTTGTGCGGACAGTGGCGGAGGATCATGGAAACCGGCCAGTTGGATCGCAATGGCTGGAAAGGCGGAAAGATTGGCCGGGGGTGTACCCGCCGGTTTACCGGATTGGGCGCCTGCGGCGAGGGCCAGGCCGCAAAGGCTTAGCGAGAGTAGGGTGGGTTTCATGATGGGGTCTGGGGTAGAATGGGTCAATAAATATCGCCGGTATCCATATCGACGAAATAGATACTTCGTTGCTTGTAGTCGCGATCATGAGTGACAGTCAGGGAATTTGCGGTTGCCGCTCCGGCGGGCAGATAAAAAGCTTTTCCTTCCTTCCATGCCGGGCAGAGGACGCCGTCGCGCATTATATAAATGTCTTTGCCGTCACAATAGCCCCAGGCGTCATGGGTATAATAGGTGGTACCGGATTCCCGGATGTAAAGCAGGCGTTTGCGATCTTCCAGTTTGATCTCGAAGTTCTGGATGGAAGGGGTATTGTTACGAAACTCTTCAAAATTAGCGTAGACGCCACGGGCAGGCTGATCGTCGTCGATCGGGGCATTGAAGCGGGAGGCGTTGAATTGCCGGATGTCGTCCAGGTCGACCCAACGGCCGGCTACCGCTTTCTCCCGGGCCAGGCGGGAAGAGCTGTCGGCCAGATCGTTCATGAGAAGGGCAAGGTTGGCGCCCCATTCGAAGTAGGAGGAGCGTTCCCGGAGGATACGCCGTTTCATGGCGGTCTGAAGGGTGTCGAACCTTAAGACGGGAATATAGCGTTCATCGCGGATAGCATAGATCTCGGCTTTGAGGCGGATATGGGTCCGTTCTAGCCGGTGCTCGGGATGGCGGATGTATTCTGCACGGGCGTAGTTGGCGTCTGAAAGCCAGAGGGTCCGGAGGATGACGAGGGCGGTATAGGGTGATCCCGGGCAGGCGAAATGGCGGTTCAGGTAGTCGGCGATCGCGCCGCGGGTGGATCGCTCAAAAATTAGTTGCCGGTCATAGTTCCGGCCAAAGTCGGGGATGCAGGTGTGAATACCGATACGGCTGGTGTCGGGTCGTTCATCGATGACCTCAAAATGGCTAAAGCTCCGGATAGGAGCGGAGGCAGCCAGGATTGAAGTAGTTTGGCTTGCGGGATGCAGCAGGATCGTGACGGAATGGAGTGCGGACAAGCGGGCAGGAGATTGGGCAGAGACATGCAATGCCAGCAAGAGCGCAGGGGTCAGTAAGGTACGGTAGTGCATAGATTAAAAGTCTACAACAAAATAGTAAAAAAATCCCTTTTGTTAAATCATTTTTTGTTATATATATAACTGATTGCTAATTGCTTAAAGATGACGAGTTAAGCCAGGGGTATCGTAAAAACCACATCTTCAACGAGGAATTTCCACTATTGGTGGCAAAATAATCCGATGCTATCTTGCGTTCTAATAATCCTAATGTAATTTTGCCCCCGAATGGCATTAACCTTATCGAAGATTAAATTAATCCAATTAACCATGAAGAAAGGAAAGACCCTTACCGCGCTCGTACTCATTGTTGAAATCGCCAGTATTACCATCTTACACGCAGTAAAGATCAATCACTCGGAAAAGACTGCCAGCAAAGAGATCTCCAAAAACACTCCTTCGGAGCCTGTTGACGCCAAACAAAGGCCAACTTATACGCTTGCGTCGTTCCGGTAATGGGAAGCCAGGCTGATCAAAAAATGAATGAAGAAGGCCCGGCCGGTTGGCCGGGCTTTTATTTTTCCATAAATATAATTTAACGTAGTTTTGTATGACCTCTTGGAATTTCTTTTTTTCTATTTTTTTCAGCAGGTCAAATAAATGAACGGGGCTCAGGCGAGCCCTTGGAGAGAGTATGGGTAGCTAAGATATTGATTTCCGCCTATCGCCCGTAAAACCAACATCGCATTTAATAATAAATTAATTGACCATTACATGGCAAAGTATGTTTTTGTTACCGGTGGTGTAACGTCTTCCTTAGGTAAAGGGATTATTGCAGCTTCGCTGGCAAAGCTGCTGCAGGCAAGGGGTTTGCGGGTTACGATCCAGAAGTTCGATCCCTATATCAATGTCGACCCCGGGACCCTTAATCCATATGAGCATGGGGAATGCTATGTAACGGAGGATGGAGCTGAGACCGATCTGGATCTGGGGCATTATGAGCGATTTCTGAACATTTATACATCGCAGGCCAACAATGTAACGACGGGCCGGATCTATCAGACGGTAATCAATAAGGAGCGGGAGGGCGCCTATCTTGGGAAGACGGTGCAGGTCATCCCGCATATTACGGATGAGATCAAGCGGCGGATGTTATTGTTGGGACAGGGCAATCAATACGATATCATTATTACCGAACTGGGTGGAACGGTGGGTGACATCGAGTCGCTGCCTTTCATCGAGGCTGTGCGTCAACTGCAGTGGGAGATGGCGGAGGAGGATTGTGTCGTATTGCATCTAACGCTGATACCTTATCTAAAGGCGGCGAAGGAGTTGAAGACGAAGCCAACGCAGCACAGTGTAAAGTTGTTGAGCCAGGAGGGCGTCCATCCGGATGTGATCGTTTGCCGGACGGAGGAGCCCTTGTCGCCGGATATCCGGAAGAAGATCGCGCTTTTCTGTAATGTAAAGCCTGAGGCGGTGATCGAGGCGGCCGATGCGCCGACCATTTATGAGGTGCCGTTGACGATGATGCGGGAGAAGCTGGATCTGATCGTGCTGAGGAAGCTGGATATCGGCAATTATCATGAACCGGATATGTCGCGCTGGAAGGGATTCCTGGACAAGCTGAAATATCCGAAGAGCAAGGTCACGATCGGACTGATCGGAAAATATATTGAGCTACAGGATGCGTACAAATCTATTTTGGAGTCATTCGTACATGCCGGGGCGATGAATGAATGTAAGGTACAGGTAGTGAATGTGCACAGCGAATTCATCACTGAAGAGAATGTGGCGGAGAAGCTGGGTAATCTGGATGGACTGGTGGTGGCGCCCGGGTTCGGACATCGGGGCGTCGAGGGGAAGATCATTGCCGTGCAATATGCGCGGGAGAACAAGCTACCCTTTTTTGGCATTTGCCTTGGGATGCAGATGGCGGTCATCGAATATGCCCGGCATGTCCTGGGCTGGAAGGATGCGCATTCGACGGAGATGGATGTGCATACGCCATATCCCGTGATCGATCTGATGGAAGAGCAGAAAAAGGTGACGATCAAAGGAGGGACAATGCGGTTGGGCGCCTATCCATGCGTCCTGAAGGAGGGAACTCTTGCCTGTCAGATATATGGAGGTCAGACGGAGATCAGCGAACGCCACCGCCATCGCTGGGAGTTCAACAACGCATATCTGCGGCAATTTGAGGCTGCGGGGATGGTTGCGAGCGGGACCAATCCTGAGAGCGGGTTGGTTGAGATCGTCGAATTGCCTTCTCATCCTTTCTTTTTCGGGGTGCAGTATCATCCGGAGCTGAAGAGCACGGTGGAGAATCCGCAGCCTATTTTCGTACATTTTATCGGGGCGGCCAAGGAATTTGCGGAGATGAAGAATGCGATAAAGAACCCCCTTTTACAGAGTGAGATGATTTAGCAGAGGTTTTGGGCGTTTCGCCGGGCTAAATCGTGGGTTTGGCCGGGGCGGGCTGTGGGCAGTGGTCCAGAACCCCTATATTTGCACTTCCTAAAGACGCCGGAGGCGGCTTGTCCGATAGGACAGACATTAGCGTGTTTGCAGGGGATGCGCTAGTTTTTCTGTTGGCGCGTCCCCTGCAAATTCTTAAAACAAACATGGGAATGGATCGCAATACGGTACTTGGATTTGTGTTGCTGGGTGTTTTGCTATTTGTCTATCTCTTTCTTTCCACTAAAAATTCGCACGAGCTGGAGGCCCAACGGAAGCGGGCGGAGGATAGTATTGCTCTGGTAAAGACCCGGCAGGCGGCGGAGGCCCGCGCCAGGGATACGGTTCCTGCGGTATCCGCCGGTGTTGACACGGCGAAGGGATTCGATAAGGCTGCACGGGGCGCCGAGGAGCTCACGACGGTAGAAAATGAGGTCATCAAGGTGGTCTTCAGCAATAAGGGCGGGCAGCCGGTTGCGGTATCCCTTAAGCAGTTCAAGTCATATGACAGCACGCTGGTGAAGCTGATCACGCCGGGTACGGAAAACCGGTTGATGTACAGCATCAGTACGGGTCAGAACAAGACCGCCAATATCTCAGAGCTGTATTTTGACGCGGCGCAGGTGGTGAAGAATGCGGATGGAAGCCAGACGATCAGCTATCGTCTGCCGACGCCGGAGGGTGAATCGCTGGTACATGAGTTCACTATCCGGCCGAACGATTATATGATGGATTGGAATTTGGCGATCGGAAATCCGGGGGCGTTGTTCTATCAGAATAGTTTCAATCTTTCCTGGCGGACGCAGCTGGACAAGACGCAGCGGAATGGCAGTTATGAGCGGCGGCTGGGCAGTGTCGGTTATTACGAGGACAACCAGTTCGATTACATGGTCGCCCGGACCGAGCGGGCGCTCGAGAAGCCGGTCCAATGGGTGGCAGTGTCGCAGCAATTCTTCAATACGACGCTAGTGGCAAAGAATGGGTTTAGTTCGGGGGCGATCCATCTGGTTAAAGAGACTGCCGATACTTCCAATGTAGTCGAGCGGGCCCAGGTCGATCTGCAGGCGAAGATCCCGGCGCTGGCGTCCACGGTGCTGCCGATGCAGTTATATTATGGCCCCAATGATTTCCATATTCTGGAAAAGCAGGCGACGGGCATGACACGGATCATCGATCTGGGCAGGGGCGTTTATTCCTTTGTCCGGCCGATCAACGTGTATATCATTATGCCGGTCTTCAGCTTCTTCAAGTCGATCATTGCGAGCTATGGGCTAGCGATCCTTTTCCTGACGTTGTTCATCCGGCTTATCACGTCGCCGCTAGTATATAGCAGCTATCTGAGCGGGGCGAAGATGAAAGCGCTCCGGCCGGAGATCGAGGCGATGAAAAAGCGGGTCGGCAATGACCAGCAACAGGTGGGAATGGAGCAGATGAAACTATTCCGGGAGGCGGGAGTGAATCCGCTGGGTGGGTGTATCCCGGCCTTGTTGCAGATCCCGATCTTCTTTGCGTTGTATAGCTTCTTCAATTCGAATATCGGGTTGAGGGGAGAAAGCTTTTTGTGGTCGCATGATCTGTCGTCTTTCGACAGCCTTGTCAGTTTTGGTTTCTCGATCCCCGCTTATGGGGATCATGTAAGCTTGTTCGCGTTGACGGCGGTGGCGACGAGTTTCCTCATCTCGCTTTACGGGATGAGCATGACGCCTGATCAGAGTAATCCGGCCATGAAATACATGCCGTATATCATGCCGGTGTTCCTGTTGCTTTTCTTTAACGGACTGCCTGCGGCGCTGACCTGGTACTATACGGTTTCCAACCTGATCACGTTGTGTTTGCAGTTCGTGATCCAGAACTATATTATCGACCACGAGAAGATCCTGGCGAAGCTGAAGGAGAACCGGAACAAGCCAAAGTCGAAGTCCAAGTGGCAGGAGCGGCTGGAGCAGATGCAGGAGGCCCAGAAGCAAGCGCAGAAAAAGTCGCCGGGCATACCCAACAAACGGAAATAGCATGATCATCCGACGGCGATATCCCGGTGCTCTGCTGCTATGTTGCGGTCTGCTGACACTGGGTAAAGCCGGTGCACAAAAGAGCGTCTCCGAGCTAACGCTGATATATGATTATTCGTCCCGGCGGGCAGGGGATAGCTTAGCGGGGCGCGACAGTGGGCAAAATGCTACCCATACCGTGTACATCAAGGGCAACAAGAGCCGGTCCGAGATGACCAGTTCCCTTTTCTCTTCCACCACCTTATTTGACAGTAACACGGGTTTTGGAGTGATCCTGCGGGAGGTGAACGGCCAGAAGCTGCTGATCCGGCTGAATCCGGACAATTGGTCGGAGCGGAACCGGATGTACGATGGGATCGTCTATAAAAATACGGGTGAGACGAAGGACATTGCGGGATACAAATGTATCAAAGCGGTTGGGCAGACAAGATTTGGCGCGACGGTCACGGTCTATTACACGCGGGATATCGTTCCGGAGAACCGCGGGTACGATCCGATCTTTCGAAATTTGGATGGGTTGCCGCTGGAATATGAGTTAACGAATGGGAATGTCCGTATCCGCTATCAGATAGCGCGGATCAATCTGAATCCGGTGCCGGGATCGAAGTTCGACATACCTGGCTCGGGTTACAGGGAGATGAATTATGAGGAAAGCAAGAAAATGAATTTGAATTGACGGGGACGTCAACGATCAAATTTGCGATGGCGAGTTTGACGATCAGTGCATATTGATCCGGAGGTCAAGCAGGCTAAGATTGCTGCCGGAGTTGTTCCGCATGTATACGCTGGGGTTGACCTTGTAGGTGCGGGGCATAATGAATGTCGTATTGCCGCGCTGATAGGTCATCAAGGTGTGGAAAGAGACGTAATCGGGGGTCTTTTCTGTGCTGAGGATCGTGCTGCCCATAAACGCAGGGCCGGCCTTAAGCGTGAAGCCCGCCGTAGTACGGATCGGGACGAAATTCGTCTTGAGGGGAGTGTTTGCTTTTGGTTTGTCGCCACCGCCTTTGCTGGCGACAGCCAGGCCGACGACGGCGACGAGGGAGGCGCTTATCAGGAGCTTCCGTATCAATTTCCGCAGTTCTATGGTACTCAGATTTAACATTCTATAGCAAAGGTAGTGAAATAAATTGGGTATTTTTTAACCGCTCGTCACTAATTTTAATAAACCATTAACTAATTGATCCCTAAAATGTTATGGTTTATGCATTTTTTAGGTATCGTTAATTAACCGTTTCTTATCGGTAGATACGCAAAATTAGCGCCACGGGTTGCCGGGGGATGGGGGGATTTTTATCTTCGGGGGGCAGGGAGAGAAATTGGGTCCTTATGGGAGCGGGCTGGTGAGCGAATATCGGGGTTGGTGGGAAATGGGCCGGTGAGCGGAAATCGGGTCGGCGAGTGGGAATGGAGTGAGGAATCCCCGTCGGTGGATAGGGGCGGGAAGGGATGGAAACGGTGGAGGTAGTTGGAAAGGAGTGGAGATTCGTCGGGTGGGGGCCCGAATTGCCGGCGGGTTGCTCGTGATTTGCAGAAATAGCGTAACTTAGAACAACCTTTAACACATGCAAGAAAATCCATACCATCAGGACCGGGAAGAATTGAAAGAATTGTTGAAGCAGTACCAGGATCTGAAGAGTGGCAAGCAGCATACTTTTTTAGAGGAAGAAGCGTTTGAACGGATCATAGATTATTTTGACGACACGGAAGATCTCACACAGGCCGTTGAAGCGGTTGAGTTGGGAATAGAGCAGTATCCGTATTCCTCCGCTTTGATGGTGAAGAAGGCGGATCTGATGATCGCGACGCGACATTACCATGAAGCGTTATCTATTTTGGAGCAGGTCGAATTGCTGGACGGCTCCGATATCAACCTCTATATACTAAAGACGGACGCTTATCTGGCGTTGGATCAGCCGCAGAAGGCGGCGGCCCTGCTGGAAAGCGCGTTGCTTCATTTTGAAGGAGAGGAGCGGCTGGAGTTGTTGTTCGAGCTCGCGGACGTCTATGATGATTACGAGGAGTTCGATAAGATCTTCGATTGTCTGAAACTGATCCTCGAGCAGGAGCCGGATAATGAAGAAGCGTTGTACAAGATCTGCTTCTGGACCGACTTTACGGGAAGGAACGAGGAGAGTATAACGTTGCACCGGCAGATCATCGATGAGAAGCCGTATTCCGAGCTGGCGTGGTTCAATCTGGCGGCCGCCTTCCAGGGGTTGAAGCTATATGAGAAGGCGGTGGATGCTTACAAATATGCGCTGGCCATCGATGAGAAATTCGACTATGCTTATCGCAACATGGGTGATGCGTTTATCCGGCTACGTAAGTATAAAGAAGCGATCGAGTCACTGGAGAAGGTGCTGGAGCTTTCACGGCCGGAGGATGTGATCTTCGAGGCTATAGGTCACTGTTATGACAAGCAGGACAACTATGCTCAAGCGAGATTCTACTACCGGAAGGCGTCGCATCTCAGCCCGGACGACAGTAAGCTGTACTATAAGCTGGCGTGTACCTATATCAACGAAGGGCAGTGGAATCAGGCGGTCAAGCAGCTGGAAACGGCAATGCGGATCCATTCCATGCAACCGGAGTACAATCTGGCCATGGGGGAATGCAAGATGCAGCTTGGCGACTTCAAGGAAGCGATCCAGTTCTTTTCGAACGTGGTTCGGATCCGGCCGCGGAATATTTCGAGCTGGGAGGCGCTGATCAGATGTCTTTACAACGCGGAATTCTATGATGAGGCCCTGGAGCAGGTAGAGACGGCCATAAAGGTCACCGGCGGGAAGCCGATCTTCCTCTTCTACCTGGCGGCGATCCAGTTTGCGCTCGGCCGGACGAGAGAAGGGCTTGTCCAGCTGGAGAATGCGATGTCGAGGGGGCCGCGGCTGCTAAAGAAGCTGCTGGAGCTCAATCCTGCCATTTTGCAATATCAACCGGTAGTCGACATTGTCGCCCGGTATAAAAAGAACAAATCCTTCTAACTACGGTATTACGTAGTATTGCTGTTTTTCCTACATTTGCGCCTGACATTTCATTAACGGATTTAACCGGTAGGAACCATTTTTGCCGCCAGTCAAAAATCAAAAGAGGATGAACTTTAAACTTTCGCAGATGCCCGACAGGCTGTCGAAGCCGCGTCAGCATGGAATTACAATGGTCATGGATAAGGGGTTGAGTATCGAGGAGGCAAAGAATTTTCTAAGTGTGGCGCATCCCCATGTGGATATTGTCAAATTAGGTTTCGGTACTTCTTTCGTTACTCCCAGGCTGAGAGAGAAGATCGAGGTATACCAGTCGTTTGGACTTCCGGTCTATTTTGGCGGTACGTTATTCGAGGCGTTCCTGATCCGCAATCAATTCGATGACTATATAGCGATCCTCAAGGATTACGCTATTCAATATATCGAGGTCAGTGACGGTTCCATTACGATCCCGCATGCCGAGAAATGCGGGTATATCGAGAAGCTGACCCGGCATGGCGTGGTGTTGAGCGAGGTCGGCAGTAAGGATGCCGCACATATCATTCCGCCTTACAAGTGGATCGAGCTGATGTCGGCCGAGCTTAGCGCCGGTGCGTCCTATGTCATTGCGGAGGCGCGTGAAGCGGGGAATGTGGGCATCTATCGCGGGAGCGGGGAAGTCCGGGAGGGGCTTGTGCAGGAGATACTGACGCAGATCCCGGCGGAGAAGATACTCTGGGAGGCGCCGCAGAAAGCGCAGCAGCTTTATTTCATCGAGCTGATCGGCTGCAATGTCAACCTGGGGAATATCGCGCCGACGGAGGTGATCGCGATGGAAGCGATGCGTGTCGGCTTGCGCGGCGATACTTTCCATCTGTTCCTGGAACGGTAACCAGGCGGAGTGAACAATTTTTTGTCGAAATTCTGCTATGAGACGATATGGGCTGATAGGATATCCGCTGTCGCATTCGTGGTCACTGCGATATTTTACGGAAAAATTCGAGCGGGAAGGGATAAGCGATTGCATCTATTCCAATTATCCGCTGCCGGCGATCGGCGCGCTTTCTTCCGTGTTGTCAGAACCGGCCTTGTGCGGGCTGAATGTTACGATCCCATACAAGGAGCAGGTGGTCCCCTTTCTCGATGCTCGGAACGAGGTGGTGGAGGAGATTGGCGCCTGTAACTGTATCCGGATCGAGGCGGGGCGATTGACGGGATATAACACCGATGTGGCAGGTTTCGAGCAATCGCTGGTCCGCAAGCTTGAGGCTCATCACCGGCAGGCGCTGGTGCTCGGCACCGGTGGGGCGGCGAAAGCGGTCGGGTATGTGCTGCGTCGGTTGAGGATCGGGTACCGGCTGGTATCCCGCAGGCCAAGGCCGGATACGGGAGATCTGGGGTATGATCAGGTAGATATGGGATTGATGGGGGAGGCGACGCTGATCATAAATACGACGCCGGCGGGGATGTATCCTAACGTAGATGAATGTCCGCCTATACCTTATGAAGGGTTGACGCCGCGGCATTATTTGTTCGACCTGATCTATAATCCTGAGCGGACTTTATTCCTTCAGCGGGGCGAGGCCAGGGGGGCGGTGGTGGAGAACGGGCACGAGATGCTCATCTTACAGGCTGAGGAGAGCTGGCGGATCTGGAATGCATAGCGGGTCATGGCGTGAGGCGGGCGGGCGTGGCGGTAGGCCGGCGGTGGCGGCGGGAATTGGGCCGGCAAGCGGTGCGGCTTCAGGCCAGCAGTTTGGTACAAACTTCTTTTGGAACGGATACGATCTTTTTTGCCGTATAATCGTAGCAAATAATGCCCGTGCGGGCGACGGCGACAGTTTTGATCTTGTCTTCGGATCTCTTCTCCAGCTTATAATACAACTCAAATCCAACGCGGGAAAATTCAGCGGCGGCTACGGAGGCCAAAATGATATCGCCGTAGAAGAGCTCGCTTTTAAATTCGATGGCCGCATCCGACAGGATTATGCCGGCGCCGGCCATGTTGAACTCCTCGTAACCGTGATGGACGAGGAACTGGACGCGGATCTCATGGATAAGTGAAAGGATCGAATCGTTGCCGACGTGGCCGCCGTAGTTGAGGTCGGTCACCCGGACAGGGATCTGCGTGGTAAAGGGAAAGCGTTCGGGCAATTGAAGTCTCGTCTTTGGCATATGCAATCGTTATTTGGGTTGCCGTAGAAATGCCATCAGTTTATCGGCGGCCTTACGGCGATGGCTATATCGGTTCTTTTCTTCCGTTGTCAGCTGTGCGAAGCTACGGGTTTCACCATTGGGGACGAACACGGGGTCGTAGCCAAAGCCATTTTCGCCGGTGGGGGCTTCGAGGATGCGGCCCTCGCAGACGCCTTCGAAGAAGTGTTGTTGATCGTTCCAGATCAGGGAGATGACGGTGCGGAAGCGGGCGTTACGGTCGGCTTTATCCATGAGGCAATGAAGGAGGA
The DNA here is from genome assembly GCA_035695565.1 of Puia sp. Classification (GTDB taxonomy): domain Bacteria; phylum Bacteroidota; class Bacteroidia; order Chitinophagales; family Chitinophagaceae; genus Puia. Next base: position 8,499 of record DASRRX010000015.1, on the reverse strand, counting down.
GGTCGATATTATTTTTATCCGAGCGGTCATCGCCGGCGTATCGGGCGCTCTTGACGCCGGGCTCACCGCCGAGTGCGGTCACTTCCAGGCCGGTGTCTTCGCTAAAGCAGTTCTTTCCGGTGAGGCGGTGGATGGTGGAGGATTTTTCCAGGGCGTTTGCTTCAAGAGTGTCATGAGGTTCGGGGATATCGATGTCGATGCCGGCCTGGTGCAGGCCGATCACCTGGAGGGTGTCGCCGATCGCGGCCCGGATCTCTTCCAATTTGTGGGCGTTATTGGTGGCGAAGATGAGAGTCATACGGAAAAGATTGTTTTGAGGCAGACCCAGAGTTTGCTTTTCGAGAGCTTGCTTTCTTCGGTGTTGGGTACGAGGTGATCGAGACCGGGTGCGGAAAGGTAGGTGCAGCCGTCGTAGTCTTGTGGTCTGAATGCGGGGAAATTGATCGGCAGCCGGAGGGCGGTTGGTTCGACGCCGAACAGGAGGACGGTAGCCGGATGCAATTGTTGGCGGATCTCGCCTATCGTAACGGGTGAAGTGGCAATGTTGACGATGGCGACGTCGGCGAGGGTCATGCGGCAGGCTTCGAGGATCTTTGTCAGAAAGGCCAGCTGGTTGTCGGGCAGGAAGGGCGAGGCGGGGGACCGGACCAGCAGGGTGATGTTGCGGCGGTTGTTGCCGAGGTGGCGGATGGTTCCGGGGGGTGGGGGCTCGGAGGGGGAGGAGAGGGGCGGCGCGGTGGGTGCGGTGGATGAGGGCGTGGACGGGGGAGTTGAGGGCGCGGGGGATGCAGGAGGCGTAGGGCGCGCAGCCGGGGTGGGAGGAGGGGGGTATGCGGCTGATGGTACAGCGGGCGGGGTCGATGGCGCCGACGGTATGGGGGTATTGGCGGGTGAGGTAGGGTGCGAGCCGGCTGATGGAACGAGCATGTTGTCGCTGTACCATTCGCTAATTAGAAATTCAGGTAGTTGGATGTCGTTCAGGCCCATGTTCTTGATTCAATACTAACAAATGTTAGTTTTGATTTTGCTGACACAAAGATTGTTTGTTTCTTTGTCCCTACAAAATTTATAGCCGATATGATTGCCGCCCTTGATATACAGGTTACAAAAGTCGCGAAGAGCCGGTTAGGCGAGGTCGATTTCGACAATTTTTCGTTTGGTAAGCATTTCACGGATCATATGCTGGAGGTGGATTATGTGAATGGGGAATGGAAGAAAGTGATGATCCGGCCCTTTCAGAATTTAAGCATTTCGCCGGCGCTGGCTGCGATCCATTATGGGCAGGCGATCTTCGAAGGGGTCAAGGCTTACAAGGACCGCGAGGGGCATCCCTTTATCTTCCGGCCATTTGACAATTTCAAGCGATTCAATAATTCCGCGGAGCGGATGAACATGCCGGTTGTGCCGGAGGAGATCTTTGTCGAGGGGATGCGCAGGCTGGTGGAGGTGGATAAAGATTGGATCCCGATGAAGAGCGATTGCTCCCTTTATATCCGCCCGTTCATGTTTGCTACGGATGACGTGATCGGGGTGAAATCGTCCGACAGCTATAAGTTCATGATCCTGTTGAGCCCGACGGGGCCGTACTATGCGGCGCCGATGCGAATCTACGTCGAGGAGAAGTATACGCGGGCGGCAAGGGGAGGAGTTGGTTTCGCCAAGGCGGCTGGCAATTACGGGGCGAGCATGCTGGCTACAGCGGAAGCCAAGCGGCAGGGGTATGACCAGGTATTATGGACGGATGCGTTCGAGCATAAGTATATCCAGGAGATCGGGACGATGAATGTATTTTTCGTGATCGGTAAAAAGGTGCTGACGCCGGATCTGGAGTCGGGGACGATCCTGGAGGGGGTTACGAGGGACAGTGCGATCGAGGTGCTGCGCCAGGAAGGTTATACGGTGGAGGAAGCGCCGGTCCACATTGATGAGGTGATCCGGGCTTATCAGGCCGGGGAATTAAAGGAGGTGTTCGGGACGGGGACGGCCGCCACTATTTCCATGATCAAAGAACTTAAGTATGAGGATTTTAATATAAAGTTCGATACGAGTACCTGGACGGTGGCCCCGACGGTCAAGCGGGTGCTGACGGATATCCGGGAAGGGAGAAGGAAGGATACGAGGGGGTGGATGTTTAGGGTATAGGGTTAAAGGACACAAAATATTTGGTAATTTAGGCGATACGTGGTACTTTTGCCGTCCAAATAAAAATAGGTTTAGGAATGCCTACCATACAGCAATTAGTCAGAAAAGGAAGAGAGATCATACGTGCAAAGAGCAAATCCAGGGCTTTGGATGCCTGTCCGCAACGTCGGGGGGTATGTACCCGCGTTTATACGACCACGCCGAAGAAGCCTAACTCTGCATTGCGTAAGGTAGCAAAGGTCCGGTTGACGAATAAGGTCGAGGTGATCGCCTATATTCCGGGCGAGGGGCACAATCTTCAGGAGCACTCGATCGTGCTGATCCGCGGTGGTCGTGTGAAGGACTTGCCGGGGGTGCGGTATCATATCGTCCGTGGCAGCCTGGATACGGCTGGTGTAAAGGATCGGAAGAAGAGCCGTTCCAAGTATGGCACGAAGAAGGAAAAGGCCGGTGCGAAGGGTGCAGCCGCCAAACCTGCTGGTAAAAAATAATTAATTGTAAATAAGACAGAATGAGGAAGACCCAAGCCAAAAAGTTACCGCTCGCGCCTGATGCAAAGTACAATGACATCCTGGTAACGCGTTTCGTGAATAACCTGATGTGGGAAGGCAAGAAGAATACGGCTTACAATATTTTCTATGACGCGCTGGAGAAGATAGCCAAGCAGACCAATGAGAACGGCTACGATATCTGGAAAAGGGCATTGTCGAACGTAACGCCTGCCGTAGAAGTACGGAGCCGCCGGATCGGTGGGGCTACATTCCAGATCCCTTCGGAAGTCCGTCCGGACAGAAAGATATCCCTGAGCATGAAATGGTTGATCCGTTATAGCCGGGAGCGTAACGGTCGCAGCATGGCTGAAAAGCTGGCTGGCGAGATCGTGGCGGCAAGCAAGGGTGAAGGTGGCGCATTCAAAAAGAAAGAGGACACGCACCGGATGGCGGAGGCGAACAAGGCTTTTGCCCACTTCAAGGTATAGATAAATATTTTTCCTTATATGAAAACCCTGCAGACGATGCGGGGTTTTTGCTTTAAGCGAATTGAGCTCGTTCGGCGGAGAAGCGCGGACTTTAAGGGAATGGGGATATTGTAGCAATAAATGCGCATGATTCCTCGGGTTTTTTAGTTACCTTTGCGCAACTTTTCAATAAATACAAATGGCAGACTTAAAACTTCAAAGAAACTTTGGTATTGCGGCCCATATCGATGCCGGCAAAACCACTACCACGGAGCGTATCCTGCGCTATACGGGGATGATTCATAAGATCGGGGAAGTGCATGACGGTGCGACAACCACCGACTGGATGGAACAGGAAAAGGAAAGGGGTATTACGATCACCTCTGCTGCCGTTAGCTGCCAGTGGAATTTTCCAACCGTAAAGGGTCAAACTACGCCGGATACGAAGAAGTATTATTTCAATATTATCGATACTCCGGGCCACGTGGATTTCACCATCGAGGTGGAGCGTTCCATGCGGGTGCTGGATGGGCTGATCGCGCTGTTCTCGGCGGTAGATGGCGTTGAGCCTCAATCGGAGACGGTATGGCGCCAGGCCAACCGCTATAAGGTACCGCGGATCGGTTTTGTCAATAAGATGGACCGGGCGGGCGCCGACTTCCTGATGGTCGTCAGCCAGGTTCGGGAAATGCTGGGCGCCAAGGCGGTGCCCCTGCAACTGCCGATCGGCGCGGAAGATGATTTCAAGGGAGTGGTGGACCTGATCAAGATGAAGGGGATCATCTGGCATATGGAGACGGAAGGGATGACCTTTGATGAGATCCCGGTGCCGGACGATATGATGACGGATGTGCTGGAATGGCGCGCCAAGCTGGTCGAAGCCGTTGCGGAATATGACGATAAGCTGATGGAGAAATTCTTCGACAACCCCGATAGCATCACGGAAGAGGAGATGCACGAGGCGATCCGCAAGGCTACTATCGATCTTAGCATCGTGCCGATGATGTGCGGGTCTTCCTTCAAGAACAAGGGAGTGCAGACTGCGCTGGATGCGGTTTGCCGGTACCTGCCTTCACCGGTGGATCTCGAGGATATGCATGGGACGGACCCCTATACGGGCGAGACGATCACCCGCAAGCCCAGTCCAAAGGAGCCTTTCTCCGCGCTGGCGTTTAAGATCATGACGGATCCTTTCGTAGGCCGGCTGGCTTTCTTTCGCTGTTACAGCGGTCATCTCGATGCCGGTTCCTACGTGCTGAACGTACGGAGCGGCAAGAAGGAGCGGATCAGCCGGATCTTAAAGATGTTCGCCAATAAGCAGAACCCGATCGACTTTATCGAAGCCGGGGATATCGGGGCGGCGGTAGGGTTCAAGGAAATCAAGACCGGGGATACGCTTTGCGACGAAGATCATCCGATCACGCTGGAGAATATGTTCATTCCCGAGCCGGTTATCGCGATCGCCGTCGAGCCGAAGACGCAGGCGGACGTCGACAAGATGGGCATGGCCATTTCCAAACTGGTGGAAGAGGATCCTACCCTTCGGGTGAATACCGATGAGGATACGGGTCAGACGATCCTTCGCGGGATGGGAGAGCTTCACCTGGAGATCATCATTGACCGGATGCGCCGCGAGTTCAAGGTTGAAGTCAACCAGGGCGCGCCCCAGGTTGCCTATAAGGAGGCGTTCAACAAATCCGTCGAGCATCGTGAAGTGCTGAAGAAGCAGACAGGTGGTCGTGGTAAGTTTGCCGATATCTATTTCGAGATCGGGCCGGCCGATGAGGAATGGCTGAAAGAGAACGAGGGTAAATCCTTCCAGTTTGTCAACGACATTTTTGGCGGATCGATCCCGAAGGAATTCATTCCGGCGATCAGCAAGGGCTTCGAATCTTGTATGGGAACCGGCGTTCTTGCGGGTTATCCGATGACCAATATGAAGGTGCGGATATTCGACGGCAGTTATCACGATGTGGACTCCGACGCGATGAGCTTCGAGCTTTGCGCCAAAGGCGGGTTCCGGGAAGCCGGTCCCAAGGCCAAGCCGGTCCTGCTGGAGCCTATCATGAAAGTGGAAGTGTTGACGCCCGATCAGTATATGGGTGATGTAACCGGTGACCTTAACCGTCGTCGTGGAATCCTCGAAGGAATGGACAGCCGGAATAACCTGCAAGTTATCAAGGCCAAGGTTCCGCTGAAAGAGATGTTCGGTTACGTGACCGAGCTACGGTCGATGAGTTCCGGCCGTGCGACTTCTACGATGGAGTTCTCGCATTATGCTCCGGCGCCAAACAATATCGCCGAAGAGGTGATCGCCAAGGTGAAGGGCAGGAAGGTGAATGCGTAGCGGGCTTGTGGCCGCCAGCCGGGTGCTTTGAAGCCGGATTAATAATGTGTTAAGATTAAAACAAGATTAAAATAGAGGCCCCCTCGCGGTTTAGCGGCGGGGCCTTTTTCTATGGGGGATACTAAAAAGTTAAGTTCGTCGGTTTATAGCGGAAACCTTTTAACTTTAGTAAGAATTGGTTGTCCAATCCGTGAACTTAAAAACCAACATATGAATTACAAAGTAATCACGAACACCATTAAAAGGTCAATTATGGGCGTGAGTAAAAGTAAAGTTGTAAAACTGGCATTTCTGGCCATGTTGATGGTAGGCGCAGGGTCATTCGCGAACACCGCTTCCGCGCAGGTCTATGTATCGGTACGCCCTGTTTGGCGTCCTGTCGTCAAACCGGCTCCGCCGAGCCCGCGTCACGTCTGGATCGATGAAGAGTGGGAATATCGCAGGGGCGCCTATGTGCCTGTGGGTGGTCACTGGTCTGAACCGCCTCATCCGGGCTGGATCTGGTTTCCCGGACATTGGGAACATGCCGGGAGAGGTGATCGCTGGCATGCCGGACATTGGGGAAGACGTAGATGACGATCCAGGACCCAACGGACGGAAGGTCCGTCCGGACATTAACGAATTTTTGTTGAATGGAGCCCGGCAAGGATGCCGGGCTTTCTTTTGGCTCAAAATGTACTTATTTTCGCCCACCAAAAAAATCAGCTATGGCGGTATTGCGATGCATTCAGAAGTATTTTATCGTGATCGGGTTTGTGATGATGGCCGGAGGCGGTCTTTCCGCGCAACCGGGTTCGACCCTGCTCAAATGGTCCAAAGATGGAAATTCATATTTTGAGGCTAAAGGGGGAAACATTGTGCAGGTGGGGCTTCCGGATGACCGGGAGACGGTGGTGGTAACGCAGGAGCGGCTTAAGCCGGCGGGAAGATCGCAGGCGCTGGCGGTCCGGAATTTCGCTTTTTCGGCAGATGGGAGAAAAGTGTTGATCTATACCAATGCTCAACGCGTCTGGCGATATGATACGCGGGGTGATTACTGGGTGCTGGATATGACCACATGGCAGCTAAGCCAGGTTGGGAAGGACCGGCCTGCGGCTTCGCTGCAGTTCGCCAAGTTCTCGCCGAATGGGCTGCAGGTGGCTTATGTCAGCGAGCATAACATCTACGTCGAGGACCTGACGACGGGCCAGGCAAGATGTCTTACCAGCACGAACGGGACCCGGAAGCTGATCAATGGAACGTTCGACTGGGTCTATGAGGAAGAGTTGGAAGACCGGGACGGATTCCGGTGGAGTCCCGATGGCCAGCATATCGCCTATTGGCAGATCGACGCCAACCAGGTAAAGGATTACCTGATGTTGAATACGACCGATTCGACCTATCCCTTTGTTGTGCCGGTGGAATATCCGGTGGCTGGCGAGGCGCCTTCGCCTTATAAGATCGGGGTGATCGATCTGCCGTCTGGCGCGAACCGTTGGATGGAGATTCCCGGCGATCCGCGCGAGACGTATCTTCCCCGGATGGAATGGGCCGCCAATTCCAGTCAGCTGATCCTGCAGCAACTAAATCGCAAACAAAATGAAAGCAAATTGTTGGTGAGCGATATTACAACGGGAGTGTCCACGCCGATGTATGATGAGACGGATAGCGCTTATATCGAGTGCAAGGGATTCTGGCAGGATGGAGTTATCGCCGGCTGGGACTGGTTGAAGGGCGGGAAAGAATTCCTGTGGGTTACGGAAAAGGATGGCTGGCGGCACATCTACGTAGTGAGCAGGGATGGGAAACAGGAAACGCTGATCACGAAGGGCAACTATGATATCGCCCGGATCAAGCTGGTGGACGAGAAAAGCGGGTTCGTCTACTTCATGGCATCGCCGGAGAATGCTACGCAGCTTTACCTGTATCGGGTCAGGCTGGACGGGAAAGGCAAACTGGAGAGGATGACGCCGGCGGCGGAGAGCGGCACTCATGAATATGATATTTGCCCCACCGGGCGCTTTGCGCTTCACACCTACAGCGATGCCAGTACGCCGGAAAAGCAGGACTGGGTGGATCTTCCGGAGCATAAGACCCTGGCAAAGGCGGAAGGCGGGAACGCCGGCTTCGGGGTGGCGGGGAAGAAGGTGGAGTTCTTCAAAGTGCGTACGCAGGATGGCGTGGAGATGGATGGCTGGATGGTAAAGCCGGTTCCTTTCGACAGCACGAAGAAGTATCCGGTCGTCTTCTATGTGTATGGCGAGCCGGCGGCGCAGACGGTGACGGATGAATTTGGCACAGGGTACAATTTCCTTTACAATGGAGATATGGCGAAGGATGGCTATATCTACATGAGCGTCGAGAACCGAGGAACGCCGGCGTTGAAAGGGCGGGCGTGGCGGAAATCCATTTACCGGCATATCGGCAGGATCAATATCCGGGATCAGGCGATGGCGGCGATGGAAATCCTGAAATGGCCATTTGTCGACAGCAGCAGGGTAGCGGTGTGGGGTTGGAGTGGCGGGGGATCGAGCACGTTGAATCTGATGTTCCAGTATCCGCAGATATACAAGACGGGGATCGCCATTGCGGCGGTAGCCAACCAACTCAGCTATGACAATCTGTATCAGGAGCGGTATATGGGTCTTCCGCAGGAGAATAGGGAAGATTTCGAGGCGGGTAGTCCGATCTCGTATGCGAAGAATTTGCGGGGCAACTTGTTATATATCCATGGGACGGGGGATGACAATGTGCATTATCAGAATGCAGAGCGGTTGCTGAATGCGTTGATCAAGTATGGCAAGCTCTTCCAGTTCATGAGTTATCCAAACAGGTCGCATGGGATCTTCGAGGGCGATGGAACCCGGGCTCATCTCTCGATGCTTTATACGGATTATTTGCGGACGCATTGTCCGGGTGGGGGGCGATAGCCCGGGCGAGGTCTGCGGGGGATCATGGCAGAAGCGAATCGACGGGGTCTTTTTAGACTACGGTGGAAGGAATGGAAAAGGGAGCGAGTGGGTTTGGGGGGGTGGAGAGAACGAGTGAGGGGGCGAAAATGGGAAAGGAGGAG
>DASRRX010000014.1:0-311444 GCA_035695565.1 Puia sp. | reverse complement strand
CCTTTCTTCAGACAAACCACCCAAAGACCTTGATGGTCTCCAGGAACGTCTGCTCAGCCGTTTTCGCTGGGGACTCAGCGCGGATCTCCAGATCCCTGATTATGACGTTAGGATCGACATTCTCGAGCGCAAAATGAAGAACGACGGCCTCGAAATGCCAAAGGAAGTGATCAAATATCTGGCCTATAATATCAACAGCAATGTCCGCGAATTAGAGGGCGCTTTAATCTCGCTTTTGGCACAATCTTCGCTGAATAAGAGGGAAATAGACCTTGAATTGGCTAAGAAGGTACTCCGTAATTTCGTGAAAACTAGCAGTAAGGAGATCACTATCGAAACTATACAGCGAATGGTATGTGAATATTTCGATGTCTCATACGACAAATTACTGCAGAAAACCCGCAAACGCGAAATCGTTCAGGCGAGACAGATCACCATGTACCTGGCCAAAGCCTTTACGAAGAATTCCCTCAAGACGATCGGCGAGCATTTTGGCGGTCGTGACCATACTACGGTCATCCACTCCTGCCAGACGGTGAAGGATCTGATGGATACCGATAGTCTTTTCCGTGAGAATGTGATGGAGCTGCAACAGAAGGTGCAGCTGGCGGCGATGTAGAGCCCTGGGCCTGGCGGCCACTCCTAACCTAACGACTTGACAAAAATCTTTATAAATTGCCCGTTCTTTCAGAGCGGGCTTTTTAGTGCGCGTTGGGTTGCTCCGGTCACCCCCCTTTTAAATAGTGGAAACCCGGTTTGGACGCAACCGAATTAATCTTTATTTTTGCCTCCCCTCCGAAAATATCGAAGGGACCCTTTTGGAGAGGTGCCTGAGTGGCCGAAAGGGCCGGTTTGCTAAACCGTTATACGAGCTTAAACTTGTATCGAGGGTTCGAATCCCTCCCTCTCCGCCAAGTACATTTTCAATCTGTTTAAAGGGCTCGCAAGACTTTGGTTCTTCGGGCCCTTTTGAATTTTTCCACTGCAAATTGATCCAGTTGATGTCGAAATTTTGGTGCACTGATCGGTGCCCCTATTTCCAACGCTAATTTGGGGCACCTCACGGCCTGCAAAGGCCCGCCGGTCCTCAACTTCAACGGATCAACGGTTTTGGTGACGGACACAAACCAAATCGTTAACGCAAAACAGTGGAAAATGGAACATCGTATCAGCGTCCTCTTTTACGCCCGCAATTCAAAAAAGACAAGTAAAGGCCTTTCCCCGATCTACATCCGCCTAACCATTAACGGCCGTCGCCTCGAACAAAGCATTGGCCGGTTTATAAACCCGTCCCTTTGGTCGCCGGCAGCCGGGCGGATGAAAGGAAATAACGACCAGGCCCGGCAGGTGAACCAATATCTCGACACCCTCACCAGCAAGGTTCTGAAGCTAGAACGGGAAATGGTACTCGATGGGGTCGCCGTTAATTTTGACAGCTTTCGCGAGAAATGGCTTGGGGTCACTGAAGCTCCCCGGATGCTGATGGAGACCTTCCAACATCACAACGACCAGATGGCGGACCTGATCGCGGTCGGGAAGGACTATTGCCCGGCAACCTTAGAACGCTACAATATCTGCCGGGACCACATCCGGGCCTTTATCCATTGGAAATATGGCTCGGACGACATAGACATAAAACGCCTTGACTTCGAATTTGCCACGGATCTCGCGTTTTGGCTGAAAACCCAGCGGAAGTGTGCCCACAACACCGCTATGAAATATGTCAGCAATCTTAAGAAAATCCTCAACGGATGCATTCGCAAGGGTTGGCTGGGCAGGGACCCATTTTTAGGTTTTAAGACGACCAAGGTAGAAATTGACCGGCAGGCACTAACTCAGGCTGAACTGGACCGGATCAATTCCAAGGGTTTTCCCACCGATCGGCTAAATATCGTACGGGACATATTTTTGTTCAGTTGCTATACCGGACTGGCTTACGCCGATGTAAAGAAGTTGAAGCGGTCGGAGATCGCCCCTGGGGTGGATGGGAGTTTTTGGATTTTCACCAATCGGCAGAAAACCGATACTTCTTCCCGGATTCCTCTATTGCCTCCTGCCCTGGCAATTGTCGACAAATACAAGGGTTACCCCGGCTGTTTGGAATTGGGGTTCGTTCTGCCAGTTTTGAGTAATCAGAAGATGAACGCCTATTTGAAGGAAATCGCGGATTGCTGCGGAATTACCAAAAACCTAACTTTTCATATTGCCAGGCATACTTTCGCCACAACGGTAACTTTAAGCAATGGCGTCCCGATCGAATCGGTCAGCAAAATGCTCGGGCACCGGAATTTGAAGACAACCCAACTATATGCAAAAGTGCTTGATCGGAAGATTAGTGACGATATGCAGCAATTGAAGAAAAAGCTTTCGGGTGAGTAAAAGATTTATTTAGCGGGATTGCTGCCTGAAATCTAAAATTATATTGGTTTTTGGTAAATTAGGATCAAATGAAGCTCAAGGCCATTTCCTTTTTGTTCTTAATTTCAATTCTTTTGGCATCGTGCAGTCAACGCCAAACCAAGCCGTCCTTTGACTGTTCGAGATTTCAAATTGGCAAAGCAATTCACTTCCGCGACAGCTTGAAGGAAGATGCGTCTTATCATGACTATGTCCAATTTTTCGCCAAACAGCTAAATATTCCTGACATCAACTCCAGCGAGAAGGACACCACGCTTCGCATTTGGTTTTGGCAGCCCGGTGACACGGGTTTTGTTTTAGATATTGAAAAAAATGGAGTGGAAGGGTTTGGTCATCTCTTGGGTTTCGGCAGGAGCGATCGGCGGCCGAATTACCCAATCGCAATAACTCGATGTTCGTCTATCAGACCGCCGATACACGGCTGGGAGAAATTGCTTGATACACTAAGGTTTTATGATATTGGTTCTATCCCTGACGGGAAACCCAATGACCAACTTTTTTTTGATTTGACTGGTGGAGGAAGGATCTATATTGAATACCAACAAGGGTTCCAATTCAGGTTTTTTAGCTATTTGGAGCCAGGGTATTATCAATTTGTCGACTCAAATGCTGCAAAATTGCACCATTTCTTAGTTTATCTTCAAAATGAATTCTCGCTAAGAGTGTACCAGGACATAACCTTTATGGCTCAAACTCCGATTAGAACAGAAAAAGCGATCTCGCAGGCAGAATATCAAAATATCCGAAACAATAGGTTCATTGACTCAGGCGAAAGGATTGTTCAGCTATACGGCGACTTTACGAGCTACACAGCCATTCTTACCAACAAGCGCATCGGAGATTACTTTCCGCGCTCGATTAATTTGGGAGATAGTCTATATGAATTTGTACCGATTCCTTTCGTCAGGCAAGTAAATCTCAATTTATGCTCTCGGGGCTACGACGACACTTTTAGAGTTACGCGCCGGGACGGATCAAGTTTCGATTTACGACTAGGGGGCGACCGGCAGCAGCTTATGAATTTCTTTGATTCGACTGATTTAGTTTTACGCCGGGCACGAAAGCCAAGGTGAAAATTTGCCCCCACGCACTTATCCACACTGAAAAATCCCTCGACTGGGATCCTATACATAGCAGCAGATTTTTCTGCGATGGCTGAAAATAACAATTGGCCAAATAAAATCTAAAATCTCGAAAAATTCAAACCGAGTTACCATCCAATACTGATAATCCGGTTTCACGCTACAGTAAATTGGATGGAAAGATTGAAACTATGGGCAAGTTAATTTACGTACCCGGAGAGAGGCCTAACCCATCCGGTAACCAACTGGTCACGCTCGACGACCTGGATAAATTTCGAGTTACATTGATGATGGACATAAAAAAGATGCTCGAAGGACATCTGAGCAAAACGCCCAAACGATGGCTTAAATCCTATGAGGTCCGGGAAATGCTGAAAATCTCACCTGGTACTTTGCACAGCCTCCGAAACAATGGCAAAATCCCTTTTACCCGGATCGGGGGTCTGATTTATTATGACGCCTCTGAAATAGACCGTGTATTGCAAGATCGAAAACAAACCGCATAAAATCCCCTCCCCGAAGAGGGCGGTCGAGGGGTTCCCCGGAGGGGGCTTCCTGCCTTTTCTTTAACTCGTTTTGGGAGCCATTGCGTGGGAAACTATGGCGCGTCTTTAGCGCCAAGCAAGATGTACTGTTGTCAGCAAATATGCCCTATAGATCAAATTTACTGGGGTGATCAACGACCCCAGGACCGATAAAATTCATTTAGTGTGGGAAGAAGAAAAGTTAAGGATGCCGACCGGCTCACTCCCAAAGTTTTCACGCGGGTTAATGACCGGAAATACAACGAGTTACTAAGTATATGTGAGCGTACGGCGCACAAGGATATGAGCAAGCTCCTTCGGGACCTACTTTATAATCGAACGATTAGGACAATCACGCGTGATATGACTTTCGATAATATTATGGAAGAGCTTGCACAGCTCAGGACCGAGATCAAACTCATTGGGATCAACATAAATCAAATGACAAAGCTCTTCAATACCTTCCCTGAACTTCAGCGTAAAGACGTTTACGCGAGATTGGGTTTCGAGCAATATCTTAAGATTGAGTCCAAGGTAGATCGGTTGGTGGAACTCATTTCCGAACTTGGCCGGAAATGGTTGGGGTGAGATTCCCCAATTCGGGACGCACTGCGTCCCGAATTGCCCTATCGGGAGCAATAACCAAGCTGCCGCAGCCGGTCGGCATCAAAACATATCCGAGCACCAGCTCGGCTTTGGCGCTTCGGCGGCGGGATATTTTTGCCTGACTGCGGCCCAGCGTTTAGCCACATATCGGAGGATTGGCCAAAAAACTAGACTTTGCTTCATAACTAAAAATATCCCACCTCCGAAGGATTGTCCTCAGTACCCTTTTTTACATTCTTAGGTTAATCTTTGGTTTTGGTGACTTATCTGACAGCTCCAAATAAACTACTTCCATCACGCATTCCAGTTCGTGCATAAAATGAATTAGGTCCGCGCGCTGATCACTGTCGAAGTCGTCGTGCGTTAAAGCCGCGTGAGCGAGCCTCCAGAGCCATTCCCTAAAATCATAAAGTTTATAGTCTTCTGTGAACCGCTTTATTACAAAGTCCAGGTCGCAACCAACCGGGAGAGCCATATATCCTTCAAAAGCTGGAGTTGGGCAATATTTTAGCATAAATTATTGTTGAGGGTTAATAATGTGAATATGCAAATCATTGATCAAAATGTCGGTGCCTGCTCCAATCAGGTTTACCAGCTTATTTTGGAGTGCTTGCGCCATCGAGTGAATTTCCTCCAGGTTCACCGGCGGTAGAATAGGTGCAGCGCGTGCTTTTTTATTCTTATTCGTTGGGAGTTTCAATTCGGAATACAATTGTGCAGTCCACGCTTTCACAATTAGGAGATACAATTTCGCAACCTCGATTCCTACCTCATTAATTGATTTTACAAGGTCCGATATCCGAGTATCAACAATCCGTCTCGGGATCGATTTATTTAAGGGAACCTCGTTCCTACCGGTACTCACTGAAGAAAGTAGTACTCCGTTTAAGAGCGAAGCCGCTTCTAAGACACGTATCAGCTTATAATTATAGGCTAATAGGTTGGACCGCGATTTAGCTTGAGAAAATGCTCCCTCTTCCGAGGTTAAACAAAGCTGCTGAATCTGATCTTGAATGTTCCGGAGTTCACTAAGCCGATAATAGGCGAAGAAATCCTTAACAACCTCCATTGGGGCCAGCTTCTCTTTTTCGGACAAGCAAATAAGCTGGTCGTAAATTCTGGAATTATCCTTAAACTGAGACATTAGAATTCGAATTGCAGAAATAAAAAAGACGTGGGGAAGTTCTTACCGTCTGCGAGGGCTGCGACACCCTTGAACCGGAATAAGAACGCCCACGCCGTAACGTGAGCGATTTACCTTACTTCCCGGTTCTTTTCGAAGGTCGCAGTTTCGCAGAACGAGAATAAAGCAAACACGCTAGAATAACTTATGTGTTCGCAAAGCTAGGAGATCGCTTATGAACTGTTGAAAAAGCTCATTTTAAAGGGGTGATTTTGTAATTAAAATATAAATTGAATATTTAAAGTATCAATATAATATTTAAAATATCACTTGAAGACTTGATTTTCATACTTTTCTTCATTTTTTGTTAGTTGCTCTACAAAAACTTTCATGCTGGCAAAACGAAGACGATATAACAGGATTAAACTAGTGCTCTATGAGCGAGAAAGGAGTAATAAATGGCTCGCAGAAAAGCTGAGTGTGAAGAGTGTGACTGTCTCCAAATGGTGCACGAATGTAAATCAGCCTTCAATTGCTACCTTGTTCAAAATTGCTGATGTGTTGGAGATTGGGGTCTGCGAGTTATTGGTAACGAAATAGCGGTTAAAGTTCTAATAGCCTTCTGTTTTGAATATCCAATATTCCTAATCGTGTAATTTTCTTTTTATCACTAATTGATACGATTAGATCCTTTTCGTATTCCATTAACGTCAATGTCCTCTTAAGGTTTTTTCTTTGCCCCGGCTTTAGCCAGCCAGACAATTCATTAATGGTTGCACCGAAATTTCCTCTATGATATAACAACAATAGTACCCTGTCAGAAGGTCCGAGGGACGGCTTTAAAGTCTTTAGGAATCCATCGAAGTCTTCGATCGCCGGAATTGCGTGAATGGTAATAACTTTAACCAACGCAAATGCAGCATCCGCTGAAATTGAACCGGAAATTCTAACAAATTCGGCCAATACCCAATCCAACGCAGCGAAGACAAAACTGGCATCCTGCAAGTTCGGATCGATTCCATCTGCCAAATGGGCAACATCTCTTTTATTTCTTATATCATAAATTACTCGAAGGGTCCTTGGAATATGCAGCCTAATAGAATCACTGTACAGAACCTGAGACAAATTCTTAAATTGATTAATTAAGCCATCTGTATTCAGTTGAGTTCCTATAGGGGTAAATGTCCCCGTTGTTTTATATTCCAGTAGTCGAAATGAAGCCTCTGAAAACCTGCCTCCTTCCACCTCAGTAGGTCTATGATTACCCAGAAAGAAATTTCTTTTTTGTTCTTGGTAGGAATCTACTAGGTCTTCCACAAGCCTTTGTGGAAATGTTGCATTGAGAACGTGCCTTATCTTGTTTAGGCTCATTGCGTTTTATTTTGTCTTTGATTTCCTTGAAGGTTTCTTTTTCATTGGATGCGCTTTCAATACACCGGTTAACGTTTCTCTATCCGGGAGGGCCTCTATGACGGCTTCCCCGCGAGCCGAAATTCCTTTTTTCCCTTTTCCTAAGGCGATTAGATACCCGTATGTATTAGTTGCATGTTGCACGTACAATGCAGGATTTGGAAATTTAGGCTGCCTGGCTTCACTATTTGCATTGGTAACGTCGATTGTCTTGCAGCCTTCCAGTCCCTTGAATTTTTCCAGATAAAAGACAATACATGCAATTCTTTCATAGTGACTATCAGGTTTTTTTGCGAGAATAAACTCTTTTAAGGAGATTGTCGAGTCAGTTATAGGGAGTGTTGGCTCTTTCCTGGAACCAGTCGCACTTCGTCCCTTTAGTTTGTACTTATCTGTGAGATAATCAAACACTCGTTGTTGAGCATCCTGGTCTAGCGATGCAAACTTTTCATCAATTTCCTTCAAAATTTCAATTTCAGAATAATTTGATTCCACGATTATTGATTTACAGTTAAGGATTTAATATATTCTAGCCCAGTGTCAGATACGCGGAAGCTTTTACCTGATAATTTGAAGACCCTTCTTGATGTAATGTTGTGTTTATTAAATACGCCGGCATTCGATAAGCTGACCCCTTGTTCCAATAGAAGATCAGAGGCTTCTTTTACCGTAAAGCATTTGCCATCAGTTCGGCTTTGAAGAAAGAAGCTTGCCAGCAGTAGTTTATCTACATTTGACAAGCTTTTGGGAAATTTTGAATAGTATTCTCCAAAGCTGTCCGGAATCAAATTGCTAGTTTGGTCTGTAGGCGAGGGGCTGGAGTTCGCAGTTGTGGATTTTACATTTGGTTGTTTGATAACGGAGCTACCGGGGGATTCCTTGTTAAGAACTTTAAGATAATCTTGGATATATTCGCCAAAATTGTCTTTTATCAACTGTAAGTCGCCGTCAAATTCAACTTCACGGCTTGTCAAACTAATCCTGATTTTCATTTTCTGATTATCCATTTTATTTCGTATTTAATTCAGCAATAAGGTTGAGTGCTTCTTTGATCCCTGGCCTGATAAGTTTGGCTTTTAAAAATTTACCTGAGCCGAGAATTACAAAGAATTTCTTATTTGATGTCATATGCTTTGAAAAATTTGACTTGTCAAGCTCGCCGTGCTGCTGGCAAACTTCTCTCAATTCGACAAATGAAATTTCAGATCTATTTATTAATATATTGCCCCACATGTAAACTAATACAAGGTTGATCATTCGTTTCGCCAATGTATCCCCTGGTATGTCTGTTATAATGTGAACTCTATCATTTTGTATTTCCAGGACGTTTTCATAATTAGTACTTTCAGACGCGGAAATTTCTATATAGTCAATATCTTCTGATTCAGATAAGGAATTTGGAGAAGCGTGTTTTGGTATAGCGGGTGAAATAGCTGGCAGACTTGGTTGTTGTGCTGGCCGAGATAGCCCATGAAGAATCTCCTGAATATTAGGCTTGAAAAGATTGACCTGGTCCCTCACGAAGCTTTCTGAACCTGAAATTTCGATTCCTTCTTTTGAAACCTTGAAGATTGCTGCTGTATCTTCTTTTAGTGAAGCGTCCATTATTATGCATTTAATTTATTTATTGACGTTGAGTGTCGCATATGTAAATATACAAAATGGGATTCACCAGATTTGCTCTAATTTGCGTTTTTTAGTTGAAATATGCTTAAATGGCTGATATTGTTCAAATTAGGCGAGAATATAGCGTCAAAATGGCAGATATGCGCCAAATTGGGGTTTTTTGTGCGCGGTTTTTGCTGTCGACTAAATACTTTCGTCGCACCGTTGCGGTGGTGAGTGTAACCGTATGGAGTATGGACATATGTTAAAACATAAATATTGGAAATAGCTGTGAGTTGTTATGTGTAAAGTAATTATAAAGAAAATGTTAGACTGGTAAATATGATAGTATTAAAAATAATTTATTTATTAGTTAGCATATGTCTATAGTTGTAATAGTGATACTCACCACTCTAGCGGTTCGTCGAAAATATGAATGTGCTACCTCTAACAATCCGTCTCGGCTATGAATAACCCGTTTTCGCTTGTTTCGTTTATTTCGTTTGCGTATCTTTGTACAAAGGTTAAGTTATGGAAGCAGTATTGGAAAGAACAACTAGAGAGGATCAGAAGATCGCGAAGACTTCGATTGCAAGGCTACAGGCCAACCCACCGAGGGTGCGGCGCAGTAGCGCTTTTGTAAACATTAAGTTTCAGGAGAAGGGAGTTTATTTGAAGATCCCAACTAAAGCGTTTGACCTACTCGTCAATATTTTACGCAATATGGCGGATGGGAAATCTATTACTCTCCTGCCTTCTGATGCTGCTTTGAGCACTCAGCAAGCGGCGGATATGCTGAATGTTTCAAGGCCCCATTTGGTTAAACTCCTGGAAGGAGGTCTTATTCCCTATATTAAAGTTGGTTCACATCGTCGGATAGCTATGCAAGACATTGTAGCCTATGAGCAAAAAATAAAGAAAACTCAGGCGGATGAGCTAAATTTCCTTGCCCAACAAGCGCAAGACCTTAACTTAGGTTATTAATGATTTACTCCCCAAGCTTCACTGCCTTGTTGGACGCTAATACTCTTTACCCTGCGCCCCTCAGAGACTGCTTACTGAGGCTGGCAAGTGTCGATTTATATAAGCCCAGGTGGACCGACCGGATTCAGGAGGAATGGATAAAAAGCTTACTAATAAACCGGCCAGACCTCGAAAGGGAGAAACTTGAAAGAACTCGGAATGCCATGAATTCGGCCTTTCCAGACGCCAACGTGGCTCAGTTTGAACCACTTATCGACAGCCTTACACTCCCTGATCCAGATGACCGGCATGTACTAGCTGCTGCCATTAGAGGGCGCATTGATGTCATTGTCACCTTTAACTTGCAGGATTTTCCGATTGCCACGCTTAGGACATACGATATCGAGGCCCAAGATCCAGACACCTTTATCGCGCATTTGATTGAGCTCGATCGGCCCAAGACTTTAGAAGCTATCCACAACCAGGTTAAAAGTTTAAGAAACCCGCCAATGACTTTTGAACAGGTGTTGCAGACCCTAGAAGGTTGTGGATTGCCAACGAGCGTCGCTCTTTGGAAGCAATAACGTTTTTTGTCTTTAGAGTGGGCCAAAATTTGAAGATCTCCTCCCGAGTCCATTTTTTTCCATTAGAGCCTTCCGGCTGGCTATCGTTACCTACCGGCGGTGGCGAATTAGTAACCCCTCTACCTTGGCAGACGAAGTAAATGCATTCCGAGTTTGCTAATAGGCGGGCAGCTAAAACACCTTTTCTCTTGAATAAGGCGGGCTAGTTGAACTGATCGGGCCAAGTGTACCATTGATTTAAAAGTCACAGAATGTTTGCCGAAACCAATGCTGTCCTAACTGCAATGTAATTGAATGGGCGAATCAAATAGCCAAAAAAGGGTGTTTTCACGGTTAAATAAGTGGCGAAATCGGTCGTAAATTTAATGTATGGGGAGAAGGGAACCCCAAGGCGGATCACAGATAGAGTAAGACTGCAGAAGCTGCTATTGAACCAACTAAAAAAAATATTAAACAGTTCGTCGGGCAAGAACAATAGAGCACTTAATAACTAGCGATGACAAGAGAGTATATAATTGATTTTTTTAAACAGCTGACCCACGAAACGAAAGGCTTTGAAGGATGGTTAAATGTATCAGGGCCCCCGGAGGTATTCGAAAGACTTTCTCGAATTGAGCGAGAACCACTAACAAAAGTGCAGCTAAATCAACTACTTTTATTGTCATTGGAAGCTGGTATTTCGGATGATTTTTTTGAATATTATTGGTTACAAGCACCAATTCACTCCTACGACGTAAAAAAAGTGGATGATTATCGGCTAGAATACGTTGGTCAAAGTTCCATTATTTCGTTGGCACATCTTCGCTGGGGACTAAAAAGAATTTACATAGATGGCCTCTTGTACTTTGGAAGCATAAAACATGGTTTTAAAGAATTGAAAACTAAATCTCATTCGCACCTTATTAACTTCTTTAAATCAAAAAGCGTTCCAACTGAAATTATTAAGAAAAGAGGACGGCCTCTTGAATTTATTGAAATTGCCAAGGACGAAAGATATCTTATTTCTGAAATGGCTTGCAAGACTTATGGGGAAACTCCTAAGACGGCAAGCGACTTGAAGAGTTTTTTAATCGGAGGGTATCAAGCGGCCAGATCGGCTGGAATTACCCAAGTAAAAATAAAGGACCTATTTGATAAAGATTTTGCGAAAAATCATAGACAAAAGCACCAGGCGAGTTTAGGTCTATTGCAATTCTCGGTGGATGAGATTGTTGAAGAAATTATTAATTCGGAAAAGGATATTGAGGATCGATATCAAATTGTCGCAGAAAAGTTTTTAAATTCTCGAGGTGCAGCGCTAAAAAACACAGAACTATACCTGTCATTAGTTAATGATCTAGATGTTTATGTTGCGACAAGTATGAGAACTAGGAAAGACTTTAGAGATATGGCAGATGCATGTGAGACGATCTTCAAGGATTCGAGATTAAGAGATCTACATTTGAGATACTTTGACCCAACTATTACCGCTGCCGACGGACATGAAGACAAGGGCTTAATTGAATGTCTAATGGTTAAATGCGCTAAGGTGCTAGTCTACTGTGCAGGCGAGAAAGAGAGTTATGGGAAAGATTCGGAAGCGGCGATGGCATTAAGTTTGGGGAAGCCCGTTATATTCTATTGCAATCCGCAGACAAGAGCTGATTTTTATAAATCTGTTCATCCCTTAAGCCGGTTAATTGATTTTAGTACTGGTGTTGCGGTGGGTGCTATTGTAACGGAAAAAATTCAAGATGTTTCCGAATTGCTGTCGCGCATTTTTGAAAATAAAATGGAATACGATACGAACTTGAACAACCGAAAGCGGGTTATTATAAATTGAAAGATAAATTAACGGGATCTGTCATTAGAATTCAAACCAATTTTGAATTATTGTCCAAGAGCTTTTGGACCTACTACCATTCAAAGCATGAAGTAAATTAGGTTGGTAGAATACTGCATTCTGCTGTGTTTGAATAAAGTAGTCAAGGGATTTATGTTTCAGATTGACAAAGGATAATGGCAAAGTAGATAAAGATTGTATATTGGCGCTCAATGCATTGTGGTATTGCACTTTTAATCCACAAGGTGTGCCTAATTATTTCGCCTACAAGCCATATCAAGCAGTAGATTTAAGTATTCAAACCTTGCAAAATTTTAACTGAGAATGGAAAATAAAGATGATGTAATACATCTACTTCGGGCCTACTTAAAGGAGTTTGAAACAGAAGATCAAGGAAAGCTAACTGATTTTTTAAATCGCTCTAATGATTCGCAATTGTATGACAGGAAGGTATCCGATGAACATATTACCGCAAGCGCGCTGATAATTAACCCCAGAGAGAGAACTATTTTGTTATTAAAGCATAAGACATTTCATAAATTGCTTCAACCGGGTGGGCATATAGAAAAAGATGATAACTCCATCTTGGACGCAGCGATTCGAGAAGCAGTAGAGGAAACAGGAATTGAAAGGGAAAACCTGGTAAATTTTTCAATTCACCTCACCGAAAATATCCCCCTCGATATAGATTCTCATTTTATACCCGAAAATATTGCAAAGGAAGAGCCTAGTCATTTTCATCATGATTTTAGGTATCTGTTCTTTTATCACGGAATCGATAAAATAAGCCCAAACACACATGATGCGGAAGGAGCCAAATGGGTAAGCTTTTCTCGATTGGCTCGGTGCAGAACTTTCCGAAATCTACTAGATAAAATTCGAAAGATTTTAAGCTTGGAATTTAAAACCAAGTTATACTATGATACGGTTGCAAAGGAGTTTGACGAAAAAAAAAGTTTCGTTCGATAGTCGTTTCGCACATCATACCTGATAGTGTATATTACCTTAAGACTTTAAATAGGATTTACCCTATTTTAGCAGTTATACCGAAACCCAATTCAATTGATGAGAAAGTACGACAAATTCTTGAGGTAGACATACCGATATTGACAATATCCAGAGAGCAGCTCAGGTTCCAGAGTAACAAGGTTACGGACTTAATTTTTGAGTCTACCCAAAAAGTGATTCTATTTGACATCGGTGGTTATTTTGCAGAGATTGGAAAGAATTGGCCCCAAGAGATACTTAGCAAAATCGAACTGATAGTAGAAGATACTGAAAACGGTCACCAAAAATATGAAGCGGAGGCGCCTTCCGTGAAAGTTGTTTCAGTTGCCAGAAGCCCCTTAAAAGATAACGAAGATTTCTTAGTCGGTCAATCAATATTATTTTCTGCAGATGCTATCTTAAGAAGAGAAGGCATTCTGCTACAATATTTAAAATGTAGCGTGCTTGGATTTGGTAAGATTGGTAAGTCAATTTCATTTCACTTGTTGCAAAGGGGAGTTAAGCCAAGCGTATTCGATATAAACCCCATTAAAAGAATTGAATCGTATAATAATTTATGCGCGATTCCTTCAAGAAGCGATGTCATTTATAATGCCGATATAATATTTTCAGCGACCGGAAACAAAAGTTTGGATGTAAGCGACTTCCGGAAGGTCAAAGATGGTTGTTTTATTTTTTCAGTAACATCGTCTGATGATGAATTCCACTTTAATTTTGATAAAAACGAGTACCAGATAGAAGAAAAAGACAAAATATTTAAATATTCAAATAACAATAACTTCTTTTTTTTGGTAAATAATGGCAACGCTGTTAATTTTTTGCACAATGCAGTAATGGGCGACTTTATTCATTTAGTAAGAACCGAAATGTTGTTCGCGCCAATGAATTTAAACAGTTTCTCAGCGAATAAGATTAATTACGTGAATGAAGATTTGCGAAAGAGAATAGCAGACTTATGGTTGGATATGCATAATCCATATTAACCTTTGAGGAGAATGTATTGTTTGATTTTGCGATTTTGTTTCCTTAGAATTGAAGGCGACCCTAAAAATTCTATGGGTAAAATCCGAAAGTGTCCTTAAATTTGATTGTCAAATTCACCCAAATCAGTCGGTGGAAAACCCGGTGCCTCAAGCAAATTGATCGAGCTCAACATATTGAAAATCAAGTGGTAGAGTGGCTTGGTTCGAATCCCTCCCTCTCCGCAAGATTGAACCTGAGTAAGGGTTTTAGCGTTTTTGGGTGGTCGGGGGTGCAAAAAGGGGGGCGATTTGGTTCAGGGTTGAAAACTTACTATAACTTAGACGTCACTGGCTAGGGTTTTCTGTCAGCCATACCTTTGGCGGCAAATCCTTTATAAAGTCAGGCGAGATAGCCTATATGAGAGTAGTTCACAAAAACAAGCTATTTGAATTCCTTCAAAAAAATTCGCCGGGTTTAGATTCATTCCAGCTAATTGAAATAAATGGCCAAACAATATTGGAATTTAAGGGGTCGCCGTTGAGATTTATTATTTACCCATTCGAACATGACTATGACATCTATTCTTTTGCCTGTGTGGGCTATGGTTCGACGTATCCGCTAATTAATTACGACTCACGATTTCCATTCGAGGAGGTATTCTTGCATTTTATGGAATGGATAAATGAAAGTGTTAAGCCTTATCTCGAAGATAGAAATGCTGTTGATTTATGGGAAGAATACAAAAGCGGTGTTAAGTATCTAGAACTGGAGGAGTTAGACTTGGGAGACTTAACATATTTCTCACAACATGATCTTGTTCGCATACGATTTGCGATTCAAGATTTGAAAGGATTGATTAGGCAAAACTTCGAGCTATCGAATGATCAAATGACTACGGTTAACGAAAAACTTGATTACCTTGTTGAAGCCGCTCAAAGAATACCCAAAACCGACTGGAAAGGGGTGGCATTGAGCATACTGTCTAGTATTATTATAGCTCTGTCTCTTGACACAACTCGGGGCAATCAGCTTTGGGAATTGTTTATGCACGTTTTTAGAGCAATATCTCTGCTATCCGGTTCAGGTGACTAACGGAAAAAAAATACAATTATTCTAACTGGAAAACATCATCCTCTCCCAATTTCAATTTGTATTGTGCCCCAACTTGAGTCACGATGAATAATTTACCAGCTTTAATTTCGCGAATCATCTCCCATACATAAGTTGGCGATTGGCCAGATGTCAAATCCTGAAAAACACTATAATCAATATATATCGGCTTTCCAGATAGGTCATACGGCCGAATGTCTTCTATATCGTCCTCATGAATAATATGATGTTTGAACTTGTAATTCATAAAAAGTTTCTTATACTGCTCCATATCCTCGATTAGGTCGACCTCTAGAAACGAGGTTTTCGGCATCAAAGTTCCCGCCTTTTCCAATCCAGCGGCCATCATTACTATGCCGACCAATGTTTCATCATTGGAGTTTGTAATTGCGACCACTGTTCCATGATATTTTGATAAAATTTCGTGCGCAGTCATTTGAAGTATTTAATGCAATTCTAGGAAAATATTATTTCACGCCGCACCGTGAAAAGCCCCTTTTTTCGGACCAAAGCATCTAAAAGTTTAAATTTGATGAAACATAAAACTGATTGTTAAAGAGTTAATTATCAATAATGGATTACCAGAAGTGAAACGATCGAGGTAACAGCGGCCAAAACGATTAGCAAACTAAGAAGTCGTGGGTGGAGTGATATCGAAGTGCAGTCTTTTTTTATCACGCTTCGACAACTAATTGAACACCGGAAACTGCAAAGTCAATTCCCGATTCTAAATTTCTATTGGGTAGCTCATGGCCAGATAACCAAGTCTTTAACAGGTTTAGACATGCTGGCTAAAATGAGTGAGTTTGCGATAGATACTTTTCGCGGCAAAGACAACAGATTCCCAGATTTCATCAAAAGGGTCCAAGAAATATTATCGCTTCAAAATATGAAGGCCGAAATACTTATTCTTTTAATGCAGTATCAAATAGCCGTTCCTGACCAAATCGTGAATCCAATGAGTTATCGCATTGTTTGTAATATTCTATTGGCGAATTTGCAAAACAAGCCGATTAAGTTTTCTGGACCGCCTTTTAAGGCCAGTCAAAAGAAAGAGGAAAAGATATACAATGGCCTAATAGACAGCGCCCGGAAAATTGGCTGGGAAAATTAGGCTTTCATCGAAATGTATATGGCGCGATCAATGCCAAATCCTAAGATGCTCGCGATATATTTAAAACCGGTTAATCCCGCTGCTATCACTGACGTACCAATAGAGTATATAATTCCGATGATAGCGATTGAATAAATGCCGAAAGATATTAATTGCAAATCTGATACTTAAAGCGATGGCACATTATCAAACCTGCCCTGAACGGGCGGATAGTAGCGCGGAGCGGAGACGATGTCCAAAACCGCACTCGTCGAAAGAACAATAGGGTAAGACATTAGGGGCGCTTATACTTTTGCTTTATAATGTCCCAGGGTTGCAGCTATTCAGGGTGCTGCTGCACATCTTGGAGCGTTTTACGGACGGCTTCCTTTTGCCACCCCGGTATGTCGGCAGTATCTTCAGCAACAATTTCAATGGCATGTTCTTTTTGCAGGTGTTCCATCAGGGAAGCTGCGTAATCCTTCTTTATAATGACGTGCAATACCTCTGGCATATCAAAGCTATTTGTACAAATTTACCTTTTAATATTTGCCAATCCAACGAAGATGGAACCATGATTCATTGAAGAAAACACTTATCGCCATGTTTCGGATGGATGAGATAACCATCACTTTGCCAACTTCCGCGAGAAAGGGCTGGATCTTTCGGAACCCCTCCGGATGCTGATGGACCTCTTCCGGATCGAAGCCTGCACCTGGCTCTTAAAGCCGCTTGGCGGGAATATCGTGACCGGTATGCAGGATCAATTTTTCTTTGGAAGCCTCACGTCTTTCCCGCTAAGAATATCAACGATATCCTGCGCCATTTTTGCCGTACTGGCACTGTTCGGCTGGTTATCCAGAATGATGATACAGATCCCATCTTCGGGTATGCGTTTGATATAGGAGACAAAACCCGGGATGCCACCGCCGTGCTCAACTACTTTTTTCCCATTGGAAAGATTGATAACCCAACCGTAACCGTAATTCGCGAGATGCGGCGTATAAGCTTTTCGCTGCGAGGCCCGGCTGAGTATTTTCCCGGCCAGCAAAGCCCGATCCCATTTATACAGATCACCGACGGTCGTGTAAATGGCGCCTGCGGCAAAGGAGACGGAAGAATCGACGATAGGAGCAGGCGTAGCCGATTGCGGGGTATATCCGATCGCCTTGTCCGGACTATGGAGGTCCGTAAAGTCAAAACCGCTATGATCCATGTGCAGTGGCTGGAAGATGCGTTGGCGAACCGCCCGGAAATAGGACTCCCCTGTCACCTTTTCGATGATATAGCCAAGAAGCTCATAACCGGAGTTGCTGTAGCTGAATTTTTCTCCAGGGGAAAAGTCGAGCGGTTTGTATTTAAAACGGGCAATCAGGCTGTCGCGGCTTATCGGATGCATGCTCTTGTTCTCCATAAATGCCTGGTCGTTGGTGTAGTTATAGACGCCGGAAGTATGGGTTAGCAATTGCTCGATGGTGATCTTATTGCCATTGGGATAGTCCGGGATGTATTTGGTAAGGCTATCCTGCAGGGAGAGCTTCTTCTGCTCCTCGAGCTGCAGGATAATGGCGGAAGTGAATTGTTTGGTGATCGACCCGATCTGGAAAATAGTATTGGGATCGTTAAGCGATCTCGTTTCCTTATTCTTATATCCGTAGCCTTTTTCAAAAAGAATGCCGCCTTTCGTAGCGACAAGTACGGAACCGCCATAATCCCAGACTTTTGCATAGGCGTCAAGCAGGGAATCCAGTTTGGCGGGAATGGTTTGGGCAACGACCGGCAGGGTAACTACGCAGTAGCAGCATACCAATGTTATTAAATATTTCATTTTCATTTATGGATAGGTTGCGCATAAATTTAATAAGATTGTCTCATATCCCACGATTTCAGTTTGTTTTTACGAGCGTTCCGCCTTTCAATTCATCGGTCGCCGCGGCGACAAGCCGGTCGCCCGCTTTAAGATCTCCGAATATTTCCACTTTGCCATCGGCTTCGCGGCCTTTCTGTACGGTGATCCATTCCGTCCTGCCGGAATCGACCCGGATGACGAAGATGCGCTTGCTGTTGGCCGTTACTGCCGGGAGCGGGACGATGAACTGTTCATCGCTGTTGGTAAGATCGAGGTTGACCTGGGCGAACATGCCGGGCAGGAGGAGACCTTTGTCATTGGCCACGTCCATCTGAAGCTGTTCGGTACGCGTCTGCAAATCGAGCGCCCCGGCGATGCGGGTGACCGTAGCAGTGAAGACACGACCCGGCAGTGTTTGGACGGTGAATCGTACTTCATCGCCATCCCGGAAATAAGCGGTGGCGGCTTCGGGGACGGCGACGGCGAGGCGCAGGCGGCATTGCTGCTGCAGCGTCATCAGGGGAATGGAGGAACCTTTACCAGCCGGTCCGGCGTAGGCGCCGGGATACACATTCCGGCTGCTGATGACCCCGGCGAAGGGGGCTCGCACCTGCAGGTACGACAGGATGTCGGCCGACGCGAGGTAATGCGAACGGGCGGCGGCGAGGTTGGAACTGTCGCTGAGCATTTTCGCACCAGCCAGTTCCAGCTCATTGGGAGACACCGTTCCGGGTATTTTACTTGTTTTATAAAGCCGGTCGTAAGTGGCCTTCGACGCGTGCCAGGCGGCTTCCTGCGTATGAAGAAGGGATGCGGATTCCTCAGTTGCGGCCTGGAGCTCGGGGGCCTCAAGCGTGGCAAGCAACTGGTCTTTTTTCACCTGGCTGCCGACATCGACATACATCTCCTTTACGAAGCTGTTCACCTTTGCATAGAGGTCCACGGTCTGGAACGGGAGCAATTGCCCCGGAAGGGAAAGCGATGTCGTGAGCCGGCCTTTGGTGAGCATGAGCGTTTGCACGACGGGTGTGTCGGAGTTATTGGCGGTAAGAGTTGCCGCCGGGGAGCTGCCGCAGGCGGAGATGAGCACTGTTAGCGGGAGGAAGAGAATGAGGAGTATAACAATATTACGTTTCATTTTTATGGGATTTATTGGTTCGATAATGGGTGCGGGCCATTGCCGGCTGGTTCATAATGGAGGCTTTGGGCGTCGTCGGGATCTAGTGAGACGTGATGGAGCGGGGCCTTACGCCTTACGCGGTAAAAGATCACTGGGAGAACAAAGAGCGATGCGAGCGTAGAGAACAACAGCCCGCCGATGACAGCCCTGCCGAGCGGGGCGCTTTGGGCGCCGTCGCCAAGACCCGTTGCCATGGGGATCATCCCTACAATCATCGATATGCTGGTCATCAGGATCGGCCGGAGACGCAGGCCCGCGGCTCCGATGGCCGCTTTTGCCGCGTCGGCGCCCGTTTTGCGGATCTCTTCCGCATTGGTCACCAGCAGGATGGCGTTGGCGACCGATACGCCGACCGACATGATGATCCCCATATAGGACTGCAAATTAAGCGTGGAGCCGGTAGCCAGCAGCACCAGGAGCGAACCTGCCAGGACGGAGGGGATCGCCGTGATAACGGTGAGGGCCAGTGGAAAAGATTGATAGTTGGCCGTCAGCATAAGGAGGAGGACTACCACAGTGATGATAAGGCCTGTCTGCAGGCTATTGAGGGTTTCCGTAAGGAGGTTGGTGAGGCCGCGCGTCTCGACGCGGACACCGCGGGGCGGCGTCCCTACGGACCGGAGAGCGGCGGTTACCGCAGACGCGGCGGCGCCGAGGTCTTTGTGATAGATATTTGCGCCGATAGAAAGGAAGCGCGTTGCGCCCTGCCGGTCGTATTCCCCGACGACCCGGTCTTCCGTGAGGATGGCGACGTCGCCCAGGACCGGCCGGCTGTTGTTTGGGCTCACCGGAATAGCCGCCAGTTCCTGGATGCTGGCCATCGAGGTCTGAGGCACCTCTACCTGGACTTCGTAGGAGTTGGCGTTGGCTTCGTTGAGCCAGAGCATCTTGTTGACATAGCGGCTCGAGGAGGTGGTTTCGGTAAGGGAGTTGGATACATCCGACATGGTGAGGCCAAACTGCCTGACCTTGTCGCGATCGATATCGATGCGGATGGCGGGATTTTGGAGCTGTTCCTTTAGCCCGATATCCCGAAGGAAAGGGATCTTGTGCAAGGCCGTCTCCAACTTTTGAGCATAGGCCTGGCTTGCGGCGAGATCGGGACTCATAACGGCGATCTCGATCGGCGTAGCCGCGCCCTGGCTCATGATCTTGTCCGTTAGGTCGATGGGTTCGTAAGATACGCTTACGTCCGGCATGGCTTTGTGCAGCGCGATGCGATAGCGCTCCTCCAGCTCGTCGACATTTTCCTTGTAGTCGGGGGACATGGCAACTTGCATGAGCACCTCGTTGGGTCCGCTGGTGAATAGAATGATCGACAGCGTGGGAAAGGAGGATGGCATCTGGCCGGCAAAGGCCGAGATGATGTTCACATTCTGTTTCCCACCTACTGTCTGGAACAGGACCTGCTGCGCCTTCTGCAAGGTAGCCTCGGTTACTTCGAGCCGGCTGCCCTCCGGCGCCCGAAGGCGTAGCTGGAACTGCCCGTCATTGGCGGCGGGAAGGATATCTTTTCCGATATGGGTGGCGAGAAAGGCGGTCAGGCCGATGGCGACGACGAAATAGGCAAGGATGACAACTTTGCCATGGCGCATTTCCTTTTCGAGGATGCGGAGGAACAGGCTTCTGAATTTGTCGAAGCCGGTGGGCGCGGGGGCGCCGGAGGCGGCGTTTGCCGGTTGGGATTTGTGCGGTTTGTCCTTCAGCATCCAGTTGGCAAGGACCGGGACGAAGGTATTCGAGAGCAGATAGGCCGGGATCATCGCGAAGCCAACTGCCAGCGAGAGCGGGAGGAACATCCCCTGCGGGACCCCTGTCATCAGAAAGGCGGGGGCGAATACGGCGAGGGTGCTGAGCAGGATGAGGAGTTTAGGCAGGGCGATCTCGCGGCAGGCGTCGGCGATGGCGCGGGCGCGGGTCTTGTTCAGCTCCTGGTGACGGTGAATATTTTCGATAGTGACGGTCGCTTCATCGACGAGGATACCGATTGCCAGCGCCAGCCCGCCCAGGGTCATGATGTTGATCGTCTGGCCGACGAGCTTTAGCAGCAAGGTGCTGGTGATGATCGAGACCGGGATATTCAGAATGACGATGAAAGCGCTACGCGGGTCGCGAAGGAAGAGCAGGACCATGAGCGAGGTGAGGGCAGCGCCGATGCAGCCTTCGAGGATGAGGCTTTTCACGGCGTTGCTGACATAGACGCTCTGATCGAAGACGTATTTCAGCTCCACGTCCGGGGGCAGGAGACTCTGCATATGCGGAATCGCCGCTTTGAGATTCTGTACCACGGACCAGGTGGAGGCATTGGCATTCTTGATGATCGGAATATAGATCGAACGCTTACCGTTGATATAGGCGAAACCGGTCGTTATGTCTGCGCCGTCTTCCACGGTGGCCACATCCTTTACGTAGATGGTGGCGCCGTTTTGGTAAACGAGAGGAATGCGGCCGAAATCCGGGATATTACGCAGGACAGTGTTGGTCGGAGTTATATATGTTTTATTACCGATGTTGACCGTACCGGCCGGAGAGATCTGGTTGTTGTCCTGGATGGCCGCGGTGATCTGTTCAGGGGTGATATTATGGCTGCGCATCAGCGACGGGTCGGCTTTGATCACCACGGTGCGGACGTTACCGCCGATGGGCGGGGGCGAGGAGAGACCCGGGACGCTGGAAAAACCGGGGCGGACCCAGACGCTGGCGAGGTCCTGCAATTCGTTGTTGCTGCGTTTGGGACTGCTGAGGGTAAGCTGTCCTACGGGGAGTGTCGAGGCGTCGAAGCGGATGATGATGGGCGGCGGGGTGCCGGGGGGCATCTCCGCAAAAGCGCGGTTGGTGAGCGAGGTGACCTCCGCCGCGGCCTGGGCCATATTGGTGCCGCTGTAGAAGCTGAGCTTAAGCAGGCTCAGACCCTGGATATTGCTGGTCTCGATGCTTTTGATCCCGCTGACATAGAGATAGAGGTTCTGATAATTGGTCGCTACGAAGCCTTCCATCTGCTGCGGCGATAGTCCGCCATAAGGTTGGGAGACATAGATGGTGGGGATATCGAGGGAAGGAAAGATATCGATATTGATCCGGATGACGGCCGTGATCCCGAAGAGGACGAGGGCTGCCACCAGCACCAGGACTGAGATGGGTTTTCGCAATGCGGAGGAAATGAGATTCATAGCCGTTGTTTTAGAATTGTTGTAAAAAAGGGGTCAGATCGCCGAGAGTGCCCGCTTTGAAGAGCAGGGCCTGCCAGATGGCGTTACAGGCGATGTCCCGGTCGATCTCCGCCCGGTTGAGCAGGTAGAGGGTTTGGGAGACATCGACAATATTGGTAAGGCCGTTTGCGTAGAGTGCCGTTTTTTGCGCATAGGCATCGGTGGCAGCCTGTAGCTGCACCGGCGTTTCCCGGTATTTTTCCAATGCGTTCCGAATTTGCTGGTCCGAGAGCGCCAATTGATTGATAAGGTTATTCTGCTCCAGCTGATATTCATTGGCAAAGGCAGCCGACCGTTGTTGTTGAGCGGCGGCCCTCGTGCGGGTAGGACCCAGGCTGGTGATGTCCCAGATGACCCCGACGCCTATGAGGTAGTTGGCGCGGTAAGGTTCGATGCCCCGGAGCGGGCTGGTAGTAAAGTCCGCCGGGTTCGTCGCATAGTTGTTGCCAAAACCGGAGCCCCTATCCTGACCTGCCGCGAAGAGCAGGAAGCGGGGCAGGCCTTCCTTACGGATATAATCCGCAAAGAGGTTGCTGGTGTATACCTGGCTGGCGAGGAAACGCAAGCTCGGGTTGGTGGAGAGGTCGGGGCCGGGACTCGTGAGCAGATCCTTTGGCAGGGTCTGCGAGGCGGCCGTGTCGACGGTGAAGGATTGCGGTCTGATCCCCATCTGGGTCGAGAGCCGGTTGGCCTGGATCTGTTCGAAGTTGCGGGCGTCGATGAGCGAGAGGCGGGCTTTGGAAACCTCCGCGTTGGCGATGGAGCTGTCGACGCCGGGGTTAAGGCCATTGATCGTACGGGCGAGAATGACATCCCGCAATTGGAGTGTGCGGGTGAGATTGCTTTCCATGGCCATGCGAACGTGAACGGCGGCTAAAAGCGAGAGGTAAGCACCGGCCACCTTTACCTGTTGCTGGAAGATCTGCTGCTCGAGAGATCTTTTATCCTGATCGTATTGTCCTAGTGCGGCGGCAACATGCGCACGTTGCAAGCCGAACGAAAAGAGGTTCCAGTCGATATTGGCAAGGTACATTGCGCCAAAGGCGGCTTGCCAGTTCTGTGTGGGATTGGTCTGCCCCCCCGTGATCGAAGTGAGACCTGGCATTCCGTTGGAGAGGCCGTTGCTGCCATCGAGCGTGCCATAAGCCGTTTGGATGCCGACGGTGAGATCGGGAAGGCCATCCTGTTTAGCGGCATTCATTTCGAGGGCCGATGCGCCCACGATGTTTTCCGCCGCTTTGATCTTTGGGTAATTGGTGACTGCGATGCGAAGGGCCTGTGAAAGCGTGAGGGGCGTGTCCGGAGATTGGGACCGCAGAGCTTGCGCCGTCAGGAGAAGAATTGTAAAAAATAGTGGGTGTCGCATGGTCGGCTTCAATTTGTTGCTGGGATAAAACTAGATAGAAAGGCAGGGGAAGTTTGGCTGGAATCGGCGGATGGGCAAAAAGTGTCGTTTGGATAGCCTTTTATTCTACTTTTGGTGTATGAACGTCCTGATCATCGACGATAACGCCATTGCCCGGGGAGTGCTTCGGAAACTGTGCTCCCAACAGAAGGATCTTGTTATAGCCGGCGAATGTGCGACGGCGGAGGAGGCGTATGGTTTTTTGCAGGATCAGCCGGCGGACCTCTTGTTACTGGATATCGAGATGCCGGGAATGACGGGGCTGGAGCTGGCGGAGCGGTTGGGCAAGAACCGGCCGATGATCGTTTTCACCACTTCCAAAAAGGATTATGCAAGCGAAGCTTTTGACCTCAACGTTGCGGATTACATCGTAAAGCCCGTGACACCGGCTCGGTTCATCCAGGCCGTGGCCAAGGTGCGGGAGATCGTCGAGAGTGCGTCGGAAGAAGTGAATTGGGGTGAGGATGAGTTTATTTTCATCCGCGACAGTACGATCATCCGGCGGCTGAAGGTGGAGGATATCCTGTTTGCGGAGGCGATGGGGGACTACGTAAAATTGCATACGGTGCAGAAATTCTACGCGATCCATACGACGTTGAAGGCAGTGGAGGAGCGGCTGCCGGCGAGCCGGTTCCTTCGGGTGCACCGGTCTTTTTTGGTTGCGCTAAATAAGATAGATACGGTGCAGGATGGGGTGCTGATCATTGGGAATAAGCCGGTGGCTGTAGCGGATGCATACCGGAAAGGTTTGAACAGCCGGATGAATATCCTGTAGTTTTCCTTTTTTACCGATGGGTTTTGCCCGTTGAGCGAGGGGCGGGCAGAGGGCAGGCCGGAAGGAAGACCTTTGTACCATGAAAATTTTGTATATGGGAGTCTTTTTCCTGGGCATGGCGGCCATTTCCGGTTTGGCATTCCAGCTGTTCAGGGGCCTGGACAATGGCTTCCCGATATGGTTGAAGCTGATGCTCGGAGCGACCCTGGCGCTTGCGATTGTTTTGCTGGCGCTATTTATCCGCTATTACCTGGACCATGACGGATCGAACGATAATTAGGTTAACTTAAGTCGGCTATGAGCAACAAGCGATTCATTTACACCATCCTGGCCGGTTTCATCACGGGCATGTTGCTGCTGATCTTTATCCAGTATAACTCGTCCCGGAGCATCGACCAATTGATAGACGGGAACCGGTTGTTGTTGCGCGACATGCAGGTGGGCAACGATCTCCGGGAGATGGAGCGGGACATCCTGTCGGTGGAAAGCAAGATCCGCGCAGCGGTAGCCACAGGCGATTCCGCATTTGTGCTTGGCGTCGATGAGCAGAACGCCGAGGCGGAGGCGAACCTGGATACCTTGTTGACGATGGACCTGGATGGGGGCTCCAGGGCGGATATCGAACGGCTGGCCGTGCTGGCAAAAGACCGGGTGAGACGTAAGAATATCATGCTGGATAGTTTTTTCCGGGCAGGGCTCAAACCGCCCCCGGGCCTTGTCGCCAATACGACGCTTAGGGGGGCGTCAAACGAGATCAACGATATCATGCGGCGCCTGTATTCCATGAGGAAGGACCGGCTGGCAGCCGTGAATGCATCGGTCACGAAATATGGACGCATCGCGCGAACGAGCGGGATCGCATTGAGCGTGCTGGTGCTGCTGGCCGGCAGCGGATTGTTCTGGTTCATCATCGACCGGATGCGCAAACAGAATGAACTGATCCGGCGGCTGGATGCTTCGGAGCGGAAATTGCAGGATGCGGTCCGGGTCAAAGAGGATTTCCTGGCGAACATGAGCCATGAGATCCGGACGCCGTTGAATTCGATCATCGGCTTTACACGACTGCTGGACAAGCAGCCGCTGAATGCTGATTCCAGGGAGTTTGTCAAGGCGATAGGCCAGTCGGGCGAGAATTTGATGGCTATCATCAATGATATTCTCGATCTGTCGAAGATCGAGGCGGGGATGATGCGGATGGATACCCGGCCTTTTGCCGTTCGCGAATTATTCCATTCGGTGGAAACGTTGTTCCGCCACCGGATCGAGGAAAAGGGACTCCGGTTCGAGGTAGCCGTGGCAGCCGATGTCCCTGAGGCATTACTCGGTGACGCGACCCGATTGATGCAGATAGTGATGAATTTGATCAGCAATGCGGCGAAGTTTACGGAGACCGGCGGGATCACTGTTCGGGTAAATTCCCGCGAGGATGCGGGGGCGGTGCAATTATGGGTGGAGGTGCGGGATACGGGTATCGGTATCAGCCGGGAGCAGCAAGAAGTTATCTTCGAGCGGTTCTCGCAGGCAGAGGGGTCGACGAGCCGGAAATATGGGGGAACCGGACTCGGGTTGACGATCGTGAAGGACCTGATCGGATTGCAAAACGGAAAGATCGAACTAGAGAGTGAGCGGGGAAGAGGGTCGGCGTTCCGCTTCTATATTCCTTATGTCATTGCGGCTGCTCCTTTGGCGTCTTCGGCGTCTTTGGCGTCCCCTGTTGCAACCTTGCCGCGGATGGATGGGATATGTGTGCTGGTCGCTGATGACAACCGGATGAACCAGCGGCTAATGGAGCATCTGTTGCGTAGAGCGGGCATTTCATTCGATATAGTCGACGACGGACGCAAAGCCCTGGAGCAGTTGCGGGAAAAGCGGTATCACCTGGTGCTGATGGACATCCAGATGCCGGGAATGGATGGATATACGACGAGCCGGATGATCCGGGAGGAACTGGGGTCGGAGGTGCCGATCGTGGCAATGACTGCCCATGCGATGCGGGGAGAGCGGGAGAAGTGTCTGGCCAGCGGGATGAATGAATATTTGTCGAAGCCGATCGATGCGGAGGCGCTGTTTGGAGTGATTGCGAGGTTTTGTGGAAGTGGCGCCGGGGAGGCGTACACGATCATCGACGTGGCCTATTTGCGGGAGCTGAGCGCGGGCGATCGCGCGTATGAGATAGAAATGACGGAGCAGTTCCTGGAGGCGGTGCCGGAAGAATTGGAGCAGTTGAAGGCGGCGCTTGCGGTGGGTGACCGCGCCGCATCGAGCAAGGTCGCGCACAATATGAGAACAACGATCTCCATAATGGGCATGACGCAGCGGTTGTCCGGCCTGCTCGATGCCCTGGAATATCCGGATGATACGGCGGATCTATCCGCTGTTTTTTCGGCGCTTTGGCAGGCGTGTGATGTCGCGCTGGGAGAGGCCCGGAGGTTCCGGCACGATAAGTTTTTTTAAAACTAAGTTATATATTAGTTTAGTCCGTAACTTGTATCTCGACTATTCTAAACACTATTATGAATTCGCAGGAATACGATGTTGTTATTTGCGGAGGAGGCCTGGCCGGCTTGTGCCTTGCCAGGCAATTGAAATTGGAAAACGGTGATATCAGTGTTTTAGTGCTTGAGAAAAACCGCTTTCCGTTAAGGGAGGCAGCGCATAAGGTTGGAGAATCCACGGTAGAAATTGCCGGATTTTATTTGAGAGAAAGCCTACAGCTCAAGCAATATTTTAAAAATGAGCAATATAGAAAATGTGGGTTACGCTATTTTTTCAAAGAAGGCTTCGATGAATTTTCCGATTATCCTGAAATAGGTCTTTCCGAATATGCGTCTGTTGATTCTTATCAGATTGATAGGGGAAAACTTGAAAATGATCTATACTTCTTGAACAAGCAAATGGGTGTCTCCATAAAGGACGGCGTTTCCGTAGATGATATTCTTTTGCGTGAAGGGAATGCCAACCATGAAATCCTGTATGTTGACGGCGCCAAAGGTGGGACACAACAATCCGTCTCATGCAAATGGGTGATAGATGCCACCGGAAGAAGGTCTATTCTGCAAAAGAAGCTCGGGCTTAGGCGTAAACTCCGTAGTACTTGCAGCTCCGCATGGTTTAGAGTAAAGGGACGACTGGACGTCAGTGATTTTGTTCCGGAAGAAAATATAAATTGGCACCGAAGGGTTCCGCACAAAATCAGATACTATTCGACGATACATTTAATGGGTAACGGATATTGGATTTGGCTTATTCCGCTGATCAATGGTAACACCAGCGTCGGAATAGTGGTTGAAGAAAGCCTGCACGATTATACCGAGTTTAATAGCTATCAAAAGGCCTTGCATTGGATTAAACGGAAAGACCCTTTTGTGGGTAATAAGATCGAGAGCTTTGAGATGCTGGATTTCCTGGGTCTCAGAAATTATAGTTATTCATCTAATCAGGTTTTTTCCGAAAATCGATGGGCATGTACGGGCGAAGCGGCGTTGTTTCCCGATCCGTTTTATTCCCCTGGCTCAAACCTCATCGGTTATTCAAATTCCATCATCACTCAGTTGGTAAATAATTATATAGCCAATCGCCAAATCGATAATAACAGAATAGAGTTTTATAACCAGTTTATCATTTTTCAAAATGATTGGTTGGTTGCGGACATTCAGTCAGCCTACCCATATTTCGGTAATTCCCAGGTAGAGTCATTACGATATATTTGGGATATTTTCGTTGGTTGGACTATAGCTGCTCCCCAGATGTTCAATTCTATTTATCTGGACGAACAAAAGACCGAAAAGGTTCAAAATATAAATTTCACTTTTTTTATTATAGCTCATAAGGTGAGAAAGCTATTTTCGGATTGGTCCCGGATATCAAAGGGAACTTTTTCATTTCAATTCATTGATTACTTGAAAATACCGTTTATAAAGGAGCTATATGACCGGTGTCTTCAAAGTGGAAAAACAGTTGTGCAACTAATCGAGGACTACACCGTCTCCATGCAGAGAATTGAAGAGTTTGTTCAAGTCCTGTTTTATCTCATTCTCGAAGATTGTATGCCGGAAGCATTGGAAAAAATGAAGGCTCCTTTTTGGATTAACCCCATTGCCGTCAGTCTTTCCGTAGAGCTTTGGGAGAAAGACGGCTTATTTACGCCGAAGGAACCTCCCAGGGATTTTTCCGATATAGAAAGACAGGTCAGGTCCTTGTATACTTTTCACAATAACTAGTTAACCGCCGTCACTAATATTTCCCAACCTCTCCCTTAACTGAACTGAATATCTTTTGAGAATTGAAGCCCACGCCTTGTTTAAACACCCAGACGATCTTCCTGATGTTCTCGATGTGCTGAGAAATATCCCCATCAATGACCACAAGGTCGGCAGCCTTACCGACCTCGATGGAGCCGATCTTATTTTCCACTCCAAGCGCCTTTGCGCCGTTGTACGTCGCGATGCGTATAGCTTCTATCGGGCTGAACCCCGCCTGCGTCAGGAGTTCGATGGATTGTTGTGAGCCATATCCTGCAAGGGTAGCGCCGCTGCCGGTAGGATCGGTACCCACGGTCAGGAGACCGCCGGCATCCGAAAATATCTTTTCCATCTTCATTTCCTCCAGCATGGCTTTATTGCCCGAGGCGTTGCGCATTTTGTTGTAGACATTCAGGAACATACTGCGGGTATCGGGCGACATCGCCTCCAGTACTTCGGGCCGGATCGTTGTATTCAGGGTAGTCATGTTGTAGAGTACGGCAAGGGTGGACGTCACGATTACCTTTTTGCCGATAAGGAACCGGATCAGGTCTTTTACTCCCGGTGAATCCGCAGATGCGATGGGCGCCGCAAACAACGGACAGGCATTCTCCTTTTTATTGGGAACAAAATCCGTGGATACGGAAAAGCCATGTTCCAACTGGTCGATACCCATTTCCGCCGCTTCGCGATAGGTGACAGCACATAGATGCCCCGTTACTTTCAGTCCTTTGGCGTGGGCCTCGTCTATTGCGGCCTTTAGCGTAGGCTTATCCACGAACATATATCCCTTGAATGAAGTGCAGCCCTGGCTGGCCCAGAAGTCGACAAAGGCCTTCGCCTCTGCGGGCCCGCTCAATTGATGCATCCCGGGGAAGATGCCGCCTTTTCCCTCCAGGTAGGGCGCGGTCACGTCCATTTCCGGTCCAAGGATCTTGCCCTGATCGATGTCACGTTTGAGGTTCAGGTCGGAGTAGGGCTCAACGCTGCCGGCTGTACGAATAGTCGTTGCGCCGCAGGCCAGGTATAGTTTCGGAAAAGTGAAGGGCAACTGCTTGACATGTAGGTAGGTGAAGTCGGCGGAGTAGGCCGCATAGTACATATGCTCGTGCAGGAGGACGAATCCGGGCAGAAGAGATTTGCCGGTCAGGTCGATGACGATGCTGCCGGGAGGAGGTGGAAGCTTTTTGCTATCTTCAACCGCGGCTATTATCCCGTTGCGGACGATCACCGTTTGATCCTCCAGTACCTTCAGATGTTTCACGTCGGCGAGCTTGCAATGGGTGAAGGCGATGAAGGAAGAATCATAATCGATGTATTTCTTTACCTGCGGTGAAAAGGTGATTTGGGCTATCCCCTGCAACGCGATGAGCAGGTAAGAAGCGGCAAAGAGAAGTTTTTTCATTCAGCGGTTGGTTTTAATTTTACATAAGAAGCCATTCGGTTGCAAATATATGTGAAGCCGATCAGCTTCGCAAATTTTTTTTGAAGGGTCTGGCCCGGACACACCTTTCCCCTCCCCGCAATCGCGGAGTAGAATCGGCTGTCTGATAACTGCGAAAATTTATGCCGTGCCTCTATTCTATGATCCGTGCGCCCCCGACTGAAGGTAGGCCGCGATCCAAATAAGAATAACCAATACGAATGCCTGGTAATAGGCCCAGATAGCCTTCATACCATTTTCCTTGCTATAATGCATCAGACTAACAACGACGCCAACGACCGGTATCCAGTAAATCAGTTTACTTTTCATAAACCAATCATTTCTCAACCAAAGGTACAGCAATTGCCGGTTAATGGCCCGCGCCCCAAAAAATGACTGGCAACTGGCCGCCAACCTACTGCGTGCTCGTCACTTCCGTCTGGCTTCTTAGCAAGGCATCATTGTTTAATCTTTCCTGCAGAAGATTGACATAGCTGAGCGCATATGGGGTCCGGTAGGCCTCATATGCCTTCCTCGCCCAGGTAAGCGCCCCATTTAGATCGCCGTTTATCTCGCTGATTATCGCCATGTTGTAACATCCCCTGCCTGCCACTTTCGGCGAGGGGCTATTGGTCGCCTGTAGCCAGAGCTTACCCGCGGCATCCCAATCGCCGGCTTGCGCCATCCGTTTGGCTACGGTGAAGCTCCCGTTACCCCGCACGTAATAGAAGCGCGACACCCGCAAGGAATATGGAATGATGCGGGCGGCATAACACTCACCTGCCCGGTTCCCGGCTCTTATCACCATTTCCTTGCGGCCGAGCATGGCAGAACCGGTGCTGATAATGTTACCGCCCTGGGAGTTCAGATCCCGGTATATGACAAATTGATCAAGGACGCTTCGCGTTGCGGGATCATAGATCCTCCACCCCGTCCTCACCCGTGTACTCACGCTCGACTCCATAGCCAGGGCAGTTAAATTTAAACCGCCGATACTAACCTTGGCGTCGGCGTCGAAAAGCTCGAGAGCGAACAAGACGTCCGCATGGTTCTCCGCGCATATTTTCTCCACCGTGTCCCACGACATGGTGACGGGGAATACTCCCGCGCCATAAGACCGGAGATCGAGATTGGGGAGGGGTTTTACCAAAGCAAACCGGTTGCTCCTGATCAGCGCGTCAGTAAGACCGGTCAGACTTGCCCCGGCGCCTTCTGCCTGGAGCTCTTTGCTCTCCAGGCCAAGCGTTCTGTGAATGGCGTCGATGGTCTTGTTGGCATCCGCCGCCTGGCTTCTGTTCACTATTACCGCAGACTTGGCATTGGGTGGGAGACTTACCGGCGCCGGTTCCGTCACACTGAGAGACATCAAATTAGTGGAGCTACAGGAATAACAGACTACTATTATTCCAAGAAGGGTTAGAGGTATTTTCATATGTCTGTGGTTTAACAGGGATATTGTCTGTTAATAACGGGAATGAAAACCTTTTAGTGCTTTCATGCTGGTGCAACTCTTTCTTGATTGCCTCCTCAAGGATGACAAGCAACTGCCGGTCCCCTTTGTTTGCATGACTAAGGATACGGAATTTTTAAAATATGCTGTCATAAAAGTGTACGGCGGCTGTGCAAAACCGGACAATCCGCATCCGGGCTGGGAATGCACAATATTGAAAATCAATAAGGTATAGGATTGGCATATCGTATGTACGAATTTGAGCCAATCAATCCTCTTATGTTTCGACACTTTTTCCAAATCGCCTGGCGCAATCTCAAAAAGCGGAAGCTATACAGCATTATCAATATCGCCGGCCTGACCATTGGCATGGCTTGCTGCCTGCTCATCTACCTCTACGTTCAGAACGAATTGTCCTATGACCGGTACCACACCAAGGCCGATCGCATCTACCGGGTGAATCAGACTTTCCGTACTGTCCAGAAAGGTGAGAATCCCGGTCCCCCGGCCCCTCAGGATTTCTGGGTTTGGGGCTGCGCTCCGGTCGGCCCGGCGCTTCAGGCCGATTTCCCCGAGATCGAAAAAGTGGTGCGTTTCATGAGCCCGATCAGCGTTCTGTTGCAGCACGGCGAACGCCGCATCCAGCAGGATAACCTGCTGATGATGGATTCCACCGCATTTGACGTATTCTCCTGGAAAATGCTGTATGGAGACCCGCATACCGCTTTGATCGCGGCCAATACTATCGTGCTTACCCGGACGGTGGCCGAAAAGTTCTTTGGAGATACAAATCCGGTTGGTCAAACGCTCCGCGCGGACAACGCGGTCAACCTGCTCGTCACCGGCGTAATGCAGGATGTGCCCGCCAATTCCCAATTTACCTTCAATGGTCTGATCTCCATGGCCACCCAAAGGCAGGAGCGGTCGGATATCTTTGGCGCTTGGGGCTATGTCGATTTCTATACCTATCTGCTGCTGAAGCCCAATGCGAGCATCCAGCCGCTCCGGGCAAACGCCGATGCGTTCGTCAAAAGGCACGACCCCGATGATAAAGGGTATACGATCGCATTCGAAAAGATGACCGACGGCTATCTCCATTCGGTTGCCATCCGGCAGCCGGGGCCTACCGGAAGCCTGACCAATGTCTATCTCTTTTTATGTATCGCCGTCTTTATCGTGCTCATCGCCTGCATCAATTTCATGAACCTGTCGACTGCCCGGTCGCTGGAAAGGGCCAAAGAAGTAGGGGTTCGAAAAGTACTGGGCGTAAGACCCGCAAGCCTGATGTGGCAATTTCTGGCGGAATCCGTCTTGTTGACCTTTTTCGCCGGTATCCTCGCCCTTCTGCTGGCAAGCGCCTGCATCCCCTTCATCGGCCAGTTGTCAGGGAAAAATTTGGCTGACGTCAACCTGTTCAGCGGCCGTATTATCGCGGCAATGACTGCATTTTCCGTCGGGGTAGGGATCGTGGCGGGGGTCTATCCGGCCTGGTTCCTATCCGGATTCAAGGCAATATCCGTGTTGAAAGGTAAATTTGATCCTTCCGGCAAGGGTATATCGCTTCGAAAGGCTCTTGTCGTCTTTCAATTCACGGTTTCGATCGTGCTTATCGCCGGAACGATTATCGTTTACCGCCAACTCGCCTTTGTCAACCGGCATGACCTTGGGTTCCAAAAGGACCAGATGCTGATCCTCGACTTCGCAGGCGATGCCCAGGTAGAGCAGCATATCGAGACGATCAAGACCACCATCGCCCGGCAGCCGGGCGTCGTTTCCGTGGCTGCCTCCCGCGCAGTTCCGGGAGAATTTCTTCCGAATGGCAATACGTTGATTGAAACAGCCGACGGGAAAATGGCCGAGCAACTCCCCTTTATCTATGAGATCGACTTTGATTTCATCCCCACGTATCATATCCCGCTCATAGCAGGCCGGACCTATTCCCATTCGTTCCCGACCGACAGCGCACAATCCCTGGTGATAAATGAGGCGGCCGCAAGGCTATGGGGTTACCAGCATCCTGCCGATGCCGTTGGAAAAAAATTCGATCAATGGGGAAGGAAGGGGACCATCATCGGCGTGTTGAAAGATTTTAACTTCCGCTCCTTGCACCAGGCAGTGGAGCCCCTGACCCTTCGATATGGCTACCCCTATGTCCTCAACCGCATCTCCATCTCGGTGAAAGCCGGCAATGTCTCCGGCACGATCGCTCACCTCCGGTCGGCCTGGGAAAAACTGGCGCCGCAACGTCCTTTTCTTTACCATTTCCTTGATCAGTCCTTTGACGCGCAATATCAGGCCGATCAGCAATTCGGCCAGTTATTTACTTTCTTTTCCTGTCTTTCTATTTTTATTGCCTGTCTCGGCCTGTTTGGGCTCTCGACCTTTATGGCGCAACAGCGTGTAAAGGAGATCGGCATCCGGAAAGTACTGGGTTCCTCGCAGACCAGTAT
This sequence comes from Puia sp., assembly GCA_035695565.1. Taxonomy (GTDB): domain Bacteria; phylum Bacteroidota; class Bacteroidia; order Chitinophagales; family Chitinophagaceae; genus Puia. The sequence goes on along the minus strand of DASRRX010000014.1, from coordinate 277,151 downwards.
CGTCATGCTTCTGTCAAAGGATTTTATCAAGCTGATATCAATTGCCATCCTCATTTCAGTCCCTATCTGTTGGTGGGTGATGAACGATTGGCTGCAGGGGTTTGCTTATCGGATCCGGATCGGTCCGCTCATCTTCCTTGAATCCGGGCTGATCGCCCTCTCCATAGCCTTTGCTACGATGACCTGGCAGGGCCTTAGAGCGGCGATGGCCAATCCGGTGCGTTCGTTGAGAAACGAATAAATAGTAACTTACATCCTCGTAAGTAACTACACCATGGGAGAAGTCAATACATTTGACGCCATCGTCATCGGTTCAGGTATCAGCGGCGGCTGGGCTGCCAAGGAGCTTTGCGAAAAGGGGCTCAAGACCCTCGTGCTGGAACGCGGCAGGAATGTGGTTCATATTAAAGACTATCCGACCGCCAACATGCCGCCATGGGCGTTCAGACACCGGCTCCGCATGACGGCTGAATTCTTGAAGGAAAACCCATTGATCAGCAAGGCCGCCGGTTTTGGCGAAGACAATGCCCATTTTTTCATCAGGGATAAAGATCATCCATATATTCAGGAAAAGCCCTTCGACTGGATAAGGGGGTACCAGGTAGGAGGGAAGTCGCTTACCTGGGGGCGGGCCTGTCAACGATGGTCCAAATATGAATTTACCAACCCCGAACGGTTTGGTTATGGCATAGCCTGGCCGATCGGCTATGACGACGTAGCACCCTGGTATTCGCATGTGGAAGAATTCATTGGCGTTTGCGGCAACAAAGACGGCATCGAGGCAATGCCGGACGGCGAATTCCTGCCGCCCTTCGAAATGAATTGCGTTCAGGACATCATCAGTAAAAAGATCCACTCCGCATACCCCGACCGCCATCTCGTCCATGCCAGATGGGCCCATCTGACAAAACCCCGGCAGATCCACTACGATCAGGGCCGCGTCCAATGTCAGGCTCGCAACTTGTGTATGCGCGGCTGTCCGTTCGGCGGCTATTTCAGCTCGAACAGCTCCACTTTGCCGTGGGCTGAAAAGACCGGGAATCTGACGATCCGGCCGTTCTCGGTAGTGCATTCCATACTTTATGACCAACAAGACAACCGCGCATCCGGCGTCCGGGTGATCGACGCCAATACAAAAGAAGTGACCGACTATAAGGCCAGGATCATTTTCGTGAACGCTTCGGCCCTCAATAGCACCCTGATCCTATTGAACTCCACTTCCAACCGCTTCCCCAACGGCCTGGGCAACGACAACGGTCTGCTGGGCAAATACGTCGCCTTTCAGAATTACCGCGCCTCGGTCACCGCCGAAATGGAAGGTCTGCTCGATCGTTATTATTTTGGCCGCAATCCCACCGAGCTGATCCTCGCCAACTATAAGAACCTCCACCGCCGGGACACCGACTATTTTGGCGGCTATACGACTTTCATGGGCGCCTACCGCGGACATGACGACGCCGATACCGATCAGGGTATTGGGGCGGATTTTAAAGAGTCGTTGTGCGAGCCCGGCGGTTGGAAAGTCTATATGTACATGCAGGGCGAGACCGTACCCAAGGAGACCAACCACGTCCGCCTGAGCCCGGACAAGAAGGACCAGTGGGGGATACCTTTGCTGGTCACGTCTGTAGAGTATGACGACAATGACCAACGGATGATCGACGATTTTCTAAAAGAGACGGCGGAGATGCTGAAAGTCGCCGGTTGCGTTAACATTCAAACCTATCAGAACCAACAAGCCCCCGGCCTGGATATCCATGAAATGGGCGGCTGCCGTATGGGCAAAGACCCCCGGACCTCCATGCTCAATGAATGGAACCAGCTCCACCTGTGTAAGAACGTCTTTGTAACGGATGGCGCTTGTATGACAAGCACCGGCAACCAGAGCCCATCAATTCTTTATATGGCGCTGACCGCCAGGGCCGCCAATCATGCCGCCGAACAGTTCAGGACCGGCCGGCTATAACGTGCCCCTCACCACCACCGCCGCCCTTCGCCCGCCGCCCTTCACCCCCGCCGCCGCGTCAACCTGTTCAACACCTCCGCCCGCCGCTCACAACCCTTGCAAGGCTTGATCCCGACCTTTGCCGTGACTCCTTTGATGATATCTCCGATCCCCGCCGGGGCAGCCCGCGGAGCTGCGGCGATCGGGTGGCCAGGCGGCTGCACTCTAGCAGAATTATTCGATCCGCGTCTCATATTGAAATTGTTTTACCTAACCATTCATCTTTACGAGGCTATAATAAAAGATTACAAACAGATCAGTGATATCCGAAGCGGTAAGCGGATTAGTCACCGGATTGGTGCCGGTATTATTTAGAATACTCCATACTCCTACCGTATCCCGGCACGGCGTCGTACTGTATTGCATGCTTCCATACAGGGGGTCGGGGCCAAAGGTGATCGGCGCATTGCTGAGCTTTTTACCCGACAAATACAGATTGGGGTTGTTTGCCGCAGTCGCGGGGATATCAGCCACCAGCACTACATCCGAGATCTTGATATTGAGCCCGCTGGTAAAGAAGGGGAAGCGTTGCGTGATATCCAGCGTTAATTGTTGCAATGATCCCGGCGTCGGGTTCAGGAATTGATACCATTGGGTGGGAAAATCATGCCGGGCGCTGAATGCCCGCATCAGGACCAAACCCGGAGCGGTCACCGCTTTGCTCAGTTTGCTTTGAACGCTCGATGCGGCTGCAGCTTGAAACGCGGGGCCGCCATCTCTTGATGTATAGCTGAAATGAATAATGAGATCGGTGACCGTTTTGGGATCGAACTGCGGATAGACGCTCGGGAATTCCAGTTGCCACGTACTGATGGCCCCCGCTCTTTCAAAGGGAAGGTATCGATCGTCATGCAGGTTCAATTCAAACAAGCCGCTGTCATTTACGCCGTTGCTGGTGGCGATGTACTGGATGGCGGCGTAGTTGTCAAGGAAGCGGCTGTCATTGGTAGGAGCCCCATTCGAATCGGTATTGCGGGGATACGAATTGGGTGTTTCCATCGGATTGGCGATCATCCGCACGGAGTTGTTCATCAGCGTCATTTTAAGGCATACCGGCGTATATGGTCCGACAACCCCCGGTATCGTTACTGCAATATGCTTTACCCGACGGAAGTACTGGCCCGGATAATCCAGGTCAAATAGCTCCTCCGGGATATTGATAAAGCAGGTTCCGTTGGATTTTAATTGCAACAACGCCGCCGGATCCAATTGCGCAAGTGAGATCTGCCGGGTCAATTCGTATTCGCGGATATTATTGGCATAATAATCCGTTTCCATTTTTTTCAGGCTGTTCATCAGGGCCTCGCCGCTCAAAAGCCCTTTTTGCAGGCTGTCCCAGTAACCATATTGGATATAAGCGGCGCCGGTAATTCCCAGTTCATAGCCATAGCAGACTTCCGCCTGTTTGGCAAAGCTATAGGCCAGTTGGTAGCTCTGAAAGTAGACGTTGGAGATCTGGGTCACCATCCAGCTGTACAGTTGCTGGTTGGTATATTTGTTTTGCAAAAAGGTTTGAATGTCCTCTGCATTCTGGATGAGGGTCTGTTGATTCTGTTCGTCCTGCGTGGCGATATTGATCTTCTCCTGGGCCGATTGCAACTGGACGGAAACCTGGGCCAGCTCATCGGTAGCCAGTTGTTGCTGGAATGCCCATTCCGCCGCCCTTCGCAGATAGCCTGCATTGACGGTGTTGAGAGCGGCATTCTTATCATCGCAATGGGACTGATAGCTCAAATATTGAACCACGGCGTCCGCCGCTGCCCCTATTTGCTGGCCACCCAAAGTGACCTTACCCTCTGGCGAGCCGCCAAAACCGGCAGCGCCTAAAGTAAAGGAAGGTATGGCATGTAAAATCCCGGCTATGATCGTGCCGGCGACGATCGGATCCTCTCTGGATAATGAGGATTGGTTCAAGGCAAGGGCCTGGGTTTCCAGTGGGAGCAAACCCGCCTGGATCAGCCCGCCGTAGTAGGATTGCTTGTCGGTGACGAGCGTTTGATAAGCCTGCAAATTCTGGTACCCGAAGTTGGCGTCCGCGATTTGCATTTGCTTGATGGTGTCGATATTCTGCTGTACCGTGATCTCCTGTGAGGCATGCAACAGCGCCAGCCCTTCCGCATCCTGTTTTTCAAGCGCCGACAATAAGGCCATGCCAAGCGATTTCACTTCGTTGCACAATTCCGTAGCTTTCTGGATCATCACGCTAAAGCGATAATTCGGCAGTACACCCCCGAAATCCGATACACCTGAGCCATCCATATTACCAATCCCCGCAACATTCGGGAACGGCGACAAAGGCTGGAACTGGCCGGCGATATTCATACAGTTCCTTATTTTGTATAACTGGGTTCCGATGGTATCCCAATAAGCAAGCAGCACCGGATTGGGTGGGATACAGAAATACAACCCGGGGGCTTTAATTAGCTTTTGTTCGCTGGCCGGTGAATTTGAATTGGGAACAGCCGGCGGTAAAACATTCTCGAACTGCACCACCGGATCCGATAGATATGCCTCAGGCCCTTCAATGAACGAAAGCACTTCAAGGTCCAATTCCATTTGGTAATAGTTCAGGGGCGGCGTTTCCGCGATCGGCGGGATCGGCACCGGTTTTGTCCCCAGACATTCAAGCGCCGTCATAAATAACTGGATGGCGATATTGACCGATTCCATGGTATATAGCTGGTAATTATAATTTGCCCATGCGATCAGGTTATCCAGGTATTTCATGAACGTGGTGTACATATATGGGGTAAGCCTTAACTGGGCAAGCATGTGAGGGTCATACGGGTCGTTGCGCCACAATTGGATGGATTCCCAGAACGCGAGTGTGAGGGCCGGATAGAGGGTAGGGTCGACCTCATAAAGAAGGATCAACTCATCGATGCTGATGGAAGAACTCGTATTTTCAAAAAATGGCTTCGTTACCCAGTACTTCTGAGGATTCGGATTGTTCGACGTGTCCGTTGGATTGAAGATGAATTTGAACCATCTATCCGCATCTGCGAACTGTTGGTTCTGGCTCAATTGCATGGCGGACATCAGGACGGTATGGAAAAATAGCTCCCAGTTATATTGGCCATAGCTGGATAATTGACCCATTAATGTATATAGGTTGCCAAAATCCATTTGTTCAATGGGCGCGCCAAAGGCGGGATCTATATTTACATATCCGGAGGAAGCGGACGTGTTATAGATGGTTGGGAAATCGAATGCCTGGTAAGATGGGTTCTTTTTGATATTGATGATCAGGTTATTTAGTACCTGCGGAGTTTGCCCATAAGGGATCCCCAATACCGGATCGGTCGTAGCATCGCCGGTTAGCTGGATCGGCCTGGTTAGTATGGATTCAATCCCCAGTTTTGGATTGCCGTAGATCTTAATGAATTGATGCGTGAACGGATGGTAAAAATTTATGAACTGATAATTGGGCCCGCTATCCATAGATAGGGATGAACTGAAGAATTGATTTTCTTCATTGTAATCGGGGCTTTTGCTCTTGTAGTTGGTTACTTCGTTGAAGTAGTAGTAAAGAGCGCCGGAACTCGGATCCTGAAGCGAAGGCCCGACGAAGAAAGTACAGTTGCCGTCCTGGAAGAAAAAGGGCATGAGGGCGCCCAGGTCCTTCATCTTGAGCGACCCCGTCGAAATGTAATCGTTTGTTGCATACAAGCCCATCTGTAGAGGCAACACGACGCCAAAACCTTGACCCTGGGTGGAACCCAATACGGTATGCGCCCACCCTTCCGCCGTTTCCAACGATTCCCCGGCTGAATTGCTAACCGCCAGCATATTATCCAAACTTGTGTTGGCGAACCACGCTGTGTTGATGGTATTCGCTTGCGAATCAAGCAATGCCAGGTCGAGAGCGGTACAATACCCTCTTTCGGCGTCGAGCAGAAAGGCGTTGTAGGGTAGCGGGGATACGCACTGATTAATTAGTGATAAGTGATCTTTGCCCGTAAACGAATAGGAAATGGAGACCTTTGTGGTCCAACTGTCGCTAATCCCTGCGGTGACTACCGCAGCATTGATAAAGGCTTGAATTAACCCGTAAGGGTCTCCCTGAACTAAATTTATTGTAAAATGAATATCGGCCAGGAGCGGGGCCGGCGGATAAGTTGAATGATTCAGACCGGTTATCAGCGCGTCGAGATCGAATGTCGGTTGTTGTGGATTGGTAATGTTTACAGGAATGGCAGGATCGGACCCCTGATAGACATTTTTATTATCCCAATCGAAAGTGACATTTGCTGTGCAGGTCTCAGGTATGGATTGATAGCAGGCAATATACATGGAATTGTTGTTCTCCATGCATTCCAACGTGTTTGTATACGGTTGCGGGATGTCAAGCGCTACGAAGACAAAATCGGAACTGTCCGGATAGATCACCGGGCTGCCTGCGCTGGTAAGGATTATCTGGGATGTAAGGGTGTCTTTCGAAATTTTCTTTCCCGACCATTTCCCATTCTTGTACTCCGAGAACGCCATCTGGATGGACCAATACTTGAGCGGCGGAGCTGAAGTGGCTGATCCCGTCGAGGAAGACATCGGTGGCACCTGCTTTGAAGATTTATCGTCATCGGATTTCTGCGTAAATATGGGCCAATAAAGGTATACGCGCCCATTTTGCACGACAGGGATGATCTGGTCGCCTGAGATATCGGCGGTTACCTTTTCCCACGGGCTCCATTGATAATTGGCATTGAATGTCCGATAGTAATAGATAGCCGGATCGCCGCCAAACGTCCTGGCAAACACATGCAAGACCCCGCTTGGGTGATCGAACCACATTCCTTTTACTTCCAAACGGGCAACCTCATCCAGGCTTTGCAGATAGCTGCCATACGCGGTTTCCACAATCGCGGTGGTCGCCGGGCCTTGCGCCAGGTTGTTTTGCATATCCTGGAAGAAGGACGATTGGTTGGGTAAGGTTTGAGGCAGGATGAAATTCTCCGGATACAGGAAATAATACCTCGCTTCATACCAGGTCTCGAATGTCCCCATCCAGTCCCATTGCAACCAATCCGGATCGGCAGCCGAATCGGCTACGATCCCTGGCGCTTCGATATTCATCAGACACCGTTGCACAAAAAGCTGTATGGAGCAATAAGCCTGGATGATTCGGGTAGTGGGTTGGCAGGCCTGCATTTCAATGTCGATGAGGAAATTCCCATAGGCATGGTATTCATCGGGGAAGACCGAGAAGACGCCGGGCCACGAAAAGACATTTTTCACCGGATTGGTTAATAAATAGGCCAAAAGGGCGTCCCTTCGGTTTTGCCTCAGCGTGTTCACGAGCGGTACGATGGCGCTCATCCAGCTGGCATTATCCGGGTAAATGGATTTCAACGCCTGCTTGATATCTATGGCCGTGTTATTGGTGATCGGATCAACGGCCCAGGTGACACATCTGGAAGGCACCACCCTCATCTGCCTGGCCATGTTGAAGCAGGCTGAAAGCCGCAATAGGATGGATATATGACAGAGGTCTATCTCACAAGCCATCGACGTGCCGGAATCGAAAAGCCATAGCGGGTTGAGGATCAGGTTCTGGCCGCCCGGCTGTCCTATATTCAGCAAATAGCGGAGCTCATTTATGTCCCACCCTGTTAACTGCGTCAGTTTTGCCAGCAGCATCCCGGGATTGGCATAACCGGTAAACGCCACGGCGCCGGCCGAAAATGGTATATTGTCCGGCGGAATTTGGAATTCCCTGGGGATTACGCCGGGGATAATAGCCGATTTTTGCGCGATCAGGTATCCGATCGCGGCCTGGTAGACGCTGTCGGTGCTCACCGCTTGCAACGCGGTTTGGACGGATGCGGGAATGGGACCGGTAGCCGAAAGCACCGTTACTCCGCTGGTAGCGTCTGTGACGCCCGTGATCCCCGAGACCCCGGTCGCGGTGGTGACCTGAATAACGGTCAAGCCTGAGGGCAGCGTAAATTGTACCGCCGATACCAGGCTGGCCTGCGTACTGTTGTAGAGCGACGTCACGGTAGCGGCCCAGAAGGGATCGGCGCTTATCGTGAGCAGCATTTTTAGCGTCCCCTTGCTCATTACTCCTTTATACTCCAACGTTCCGGGAGCAGGCTGCGATACGCCATAGACCGGGAAATGGAGCCCGGCAGGCGGAAATACCGTCCCTACGGGTACGGCGGGCGTTATCGAAGCGGTTACCGACGACTGTGAATTTTGGAAAAGGGACGTTATGTTCTCCCTCCAGTCCGGATCGCTGCTTAGGGATTCCAATGCATCCCTGGTGGTTGCCGCCATCTGCCCCTGATAAACAAGCGCTGCCGGTGCGGGGGACGCCGCCGGAACAAAAGCTAATCCGCTCATGGCCGCGATCAGATCGAATGTACCGGAGATGATGGAGTGAACCGATAGCGACGTCGTATCACCCGGGTTCTCAGGATCGGGAATGGTTTGCGGTTTGTACTTCCTGTTGAAAGTACACAGGTTATAGACGACTTCCCAGGCACTGAAAGGTAAAGCGGCGGAAGCCGTGGGGTATGCCGTCAGATCGATCGCTTTGACCAGACCGGCATTATTCAACAGCCAGTCTGTATCTGCGGCCCCAAGATTGAACTGGGTGATCAGGTAGGCCATCCTCGTTAGTTTCATAAACCAAAGGGCTGGCGGGAATTGATTGGGATCAGGATTGATGGGTTTGTTATTGGCCGCAAAACTTGCATCTGTCATGGAGACGAACAGACCCGGTAAATCGGAGACCAGTACCGTTGCCACCGCCACACTGATGCCAAAAGTGCCGGCTAGTTGCGTTGCCAGCGCTCCTGCCTCTTTGAGAGGCTGATAGACCGGACTGATCTGATCCAGGAAATATTCATAGAGATCAGCCGCCGCCGGCGCCAGCAATTCCCCGAATTGAGCCGGTAAGAGGGTTTCATAGAGCCCGGAAAAAAATTCAGGCTCCAGTTGCCCGGGATTGTTGACATCCGAATAGAGTGCGTTGATCGCTTGTCGATAGGAAGGATCACCGGAGAATGATAATAGCGCAGCCTGATCCGCATTGGAGATATAACCGCCGAGCAATAGCGAACTGGTTGTCGCCGAAAAGCTGAGCTGATTGGAATAGATGGCCGGAATGGACATGGCAGGCAGCGGAAAATAGGGTGCCGGCCCCGCTCCGGTGTAGAGATTATTTACAGCCGCCATATAGTCCGGTTCCCTGCTCAAGGCTAGCAGGCCAATATAATCCGGGAAAGACATAGTCCCGGTAAAAGCCAGAGTTCCCCCGGTATAGGTGATCGAAGAGGTGCCGCCGGATGCCAATGTAACGCTGCTAAAGGGGATAGAAGGCGCAGGCGCATAGATCAGATATTTTCCGGCGACAGGAGCGATATTGGCTATCGAAGCTACGGCTGCGGTATAATAGGGGTCCGTGCTCATACTGGTCAGCGTTGTCGCTAAAGCAGCCGGCATCTGCACGCTTCCGGAATAATACAGAACAAAGTTGACGGTATCATAAACTACGGGGGCCGGGATCGCAATGGCAGGTAAGGAACCCAGTGGCACCGTCGTCAGGATATTGGTTTCGGTCGGAAGCGTAGTTTGCGACGCCAGATTCAGTGCGGAAAGCGCTGCCAGATAAGTTGGATCGGTGCTAAGCCCTTGCAGCGTGGTATAGTCGGCTGGCTGCATTTGCCCTCTGTATCCCAACTCTCCATTTGCCCAGGAGATGGGGAGGGCGGTAGGTAAAGCGATGGAAGGTAGGGTGTCCAGCACCGCCCCTACATAACCTGATCCGGCGGGGGGCGTGGGTGTTGAATAGATCCAGCCGATCGCGTCCAAATAGTCCTGATCGTCGCTGAGCTGTTGCAGGTTGAATTCATCCATGCAATCCGGATTCGGGGTTCCGGTGAAAAGCATATAACCGGCGGAATACTTGGTAGTGGAAATGTTATTGTCGGGCAATGGAAGCGGGATGCCGGGTAACGTCGCCGGCAGGATAGCAGAGGTCTGAGCGACAAGATAACCGATTGCCGCCACAAAAGTAGGATCGCTGCTGAGGCCGAGGAGTTGCTGTTGAACGGCGGGGCTTAATGGGGCCGTCGTGCTGAGGATCGAGACGCCGGGTGTTATCGCAGCCGTAACCGTTATCCCGGTGCTGGCCGGAATAGTTACAGCCGTAGGCAGCGTTAGCTCCACCGCTGTTACGAGATTTGCCTGCGTATTTTGATACAGCGTATTGACGCCTGCCGCCCATGCGGGGTCGGGCGTGGAAGGAAGCGCCACAAGCAGTCCCAGGATATATTCACTCATCACCCCGCTATAACCCAGAATACCTGAGGTCGGCGTATAGCTGAGGCTGCCGGACGATAGAGCTGCCAGATTGGCCCCTGCCGGCGGGAAGACGACCCCTAAGGGCAACACGGGAATCGTAAGCGTGGTAATGGTGGTTGGGCCGGCCGCTTGCGTATTTTGATAAAGTGCGATGATATCGTTCGTCCAGGTCGCGTTGCTGCTGACCGGCGCCAGCAGGTTGCTCAGGGTGGCATAGCTCATGGGTGACGCCGTATATTGCAGCGTTGCAGGATTGCCGCCCGATGCGGGTGTATAGACGATATTATTGGTGGTGAGGATAGTGGGCGTGATCGCTGCCGGTGGGAAGCTGCCGACGGCAGGGAGGTTAGTGCTTACCGTTGGACCACTGGTCTGGGAACTTTGGTAGAGCGAGACGATCGCACTTGTCCAGATCGTATTTGTGCTGACCGGCGCTTGCAGGAGACCCAGGATGGAAGCCGTCATTACCCCGGTGTAACTCAAAATCCCCGAAGCGGGTGTATAGCTGAGCCCAAAAGTGGTCAATTCACCCGCGGTTGGAACGAAGACGGCCCCGGGGGGGATAAGCGCCGTAGCAGCCAGCGCCGATTGCGAATTGGTATACAAAGCCTGGATGTTGGTCGCCCACCCGGTTGCGCTGCTTAAGTTCTCTAATGCGGTTTCTACATATTGGTTCATTTGCCCCTTATAACAAAGGGCGGCGGGGGAGAACACAAAGCCACTGATGACAGGGAAGCTGAAACCAAGATCTGTCGGAAGGGCGGCCAGGGGAATGGGCGCGCTACTGCCCTGCAAAGCTAAATTGTACAGCAAAAGATTGACGGCGTTATTGTAGGCCGCATTCGTCGTCTTGGTGGGCAGCAGCTGGGCGCTGAGTTGAGCGACGGTCAACGTCCCAGTATATGTCAGTGCTCCCGGAGAAAAGATCAATCCATCGATCCCGGACAGATCAGGGAAATTCCCCGGTAGATTGGCCCATGCGGCAGGTTCACCCGGGAACGGGACGGATATTTTTTCCCCTGCGACTGCCGTTGTATAAAGAGTTGTCATGGCGGTCAGCCAATTTGCGGCGTCACCGGGAGTCAGGCCATTGGCCAAACCAAACAGGGCAAGCGCATCCGCGGCACTCATCGCGCCGGAAAAATTCAATTGAGGAGCATTGGTGATCGTATTCAGGCTATACGACAGGCTGGCGGCGTCAGAGTCGGGTAGTCCTATCCCCGGCAACGAGGCCAGTTGTACATAAGTAGTTGGACCGGCAGCACTGGAATTGGTGGCTATGAACAATTGAGTCAGCGCACAGTCATATGACGCATTATTGCTTTGGCCGAGTAATACCAGGTATACCGCTCCCGTCATGACGCCCGCAAAACTCAGCACCCCCTGGCCGATAGAAAATTCGGGGACATTCTGCTGCGCGGCGGCGAGCCAGGCAGGCGTGGTCGCGGGGGGAGCGGCCTGCCAGAATGCAGCGGACAAGGCGCATTCCCGGGATTGCTGATAGAGACTGCTCAGCGCGCCCTGAGTGGCGGGATCGGCGGGCAAAAGCGTCGCCAGCGTATTATACTGCGCTGAATTCATCTTCCCGGAATAAAATAAATAGCATTTTGCATTTTCATAACTGATGCCGGCAATGCCGGAGTCCGGGAATTGTATGGAAGGCAGCTCTTCCAAATACGCCTCCGCCCCCGGCTCCTGGTATTCTATCTGGAGCAATTGTAGAAAACGCAGGTTGTTTTGAACGGTGGCGCTATAGGTAGCCGTGCCGGCAGTGGCAAGAATAGACACTAATTTAGCGGCTACATTTTTATCCCAGTTCAGATCGGGGTCGGCAATCCACTGTTTGAACAGAACTCCTTTCGGATCCGCGATCGGCGTGGTAGCGGTAATGGCCGTCTGGATGGCGGTCCGGATGTCACTCAAGCCATTGATCACCGCCGTTGTATCGGGTATGAGGGAAGGATTGGCGGTGCTTTGGTTGGTCAGCAGATAATTGATGCCGTCGATAGTGAAGCCCGCCTGTTGAGTTTCGTTGAATTTTGCAATAAATTCAAAGGTTTGTTTCGGGGAATATTTATCGGACCTCTTTAACGTGACCGGATCGACCGGGTTGATCGGAGTGATTCCCGTTAAGGCGGTCAGAGTGAAGATATCTGCCACCGGGACGGAAAGGGCATTTGACAAAAGACCACAGGCATAGATATAAGACAGGTTGTCAAGCGTAAGTTTGTTATAACCCGGGTTGGTCAGGTTCATGATGGCGGTCAGATCCGCTTGCATAATGCTGCAGGCGGTAAGGATGACCGGTACGGCACCCGGATTGGCGCTGGTGTCGGTGATCAGTGTCGTCGTTTTTAATGGGAGGGTAAAGGCGGGAACAAGCGGATTACTGATCTGGCGGTTCTGGAATAACTGCTGGTATAAATTGATAAAGGTTGGGTCATAAATATTGGTTGAGGTATCGATGTCCTCGTAAAGCACAATCGTTTGGGTCGCGCTCCAGGACATCTGAGCCATCAATTGCAGGAAATAGTACATTTTCTCCGCAAACGGCAGATCGATCGCCCCGTTTCCGATAGAAGTACAAGTGATGCATAGATCCAGCTCATGCATGGAGATGGTCGTCACCAGGTTTAATTTATTCCATAGCCGGACAAAGCGGTTGATGGCGTCCATTTTTTGGGAAGTCACATTGGCGATGATCAATTCCGCGATGTTGCAGGGATCATAGATGGTTATGCCGGGCCGCCCATTGGGGTCAGTTGTGGTTTGGCCCATATCTGCGATATAACTATGGTTGTCCCCCGCGGGATTGACAAAGCCGACGGTCAGTAAGGTTTGCAATTGTTCGAAACTGAGCCCGCTTTCGGCCAGGAACAACTGCACTCCGATGTTGCCGCTGCCATCCAGGAGCTGACTTCCCCAGAATTGGATTTGCGGATCATTGGATGCTCCCGCATTGATGTTTGCCGTAAACCTCGGCGTAAAGATGATCTCCTCGTCTCCGGTAGAAAGGCCCATATAGGCGATAACTATGCTGTCCAAGGAGGAGCCGCCCTTTTTTCTAAACGTGTCGATAAGGTTGTAACGTTTTACCCCTATTTTTTGCAAATAAGTATTCGCCTCATCGAAATAAAGATCAAATGGCAGCGAAATGGGGATCATCCCGCCGGGAACATCATATAAGCTCCACTTGTTATTGCCATAATCGTTAAAAGGATCGCTTAAGCAATTGTAGACATTCGTATTCGTATATTCCGGATTGGCGTTTATCTCCTCGGTTGTAAGATGGGTCTGATGAACTTCCTGAATGACGAGCTCAAAATATTTCTCTCCTTTACCGTTCCCATTCCCATCCCCGTTACCTGCGGGAAAGTTATAATCGCTACCTCCGGCAAGTCTGGTGAAATACGTTTGAGAAGCTTCGCTCATTTTGGAATCCTTGTTTAAGGTCTCCAGATCCAATGGGAATTTAATGACCGGCGAGTCGCATATCGCCCCCGCGTTCTTCTGGTTATCGTCCTTGTCCCTTAGGATATAATCTCCATATACCAAATTTACTTTCAGGGTGATAAACTGGTCCCGGATCATCCATTGCGCATAAAGCGAACCGACGGGATTTATCGTTATGACAGGAGGGCCGATCCATGCGGGAAGGTTCTCTCCGTCTGCAAAGAAGACTTCCGATACGATTGCCTGATCGGTAAGCAAAGAGATATTGCAGATCGGTGTTTTGGGATTCCCCCCGATCACTTCAATTATCCTTTTATACAGAATAGGATTTATCTTTCCTGGTTTAAGGTAATAGACCAGCCAATAGATAAAATATATAAGCTCGTCTTTATTGACCGGAACCGCTACTTTAAGACAGGCAAGGGGTGGAATGATATAGTCCTCCAAAAGCTCGTTTACAATATCTATATAAGGCAGCTCGATATTGGTGTTGTCACAATTCATGTCGATATCACCGATATCCGGCCGCCGGTGCCACCTTGCAAAAGCCGACCCATTGGTAAAGTCATAGCTGTTTGCCAATAGCGCGGCGCGCGCATGGGGGATCGATCCAAACGTGGTGGTCTTCCGTTCAAAGAGAAAATCCAGCAGGTCGGCGAGATAAGCGGGTATCCCGAGAAATGACTCGCAGTCCGTGCACTCACAATAAGAAGCGGCCATTCCAAACAAATTGGCGAGATCCGGATATTCCGACATCAGTTTGGAATCAGGGATCTGACTGCTATAATTGGGCGTGACCCGGGTCTGCGGATTACTTACCCGGCTAACCATTTGCCCCATCAGGTGGGTGGCGCCGGCGTGGACCGAGGCGGCCTGTTCATAAACGGCTTCAGCCGCGCTGCTTCCCAGGGCTGTACTATATTTATCGACAAAATTGGATTTGCCCATTGAATAAACCTGCCGCGCCGACTGGATATTATCAGCCAAAAGGGTAAGGGTCGTATCGGCGCTTTGGGTTACTTTATAGGTTCTTTGGATACCCAATACCTGATTGGTAATGGCTTTTGTATCCGACCCTTGCGGCAATGGATTTTGCTTAATGAATGCGGGGACGCTCCTGGTTATATCGAACCCCTGGTTACTTAATATCCCGCCAATCACCGCCTGATTGGGTAGTTGAAGGGTAGTATTCCTCGAGAAGCGGTTAGCCAGAACCAGGGTGGGGTAGATCCGTTCAATGCCTGTTGCGATGGCAGTTGCCAGATTTTGCACCGTGGCTGCTCCATTCGCTCCAGCCGGGACCGCATTGGAAGCATTGATATACGTTACCCAGTCACTAACGTTGTTCGATACCAGTTTGTTGAGATCCTGGGGGGAGCTGACGGAGAAGTTTTGGAGTATACTGGTGGTGAGGGCGCTGTTATTGGCTGTCCAGTTATTGATCTGGTAGATGACCTGCAACTTGTTGATCGCCGGTGTCGCTCCCTGGAAATTACTATCCTTTTCAAGGGTGGCCCAGAAGGAAGGTCCGATGTTGGTGGAACTGTACAAATTCAGAAAGGCCTGCTGTTGAGCGGTAGTGAGCCCGGCGAGACTAAGATTGGAATAAACAGGCGGCAGTGACTGAGTTGCGCCCGACTCCTGCGGCGGAGCCGTTTGCAGCTTCTTCAGGGCTGCCTCGATCTGCTCACTTTTTTTCATTAACCGGTACGGGACAACATTGCCCAGCGCGGCCTCCCCCAAGCCAGCCATCATGGTAGCGACGGAAGACGACCAGAATGTGATATACGCTTGCTCGATGGTGGTATCCGCATCGGCTGGAAGGCCGGCGGTACCGCTCTGCTTCGTGGCGAATGTCTTGTTGCCGTCCAGAATACCATAGTACACCTCCGCTTCCAGTCCCGTCCATTTTTCAAACCGGAACGCGGCCACCAGCTGCACCAGCGTATTTGCGGTAATCCCGGTTTTATTGATCAGAAAGCTCAGGTCATGCGCTTGCTTGTTCTCGGTCAGGTCACGGATGGGCAATTCACCGATGAATGGCCGGATCAACTTGATATTCTTTTCGAACCCGGATTCGCCCATGTCGGCGCGCGGCCCCAGATTGATATCTACGCTCAATTGTGCCGGAGCATTATAATGTATCGGACTGGTAAAGAGCGGGCCGCCGTCACCGCCGTACAACCGGACGATCAGGTTGGCCCCACCGCTATCGGGTCCGTGCAATCTCTCCTTCGAATAGGCGATGGAATACTCTCCCTTTTCATTTGTCTGGCCCTCCCCAAGCAACCGTTCGCTGCGAATATCCTTATCGAAGATCATCACCGGGGCGTTTGCCATCGGTTCGATCCATTCGTCATACACCGTACCGTACACCCGGAGGGAATCGCCATTGGCAGGAGACTGTCCTGCCGGCGTTTTGCTGCCGGGCTGCGGCTGCCCTGCCAACGGCCCCGCGGATGGCGTCGCTGCCTGTCTTTCGATTGCCCCGGCAGTGGCTTCGTCGACGACCCCGGTAGGCTCAGTGCCCATGTAACTTTCCTGGAAAAGCATCACCGCCTGGCGGGTAGCCTCGCCGTATACGGAAGACTGGAATTCTTTAGTCCATTCCTGCAGGAAGGAAGGCTTTGATAATAAGGTCTTGATGCCCGGGGATAATGTTTTGGTAGCGAAAGCCTGTAAGGCGATCTGTAGATTTTTTACGGCTGCGCCGGCATCGTTCATCTGTAATGGAGGGGTTATCTTTTCCATGATTGATTATTGCAATTTAAAATGAGCTATTGTTAGCTTGAATATTTAGTGAATGGGTGTTTTATCGGACCTTCTTGGCACATCACCTAATTTCTGTTGTCCTTCTCCCGCTTTAAAGTCATAGACTGTTGTACCATTATCCCGAACGTATCGATATCGGATGTCTACATTGAGTTTCTTGGCCGCATCGCTCATTACACTGCTACAACCGGCTTCCAGGTTGCATGGGCTATAATGGCCAACAAATTCAACGGTTTCTCCCCCTTTGAGATTCATTCTTGCCAGCGCCTTTTGCTCGGTATGGCCCAGCATGCCGGACCCGCCTTCACTGACTTCAAACCATTCGCCGATCTTCGCGCCCGATGCATCCCGGACTATCACGCCCAGTACATGCGGCGGGTTACCGGAGCGGGTGGCCGGTGATTTGGCGGCGGCTTCGGCAGCTTCCTCAAATGTTTTGTAAGCCGGGCCAAGAGCTTTTTTAACGGCAGACCCGCCCCCACCACCTTTTGGACTGCCCGAACCCTTCTTCGGTGCGCCACTACCTTTGCCGCTCCCCGAACCGGAGCCTGAACCGTTCCCGCTGGAGCCGGAACCACTCCCTCCGGAGCCGGAACCATTCCCTCCGGAGTTCCCACTACCGGGCCCGGCCATCATCGATACATGCCCAATCGTTCCGACGACGGTAGCGGTTTTAACCACGGGCGCGACTTTTACAACGGTAGTTACTACCTCCGGAACGAGGGTGGTAGCTTCCGAAAGCGCCGGAGCGAATCTTAAGCCGGAAGGCACGCTCACGGCCTCCGGCAACAACCCACCCAGCGCCCCGCCTTCCGCACCCGGTGCAGCGGCAAGCGCGAGGTTGCCGATAATATGCCCTACCATTCTGCCCGCTGTTTCGGTATCGCCGCGGTCGATCGCGGCTACCCACTCCTGTGTGCCTTTGTCTACCGCATTTGCGATCGCATGGTAGGTTTCACTCGGATGAGTAACTGCATCCGACACATGTTGTACCGTATCTACCGGATGTGCAACGACCTGTCCCAGGCCTTTTGCGGTGTCGACCACCGCATCGCCCAGGCCTTCACCATAACCTTTCAGGGTTTTGCCGGCATCCTTTACATCGGTCCAGGTAGGCGCCCAACTCGGATACTTACCATTGTCATCGACCAGCACGACGGGGTTTGCATGACAATAATCATAAGCGTTGAGGCTGCTCCGGCTGCCCGCGGGATCCGCGCTGGTCCACCGGCATAACCAGGGGGCATAATACCGGGCGCCATGGTAATACAAACCGCTTTCTTCATCCCGTTCTTTCCCGGTGAAGCGATAACGTTTTGCCGGCACATCGAGCGCCGCATCAGCAGCCTCATAAGAGCTTGTCCCAAATGGATGATACTCTTCATAAGAAATTATGTTGCCGCTCCCGTCCAGCTCGTAGGCGGCGCTATTGATATCGCTGTTGTATTGATAGCGGGGATACCAGGTATTAAGGTTGGTGCTATCCGAGCCCGTCGTATCGATGGTCTTGTTATCGACCAGGGCGATCCTGTTTTTGTCATCCTTCACATGCAGCGTTTCGCGTTGCAAGGTGATATTGCCGCTGCCATCATAGCTGCGGTAGATTTCCAGGTTGCCGATGTACAGCCGTTCGGTTACCGGCTTTCCCGTCGACGAGTTGGCGGCCAGGGTTGCTTTCCGGGTACGCATGCCACTGGCATCGTAAGTATAGTACGTGGTCTGGCCCGTTCCAACGCTGACGGATTGCTGCGTGACCCTTGCCAGTTGATCCTTATAATTCCAGCCCATCCCCGGCAATTGCGGAAGGTTGAGCATATTGCCATGCCCGTCGTATGCATATTTCTCCGGCGGGTTGCTCCCAATGGTTGTTGCCAGTAATTGATTGTTCAGGATGGCTGAAGCCGGCACGCCCATGACGGCCCGGTCGGCCGCGTTGTTATTGTAATAAAAGGTGCGGGTATAGCTGCCGGTTCCGGCCACATGCTGCAATTGCTTCATATTCCCCGCGGCGTCATAGGTAAAATTTTGGGTATAGGAGCGCATGGCCAGCGGATCGGTGGGCGCAGGCATGGGCGCTGCGTCAAAAGGATAATCGGCATAATTGGTATTGGCTGAGCTCTCATCCACGATATTCTGCGCAATTTGTTCCCGTCCTGTCGCGCTGATCAGCCGGTAGACGGCATCGTAGGTATAGTTGCAGTCTGAAAGCACTTGTTGATTATTATAGAATACCGGTGGCTGGGCATTGTCGAGTATATAGGTGATATTGCCTACCGGGTCATAATAATAGCGGAGGTCCTGCAAAATGACCGCGCCTTTGTTGACGGTTGTCAGCTGGCGTACCAGGCGAAAGGTGTCCGGATCATAACTGTACCGGGTCACCGTATTATTGCCGTATTGTATGCACAGGCGCTGCCCCTTCTCGTTATGACAAATCCGTGTCACAAACGGCGTGGAGACGGCGCCACCGCCGGCATATACATTCATCGTATTCAGCGTGCCGGATGTCCCGTAACCCGGGACGATGACGTCGGAATGGTTGACAGCCGATGCCGTATAGGGAGGCGGGATAATCGTTTTAGGAGTAACGGGAATAAAAGGCCTGACCTGAAGCATTAGGCGGTTCAATGCATCGTAAGCGGACAGGCTCACATATTCTTCGCCGGATAGCAGGAGCAGATCACTGGCATCCCCTGACCAGGCAATGACCGGAAGCAGGGCATTGGCGGCCCCGGCGGCATTGGTAAAGATCCGGCTGCTTTGGATAAGATTGCCCTTGAAATCGTACAGGTAATGCGTAACCAGCCCCGAGTCGTCGTATTGCCGGTAGAGCTTGCCCCGCAGGTTATTGCTGGTATCGGAAGCGCCGTTGATAGAGATATTTTCGCCGTACACATTATAAGATGCCAGGTAAGATGTTCCGTTGATGCCGACCGTGGCCTGAAGCGGCCGGTGCAGGTTGTCGTATGTATTGACATATACAAAACTATTGCTATCGTTTTGATCCCATTGGGTCAATAGTTTGCCCATCACGTCACACAGCATCCAACGCTCCCCGCCGTCCATCGCCTGCTGGTGCAGGGGCCGGTTGAGAAGGTCATACTCCCATTGTGTCGTCGTATTTCCCATGGCATCGACGATGGAAAGCGGGTTATTGGAAAGGTCCAAAAGGATCTGGGTGGCGTAGAACGCGGCAATTCCGCCGGTCATATTGAAAGCAACGGTATAGAAGTTGCGGCCAAGGGGGTCCAGATGGGCTACGGTAGGAGTATTATAGTGGGCCGCCGCTTTATTGGCGGCATCCACGTCCTTAAGATCGGCAGAGTGAACGAATTGCTGGTACCAGTCACTGTCCAGCACGGTATCGTTTTGATCGTAGAAGATCTCGACCCAGGCATTGAACGTGGTCGTGGAGAAACTGCCGTCGGGGAACTTTGTCCGTATCAGCCGGTTGGCGGGGTCATAATAGAGGACAGCGCTTACGCCATTGGCAGGCGCTTCTTCATAGGCGGGAGTAGGACTGAAATAAGGCTCGTATCGCATCACAGGGTTGCCTTTGTTATTATATACGGTCTTGCCGCTGCCGATCCAGCGCGGCGTCGGCGGATTGGGCCCCATACAGCTATTGGCGGAAAAGGCGCCCGTATCCGGGTCGGCCATTACTTTCTTCATGGCAGTCCTGCCTAACCCATCGGAATATTCGAAACTGAAAATATAGGGCACTGAGCTCGTATCTGCCCGCGGGTCCGCCACCTGGTTGGCATGTATTTGCCGGCTCACCGACCCTGAGCTGAAGGGGCCTCCGCTAACGAAATCATAGATATAGCGCGTCGTAGCGCCTTGCAGCAGGGCGGGGCCATTCGTATAAGGATCGCTGAAAAAGCCTGCCACCTGGGCGGCCGTAAGATCGGCGGTAAAACCCGGGTCGAATACATCGCCTTCTCCCTTTCCCCGCTGAGCGACAGCGACCAGCAGGCCTAAGCTATCGTACCGGTAGTCCATAGCGTTTCCATTGGCATCGGTGACCGTCTGCGGCCATAAGACCCGGTAATTTACCGGTGCGGCTGTGATCGTATTGTTTACCGGATCAGTGATGGATACCGGCAATAACCAATGACCATCGTACAATAAGGTAGTGGCATATCCGTAAGCATCCAGGAATTGATGCGGCAGCAGATAGGGTAACGCCGATCCCGCATCCAGATAGACGATCTTGCCCGAAGGTACCCACCATTCCCCGGTAGCATCGGTCGGCGGAAATAAGCGGGCGCTGGTATAATCGTCAGACCTGATATATTGTGCCTGCTGTAACATGACTGTCGTCGTCTTGCCATTCAATGCCGTCACTGTGGCGTCAATAGCCAGATGGTATTGCTGGTACAGGAGCCCCAGGCTGTCCATCGAATATAAGGGCAGCGGAGTGGCGAGATCATCCTGCAGGAAAAGGCTGCGCTGGTGCTTGAGCTTAGTCAGCACCGGCGGCGCGGAAGGATGGGTAAAGTCATTGATGCTATAGTATGTGTTGGCCGGCGATGGACCGGCCCATTGCCAGGTAATGGACTCGCACACCAGCGGCAGCCGGTAGGTCGAAGAAGTAATAAGCTGGCCTGTATAAGCGTGATGGGTATAGATGATCGATGTTTGCTGCTGTACACTGAGGACTGCGGCCGGCAAGGGCTGATTGCCTGGCAGCGAAATACCGCCAGGGTCCGCCGGATTCACGGTCTGACGCGCATAGACGACAGTATACGAATCCACAATATTACCATAGGCGTCAAACGCCGTATTCAGCGTATGGGAAATGCGCGGATCTGCCGGGTTGCGCTCATATTGATAGCTGATGATCTCGCTCTCGGTAGAAAGGAAGACAGCGTATAGGTTAGGTCCTTGCGGCTGTAGGAGGATAATATTGTTGTTATGTTCGGCTACCGAATAGGGATAGGGTGCGAGCGTAGGATTGCTGCCGCTATCGAGGGCATATACTTCCTGCCTTAGCGTCATCCCCTTGCAGGCGCGTGCCGCTTCCCGGGCCTCGCCGGCAGTCATATTCCCCGGTACGGTGGGCTCGGGAAGGTCGTACTCGCTAAACGCGGGGTTTTGAAAATATTCTTGCGCAAGTTGGTGCAGGATATTGTCGATTCCGAAATAGGCGCCGGTATGAAACCAGGTCTTTGTGAACATCGGTACCTGGTCGGCGAGTGCATTGGTATCGAAAATATCGACATCGGTTTGGTCCACCCTTGCGAAACCCCGGTACTCTTTTTCCGCGTGAGCGTAATATCCATGATGATACGTATAGCTGTTGGAGTATTGCGTACCGGAAACCACATCTTGTACCCGCACGCTCGCCACGCATTGGACGGGGAAACATAATTTGGTGATCCAGGGCGTGCCCGCCAGCTTGTCCTGCAGATAATAATATGTGGATGACTTATAGCCGAAGGTTGCGGTTTTGCCCATACCATTGCTATAGCCGCTCATCAGATAAGGTTTTATGCCCCCCATCAGATCGATATATTGTAAAGGCTCATCGGCGTTAGCAGCCAGCGGGGAGGACCAGACAATGCAGGCTGTCCCGTTGCCCAGAAAATCGGCAATGGATAACTGGTTGGGGCTCGCGGTATGGGGAAATGCAGGAGCCTCGAATGGATTCCCCCAGGCATTGCCGCTCAGGTTGAGCCACGCCCGCAGCTTGTCCTGCCCAAGATACAGGACGTCGGTGGCCCCCGTCCCGTTGATATCCGCCAAATGCAGGTAGGCAGGGTTGAACGCGTCGATCGTATCGAACTCGGGCGCATTGGTCATATTGACCTTCGCCCCGAATATCCCATACCCGAGATTTGGCCAATAAGAGATCTCGCCGTTCCGGATGCGTACGATGTCCGTAAGCCCGTCGCCCGTCATATCCGCCAGGAAAATGCTTTGAACGGGATCCGCAAATACGATGGCCGGGCCTTTTTCCTCGTCAAAGGATTTGGGCGCCAGTTCCGGCGAATCATACCCCATCGTTCCGGCGGCAGGATACCAGGTGAAGACCTCCTCTTCCGAAAGAACGATATCGGGCATGCCATCCCCGTTGAGGTCGATCAACTTTATATTCGGGTCTTTGAGATCGACGGCCGGATATCTGTCAAACGCTATGTAAGGGAGCCACCGCTGGTGGTCATCCGTCAGCTCGAAATAGCCCGTATTGGGCCGTTCGGTTGAGACGATGAATTTTCTGCCGTCCCCGGTCAGGCTTTGTAGTTGAAGGCCGCCGCCATCCAACCCGGTGAAAGAAGGTTTTGGCGCGATCAGGCTTGCAGGGGTGAATACGCCCCCGCCAAGATTGCTGTTATAATACCAGCCCTCCGAGTGCTCGCTGAGGATTCCCGCTATCCCTTCATTATAAAGGTCCGTGAATTGATAAGCGGCGCTCAACCCTTCGGGAATATTCATCCGGTTCTCCGCGGGAATCGTCTCCACCGTGCTGTTCCAGACCGGCATCTGGTACGTTATCCCAAGTGACGGATAGCTGTACTGCTGGTATCCGCCGCCTTCAGTCCCCGTCCAGCCTGTTTCCGTTATCGAGGTGATAAAGTCGGCTTCTGCCAGTACTAACGCATATGGATCGGCGACAGGCTGGAAATCATAATACCGATAGCCGATGTCGACGGATCTGACCATCACCGGATCAGGGTCCAGTTCAGGGAACAAATGAAACAGCAGGAACCTTCGGCATAACCGGTAAGTCCTCCAGTCGAAACCAGCCTTGCCGTTGGAAAAAGGGTCCAGCCGGCATCCCCATGTCGTTGAGGGCGACGGCGTCGGGGTATTGGGATCATGGTCGCCATAGTCCAAAACGAGGTTGAAGAGGTATCCCGTCCCATCCGGGATAAATGGATTATATGGGTCTGGCGTCGCGCCCGATGGGGTAGGGCTGTACGGCTGGGTGTTGCCGTAGACAATTCGTTTGAGATATGTATTGGCGATCCGCTGGTTACCATTAAGGCGGTTGCCTTCATGCAGCAGCGCGGGCACGTTCGCAAGATCTTCCGGGACATAGTAATATTGATAGCAATTCCCTTTGTCGTCATAACAGATCTCCGGCAACCATTCGTAGATCCGGGATGGATCGTCGGGGTCCGCTACTCTTCCCGCTTCGGAGATGCCGTAATACATGACCACGTTATCTTTCGAGGTGGTTTTCCAATATACTCCACTGACGGCCTGAACCTGTTCGATCAGCGTGAAGGCGCCTTCAATCCGGGGAACATACCGCTTGACGTGGTAGCTTCCCGTGACGACAATATCCGGCTGCCAGTCGCCGCCCGCATCTTTCACCAATTTAGCCACCATGTCTTCCACCCCGCTCAGCTGAAAGATGTCGCTGTTGCAGGCGTCCCGGTACAGGGGAAGCTTTTTATCGGTACGCCGCCGGATCGTCGGCAGGCTGATGTTCCACCCCAGGCCGAATGGACTATTGCCGCTCCCGGAGCTGTAGTTCAGCGAAAGCGAAGGAGCGAAGTCACTCCTCGACTTCGATAAAGGGATCGCAATATGAAGGGATGAAGTGCCATTCGCCGCATTCACCTGGAATTTTTCATCGATGGATTTCAATGCGCCCCCGCCTTTGGGGATATTGATGGATGGGATTTGCAGCAGGTTCGTTTTTGCATAGTCGTCCCCCCTGCCTTCATTCAAGGCATAAGGTATTTGTGAAGGACTATGGTCCTTTCTTTTTCCCGGTGATCCGGTCTTATCCGGTTGCATATGATGACTTTGAACGTTACGAATAGGTTTGGAACACGATACTAATCAGAACCGGTAGTCGGAAGATGGCAGGTATGAATTACGATGGAGAGTATGTCGGATCTATTCTCAGCATCGTAAATATAGCGGCCAGATAAAGGATAAACAATACCACTTTATGGTAAAACTTCGTACGCGTAATCAAAAGCCTCCATAGAGCGCCCTGATCCCCCGATCCCAGATCGAAAGCTCCTCGGTCATGACCTCATTGGTAGTTTTAACCGAGTCCCGGACAAGCTGATATCCGCCGGCAACCTCCCCGACTATCGGAACCGGCCCAACCGCATCCAGACCCGCTTCGGAATAATTGCCCTCGTCGAGGTCATCTGATGCGAATTTCCCTGCAAAAATCCACCCTACGATCGGGATATGCTCGCCAATGGTACGTCCTAAGGATTTCTCGACTGCTTTCTCCAGGGTTTTTTCAGTTGTCTTTTCGAGCCCCTTCTCCAGGCCCTTCTCTACCCGTTTCTCCACCTGGTTTTCCACATCCTTACCGGCCGTCTCGATGTCCTTCGTGGCATTCTTTTCGGTGCCGCCGCCTCCGTTACCTTCATTTCCCCCTCCCCCCTTGCCGCCAGGCTTCGCTTCGGTTACAAGGTGCCCCAGCCCTCGCTCCTTCAAAAAGGTATTCCACTCCGCGTCGCTGGTGAATGTCTTCCAGCCCTCCTTGTCACTATAAAATGAATGCAGGATCTTTTTACCGCCCGCGGCCTTGACGATTTCGTCCATGAATCCCTTCATATCTCCCCTGGCCACCCGGCTGAAGGCTTCTTCATTGACCATGAAGGTATCGCCGGGTTTAAGGCCAAGCGATCCCCCTTTCTTTCCCGTATAGGTGATTACCGCTCCCTCCTTCGACTCGAATATCTTGACGTATTGCTCCTGCCCCGGCGTCGAAAGGGCATCCTTATCGAGGCCTTTCAACTCCACATGGTAGGGCTTCCCTGTCCCCGGGTGGATGATGACCATGTCAAAGAATCCCGTGATCACTTCACCCGCTTCGTTGGTCACTTTGAATTGTACCTGTTCGGAAAATTTAATTCCATACTTTTTCAAAACCTCCCTGAGGTAAGGCGTTACCTCGTTGGTCTCCTCGCCGCCATTGCCGGTCGGATCGGTTACTGAAACGGGGTTATTATTGACATAAGCATACCTGTTCCCACCGTCAATGGTCCCAAGCGGATCGGGGCTTATCCATCGGCACAACCAGCATGCATAGTATCTCGCTCCATGATAATACAACCCGCTTTCTTCGTCCCTTTCCTTTCCCGTATACCGGTATCGTCGCCGGGGTACGTCGAGGGCTGCGCTCGCGGCCTGATAGGAAGTAGTGCCGAACGGATGATATTCTTCATATGAAACGATATTCGCGCCGCCGTCCAGCTCATATGCCACGCTCCCAATCAAATTGCCATACTGGTAGCGCGGATAATAGGTATTCAGCGAGGTGGGATCGCTGCCCGCCGTATCTTTTGTCTTGTTGTCTATTGTGGCTATCCTGGACTGGTCATCCATCACATGCAATGTCTCCCGCTGCAGGGTCACATTGCCGCTGCCGTCATATGTCCGGTATATCTCATAATTTCCGATATACAGCCGCTCCGCCAGCACCATTGCCGTGCCTCCCCCTGTCGTCGCCCCCGTCGTTACCTTCCTGGTGCGGATCCCGTCTGCGTCATAGGTATAGTAAGTTGTTTGCCCGGTTCCCGAGACGACCGCCTGTTGGGTCGCTGATACGAACTGGTCTTTATAGTTCCAGGCCATCGACGGCAGCCCAGGCAAATTCATCATGTTGCCATGCCCGTCACAGCTGTATGTTAAGGCCGGCCCCCCGCCGATCGTCGTCGCAAGAAGTTGATTATTGATCACAGCTGCAGGAGGTATCCCAAATGCGGCACGGTCGGCCGCATTATTGTTGTAGGCGAATTGACGCGTATAGCTGCCGGTCCCTGCCGCATGTTGCAACTGTTGCATATTGCCCACGGCATCATATTTATAATTCTCGGTGTACGACCGCATGGCAAGCGGATCGGTAGGGGCCGGCGTGGGCGCGGTATCGAAAGGGTAATCCTGCAAATTGCCGTTGGACGCATTCTCATCTACCGTATTCTGGGCGACCTGCTCCCGTCCCGTCGCACTGATCAGCCGGTAAATCGCATCATAAGTAAAGTCGCCGTCAGAGAACACATGCTGGTTGTTGTACCAGACCGGCGGCTGCGCATTATCGATTTGGTAAGTAATATTGCCGACCGGATCATAGTAATAATTGATATCCTGCAGAATGACCGTGCCGGTATTTCCAGTGGTAAGCAGCCGGATGAGCCGGAACGTATCTGGATCATAACTGTACCTCGTCACCGTATTATTCCCATACTGGATGCAAAGCCGCTGTCCTTTTTCATTATGACAGATCCTCGTCACATACGCGGTTGCGACGGCCCCCCCGCCATAATATAGATTCACCGTGTTCAGCTCCCCGGATTCTCCATGGCCCGGAATGAATACATCCGCCTTATTTACTGCCGCCTGATCATAGGGTAACGGAATAATGGTTTGTCCGGTGACCGGAATGAACGGCCTTGTTTGCAATATCGGCCTGTTGAATACATCATACTGGGCCAGGCTGACGTATTCCTCTGCGGACAAGAGACCCATGTCACCGGCATTCTCCGCCCAGGCGACAACGGGGATCAAGGGGCTTGCTGCCTTGTATGCATTTGCGAAGATGCGGCTGCTTTGCAGAACATTGCCTTTGAAGTCGTACAGATAATGCGTTACCAGCCCCGAGTCGTCAAATTGCCGGTACAACCTGCCTCTGAGGTTGTTGGTAACATCCGGAACTCCGTTGATGATAATGTTTTCACCGTAGATGTTGTAGTTGGTCAGATAGGAGGTCCCGTTGATCCGAACATTGGCCTGCAACGCGCGGTGGAGCGCATCGTAGGTAAAAGAATAAATGAAGCTGTTTACGCCGTTCACATCCCATTGCGTGGCCGGTTTGTTCATCACGTCGTGAAGCATCCATCGCTCCCCGGCATCCATGCTAACCTGATGGATGCGACGGTTCAACAGGTCATACTCCCATTGCATCACGACATTACCCATTGCATCCGTAACCGATAGCGGATTATTGTTCAGGTCGAGCCCGATCTGAGTTGCATAGAAGCCGGGCGTCCCGCCGGTCATATTGTAAGCGACGGTATAGAAGTTCCTTCCCAGCGGATCCAGATGAGCCGCCGCGGGCGTATTGTAATGAGCTTTTGCTTTATTGGCGGCATCGACCTTCCCGGGATCGGTGGAAGTAGAGTATTCCACATACCACGCGCTGTCCAGCACCGTATCGTTCTGGTCATACAGGAGCTGTACCCACCCGTCGAATATGGTCTGATAGAAGCTGCCGTCCGGAAAATCGGTCCTGATCACCCGCCCGGCCGGGTCGTAATGAAGCACCGGGCTGACCCCGGTCGCCGGGGCTTCTTCATATACCGGCGTAGTACTGAAATACGGCTCGTACTGCATGACGGGCTTGCCCTTGTTGTTGTAAACGGTTTTGCCCTTCCCGATCCAACGATGCTGAGGAGACGCCCCACCGTCGCAGCTGCTTGCCGTCGCGGCGCCCGTATTGACGTCCGCCTGTACCTTTTGCATCGCTATCCTGCCCAGCCCGTCGGTGTATTCGAAACTATATTGATACGGCACGGAGGTCGTATCGACCCTCGGGTCAGGCGCCTGGTTGGCATGGATCCGGCGGGTGATCGTACCCGAGCTGAATGGGCCGCCTGCGACAAAATCATAGATATGCCGCATGGTCGCGCCTTGCAGCAAGGCAGGACCATTGGTGAATGGGTCACTGAAGAATCCCGCTATCTGTGCGGCCGTCAGGTCGCTGACGAACCCGGCGTTGAACACATCCCCTTCTCCCTTGCCGCGCATGGCTATAGCAACGAGAAGCCCCAGACGGTCATATTTAAAATCTGTGGCGTTTCCATTCGGATCGGTGATCGTTTGGGGCAATAATATCCGGTAGTCCAGCAGAGAGCCGGTAGTGGTATTATTCAGGGCATCGGTTGTGGAGATAATTACCAGCCAGTGATTGTCAAAACCGACCGTGGTAGGATAATTGTAGGGATCGAGATATTGGTAAGGCGACAGGAAAGGCAGCGGCGCCCCGGCCTTGAGATATTGGACTCTGCCTGATGGCACCCACCATTCCCCTGAGGCATCAGTAGATGGGAACAGCCCGGAACCAATATAAGTATCGGATTCGATGTATTGAGCTCCTTGAAGCAGCGCAGACGTCGCTTTTCCGCCAAGCGCCGTGACCGCCGCATTGAAGGCCAGATGATATCGCTGATAGGCCAGTCCCAGCGTATCCATATTTGTAAGGGGTAGGGGCGTTACCAGATCATTTTTCAGGAACAACGTCCGCTCGTGTCTGAGCTTGGTCAGAATGCCGGCAGGGTAGGAAAATTCGCTAAGCGTAAAATAACTGCCGCCGGGCGCAAGACTCGTCACTTCCGACACGATGGTTTCACAGGCGACGGGAAGCCGGTAAGTTTGTGCGGTTTGAATAGCCTGGGTATAATTGTGATGCGTGTAGATGACGTAGATGTTCTGCTGTACCATCATGACCGCCGCCGGCAACGGCTGGTTACCCGGAAGTGTCAGCCCGCCTGGATGGGCCGGATCGACCGGCTGCCGGGCATACACCACCGAATATGAATCTACGGCATCCCCATAGGCGTTAAAGGCGGTATTCAGCGTGTGGGCGACCCGGGGGTCGGCAGGATTTCGTTCGTAGTAGTATGTGATCGCCTCGCTCTCGGTAGGAAGAAAAACAGCATAGGCATACTCGTTAGGGCCACGCGGCTGCAGAAGAGTGATATTGTTGTTGTGTTCCGCGACCGTATATGGATTGGGCGCCAGGGTTGGATTCGAACTTGCATCGAGCGCATATACCTCCTGCCGGATGGTCATCCCCTTGCAGGCGCGTACGGCTTCGATGACCTCTTCGGCAGTCATGTTCGTCGGTAGCTCTGGCTCAGGCAGGTTGTATTCTGTAAAAGCAGGGTTCTGAAAGTATTCCGAGGCGAACTGATGAAGGATCCGGCCGAGCCCGAAGTAAGCGCCCGTATGATACCAGGTCCGCGTCAGCATCGGCGTCTGGTCCGCAAGCGCATCGATATCGAAGATATCGCTATCGGTCTGATCCACCCGGCCGAATCCCCGGAATTCCTTTTCACGATGATCGAAATATCCATGATGATAGGTATAGCTGCTCGAATAGCTGGTGCCGGAAACCGATTCGGTTACCACGGCCTGCGCGAGGCATTGGACAGGGAAACATAGTTTGGTGACCCATGGCGTACCGGCCAGTTTATCCTGCAAATAGTAGTAAGTCGACGACCGGTAGGTCAGCGCAACCGTTTTCCCCATCCCGTTCGAATAACCGCTCATCAAATATGGCTTCAGTCCTCCCATCAGGTCGATATACTGAATGGGTTGGTCGGCATTGGCGGCCAGTGGTGACGACCAGATGATACAGGCGGTCCCATTACCCAGGAAATCACTTACGGCAAGCTGATTGGGCGATGCGGTGTGCGGGAATGCCGGCGCCTCGAAGGGATTGCCCCAGGCATTGCCGCTTTGGTTCAGCCAGGCGCGCAGCTTATCCTGACCCAGATACAGGATGTCCGTGGCGCCTGTGCCATCGATGTCCGCCAGATGTAGGAAGCCTGGGTTGAACGCATCGATCGTGTCGAATTCCGGCGCATTCATCATATTGACCTTGGCGCCGAAGATGCCATATCCCAGGTTGGGCCAATAGGAGATCTCTCCATTCCGGATGCGAACGATATCCGTGAGCCCATCCCCCGTCATGTCTGCAAGGAATATGCTTTGGACCGGGTCGGCAAACACGATGGCAGGTCCCTTTTCCTCATCGAAGGGTTTTGGCGACAGTTCCGGCGAATCGTATCCCCTGATCCCGGCTGCAGGATACCAGGTGAATACCTGCTCTTCGGAAAGGACCACATCAGGCATGCCGTCGCCATTCAGGTCGATCAGTTTAATATTCGGATCGTTGGGTTCGAAAGCCGGATAGCGGTCGAATGCCCTGAAAGGAAGCCATTCCTGTGAGTCATCCGTCAATTCAAAATACCCATAATGAGGCGCGATGTTCGAGACGATGAACTTCCTGCCGTCACCTGTCAGACTTTGCAACTGCAGCGACCCGCCATTCAGTCCGGTGAAGGACGGTTTGGGAGCGATCAGGCTCGCGGGTGTGAATACTCCCTCGCCCAAATTGCTGTTATAATACCACCCCGAACTATGTTCGCTCAGAATACCCGCAATGCCTTCGTTGTACAGATCGGTAAACTGATAGGCAGAGCTCAATCCTTCCGGGATATTCTCTCTGTTTTGCGCGTCGATGGTCTCCACGGCGGTATTCCATACCGGCAGCTGATACGAAAAGGTAAGCGGCGGATAGCTGGCTTGCTGATATCCGGCGCCGGAATTGCCGGTCCAACCGGTCTCCGTCACAGAGACGATAAAGTCTGCCTCCACGAACTGAAGCGAATTCGGATCGGCGATTGGCTGAAAATCGTAATACCGATAGATGAGATCAAGCGACCTCACGAGGACCGGATTCACATCCAGCTCAGGGAATTGGTGGAACATCAGGAACCTCCGGCACAGGCGGTAGGTTCGCCTGTCGAAGCCGGGCTTGCCGATGGAGAAAGGATCCAACCGGTAGCCCCAGGCACCGGAAGGCGTTGGCTTCGGCGTTTTCAGATCATGATCGCCATAATCCAGCACCAGGTTGAATAGGTATCCCGTGCCATCGGGGATGACAGGATTATAAGGGTCGGGCGAGCCCCCGGATGGGGTCGGGCTATAGGGGGTCATATTGGCATATGCGACCCGCTTCAGATACGTATTGGCGATCGCCTGATTGCCATTGAGCCGGTTGCCTTCGAATAGCAGTGGAGGGACGTTCACCATGTCCTCCGCGACATAGAAATACTGATAGCAATTGCCTTTGTCGTCATAGCAGATCTCCGGCAGCCACTCGAAGATCTTCGCGGGATCGGCAGGGTCCGCTACTCTTCCGGCCGTTGTGACGCCATAATACATCACGATATTCGCTTTCGAGGTCGTCTTCCAATACATGCCCCCCGGTGCCTGGATCTGCTCGATCAAAGTAAAGGCTCCTTCGATCCGGGGAACGAACCGCCTGATCTGATAATTACCCGTATCGAATTGATCCGGCTGCCAGTTGCCATGAGCATCAGGGAGAAGTTTTACAACCAGATCTTCGGCGCCCGCCAGTTGAAAGACATCGCTGTTTTCCGCATCCCGGTATGACGGCAGTAACTTATCCGTGCGCCTTCGGATGGACGGCAGATCGATGTTCCAACCTAATCCGAAAATACCATTACCGCTCCCCGAGTTGTAGTGTAGCGAAAGCGAAGGAGCAAAGTCGCTTCGGGATTTGGACATCGGGATCACCATGCTCATGGCCGACGTGCCATTGGCGGCATTGACTTGAAATTTTTCATCGATCGACTTTAATGCGCCGCCGCCTTTCGGAAGATTGATAACCGGGATTTCCAAAAGGTTATTTTTGGCAAAATCCTTACCATCATTATAGGCGCCCAGGGCAGCAGGAAGCTGTGTGGGCCGCTTGGCGGACAAAGCGCCGGGGCTCGCCTGACCGGTCGGATCGCGTTGCATATCTGAAGGCATTAAGTTTGAGCTCGTCCGGGCAAACAGTATCCCGATCACCCGGGAATCGATCACAGGTTCATCTACTAATCAGTACCGGTTTTCTATGAGGGGGAGGTAAGAATCTTACGATGGAGAGTATGCCAGATTATTTCTCAGCGTAGTAAATGTAGGGTGCTTGATAAAAATAAACAATACCACTTTATGGTAATCTCCCTGATCCGCTATCCTTTTGCCCTTGACGCGCCATTGATCCCCTTGCGGAAATCCCTGGGCCTCATCCCCTTTTTCCGCCGGAACACCCTGTTAAAATAGGTCAGGCTTTCGAACCCTGACCGATAGGCGATCTCCGAGATCGTTTCATCCGATTCGCTCAGCAGGCGGCAGGCATGCCCGATCCGGATATCGGATAAGTAGTCGGAAAATGTTTTTCCCGTTGTCCGTTTGAAGAATTTGCAAAAAGCGCTCTCGGACAAATTGATCAGCGCAGCCACTTCGGCCAGTGCGACAGTCTCACCGCTATGCTCGTGAACATATTGAAAGATTTTCCCTATCCGTCCCTCCATCTTCTTTCCCACCGCCGGCTGAAAATAGGGCGATGCCAGCGGACGTGCAACCACCCGCGAACCCGCCAGCATCTGTAACACTTCCAGCAGCCCGGTTATCCGGCTTGCGGCCTTGGCTGCCGGCAGCCGCATGATCGAAGCCATCATATCTCCCTTGCCGGAAACCGTAACCGGAAATGCCAACCCCTGAGAAGACTGCGCCAACAGCTGCCGGATCCGTTCACATTCGGGATATTGCAATAATGGCGCAATACAACTCTCTCCGAACTGTATGACCACCGCCGCCGATGGCGTCTCGCTTACCCAGGTATGCGGCAGCCCCGGACCAAGCAATACCAGGTCGCCCGGAACGAAATACTCGTGGTTGTCTCCTACCATCCGCTCGCCCGATCCTCCCGTGATCAGCGTCAGCTCATACTCGGGATGATAATGCCAGAGGAAAGGGAAAGCGGCGGTCGTGTACCGGTAGGCCACATACGAATTGGCGCCCCGCTTGCTGCCGATGTCTTCAAAACGCGGCTTCATCGCACAAAATTTGTGTTTTCGGCGGCAATATACAGAAATTCTGTCAATAGAGTGCCAGAATATGGTAGTTAAGTACGGAATTATCAAATGGCTCTTCGTTAGGTTTGCGCCGTGACACGCCGAATTATCCTAAATCTGCTGATCATCCTTCTCCCCGCCGCCTGCCTGCCGCAGGAAGTTATCTATCACGTTTTTCAGCGCAGCTTTTACGATGCGAACGGCGACCGCCAGGGCGACCTGAAGGGCCTCGGTCAAAAGCTCGACTATCTTCAACAACTGGGCGTCACTTCAGTGCTCCTGACCCCCTTATATGAGTCGGCATTCTACCACAATTATTTTGCTGACGACTGGAAGAAGATCGACCCGGACTATGGCACGACCGGCGACTTCACCAACCTTGCCCGTGCAATCCACCAGCGGCACATGAAACTGTATATCGACATGGAGACACAGTACGTCACCGACCGGCATCCCTGGTGGCGCTCAGCCGTCGGCAATCTTCAATCTCCCGAAAAGAACTACCTCCTGTTCGACGATTCCCAACACTTGAAACCAAGCCCCATTATCTGGGGTATTACCGAGCTGAAAGGATACAATGGCGTGTCTCGTAAGGTCACGACCGTCAACCTGCGCGACGCCGGAGTACTGGCGTATAACGAGCATCTGTTCGCATATTTCGCCGATCCCAATGGCGACGGCAAATTCGATGACGGAGTGGACGGCTTCCGGCTCGACCATACGATGGACGATCTGGACGGCAATCCCCGGCTAACGGAATTGTTCACCCGCTTCTGGGCGCCCCTGATCGCGGATGTGAAAAGGGTCAACCCGCGCCTCACCTTCGTTGCGGAGCAGGCGGATTGGGGTTCCTTCGGGTTTGACTATTTCAGCAAAGCCGCGATCGACAGGGTATTCGCCTTCCGCCTGGCCCTTGCTATCGCCTCCTTCGATAAGATACAACTGCAAAAGACCGCTGATACGACGCTTGGCATGCTTCCGAGGGATAAGGAACAGGTGGTGTTTATTGAAAATCACGACATTGACCGCTTCGCCAGCCGCGTTGGCAAAGACCCGGGAAAAGAACGCGTGGCCGCTGTACTAAATCTGCTGCTTGGCGGCATACCTTCAATCTATTATGGCCAGGAACTTGGGATGTTCGGAGCAGGCGGATTCAACAAGTTCGGCAACACCGACGCTAATGATATCCCCCGCCGTGAAGCATTCGAGTGGTATGCCGCGGACACCGGAAAAGGTATGGCTTTGTGGTATAAGGACACTGGCCCATGGTGGGATAGTACGAATCTGAAACCATTCGACGGCGTTTCACTCCAGGAAGAACAGGGGGATCCCCGATCGCTATGGAACTGGTACCGGCAGCTGCTTACGTTGCGGAAGACCCATCCGGTGCTGCAAACGGGCGACTATGATTCGCTGGCCAATCCCAACCCGAAGGTATTTTCCTGGAGCCGTCACCAGACCCCGGCATCACTGGCCTGGGTGGTCGTCAATCTGACCGGTCAGGACCAGCAGACAACTATCGAAGCGGTTACCCCTGCCGCGATGCGACAGGTATTTGGAAGCGCCACGGCTAAACAAAAGGAAAAACATCTTGTTATCGACCTGCCTCCGTATGGGGCCGGTGTTTGGATATCTCACGACGAACCGTCAAAATAAGCGATATGACAACAGACATCAAAAAAGAACTGACGCAACATTATCCGCTCACAAATGACCAGGTCGCATTCTTCCGGAAGAACGGCTTTATCAAGCTGCAGGACGTCTTATCTCCCGACAGCATCAGGTATATGGATGAGACTATCACCCGCGAAGTCCATCGCCTTAACACCCAACATCTCCCGATGGAAGAACGCGACACCTATGGAAAAGCTTTTCTTCAGATCATGAATATCTGGATCCAGTCGGGGCCGGTTCGCGAGATCGTATTCAGTGAACGCCTGGCCAAAATTGCCGCCGACCTGCTGGAAGTCGAAGGGGTGCG
Organism: Puia sp.; assembly: GCA_035695565.1. Lineage (GTDB taxonomy): Bacteria > Bacteroidota > Bacteroidia > Chitinophagales > Chitinophagaceae > Puia. The sequence continues at coordinate 242,002 of DASRRX010000014.1, read as the reverse complement.
GCTCTACCATGACCAGGCTCTCTACAAGGAAGCGGGTGGCGGCCAGACCCCCTGGCATGCGGATCAGTATTACTGGCCCCTTGCAACGGATCGCACCGTGACGGTCTGGATACCCCTTCAGGAAACCCCGTTGCCTATGGGCCCGCTCGAATTCAGCGCCGGCAGCAACCATCTATCCACCGGCAGGGATCTAAAGATTGGGGACGAAAGCCAGCAAGTGCTCGAAAATGCGCTTCACGACCAGGGCTACACGCATGTCATCGAACCATTCAGCGTAGGAGAGGTCAGCTATCACATCGGCTGGCTCTATCACCGCGCCGGCGCCAACCACACGGACCGGATGCGGAAGGTGATGACCATGATCTATATGGACAAGAATATGGTACTAAAGGAACCGGAAAACCCCAACCAGATCAATGACTGGAACACTTGGTGCCCCGGCGCCAGGGTCGGCGAGGTGATCCGCACCGCAAGGAACCCCATCTTGTTCGGAAACTAAACGCTTTGAAAATTTGCTGTCATCCATGAAATGGTTAACCTTATCGATCGTTCTATCAGCTATCTCCTTTCCCAGGGATACACTGCCTTCAACCAACCGGGCCGTCTCCACTGTCAATAATTCGCCCTTCGCCCTTATCGCCCACCGCTCCGAAGCCCTCGAACCGCTGCCTTTTGGCGCCGTCCGTCCCGAAGGCTGGCTGGAATCCCAGATCCGCGCCAACCTGCGTGGATTCACCGGCCACCTCGACAGCCTGGCGCCGGACCTGATCATTAAAGATGACATCTTTGGCAGGGACAGGCTCACAAAAGACGTGAAGAAGAAGAATGTCGGTGCGCTGGCCGGAGATCCCGCCGCCGAAGTGCAGTACCTCTGGTGGAACAGCGAAACCCAGGGTAACTGGCGGGATGGTTTCATCCGCTCTGCTATCCTGGCGGGCGACCCGGTTATGCTGACCCGCGCAGCAGTCTATGTTCGCCGCATCCTTGCAACCCAGGACAAGGACGGCTATCTCGGCATCTATGACCGGGACCTGCGCTATCGGTTCGATGGCGAGAATGGCGAGCTCTGGGCGAAGACCACCTTGCTCCGCGGCCTCCTGGCGTGGTATGAGTATAGCCGGAACAAGACAGTCCTTACCGCCGTCGAAAGGGCCGTGGATGACGTCATGCGGCACTACCCGGTGGACGCATCCCATCCTTTCAAATCAAAAATGCCCGATGTAGGCGGGCTGTCACACGGTCTCATGTTCACCGATGTGCTGGAATCCCTGTACCGGCTTACTGGCCGGCCGGCTTACCTCGGCTATGCACTATTCCTCTATAAAGATTTTTCCGCGGCAACTCTCCACGAGGACGCCCAATACGAAAAGATCATCGACCCGGCTTACCGTCTGCGCGGTCATGGCGTACACACCTATGAGCACCTTCGCGCGATAGCCGCCGCCGCCTATGCATCGGGCAACCCTGCGCTGCTAAAAGCTCTCGACGATTACCTTCAGAAGATAGCCGGGGAGATCACTCCTTCCGGCGCACCGGCGGGCGATGAATGGATCGGGGAGCGAGCCGGCAACGCCACAACTACCGGTTATGAATACTGCTCGCTCCAGGAGCTTATGGATGGCTATCTCGACCTGCTGACCAAGACCGGCTCCGCTTCGTTCGGCGACCAGGCCGAGCAATTGTTCCTCAATGCCGCGCAGGGCGCCCGCAACCCTGATGCTTCCTGTATCGCCTACCTGAAAACGGATAACTCATATTACATGACAGGCGGGCTCAACGGTGACAGCAGCAACCCCCGCCAAACCCGCTACAAATATTCGCCCGTCCACCAGGACGCGGCGGTATGCTGCGCTCCCAATGCCGGCCGGATCGCGCCATACTTCGTCGATCGCATGTGGATGCGCAACGGCTCCGGCCTTGTCGCCACCTTGCTGGGTCCCTGCAAAGTGACCACCACCTGGAAGGGAACGCCGCTGACCATTCGGGAAAAGACCGTCTACCCCGACGAGTTCACCTTCGACTTCCAGATCATTGCGGACCGCCCGGTCAGTTTTACCCTTGCTATCCGCAAACCCGCCTGGGCCACCAATCAATCTATCAGTTACTCCTATTCGGAGAAGGATGGATATTACCTGATCACGCGGAACTGGCTGCCGGGTGAATCGGTCCATCTCCATCTGTATGCCGATATCGCCATTCGCCGGGATCGTAATAACGATGTCTATTTTACTCACGGCCCGCTGGTCCTGGCGAGTCCGATCTCTTCAACGGCGCAAGTGACGAAGCAATACGCGCTGCCCGGATTCTTTGACTATTACTACCGGCCCGAAAACCTCGATGTCTATACTTATAAGGGCGGCCATATCGAGCATTCCGACAACAACCGCTTCGAAGTGACCTTATACGATACCGCCCGACGACGGGAGACCCCGGTCTGGCTGACGCCCATGGGTCGAACGATCCTGCGGCAGGTTACCTTTTCCAGCGCCGATTAACTTCAATTACTTTTTCCGGAATCGCCCGAAACGACCTACTTTTGCAGCAAATTCCTGTTGATGTTGTTTCGGCGCACGGCTGCCTTTCTACTTCTCCTGGTGTTCTTTGCTCAGGCATTCAACAGATGCCTTCTTGTCGCTGATTTTTACGTCAATTCATCTGCTTATAGCGCAAAATGCATCAACAAGGACCGGCCTATGATGCACTGTAATGGCCGATGCCAGTTCTGTAAGAAGCTGCATCAGCAGGACGATACGGAAGAACGGCAGGCCCCGGAGCGAAAATCCGGCAATAGCGGCTACGAGACACTTTTTTCAACCCATTCCGTTACCGACTTTTCTGCATTGCATTTTTACACCGCATTCAACCGGCGATTTCCCGAAATGCCCGCGGCCAAACCGGTCCGGATGCCCAGACACTTCTTTCATCCCCCAGGCGGTCATTTGGCCTAACCCACACGCATATGTGTTAAACATTCATTCCAAATGACTCCAAATGAAAAAATTGCCCGTACTGGGTATGCTCGTCCTTTGCGGGACGTGTCTCCATGCCCAATCTCCGAGCGGACATGTTATGGATTCCGCTATTCTTAGTCCCATTTACGATTCACTTCAGAAAGTGGTCATCACCAGTCTTGGGATTATCACCAATGCCCGGCGGTCCCCCGTTCCAGTTTCGATCGTCACCCACGACATGATCCTGCAGGGCGCCGCCAATACCGCCATCGACCTGGTCGCCAGTCAACCCGGCGTCAGCGAGACCACCGAAGGGGTAGGGACAACCAAACCACAGATCAACGGCCTCGGCTTTAATCGGGTGTTGGTGCTGACGGACGGCCTTCCACAAATAGACTTTCAGTGGGGTGATGACCACGGTATCCTGATCGACCCGTATGCGGTGTATGATGCGGAGATCATCAGGGGCCCAGCTTCCCTCCAATATGGAGCGAGTGCGGAAGCAGGGGTCATCAATTTCAAATCGACCCCTTTCGTTCCCGGCGGCACTTTTCAGGGTAGCTGGCTCTCCGAATATCATGCCAACAACGGCTATATAGGCAACTCACTCCATCTGGCCGGAAACAACAACGGATTTGTCTATGACCTCAAGGTCAGCGGCGAACTGGCGCATAGCTATTGGAACCCCAAGGACGGCTACGTCTGGGGCTCCGCCTGGAATCAGGGAAACGGCCGTCTTACACTCGGGCTCAATAGACCCTGGGGCTATTCCCGCCTCACCCTTAGCGCCCTCTACCGACGGATCCAGGTTCCAGACGGCAACCGCGACAGCGCCAGCGGAAAATTTATTTTTGATTACCCGGTAGGCGAGAAGATCGCACCGACTTTGAGCAATTTCCTCTCGTATAATCCGGCGATCGCCAGCGACAAGATCCTCGATGAATACCAGGCCTGGTGGCAAAACAGCTTCAACCTCCGCAAAGGCAGGATAGGTCTTGACGTCGGATTCACAAGCAGCGTTCATCACGACATCGATTCCGGTACGGTGGGAGCGAACAATATGGTGGTCTTCGATATTCCCTATTCGTTGAAGTATCAGCTTGCGGATGCGGATAATAAACTAAAGGTCACAACCGGGGTGAATGGCATCTATGAATTCGAGCACAACCTGCCTGCTCCACCGGCTCCTTATGAGCCCGATTATGAGATCCCCGACTACCGCAACTTTGAGCTCGGCGGATTTGCTATCGTGGAAAAGAATATCAGGGCGCTAACCCTCAGCGGCGGATTGCGCTACGATATCACCAACTTTATCGGTGCGGGGAAATATGATTTCACTCCCTTCGATAATACCTACTCCGGGTGGTCTGGTAGCGTCGGCGCCTCTTATCAACTGCAACACGGCCAATACGTAAAGCTAAATGTCGCCAAAAGCTACCGCGCGCCGGCCATCAACGAATTGACGAGCAACGGGCTGAATATCGGCTCCAATGCCTTCCAGCTGGGTAATATCAACCTTAAGGCGGAACAAGGGTATCAGGTTGATGTGGCCTACGGTTATAGCGGAAAGGACGTCAGCCTGGAGTTTGGCGGCTTCTATAACCGTCTCAGCCACTTTATCTTTGCCGACCGCACCGATTCAGTTTCCCAGGGCTATCCGGTTTATGAATATGTGTCCTCCAATACCGCGATCCTGACCGGCGTCAACGCATATTTCAATGTGCACCCTGTAGCGATAAAATGGTTGGAATGGAACAACCGGTTCTCCTATATCTATTCCTGGCTGCCCCATGCCACGGATTCTACCGGTCATCTCCCGTGGATACCGGCGCCGCACTGGCATAGCGAAATAAAGTTCCGGCTGGATGAGAAACCCGGGTCGGAGTTGATGGGGACATATTTCAGGATTGGCATCGCGCACTACTGGCGACAGGACAACATCTACAGCGCTCTATATACCGAGATCCCTTCTGCGGCCTATACCCTCGTCGATGCGGGATTTGGCACCCAGTTCGTCAACCGCAAGTCCCGGCGGGTGGTCTGTGCATTTTACCTGAACTGTACCAACCTGACCAATATTGCCTATACCGACAACCTGAACCTGGCCCAGTATTTCTATGCGCAGAACGGAAATATCATCACCGTCACCAAACAACGGCAAGGAGTGTTCAATATGGGGCGGGATTTCAGCGTCAAAGTCGTTTTCCCGTTTGGTTCCCGTCAATAGGCTGGGATCCCGATCTGATATTCCGGGATGAATTCATCTTTCAATTCGATAACCATTTTGCAGTAGGTTCGATAGGTGAATTCATAATCCTGGCGTCGTATGGCGTCTACGCAGGACCTGATTACTCCATAAAGGCGTTTCAGGATATCCTCTTCATCGTCTCGTCTCCGGATAGCGGCTACGATTTCGGGCGAATATCGATAGTAGAGGTCAATCAACTGGCCGCCATTCTTCTTTTGCGCCAAATAGGTATCTCTAAACCGTCGCAGTAAGGTAAGCTCTTCACAATCATCCGGGAGACCCATTGCTTCTACACAGGCGGTGGTGATATAACAGCAATCGCACTTCTCGCCCGCTGCTTGCGCTGCCTGTTGCGCTTGTTGCTGTTGAGCCTGAAGTTCTTCCCTGTACACGTCCCGGACAGCTCGGATCCGAGTCGCATAATTGTCTCCAAGTCCACTGTCGGCGACATTAAGCCTGTCAACCGTGTCCATTACTTCGGTTATTCCCGCAACAATCTGGGAACGATCGGCTTCCGGGATGGTATAGTGGGCATTGTAGTCATGAGCGATCATATTTACGACGCCTTGCACCAGGCCGCCGCCGTTTGCCTGTTGCAACATATCCCGAAAATGCAGCCGCAGCGACGCGGCGTAGTCATCACCCGTCACCCCTGGAGTAAAGTCGAAATCCCGAATGGCAGGCTGACCTCCGCCGGTGTCAACCATAACATTCCTTGAATTTCCTGCGGTCATCGTTGCGGGACCGACGTTGACGGGCATTGGCCACCTGTCCGCCGATCCCGTCAGCAACTGAAATGCATAGCTCCGCCCGATCTGTCTGAGAAGGTCAGCCGTAAATACCTGTCCCGGCTGATCTGGTCTTAAAAGTTCCAACTGTTCTCCGCCGAGATATTCCATCACCACTCCTCTGCCATCTCGCTGCGTCACGGCACGGATTTCCGCCAATGCGGAAAGTTCTGTGCCTGTAAGCGCCCGCATCCCGGGCGCATTAAGACCAGCTTGCCTTGCCAACCCGGTAAGCCCCTGTTCATTGGCACTTGCGTCATATTTTACAACCACCTGCTCTCCGCCGAAAGTAAACAGATAGACGCCCCGGTGTTCGTTGGTCAGATTTCTTGTAAACCGGGCTGCGGTAAATTCATATTCCGCCTGAAGCAGTTGAACGACCTGGCCGCTTCCCCCCAACACCGGCTTTTTTTGCACGATTGCCCTCGGCCGTTGACCTTTCGCAGCCCCGCCTTCGGCCGCGGCCCTGCCTGCACTTTCTTTCGCGCTATTGGCCGCCGCCCTATGCTTCTTTTCGGTTACACCATATGAATACATGATAAGACAAAATAACCAATTTTTGAATCGCCGCCAAAGTTAACCGGCTGAGTGGACCTCATTTCCGGAAATCCAGGATCACCGCATTCCCCTCCGGCCTGATCCGCCACGCCGCCCCGCTGTCCGGCCCGGAGAAGACCCCTTTGTCCGCCCTGACCTTATAGCTCATTCCCTCGAACCGGCAATCGATTCCCGTAGGCGCAATCCGCTCAACCGGCAACGTCACCCCGGCAGCAGTCGTTAACTCCAGGTACCAATCGACATTTGCGGCACTCACCAGCCGCATTTCGATCCCGCCTTCGTCAAGCCTGATCACCAGTTCGCCTGGCGCCGTCTCCAACGGCCATCGGATCACCTGTTCCGAGTCGCCTTTGGCCTCAACTATCGGATCGCCTCCTGACAATAGCACTTCTTTGCCCTCAACGATAGCCTTCAACCGCAACCCCGCGATCTGATCAGGCTTGCTCCACAGATAGCCGTCTACAAATGGTAAAGTAAAGAAGCGGCATTCATTCGAGCTGGCTGCGGATGTCTCATAGGCGGATGGGAAGCGCTCATCGAACAAATGGATATCGCGGATGCGTAAAGTCCCATTCTCCCACAACAAATTGATCCGATAAAAGCGGCTGTCGTACCAGATAGTCCGCCGGTCACCGCCATTCACATCCTTTAGCGCTACAAAACTCGTCACCGGCGTTACCCGGTACCTCCGCCTGAACCATCGGCCCGACGCCGCCATCGTTTCGACCCGCACCTTTCCTTCATCCCGTAGCCGTCCGATCAGCGGGAACTGTATCTCCAATCCTTTCGCCATCGCATTCCAGGTGAATGAATTTTCCTGCCCGGCCTGCGTATAATTGAACCCAAGGTCAGGCCCGGACGTCAACACGTCAAAGAACCAGTTGACCCATGCCGGATCCCCGCCGCCAAAAGCATATACCGGCTCAAGGGTAACTACCCCTTGCCGGCCGCTCCCAAGCCCGTTATCATATTGTCGCACCGGATCGCTGCCCAACATCCGGAAGATAGGGACGTCGATCTGATCCCCGGCATGCTGCGCCGGCATATACGAATTGGTCTTGCTTGGATAATAAGCCTGATTCCAATAGCCGCCCCACAAGGTGTAGCCATCCGTCCCATATTGGTCCTTGCAATTACAAGAGGCGACGAGATGATACTTCGACGCCATATAATTCAGGCTATGCGCATCGATGAACCACGAGCCTACAGTTGCCGGATAATACCCGAATATCTTGAAGAAATCGGCCATATACACATCGATAAGCTTCTCCCTTTCCGCCGGCGGGTAGCCAGTCGCAAAACCGATGTCGGCCCGCCAATCCCACGGATATCTTCCGCGCCATTTGATCCCGGCTTTCTCCACCAGCGGCTGTGGCAATTCCCACCATGCGCCGATCTCTATACTGTCTCGTGGCAAAGCCCGCAACAGCGCCTGATACCTCGGGTCCATGAGAGCATCATATTGCAGTAGAAATGTCCCCTTCAGGCGGCATTTCCTCATCAGCGCTATTTGTTGGACAACAGTCTGATACAGGACATCCTCCGTGATCGCCGGATCCCTTGGCTCCAGCAACCGGATAAAATTGACGATATTTACGATCCGGGGCGCCCCTGTCTGTTGCCCTCTCACCGTCATCGCCGCTCCAAAAAGTATAAGCAGACAAAGATTTTTCATCCGGTGCAAACATACAGCGACTTGAGGTAAACTCCCTATCTTTATAGCCTTCCCGCAATAATGAATTTGACGTAATCAACCCCTAACTTGTCGGAATAACCGCCCTGATCAATGGGGAAAAAGATGCAGCTTTACAAAGTCAAACAAAACATATAATCTATGTCAAGAGTATCGATCTACCTGAATTTTCAGGGAAACACAGAAGAAGCCTTCAACTTTTACAAATCTGTATTCAAGACCGAATTCGCCGGTCCCGTCTCCCGCATGTCCGATGCTCCCCCGATGCCGGGCGCGCCGCCCCTGCCGGATAATGAAAAGAATGCGATCATGCACATGGCCCTGCCTATTCTCGATGGCACCCTGATCCAGGGGACCGATATGCTCGAATCGATGGGCCATAAATTGAGGATTGGGAACAACACCACCATCTGCATCGAACCCGACAGTAAGGAAGAGACCGACAGACTGTTCAACGCCCTGTCCGCCGGCGGATCGGAGATGGTGGCGCCGCAGGAGATGTTTTGGGGCGCTTATTGGGGCGTCTGCCTCGATAAATACGGGGTGCGCTGGATGTTTAACTTTTATAAGCAGTAAGCGCGGGTCATCGCGACATCCCGCGGAGATAAGGAATAGCCGTGGTGGCAAACGGTAATTTGCCCTCCGGCTTATCAAGGAAAGCCTGCACCACCGGTAGCAGCTTATCCGGCTCCGCATCCAGCACGAAATGACCGGCGTCGGGAATGACTGCCAGCTCGGCCCCGGGGATGCTCCTGAAGTACCCGATCGCTTTATCCAGCCGCAACCAGTCATGATCTCCGACCGCGATCATCACCGGCGCCCGGACCGACGCCATCTCTTCGGGCGATAGCCCTTGCCACGGGGTATTCCCAAACTTCGCCCAGATGACCGGCCAGTGAGCGGGATCGGGCGCCACGCGCTGATATTGGGTCCGTTGAAATTCAAATACCGCCGAGTCAGAGGTTAGCTCCATCGTTCCCGCCAGGATCTCCGGCGTATAGGCCTCCCCGAAAGGTCCAAACGCCGACCCATAGGTCACCACGCGACGGACCCGCTCCGGATGCCGGATCGCAATAAGCATGGCAACGTTGCCACCCACGCATTCCCCCAGCAGATCGACCTTTTCGATCCCCAGATGATCCAGGAGCCCGATCACATCCTCGGCCTGCTGTTCAAAGCTGAGCGGCCTGTCTATATCTGCCGTCCGCCCGCGGCCCTGAAGGTCGGTACTGATCACCTGGCGCCGGTCCATCAGTCCGGTCAGCCGTGTTACGCCGGCCACCCCGAACCCCGCGGTCAGATAGACCAATGGGCTTCCCACCCCGCCGATCTCGCTTTCCACCCCGCCTATCTCATAGTACATCTGTAAGCCATTGACCGGCGCATAGCCGGAACGTTTTTGTTGCTCCATCGATTTCGATTTAACGCACCAAAACTAATCCGTCCCCTGGGTCCGGGCTTATCGAAAATGGAGAATTTTCGGAAGAAAATGTCAGGAACCCTGCTTTAGCTTCTTTAATTGATTCGCGCCATTAGTATTATCCGGATTGAGCTGGAGCGATTTTTCGTAGTATTTGACGGCCTGGTCTTTATCACCCTTATCCATATATGCTTCGGCAAGACTGTCCCAGACGTTCCAGCTCCCCGGATGATCCTCGGTATTTTGAGTGAACACGGCGATGGCGGCGTCGAGCTTCTTAAGCCGGATCAGCAGGTATCCAAGTTGGTTCATGCTTCCCTCGGTGATGCTGTCGCCGGTCCTGGCCCTTTGCTCGCGGTAATCCTTCATCGCATCGGCAACTCCTTTCGTGAGGATAGCCTTTGTCAGCAACCGGCTGGGGGAATTGTAGCGGTCATAGCTCAAATGCGCGAGGGCCGGGTGTTCACCCCCGATGGCGTCGTCGAGAACCTCGCGGGTAAAAGCCAGCCCATTGGACCCATCCGCAAAATAGACGACGGCGCTTTTGTTCGGCAGAAAGGCGGTCACATATGCTTTGGCGTCACCGTTATCGCCCCAATGCCAGAAATAAGTCCCCTCCGGCATAGTCTCCAGACCGACCCCAAGACCCCAGGCGATCGGCGGATATTTTGGATTGACCCTCACCTGTGGCGTCAGCATTTGCTGCCAGGTCGCCTTTTTCAGCCCGGTACCATTCAAAACGGCGACGATGAACTTAGCATAGTCCTCAGGGGTCGTTTGCAGGCTCGCGGCGGCATTGCCATCGTCGTGCAGCGTATCTTCCTTCCCGTCGTTCGGCTGATTGCGGCCGCTCAGGGCGCCCAGCTCATCATGCCGGTATGCTTTCAGCGAATCGAACCGGTTTCGCCAGATATAGCTGCTGGCAGTCATCCCCAGCGGCTGCAGGGCATATTTTTGCATAAAGGCTTCGAACCGCATTCCAGTGATCTTCTCTACCACCTTGGAGAGATAGACCATCCCTTCGCCCGAATAGCTCCATTTTTCTCCGGGGTTGAAATGGATCAACAGCGTCTTTGTCCTGTCGTTGTCCCTCCAGTTGGGGAAACCCGATGTATGGCTCAGCACGTGCCGCGCCGTGATCAGGTTGATCCGTTCATCGCCTACCACGTCATAGTTATTGCCCAGGTATTTGTTCAGCGGCGTATCCAGGTTTAGCTTTCCCTCATCTACCAGGCGGAGGACGGCATAGGCAAAGACCGGTTTGCTAAGGGATGCCGCTTCGAAGATGGTATGGGTGGTGACCGGTTTCTTTGTAACCGCATTGCTGACCCCGAATCCTTTTGACCACACCAGCCGGCCATCGCGGATCAATGCGATCGACATTCCCGGGACGTCGGATTTTTCGAGGAGGACCGGAATATCGGTTTCAAGCTTATGGATGGCTTCTTTGGCGGGCGGCATGGCCGGCTGCTGGGCGCGCGAAAACAGGCTGGCTAATGTCAGGAGCGCAAAAAGGGCAATCCTCATAGTAGTGGGTATTTTTACTAAGGTAGCGCCGAAGGGGTGTTATGTTGCACCATTCGGGGTAGGGTCCTCGCATTTTTTCCTGGCATCCGCTATTTCTGCGGCAACAATGTCCCTTCCACCTTTTTGCTTCCGATCCGGAATATATACACTACCGCTTGCTTATGTGCGATCGTCATCGGCACTGTGAGCGTCTGCGGTACTCCGGCTCTGAACTGCGTTTCCTCGATGACGCCTAGTTGCTCGCCAAGCAGATTGTAGAATTCCAGTGACCCTGTCCCCGACACGGAAGTGGTAATATTGAAATAAACGGTACTTTGATACGGGTTCGGGTATACGTTCATTTGAATTTTGGTTGGCACCGGCAACGGTATGACACAAGCCGTGAAATCGTCCATCGTACTGAAATTCCCCGTATAATTCGACCCGCCGTTGCTGCTGCCTCCCGACACCAGCCCTCCCGTCTGATTATTTGGCGTGCCTGATGAATGGCCGGTGATCGGCACTCCGTCGGCGCAGTTGACGCTTCCGACTTCACTGGTGCTAAAGGTCGGCTGATAGCAGGCAAGGCCGTACCACCATTGCGAAGAGAATGTTTTGTCGCTGGTCCAGCTTCCTGAGAGCAGTGTTGAATTACTGGTCCCCGACAGGGTGAATCCGCTGCTCGATGAAATGGCTGCGCCTGTCACGAAAATATCGTTCGACTGGTATCCCAGCGGCACCCTTGTGATCCAGATGTTCCGGGTTGAATTGAACGAGGTCGATGGCGTCGTAACGGTATTGTCGGCGATGATCTCTCCGTCGGGCAGTGCCACCGTTGAATCGATGGAAGAGTTGATCCCCGAAAAACCAAGGGTGCCACCAGTGAACAGCAGGTAGTCGCCATTTGCCGCCAGCTGATCCGCGGCAAGGCTGGTGTGCAGGTTGAACCACAGGGTAGTGGCATAGCCCGGGTTGGCGGAAAGCATGAAACCGTTGAAGGGCGAATGCGAGGCTGCCGAGCAGCTGTTGCAGGACGTTGGCGGGGGAAGGATCTGTGCGGCCGCTGACCCGGACACACAACCGGCGTTGTCCTTCACCGTTACCTGGTACGTACCCGGTGAAACGGGGCTGATCACCGTATCGGATTGATAGGTTATACCGTCGATGCTATACAATAATCCGGTGTCTACGGGCGAGGTCACCGTGATCGATCCGGTGTTGATCATGCAGGTCGCTTGCGTGATGGATAAGGTCGGAACCGGCAGTGCGGGCGAAGGCCGGATAGTAACGGTGGCGGGCGTGGAAAGACAGCCGCCGTCGCCCCCCTTGACTGTCACGTAATAGGTTCCCGGATTGACGCCGGTGAACAATGGTACCGGCTGGAAGCCGGCGCTGTCCAATATCCGGTAGGTATATCCCGAATCGATCGGCGAGGTAATAGTGATCGATCCCGTTGCAACCTTACAGGTAGGCTGCGTAACTACGACCTTGGGTGTAGCGGGGCCGCCGGTAAGCTTATTGACGACCGCCGCTGTTGCGGTAGACACGCATCCCGCGCTGTTCTGTGCCGTCACCAGATAGTTGCCCGATGTAACGTTACTGAAGGTCGTTTCCGGCACATAGGTCGAGCCGTTAATGCTATAGGCTACACCGGTATCGGCAGCAGTTGAGATCGTAATGGTCCCGCTACCGGTAGTACAAGTAGGTTGAATGACCGTGACAGCAGGTGCGGTGGGTGCGGTCGGCTGATTTTGGATGACCGCCACCGTGGGGGATGAGACACAGCCTGAAAGGTTCCTGACTTTTACGGAGTAGCTGCCCGGCGCTACGCCAGTGAATATCGGCGCGTTCTGCCAGGTCGAGCCGTTAATGGTATAAGCCAACGAATATGTTCCGGGAGCTACCGGTGCGGTAACCGTTATCGTACCCGTCGCGACGGTACAACTCGGTTGAGTGAGCGATAAGGTGGGGGCGGAAGGCGTGACCTTGCTCGCGGCGATGATAACCGTATCCGCCGGCGAGGGGCATCCGTTTTTGTTTCTTGCAGTTACCGGATAGGTGCCCGCAGCGAGATTCTTGAATACCGTTCCGGATTGCCAGGTGCTGCCATTGATACTATAGGCGAGACCTGAATCGGCCGTTGTAGTGTTGATGGTTATGGTGCCGGCTGGATTGGAGCAGGAAGGCTCTGCGACGGTCACGCTTGGTTTGGCCGGTACGCTGACGGAAGAATCGATCAAAACGGTGTCTTTTGGCGAAACGCAGCCGCCTGAGCTTTCTGCCGTAACGAGGTAATATCCCGGCGGCAGGTTGGTGAATTTGGTGGCCGTACCATAATTATGTCCGTTATTGATGCTCCACCTGAAGCTGGTATCGGTGACCGTTATGGTGAAGGCGCCTTTGGGAGACGAACACGATGGTTGTACCACGGTAGTGACCGGCTTGGCCGGCGTGACCGGTTGCGGTTTGATCGTATCGGTAAATACAGAAGCGGCGCAGATGCTGTTCTTGATCGTGATATTATAGATCCCGGGTTTAAGGCTGTCGAAGACTCCTTTGGTGTTGAAGTTCTTTCCATCCAGGCTATAATACAGGGTATCCCTTGCGGGTGCGCTGACGGTAATCTTTCCGGTGGTGACAGTGCAGGTCGGCTGGGTGATGGTAAAGGTGAGTGGAGGCAGGCCGGATGAGATGACTACGGGGATATGTGACCAGTCGGACCAGTTCTGACCGCGCAAAACTCTTGCGTCGTAGGTACCGGCTTGGCTGACGACGATCGAATCGGTATTCGCACCCGAAATGATGGTATCGTTCCGGCGCCATTGGTAACCGTCGAGGCCCGGCACGATCCCCAATGTGACTTTGACGTTTTCTCCCGGGCAAAAGATAGTCCGGTCGTACAGCGGCCAGGGATTCGAAAGGTAGGCATTATTCACATAGGGCCAGAAGTTGGGCTCTTCCCAGGTGCTGTCCCAGGTATTGTGTGCCAGCGTCGTGAAATTGGTATAGACATAGTTAGCCCCCGCAGAGAGAAAATCGTTCGCCACCAACTGCGCTTCATAAGGCGGGGGGTCATTATCCTGGCCCCCATCGAGGTTCCAGATGGGGGTAAATTTCAGCATATTGACGTCTGCCGGAGTGGCGTCCTGGGTCAGCGCGGCGGACATCGGAATGGAGGCGGCGAAATAGGTTGGGTTGCGAACCAGTTGCTGCCAGACGCCCTGACCGCCGCCCGAAAGGCCGTTCTGAATGACCCGGTAAGGGTCGCCGCCGTATTCCTGTACCAGGGTATCGATGAGATTCTGGAGGTTGAAGAATTGGGCCGGCCCCCAGCCGTACTGGGTTTGCATCACGATGATATACCCGTCAAAGACCCCCTGGACCTCCATTTTGTGGAAAGTGAGCATTCCATTCCTCAATGTCGTCTCGTTATCATAAATGGATCCTTCTTCCCCGTCCCCATGATAAAAGACCATGATCGGATATTTTTTGCCGTCGTTGGGTTTGTAAGTCTGAGGGAAGTGAAGCCGGAAATCGGAGCCCTGGTAGATATAGGCTTTGTAGGCGCTGCTGTTCCAGTCCATGGAAGGTGTCCTGACCCATTTGCCGATCTTGCCATAGGCTGGCTGGACCGGCTTGTGTGTTGAGTCATAATTCACTAACGTGTCGGTAGGGTCCAACATTTTCTGAGCCTGCACAGAATGCAGGAAGAAAAGGGAAAGTCCGACCAAAAGAACTTTCAGGGCAAAGGTTTTCATAAATGGGTTCTTGAAAGGGACCGGGACAGTTGTTTAGGTTCCATTATTTTTTACAGAAAATGCGACAGGAAATGAGGATATTCTAGGAATATCAATTGATGTGCCAAGTTTGCCCAGCCTCGATCTCCGCCGTTTTGCAGCACATTGATCAACGATTTCGCCGGACCCCGGGTTGCCTTGCCGGCCCGATCTTCAGCTCCTTTCAGAAACTGCGCCGATCCGCTGCAGCAATTCCATTCAAAACCCTTACCTTTGCCCACCATTTGCCGTCAACCTCACTCGGGAAGTAGCGCAGGCCGGTAGCGCACCTGGTTTGGGACCAGGGGGTCGCAGGTTCGAATCCTGTCTTCCCGACCGTATAAATTGTTGATTTTAAGTTAATTAAGAGCTGTTTTGACATAGTCTGACAGCTTTTTTTGCATCAGGACACGGGGGTGTGAACGGTGACTGAAGCTATTCCTTAATTCTAAGCTTGTTGTCATTAATAACGGAGAATCTGTTGAGCAGTTCCGTATAATACTTAGTAATGGTTCTTACAACGGATGCAATTTTTTCTTGCGCATGAGCAATTCTAATCAATAGTATCCCACGGTGCGGTAGTTGCAGTCGAAAAACCAATTCCCCGAAATCTTTATCCTCGGTTATCAGTAAAGCTTCATTTTCGTTGGCAATTGATAGCACTTCCTCATCTTTTATAGAAGGCCGTTGTTCGACAATGGCGTATACGCTCAGACCTATTTGTCTCAATTGGATCACAATTCTGAAATCCACGCTTTCGTCAGCGACAATTTGGTATTTCATTTATGCGACCGCTAATGTCTTTTCATGTTTGGTATTGTCAGCGGCAAAAAGTAAACATGCTTGAATATCTTCAGTAGTTATATGCGGATATGCCTCTTTTAGGTCGTCGAAGGAATAATCCGAAGCCAGCTTTTCCAGGATTAGATCTACCGGAATTCGTGTGCCCTTGATGACCACCTTGCCAAGCATGATTGAGGGATCAGAAGATATATGTTCTTTCCAATTCATACTGAATAATTATCTTTAAAGGTACAAAAATTTACTTTAGGAAAATGGGTGTTTTAACGGTAAGAATTAATGATATAAATTCTTAACTATTTTACTTAAAATGCGAAACCAGAGAATAAATTATGGGTTACTTCTAGGAATCAGCATGCTGGTCTTTTCGTTTGAATTTAGCCGCAGTGGTGAGGCAATTGACATTGCAGATTTTATCGGCAAACAGGCCAACTTAGATAGTTTCATTGTGTGTAATTTTGATAAAGTTGATACAGCTGCAACTGGATTATTTAGTCCGACCATCTACAAGGTAGACTTCATAAATCGAACGGATTCTTTGAAATTTTGCGCAATGAGCATTCAGCAATGTTGGGTGAAAAGGGTTGATAGTCTGTATGCCTTCATTATTATTGTTAAACGATCTGCCCATGCACATACGTACATTTCCAAAGTATACGGCGAGAGCGATGTTTCGGCTTTGGTGTCCGGTGGAGGCGATATCACGATCGATGATAGCATATTTATTTGGCGTAGGGGGCATTTAACGATTGATCTAATGCCCTACTATAATATATCCAAATTACCGAAGTATGATTCCTGTGATGAAGTAATTTTGCGGAAATATGTCAAGTGATCAACTAATAGTTAGACGCAAATAATAAGACTATTTGTGTCAGTAATGAACGCCAGCAGGACATAGGCAGTCAATGTACAGTGGGTTATCAAATTTTAGAATCCTTGACGCAATACCTCAATTAGCATGTTTCTTCCCCAGCTTGAAAATTTATTATCTTTGTGTCAAATAGGAAACAACGATAGTCGTGATCCTTTGGAACAGCTCTTTCAAGTCTATCGGTGCCTGTGAGTAGATAGGTGAGTTGCGATCTGCCGATGATCTTAATATATTGAATTTCAGCGACGTCGCGTTAAACGGTGCGTTCTGTCTTCCCGACTATTTTTGTTGACTTTCAATTGATTATAACCTGTTCGGACATATTTCGGGCAGGTTTTTTCTTTGACAACATTTAATAATCAGTCCCTTGACCAATAAAGTGCTAGGGGTGTGATTGCTATTCGAACAGCCGTACTTTTTGTATTATCGATAAACTTGGATCTTGAAGAGGTGTAATAGTCTTCATCAGTGTCAGACCATCTTGCTTCTTTGATTATTGACATCAATTTTGGCCTTACCTTTTGCTGTTGAATTAAGGAATATAACTCATCTTCGTCAGATGGCATCTTGATTCTGAATTTTATTTCGTTTTGCTCTTCAAAAAACTCGTAGGGTAAGTGAATTTGCTTTCTCTTGATAAATAGGACCCCGTCACCTTGAACTATGGAAGTGATTAACGGGTCATCGGATTTAGCTTGGAATTGTTCAATATATGTGCGCTGCCGGTTAGCCCATTCGCTAAAAGGATCTTCCTCTAACGGGAACGGCAAATTTTCTTTCATCCATTCAATTTGTCTAAGAATATTTCCAAAAGACGAAACGCGGATAATTCGATTGTTTATTTTACACCCAAGCGTGAAAGTTACATCCTTATCTTTCCCTGCTTTGACCATTGCCTCGAATAAAATTCTTATTGCTTCGACTGTGCGACCTAACAATTGAATGGTGTTGGGACCTGCGTGCATGATGGAAGGGATATTCCAATACCGGTCATCAATTTTGACCATTTTTATGTATTTTGGAATGTCAAGGTCTTCACCAACGTGTTGAAGAGACTTTTTAACTTCGTAAATTGAGTTCTCTAAACATTCAATAGTTTCTGACTCATTGCTCATAATATCAAAACAGTCAATATATCGGCCCTCTCGATCTTCTCCGGGCGAGTGATACGAAACCAATAAGCGAATCCCATCCTCTTTTTCAATTGAATAAGGTAGTAACTCTTTAACCTTCGATATTTCCCGCGGCTGCATATTCTCGATCTCTTTATCCTGGTCCAATCCAAAATATTCATATATCAACGGGTTTCCCTGCAAATAATGAGTGGTCAGTAATTTCCAAAGGTGAAGTGGGAGAAGTCCGTCAATTCGGAATAGCTTTTTATATAATGCTTTGCGACCAAATTGCAAAAATGTTTTATCCAATCGATCAAGCATGGTTTCGATATTGTACGTACGAATGGCACCATCAAAATGAACAAACCTCTTAACATCGACTTTATATATTGAGTGGAGGTATCTACAATGATAGGTTTCTTCAGTTTCGAAAGGGCTTGGGTTGTCACGCAATTCTTCCATTTCAAAAGTCACCTCATTCCCATCTTTTTTCCAATAAAATTCGTTTCGAGAAATGCCATAGTAGGCTCGCTCGAAATCATTGCATTCATATCTGGTTAAGCCAACCTTGATATTGTCAATATCGTCAGTAAACTTCGGCCCCCAATGGTATTCCAATTCCATCGTTTCATGATAGGATGGAGAATAACCAATGATATCTTCTGATATACACAACTTGATACTAATGTCAGGATAATCTCCCAAAGCTAACAGTTCGTCTAAAAAATGGAAATGAAAATTATTAAAGAGCGACTGACTTCGTCTAAAATAAGAATGAGCAAATATAGCTAGCTCTGATTCTTTATCTTTAAATATCCCTTGCCCTAAGTAGGTGAATTTGCTAAGGATTACGGACAATGGCAGCAAGCCATCACCATCTTTGTTGGCAAGAAGGTCTGGAAACGCTTTTTGCAATATCCCTGGGTCGTAAACAGAAACACAACCAATGTCAACGCGCATATGAGACGACGATAGTTGTTTTCCTATAAGATCAATAAAAGGCTGTTGAAAGGGTTGCCAGGCTTCATAATATCTGCTTTGTAAAAAATGTTCATGCGCCTTCATAAACCGGCGGAATTCTTCGACGCTTGTTGCTACAAACTTTTTTCCTAAGACTCGGGTAATATGCGGTTCAAAATATAAGGCAAAAGGTACTACCCAGCCATATGCTCGATGTAAATCGTGGCCAATACACATCGGTAAACCCATATCAAAGCTATCCTTAATGGATTTTTCGAGGTCTGAAAGGGCAAAATAGAATCCGTATCGATTAATCCTATCAGAATTTAAGGCAATTATTTCTTGATCCATTTTGAAATGAGTGGAAATTCAATATTGTCAATTTTGTTTGTAATAAAGACAGAGTCTTCTAGTACACTATCGACCTTTAATTCGTCTGCCGCAAGTTCTCCATAATGTCGATTTCATGCATTATTTAATGCTCCAACACAAGTGTATCGTAGCCGTTTGTAGGATTGAATTTGTAGTTAGCGATGTAGGATTTGAATAGCTTATCTTTCGCTTTCTCGGATATACTATTGTCAAATTGCTTAGCAAAGTAAGTTTTGGCAATTACGCTGTCATTGAAGTAATTGATCTGAATCCAGCTATTTTTGTCCTTATTGTACTTTTCTTTCAAGTAGGAATTTAGGGTTTGAATTTGAGCGATATCCTTTAGATAAATGTCATAGATTTGCCCATTGTTATCATTTCTCTCATTAATAATTAAATAGAAAACATTGGGAGCTTTGCTTTCCTCCAATTTTGAAGGCGAAGGCCGATTACAGGCGCTTATAAAAATCAGAATAACAATTAAATATTGTCTCTTCATAAGAAAGGTTGTGGGATTAAAAGTACTAACTCGTCTTTTTTCTTTCAGAAATTTCGAATGAATGATCTAAAAGCTGTTTTGGGTGAATCTAGAGCATGATCTTTTGAGCGCTCAACGGCTAGGGCAGGAGTCATAAAGCAACTCCCTCCCTAATCACAGAACGTATGATATGTCCAGGTAACTCTTGTTTTTGGCGTATTTCTTCATCGCTATTGAGCAATAAGTCTACAGGCGCCTTTATAGCTTCAACAATAGCCCGATCAAGGCGGGTGCTCCAATGTATTTTTTCCTGCGGCGTGAATGTTTCAGGCGTTATGATCAGCAGGTCATAATCGCTGTGGCCATCCTGATCATCCCTGGCATGTGAGCCAAACAGGACAATACGAGCACCCGGCAGACAAGCCTGCACAGTTTTCTTGATGGTACTGTATATTGCCGAACTGTTCATAAGTCAAAGATACAAGATAGGTTGGACAAAGCGAAGTCACACCGTATAAGCTGCGAATCGCCTTCGAAAGATGTACAGCCGGTACGGATTTTGACGGGTTTCCCTTGAATTCGATAAAACAAAAAATCTATGAAAAATTATTTAATGCTATTCAGAGGCGGTCTCGACTTTACAAAAGCGCCACAAGAACAGGTTCAGCAGGTAATTTTGAAGTGGAAAGAATGGGTGGAGCAGTTAACAAGGAAAGAGATATACAACGGCGGGGAACGTGTCACCAGAAATGAAGCAGCCGTGATAAAGGGAAATGAAAGACAAGTCACCAATGGACCTTATACGGGAGGCGGCGAAATTCTGGGGGGCTATATTAGCATTAAGGCCGACAACCTGCAGCAAGCCATTGAGATGGCTAAAGACTGCCCTATTTTCAATTTTGATGGCATTGTTGAGATAAGAGAGGTTGCCAAGTGATCAATCGCATCCTCACTCGATCCTCATAACCACCCGTCGCTTTGCATAATTGGCCGCGGGATTATTTGGCAGGACCGGATCGCTAACTTTCTCCCCATCGACGTTTATTCTGTTCCGGCGAATGCCCCTGCCTATCAGGTAGCGCGCCACGGCTTTGGCACGATCTAATCCAACCTTTGGATCCTCGATCTCCCCGCCGCTATTGCAGATATGCCCTACAATGGAAATGCGCATTGCCGGATGCCGCGTAAGGATGGATGCTACTTCGTCCAGTTGCGGATATTCGCGCTCAGGTATGGAAATTTCGTCCATCACTCCGAAAATAATGGGTTTCATTATCGCCGCTGCTTCCTCATCACTGACGGTTGTGTCCACCGGATTTGGTGGTACTTCTTTGACTGCGGGTTTAACGGCAGATTTTGGCCTGGCATTTCCAAGGCTTAGCCTTACCTGCAGGCCCACGGAGAGCAATTTCATCGGGCCGGCATTTGCCATATTCAGCACGCCATTGGCTTTTACTCCATTCAGACCGGAAGGACTGTAGGATACAAGCGGCAAACTGTCAGACTTCCCTTTTAGATCGGTTATCCCGTAATCGACATACAGCCCGGCATAAATGTGCATCCCACGCGGCAACGTAAGGATTAAGCCCGCGCCCGCGCTCAATGCCGCCGCGGGTTTCAATTTGTTGGTGGCACTTGCTTTCAAACCATTCAACGTACCCAGCCCATGTTGCGGAAGATCCGAAACAACCACGTTGTAATCGGGATAATAACCGGAGAGATTTAGTTGCCGGGCCGAGATATTTGTCTGGGCGGACGTTGGAAACAATAGCTTTCCGCCGGCATTGAAGTACCATTGCCTCCCGGCGCCCGGGGTATAGTATTGCAACATAACCGGAATGCCGGCCGCAAAAAATCGCTGCGTTTCCTTATACCCTTCAACTTTCATGTTATATTGGAATGCGGAGCCTACGTCATCAACCTGGTAATTGGAGAAAACAGCGCCGTCGGACAATGTCGCCTGCGTACGGTAAATACCGCCTGTTATTCCCGCGAGCAAGCTCCACCTGTCTCTGAGCTGAAAGGTATAAAGAAGGCCAAGCGAGCCGCCTGGCAACAGCTGAGTGGCGCCGTTGTGCAGCGAATACCGCGTTCCCTGCAATCCCCCGTTAACCTCCACGCTCAACCCTTGCGCACTGGTTTGCATGACGACGATAATGCAGCAGACAATTATTCCGATTATTTTCCTGGTCATCTTATTAAGACGTTAGTGGTTACTCTCTGCCCGTCGGCAAGCAGAAGATTGACGATATAGATTCCGTTTGCGGAAGGCAGGGTAATCTGCATGGACTGTTGGACATTTGTTATTTGCTGCACAACCACGCCCCCGATATCTGCAATTTGCAGGACCGCACCCTGCAATGCGCTCGCGGAATAGTTGCAGACAACGGTGACAACTCCGCCCTTGCTGGTAGGATTTGGCGAAACCTTTATGCTCCCGGCTATTGCGGCGCCGCCGGTGGCGGTAAGCGTACAGCTTTGAACTTGCTGGCCATCCTTATTTGTCGCGACCACAAAATATTGCCCGTTCAGTGAAGGTTCCTCGCTGTAATATGCATTGTTGGCTCCTGCAATGAGACTGTCATTCTTGTACCACTGCCATGCGACGTAGTCTCCGCTACTATTATCAAAGAAGATCACGTCGTTCCAATGTTCCGTGATCAGCGATGCCGGTTGATATAGCGCTGTGTCGGCGACTACCGCGGCGGCGTTGTAATTCGCGCTTCCGGATTGCGCGGCGGTAACGACCGCGGTTCCGGGTTTTAGCAATGTCAACTGGCTTCCGGACACGGTGGCTATGCTCGTGTCGGATACCGAATAGGTCACCGGTAAACCACTGCTTGTAGTTGCGTTGAGCTGGACCTGGCTTTTGTTGTTGCATCCCACCGCCAGGCTTTGCGACCACGTTATTTGCTGTGAGGCTTTTGTAATGGTTAAATTATTTCCCGTGTAGCTGATGGTGTATTTGCCGCCTGCGCTTAAGGTGCCGATCGTTATGGGATAAGTGCCGACATTCTCACCCGGGGCCCTGCTCAGACCACCGGTAAATATGCCCGTGCTGTCGCCGGCCGGCAACCCGCTGACCGTATAAGTGAAGGTTGGGTCAGCGGCGCCGTATTCCTTTGTCTGGGCGTTGGCGGTGACATGCACCGTCGGATGATTCACCGGCGGGGGCTGGCTGATGGTGAGCGTGCCTGGCTTATAAGTAAAGCTGTAGTTCGGATCTTTGGCCCCGGATGCCGTAATGGGATAGGCGCCCGCAGGCGAAGAGGCCGTGGCCGTTGTCGTTACCGCCGGTTGAGTGGTCAGGCTGGATGCGTTGTCCCCGTTGACAAAACCGGTGAAGGAAACACTTAGCATTGGAACCGGGCCCCCATATGGCATACTCGCATTGTTGGCCGTGATCGTCACGGCGGCAGGATCGACCGTCAGCATATAGTTCTTTGAACCCGATTGCGGATCGTGTCCGTGAGCTTTGCCGTCGGCTTCTATCGTAAACGAATACGTGCCGGCAACGCTGGGCGTTCCTGATATAACCCCATCGGATGACAAGGTAATTCCGGGCGGCAGTTTACCCGACGAAATACTAAACTTATATGGAGCCTTGCCCCCGGTCACCGTAATGGTTTGTTTAGCATAGGCCGATCCGTAAAGGCCATGAGGAAGGGTGGGGGGCGAAAAGTTGAATCCCGGCTGGGCAAACAGCATAGTACTGAGCCCTGCACAGAACGCAGTCAAAATGAAAGTTTTTCCTTTCATAAAAAAGTAAAATGTTTGGAACTACGGTTGGGCCGAGTAATGCTTTATGGAGGATGTGCGATTAAAGCAATACAAATATACGGATTTTTTAACTTTCCTTTAACTCCCGCCGGCCGGGCTGTGTTTTGGTGTCTTTCCGGCAATCACAAAAGCGATCCCGCAATATGCCAGCGCCAAAAATGCGCTGGTGACCTCACCTCCGTCATCAGCCCCATGCGCGGCTATTACCTTGGGAATGTGGAGAATAACAACCCAGATAAAGATCATTGTCCCCAAAAGTGCGGCTGCCAGCCGAAACTTGATCCTCAAAAGGATGGCGATCCCGGAAGCAAGCAATGCGGATCCCGTGAGATACATCCAGAATAGCTTGTGGGTCACCCACGATGGCATATAGCCCACCGCCTGTTTTGCATACAGAAAGTGATCGGCCCCATAACTGATAATGGTTAGGGAATATATGATGATCCCAAGGGGCATTAACTTGCTCAACGACGGAATAAAAGACTTTTCGTTTTGTTTGGAATAACTATCCGCTATTACAAACGCACCGCCGGCGAAGGTTAACTCTTTAGCCGCATTCTCCCAGTCGCCAAAATGCATATGATTTGTGGAAACCAGCAATTCATATGGAATAAAATAAAAGCAAAAGATCAATAGAAGTATCACTCCCAAAAGAAGTGAAACAGATAAGGGTTTTATTTGAAAGACAATGCAAGCGCCGGCCACGAAGAGCAAGGCCCCTGCTATATAGACCAATATCACATGATCGGTTAACCAGGAATGCTTTGGCGGTATCAGCATATATGGAAAGTCATGGTAAAAAATGGTCAGCAACCCCAAGGCAGCGATACTAATGCCATAGAAAATGCGACCGATATTAGACAGTTTTCCCATAAAAGCTTTAAAACTGACCCGTGCCGACATAGACCTCTTTATTATGAGCTAAGAAATCAATTGCGCGGTCCTTGTATTCCGCTTCTTTTGATTTCAAAAGGGCATATACTTTTTTATAATTAGCATACTGATCATCCAACGACTCATGTTTCTTCGGATTCTTTTCGGCCGTTTCTCTTTCTGCAGGTTTGGAACCTAATTCCGCAAACGTTGCTCCCTGGCGGCCTGGCCTATTCAGATCGGCCAGGTGTGCCGATTTAGGGATCACTCCGTCACCCATTCTTCCGGCCGTCCGCCACGCGTCGATCACGTAGACCTGACCCGCCACAGTTACTTCCACAAATACATGGTCTTTTATAAAGCCTAACTTGGCATTGAGGACATTCCCGGGATCATTTTGTTTAATGAGCCCATAGGCAATCGATGCATAGTCCTTGCACAATCCAGCCATTTGGATGTCATCCTGCCGCAAAGCTTCACCGGATGACGCCGCCACTCGTACTGCGGCTTCTTTGACCAGTATCATGATCCGCTCCAGTGCCGCGGGATGAATATAATTCGAATCCGTTTGCAGCCCATTTCTATTCATAAAGGCGGCAAAATCTTTAACCAGCATCTGCTGACAGAGGAACATGTTATTGGTCAGATCAGCGGCGCTGTCGCGGCGTCGTTCTTGCGCCCTGTTGATGGCAACCGGAACGATCTGCCGGGTTTGGTCGACAACGGACTGTAGGAATTGTATTTGCTGAGCAACTGTTGCGCCGATAATCATCCGCCAGGCATGAGCATCCTCTTCGGCAAGTTGCGGGTCATCGGCTTCCTTAGACCCTGCTTCTTTGCAATGTTCTTTTATCAAGCCGGCGAGCGCCTCGTAGGACTCATATTTTTGATACGTTCCCCTTTGCAATTCTTCCCGGATAGCTTTTTTATTGCTTTCAGATAATTTTACTTCCCCTAAAGCCACCATTTCAAGCAGGGACTTTATCGCTGCGGCATCCTCGCTATCTTCATCATCCCAGCCGGCGACCGTAATTATTACTCGTTGAGCAACTCCCGGCTGAACCACTTCCGGCCGATGATCTGCAAACCGGGAAATAGTCTTCACCCCACTCTTCTTTTTAGAATGTTCATTGGCTGCTGCAACTGAATATCTCCTGGTTTCCTGTATTTTGTCAGCACTGGCGCGCATGATCCAATATATGCCTTTTTATTCATTCCTTCACCAGCGTTGCCCGCAGACTATCTTTTCCCAGCAAACCTGTCAGCCGCCATTCTCCCGGCTGAACCCGATCCAGCCTTGCCATTAGCGTATCTTTTGCCGAAATCGGGTACCGCCAGGAGGCGACCAGATCTCCCGTCGCCCGGTCCAACCGATAGCGCCCGATCCACCTTCGTTGCATGCTGTTGAACTCCAAAACCATTTCGTTCTCCTGATCAAAATATACGGTGGATAATACACTATCCCCGCAGGACGGAACCGCCGCCCTGACCTGGTTGATGGACAGGTCCTGCACCCGATATTTTCCGGTCAGCTGCGGATTTTGATTCCGCGGTCCGAAGGACAATACCAATAACAACGGTACGACAATAACCGCCGCTGCCGGCACCGCACCCGAATAGCCCTTCGACCGGCCGCTCGGGGGGAAAAAGAATGCCGCCAGCCGCCGATAGTCCTGCAGGATCAGATAGAGAAGCGCGATGACCAAAATGAGCGCATGCACCAGGTCACCCGCCGGAAAATCATAAAAGACATTAAGCAGCACAATATTGAGCAAAACCGGAAATAAAAGGATGGCTCCAAACAATCTCGTCCGCCGGAACAGCAACAAAAAAGCACCCAGAATTTGAAAGAGCCCGACGACGCAGGTAAATGGATAGGAATGGCCGAAATACGCCCAGGTTAAGGCTTCCCCCGGGAAACTATTGAAAGGCTCATCCAATCGTCCCAGGGGCGTAAAAAATTGCAGGTGGAACAACTTCTGCCAGCCGAACATTGATAGATCGAAGGCGATAAAACCCGCCAAAACGCCTTGCCACCTCACCATTATCCGCTGTGAATCGACGCCCTTTTTCTCATTGCGCCGCCAAACCATGCTATAGATCACCACCAGCAATACAACCATCACCAGGCCTGAGATGGCATATACCGGTGGGGGAGTATACTTGTTCCTGAATTCCCAGAATATCCTGTAAATGACTCGCTGAGCAGTTAAGGCCGCGGTCAACCCGGTGAGCAGGCAGACGGCTAGCCGTTTGGCATATCCCATTTTTTGACTAAACAGATGCAGGGCCAGCTAATTTCCACAGCCAAGATAATATCTTTGCACCAAATGACCATAGACATTCAACCCATATTGGAAGATGATAACGTCCTGCTGACCCCTCTCCTCGAGGAAGATTTTGAAGCCCTCTACCAGGTCGCCGCCGACCCGAAGATCTGGGAACAGCACCCCAACAAGGACCGGTGGCAGCGCGAAGTGTTTGAGCGATTCTTCCGCGGCGCAATCGAAAGTAAGGGTGCATTTAAGATCATCGACAAAAAGACGAGCGAGATAGCGGGGAGCACGCGGTTCTATAGCCACGACGAAAAGGAAAGGTCCATCATGATCGGGTATACGTTCTATGCGACGAAGTTCTGGGGCAAGGGGTTGAACCCGGCCGTCAAAAACCTCATGCTAAACTATATCGCCCCCTTCGTTGAAAGAGTGCGATTCCACATCGGCGCCACCAATTTTCGTTCTCAGGCAGCAATCCAGCGCCTTGGTGCAAGAAAGGTAGGAGAGGAGACCGTCGCTTACTACGGAGAGGCGCCCAAGCACAACTTCGTATATGAGATCACTCCGACTCGTTAGCCCGCGGCCTATTTCTCGAACACCACGGTTTCCGGATTAGCGCAAGCTCCGTCAATTTACTCACTTTTTACTAGCTTTAGCATGGCCGAAATTCCCGAATACTCAATTTCCCATAAATGCGCCCCTTTATTTTATTTGGTTTGATTCTGCTGGCTGGAGGGTTCTCCGCCACCGCTCAGCAACATACTCTGGATGTAACAGTATCCGGGATCCACAGCGATAAAGGGCGGCTCTATCTCAGCCTCTACAACAGTGAGAAAGGGTATCCTAAAGACCCCAAAATCGCATTCCGCCTGACCTACGCCTCGATCGTCAACGGTATCAGCACCTTCCGATTCACCAAGTTACCTGCGGGAACATATGCCATAGCCTGCTATCACGACGAGAATGGCAACGGCAAGCTCGATAACAACCTGTTCGGCATCCCTACCGAAGGGACCGGCGCTTCCAACAATGCCACCGGCTTCCTTGGGCCCCCTAAATTCCGCGAGGCAAAATTCCCGCTTACCCGCGACACCGCAGTAACGATCCGCCTCCGATATTGATCAGCCGCCTGACCCGGCGGCCAGTCTCGCCAGCTTACCTGGATGATGTTTCCTGGCTGAACGTCGCCAGCTTGACCCGATAGTTCAACGCCGCCGTCGTGCCGCTTGTCACATCCAC
Organism: Puia sp.; assembly: GCA_035695565.1. Taxonomy (GTDB): domain Bacteria; phylum Bacteroidota; class Bacteroidia; order Chitinophagales; family Chitinophagaceae; genus Puia. Next base: position 214,294 of record DASRRX010000014.1, on the reverse strand, counting down.
GGTCACTCCCGTGATTGACGCCGCCATATCCGAGGCGAGGAATACTGCGGTATTGGCGATATCCGCCATGGGTGGTAATTTCTTCAGCATCGTATCCTCCTCCATTTCCCGCAGCATGGCCGCCATGACGTCCGGGTGCCGCTCGATCGCGTTCTTAAAGACCGCCGAATCCGGCGACCCGCCCGACCGGATATTCACCACGCGGACCCCATAGCCGCCCACCTCCGAAGCCAGGTTCCTCGCGAGGCTCTCCACCGCTGCATTGGCCGCCGCGAAACCCCCCGTATACGGATAACCGATCCCTCCCGGCGTTGCCGTAATCGATAAGATCACCCCCGACCGCTGCTCCATCATAACCTTCGCCGCGGCCTTGGCCGTCAGGAAGCGGGTCCGCGCTGTAAGCATGACCGGCGCCACATAATCATCGATCGAGATCTCCGTCAGCGGAATATTCTGTATCACCGGAATGTCCACCCCATTGTAAGAGATGTCCACGCTGCCTGCCTGCTGCCGCACTTTGTCGAGATGGGCTGCCACTCCGCCTTCGTCAAATCCATCCACGATCGCCACCTCCGCCTTTCCGCCGAAGCCGATAATTTCATCGGCAACGGCACGAATCGACTCCATCCGATGCCCCGTCAGAAAGACCCGGGCGCCGGCTCGGGCAAAAGCCCTCGCTACCGCGCCTCCCAATGAGCCGCCTGCCCCATAGATGACCGCATTCTTGTTTTGAAGTGTCATAAGTATTTTAAAGATACTAAATTTGCCCAACCCCGATATCATGATCCGACGCGCACAACTATCCGACGCCGAAGCCATCCGGACCCTTATCGCCCTGCTGGACTATGACCCGCCTGCAACACTGGAAGAAAAGATCCGGCGCCTGTCCATGCATCCCGACGAGATCCTGCTGGTCTATGAACTGAACGCCGAGGTCGTCGCATTTCTTTCCTTACACTTCATCCCCCAGATCGCGGTGGACGGCGACTTTGCACGCATCAGCTACTTTGCGGTTAAGGATAGCGCCCGCAGTCTTGGGATCGGCGGCCAGCTCGAAGCTCATGCCGCCCGGCTTGCCCGCGAAAGGAACTGCGACCGGATCGAAGTGCACTGCCATACCCGGCGGACTGACGCCCACCGCTTCTATGAAAGGCAGGGTTATGTGGAATCCCCCAAATACTTTATCAAACGCCTGAACGAGCGCGAATAAAACTACCGTCTGATCTCGCCGACCAGCATATACCCTGCGATGGCCAATCCGGCTTTTAGCAGCGTTGCTTTTGACGCTACGTTCTCCATGCTGCAACGCGCCGCGGGCACCCGCCCGGCCAGGTAACATTCACGTTTGACCTGCTGGACGATATAGCTTCCCAGCCCCTGCCGTTTGAATCCCTCCGTCACCTCCATATAGATATCGGCGAAGGGCATATTATAGTGCGTAAGGAAGCCCCCGGACGCGATGATCTTTCCGTCAATTTCAAGCACATAATCACCTTCCGGCTCGTGATGATGCTCGAACAGAATGTCCCCATCCTGTCTCGGCCGAAAGACCACCCCTGGTATCCAATACCGGGTTACGCTACCTTCCTTGAAAAGGATGACCGGCGACTGGATATTGTAACCGAATGCAAACGTCAACGCCGGCAACAAGGGATCATTGGTCTGACACTCGATGAACCGTACTTCCGATTCACGGAGCAATGCCTCGAAAAGCTCGTTAGCCATCGACCGGAATGAGGGTATGACGTAACATTCAAAGATCGTATCCCTGCCCTTGATCTCCTGCCCTTTGACAGACCCATAACCAACCGGCAGCCCGTTTGCCGTGAGTAAATATGAATCCGTCCAGCCCCGCTCGTGACAGGCGTTATACCGGACCTGTGCATTGATCTCCTGCAGATATAAGAGTCGAAGCGATTGGATCTCCTTTAGCGACGTTCGTATAGCCCTTAGCTCCATAGATTAACTTTGCAGAAAGTTAGTTATATCTTTTCAAGCACATATACATTTTCGGTAAATTGCCGCAGCCTGAATCACCGCATACAGGTTGAAATAGCCTTCTTAATTGAACGTAAACCCGATCTGCAGATTGGCGCCTACCGATGCGGGCGCATTGTTCCCAAATCGCGCCGGGAATGACACCGAAAGCCAGTAGTCCACCACTTTCGTCCGGCAATAGACTTTATTAAAGACCGGCGTAAACCCATATCGCCCCTGGGTCTCGAACGCCAGCCGGGGGATAATGTTGAAGTTATCCGGCAACCGGAAGATCGGCCCCGGATCGATCAGCAAATTGCTTGTTTTACTCTGCCCTTCCTTGCCCGTCGGCTGACTCCATTGGACCGACGGCGTGATCTCATAGCTGAATCCAAAATGCTTGCTGTAATAAACATTCAATCCCACCGGAAACCCGATCGTGGTACTGCTTTGGAATTCGGTCGTGGTCGTGTTCTTATTGACCGTCACCCAGGGAATGATGAAACTGATATAAGCCTTTGTAAAAGGATAGCTGGCGTACGATGCCGTCGGATTTGGAACCGATTGCGCTTTGGCTCCAAGGGTGCTAAATCCTAAAAGGACAAGTGGAATCATTACTTTTCTCATAAACATTTTTGGTTTTATCTTGCAATTGGCTGGCTACATTAACGTTTTTAGGATATGACACCAAAGGCACGAAAAAGACTGATCCGCCTTATAGGGCTTCCCTTTCTAATCCTCCTGATCCTCACAGGTATAGCCATTACCCTCTTATTCACTCAGCAACAACGTCTTGTCCACTTCGCCGTCAATGACCTCAATCAAAAGATCCCCGGTCGCCTTCAGGTGGAAGGCAGCGAGATCTCGGTGTTCCAACATTTCCCGTACATCTCTATCGGGCTTAGGAACGTGAAATTTTACCCCGATAAGACCGATTCTGCCAGGGCCATCTACGAAGCCGAACGGCTTTATGTAGGCTTCAGCCTTCCCGACATCCTTAAGCAAAGATACCATGTCAAGGTCATCTCGCTAAAGAATGGTCACCTTGACCTTGTCGAAGAGCCCGACGGCCAGCTCAATATCATTGAAGCGGCAAAGATGACTACCGACAGCAGCGCCACCAAAAGCACTGCCGCCCAATCCGCCAACCTGGATCTCGACATCCAAAAGATCGTCCTGAAGAACATGGACATTACCTATCTCGACCCAAAGGCGGCCCAACATTTATCCACCCATATCGACCGGATACAGTCGTCCTTCACGGATAACGATCAACTGATGGACGGTACCCTCGATGGCAACCTCATTCTCGATCTCACCCGCCCCGGTGATACTACGCTATTAAGACACAAACACCTCTCCGCCGAAATTAAATTCTCTTACGTCAAAGCCAGTAAGCTCCTCACTCTTTCAAAAGTTCGGGTGCAACTGGAAAAAGCCCTCTTCAATCTCAGCGGCACGGCCGACCTGATGCATGACAATACCGTCGATCTGCAGTTCGCCGGCGATCGCCCTGACTTTAAACAGCTCTTCTCTTTCGCCCCGGAGAAGGTGGCGGAAGAGCTAAAACATTTCCGGTACGATGGCGATCTGGACTTCAAAGGCACGATCAAAGGGCCGATCAAAAAAGGCGCCCAACCCCGCATCGATCTCAACTTCGCCTGTTCCAACGCCTGGCTGCACAATACAAAAGCCAATAAGAAACTGGATTCCCTCGCTTTCACTGGTTACTATACCAACGGCGACAGCATGTCGCTCAAGACGTCGCTGCTCCGGATCAACGATATCTATGCCCGCCCCGGTGAAGGTCGCTTCAAGGCCAATTTCACCATGCGCGACTTTACCGACCCCAAGATCCAGATGCAGGTCAACTCCGACCTGGAGCTGGGTTTCTTTGGCGCCTTTCTGGGCATCCGCGACCTCGAACGCATTACCGGCCGGATCACCCTCAGGATGAATTTCAATGAGCTGGTAGATCTAAGCCAGCCCCAGATGGAACTGAGCGAATTGACGGAAGGCATCCAAAGCGAATTAACGGTACGCGACCTGACCTTTCGCATCCCCGACTATCCTTATACGGTTGACCACCTCAACCTTCACGCCAACATGAAGAACGGGTTTGTGAAGCTGGATTCCCTGGTCTGCAATATCGGCCACTCCGATTTCCGCCTCGACGGCTCCCTTGAAGACCTGCCCGCCCTCTTCCACAATCAGCAGAAACCCGTCACCCTCACCCTGAATGCGCACAGCAGGCTGGCCGTACTCCACGAGCTTCTTGCAAAGGATTCGATGGAACGAAATGACCAGGAAGAGATCAGGGATTTTAATATGGGTCTCTCGCTGCAGACGTCGGTCAACGAATTGCGGAATTCTCAACCTCTGCCCAAGGGAAAGCTGAAGATCCATGACCTCTATGCCTCTTTTAAAAAATACCCTCATGACTTTCATGATTTCGGCGGCGACCTGACGATCGATGATACCGCTCTCCTGCTCCGCAATCTCGCCGGCCGGATCGACAGCAGCGATATCCGCTTCAGCGGCAAAGTCGTCAACTATGCCCTCTGGTTCGAAAAAGTGAAAAGGGGAAAGACAACCCTTGGTTTCGACCTCAAATCGCATGAGCTGGCCATCGCCGACGTGGTTGGGCCTAACGGGCAGAAATACCTGCCAAAGGACATCTACAACGAAGTAGGCTCAAATATCTGGCTGCGATCCAAAATGGAACTGCGGTACGATTCCATATTTCAGTTCGCCAACATCAGGATCGCCAATATCTCCGCCGCCTTTCAGCAACACCCTTACCACCTGGACAGCATTAGCGGCAACGTCAAGTTTGGCACCGATAACTTCCTCAAGATCGACACGCTGAAGGGGAAGATCGGCAACAGCGACTTCAATCTTAGCATGCGGTTGTACACCGGCAAGGATACCATAAGAAGGAAGAAAGAGAACTATTTCAAATTTGCTTCCAACCTCTTCGACGCAGATCAGTTATCAAGCTATGTGGCGTCCGTCGAACAGGAAGAACAATCGCTCGCTGCCCTGGACGCCCAAAATGCCCCGCCTGACAGCACCCGGATCATTCTCGCCAATGGTCCGGTAACGCCATCGGCCCATGCCCAGGCGTTCAATATCTTCCAAATCCCCTTTATCGACTTCAATGCCTCCGTAAATATCAAACACCTGCGTTGCAATCATCTAGGTATCCGCAACTTTAGCGCCGCTGCACGGATGACCGCTAACCAGCATCTCTTTCTCGACACGCTCTCCATGAATATCGCCGGCGGGTCCATCGACGCCAGCGGACAATTCGACGGCAGCAATCCCCAAAAGATCATGCTGCACAGCAAGATCAACGCCGAAGACGTCGATATCGAAAAGCTGCTGCTAAAGCTGGACTATCTCGGCCAGGATTATGTCATCAACAAGAATCTCCATGGCTCGCTCAGCGGCCAGATCGAGACCAATATGCAGGTCCATCCCGACCTGACGCCCCTGATGGAGAACACTCAGGCCCGCATCGATCTTGAGATCCTAAACGGCGTTCTCGTCAACTTCGGTCCCATGCAGGCGCTTTCTTCTTACTTTGGGGACAAGAACCTGAATATGGTTCGATTCGATACGCTTCGCAATACCCTGACCTTCAAAAATGGCGTCCTGTTCATCCCGGACATGAGCATCAACTCCTCTCTTGGCTATATGGAGATGTCCGGCCAGCAGGCAATGGACACGCACATGGAATACTTCCTGCGCATCCCGCTTAAACTGGTGACCGAAGCGGGCTTTCACCTGCTGTTCCATAAGAAAAAGGAAGAGGTGGATCCCGATCAGGTAGACGCGATCGAATACCGCGATAAGGAAAAGAAGATCCGGTTCATGAACCTAAAGATCACCGGAACTCCCGACGATTATAAAGTAGCATTGGGCAAGGCATCACAGCCCTAACCTGCCGGCCTGCTTCATCAACGCCTGCTTATCCGCCTCGGTCTTCGCCAGCAATACCGCCTGTTGATAACACTCCCGGGCGCGCTTGTCATCGCTCCCCGTATTCAACTCCCCCAGTAATGCAAAATAATACGGATTGCCCTCCAGCTTCAGCTTCTCCGCCTCCACCTGCGCCACCTGCTTCCCCAGCACCCGGGACAACGCATACGTCCGGTTCAACGCCGCTATCGGCGAATACTCCAAAATCAGCAACTGGTTGTAAAGCTGCAGTATGCTCTCCCATTTTCCGGCGCCATCCGCTTTCACACAATGCCAATACGCGATATTCGCCTCGAGATGGTACTTCGTCAACACCTGTCCGGTTGCGGCGCGATGAAGATAGAAGGCTCCCTGGCTGATCAGCTCCACATCCCAGCGGCTTACATCCTGATCAGCATACAGCACCAGCTCTCCTTGCTGATCGACCCGGGCATCCAGCCGCGACGCATGGAAGCACATCAGCGCCAGCAGCGCATTCACCGCCGGCCGGTCCGTCAGCGGATTATCGATCATCATCCGGCACAACCGCATCGCTTCATGGCAAAGCTCTTTCCGCATGGCGGGATCCCGCGGCACCGAATAATATCCTTCGGTGAAAAGCAGATAGATCGTGGTCAGCACCGCGGGCAACCGCCCTTCCACCTCCTGTGCCTTAAACAACCCTATTTCCGCTTTTTCCTCCCGGAGCTTCTCCTTCGCCCTGTATAGCCGTTTATTGATCGTCTCCTTATTGGTCAAAAATGCATCCGCGATCTCCTCGATGCCGAAACCGCAAAGGATACGAAGCGATAACCCGATCTGCGCCTCCGCCGGGATCGACGGATGGCAGATCGCAAACATCATCCGCAGTTGACTATCCTCGATATTCGTTGGAGAAAGATCGATGTCCCCTTCATCGGACGGCCCGGCCTCCGGGCTGCGTAGATCCGGTGCGATCCTGCTCCTGAAGACCGCCTCCCGCTGCAGCACGTTCCTTGCCTTATTCTTGGCTACATGATAAAGCCATGCCACCGGATGTGGCGGCAGGCCGTCCAGCGGCCAGGTCTGTACCGCCGCAAGGAATGTCTCACTGGCTATATCCTCGGCAGTCTCCATATACTCAAAGCCAAAGCGGGTACAGAGTACGGACACGATCTTCCTGTACTCTGTACGAAATAAGTGGGGTATGAGCTCGGGCTTATCCATCTTCAGTGGGTCCCGTCCCGCCGGGCCAGCTTTCGAACTTCTACGCTGTTGGCTTCTCCCTGTAACACCGGGCAGCCCTTGGCAAATTCAACCGCTTCGTCGACCGATTCAGCGCGGACGATCATATACCCGCCGATCGTCTCCGCAATCTCGCCGAATGGCCCATTGGTGACCACGGAATGCTTGCTGACTACCCGGCTGTCATCAAAGAGCAACCCCTGGCCCCCGACATACTTGTTAAGAACCGCAATCCCCCCAACCCAATCCATCGTCTGCTTCATCCAGATCTGCATTTGCTCCGGCGAGGCGATCTTTGACCCGTCCGGATGTCTGAGAATAAGAATAAATTCGTCCATAATGGTAAGTTTTTATGCCTATTACAAGCCAAAGGACGAATATTGGACAGACTTCCTTAGAAAACTTCCCCCACATTGACCGCTATCCCCTGCGATCCCTGGAGCCCAAAACCATAATCCACGCAGATATTCGTGTTGGAATGTTTGTTTAGTTTGATCCGGATACCCGCACCCCATCCCGGGATATCGTTGCTGAATTGCGTTGCCAGATTCCGCTTGAACGACTCGATGTTGAAAAAGACCACCCCTCCGACCAACCCGTTACGGCTGATGGCAAACCGGTCCTCCGCTTCGAGATAGGTCATATCGGTCCCGCGGTAACGGCCCTGGATATAGCCGCGACCGGTGTTGAACTGGTCATCCCAGCCGGTGCTGGGGAGCAGCAGATAGGGAGTTTTACCGCCGACGCTCAGCCAGTCGTAATGCCAAAGCGCAAGCACGTTGCGGCCATCCTTGCGGAGCTTGATATATTTCCGGATATCGATCTGCAGATTTGCCCAATAGACCTGACTCCCCAGCGCGGGAAGACTGGGGTGATACGTCACGCTGGCATACCAGCCCTTCTCAGCATTCGCCGGGTTATCCCGCGAATCATACAGCGCCCGCGCTACCGGCCCGCTTCCCACTTCCGTGACCGACAGACCGTATTTCTCAAAACTGGTCACTATGCCGGGCGGCGGGTCTACTTCCCGGATATTGTAGAAGTAATCGTAGTAATAACCCAAGCCCACATATAGGTTGGGTAAGACATACCGAAGGACCGTCGTATGCAGCTTAACATAGTTGAAATCGATCGTATAGCCATCGGAATATTGCGTATGGCCGCCAAGCCCGAAGGTCGTCGACGGATATTTCATATACCGCCAGTCCGCGATGATATTGTACTTGTCATGACCCGCCCAGATATCGGCGTAGCTTTGAGCGATGATCTGATTGTATTGGGAATACGTGACACTGGACAGGATATCCGTTATTTTTCCCGCCGTGTCGCCCGTATGAAAGTCCATCCGGTCGCTGAATACCGCCGCAATCCCGGTGACGAGCGTATATCCCGCGGCGGGGAAAGGCGCATTATGGAACCGCCCTTCTACCGTAGGTTGTTGTTTGGCTTGATGATTGAAGACCTTGTCTGCGAGGTCGCGCAGATCCAACTGCCGGGCAAGCGAGTCTTCTGTCTTGGTTTGTGCCCTCAAAGACAAGGCGCCCGCAAGGCAAATAAGCAGCAGAATCGGGGTGTGCCTCATCCGGTGGTGGTGTGGTTTAGTTGTTGACCCATTGCAATATTGGACATTCTATTGCCAGCTTCGTTTACCCGGCTTTAAGGATAACTTTTTTTTAACATGTCATTGAGCGTAGCATAAGGTACCGTATGAGCTACGAAAGAAAGGTCGCCTTCCCGGCGGAGCCCTTCCGCCGTCTGCATCAATGCTCCATAAGCCGCCCTCGCCAGCGCCGATCCCAGACTGACCCGTTTGACCCCCAACTCCGCCAGCTCATCCAGCGGTACCTGCATTACCGCAGTGCCGACCAGCACGTTTACCGGCCGGGGCGCCACTGCCCTGACTACTGCGCTCACTTCCTCCTTTGTTTTTAATCCCGGCGCATACAGTACATCCGCACCCGCCTCGGCAAAAGCCTCCAGCCGCCGGATCGTGTCGGGAAGGTCCGGGCGGCCATTGATCAGGTTTTCCGCTCTTGCGGCCAACATAAAGGGAAAGGGAAGACTGCGTGCAGCTTTCACCGCAGCCCTGACCCGCTCCACCGCCAGCTCGAACGGATAGATCGGATCGGCCTGTTTCCCGGTTGCATCTTCGATCGATCCTCCAACCAATCCCGCTTCGGCGGCTTGCAGGATCGTCAGCGCACATTCCTCCGGGTCGTCCCCATATCCGTTCTCCAGATCCGCCGCTACAGGCAATCCCGTCGCTCCCACGATCTCCCGCGCATTTTGCATCGATTCGGCCCGGGTAACCGCCGCCGCCCCATCCGGCTTCCCCAGTATCCATGCCAACCCCGCACTGGTCGTCGCCAGCGCCTCAAAGCCCAGCGCCGCCAGCAGTTTCGCCGATCCCGCATCCCATGGATTAGGCAGGACAAGCAGACCCGCCCGCTCATGCAGCGATTTGAATAGTTTTGCCTTTTCCGCCTGTAGATCTTTCATCGCTTATTGCTTATATACGATAATTCCCCAGAAGAATTGGTCCGGCGGCAACGAATCCCAATCGTCATAGGCATGCGCCCAGTCCGATCTGTACCGCAATTTATAACTGCCCGCCGGCAATTCGATCACCGCATTCACCCGCTGATTCTTGGCTGCACCACCCGCCGGCTCCACAGGCTGCCCCGGCATTTGCCAGACGATCTTTCCCGCATTATCCTCGATCCACCCGAAATCACACCAGGTATGATGATCCCCCGAACAATCCTCGCCTACTCCATACACCCGCAACTTCGTCTTTACTTTTAAGGTAAAGGGCCGGCTAAGATCCTGGTTGATCCTTACATTCCTGAATGACGCGATCTCTTCTCCCCCGGGAGGCGCTCCTTTCGATCCCGGATTCGATTTCCGGTAGTCCTCATATTCCGCCAATGCTCTTGCCGTATCCCCATGCACAAAATCCATGGACGCGGTGGCGATCATCACCTTATTCCAAAAATCCCGGTCACGCATAGCCGAATCCCGGTCCTCAACCGGCATCGTCGGCGCGACCAATTTCACAAAGAGCAACTGCCCCACCGGTGACATGAACAGATCGCCGTCCCCCAGCGGAAAAGGGGTACTCAATTTGTCGGTATTCGCCAGCACCGCCACCGTCAGCTTCTTCGCGGGAATCTTGACGAAGAGCCCCGACTCGCCTGGTGAGGTCTGGCCATAATGCCAGTAGAAGTCGAGACCTTTATAGTTTTGTACAAACCACCCCAACCCATACGGAGTTACCGCCCCATCGGTTGTCCGGTTTGGCGTAAAGATCTGCTGCTGCGTAGCCGCCGATACAAATTTATGCCGGTCGATCGCAGCGGAATATTTTAACAGGTCTCCCACCGTCGTCGCCAGACCGCCAAACGCACCGAACTCATCCAGATACTGCGCTTCCACGGGCCGTCCGGTACTGTCGAGGGCATACGGCCTGACCAGCCGCGCATGCGCCGTCTCGAAAAAATCGAACATCCCCGGATTGTTTCGGATATAATCAAAGTAGTGAGTAAGCGAATCCCCCGGCGCCGTGCAATACATATCCAGCGGCTTTATAATATTTTCCATCAGCAACTGATAGTAGGGGACGCCCGCCGCTTTTTCGATGATCGGGCCAAGCCGGCCGTACCGATAACCGTTGTATGCAAAATACTTTCCGGGTTTTCCTTCCGACGTATGCGTCAGCAGATTTCGCACCGTGATCTCCGGATTGCCAAGATCCAGCCCATAAGCGGAGATCGGCGTGTCCAGGTTCAGTTTGCCCTTTTCCACCAGTTGCATGATCAGGGTCGAGGTAAAGGTCTTTGTAATGGACGCAACCCGGAATGCCGCATCGGCCGGGACATCCCATCCCTTTTCCAGCAAAACCGAATCCCCTTGCATCACCGCCGCGGCCATCGCAGGGATCTTCAATAAAGTCTTAACCGTATCCAGTCCTTCGACAAAACCCTTTATATCCTGACCCCGTCCACGGTAAGTAAGACTCAGGATACCTACAACAATGCAGATTCGGAGAATTCGGCGGCCCATTTATCCGCAAATTACCTAATTGATTACCTAACTTTATAAAAAAATAGATTTAAGACGCATTAAAAAAACAATAATTATGCTCGCATTCTTAGGCATGGGCTTGCTGGGCGCCAACTTCGTCCGGGCAATGATCAACAAGGGAGAAAAGGTCCAGGTATGGAACCGGACCGCCTCCAAGGCATCGGCATTGGAGCAGTATGGCGCTATTGCAAAAGCTACCCCGTCGGAAGCCGTGAAAGGCGCCGACCGTATCCATCTGGCATTGAAAGACGACGCTTCCGTCGACGAAGTCCTGGCTATGGCCCTCCCCGGCCTTCAACCCGGCGCGATCATCATCGACCATACCACCACCTCCGTCGAAGGCGCCATCCAACGTACCAATGATTGGAAGTCCCGCGGGTTCATCTATCTCCACGCCCCGGTCTTCATGGGGCCGCCAAACGCACTTGAAAGCACGGGCTACATGCTGGTATCCGGCGATCCTCAGGTCGTGGACCGATTCTCCCCCGTCCTCGGGAAAATGACCGGCAAACTCCTCAACTTCGGACCTGAAACCGGTCGCGCCGCAGCGATGAAACTTTTGGGTAACCTCTTTCTCGTCGCCTTCACCACCGGGATCGCCGATACCCTGATGCTGGCCAAGGGTATGAAGGTGCCGCTCACCGATCTGTCGATGCTTTTCGACAACTGGAATCCCGGCGCCATGCTGCCCAACCGGGTGAAAAGAATGACCTCCGGCAACTATAGCAACCCGTCATGGGAGTTGAGCATGGCCCGAAAAGACACCGGTCTCTTTCTGCAGGAAGCACAGAAAGGTGGGGTTAAGCTTGCCGTCATCCCCGCCGTTGCAGCCGAAATGGATCGCTGGATACAAAAAGGACATGGCGGTGACGATTGGACCGTCATTGCCAAAGATTCAGTATAACCGGGGATTCAGTGTAGTGCGTCTCCATCCGGGAAAGGCTCTCCCTTATGACAAGTGACGCACGTGATCGTCAGCGAATTGCTTCCGATCCTTGGCTTGCGCACGGCGAAATATTTCTTATTGAGATCGAGCGTCATCCGCATCATTCTTCGGGCGACCTCCTTCTCCGGCTTCGCATCGCTGGCAAAGTCAAGCCCATGCCCGCCGGGCGCCGAAGCATGACAAAACCCGCAGCTTACTCCAAGCCCGTCTTCGAAATCGTCCGCCATGACGCCCTGCAAATCCTTCGAAGAGATATCCTTTGGTAATACCTTTAGATTTTCAAATTGCCGTTTACCCGTCGCCGCGGCGCCAAATCCTACGGCAGCGATCAGTACGATAAGAATAGTCAATAGTTTCATTGGTAGATCTATTTTGTCGCTATCACGTTCAGCGACACTGTTAGCTCGTTCGAGATCGTACTCGCACCCCCCACGCCGAAATCTTTCCGCCTGATGACGAACGAACCCTTGAGATTCAGGCTGCCGCCCGCCGGGCTTGCCGCGCCCTCGCCCATCACACTCACCGTAAACGGGAAACTGATCTCCTTTGTCGTATTCCTGATCGTCAGTTGTCCTGTGAACTGATAGGTGCCTGCCGTTCCGGCCGGCGTGATGCTCGTGGAAACGATCCGGATGCGCGGATAGTTCTTTACATCGAAATAGCTGTCATTCCGCAGATGGCTGTCGCGGAGATTATTATCCGTATTCACGGTGCTGGCGTCGATGCTGACGTCGAAATGAGCCGCCGCAGCATTCCGGGGATCGAAATCGATGTTGCCTTGCAGCCCTTTAAAGCTGCCGTCCACTCCGAACCCGAAATTGCTGATCGTGAATTTGACCTCCGACCCCTGATCGACAGCCTTGTATTGTGCGGAAGTCCACTCCGTCGCCAGCACGCATAACAGTAATAGCAAAGTGTTTTTCATGATTGCCCCTCCATCAGCGGCGAATCCGTGATCGCCAGTGTATGATTATGCTCCTGATAATTCACACTCGTTAATCCCAGCACGCTGCGCAATTTCTCCGCCGGTACCTTCATCGGCCCGGGTGAAGGCGCACCGCCCGGCGCCGGCTGCGGAAAGGCCGTCGAATTCGCCGTATGAAAGGTGATATTCCCCTCCACTTTCCGGATCGTCTGATGAATATGGCCGTTCAATACCGATACCGACCCAAAACGTCTCAAATATGACAACGCCTCCTCACTGTCCTGCGTCCCCCAGCCCCACTGCGGGTAGACCGCCCACAGCGGAATATGCGCAAACACGACGATCGGCGTACTGGCGGAAAGCCCCTTCAGATCGTCCGCCATCCATTTCAACTGCTCCGCGCCGATGTACCCCAAACCGCCATCGACATGATTCGTTACATTGTTCAACCCGATGAAATGAACCCCATGCGAATCGAAACTATACCAGCCATCCCCCTTCGCTCCCTGGCCAAACCGCTCCATATACAGCTTGCCGTTATCGGTGACGTCATGCTCACCGGGTACGTAGAAGATCTTTTCCGTCTTGACGCTTTTAAGCGACTGATCCAGCGTATCGAACTCATCCGCCTGCGCCAAATGAGTAAGATCGCCCGTATGCAGCACAAAGGACGGCGATGCCGGCATCGCATTGATCTTATCGATAGTCGCCCGTAAAGTCGCTACCACATCCGGATTGGCCGGCTTGTTGAATCCGATATGACTGTCGCTGATCTGGACGAAACTGAAATCCGCCGCCGGCATTACCAGCCCCTTCCTGAGCCGGCCCGTCGTTCTGTCGATCATCTGGCTCATCCCAAAGGACTTGAGGACGCCGCCGGACATCATCCAAAGGACGCCCGTCCCCGCCCAGGCCATACACTCCAGGAACCCCCTTCTGTCAATGCCGTCGTTGTTGGCTTCAGGATTCGATAATTCTCTTGACTTTAATGGATCTTGCATAAACTTTTTTCGCAAAGAAATACGTTGACGTCCCGCCTTACTAATCTTTTACATCATCCAACCTGATTGCTTGATGAAAGCGCCAAAAACGGGCATCCGGTGTCCGAAATCGTACATGCGCATTCGGCGAAGGCTCGTAAGGTTCTTTGGCGTCGCCGGATTGATCGGAATGACGTAGATTCGTATTATGTCACACCGTAGGGAATTCCTTAAACAAGTTGGCCTAAGCGCCGCAGGTTCGCTCATTTTGCCCGGAATTACCGCCGCACGACCCGCACCGCCATTTATCTCCCCTCAGGGCCCGAACCCGTTTCCGCGCAGCACTCCCGAACAGCAAGGCATCTCCTCCGCCTCCATCCGGTCCTTCCTTGCCGCCATCCACGCCAGCGGTCAGGAATTCCATAGCGTCATGGTTATCCGCCATGGCCACGTCGTCGCCGAAGGCTGGTGGCATCCTTTCTCCCCGCAACTGCATCAACAGCTCTACTCGCTTAGCAAAAGCTTCACCGGCACCGCCATCGGAATGGCGATCGACGAGAAACGGCTAAAGCTGGACGATCCCGTCATTTCCTTTTTCCCGAAAGATCAGCCTTCCTCGATCAGCACCAACCTCGCCGCACTCAAAGTCCGGCATCTGCTGAGCATGTCCGTCGGGCAGGAGAAGGATTCTATCCAGACCCTCGAACATACGCCCGAAGGGACGTCCTGGGAAGAGACCTTTCTTGCTCTCCCTGTCGTATACAAACCCGGCACCCGATTCCTCTATAATTCCGGCGCCAGCTATATGCTCAGCTCTATAATCAAGGTGGTTTCCGGCCATAACGTCCACGCCTATCTGAAGTCCCGGCTTTACGAGCCGCTGGGGATTACCGGCGCTACCTGGACGGAGAATGCCGAGGGCGTCAATATGGGCGCCTCCAATCTACGCATCCGCACCGAAGACATCGGTAAGTTGGGCCAGCTCTACTTACAGCACGGCAAATGGAACGGCCGCCAACTGGTGAGCAGGGAGTGGGTTGAACTGGCGACGAAGAAGGAGATCGACACCGGCAAGAACGACAGCTCCTGGGGTTATGGCTATGGCTTTCAGTTCTGGCGGAATCCACCTGGTGGTTACAGGGCTGACGGCGCCTATGGCCAATATAGCATGGTATTCCCGGAAAAAGATACCGTGGTTGTCATCACCAGCGAAAGCGCCGATAAGGAGACCACGATGCATACGGTCTGGGATCATTTATACCCCGCACTCACCGGTCACCGCACTCTCCCCGCCAATCCCCCGGAGTACGGCCGCTTGCTCAACGACTTAAAAGCCCTCGTCCTTCCGCCTCCGGCCCTTAACCGGCAATCCCCTGCGTCCGCCTCGCTGTCCGGAAAGACCTTCCTCCTCGACAAGAATCAATTCAACGCCAAAGCCGTCTCCTTCCGGTTCGCAACCGGCAAGGTCATCTTCACGCTCATGGAAGAAGGCAAACCGGATATCGAGATCAACTGCGGGATCGATCAGTGGATTATCCACGGTAACCGCAAGCCTTCCGCCCACTCGCTGTTCTCGCTCCGCCGCATCGACTTCGATTCACCAGTTGCCGCAAGCGCAGGCTGGAAAGATGACCGTACCCTCATCCTGACCTTTCGCTATCTGGAAGCGATCCACGGGGACACCCTTACCTGTATTTTTGACGAGGACAAGCTGCGCATTCAGTTTATGTTCAGTGGCGCGGTAATGGACAAGCGGCCTGACGACCGCCCTGATCTCACCGGAACGATGCAGTCCTAATGCCGTAACTTTGCTCCAGTATGGCGAATCCCTATATATCACTGCTGCGGACCGCCTGGCGCTACGCCCGTCAGGAAAAAAAGAAATATATCCTGGTCTATTCGATGTTCATTATCGCCAACGGCGTATTTTCTTTGAACCCCTTGCTGTTCGGCTGGTTCCTGGATAAGCTCCAGCGCGATTCCCGGCATGTGCTCCACTATGCCCTTCTCTACATCGCCGGGTATATCGGGATCAAATTCGTTCAATGGTGCTTCCACGGCCCCGCCCGGGTCATGGAACGCAGCCTGGCATTTAATGTAAGCCGGAATTTTCTTCAGGAAAAATATCACCAGGTAGTCCACCTGCCCGTCAAATGGCATCAGGATCATCACAGCGGGGCAACCATCAACCGCGTCCGCAAAGCATATGAAGCGCTCCGCGAATTCTTCGACCATGGGTTTATGTATGTCTATGCGATCATGAAGTTTGTCGTTTCCGTGGGCGCCATGCTGTATTTTATCCCGTTATATGGCGGCATCGCCCTCGCGCTGGGCCTCGTGAACATCCTGATCATCCGCAAGTTCGACCGGCCCTTCGTCAAGGCGCTCGATGAGGTCAACGAGAAAGAGCATATCGTCTCGGCAACCTTGTTCGACAGCCTTTCGAATATCATGACCGTGATCACCCTTCGCCTGGAGCGGAGCATGGAGACCGGGTTGATGAATAAGGTGCGCGCGATCTTTCGCCCCTACCGGCGGAGCTATGTGATCAACGAATGGAAATGGTTTTGCGCCGAAATGATGATCGTATGTATCTATGGGCTGATCGCCTTTGGCTATGTCTACCAGCATTGGACGCCCGGGACCTTGTTTCCTATCGGCGGCCTGGCCACCCTTCTGCTGTACGTCAACCAGTTCACCAGCGTGTTCCAGGATATTGCCTGGCAGTATACCGAGATCGTTCAATACAATACGTATGTTCAAACGGCGGATGTCATCAGTCAGGCCTATGCCGAACAGCATCGCGCCGATCGCCCCGACGGGCTTCCCGATGACTGGAGCGCCATTACCCTGCGAAAGTGCAACTTCTCTCACCGTCTTACCTATGACGCGGGCCTGCATGCCCAAAGCCTTCATGATCTGCAGATCACCATCCGGCGCGGTCGCCGCATCGCCCTGATAGGGGAGAGCGGCAGCGGTAAAACCACCCTGCTTTCCCTTCTTCGCGGGCTTTATCAACCCGAACCGGGCCTGGAGATCGATGTTGAGACTTCGCCGGCCACCATCGAGACGCATTCCGCCGCCGACACGCACACCTGGCTCGACCGTCTTAACGAAGCCGTCACCCTCTTCCCCCAGGAACCGGAGATCTTCGAGAACACCATTGCCTATAATATCACCCTCGGTCTTCCCTTCAGCGAAGCCGAGATCCTTCAGGTCTGTGAATGCGCTTACTTTACCGAGGTGGTCCACAATCTTCCCCAGGGTCTTGAATCGGATATCCGGGAAAAAGGCGTGAACCTCTCCGGCGGCCAGAAACAACGGCTTGCCCTCGCCCGTGGCATCCTCGCCGCCCGCGACAGCAGCCTCGTGCTGCTCGACGAGCCCACCAGCAGCGTAGATCCCCGGACAGAAGCCATGATCTACGATGGCCTCTTTGCCACCTTTAGCGACAAGGCGATCATCTCCTCCATCCACCGTCTTCACCTGCTTCCCCGGTTCGACTATATCTATGTGCTGCACCAGGGTCGGATAGCCGCAGAAGGGGGTTTTGAAGACCTTCGCGCCCATAGCCCTATCTTCCGAGAGCTCTGGCGTCATCAGGAAGAAGCCAACCGCCAGGACGCATAAGGCGCCCCCGCCCGCTCCGACAAGCCACGCCTGCCACCCACACCCGCCCATCCACGTCTTGCGGTCCCCGCATTAAAAAAGTTCAACTTCGAACCAATTGCCATGTCAGGGTGTTAGAAATTCGTAAATTCATGTTAAATTTTTCTTATCAAAATTTACCTTGTATGAGAAAAGTACTCCCCCTCCTCACGCTCCTGGCTCTTCTCGTGACTGACCATACCTTTGCCCAGGCGCCTTGGTTCGGTGTTCACGGCGGCCTCAGTATTCCCGACCTCAGCGGGGGCAACGGTAACCAGCTAAGCACCGGCTATACCTCCCGCCTCGCCGCTAATTTTGGCATCCAGGCCGAATGGCCGGTCTATCACCGGTTCTCCATCCAGGCCGAATTGAATTTTGCCGGCCAGGGCGGCCAGCGTAACGGCATGCAGCCGATCACCAACCTTCCGGCGCAATACCAGCAAGCGGTTCCCCCCGGTTCCTATCTATATGCGGATTTTGACAACAAAGCGGTGCTCAACTACCTGGAACTGCCCATCCTCGCCAAATTTACCTGGGGAAGGACCCTGCAATTCTATGCGGACGCCGGCTTCTACGTGGGTTATCTCCTTCATGGGGAAGAAAAGACAAAAGGGACCAGCACGATCTATGTAGACCAGAAAGGCGACCCGCTAACGGTTCAGGGGTATCCCATCCCTGCTCAGGATTTCACCGCCAACACTGACATCACTTCCAGTATCAAGCGCTTCAACGTCGGCGTCACCGGCGGCGTCGGCCTCGCCCTTCCGCTCGACGCCCGAAATAAAGTATTTTTTGACTGCCGGTTCGAATATGGGCTTATCAATATCCAGAAATACAGCGAGGATGGTACCAACAACACCGGCAACCTCCTCCTTTCGCTTGGCTGGCACCATCGGTTTGGGAAATGATCGCCGGCCCGACGATGGTGCGGTTACACGATGCCGGCTAGTTCGAGGCTCTTTTTCTTGAGCTTCCGGATCTCCACATCCTCGATCACCGGCTCCGGCGTCAACACCAGCGACGTATGATTCTCTTTCCACCAGGCCTCCTGTGCGATCTCACGGAAATGGATCACCCCGATCAGGTACTTGCGGTCGGTCTCGGCATGCCATTCCTCGATCCATTCGAACCGCTCCCGCGGGATATACCGCCAGTCGTCAAAGCTGACATATATCCGGATGTAGAAGTCGTCCGTCAGCTGATGCGGCGTATGATGATATAGTTTCTTATACTCGTATTTGTATTGATATCGCAGCGCCGACAGATCGCTCAGCACCGCCGAGGCGGTAGGGAAGGATCCCGCTCCCTTGCCATAAAAGAATTGCTTGTCCGCAAACCCGCTTTCGATCACGACGCCATTGTACTCATTCCGCACAAATGCCAGATGATCATCCTGGCGGATGAATTGCGGCAACACAAAGGCCGCCACTTTGCCATTCTCCAGCTTCTTCGCCTGCGCCACCAGCTTGATGTCATAGTGTTTCTCCCGGGCCACCGCCGCATCACCCGCCTGGATATGCTGGATGCCGCTGAATACGAGCTTGTCCGTCGACACAACGATCCCGTATGCATGCGTGAGCAGGAAGGTCCATTTGTTGGCCGCGTCATAGCCTTCCACATCCAGCGAAGGGTCGCTCTCCGCAAATCCCAGCTGCTGCGCCAGCAACAGCGCCTCATGGAACCCAAGCTTCTCTTCGAACATCTTTGTGAGGATAAAATTCGTGCTCCCGTTGACGATCGCCTTGATGGAGTGCAGCAGGTCATTGTCATAATATTCCTCCAGATTGCGGATCACCGGAATGGACGCACACGCCGCCGGCTCATACAGGAACGAAGCTCCGGTTTCCTGCTGCAACTTCAACAGCTCGGGCAAATGCTCCGCGATCATTTTCTTGCTTGCGCTGACCACCGATTTGCCGCTCCGGAGCGCCCTCGAGACGATCTCGAACGCCGGCCCCGATTCATTGATCACTTCCACGATCACATTGATCTCCGGATCGTTCAAAATGATCTCCCGGTCCGTGGTGAATAGCTCCGCCGGCGCCTCCCGCTTCTTACCGGCATGCTTGATACAAACCTTTTTGATGGTAGCCTTCAGCGACGGCGTCTGCTGTAAAACCTTATACAACCCTTCCCCGACCACGCCGAAACCAAATAACCCGATCGTTAACTGCTTATGTGTTTCCATTATTATGCTACTTGAATATGATTTTCAAATTTCAAATGAGACGCCGCCACTTTATCCAACGCCTGTTGCAGATCCCCGATCAGGTCCTCCGCATCTTCCAACCCCGCCGACAACCGGATCAGACTATCCGCTACTCCTGCAGACCGCCGCCGCTCCGATGGAATGGTCTTATGCGTCATCTGCGCCGGGTGAGACACCAGGCTCTTTATGCCACCAAGGCTTTCCGCCAGTTTGAACAGCTTCGTCGAGGTCACAAGATCCGTCGCAGCCTCCACCGTATCGGTTTTCAGCGAAAAGCTTACGATGCCGCCGAAACCTTTTGACTGCGCCGCCGCTACCGTATGACCCGGATGTGTCGCCAGCCCCGGATAATACACCCGGTCAACCGCCGGATGCGAAACCAGGAACTTCGCGATCGCAAAAGCGCTTGCGCAATGCTGACGTACCCGTAAATGCAAAGTCTCGATACCCCGGATCAACAGCCAGCTGTCGAAGGGCCCCAGGATCGCCCCACATGCATTTTGCAGGAACTTCACCCGCTGCCCAAGCTCCGGATCGGCCGTAACGACCAGCCCGGCGATCAGGTCACTATGACCACCGAGATATTTCGTGCCCGAATGCACCACCAGGTCGGCGCCCAGCGCCAACGGCTTTTGCAATGCCGGCGACGCAAACGTATTGTCTACGCCCAGCAGGCAGCCATGAGCGTGCGCCAGACCCGCGATCGCCCGGATATCCGATATTTTTAGCGTGGGATTTGTCGGCGTCTCTATCCAGATCAGCCGTGTTTTAGTTGTCAGCGCATCCAGGATCGCCGGGACATTTGAAGTATCCACATACCGAACCGTGATCCCGAATTTTTTATACACCTGTTCGAACAGCCGGAAGGCGCCGCCATAAATGTCATCCACCGCCACGATCTCATCCCCCGTCTGAAGCAGCTTCAATACGGCGTCGATCGCCGCCAGTCCGCTGCTGAACGCAATGCCCGTGCTCCCGCCCTCCAGCTGGGCCACCAGATTCTCCAGCACCGACCGGGTAGGATTGCCGGTCCGCGCATAATCATACCCTTTGTTGACGCCCGGCGCTTCCTGCGCAAATGTGGATGTCTGATAGATCGGCACGGAGATCGCGCCGGTCAGTGGATCTACAGGAATACTGTGAATGAGTTGTGTTGTCGCTTGCATGTGTAACAAATTTTTTGCGTTATCCAAAAGTTTGTTCAGCGACACCACTTACCAAGCCTTGATCGAAATAAAAAAGCTCTTCCGATCTGTCAGAAGAGCTCTAAATATGTTGTATCGATATTGTCAAGCCGGAATCTGACTTATCTGTCCCGATCTTCCTCGGGATGGAGTTGGCACCTTACTTTCAGCTTGTTTCCAAACATCAGCAGGTTGTCAAGGCTTCGACGGGCCATTTCCCTCAGCCTTTCTTGATAAGAGATGTTTCTAAGAACTATGGCAAAGATAATGTCACATCTTTCATATTACCAAATTTCATTTTTCGTTTTTTGATCAACAAGCTCATAATAAAATACTTAAATAGGAGTTTTTAGGTCTGATCAACCCTGCGAACAACCCATGCGGAACCTCAAAAAGCTACTGCGTTACGCTATCTTGTTGCTTGCCATCGCTTTACTTTGCAATATCCTTGGTTACGTCTACATCAGCGATCAGTCCCGGGAAAATGACCGGCAGAATGAGAACGAAAAGATCGCCGACAACCTGCAAACATTATGTCAGCAGGTATCCAAAGACATGGTCTTTATCCTGATGGATCCCGGGCATGCCGATCAGCGGCTCGGTATCGACGACGAACTGCAAAGGTCCCTTGTGGATTTTGAAAGCAAGGAGGCCTTCCTCCATCTGGAGATCGAGCGGCCCAAAGTGCATTCGACGGAATCGCTCGAAACTCTCCATTCCATCCTGGTCAACATCTCTCCTTATTACAAACAGCTCGACTCGCTCGGCCGCCTCATTCTCGCTGACATCGCCCAGCCTAGCTACATCCAGGAGCGCCAGATCCTTACTCAAATAAGGAATAGCGAAATGCAATATCTCGCCGGCATGCAGGAGGTCACGCGGACCTATCGCAGTATGGACAAACGTTTCATCAGCAAGGTGCTTTTCGTTAACACCGGCATCCTCACTTCCCTTATCATCGCTATTATCATAATGGCCGTATTCGTCATCGTCCCCGTAATTCAGCAAAGCGATGTCCACTACCGCGATCTCGGCCAGTCGCTCCGGAAAGTGACCGAATCCGAATCCGCCCTCCGGCGGCGGGACGGCCAGTTGCAATCGCTTGGGGCCGCCACTCATTTGCTGATCGGCGGCACCGACTTCATGGCCGCCATGCAAGAAGCCATTTCCCTTTTCGGTCAGCATACGGACACCGACCGGATCAGTATTTACCGCGTCTCGCCCGGCGAAGCAAAAGGCTGGACCGTCAAGCGCCTTGTCCATTGGAACCGGGACGGCATGGATACCTATCCCGCAGGCCTGACCGAATTCACCTTCGACGCCTCTTCGCCCATGGTCCATGCCCTGCTGCACAACGAGATCTACCATCGCAAAACCGATGAAGTTCCAACTCCCGACATAAAGGCCTGGCTTGAGCGAACCAATACCAAATCGATCCTCGTAATTCCCATTTATATCGGTAACGAGATCTGGGGCCAACTGGGTCTGTCCAATTGCACCATCGCGGCAAACTGGACGACGGCCGACTATTCTATCCTCCGATCATTCGCGGCCAGTCTTGGCTCCGCTATCGAACGCGCAGGAATGGAGCAGCAGCTCATCTTCGCAAAGGAGCAGGCCGAGGCCGGCAACCGCTCCCGAAGCGAGTTCATGGCCAATATCAGCCATGAATTACGGACGCCGATGAATGCCATTATCGGCTTTTCCGACCTGCTGCTGACCACTTCACTCGAAGACGTCCAGCGCGACTATATCCAGCACGTCAACAAGTCCGCCTACAACCTGCTTACCATCATCAACGATATCCTTGACTTCTCCAAGCTGGAAGCGGGTAAGATGTTCTTTGACCACTCCTGCTTCGACCTTTGCGAGCTGATCGGCGACGCCGTCGACATCTTTGCCATCCGGGCATTCGAGAAACAGTTGGAGCTGATATGCGACATCGACCCTTCCATTCCCCCCCGCGTATGGGGCGACCCGCTCCGCATCCGCCAGATCCTGATCAACCTGCTGGGGAATGCCGTCAAGTTCACCGAAAAAGGCGAAGTAGCCATCGAGGTCCGAAAGACAGGAAAATATCTGGTGGACGGGGATCGGCGATACCTGCCGCTTTCATTTACGATCAGAGATACCGGCATAGGCATTCCAAAGGAAAAGATCAACCGTATCTTTGAAAGTTTCACCCAGGCCGACTCGAGTACGACCCGCAAATATGGCGGGACCGGTCTTGGCCTGACGATCTCCCGCAGCCTGGCGGAAGGGATGGGCGGTCAACTGACAGCCGAAAGCCAGGCTGGTGAAGGCAGCATATTTACGCTTATTCTCCGGCTTGAGTTGGCCGAGCAACAACCGGAACCCATTCAATTGCCAAAAGCGCCCCTGCATAAAGTATTGGTGATCGACGACCATCCGGCTAACGGCCGCCTGATGCGCGGCATCTTCAACCACTTCAATATCACCTGCGATATCTGCACCGGCCCCGGGGCTGCACTTGACCTGATCCGCACTGCGTTCCTGCGCCGCCAATTCTTCGATCTCATCATCACCGACTATCAGATGCCGGACATGGATGGTATCGCGCTCGTCCAGGAGATCAGAACAATGTTGCAGGATCATTCCGACCCTATCATCCTGATGCTATCCTCTCTCGATAAGTCCCAGCATCAACTCCAGGCCATCGAAGCGGGTATCGACCATTTTCTGCCAAAGCCCGTGAAATTACGCGAGCTCGCCGCGCTCATCGGATCGGTCTTCGACCACAACAAAAAAGGATCTCCCGCTGCGGCCGCCAGCGATCCCTTTGAGCAGTTTGCTACAGGCACGCAGATCCTGGTAGTCGAAGATGAGCCGGTTAACATGATGTTAATTACTGAAGTGCTTCGAAATATGGGGATCGAAGTGATCCAGGCGATCAATGGAAAAGAAGCCCTGCGGCAATTGAATTCGCGGCGACCCGGAATGATCTTCATGGATATCAATATGCCGGAAATGGATGGTTACACCGCCACCCGGCTGATCCGCCAGTTGCCGCATCCGCAACACAATACCCCCGTGATCGCCCTGACTGCGGACGCCACCGTGGACGACAAGGAAAAATGCCTGCAGGCAGGTATGGACAGCTTCATTTCCAAGCCTTTCCGGCTCGAAGAGATCAATGCCATCCTGAAAAAATACCTGAATTGACGCCCGTTTTAACGGATCGATAACGCGATTTTGGAACGGTTTTTGGCAACTCAATGCCGGACGATGGAGTATCTATACCTATAAAACTACACAACATGAAAACAAAGATCGCCTGGCTGACAACCCTTGTCGGCGTGACAGTCGTACTTTCCATCGCTTCGTGCAACAAGAGCAATTCCTCCAATTCCAATTCCAACATCCCTAAAGGACAATCACAGCTTTCCGTCTATATGATGGATGCGCCCGTTCCGTATGACAGCGTGCTGATCGATATCCGGCAGATCGCCGTGGAGGTGGACACCGCTACCACGATGAACGCCGCCGATGATCCGAACCAGTGGGATAACGGCTGGTGTGGCGCAGGACGCGGCCAGTCCAATAAGTCGGTTATCTGGGATACGCTCAATATCACCCCCGGCGTGTACAACTTATTGGCTCTTCGCAATGGCGCCGATACCTTGCTAACGTCAAGCCTTATCTCAACCGGAAAGGTCCTTAAGATCCGGATCACGCTGGGTAGCGACAACAAGGTCTACACCGATAGCGTCACCTCATTTCCGCTGGTGGTGTTTGGGCTGAATCAGTTCTTTACCATCAACGTAAGCCGGACCAATGTAGCCGATGTAACGAACAATGAACTGAAACTCTGGCTGGACTTCAACCTCAATCGCTCGATCTTTTACTGGAGCGGCACCTTCTACCTCAATCCATATATCGTCGTCTTCAATGACCAGGTGATGGCCAAACTGGAAGGCGCCGTCCTGCCGCGTGGCGCCGGCGCTCTTGTGGAAGCCATCAATGGCGCCGACACGCTGTACGCCATCCCGTTCCGGACCGGCCAATATCAATTCCGCAACGTGCCAACCGGAACCTATTCCCTTACGTTTAAAGGATATGACGGCTATCAGGATACTACCGTCAGCAGCATTGTGGTAGATTCAATGAAGGTCGTTCAGGTTCCGACGGTTACGCTACATAAATAGTTCATCCATAATCACTTAACCTTTCACTATTTGGGCTGGAGCTTTGCTCCGGCCTTTTTTATGCCCCTATCCGGCGACGGGGCGTTTTTCCAATTTTTTTAGCAAAACTATCTGCCCATTCCAGTTGTTGTACTTACCTTAGCACTATGTCCCCGAATAACAACGAAGAAGTGATAGACGTATCCGGCGCGCGGGTACACAATCTCAAGAATATCGACATCCGCATCCCCAAGAACCAGCTTGTGGTCATCACCGGCATCAGCGGGAGCGGAAAATCCTCCCTTGCCTTCGATACGATCTATGCCGAGGGGCAGCGCCGCTATATGGAAAGTTTTGGCGCCTATGCCCGTCAGTTCATCGGCGATATGGAAAGGCCGGATGTCGACAAGATCACCGGTCTCAGCCCCGTGATCTCCATCGAGCAGAAGACGACCAACAAAAACCCCCGCAGTACTGTTGGAACGGTCACCGAGATCTATGACTTCCTCCGTCTTCTCTATGCCCGGATCGGCGAGGCCCATTCTTACAATACCGGTAAGAAGATGGTCAAATTCAGTGAGGAAGAGATCGTCGACAACGTCTTCAAAAAGTTTAAGAATAAGAAGATCTCCATCCTCTCCCCCCTGGTCCGCGGCCGGAAAGGCCATTACCGCGAACTGTTCGAAGATATCCGGAAAAAAGGCTATCTCAAGGTGCGCGTCGACGGTGAGGTCAAAGACATCGCCCCCAAGATGCAGGTTGACCGCTATAAGATCCACGACATCGAGGTCGTCATCGACCGCCTGGCAGTCACCGACGATATGAAGACCCGGCTAAGCTCCAGCGTTCAAAAGGCCCTGCAGATGGGCAAAAACCTTCTTTTCATCCTGCTCAACGACGATAACCGTCTTCTGCAATACAGCAAACAGCTTATGTGCGAAGAGACCGGGATCAGCTATGAAGAGCCCTCGCCGAATAGCTTTTCCTTCAATTCGCCCTATGGCGCCTGTCCTACCTGTAAAGGCCTTGGCGCCGTTTACCAGATCAGCATGGACGCCATCATTCCCGATCGGTCGAAGAGCATCAATGAAGGCGGGATCGTGCCTCTCGGCGGCGAACGGGAAGCTTATATGTTCCGGCAGGTACAGCAACTGGCAAAAAAGAATAAGTTTAGCCTCGATACCGCCGTCGAAAAGATGTCCGCAAAAGCCCTTAATCTCGTCCTCTATGGTAACGAGACCGGCGACAGCAAGCTGGATGTCGATTTCGAAGCCGAAGGCAACGGCCAGATCTACAGCGAAGAGTACGAAGGGCTCGTCAATTCCCTCCGCCGTTGGTTTGCGGGTAGCACGTCCGACTCCATCCGCGAATGGGTTGAACAGTTCATGGAGCTGACCACTTGTGAGACCTGCGGCGGGACGCGGCTTCGAAAGGAAAGCCTATGGTTCAGGGTAGGGGAGAAGAATATTGCGGAGCTCACTGGGATGAACCTTAACCGGCTCGCGGAATGGTTCGCCGTTCTGGAAAAGAAGCTGAGCGCGAAACAAAATATCATCGCCAAGGATATTCTCAAAGAGATCCGGGAACGCCTTCAGTTCCTGTTGGACGTCGGCCTCACCTATCTCACCCTTGACCGCCCCTCGAGAACGCTTAGCGGCGGTGAATCCCAGCGTATCCGCCTCGCCACCCAGATAGGGTCGCAGCTTCAGGGCATCACCTATATTCTCGACGAGCCCAGCATCGGCCTGCACCAGCGCGATAACCAGCGGCTCATCCATGCGCTGAAGAACCTCCGCGATATCGGCAACAGCGTCCTGGTGGTAGAGCACGATAAGGATATCATGATGGCGGCCGATTATCTGGTTGACATCGGCCCGATGGCCGGGCTGCATGGCGGCAAGATCGTCGCGCAAGGCCGGCCGCCGGCGCTGTTGGAGCTCGATACCCTCACTTCCTCGTATCTCAACGGCCACCGCAAGATCGCGGTCCCGGCAGAGCGGCGAAAAGGAAATGGCAAGTTCCTGGAGCTGAAAGGCGCAAAAGGTAACAACCTAAAGAACGTCGACGTCCGGTTCCCCCTTGGGAAACTTATCGTTGTGTCCGGGGTCAGCGGCAGCGGAAAATCTACGCTCATCAACGAGACCTTGTATCCCATCCTGAGCAAGCATGCTTACAATTCGCGGATGACGGCGCTGGAATATAAGAGCATCAAGGGGCTCGACAATATCGATAAGGTGATCGAGATCGACCAGTCACCCATTGGCCGTACGCCCCGCAGCAATCCCGCCACCTACTGCGGTTTCTTTACCGATATCCGCACGCTCTTTGCCTCCGTGCCCGAAGCGAAGATCAGGGGGTACAATGCGGGACGCTTCTCTTTCAACGTCAAAAGCGGCCGCTGTGACGTCTGCGAAGGCGGAGGAATGCGGGTGATCGAAATGAATTTCCTTCCGGACGTCTATGTCCACTGCGAAAAATGCAATGGCCGCCGCTATAACCGCGAGACCCTCGAGATCCGCTATAAAGGCAAATCTATCTCCGACGTGCTCGATATGACCGTCGATGAGGCTGTGGAGTTCTTCCAGAATGTACCTTATCTCTATCGGAAGATCAAAGTCCTGCAGGAAGTAGGGTTGGGTTATATCACCCTCGGCCAGTCGGCTGTGACCCTTAGCGGGGGCGAAGCCCAGCGCGTGAAGCTCGGCACGGAGCTGAGCAAAAAGGACACCGGAAAGACGTTCTATATCCTTGATGAACCGACTACCGGTCTTCATTTCGAAGATATCCGCCATCTCGTGGAAGTGCTGGACAAACTGGTCGACCGGGGAAATACCGTACTGGTTATCGAGCACAACCTGGATGTGATCAAAGTAGCCGATCATCTTATCGACCTCGGCCCCGAAGGCGGCGATGGCGGCGGCAGGATCCTCTTCGAAGGGACGCCTGAAGAGTTGATCGGGAATAAGGAAAGCCACACGGCCCGGTTCTTAAAATCAGAATTGAAGTAATGGAACGCATTATTATTGACATGGACGAGGTCATCGCTGACCCGATGAACGAAATGATCGATTGGTATAAGAAGGAATACGGCGGCGACGTCGATTATAAGAAGATGCTGATCGGCTCCTGGGTAAAAGGATTTCCCGATGAACATCACGATATCGTCATGGACCGGCTTCGGTCGCCCGGATTCTTTCGCCATCTTCCCGTCATGAAGGATAGTGTGGACGTCCTGCGCGAGCTCAACGCGAAATATGAGCTCTTTATCGTCTCAGCCGCAACCGAATTCCCGAATTCTCTAAAGGATAAGATCGAATGGCTCGGCGATCATTTCCCTTTCCTGCACTGGAAGCAGGTAGCCCTCTGCGGTAGTAAAGACCTCGTCTATGGCGACTATATGATCGACGATCATCTCAAGAACCTCAAAGGATTCAAAGGCAAGCCGTATTTGTTCACCGCGGCCCATAACCTCGATGTTACCGGCTATGACCGGATCAATGACTGGAAGGAGGCGGCGGAGATCTTTCTCCGGTAGCGGGTAGTTTGTAGCCGGCCGGTAGCCTGTAGCCGGCCGCTAGCACGCCCGCAAAAAAAAGCGGCCCCGAAGGGGCCGCCAATAAGCCAACAAGCTCGACAGGAAGTGATTAATAAAATCTTTTAGTAAAGGGTACCTAAATAGGGAACGGATCAGGTTTTACTTAACCTCGGATATTCGGATTTTACCAATTTCCCTGTCAGCTTATTGGTTGTAAGTTAAAGCGCGTCAACGTACCGTTAGCTGTCCATTCTCGATCCGCTCATCATCCGTAAACACTTCGAACAGATAATTGCCTTCGGAGATCGTCGTCAGCACCGTAGTTTCTTTATTACGGATATGCG
The DNA here is from genome assembly GCA_035695565.1 of Puia sp. GTDB lineage: Bacteria > Bacteroidota > Bacteroidia > Chitinophagales > Chitinophagaceae > Puia. The sequence continues at coordinate 185,131 of DASRRX010000014.1, read as the reverse complement.
CCTGGCTTACCAGCCGGCCATCCATGTCGAACAGGTATAACTGATACACCTTCCCGTCTTCTCCATTGGCGGAAAAGAAGAGGACCTGCTGCCTGGCATCCGGATACAACCGGATCTTGTGCTTCTTGCTGGTTTGGGCTTTGCTTACCCGGATACTGTGGATCGTTTCGGAACCCGTATCAGAAGTGGGGGAGGATTTGCCGCCGGGGATCCCGGGCGCGGCAAAGGCGGAGGATTGTAAGAAGAGCGCCAGACTAAGCGCTGTTATCCCGCCGATCAGGTTCGCAGATAATAGAGTTTTCCCAGGGTGTACAGTTCGGATCATAGGTACTATTGATTTTTCAATCAATTAAAAAATAGGGTACGGATCAACAACTAAATTTCAACAAACGATCAAAAATAGAGTACGATCAACAACTATAGTAACAAAAATGAACTTCTATACTAGAATCGCAACAACGGACAGTGCGTCGAATTATACCACCGCTCTCTCTGGCCACCGGTCAGCCGGATCCCGATCTTGAACCCGAAAGTGAAATACGCGTCATTGTTACCCGGCGTACCGCGCTTGTCACCAGGCCGGTAGCTCGGCGTATTATAGCCGTCAGCCGACTTGTTCGACAACTTCGCCGCCAGGGCGGCCTGTGCTGGAGGCAGATGCTGAGCGAACAGGCTCGGGTCGATATAACTTGCGTGCGCATCATCGAGATAATCCGTGAACAGCTTCCGGTAAACCAGCTCGGCGGAAATATTCACATCTTCACTGAGAAAATATTTGATACCAAAGCCCATCGGGATATTGAGCTGTGTCAGCGAATACTCCTTGCTTCCGGTTACCCATCCTTCCCCTTCCGTGTGCAGCGGCCGCAGGTCATACCAATAAGTATTGCCATGACCATCCGACAAGCTACCCTGGGGATTGAAGTGGTACACACCCAGACCGATCAGGCCATAAGGCCGCAGCCTGCCCTGCACATCTTCAGGGTCATCTTCCAGAAAAGTTGTGGGGTATACCTCCGCCATGACGGAGCCTTCAATTATCGCGGAACGGAAATCGAGATTACGGTTGAAACGAGTGTCTTCATCACCCCCCTTCTGCTTGATATCACAGTCGCATGCTCCGATATTACCATAATTCAGGGAGAACCGGAAACCCAACCACTGCGCAGGATAAACGTTATAGAAAACGCCGTAGAACAGCTGGGTCGTATTCATATTGTAGTCCTTGATAAAGGTCGTACCCTTACCGGCATGACCGCCGAGATCGGTCAAGGCCACAATAGGACCGGTGGTAAAGCCAAATTCAGATGTATTCCTGGCATCTTCCTGGGCGAAAGAAGTATTACAGATACATAGGGTAATGGCCGACAATGACAAACACTTCCAGAACAAGGAGTGTAAACTCTGTTTCATTGATATTAGATTTAGTTTTCCGATGGTTTGGACTGCTTCTTTTTCAAGCAAAATGAAAAAGGAGCTGCATACAAGAAACGAATAATTAACGAATAATTGTGTATCCGAAAGCGACTATTTTAGAGACGGGATTCCCAATTAAGGAAACTTGGTTTATCGATTTATAGATAACAGCATTTCAATATGGTCGATTCCATCTTCGGGATAGATTTCCCCTGTCTGGGCGAAGCCGAAAGATTCGTAAAAACCCTTAAGATAATATTGCGCGCCGATACGGATATTTCTTTTGCCATGAAGCCGGTAGAGTGTCGAAATGCTTTGCACCAGCAGCTCCCGGCCGATTCCCAAACGCCTTGCGGCTGGGAGAGTTACGATCCTGCCGATAGAAGATTCCGCATAGGAAATTCCCGGCGGGACGATACGTGAATATCCCAACAACTGATCTCCCTTCCACCCCATCAAATGATGACAAGCAAAGTCCTTGTTGTCCATATCGAGGAAGACACAGTTCTGTTCCACCACAAAAACCTCGCTGCGTAACCGAAGAAGATGATACAATTCCTCCGTTGTCAGCTCGCTAAAATGTTTGCAAACCCAATCGATCATAGTATCAGTAGCCATATTTTTCTCCCCATAAGGACCGAAGGAATTTTCGCAGCTCTTCTTCCCGGGCATTGCGTCCCGGATCATAGAAGGGTGTCCCGGCGATCTCCTTCGGCAGATATTCCTGTAATGAAAAATTCCCTTCATAGGAATGACTGTATTGATATCCTTTTCCGTAATCCAGGTTCTTCATCAGCCTCGTTGGCGCATTACGGATTTGCAGCGGTACCGGCAGGTCGCCATGCTCCCGGACCGCGGCCTGCGCCGCGCCGATGGCAGTCGTGGCCGAATTGCTTTTTGGGGAGGCCGCCAGATAGATGGCGCATTGCGACAGGATGAGGTTGGCCTCCGGATAGCCGATCTTATTGACCGCTTCGAAACATGCGTTGGCCAGCAACAACGCATTCGGATTGGCATTGCCGATATCCTCGCTGGCAAGGATCAGCATCCGCCGGGCAATGAATTTGACATCCTCGCCACCTTCTATCATCCTTGCCAGCCAGTAGACCGCGGCATTCGGGTCGCTGCCCCGGATACATTTGATGAATGCCGAGATGATATCGTAATGTTGTTCCCCCTTTTTGTCATACAAGGCGATCCGCTGCTGTGCGATCTCCATGACGACCTCATCGGTGATCACACCCTTCTTGCCAAGCGCATCACAGACCACCTCCAGCAGGTTGAGCAGCTTCCGGGCGTCACCGCCGGAAATATTGATCAGTGCCGAAGTCTCTTTCAACTCGATCTCCGAATCTCTTAGCCATTCATCATCGCGAAGCGCGTGATGCAACACCTGGACCAGGTCTTCGTCAGTGAGCGGCTTCAGCACATAGACCTGGCACCTGCTTAACAACGCGCTGTTCACCTCGAAGGAAGGGTTCTCCGTAGTGGCGCCGATCAGGGTCACGATGCCTTTCTCTACGGCGCCCAGCAATGCATCTTGCTGCCCCTTGTTGAAACGATGGATCTCATCTATGAACAGGATAGCCCTTGCCTTCTCCCGGGCTTCCGCGATCACTTCCCGGACCTCTTTGACCCCCGCGGAGATAGCACTAAGCGTGTAGAAAGGTACTTTCAGCGAATTGGCAATGATCCCCGCGATCGTCGTTTTCCCCGTTCCGGGAGGCCCCCAAAGGATCATCGAAGGCGGTTTGCCATGCTCGATGGCTGTACGCAATACGCTACCTTTGCCGGTCAGATGTTGCTGACCGACCAGCTGATCGAGCGTTTGCGGTCTTAACCGCTCCGCCAGCGGGGCCTGGGAAGCTTCCATAACAAATAATTAAGTGACAATAGTACAACAACTTATCCTTTTAGGTGTTTTAAAGATAACCGACAAAAGATGAGATTTTCGTCCATTTTCCTCCTCTTGATCGCCGCCGTCCCCGCGTCGGCCCAGAACGCCCGGCTATCGGCTGTCGGTAATTACGACTTAAACCGCCCGGGCGTCGTCATGATCCGCACCGAATATACCGCCAACGTCTACGTCAACAGCATGAAGATGGATAACCAGGCTTTCAACGCCCTCCTCGATTCCATCCATCGCCTCGACCATGGCGGCGGCGTCACCCCTGAACAAAAGCTCGATATCGTCCTCCGTGAAATGAGCAACCGGCCCGAACGCTTCTTTCAGACAAGCTTTGACTACATCAAACAGCCCGAGCAGATCACCGCCTCGGGCAGCGGTTTCTTTATCACCAGCGACGGTTATGTGGCCACCAACTGCCACCTCATTGACCGGGACGAGAGTTTTATCCGCCGTCAGTTCATCCTTACGGCCTTTCACCAGATCACCGAAGCCAGCATTGCCGCCCTTGAGAATGCCTGGGCGACCCATTTCACCGAACAGCAGCGCAGCCTGCTCTACAATACCTACGGCTCCGTATACTCCCGCTTGTTCTCGATGATCCTTTATGACGTCAAAAGAAATATTTACGTAGTCTATCGCAGCGATGGCGGCGATCCCCATTCCGATACCGTCAAGATACCCGCGGTCGTCGTCATCAAAGGACAGCCGATGCCCGGGAAAGATATCGCTATCCTGAAGATCAAGGTCCCGGCGGAAATGCCCATGCTTACCCTGGCGCCCCCCGAGCTGCCTCAGGTCGGTGAACAGCTTTATGTATATGGATACCCCGGTCCCGTGACGAATAATGACTTTGTCTCGGCCGAATCAGCCATCGAACCGACGCTCACAACCGGCATTATCAGCGCTATCAAGAAATCCGTCGGCGGCTGGCCCCTCATCCAGATGGATGCCAACATCAACCACGGCAGCAGCGGCGGTCCCGTTTGCAATGACAGGGGAGAAGTAGTCGGTCTGACGACGTTTGGCAGCCTCGAGAATACCGGTGGCCTGGCCGCCGGGCTTAACTTCGCCGTTCCCGTCAGCATTCTGGATGAATTCGTCGACAGCGCAAGTATCCGGCCAATCCCCAGCAGCCTGACCCGGACCTTCGCCCGCGCCCTCGGCTATTACGAAGCGCATCAATACCGAAGCGCCCTCCACGAATTCCAAAAGGTCGGTCGTGCAAGTCCTCGATACCCCGGCATCAATGCCTATATCGCCGACTGTATAAAAAAGATAGATGGAAAAGGGACCAGGCTCAATCCCGTGGATCGGCTGCTGCTTGTCTTAGGTTGTATCGGCCTGCTCATCGCGGCCATCGGCGCCTGGTGGGTGCGCTATCGCCGGACCTGGCGGCTATGAGGCGTCACTCTTGTGCACCAGGTAATACCAGCGCAGCAACCGCAGGTTCAGCACCACATTTACCACGACCAGAAATCCGAGGATCAATCCGGCAATCCCCGTGCCCAGCGTAAAGACATCAGCCATCCTGCCCACCCAGTCGGGCTGTTGAGGCATTTGGGCAAGCTGCTGCTTAAAGACTTCTATTTCCGGTTTGGGATTGGCGAGTATAGCAATCCCACTGTAAATGAGATATATCCCAAAGAATAATGACATCATGCCGACGAAACGTAATCCCACCGGCGTTTGATGATTCAACGGCACGCTCGGATACCGGATGCTCGTATGCAACTTGAGCGCTGCGTAACAATTCAGCGGGATCGCACTTAACAACACGAACCCCGCCGCATACGGCAGCTGTCCCAGGAAAAGCACTCCCAGAAATCCGAATCCCACGATCAGTCCCCAAACGATAATATTGAACCACGTCAGCACCGACGCGACCCTTAGTACAGCTTTCATATTAATTATTCACTTGTATCGACAACTCTTTCAACTGCCGGTCATCGATCGGACCCGGCGCATCGAGCATGACGTCGCGCCCGTTGTTATTCTTAGGAAATGCAATGAAGTCCCGGATGCTTTCACTCCCGCCCAGGATGGCGCAAAGCCTGTCAAGACCAAATGCAATGCCCCCATGCGGCGGAGCCCCATACTCGAAAGCGCCCAGCAAAAAGCCAAACTTGTGCTGCGCTTCCTCCGGACTCATCCCGAGCGCGGCAAACATCTTCTCCTGCAGTTCCCGCTGGTAGATGCGGATCGATCCGCCTCCGAGCTCGTTCCCATTGAGGACCATATCATAGGCATTTGCTTTAATATTATTATAAGGATGCTCAAGATATTTTTCGGGGTTGTCGATCACCGGGCTATTGCCGATCATGACCTTGATATCTGAAGGCTTGGGAGAAGTGAACGGATGATGCCGGGCTACCCAGCGATTCTCTTCCTCCGCATATTCGAACAGCGGAAAATCAAGCACCCATAGCAGTCTGAACTCGTCTTCCCGGCGTAGCCCAAGCCGCCGGCCCATTTCCAGCCGCAGTTCGCTCATCGCTTTCCGCGTCCGCTCCTCCCGGCCCGCCAGTACAAGGACCAGGTCGCCGGGCAACGCCCCTGCTTCAGCCGCGATCGCTTTCAGACGGTCTTCGCCGTACCACTTATCAACCGAGCTCTTTAACGTCCCGTCCGAATTGTATTTGATATAGACCAATCCCTGCATTCCGATCTGTGGCCGCTTTACCCACTCGGTCAGTTCATCCGTCTGCTTGCGGGTATATTCACTGCAACCCGGAACCGCGATCGCCAGGACGGTCTCCCCATTATCAAAAACCCCAAATCCCGCCCCGTTGATCAGCGCCCCGTCAGCCATAAGTTTGCCTCCCAACGTAAAGGCCGACTTGAGGTTTGCGATCTTCATCCCGAACCGAATGTCCGGCTTGTCATTCCCATAATGCCACATCGCCTGCTCCCAGGTCATGCGTTCGAGCTTGTCCGTATAGTCGATGTTCTTTACCGCCTTGAAGATGTATTTCACCATGCCTTCGAACATGTTGAGAATGTCTTCCTGTTCCACGAAGCTCATTTCGCAGTCTATCTGCGTGAACTCCGGCTGGCGGTCCGCCCGCAGGTCCTCATCCCGGAAACATTTCACGATCTGGTAGTACCGGTCATACCCGCTCACCATCAATAACTGCTTAAAGGTTTGCGGCGACTGCGGCAGGGCGTAGAACTGTCCCGGGTTCATCCGTGAAGGCACCACGAAGTCCCTGGCCCCCTCCGGAGTGGATTTGATCAGAAAGGGGGTTTCAATGTCCATGAACCGGTTGAGATGCAGATATTCCCGGGCTGCGCGATTCACCGCATACCTCAGCTCCATGTTCTTCCGGACCGCGGGCCGCCGCAGGTCTAGGTAGCGGTATTTCATCCGCAGGTCATCTCCACCGTCGGTATCATCCTGGATGGTGAATGGCGGGGTGGCTGATTTGTTCAGGATCGTGTAAGCAGTCACTTTGATCTCGATATCACCCGTCGGCAATTGGGGATTCTTACTGGTTCGCTCCGCTACCTGACCTTGAACCTGCAGCACGAATTCCCGGCCGGGCGGATTGTCCGTCAATTCTTTGTTCAGCTCTTCGCCAAACAACAGCTGCGTGACCCCATACCGGTCCCGGAGATCGACAAAGGTGATACTGCCGAATTTTCTTACTGTTTGCACCCAGCCCGCGAGAGTCACGGACTGGCCGATCTGATCCTTTCTTAGTTCTCCGCAGGTGTGAGTTCTATACATTCCAAAATTTCTTTATGGTGGGCAAAGGTAGGCCAAAACGCAATGCCGGACCCGCTCACCGCCGGAAAGTTTTTCAAGGTCCCTGCGGCCTAAGTGCATTTTCAATATATTGATTGTTAAATTGTTACAAAATCCTACCAAAACTGGCTCAAAACATCTTTTGATTTTCAGAATTTCTCACTATTTTGGGGTCTATCCGTACGATTCATTCCTCTTGATTAAACCCGCCGCTAGGTTTTCCCCTCTAATTCTGAAGACCATAGTTTCCGTATCCAAGACCAATGTAAGACCGATTTGCAAACTTGAATCACAAGGAAAAAATGAACCTTATGGAAATCGTTGTCATTTGCTCATTGGTGTTGGGTATTCTCCTGCTGAACCGCCCGGTTACGATGCTTGTTCAACGCCTTTATAACAGGCATCAGTTTAGGCGATTTATTTTAAGAGAGACCTTCTATCACTCTATTGTCTCCCAACATCTGGCCTATTATAACCGGCTGGGCCTGGAAGAGCAGCGGAAATTTTTGTTTCGTACCTGGCTGTTCCAGCACTCCAAGAACTTTCGGTATATTGAAGTGGAAGAGACCGCGGAAATGCCCATCCTCGTCAGCGCCGTCGCCGTCCAACTGACCTTCGGCCTCGAAAAGTTCAAGCTCAATTACTTCGATGATATCTTCATCCTGCGGGATGACTACCACTACGGGTTCTACTCCCGACCCTTCATGGGTCATGTAGACCAGACCGGCATTTACCTCTCCTGGGACAATTTTATGAAAGGGATCTCGCGCCTGACCCCCAATTGCAATGTCGGCCTACACGAAATGGCACATGCCCTGGCCTATGTCAACTTTGTTACCCAGACCGAAGAAGACCGTCATTTCAAGAAGGAGTTCCCCAACTTCTCCAAAGTGGCCCGGCCGATCTTCACCTATATGCAGCAGGCCGGGGCGAAGAACCTGCTCGGCGACTATGCCGCAACCAACTATCACGAATTCTGGGCCGTCGCCGTCGAGATCTTCTTTGAAAGCCCTGTCCAGTTCCGTCACGAGCTACCCGAACTTTACGAAGCTATGGCAAACGTCCTCAACCAGGATCCGCTGAACTTCATCAGCGGCAGGACTACGATCATCCATCGGGAACCCGTTACTACCCGCGCCGCTTCAACCACGATCTAATCTCGCCGACCGCGCGCAAAATCCTCTTCCTCCCCTTCTGCTCCCATACTGCGGGCAAGTGGCTTACCTTTAAGCCTTAAACGCTTATCCATGGCCACAAAGATCTTATCTGTAATCCAGCTCTGGCTTTGCCTAGGCTTTTCACTTCCTTCCCATGCTACGGTTTCTCTTCCCAATATTTCCGCCTTACGCGGCTATACCTACACCTCCGGAAATGAATTCGTATATGTACAGGGCTATTCTGCCATCGACGACGGGGGCCAGGGTTTCTTCGGCTGGGATCCGGCCAATTCGCAATCCGACAACGACGGGACGGTGATCCAGGTCGGGTCCACCTCCGGCAGGTGGGTGCGGGTCTTCACCGGGGCGATGTCGGTGAAGTGGTTTGGCGCAAAAGGTGACAGCACTACCGATGACCAGCCATCCATTTCGCATGCCTTGCAAGCGGCGCTGAACGCCGGGACCGACCTGTTCCTCCCCGGGGCGATCTACAAACTGGCCAGCTATGGCAGTCCCGGCTCCAGCCAGATCTTCAGCCCCTTTCCCGCCAGTCCTTCCAGCCCTTATCGGATCCGCATTTTTGGCGAACAGCAGACTATCCTGCGCTCCGCATTGTACCCAGCCGCCGGCAGCAGCAACACGTTCTTTTTTTTCAACGGCGCCTATATCCACTGTACCATAGAAAATATCTTTTTCCAGAATACCCACCCCCTGCCGGCCGGGAGCCCCAGTCCCATTGGTCAGACAAACGCAATCTACCTCTTTGGGGGCCCTTCCGTAAATAATAAGGGATTTACGATCAGAGGTTGCAATTTCGCAGGGTTTTCCACGGCGATCACCCTGAACGGTTCGCAGGATACCCATATCGAGCGATGCAGTTTCAATGCCCCCCTCGGCAGGGACAACGCCCAGGGCACCAACATGCAGCCCGCCGTTTACATTTGGGCGATCAGTAACTCCAACGGGGAAGTGATCAACCCTACGATCGTCAATTGTAACGCCAACGGCTATTCGGGGTCAGGCCCTATCTCTTCGTCAACGGCAAGTCATATGCCGATGGACGGATTTATCTATGGCTCGCCGGAAGGCGGACTTTTCACCGGCAACGTCATAAAGAATATGGGCGAAGAGCTCATCTATATCCAGCCTTACCTGGATTCCCCGTCGACACGGCCCGTCGTGATCTCGAACAATCTCCTCGACTGCGGAGTTCCCCCCGGCTCCGTACAGAATGCCAACACCGGCATCCGCAGCGAAGCAAAGAATTCGGTCATCAGCGGGAATACGCTTACCAACGTAACGCAGGGCATCTGGGAATACGCCTATTTGACCTGGGACTATCAGTTCCGGCGCTGGCAGATCCAGGACAATGTGCTGCAATTCACAACCAATTCATCCATGTCGCTGCAAACCGGCATCTATGTGCAAGGGTTTGCCAACAACCTGCGGGCCCAGTATCCGACGATCATCAACAATACAATCCTGGCGGATTCCGTGACCCTTAACGGCAGCGATCTCAACATCCTCAACATCAACGACGCCGACTCGGCGGTAGTCACGGGGAATACGCTCATCCTGGGTCTGGTCAACCGCGCCGGGCATGTCGTCAATTTCAGCGCCATGACCAGCAGTTATAATACCTATTACAAGGACAATCTGATCAGGGGCCGGGTAGACGCCATGTATGTCATCGGTACTTCCTCGCCATCCAGCACCTATACGGATTGGGACAATTTCTCGGATCAGCTGGTCACGCAGGTAACGTCCAATGTGACATTGACGGCGGCTAACGCCACAGTGATCGGGAATGCATCGGCGGGAAGCTTTGTGATCACGCTGCCTTCTCCCTCCGACGCTACAGTCACGGCCAGGGGACAAGGCAAGAAATATGTGTTCAGGAATATCACTTCGGGTTCTTCCAATACCATGACCGTGACCACGCCAAGCGGCCTGATCATCGGGCCCTCGACGGGTATGAGCCTCGTGATTGGCTCCGGAACAACCGTCAGCCTGCAAACGGATGGGAGCAACTGGTACGTGTTATGATCAGCCCTGCTTATAATTAACCCCGCCCGAGGACCCTTCTGAATCTCGCGACATCCGCATCGGGCCGGACTGCCGTACCCGAGATCAACAACTCCGCCAACTGCCGTGCAAAGAACGGCGCCAGCGAGCACCCCTTTGTCCCCATCCCGTTCAGTATCCCCACCGCCGGATATCCCGGATGCAACCCCACAAACGGCCGGCGCTCCAGCGTCGCCGGCCGAACCGCCGCAAAATGCTCCATCGTCCGGAAAGGCAGGCGCAGCCAATCCCGCAAAACCGCCTCCGTCCGCTCCCGGAAAGCCGCCGTCGGCCCGGGGTCATCAAATTCCCACTCATATGAAGACCCTACCCAAAAAAGCCCATCCTTCCACGGCGCCAGACTGATCCCCCGTTTAAAAACGTCCGTCGCCTTTTCCAACCCCGGCGCCTCCACGATCAATGCCTCCCCCTTATTTGGCGCAAATGGCAACCGCGTGAAATAACCTTCCCTTGCTCCCGCAACCCCGTCACAAAAGATCACCCACCGTGCCTGCATCTCCCGATACTGCACGCCATCGTTTCGTACCGTCAGCTCCTCCGCCATCAGACGCTCCTCCCGCAATACCCCTCTTCCCCTCAACTCCGCCCTCGCCCGCCTCAATAACCCCTGCACATCCACTAAATAACAAGGCTCGATCACGCCATATCCCAGCTCATAACGGAAAAGCTCATCCCAGCCATGCTCTTCCTCGCGCCGCGGCAGCCGCAGATGTTCCGCCCCCTCTTCACAACGCTTCACAAACGCCAGCCGCATCTGCGGCGTTGGGAAAAAATCCACCACCCGAACCGGTCGCAGCCACTCCCCATACGCCTCCCGGACAAAAGGCAACAGCTCATCGATCAGCCAGGTCTTTACCATCCGTCGTCCGGTTACCGGGTTGATCAATCCCGCCGCCGCCCTCGAAGCCGTGGACGGCTGCTCATCATCGATGATCAGATACGATAACCCCACCCGGTCCAACTCCCGGGAAAAAAAGGTCCCGCAGATCCCCTGCCCGACGACCAGCACATCGACCTTTATCATTGCCCTCCCTCCACGTTTACCCGGATGCCTTCCGTATGAGCGGCAAACTCCGGCGCATACATACATTCGACGCTGGCTACCCCATTGCTGAACTCTCCCGTTTGCGAGACCACCAGCGGATACTCGAAAACATACACTCCTTTGGGTACCGCGGAGAAAAAGAATTCCGTACTGACGTCTTTTGTCGACTCATAATACCCCAGGCCGCCCTGCCACCGATACCCGCTGAGCGCATTCAGCGGCTCCAGACAAGCTCCCCGCATATCTTTCAAATGAACATATTCCAGGTCCCTGTCCGATCTAAGCACAAGCCGCACGATCACCCGGTCCCCGACGTGAAGCGTCCCATTTTCGGCGATCGTATCCAGCACCGGGCCCCGGTCGGTATTGCGTTGAACAAAAAGCCGCTTCGTCACCCGCAGCGGCGCCTTACCCCCACCCGGCGGCGTGATCCGGTCCAACTGATCAAAATATTGCCAATATACCGCTCCCCAGGCGGGCGAGCCCCCACCGCTAACCCGCGACGTACCGCCGCCCGCCGACCGCATCGATACTTTGATATTTCCCATCGACGGATTGATAAAGGGTGCATCGAAGATCTTTTTATAATATCCCGTCCCGGCTTCACCCGCGGAAGCATCCGCGGAGCCCGGGCCCCATTCCACTTTCTTTTCGCCCAGCTCCACCGTTACCGTTCTTTCCTGATCCAGCCAGTCCGACCCACCCGCCAGCAAGGCATGTACCGCATCCGCGGTCGCCTTCGTCGTCGCCCAATGATGCGTCTGCTTCTGCCTTAACAACCACGTCTTCAGTTGCCGGTCCGCCGCCGTATCATGCCCGATCTCCCGGAATGCCTCGATCAAAAGCGATTCTGTCTCGACCGGCGCCTGATACCAGTAATATCCGCCTTCCATCCCTTTCCAGTACATTCCAAGCTCCTCGCTTCGGATCGCCGTTTGCCGTAGGGACATCAGGATCGCCCGTGCGGTAGCCCCGTCGCCTGTCCGAAACAATGCCAGCGCAACCATCCCCTGAACATACTTGCCGGCGTTCACCCAATTTTGTCGTGCCACTTTGCGGTAGAAGTTGACAGCCGGAAAAGCGGGCCCCGGTATTCCATTGTCGTTGAACAGACTTCGCAGATACAGGTACTGCGCCTGAAATGACCCTATATAATGGATCCCGCCCGGGACTTTCAGGTCCTGTTGGTAATCGTTGGCTATCTCCCGGTCCGCATAGCCCAGCGCCGCCACCGTTATATTCCTTATCTTTCCCTGTAGCGCAGGCGGCAACATCTGCATCCGCTGCAGCCTGCCCAGCCCCGTCAAAATATACTGTGTCACATACCGGTCATCCGGCCCGCCTTTGAACCACGGAAAACCGCCATCCGGCGCCTGTAATTCAACCAACTGGTCGACCGTCGATGCCAACTGCCGGCTCACCCGCGTCAGGTCGAACAATAAAGCGATATTCTTTTTCTGTTGCGTCTCTGTCTTTCCCTCCATCACCCACGGGGTCTCCTCCAGCAACACTGTCTTCAATTCCTGATCCTTCTCCAGATTGCTCAACAAAGCCGAGGTATCCACAGTCCGCCAACGTTCAAAGATCTCCGCGATCCGGGGTGACCCGGCAACGATCTTACCCGCCACGGCATTCGCATAAAGCCTGTCTAACGTCTGTTCCGCACACTCATACGGATACTCGATCAGATACGGCAATGCCTGTACCGCATACCACGCGGGATTGGCCGTGAACTCGACAGTCAGCGTATGATTGTTCAGCGTTTCGCTGCTGCCGCTCGCCAGCAGCTTCTCAAACCGAAATTTCCTCGTCCCATCCGAAGACATGTTCAGCGGCAGCGTCTCGGTCACCAGCATCCGGTTACTGACCACCGGCAACATCGCCTGCTCGCCATCACTATACGCTCCCGCCTGCGCTACGATGCGATAGCTGACCGGGCGATTATACTGATAAGGGATATCCAGCGGGAACTCGACCACCGCACTTCCTCGCGCCGGAACCGTAAAATATTGATTGGGTTGCCGGTTGACGAACCATCCATCGGCCGTTTCTCCCGTCGTCGGGTCAGTCAGTGAAAGCCCCATCTGCCCGGTCATCTCCGAATCGGTCAGGTTGACGACTTTGACGGAAAGATTGACCTGATCGCCCTCGCGCAAAAATCGCGGCGCATTCGGCTGCACCATGAGCTGCTTTTGCGTGACGATCGTCTTCTCCGAATACGCGAATGCAAGATCCCGCGTATGCGCCAGCGTCATCCACTTCCATCGCGTCAGCGATTCCGGCATCGTAAAGGAAAAGCTGACTGCACCCGTACTGTCCGTCCGCAGATCAGGTAAAAAGAATGCCGTTTCCTGGAAATTCGTTCGCACCTGCACCGGCGGCTCCGCCTTCGGTGCCACATCCACCTTCACTTCCATCTCGCCGTCAATCTTCACCAAATTTTGGGATACCCTCGCATCAGTCCGCAGCGTCACAGCTTCAGCCGCCGGGGCGGCCAGCTTAAAATAATTCCCGCGAAATGCCGCCCGATCGAAATTCAAATATCCATACCGGTATCCACCACTTCCGAATTCCGCCGGGATCAACCGGTCATACACTTTCAGCGGCGGCTCCTGCCATGGCTCCGGCTCGACCAGAAAATTGGACCGGGAGACGTCGAAATCATCGATATTCCGCCAAAGATCATTGCGATCCAGACTGGGATATGGATCAGGCGCCCACCAGGAATGCGGCTCGAACTGATCTAATGACGCATCATACATCGCCGTCAGCACCTGCGCCGCTACCCGTCCGCCCTTGTACCCGCCAATCTCCACCGCCCATTTTTCCCGGCTGCCCGGCTCGGTCTTATCCCTGAAACTGCTGTATCGGATCTGCAATTTTTTATTATCCCAGGGCACTTTGACCAGCGTCCGATGCACGTACAATCTATTCTCTTTCACAAACGCATCCGCTACGGCAAAGCCGCCCCGGTCCGCTTCCGTCACCTTCCAGTCGGTGATATTCCGGTCTCCGCTCACCATAAAATGTTGGAAGCTCATATTCTCCGGCTCTTCATCCGACCGGTGCCACAACCATGCCGCCTGACCTGCCTTCACGACCTGCCGGATTACCTGCACATCCCGAGCCGACGACCCGGTTTGTACCCTTGCCACCTCGCCTGGCCCGGACATCAGGCTCGCCGGAGTACTCCCGCCCCACATATATTCCGGATTGACCGGGCATCCGGTCTGGTTATCATCCAGCTCCACATATCGCCGGTCTTTCACGGGTTTCCCGAATGAATCTGTCGCCGTCGCCTCGATCACCCACCAGCCCGGCTTTAGCTCCAGCGCCAGCGTCCGCCCGCCCGTGGAGTCAACGCCCTCCCAGGCCATGGCTCCTCTTGCCCATGAGGACTTGTTGAGATCATCCCGGTATGGATCATGCGGAAATGAATCCAAAAAGGCTCTTTCCGTCATCACCCATCGATCCGGAATCGTCTCCCACAACCGCTCCCGGATCAGCCGGTCCGGCGCTTGCAAGCGATATGCTGCCACATGCACCGCCGTGGCCACGGGCTCACCGGATAAATTGCTCACGGCTACCCTGATGGATCGCAAGCTATCCGCGGGCATGGCCGCATCCTGCTCCAATCCGATCGCCAGATCCAATACCGTATATCCGGCGACGATAGCCGTACTTCCCGATCTTGTCTCACCATTGATATCCGTCACGTCCGCGGTAACGCGATAGTCGAACCTTGGATCCGATCCGATCGGGATGCTCCGGTCAGGCTTGGCGGTGAATGCGATCCGGAATCCTCCATCAGCATCGGTCTTTAGTACGCCATGCGCGATCTCGGCGTCGTTTTGCGGAATTACCCGCCGCCATTCGTAAAAAGAATATTCCGGATATCGTGCCAGCCGGGTGATCCGGTATTTCACCGTTACCCCATCCAGGTTATTGCCGGCGTATGCCTTCGCATTCCCATGCACCCGGATACTGTCACCCACCCTATAGCTGCCCTTCACCGGGTCAAATCCGACATAGAAACGGGGTCGCTTATATTCCTCGACAGAAAAACTTTGCCCATAGTCCTCTCTGATATGATCATTGATCCGGAACTGGCCGTTCAGCCCATGGTCCGGCAAATGAAAAGCGCCATGGTATGCGCCAAATTCATCGGTTACCAGGTCCAGCGAATCGATCTTTTCGTGATTGGCGTCGTATAGGTCAACCTTCGCATGGCGTCCCGCCATCGGCTTCAATTGGCGGTTGTCATAGTCCCTGGTGATGCTGATCCCCTTGAAATATACGGTTTGCCCGGGCCGGTAAATGGATCGGTCAAGAAAGAAATATACCGTGGAATGGGTGCTTTCATATTGTGTTTTATCGGCCGCGACATTCTCTCCTGTCGAACCATACGAATAATATTGCGGCTGCCCGGAAAGAAAGATATCCTCGCCCGGCCTCCGGAGCTCGAAACAGCGCTCCTCATAGCTCTTGAGCTCCTGTTCCTGAAAGTGTCCCTGCTGATCGGGATGATAGGTCTCTCGTTGCAACATTTCCGCGGTTCCATTTTTCCATATCCTTCTCCAGGCTTGCACCCGTGCGTCTGTAACGGGCTGACCGGTTTCGCGATTCACAAGAAAATAGTCCCGGCCTTCCCGGATATACGCCATCGATGTCACGTAAAACTTTTGGCCTGCCAAAATATTTTTCTGCCGGCCCCAATCCTCATTAATACTCGCTATCAGCGCATAGGTCCCCGGTGGCAACGATCCGACCGCGATCTCTGTCGAGTGGACCCGATAATCCGTAGAATTGGAAAGGTCCTGCGTAAATGACCGGTATGCCGGCGCCCGTAACCATTCCTTCCAGATGCCCGCGCTTTGAATTCCGACCAAACTCTTATTCAGACTATCGATCTTCACCACCCGAAAATACGCCCGATCGACATTTGACCACTTCACCAAACAACGGAAAGGCCTGTAAGGTACATCGAATTCCTCCACCGAAAGTTCAAGCGATGGCCTCAGAATATCCTGCAAAAGTACCCGGCAGTTTGCCTTTCCCTCGCTGCTATCAGGCTCTTTCAAGACCTGCTCGCATCTTGCTTTTGCCTGTACAAACCTATCGGAACCCGCCGAATCCGGCGCCTCCCCGGTCTTGCTGCCTTCGTCGTAATAGTACTTCGCCTCCAGATACTCCGCCTGTGCAACCGCCGGCTTGTCTCCCCACTGATCGATCAACCGTGTCAGGGCCGTAAGATATCGGTCGTCCTTATCCTCAGCTACTGAATTTGCTCTCGCGAACTGCAGCCGGTCGATATCGGCGTCGATCAATGCATCCGGTTGCTTGTCCGCCAAATGGAACCGAAGTAATCGCTGGTAAAGCAACAGCGCCTGAAATTGCGTCGAACTGCTGTCGCCTGCCGAAAGGCCGTCGACTGTTGCAAAATCATACTTTGCAAAATCATGCGCTGCAAAGACCGGCGCATCCGCAAAGACCGCCGGATCATCGATCTCGAAGACCTGTTCCGGCTGATTGACGCCGGTCTCCGAGCTTTGGAAATAGTCCAACGCCTCATGCGCCAGGACGTCGAATAGAGTAGGTCGCAAGCCGGGCGTATTCCCTTTGATCAGGACCGGCGTCCAATCCTTCACATCCGAACGCTTTAAGAGTTCTTCATCCTTTAGCGACGCCAAAAATAACTCGCGGATGTGCAGGTGAAAATCGTCCGCCGTCCAGGTAGAAAAATCGGAATTTGACCGGTCTGATGTGGCCGTCCTGTTGTATAACCGCCCACGGTTTTGTCGCAGATAGTCCCAATACTGCCTGGCCAGTTCGCATTGAAGGATTGAACGTGAAGGCTGCATCGATTCGCTAACCAGCCGTTCCATTTCCCGGATGGCCGAACTGTCATTATCCCTTGTCTCCGCCCCGATCGTCACTTTATAGATCAGCGCTTTTATTTCCTGCGGCCTGTTGTGTTCCTGTCTGGCCAGCGCACTGATCCGGCTGACCTCGGCCATTGCCGACTTTGGCTGCCCTGCCTCCTGTAGCAGCGAATCCACCACCGCCCACCTTCGATCATATTTCGTCACCCCATGCTGCGCCCGAACCGGTATTGCCATCCAACAAAGTAAAAGGACACCAGACAACCTTCTTACCGTCATAGAAGAAATTTGATTAAAAATAATTCTTATTACCAATAAGATGTTCCAAAGTAATGAGCTACATAAAATGTATTACCTCTTTAACATAGGTATAACTGTTGCATCTTAAACAGTTAATTGCCGCAACCTTCCTATATATGAGCTCGCTATTAAGCTCATAAAAACTTAAAACTAGATTTATGAAAACGAAATTTGCTATCTTATTCACCGCCGGCCTTCTCTTCGCCGGTATTGCTACCCAAGCTCAGACACCCGCGCATGACCGCCGGGAGATCCGCTCCGACCGTAGGGAGATCCGTCATGACCGCCGGAATATCCGCCACGATCGCCGGGACGTACGGTTTGACCGCCGCGACATCCGCCACGACCGCCGGAGCTTCTAAGAAATAAAAGCGCCGCCCCCGAAGGGGGCGGCGTTCAACATATTTGATCCAACTTACTTTTTTTTCAGCACCTTTGCCATCGTCGCTCCAATCTCCGCAGGCGTCTGCACGACCGTGATCCCGCACTCCGCCATGATCTTCATTTTCGCCGCCGCCGTATCATCCGCCCCGCCAATGATCGCACCCGCATGCCCCATTCTTCGCCCTGCCGGCGCCGTCTGACCGGCGATGAAACCAACCACCGGCTTCCGGTTATTCTCCTTCACCCACCTTGCCGCTTCCGCCTCCATGCTGCCGCCAATTTCACCGATCATCACGATTCCCTCCGTCCCCGGATCATTCATCAGCAATTCCACCGCTTCCTTTGTCGGCGTGCCGATGATCGGATCACCGCCGATCCCCACGGCAGTAGAGATCCCCAACCCCGCCTTTGCCACCTGATCCGCCGCCTCATATGTTAACGTACCCGACTTGGAAACGATGCCTATCTTCCCCGGCACAAAGACAAAACCCGGCATGATCCCTACCTTACACTCTCCGGCTGTGATCACCCCGGGGCAATTCGGCCCGATCAGCCGCGTCTGCTTACCCTGCAAATACATCTTCGCCTTTACCATGTCCTGTACCGGAATACCTTCCGTGATACAGATCACCAGCCCGATCCCCGCCTCCGCCGCCTCCATGATCGCATCTGCGGCAAAAGCTGGTGGAACGAAGATGATCGACACATTGGCGCCCGTCGAATGGACCGCATCCGCTACTGTATTGAATACCGGCCGTTCCAGATGCGTCAATCCCCCCTTACCCGGGGTCACGCCCCCGACTACCTGGGTGCCATATTCGATCATTTGCGTTGCGTGGAAACTCCCTTCTGTTCCGGTAAAGCCTTGTACGATGATTTTGGACTGTTTGTTAACTAAGATTGACATGACAATAGAAATTTATTTTAAAAGGTCATCCATGTTCCGGTTGTTATCGATCTTCCCCTTTACTTCCAGCATCCGCATATCTTTTGCATCCTTCAAAAATTCCGACGCAAAAATAAAGTCATTTAGCAATTTATTCTTACTAAAAATGATTTCCTTGTTACTGCCTTCCCATTCCTTGATCCCCTGATACATATACATGATATGATCCCCGATCTCCATGACGCTGTTCATGTCGTGGGTGTTCACCACCGTCGTAATATTGTACTCTTCCGTGATCTCCTTGATCAGCTTGTCGATCAGCAGTGAGGTCTGCGGATCCAGCCCGGAATTGGGCTCGTCACAGAAGAGATATTTCGGGTTCAGCACGATCGCCCGGGCGATCCCCACCCGCTTCTTCATCCCTCCCGAGATCTCCGCCGGATATTTCTTATGCGCATCCACGAGGTTGACCCGCGCCAGGACTTCATCTACCCGCTTCATCTTCTCGCCCAACGTATTTTTCGTGAACATATCCAACGGGAACATCACATTCTGCTCTACGGTCATGCTGTCAAATAGCGCGGAACCCTGGAACAACATGCCGATGCTTTGCCGTAATTCCTTCCGCTGTTCGGTATTCATCGCGGTAAAACTCCTTCCGTCATAGCAGATCTCGCCACTGTCCGGTTCGAATAGCCCCACCAGACACTTCATTAGTACTGTTTTACCGCTGCCACTCGTACCGATGATCAAATTGCACTTCCCGGTCTCAAATACCGAGCTGACGTCGTTGATCACCGTCCTGTCGCTAAAACCCTTCTTGATGTTTTTGATCTCGATCATAAATACTATAACAACAACGCCGATAATAAATAATCTGAAAACAATACCAGCACGCAACTTACCACCACCGACCTGGTGCTGGCCCGCCCGATCTCCAGCGCGCCCCCCTGAACGTTATACCCGTAGTAGGCCGGGATGCTCGCAATGATAAAGGCGAACGTATAGCTCTTTGCCATGGCAAAGAAGACGTTATAAGGCTTAAAGGCCTGGTGCAAACCCTTGTCGAATGCCGTCGTCGAAAGAATACCGGTCAACGTACCCGCCAGCCGGCCTCCCACTATCCCCAGGACCGCCGAAATGACCACCAGCATCGGGATCATCATGATCGCCGCCAGCAGCTTTGGCATGATCAGATACGATTTGGTGTTGATCCCCATGATCTCCAGAGCATCGATCTGCTCGCTGACCCGCATATTTCCCAGCTCGCTGGCGATTTTACTCCCTACTACACCCGCCAGCACGATACAGACCAGGGTAGGGGAGAATTCGAGGATGACCGTATCCCGGACGATCTGCGCGATCGTAGACAGGGGAATGATCGGACTGACCAGCTGATAGGCGGTCTGCAAGGTCGATACCGCTCCCATAAATACCGAGATGATCGCAACGATCCCCAATGAGCCGATCCCGATCTCCGAACATTGATGCATGAATTCCTTCCAATACATCTTACCATTCTCCGGCTTGGAGAACATTCCTTTCAAGGTTAGCAGATAGAGACCGAATTCTGAAATGAACTTCATTAACTTAATTTTTTTGTCGCCGGCCGGCGTATCACTTTCTTGTCCTTCTCCACCATGGCGCCTTCCGGGTCTCTTCATCGGAAGGCAAATTCTTACACTTGATCTGCGCATCGACGATGGCTACCAGCGCCACATTATAAATATTCCGAACGGTGCTGCCCAACTGCAAAACATGAACCGGCTTCTTCAACCCCAGCAGGATCGGCCCGATGGCGTCGGCGCCCCCCACCTCCTTGAGTAAATTATACGCAATATTGCCCGCCGCCAGGTTGGGAAAGACCAGCGTATTGACCTCCTGATCCACCAGCTCGCTGAACGGATAATTCTCCCGCATCAGGTCATTGTTCAACGCCACAGCCGCCTGCATCTCCCCGTCGACGATCAGCTCGGGGTTCTTCTGCTTGACGATGGTCCGCGCCTCCGCCACCAGCCTGGCTTCCGGCGAGTCGCTCGTACCGAAATTCGAATAACTGAGCATGGCTATCCGCGGGACCATATTGAATTGCTGGACCTCCCGGGCCACCAGCAGGGTAATATCGGCCAGCTCCTCCGGCGTCGGATTGAAGTTGACCGTCGTATCCGCCAGGAATAACGGCCCCCTTTTCGTCAGCATCAGATACATCCCCGCAATCTTTTTGACGCCGTCTTCCGTGCCGATCGCCTGTAACGCCGGCCGGATCGTATCGGGATAGTTCTTGGTCAGCCCCGAGATCATCGCGTCCGCCTCACCCGTCTCCACCATCATACACCCA
Source organism: Puia sp. (assembly GCA_035695565.1). Lineage (GTDB taxonomy): Bacteria > Bacteroidota > Bacteroidia > Chitinophagales > Chitinophagaceae > Puia. The sequence continues at coordinate 163,984 of DASRRX010000014.1, read as the reverse complement.
AAATAGTTGCGGTCACGCATGATCTTTTGAGCCTCGTACTTATTGAAACCCCGCCGCTGCCGCTTTTGGAAGAACAGTTCGCCGAACCGCTTGCGCTGCTCCTCATATTCATCGTTATAAGGATTGATCACCGGCATCCCTTCCAGCTCGATCTGGTTTGCCGCCGCGATATGCCGGATCTTCCGCTCGTCGCCAAGCAACATGGGGAAAGCCACTCCTTCGTCATACAGCAGCTGCGCCGTCTTCAGAATTTTGACGTTGTCCGCTTCGGCAAAGACCAGCCGCTTGGGATTCATCCGCGCCTTTGCACTCAGTACCCGCATCAGTTGGTTGTCCAGGCCCAGCCGCTTGTTCAGCTCGATGCCATATGCTTCCCAGTTCTCGATATTCGCCTGCGCTACCCCGCTCTCCATCGCAGCCTTCGCCACCGCGGGCGCTATCGTCGACAGCAGCCGCGGGTCGAGCGGTTTGGGGATGATATAGGTAGGCCCGAACAGCATATTCTTCTCATTGTAGGCCAGGTTTACGATATCCGGTACCGGCGTCCGGGTCAGCTCGGCCAGCGCTTTGACCGCCGCCAGCTTCATCGCCTCATTGATCTGCGTCGCGCGCACATCCAGCGCACCCCGGAAAATAAAAGGAAACCCCAGTACATTGTTGACCTGGTTCGGATAATCGCTCCGCCCCGTGGCCATTATAATGTCTTCCCGCGCCCCGGTCCCAAGCTCATAGCTGATCTCCGGATCGGGATTGGCCATTGCAAAGACGATCGGCCGCTTCGCCATGCTTTTCACCATCTCGGGCGTCACCACATTGCCTACGCTCAACCCGACAAAGACGTCCGCATCCTTCATGGCCTTTTCAAGCGTCCAGTCACTCTTTTCGACGGCAAACAGCCGTTTGTCGTCATCCAGGTCGGTCCGCCCCTTATGAAGGACCCCGTCCTTGTCGAACAGGATGAAGTTCTCCGGCCGGGCGCCAAGCGCCGTATATAGCTTCACACAGGCCATCGCCGCGGCTCCCGCCCCATTGATCACGAACCGTACCCGGTCGATCTTCTTTTTCTGCAGCTCGAGTGCATTCAGTAACGCCGCACTGCTGATGATCGCCGTTCCGTGCTGGTCGTCGTGCATTACCGGGATCTTCAACTGCTGACGCAGCTCCCGTTCGATAAAGAAGCATTCCGGCGCCTTGATGTCCTCCAGATTGATCCCGCCGAACGTAGGCTCCAGTGCTTTGACGATCTGGACAAATTTTTCCGGGTCCTTCTCATTGATCTCGATATCAAAGACATCGATATCGGCAAAGATCTTGAATAATACTCCCTTTCCCTCCATCACCGGCTTGCTGGCCTCCGGTCCGATATCTCCCAACCCCAATACCGCCGTCCCGTTGCTGATCACCGCTACCAGGTTGCCCTTGGCGGTATATTTATAGACATCCTCTACATTTTTGTATATTTCCTTGCAAGGTTCCGCCACCCCGGGAGAATAGGCGAGGGATAGATCCCTTTGCGTCTTCGCTTCCTTCGTTGGAACTACCTCGATCTTTCCAGGTCGTCCTTTTGAGTGATATTCAAGCGCCTGCTCTTTGCGGAGCTGTTTTTTTTGCATGTATTGTTTGGCCTCCGGCCGTCTAGGGGTGCAAAATACGAAAATGATGACAAACCCACCCGTTCGCCTCTTACCCGCACCCCACCCGCCCAAAATTCCCGCCTGCATCAAAAATTTCCCTTGAACTGCACGATACATGCAGTGACTGTCATTATCTTGCACGTCCAAACCTTATCTTATGTCGTTCAAACGATTGCTGTTGTCCAGCCTTTGGCTGGGCTTCGGAGCAACCCTCCTCCCCGGATGCGCCCCACTTTCGCCCTCTGTCGCCAGCACCTACGACTGGCCTACCCACGGGAACCAATACTACAATTACTGGGATGCCAAATACCTCGGCAGCGACAGCGCCGATCAATTGTCCTATCGCCTCATCGACTCCGCTACTTTCGCGGATATCCGGCAAACTTATAACAATAACCTCGACGACAACAACGCCATCCGCAGCCTCGTCGACTCAAGCCGCCTCATCGCCATCGACAGCACCCATATCCAGGCCGACCTGCAATGGATAAAAGACTCTTCGGTAGCCACAGGAAGGGAATACCAGGTCTATCTCTTCATCGACCGCACGACCGCCACTATTTCTTCCGCCCATGGCGATCCCGGCACCAATCATGACTCCCACCCCTACATCGAATCCGACCGGAATCATGGGACTGTTTCCCCAATCCCCGCCGATGGTCCCAGGAACAGCAATCGCATCCTCATTGGCCAGGTCCATGGCCACCCCGCACGGCCCGGCGCAATGACCCTACACTGCATGTCTCCCGATGACTCACTCACCGCGGTCTGCCTCCAGACCCCCATATATGCGATCGACGCCATGGACGGATCAAAGGGCACCCCCGGCTTCATCCACCGCGCCAACCCCGATCCCGGCTACGGCTTCAAAAGCCAGGACCTGCGTATCGGCAAGACCTGGGGCGCTCCCGGCACCGGGACCGACAGCATTTTCGACATCGGCCTGAATGCCCTCCATATCTGGGGTGTCAGCCAGCGACCAAATTTTGAAGAATTGAAGCGGATCGATTCGATCAGCACGGCGGCGTCGCAGTCATTGGCCGCCCGCCGCTAGTTTGGCTATGCCCCGGCGAACTCCACATGGCTTCCCAGCCATGCCATCATCCCAACCCCAATCTCGATCGCCGACTCATCGATGTTGAAGGTAGGCGTATGCACCCCCGAAGTGATCCCTTTTTCAGCATTCATCACTCCCAGCCGGTAGAAGCACCCGGGGATCTGCCGCGTATAATAGCCAAAATCCTCCGCTCCCAGCCGGACTTCCGTCTCCAGCACGTTCGCGGCCCCCAGAAACTGGCCGGCTTCCACCCGGGCAACGCGATCCAACGCCTCATTATTATAGACCATCGGATAGCCGATATCGATATGCAGATCGATCTCCGCCCCCATACTGTGTACCAGGTCCGTAGCCAGCCGCCGGATCAGCTCATGCGCCCGGAACCGCCATTGCTCATCCATGGCCCTGAACGTCCCCATGAGCTTTACCTCGCTCGGGATCACATTCGTCGTATATCCCCCTTGCACCGAGGTGATCGAAAGGACCGACGGCGACAACGGATTGCGATTCCGGCTAATGATCTGCTGCAACGCCACCACGAGGTGTGAGGCGACCAGGATCGTGTCGACCGTCTGGTGCGGCGCCGCGGCATGACCGCCCTTCCCCCGGATCGTAATATAGATCTCATCCGCGCTGGCCATGACCATTCCGCCCCGGAAGCTCAGCTTGCCGACCTCGAGGCCCGGGTGGACATGCAGCCCAAAGATCGCCTGCGGTACCGGGTCCGTCAAAACCCCTTCTTTGATCATGATACTGGCTCCGCCCGGATTCTTCTCTTCCCCCGGCTGAAAGATCAGCCGTACCGTACCTTCCCATTCGTTCCGCAATTCCTGCAAAATGGCCGACGCCCCCAGCAGGATCGTGGTATGCACATCATGCCCACAGGCATGCATCACTCCATCGTTGGTTGATCTGTAAGGAATATTGTTCTCCTCCCGGATCGGCAGCGCATCCATATCGGCCCGCAACGCGATCACCCGCTTGCCCGGGTTCCTGCCTTCGATCATCCCTACCACCCCCGTCTCCGCCATCACCCGGAAAGGGATCCCTGCCGACGACAATTTCTGGCGGACAAAGGCTGAAGTCTGATATTCCTGGTAGCTTAGCTCCGGATGCGCATGCAAGTGACGCCGGATCGAAATAAAGTCGGGGGCATATTGCTTCGCGAGTTGCTTTATCTTCTCTTTCAGCATGGTTCAAATTAATTCGTCGGGTCAATTTTCGGTAGGTCGGATAGCTTCAGCTCGATGACATCCGGAATGACATATAACCCCGCCGGGAACAACTTCGACAACTGCTTCATCGCATCCTGCGCCTCCTCCTGGGTTTTGAAATTGCCTACCCGCAGCTTATAGTTCGGCGACTGATACAACAAATATGACTTCCAGTCCGGAAATTGCTCATACACTTTGGCTTTCGCCGCAAACACCTTCGCCCGGTCCGGGGAATTCATCACCTGGATGCGAAAACCCTGAACAAAGCGGCGACTTTCCCTCGTCGTCACCTCATTGATCTCGATCTGCTTCTTTACCAACTGGTCGATCCGAGCATCCTTTTCCACTACCACCGGGTTTGCGCTGTCCATAAGCCTTCGCGTCGTATCCTGCGCCATTATGCGCGACCCTATAAGTAAAAGGAGAAATAACAGCAATTTATGCATGAGTGATTTTTAATAAAAGTCCGCGCCTGGTCACCGAATCAACCTTGGCATTTTACCGTTAATATAAAATGTGCGGGAAATGCGCTTTCAAAATTAGGCCATTTAAGTATATTGGATCAATTTTCATTCCGACTAAACACTAACTACATGAGAAACTTTCTGCCGAGGGGCAGTACATCCCTCTTATTTCTACTACTGTTATGTCATTCGCTGTTCTCTATCGCGCAATCCACCTTCCCCGTTAACGGAGTGGCCGATCCAAGGGAACATTGTTATGCCTTCACTCATGCCACCATCGTAAGAGATGGTTCCACCACATTATCTGACGCAACCCTGGTCATCCGCGACGGCCTCATCGTCGGTGCGGGATCCGGGCTGGCCATCCCCAAGGATGCCGTAGTCATCGATTGCAGCGGGAAATACATCTACCCGTCCTTTATCGATCTCTATAGCGATTATGGAATGCCCATTCCCGAGAGGGGAGGCGGCCGCCCGGCATTCGATTTCCGCGCCCCGGCACAGATGGAAAGCAACACAAAAGGCGCCTACAACTGGAACCAGGCCATCCATCCCGAAACGGACGCCTCCCGCCTGTTCGCCACTGATGAAACCCGCGCCAAGCCCCTCCGAGATATCGGCTTCGGCACCGTCCTGTCCCATGTGAAGGACGGCATCGCCCGCGGCACAGGCGTCGTCGTAACCCTGACGGACGAGAATGAGAATTTCGCTGTCGTCAAACAGCATGCCTCCGCCAACTATTCCCTTAGCAAAGGCACCTCCACCCAAAGCTATCCCTCCTCCCTGATGGGCGCCATCGCCCTGTTGCGCCAGACCTACCTCGATGCTCAATGGTATAAGACCGCGCCAAAATCCGAGGGGGCCAACCTCAGCCTCCAGGCCTTCAACGAACAACAATCGCTTCCGCAGATCTTCGAAGGCGACGACAAATGGCAGGACCTCCATGGCGACCGCATCGGCAAGGAATTCGGTGTACAATACATTATAAAGGCGGGGGGCAACGAATATCAACGCATCGCCGATATCGCCGCCACCAAAGCGACGTATATCGTTCCGGTCAACTATCCCCAGGCCATGGATGTCGAAGACCCCGACGCCGCCCGGTTCGTATCCCTCGCGGATATGAAGCATTGGGAGCTTGCCCCCACCAACCCCGGGGCCTTTGAAAAAGCCGGCGTCAATTTCTGCCTTACCGCCGCCGATCTTCGTGACCCCAAGACCTTCCTCGCCAACGTCCGCAAAGCCTTCGACTACGGCCTCACCGAAGCAAAAGCCCTCGAAGCGCTCACCAAAACCCCGGCTACCGTGATCGGCGTCTACGACAAAGTGGGCAGCCTCGACGCCGGCAAATTGGCCAATTTCCTGATCACCACCGGCCCCATATTCAATGAGAAAACCGATATCGTCGAAAATTGGGTCCAGGGCAAAAGATTCGATGTCAAGGAAGAAGCCTGGAAAGATATCCGCGGCGAGTACAATCTCGTCATCACCTCGCTGGACGGGACTTCTAAAACCGTCATCCTCGATGTCAAGTCCTCCGGTTCCGCCAGCGTGATCGGAAAGGATACCATCAACACCAAATTCAACTTCGACGGTAAACTTCTTTCGCTCGCTTACCCCGTTGCTGCTACCGGCGGCGGCGCAGCAGGCGGCAGACGTGGCGGGCAGGGCGGCCCCCCGGGTGGCGGAGGTCCGGGCGGCGGCAGGCCGGGCACAGCTACCCACCTCAGCGGCATCCTCAGCGGCACGACCTGGAACGGTAATGGCACCGACTCCGCCGGCAACCTCGTCGTCTTTTCCGCGACTTTCTCAAAAGCCCTGCCGCCTGACACCACCAGCGCCGCGCGCAACAGAAGACCCGGCCGTCTTGGCAAGGTCGTCTTCCCATTCGATGGCTATGGCTGGGATACCCTGCCGGCCCAACATGACCTCCTGATCAGGAACGCCACCGTCTGGACCAACGAAAAGGAGGGCCGCCTGCCCAATACCGATGTATTCGTCCACAACGGGAAGATCGCTAAGATCGGTAAGAATCTTTCCGCCGACGGCGCCCAGGTTATCGACGGCGCCGGCAAATACCTGGCCCCAGGCATCATCGACGAACACTCCCATATCGCGGCCTTCTCCATCAACGAAGGCGCCCAGTCCGTCACAAGCGAGGTGCGCATCGCCGACAACCTCAACCCGGAAGACATCAGCATCTACCGCAGTCTATCCGGCGGCGTCACCTCGGCGCATATCCTCCACGGCTCCGCCAATACCATCGGCGGCCAGACCCAGCTTATCAAACTTCGGTGGGGCCAGACCGACACCGCCCTCAAGTTCAGGAACTGGGATCCTTTTATCAAGTTCGCGCTCGGCGAGAACGTGAAACGGACTACCTCTACAAATAACAACCGCTTCCCGGATACCCGCATGGGCGTCGAGGAAGTGCTGATGGATGCCTTCACCCGCGCCCGCGATTACCAGCGCCAGCGCAAGGCGGCGCCCAATGCGACCCGCCGCGACCTCGAACTGGACGCCCTCGTCGAGATCATGGAACACAAGCGGTTCATCACCTGCCACTCCTACGTTCAGAGTGAGATCACCGCCCTCATGCGCGTCGGCGACAAATTTGGCTTCAAGGTCAATACGTTTACCCATATCCTCGAAGGTTACAAGGTCGCCGATAAGATGAAAGCCGAAGGCTGTAATGTCTCCACCTTCTCCGACTGGTGGGCCTACAAGATCGAGGTCACCGACGCCATTGCTTACAACGCAACGATCATGCAGCGCATGGGCCTCAACGTTTGTATCAACTCCGACGACGCCGAACAGCAGCGGCACCTCAACCAGGAAGCGGCCAAGAGCTGTAAATACGGCGGCATGTCCGAAGAAGATGCGTTTAAGATGGTTACGCTCAACCCCGCTATAGCCCTCCACGTGGCCGACCGGGTTGGCAGTATAAAAGAAGGCAAGGACGCCGACCTCGTACTGTGGAGCGATAACCCGCTCAGCGTCTATGCCCGCCCCGAGAAAACCATCGTTGACGGCATCGTCTACTACGACGTCGACCGCGATCTGCAGCTAAGGAAATATATCGCAGGCGAACGGAACCGGCTGATCCAAAAAATGATCGGCGAGAAGCGGTCGGGTGCGCCCATGGCCCCGGCTACCCCCAGCTACCGTATAGAGCTTAGCTGCGGCGACCATGCCCATCACGACGGCCTGCTGACCATCGATGAAGGCGGCGACGACGGCGATGACGGAAGCCAGACCGACCAAACAAATGCCAACAACTAAACGAATAAAAATGAAACGACTTTATATCCTCACACTATCCCTGTTGGCCCTGACCCTCGCCCGCGCCCAGGACGACGTCTACCCGGCAAAGCCCTATACGGGCAAGCTTTTTATCGTCGGCGGCACCGCTCACGTCGGTAACGGCCAGGTCATCGAGAACGCCACCATCGAAGTCGACAATGGCAAGATCGTCAAGGTCGGAGCCGATGTTACCCCCGGCGGAAGCGACGCAAAGATCATCGACGCAAAGGGCAAACAGGTCTATCCCGGCCTGATCCTCCCCGTCACCGACCTTGGGCTTCACGAGATCGCCAGCGGCGCCCGCGGCTCCGACGACTATCGTGAACTGGGCGACCTCAACCCCAGTATTCGGGCCATCGTAGCCTACAATACCGATTCGAGGATCATCAATACCCTCAAAGCCAATGGTATCCTGCTGGCCGGCGTAACCCCCCAGGGTGGTACGATCAGCGGCTCCTCTACGGTCGTTCAGCTCGACGCCTGGAACTGGGAGGACGCGGCCTACAAGATGGACAACGCCATCCACCTCAGCCTTCCCTCGTTCCTTCCCCGCCCGCGGCGGTTTGGCGGCGGCGGGGGCCGTTTTGGCGCCAATCAGCCTCAGACCGATCCCACCAAAGAGGCGTTGGAAAAGATCGAAGAGATCAAGACCTTTTTCCGCGAAGCAAAGGCCTATGCCGAAGAGCCTGCCCACAAGGAGACCAACCTTAAATTCGAAGCGGTCAGGGGGCTCTTTGCCAAACAGCAGAAACTCTTTATCCACGGCGACCAGGTCAAGCAAATGCTCGTCGCCATCGACTTTGCAAAGGAATTCGGTTTCGACGTCACCATCGTCGGCGGCAGCGAATCCTGGCTCATCGCCGACCTGCTGAAGCAGAATAATATATCGGTCATTCTCCAGCAGATGCATAACCTCCCGACAACGGAGGACGATGACGTCGACCAACCCTTCAAGACCCCGGCCGTCCTTCAAAAAGCCGGAGTCCTGTACTGTATCAATGACGAGCATGAAGAGACCCGCTATCGTAATCTGATGTTCAACGCCGGCGTCGCCGCCGCTAACGGCCTGACAAAGGAACAGGCGCTCCAGGCGATAACCCTGAACACGGCGAAGATCCTCGGGATCGATGATCGCACCGGATCATTGGAAGCAGGAAAGGATGCCAACATCGTGATCAGCGCGGGCGATATTCTCGATATCCGTACCAGTATCATCGAGCATGCTTTTATCCAGGGGCGTGAGGTCAGCCTGGACAACAAGCAAACCCAACTCTATCATCGGTACATGACAAAATACGGACTTCAGGAGACTCCGATCCCCTGAGCTGCTTTGAGCCTGCCCGCCGGGCCGCTAAAGCGGTCCGCCAACAAGAAAAACCCCGGCTTTCAGGCCGGGGTTTTTTAATATCCAATTAATATCGGGCCCCTACCTTTGGTCCCATGAAATTCTCCTTAGCACTCCTGGCGACCTGCGTGGCCACCCTTCTTGCCGCAACGCACCTCGCCGCCCAAACTCCCGGCTCCCGCACGCTTCTCCCCAACGGCTGGTCCCTTACACCCGCCGGTCATTCGATCCCGTTATCCTCCGACCTCCCGCTCAATATGGCCTTCAGCCCGGATGGCGTCCATCTTGCCGTCACCAACAATGGCGGCGGCCGTCAGACGATCGACCTGATCAACCTCAAACAGCGCCGGCTCGTGGCAAGCGTTACCATTAAAAAAGCCTGGCTGGGTCTTGCCTTCGCCAAACAACATCCCTGGCTCTATGCCTCCGGCGGCAATGATGATATCATCATCCGCTATCAACTGACCGGCGACACGCTTATCTCAAAAGACACTATCAGGCTAGGTCAGCCCTGGCCCGGGGAAAAGATCAGTCCCACCGGTCTGGCCCTCGATGAAGCACGCGACCGGCTCTATGTCGTCACAAAGGAGAATAACTCGCTCTATGTCTGTGACACCAAAAGCATGACCGTCGTCACCAGGATCCCCCTGGGCGCCGAAGCCTATACGGTTCTCCTCAACCCCGATAAACCCGAGCTCTACATCTCCGCCTGGGGTGGGAGCAAGGTCTGGGTCTTCGACACGAGGCGCAACGTCCTCACGGATTCCATCCCCACCGACGACCATCCGACAGATATGGCTATCGACGGCGATAGCCGGCTCTATGTCGCCAATGCCAACAGCAACTCCGTATCCGTCATCGCTCTCCCGTCGAACAAGGTGATCGAGACCTTGCATACCGCGCTTTCGCCTGACGCGCCAATCGGCTCAACTACCAACAGCCTATGCCTTTCCCCCGATGGAAAGACCCTCTATATCGCCAACGCCGATAATAACTATCTCGCACTATTCGACGTCTCCGATCCGGGCCATAGCCGGTCATTGGGTTTTATTCCCGTCGGCTGGTACCCGACCTGTGTCCGGATGCATGGCGGCCAGATCTTCGTGACCAACGGGAAGGGGCTATCCTCCATGCCCAATCCGCTCGAACCGCAGCCCGGCGAGCGTCAGAACAAAAATGCCTATAAGAAGAGCGGGGAGGTCATTGACCAATATGTCGGCAGTATGCTGAAGGGCACCCTCTCCGTCATTCCCGTTCCGACGACGGAAGCCCTCGCCGCCTATACCGGTCAGGTATACGCCAACACTCCCTATTCCGCCTTAAAGGAACAGGAAGCTCCGGGCATCCCCGGCAGCCCCATTCCCCGTAAGGCCGGTGAAATCTCGCCGATCAAATATGTCTTCTATGTCCTGAAAGAGAACCGGACCTATGACCAGATCCTTGGCGATCTGCCGCAGGGTAACGGCGATACCAGCCTTTGTCTGTTTGGAAGACAGGTCACGCCAAACGCCCATTCGATCGTGACCAGCTTCGTGCTGTTGGATAACTTCTATGTCGACGCGGAGGTCAGCGCCGATGGCCATAACTGGTCGATGGCCGCCTATGCCACCGACTTTACGGAAAAGACCTGGCCGACCAATTACAGTGGCCGCGGCGGCGAATATGATTTTGACGGCCACCGCCCCGTTGCGAACCCTACAAAAGGATTTATCTGGAACTACTGCCAGCGGGCCGGCGTGTCCTTCCGTAACTACGGCGAATTCGAAGACAACGGTCCGCCAACGCTCGACATTCTCAAAGACCCGGCGCACTACTGCCGCCCCTATACCGGCTGGAACCTCGATACCCAGGACGTCCGCCGGGAGCAGATCTTTGAGCAGGACTTCGATTCCCTCGAGAAGATTGGCGCCGTTCCTCATTTCAGCACCATCTACCTGCCGAACGATCATACCAGCGGCCTGGCCAGGGGCGCCTATAACCCGATCGCCATGATCGCCGACAACGACCTTGCTTTAGGCCGGCTCGTGGATCATATCTCCCACAGTCCTATCTGGTCGCAATCGGCCATCTTCGTGTTGGAAGACGACGCTCAGGACGGTCCAGACCATGTGGACGCACACCGGTCTCCCGCCTATATCATCAGTCCCTATATCAAACATGGCTTTGTGGATCATACCATGTACTCTACCACCTCCATCCTCCGTACCATGGAGCTGATCCTCGGCCTGCCGGTCATGAGCCAGTATGACGCTGCCGCCACACCCATGTGGAACAGCTTTACCGCAACGCCCGACAATGCGCCGTTCACCGCCTTACCCGCGGGAACCGACATCAACATGCGCAATACCGCGATGACGCCTTCCGCCATCCTGTCGTCCCAATTCGACCTTTCCCGCGCGGACGCCGTCCCCGACGACCTGCTTAACCAGGTCCTCTGGAAAGCGGTACGAGGCGAGAGCAGCGTCGCTCCGGCGCCGCGCCGAAGCGCGTTTGTAAAGGTCACAACGGAGAAGGAAGATAAGGAATAGGGATGCCCGTTTACTTTTGCCTGCACATCGGAAGTGGTTTTTCCGTCAGCACAGATCAAACAAAAGCCGTGATCTATTGGGTACCCCATTTCTCAAAGGCATGCCGGGTCATTGCCCGGATCTCTGAGATCTCTCTAAGGAACTCTGCATCGTCCTTGTCCTCGGCCTTCTCGGTCAACTGATCCAGCCGGTTCTTGATACCGATCATCGCAGCCAGCAGATCATCCTGGGATTGATTACGGACCTTTACGGTCACCGGTTTTTTGGTGAGGACTTTTTTGACGTATTCTGTCAGGCTTCGACAGGTAGAGCTTTTTGAATGTTGATAGACTTCTTCCAGTTCTTCGGAAGTCAGCCGTACGGAAAGGAAACGCTTTGGCGTAGCATTGACTTTCATCTGGACAGGGTTTGAAATTAAAGGTTTTGATTAACAGGAGTGAAGGTAATGGAGGAAAAAATCGGCTCAAAACCAAAATGCCCGGATATGACAATTTTAGGATTACTTTAAAGAATTTTGCGGCCCACTACCCAGTCACCATATGGGACACCCGAACTTTGAATAATTTTTAGCCCGCCCGCTGGCCTTCTTTTCCCATTCGTCATATTTTAATGCGCCCATAGTCCCCGCTTCCCTTAATTTCAGCCACCTTTAAATTAAGAATTTCAAACTTATGAGACAATTCCTGACTGTGCTGCTCCTTTTCACGGGGCTATCGGCCGCCATCGCCCAACAACGACCCGGCAATCCCGGCGGCGGTAATCCCGCTGTCACCCCCGGCGGACGTAATGGTGCAGGCGGCGGCGCTTCGCAGCCACCCAAACCTTATCACGAGGTCATCACCGACAAGGCCATCACCCATCCGGGCCTGTTTACTGTTCATAAAGTGGAGGATAAATGGTATTTCGAGATCCCTGATTCCATTTTCGGTCGCGACATCCTCGTCAGCACCCGGTACGATAGAACCTCCGCCGGCGGTAACTATGGCGGCGAACAGATCCAGGTGCAGACCATCCGCTGGGAAAAAGGCCCCACGCATACCGTTTTCCTGAACGTGCTGACTATCGTCAATGTGGCTAAGGATTCCAGCCAGCCGATCGCACAGGCGGTAAGAAATTCCAATATGAATCCCATCGCCGCCGAATTTGACGTTAAGGCATACGGCAAAAGCGCCGACTCGACATCCGGCACCGTCGTCATCGACGTTACCGACTTTTTCAAGGGCGACAATCAGATCGTTAGCCTGACACCGGCCATCAAACATCGTTTCAACCTCGCCGCGCTTGCGGCCGACCGGTCCTATATCGAAAGCATCCATACCTATCCCATCAATACGGAGATCCGGACCGTAAAGACTTATGCCGCTTCCCCGGCGCCCGCCGCGCCATCCGCCGGTGGCCGTGAGCCGGTCGGTTCCCTGCCGGCAGAAGCAGCAGCCGGCGTAGTCACCGTGGAATTGAACAACTCCTTCCTGCTCCTTCCCAAAGTGCCGATGGCTAAACGGGCGTTCGATCCCCGCGTAGGTTTCTTCGCCAGCGAATACACCGTCTATGACGACAATCAGCAACGCGTCTTTATCGATGACTTTATTCACCACTGGCGCCTCGAACCAAAAGATGAAGACCTGGAGAAATACAAACGCGGCGAGCTCGTGGAGCCGAAGAAGCAGATCGTTTATTATATCGATCCGGCAACGCCCAGGAAATGGGTTCCTTACCTGATCGCAGGGATCAACGATTGGAACGTCGCTTTTGAAAAGGCAGGGTTCAGGAATGCCATCGTCGGTAAGGAATGGCCGGAGAACGACAGGACAATGAGCCTTGAAGACGCCCGGTTCTCGGTGATCCGATATTTTGCCAGCGATATCGAGAACGCCTATGGTCCCAACGTAGCCGACCCCCGGAGCGGCGAGATCCTGGAATCGCATATCGGCTGGTATCACAACGTCATGAAGCTCGTACACGACTGGTATATGATCCAGACCGCCGCTGTCGATCCGCGGGCCCGCAGGATGAAATTTGACGATGAGCTGATGGGCGATCTCATCCGGTTCGTATCCTCTCACGAAGTTGGGCATACGCTGGGTCTGCGCCACAATATGGGCAGCAGCAGCAAGACCCCGGTGGAACTGCTACGCAACAAGGCCTGGGTCGAAGCCAACGGCCATACCGCCTCTATCATGGACTATGCGCGGTTCAACTACGTGGCCCAGCCCGAGGACAATGTGACTCCCAAAGGTCTTTATCCCCGCATCGGCGACTATGACAAGTGGGCGATCGAATGGGGTTACCGGTATGACCCCGACGCAAAGGACGAAGAGGAGGATAAGAAGGTCATGAACAGGCTGGCCATCGACAGCCTGAAGAACCCCCGCCTGTGGTTTGGCGGCGAAGGGCAGAATTTCGATCCCCGCGCCCAGACCGAAGATCTCGGCGACAACGCGATGAAGGCCAGTGAGTACGGGATCAGGAACCTGAAACGCATCCTGCCAAACCTCCCTGATTGGTGTCGTGAAGAAGCCGACCAATATGATAACCTCAGCGAGATGTATACTAACCTCGTCGACGAATACGCCCGGTGGATGGGCCATGTCACGAAAAATGTCGGCGGGGTGCAGGAAACGTTCAAGAGCATCGAGCAACCCGGGGATGTCTATGAGCCTACGCCAAAGGCGACGCAAAAAGAAGCGGTGGACTTCCTCAACAAACAGCTTTTTGCCACCCCGGCCTGGCTGCTCAACAAGGATGTCCTGAACAAATTCGCCAACCCCGGTACGGAAGAGGTCCTCAGCCGGATCCAGGCCAATACCCTGCGTAGCTTGCTGTCCGCCGCACGGCTGTACCGCCTGACCATTTGCTCCGGCCGCTATGGCGCCGCAGCCTATAGTGTGGATGACCTCCTCACGGATGCGAAGAAGGGCGTATGGAGCGAACTGCCATCCGGCGCACCTATCGATATCTATCGCCGCAACCTTCAGAAGGTCTATATCGAAGCGCTGGGAAATCTTGTCAACCCTGCGCCGCCGATGGCGCCGCCGGCGGGATTGCCCAGAGGACTGGTCATTTTCACCGGCGATATCAAGAATACGGATATCCCATCGGTCGCAAGGGCCCAGCTGGTCGAACTGCGTAACGAGATCAGCGCCGCCATTCCCAAAGAGGCAGATAAGGTGAGCAGGTACCATCTGCAGGATGTGCTTGAGCGGATCAAAGAAGCCCTAAATCCAAAAGAAAATAATAAGTAAGAGTCGCTCTGCGGTCTTTTTTTACTATTTTTGATCTGGTTGGGTCGTTGCTTTATTCCGTCGTCTCTTACCTATTCAGTGAGCCATTTTATTTCATTCGGGGCGTCTTTTACCCGGCGGACGGCATATTATGTATATGTCGTTCGCCAGCTCCCTTGAACCGCAGGTTAATTTCCGGCCGAAGAGGGCTGCTTCTTTGTGGAATCTTTTCCCTATTTTCTGATCACGCTAACCTCTCCATTGCGTTCGATGATGATCTCACGCACCTGCTCAAGATCGTCGCTATTGATCCGCAGCCGAACGCTTTCCACCAGGTCCTTTTCACTGATCATCGCCTTGCGCATGTTCTTTTCTTCCTTCCGGCCATCCGCATAAAGCACCGACTTCTCTCCTTTCACCAGCCGGCCTATGAGATCGCTGCGCACCGTTATCCACCCCAGGGCCAAGTGCACCAGTACAAAAGCCAGACAGGCCAGCGCGGTAGGAATGAATGGACTGGCGCCTACTATAACGCGACTGAAGATCGATCCCAGCATGATCGTGATCACGTTGTCAAAAGCGGTCTTTCTCCCGAAAGTACGGACCCCCGCGATCCGGATCAGCGCCAGCGTAATAAAGAAACAGCCCACCGCCCGGCAGACCATCTGCAGGCTGTTCAGGTCCTTCCCTTCCCCGAAAATTGTATGCAACCAGTCCATAGTTATAAGTTTATTTCTTAAAGCCGTCAAATATTGGCCCGCTTTTTTTATTAGCTGTTAATAAAAAAGCGAATATGGCCTGTGTCAATGTCGTGATCGAAACACCAAAAGGAAGCGCCCAGAAATATGACTACGACCCCGAAAGCCGGTTCTTCAAGCTCAGGAAGATCCTCCCCTCCGGCATGGTCTTCCCCTATGACTTCGGATTCATCCCCGATACGAAAGGTGAGGACGGTGATCCGCTCGATGTCATTGTGATCTCCGAATTCAACAGCTTCCCAGGTATTATGATCAAATGCCGCATTATCGGCGGCATCAAAGCTGAACAGTCCGAGGGAAAGGGCGGAAAGATGATCCGCAACGACCGGTTCCTCGCCATTCCCAAATGCTCAAATATCTTCGAAAAAGTTCAATCAATGAATGACCTGCCGGAGCAGATCATGAATCAGCTCGAAGAATTTTTTGTTGACTACAACAAGCTGGAAGGTAAAAAATTCAAGGCCCTGGACAAGCTGGGCCCCAAAGAAGCACAGAAATTAATTCAACCGACATAAAACCCATTATTTATGGCAAAGTATTCGAAAGAATCGCAGAACAAAGTAGAAAGGGCAATGAAGGAGAAAAACGCCGGCACCCTCGAAAGCGGCCGTAGCGGTAAGAAAGTGACCAGCCGCAAACAAGCCATCGCCATCGGTCTGTCCGAAGCGCGCAAGGAAGGCGCAAAAGTGCCGAATAAGAAAGGGGCGGCTAAAAAGAAAAGCGCGGCCAAAAAGAAGAGCCCAGCCAGAAAGAAGAGCCCGGCCAAAAGGAAAAGCGCCGCCAAAAAGAAAAAAAGTTAATTCAGTACCTGATTGATCGACTCCTGCAACTGCGCCTGCGTGAACGGCTTGCTCATAAAGCGATCCGCGCCCGTAGCAAGTACCGCATCTTCAGCCATCCCATCCACACCGGTGATCATGATGATCTTGATCTGCGGATATGCCTGCTTGAGATAGCCGATGAAATCAATCCCCAGCCCGTCCGGCAGCCGGTTGTCCAGTAACACCAGCGTCGGAGGTTCGCGCTCGATAAATTCCCTGGCGTCATTAAGAGTATGTACATGGTCCACAATGGTCCTCCTGCCCACAAGCAGCAGCTCCAGCAACAGACAAATATCGCCTTCATCCTCTATAACGAGGATCCTGGTCACTTCTTTCTTCGCAGCCATCGACAACGGATTTTAATTTGGAGTAATTAATATTCTGATCTTCTCTCAAATTACAAACCCTATGCCAGCTGTTCAATAAAGGTAATAGCTTCTGATATAAGCGGCGATCGCCTGGACCAGCCCTGTGGCATTTCCCTTTTGCTCCCTCGCGGTCCAGCCCGTATCCCCGCAGCACAGATATGCGAAAAACTCATTTCCGATAGTCACCCGGAAATATACCGGCATTCCATTTTTTCCGGTCTCGGCTGAAGGCGTGATATCTCCCTCATAATATTCCCCTTCATATACCAGTGATAAAGGGATGATCCTGCTCTTGTTCAACGGCTCCATTGTGTCTTCAGATTTCGATGGACTGACGCAATTTGCATACCCTATAAAATTCAGCCTCAAGTACTTTACCGATGGTCCGGGAATTGCAATACGATTATACCGTAACAGTAGTGCAATGATCAGTGAGTTCAACAACTTATCCACTCTCAGGGGCGACATTATCGCCGAAACCCAGGTTCTGCTGAGAGGAATGTATTCAGGAGCTTCCGACGAACAGTTACAAGCGATCCTAAGACGTATCCGCGACAAGGAGCATGAGCTCCTGCAACAGGAAGGCGTTGTCCTCCATCCGGATATGTGGCGCATCCTCCACAGCAGACTCAGGAAGCGTAACCTGGAATATGTCGAATAAAAACTCCCGCCGGTCAGCGGGAGCTTTTGAAACCTAAGCAGCTTCCGAAATATCTTCCGGCAGGGGCAATGCTTTTGGTCTTTCAGTAGGAAACAGGATACAGAACCAGCATCAGTCTTCGTTAGGGCCGTCAACGTTCAGGGATCCGGAATAAGAACGGACCAGCTTGTTTTACCTGCACGTGATAGACCGCACCCGATACCGTGGGCCCATAAGCCGAAGCTTTTTGGGCCAGCTTGTTTTACGCGATACCTTCGTCAGCCTGATCACCTTTGCGAATGAGCGGATCTGTAAATAGATCGCCCCGGAAGGGGGGAATATTGTATCGAATTTTATTTCTTTATCCATTGTTAGGTAGATGTACTTAAGATTCGGGCGAGTCCCAAAAAATACTTGACCGAAGTCAATTGGCGAAATTAAATTTTCTTCATTTCCTTTATCCTGGAGATATCGGTTTAGGATTTGCGGATATATCGGCGACCCACAGGCAGCCTCTATGATCACTGAAAGTACAATAGTCCGGGAGATCCGGGCAGGGATTATCGCGGACACCAAATCTTTTCTAACTGGCTTAGAATCAGGGGCTTCCGATGAACAACTCCGTGCCTTTCTCCAACGCATCCGCGAAAAAGAGCTTCGGCTTCTCAAGGAAAGCGGAGCTATGCTCGATCCGAAGCTCTGGAGCATTCTCCTCAATCGCCTGTCGCAGCGAGGTAGCAGCGACGTCATCGACAACACCAATCCGGAACCATAGGCAGCCCCGTCAAGGCTTACCCGGTCCTTCTCCCCCCATAAAATTTGAGATTTCAATCGTTATCTGCCTTCTTTCCGGACCGGTAGAGCTGACTGAGCTCCCCGACCAGTTGATCGAAAGACCGCATATCGGCAGGCTTGGCAAAATACTTGTCCGCCCCGCTATTCAAAGCCTTGTCGATGTATTCCCGGTTGGTGGAGGTGCTCCATACGACCTTCGGGATGTGTTGTAACCGCTCTTCGTGCCGGATATTTTGTAATACTTCGGCGCCCGTCATTCCGGGCATCTTATAGTCGATAACCATCAACTTCGGGAGGTCGTCGGTCGAACAAGACCGCAAGTAGTCGAGAACTTCATATCCATTGGCCATCAAACGGAAATGGACATCCGGGTTTCTGCGTTGGAAACGCTCGGCCAGCAATTCCTGGTCTTCCGGATCGTCATCGGCAACGAGAATATAGGGTTCCTGCCTTTTCATCAGAGATAGTTTCTCTATAAGCAACCAGATCAAAGAACGGGCCGCTCTTCAAAGATATGTGAAATTGGCACTCCCCGGGACATCGTGGCACCTTTATTGTGACTCCGAAAATATGCGATATGACCCCTTGGGCCCGAGCGGTGACGATTTCTTAAATAACGAGCAGCAATACCACCTGATGATCGGCGAGGTGGAAGATTATGCCATCCTCCTGCTGGACCGCGCCGGTGTGATCCGCAACTGGAACAAGGGTGCGGAAAAAATAAAGGGCTATACGGAAGAAGAGGCGGTGGGAATGCACTTCAGGATGTTCTACCGCCAGGAGGATCGCGACGCCGGGCTGCCTGAGCAACTCATCGACCGCGCCGTACGGGAGGGAAAGGCTATCCATGAAGGATGGCGGCTAAGGAAAGACGGTACCGCCTTCTGGGGCAGCATCGTCATCACCGCGCTCCATGACGCCAACGGGCAGGTCATCGGCTTTTCAAAGGTGACCCGCGACCTGACGGAACGCAAACAGGCCGAAGACAAACTGTTGCAATATGCGTATAAACTCGAGACCCAGAATAAAGAGCTCCAGCAATTCGCCTACGCCGCCGCCCACGACTTAAAAGAGCCCTTACGGAAGATCCTCGTCTACTACTCGGCCATCCAAGGTGAAAACGGCGAAACTCCGCCCCCGCAACAACAAAAGGTCTACCTCCAACGGTCAGCCGATGCAGCCAAAAGGATGCAGCGATTGATCGACGACCTGCTGGCGTTCACCAGGGTTGCGGGTACCAGCCAGACCCTTGAACCGGTCGACCTCAATCCCCTTATCGCAGACCTCATCTCCGAATCCCGGGAGTCCGCCGACCAGATTGGCGCCCGGATCGACTGTAGCCGCCTCCCGACCGTAAAAGGCGTCGCTTTCCAGTTACGGCAGCTATTTGCCAACCTGCTGAGTAACGCCCTCAAATTTCGCTCGGCCGCCAGGCCGCTGGTCATCTCGATAACCGACTCGGTAGTCCGGATCCCGGAAATGGCCGATGCATATGGCGCCGAACGCTTCCATCGGATCGAGGTCCGGGATAATGGGATCGGCTTCCCCCCTGAACAGTCGGAGAAAATTTTTGATATGTTCGAACGCCTGCATGGCCGGGAACAATTCTCCGGCACCGGCATCGGCCTGGCGATCTGCCGCCGGATCATGGATTATAACCATGGCTTTATCCGCGCACAGGGAACCATCGATCAGGGCGCCGTCTTCCAGGTATTTTTCAGGGCCGAATGATCAACAACACCTCACATCCTCCCCCCGGCGCCGATAAGATCCGCAGTTCGCCGTTCAACGCCGCCGCCCTGCGCCGGATATTTTCCAACCCGATCCCGGACGCCTTGGTCGCCGGATCGAAGCCTTTCCCGTCATCGCGGATCGAGAGCAGTAGCCCCTCCCCGGTCTGCCTCAGCACGATCGATACCCGGGTCGCCTCCGAATGCTTCAGGATATTGCTGAGCTGTTCCTGGATAATGCGGTAAATGGCCAGTTCCAGCTCTTCGTCTCCCGCCGTATTGTGCCCATCCACCTCCACCGCCACGGAAAGCCGCCCGTCCGCGTTCATACTGCCGACCAGCTCATTGATCTTCTCCGCCAGCCCTTCCGGCGTCGGCATTGCGGGCGCCAGTTGATGTGAAAGCCTTCGCAGCTCATGGATCCCTTTGTTGACATACCCCTTGACATCCTGCAACGCCTCCATGGCGGATGCCGGATCATCGAATTGGGTCTTTGCATAGTCGAGGGTCAGGAGCGAACCCGCAAGGAGCTGTTGAACGTTGTCATGAAGCTCCATCCCGATCTGCATCCGTTCCTGCTCCTGCGCATCGATGACTGCTTTATTGATCCGGTTCTCTTCCTGCAACCGGTCCGTAATATCGATGATCGACCCGATCGTCGCCGGCTTTTGATTATAGATGATCCTGGAAACGATGGCCTCGATGAAAATAACGGTACCATCGCCGCGGATGATCCGAAAAGTATAGTGATCGCCCCGAACGGCTCCGCTCTGTCTCATCGCATAAAGCCGCCGCACTTGCGGGATGTCCTCTTCATGAACCAACAGGTCCGGCGTCAGCTTTTCTAGAATGTCGGCACGACCGTAGCCGGTGATCTGCTCAAAGACCGGATTGACAAAGACGAATTGCTCACCTTGTAGAATATACGCCCCAACCGGCATATTTTCAAGCACCATCGCCAGCATCCGTTCATTCGAGACCAGGACGTCCAGCATTTCGTTAAAGGCCATCCCAAGCCGTTTGATCTCATAGCTCCCCGACAACGAAGCGCGGCGGCTCCGGTCGCCGCTACGGATCGATTCCGCCGCAGCTACCAGCCGGGTCAATCCCGCTGTCAGCCGTTTGCCGATGAAAATAGCTACGAGCAACCCTATCGCCATGGCCGCCAGAATATACAGCAGGCCGTTCCTGCTGATAGACATCAGGTTAGTGTAAATATAATCCTGGTTGATCCCTATCCGCGCCCAGCCGATGATCTTTCCGTCATGCAGCACCGGCGCGGCTACATCGAGAATGCGGTCACCCTGTAGCAGGATCTGGCTGCGGGGTTCCTGGCGGAGCCTGTTACTGACACTATCGGTCGCTTTCTCTCCCTGATAGCCCGGAGTACTGTGCGACAAGGCCACATTTTCCGGGGACAGGACCATCGCATATTCGAGATTGGGAAAATCCTTATATGAAAGCGTCATCCGTTCCAGCCCGTCGAAATCATTGCCGATGATATAGGTATTGGAGTTGACGGCAAGATCATTTGCAAGCCCGAGCGCCTGATCCTGACTTTGCCGTTGCAGGAAGTGAAGCTGCCTTCTGACAAGATCCAGCACGAACAATGACATCAGCGCAAAGTGGACAAGCACGACGCCGAGCACCAACTGGCCCCGGATCGTGGCAGGCCAGTATTTCTTCAACCGCTTGACGATAGGTTGCATAAGACTAACTTTCAATGAATAACCGCCTGATACTCCCGCAGGAACGCCTCCATTGGCCGGAAGCTATTGCTGTCGGCCGGCTTGAACCCGCTGATGTTCAGTCGCTGCAAGGCCCGCCGGCCTTGCTCGTCCCTCCCTGTCTCGAAAAAGATTCCCGCCAGCCTTGCCGCAACACCGCTGTTCATCGAATCCCGGAAGAGCAGGCCCGCATTGATAAGGGGCGGTGTTTCCCAGCGTACCACCAGCTTGCTGCCGATCTCCGGTCGTTCCTTCAGATACATCTCCCAGGCAGGCTTCCAGGCGGTTCCCAGCGAGGCATGACCCAGATAGACCTGCAGCATGGCTGATTCAAAAGATGGCACGTACGCCCGATGCACGCCGCCGTTCACATCTACGCCTTGCCGGTACAGGTATAGCAGCGGCATCATCGTCCCCGAAAGGGTATTTTTGCCCGGCAGACTGATCGTGTGTCCGCGCACATCGGAAAATTGCCGGATGCCTGAATCCTTATGGACGAAGATAACGGTCCGCGCGTCATCCGCGATCCGGCCGACTACCCGGTAGCCGTTCCGTTCTGCGCCCAGCAACTGCGGGCCATTGATAATGGTAAGATCGAAATAGCCGTCCCGAAGCCTGGTCTCATAGTCTTCGATCCCGCTACAGGCCACCGTTTGGATGCTCACGCTGTCGAGGCGGTCGTTCAGATACCGGACCAGCAGATCGGTGGTCTCGTAGAAGGATTGGCCCGGCACGCCCAGGAACAACACCTTCCGCCCGCTGCCCACCGCTTCGAATTTGGGTTCATACCTTTGCTGCCGCCGGTCCGAACAGGCTGTCATCGGACACATGGCCCAATAAAGGATGCAGACCATCAGGGAACAGCAGCCGGTTTTGAAGACAGGGTTGACGCGGGACAAAATGACAAGGGTTAGATAAGTAGGTACCAGAAATTTACTATAATATGCGGATTTAACATAATTTATTTAATTTTCAGTATGTTGAGAATACTGATCGCAGACGACCATGAAGTGGTGCGGCAAGGTTTGGAGAAGATCCTTCGGTCCAAATACCCGGACGCCAGGATCACCACCGTCATAAATGGCGAAGAGCTGATCAGCAAAGTACACGGCGAAGAATGGGACCTCGTTATCTCCGATCTTTCCATGCCCTCCATAGGAGGCCTCGACGCGCTTCCCAGAGTCCGTGAGCGCCAACCGGATCTTCCGGTACTGATCCTTACCATGCATCCTGAAGAGCAATACGCGTTGCAGGCCCTGAAGGCCGGGGCATCCGGCTATCTGACAAAAGACATGGACTCCGCCGAGCTCCTCGCCGCGACCCGTCACGTTCTGTCGGGAAGGAAGTATATCACGCCCTCCATCGCCGAACGGCTGATGGAAAATGCCAACTCGGATACAACCGTCTTGCCGCACCAGAAGCTGTCCAGCCGCGAATTCGAAGTCTTTATCCAACTGGCGGGCGGAACCCCCCTCATCGAGATCAGCCGGAGCCTTTCGCTTACCCCGACTACCGTTAGTACTTATCGGTCGAGGATCTTACAAAAGCTCAACCTCACAACAAACGCCGACCTTACCCGCTATGCCATCCGGCATCGCCTGATCGCCGGATAGCCTTCGCCCGATCATTGATCTGCTTCATCGCCATTACAAATACCGCTCTCTCGTATGTTTTGGCATATCATACACCTTCCCCTGCTTCAGCGACACCGCCAGTTTGAGATACTCCGCCTGGGCCCAGGTCAGCGGCATCGCCGATCCGGTATACCGGCCTTTGTACAAATCCTTCGCCGGCAGGTCATCCGCGTCCCAAACCTGCTCCGGGATGAATCCTTCCGCACTGAATCCCTCCATGGCCCTGAACAATTTCTTCGCCTGCTTCACATTCCCCGCCGCCAACTCATAATGCGCCCGTTCCCCGGTCAGTAATGGCCAGCATCGCCCCCGGCCCGTCTTTGCGAACGGATGTCCCGAATCATCTTCCCCATAAGCGTCTTTTGTGAACCGGCGCCAGCATGGCCCCGCCGGCAGTTCCCGCCGCAGCTCCGCATCCACTACCCGGATCGTATTCAGGATCCGCGGGTCATCCGGGCGGCGCAAACCAAACCTCACCAACGCCAACGCATCCCCGCTCACTACTTCGCCGATCGGGGTCTCACCACCCGTCGCCCAGTGTTTGATCGTGATCGGCCTGTCCCGCACCTCCTGCACCGGCATCCGGAAAGGGTTGATCCGCACATAATAGCCTTCCACCCCATGTCGTTTAGCCGTTTCCGTATCCTGTACATAGGTCCACTCCTCGATCTGTGCATTCCACTCATCCGCTATTGCCCTGCATTGCCCCGCCGCGCTTCCATCGCCGGCTTTTTCCAGCAAAGCGCCCGCCGCTAACAGCGCCGCCACCTCCGTAGCCAGCGTAAACGGCGATAATCCCGGCTGCTGTTCCCACCGGTCCTGATCCGTCATCGGCCCATGGTGCAGGATAAAGTCCGCCGCCCGCCGAAGGCCCGGCAAATACCGCCGCCACCGCTCCTTGTCGAGGAGCTCCTCCCGGTGACAGGAATCGAGCAGCAGGATCGGCAACGCCACCTGGTCCAGCTGCAATCCCGTCATCCCCGGCCGGCCGTCCAGCCACATGTTCTTGTGCCATTTTCCATCTGCATCCTGGGTCGCAAAAAGATAGTTGAGGATGCGTAGCGCGTCCTGCGTCGCTCCTAACGCCAGGAAGCCCCAGGCGCTCTCCACGAGATCCCGCGGCCAGACGAGATGATATCCCAACCCTTCACCGGTCTGAACCTCACCCCAGGGGATCGCCAGACTCGCGATCACGCCCCCCGGATAACCGCGGCTTTCGGTAATGCGGAGAACGGCGGCGCTTTCTTTTAAATATTTTCCTTTGATCCCTTTGTTCGTCTTCCCTGACCACAAACGTTTTTG
This sequence comes from Puia sp., assembly GCA_035695565.1. Taxonomy (GTDB): domain Bacteria; phylum Bacteroidota; class Bacteroidia; order Chitinophagales; family Chitinophagaceae; genus Puia. The sequence continues at coordinate 139,443 of DASRRX010000014.1, read as the reverse complement.
CCAGTCTTCCCATTCGCCGGTATATAGTTCTCTGGCCAGATCGAAACCATCCAACAAACTCGACCACGCCTGATGCGCCGCTCCTTCCGGCGTATGCCCGAAGCCGATAGCGACGACCAGTCCTTCTTCCTCCCCATCCATAGCCGGCGCCCCGCAAAGCTGTACGTTCCCTCTTCCCGCATGGTCATATCCGGTTACCCCGCCGCTTGCCCGTAGCTGCGTCACCCCGTCCGACACTCCCGTATAGCCCACTGTCCGTTCGCGCCACCCGCGGTCACAGGCAAGCGCAACCGTCAGATCGCCGCCTCTTGCAAACATCATGGTCACCCCTTTGTACTCGCCTACCCATGCCTCATTTTCCTGCCCCTCGTTATGCAGATGCGGCGTCAGATAGGCCCACAATTTATGCGTCCTGCCGATCCCCGGGCCCCGCACAAGCCGCACCAGCCGTACCCGCTGCAATACCGTATCCCGCTGCGGATCGACGATGATCTCCTTCTCCAGACGGTACCTGCCGTCGATACATTCATTCGTCAATTGGTAAGCCGGCACGCCTCGCCTGATCATGCTTATTTTGTGATTCATTCCTGTCCGCTCATCGCAGAAATAGCCGCCGTCGCCGGTTATGATAAATCCGCACTCCCGGACCCCCGCCATATCCTCCCTGGGAAAATACACCTCGTTGAGCACACCCCTGCCTAAGGTAAAACTGACTTTGGAACCCGGGTTGAGCGCCCGGCCGATCCCTGTCTTGGCGCCTGAGGTCCAGGCTGAGAATTTCCCCGGCCCTCCCGGCGCTTCCTGATTATGCATGTCCATATTCGACTTTTTCCTTCGCCGTCGCTTCCGTGCCGGCCGCCGGCAGCATCCGCTGCTCCAGCCGCAACGCCAGTTGTACGACTTCCGCCGTATGCAGCGGCTTCCGATCGGTCTGCTGCAGGATCTGCTCCCGGCAGCTGAATCCATCAGCGATCACCAGCGCGTCCCGCGATGCTGACCGGACCGCCGGTAACAGGACGAGCTCCCCTGCCTCCACACTCACCCGGTAATGCGCGCCCCGCTCATACCCAAAAGAACCCGCCATCCCGCAACATCCCGAATCGACGATCCGGAAATTCAACTTCATCTTTGAAAAGAGCTCTTTCTCTGCATCCATTTTCATGATGGCCTTTTGATGACAGTGCCCATGGATGATCGCCTCCTTTGACAGTACCGGTGGCCGGAACTGCGGCGCCTTCTTTTGCAGAAACTCCGCCAGGGTAAATGTCTGCGTCCTGAGCCGCAAGGCGTCTTCATCGTCGGGGAATAAATTGACCAGCTCGTCACGGAACACTGCTACACAACTGGGCTCCAGCCCCACCACCGGTACTCCGTTGCGGATGTCTTCCCGCAGCACATCGAGGATGCGGCGCAATAGCCGCTTAGCGGTCTTCAACATCCCGTAATCATACAACGGCCGCCCGCAGCACAACGATGCCCTTGGCACCACGACCCGGAAACCGGCGGCTTCCAATACTTCCACCCCTGCCTTTAGAGTATCCGGGAAAAAATGATTATTGAACGTATCCGCCCATAGGATCACATCCGGATGTCCGTCTTTGTCCCCCCGCTTCCTGAACCAATCTTTGAACGTCTCCCGCGCAAATGCCGGGATCTTGCGCTTCGGATCGGCCCCCGTCAGCCACTTGCCGATCCCCGCCAGCCCCTTCGTCTGGGTAAAAAAATTGGCTATCCGCGGCATCGCCGAAGCCAGCCGCGCCCACCAATAGATCAATCCGAACGCATATGCCGAACGCGGCCGCAGCCGCCCTTTATAATAATGCGAGAGGAATTCCGACTTGTATGTCGCCATATCTACGTTGACCGGACAATCTCCCTTGCAGCCCTTACATGACAGACACAAGTCTAACGCATCCTTTACCTTCTGATCCTTCCAGCCCTTCACGACATCGCCCATCAGCATCTCAAACAGCAATCTCGCCCGTCCCCGTGTCGAATGTTCTTCCTCCAGCGTCACCCGGTAACTCGGGCACATCGTGCCCTCCTTCGTCCGCCGGCATTCGCCGATCCCCACACACCGCATCATCGCCCGGCTGAACCGCTTCGAGTCGTCGGGATAATGAAAGTGCGTCGAAGGCTCCAGCGGATGATACTGCGCACCCGTCCGCAAATTCCGTAGCTGCCCATATGGGTCGCTTATCTTTCCCGGATTCATCCGCCCTTCCGGATCCCAGATGGCCTTGAACTCCCTGAACGCTTCCACCAGCTCCGGCCCATACATGATCTCCAGCAGATCGGCCTTTGACTGGCCGTCGCCATGTTCTCCCGAGATGCTACCGCCAAAACTGACTACCAGCCTCGCCGCCTCTTCCGTAAACCGTTTGTATTGATCCAGTCCCTCCGGCGTCAGCAGATCGAACGGCACCCGGCAGTGCACACAGCCCTGACCGAAATGACCATACAGCGGGATATCCCAGCCATATTTCTTAAAAAGGTCGCGCAGTGCTACCAAATAATCCCCTATCTTCTCCGGCGGCACCGCCGAGTCCTCCCAACCTTCTTCCGTAATAGGATCTCCCGGTACCCAGGCCGTGGCTCCAAGTCCTGACTCCCGGATCTTCCACAACATCGTCTCCTGCTCCGGATCATCGAAAAGACTCATCGCAGGCGGGTCCTTCCTGGCTTTCAGCTTTGCCATCATCGCCATACCCAGCGTATCGGTGTCCTGTTTGCTATTGCCACCAAATTCCACCAGCAGCCACGCCTTTCCGGCGGGCAATAGAGACAGATTCTTTGTCCGGTATCCTTTCTTTTCCATATTGCGGATCAACAGGTCGTCGATCCCTTCCAATCCGATCGGTTTAAAGGCCAGGATCTCCATCACATGCTTTCCGCTGTCATACAGATCGGGATAACCCAGCACCACCAGCGTCCGCGCCTTTGGCGCCGGCATCAGCTTCAGGGTTGCCGACAGGATCGTCACACAGGTGCTTTCCGTTCCGATCAACGCGCTCGCGACATTGAATCCCCGCTCCGGCAAAAGATCCACGAGGTTATAACCCGAGACCCGCCGCGGAATATCCGGGAACCGCGCCCGGATCAGATCAGCATATTTGTCCACCAATGCCTTTAGCTTCGTATAGATCTCCGCTTTCCGGCCGCCCGCCTGAGCGATCCGGGCGAACTCCTCATCCGAGGTCGGCCCTACCGTCATCCGAACGCCGTCATAGGTCAGGACCGTCATCTCCGTCGTATTGTTTTCCATCTTCGCCCCATAACCATAATTCGCCGACATGATACTATGCGTGCCACAGGAATTATTCCCGAGCATTCCCCCGATCGTACAGTGATTGTGCGTCGACGGATCAGGCCCAAAGGTCAATCCATGTTCTTCCGTAGATGATTTGAGATGATCCAGCACGATACCCGGCTCGACCGTCACCGTCTTCGCCGCCACATTAAAACTGAGAACTTTATTGTAGTATTTGGAGAGGTCCAGCACTACGGCCACATTGCAGGTTTGACCCGCCAGGCTCGTGCCCCCGCCGCGGTTGACTACCGGCGCCCCATGCTTCCGGCAGATCGCGATCGTATCGATGATATCCTTTTCCGTCCGCGGCAATACCACACCCAAAGGGATCTGGCGATAATTTCCCGAGTCGGTGCTATAGGTCGCCTTGCTCCCGGCGTCAAAACGTACTTCTCCCGACACGATCTTCCTCAGCTCCGCCTCCAATGACTCCACATCCACCGCAGCGGACTGCGGCGTTACATAACGGGTATCGTAATACTGATTGTTGTAATAAAGCTCATATTTGTTATGGCTGTGGTCGTGCGGGCGGTACGTCTTCTCCATCTCCTGGATTTTCCCGTAAGCACGGAAAAATTATGCCACGCGATATCGCTCCGCGTCCCGTTCGCGTAAGACCAATCCCAGTCCCGGCCTGTTCAGATCAGGATAAATGACCCCGTCCCGCGGCGCCCCTGCCCCTTCGAACAGGAGCCCTTCTATCCGAACATGATCGTGAAAATATTCCGCGACGGAAAATCCGCGCAACGACAACGCGGCATGGAGATGCACGGCCGGCGCACAATGCGAGGACAACGGCACGCTGAACGCCTCCGCCAGATGACCCGCCTTTAGAAAACCGGTGATCCCGCCGCATCGCGTGGCGTCGGCCTGCAATACATCCACGGCTCCGGCCATCAGCAGATCACGGAAGTCGCATAACCGGTATCCATATTCGCCCGCTACCACCCGCATCCTTGCGCCCACCCGCTGCCGCACTTCCCGCAGCTTCGCCCGCTCCTCCGCCGGCAATGGCTCCTCCAGCCAATCCACTCCAAAACGTGAAAAAGCCTCCGCCTCTACCAGCGCCCGATCCACGGTATAAGCTCCATTGGCGTCGACAAATAGCCCGACCCCTTCTCCAATTGCATTCCGCGCCACTCCGACGCGATCCAGATCGGCGGCCGGATCCCTTCCCACTTTTATTTTGACCGCGCTTATCCCCTGACGGGCCCAACCGGCCAGCTGTCCGCTCAACTCTTCATCCGTATAGGATGTGAAACCGCCGCTGCCATACACCTGCATTCCCGCCCGCTCCTGCCCCAGCAGCCGGCATAACGGCAACCCCAGCAGTTTCGCCTTCAGATCCCATAAGGCGATGTCGACCGCGGACACCGCCATCATTCCCAGTCCCACCTGCCCGTCATTGCGGATCTGTCTGATCAGCGAGCCCTGTATAGCTTCCACATCCATCACATCCCGCTCCAGCAAATGCGGCTTTAGCATCGACCCGATAAGCGGAACCATCGACGCATGCCCATAAGAATAGCCTACCCCCTCTGATCCCACAGCGCGGACTTTCACCAACACCATTGTCGTCTCGTTCCATTCCAGTGTTCCGTCCGATTCCGCCTTATCCGTAGGTATCCGGTAAGCGGAGGCTTCCAGCGATTCGATCCGTGATCTCATGACCGGTGCGGAAGGAAGTTTTCGACCACCTCTCTATACGTTTCCTTGATCATGTCCCAGGCATTTACATCGCCCTTAAGGATCGATGAAGTGAAATGCTTCGCCTGCTTTAGGGTGATATGCGGCGGAAGCGGCGGCACGCTTGGATCGCTCAGCAGGTCCAGCACGACAGGTCGCTGTGCGGCCATTGCTTGCCGGAGCCCCGGGCCGATCTCGTCTTCCTTTTCCACGCGGATCCCTTCCAGTCCCAGCATCCGCGCATATTCCGCATAATTCATTTCGGGAACGTCCTGCGAAGCCTCGAATTTCGGGTCGCCGACCATCACTCGCTGCTCCCAGGTCACCATATTCAGGTCCCGGTTGTTGAGCACTACGATCATCAGTCTTGGATCGGGCCAGCGTTTATAATATTTCGCGATCGTGATCAGCTCATTGATCCCCATCATCTGCATGGCCCCGTCGCCCACCAGCGCGATCGGCATGCGGTCCGGATAGGCGAACTTGGCCGCGATCGCATACGGCACGCCCGGGCACATCGTCGCCAGGTTGCCCGACAACGAGGCCATCATGCCCTTTCGGATCTTCAGGTCCATCGCAAACCAGGTGGCTATGCTGCCCGAATCCGCGGTGAGGATACACCGGTCGGGCAGGAGCGAGGACAACTCCCAAAAGAACCGCTGCGGGTTGATCGGATTGGCGCTCTTCATCGCCCGCGCTTCCAGTACCTTCCACCAACGGTCGATCTCACCCTGGATCTTTTGCTGCCAGGTCAGATCCGTCTTTTTAGCCAGCAGCGGCAGCAAGGCTTGTAAGGTCTTCCGGCTGTCACCCTGTAAGTTCACATCCGTCGGATACCGTAACCCCAGCATCCGCCCGTCGATATCGATCTGCACGGCCTTGACCTTGCCCTCCTTTGGCAGGAACTCCGAATACGGGAAGCTCGTCCCGATCATCAACAAAGTATCGCATTCCATCATCAGATCGTAACTTGGCTTTGTCCCCAACAATCCTATGCTGCCCGTTACGAACGGCAGATCATCCGGCAACACCGCCTTCCCGAGCAACGCCTTGGCCACTCCCGCGCCCAGCGCATCCGCCGCCTCGATGATCTCATCCGCCGCGCCCGCCGCGCCGGCCCCCACCAGGATAGCCACTTTCGTTCCTGAATTCAGGATATCCGCCGCCGCTTGCAGATCGGCCATGCCCGGGACGATCTCCGGCTTCGTATACCCCATCCCGGTATGCACGCTTCCGTGCAGATGCGGCGGTTCGGCATAGTCGAGCTCCTGGATATCATTTGGCAGGATCACACAGGTCACCGTCCGGTTCACCCGCGCGATCCTTATCGCCCGGTCGATCAGATGCCGCACCTGGGAAGGATCGGTGGCCGTATGGACATACTCGTGCGCCACGTCCTTGAAAAGGCTTTGCAAGTCGACTTCCTGCTGATAATCGCCGCCCATCGACATCCTTGCCTGCTGTCCTACCAGCGCTACCACCGGCTGATGATCCATCTTGGCATCATATAATCCGTTCAGCAAATGGATCGCACCCGGACCGGATGTACTCATGCATACTCCCACTTCACCCGTGAACTTCGCATGCGCGCACGCCATAAAAGCCGCCGCCTCCTCATGTCTTGTCTGAATAAAATCGATCCGCTCCTTCGCGCGGTTCAATGCGCCCATGACTCCATTGATCCCATCCCCCGGGTAGCCGTAAATACGCTTGACCCCCCAGGAGATCAGCCGCTCCACGATAAAATCGCTGACTTGCTGTGCCATAAATAATTGGTTTCCCTAGCGGCAGAAAATCTCATGCCACCGGGCCTGCCGGCCAGCCCAAAAACCGCACCCGCTGGCATATCCTTTGATTCCCCATATCCATCTAACACAAAAAACCATGAATCATGCACGACAGCAAAATGACCCGCCGCAAAGCGATCGGCGGAATAGGTACAGGGGTAGCGATGATGGCGACCGGCCAGGTATTGGCGGCGCCCACGACACGCGAAGCGCCTCCTGCTCCCCAGCATCACCCAACCGCATCGCCCGACCTGGTGGATCCCACTACGAAATATCCCCGGCCTCCCTTCAGTCCCCAAACCCAGCCCTGGCCCGGTCTGGCAATGAAGATGAATCCCCGGCCAGATCACGGCGAGACAAGCTATCGGGGTTCGGGGCGCCTGGCCGGTCGTAAAGCCCTGATCACGGGCGGCGACTCGGGAATGGGCAGAGCGGCTGCTATCGCATTCGCCCGCGAAGGCGCCGATGTCGCCATCAACTATTATCCCACCGAAGAACCGGACGCCCGTGAAGTCGTCGAGCTGATCAAAAAGGAAGGCCGTAAAGCCATCCCCATCCCCGGCGACCTCCGCGAAGAGGAATTTTGCAAGAACCTGGTAGCGAAGGCTGTCGAAGGCCTTGGCGGGCTCGACATCGTCGTGAACAACGCCGGCCGGCAACAAGCCCGGGAATCCATTCTCGATATTACGTCGGAAGATTTCGACGCCACTATGAAGACGAATATCTACGCGCCTTTCTGGATCATAAAGGCCGCGCTGCCCCACCTGAAACCGGGCTCCGTCATCATCGGCACCACATCCGAACAAGCCTATGACCCCTCGCCCGATCTTTATGACTATGCTCAGACGAAAGCCGCCACAATGAATTATGTCAAGTCGCTGGCCAAACAACTGGGACCCAAAGGCATTCGCGTGAATGGCGTAGCCCCCGGTCCGATCTGGACGCCGTTACAGGTCAGCGGCGGCGCGACCCAGCAAAAGCTGGAGAAATTCGGCGGCCAGACGCCGCTTGGGCGCCCCGGCCAGCCGGCCGAGCTTGCATCGATCTATGTGCAGCTCGCCGCTTCCGACGCCAGCTATGCCAACGGCCAGGTCTACGGATCTTCCGGCGGCAGCGGTCAGCCATAACGTACGCGTAAGCAAAGGGCCCGGCATAGCCGGGCCCCTTTTTCCATAGATTCCCTTCGGAGATTTTTGTCCCTGCTATTTCCCTTCCTGGGCAGCTTCTCTGTTGATCCCTCCTTCGGCCAGTTGGGTCAGCTTCTGGTCCGCCTGCTTTTCTTCCGCCAGCGTCTCCTGCAGCAGGTCGGCTACGTCCGATTCCCCCATGTCCTTTGCCAGTTGGATCAGCGCGCCATACGAGGCGATCTCATAATGCTCGGCTTTCTGACCGGCAAAGATCAGACCCACATCCCGCTGCGCGGTGTTGTCCTCCGTTTCGTCGATGATATCCTCGCCTTCCTCTGCAATCCCTTTTAATGCCGGACATTCTTTCGCCTCCGCCTTCTCTTTCATCATCGAAAAAGCCTGTTCGATCCTCGATACATGATTCTTCGTTTCATTCAGATGGCTGTCGAACGCCTGACGCAATTCGGGAGAACGCGCCGCCTCGGAAAGCTTCGGTAATGTTTTGACGAGTTTCTGTTCAGCCCAGTAGATATCCTGCAACTGATCGATAAAGAATTCGCGCAGCTTCGAATTCTGCGCTTTCTTTGGTGATGATGTAGCTTGTGTTGGCATATGATAGTTTTTGACCTTCACGCCAAAAAAAATCATGCCATCTCGTACCCCCCAGGACATACCGGCACAATGTATTTTGTACAGGCTTTGCAAATCGCGTACCCCCTTCAAATCGAAGAGATCGCCGGCATGGATTGCTTTCGGGGTGATATGAAATAAATACACCGTCCGGCCCACCATTTATATGATTTTCACCTATATTGCTTCATATTCTGGTAACTCAAAGATCCAACCTGCCTGCTAAAAGGCATTAACCTCTTCGCGCACTCCGCTCGATCCTGATGACGGGTAAATACATAAATACCCCTAAAAACTTATTTAATGGCAATCAATCATTCCGCCATAGATATTCCATCGTACAATTCAGATGTTCGGGACGATTTTCCCATCGTCATCGCGGTAGTACCGGAACGAGGCCTGCCCATGAGCCGGCTGAAGGAATTCTTTTCACCGGTGGCGGGCGGAAGCGTTATCTTTCTCGAACATTGCAAGAAGGACGACCCCTACGACATCATACCCGCAGGTGTGCCAAATGCGGTGATCACACTTGCTTTGGAGAATAAGGTGCGCGTAGCCATCGAAGGAATGCCACTGAGAAAAGACGAACTATACCTTGTGACGGCGGATCTCGACCTGGACATCCGGGACGGAATATTTATCGCCGCATCGCAATTGCGACGCTCGCCGGAATCTTACCGGCCCGATTATTTTCTGGCCAGAATGGCCGCCAGCTTTGGCCGCCGCGTTATCGCCGTCCTGGTGGATCATATCGGCCTGTTGGGCGCCGGCGTAGTCCGCGCGGAAGGCGGGATTGCTTATATCGTAGCCGATCCCGACAAGACCAGCATCGCGGACATCTTATCCTTTACCGACGGGCCCCTCTGGCCCGGTCAGTTCGCCGGTCTCCTGTCAGGCCCCCTTCCATCCATCCTTCCCATGAACCCTGAATCCGAGGACCTGCGTAAAAGCCAGTTCCTGCTGGAACCCCAACTATGCCAGTTACTCGACCGGCATGTCATCCCCCGGATGCTCAAAAGCCCGAAACAACGCGGACCGGTACGTATCTGGATCGCCGGACCTTTCAGCGCAGAGATCGCCTGCTCCCTTTCCATCCGGCTTCTCGAACACCTGGCTGGACGGAAGCTCAATCCGGGCATCCAGATCTTTGGCAGCCAGCTCAACCGCCGTGAAGTCGAACGGGCCCGCATCGGGCTCTTCAGAGAAGCTGCCCTGGCCAATTTCACCCCCGCTCAACGGGAGAAATATTTTATTAAAAGAGACGACAGCCGCTACCAGCTCAACCGGTCAATCCAGGATCTGTGCGTTTTTGCCGTCCACCATGTTGTCGCTGATCCGCCCTTTTCGCATTGCGACCTCATTATCTGTCCGGACGGCGTTATGATGCTTTCCGAATATGACCGGGATAAACTCTTTCGGTCCTTTCATTATGCCCTCTCTCCAAACGGCTGCTTGCTGCTCCTGAGCAAAGCCATAAATAAAGCCCCGCCTCCCGGTCTGTTCGACCCCGTTACCGGCATCGCCGGTCTTTTCACGCGATCCGCCGAAACACGGCCATTTGTCCTACCCGCATCGATGTCCAGGCCACCGTCCGAAGCCGAGATAGAAGCGGACAAGATCCTTATGACCGGCTATGTCCCTGCCGCAATGCTCGTTGATGACCAGCTCCGTATCGTCCGCTTCTATGGCATCGTGTCGCCCTATCTGCGCCGCCAGCCCGACCGGCCAAGTCTCCATCTCCTCAATATCGTCCGCGACGATCTCATCTTTGACCTGGGAGAGCTCCTCGGACAGGTCGACAAGACCCGGCAACCGGCCTCCCGGGAAGGGATCTATCTGTCGGAAGACGATGGGCCGGAATACCGCCTCGAAGTACTACCGGTCACCGGGAACGCTCGCAACAATAACCTCGTAATAATCACGGAAAAGATGCACGCGGCAACCCCTAATACCGAAAATGTGCAATCCGGCGTGAGCCCGCTTCAGCAAAATGTAAAGTCATTGGAAAAAAAAATCCAGAAACTCCGCTATCAGCTCCAATCCGCACATCGGATGTTCAGACAAACCCAACAGGAGCTCCAGACGGCAAATGAAGAGATGCTGGCCATCAACGAAGAACTGCAGAGTGTGAACGTGGAGCTCCAAAGTATCGTCGAAGACCTGCAGCTTCGCAACCGGGAGCTCCGCACCGCCATGGCCTGACGGCTGACTACCGCGGTCATCGAATTTGAAGTGGATCCCGGTATCCCTGTGCATAAATACCCATGGATCGCGAATGATCGGATTTTAAATGTGGATTTTTTTTCCACTAAAGTGAACCGTGCTTCTCATTACACGCTGGAAGCAACAGGTTTTCTTTCTGGCCCTAATCTTGTTATCTGTTAATAAACAACATTTTTATGGGAGGTCTTTTATACACCATCGCGGTCATCCTCGTTATTGCCTGGGCAATCGGATTCCTTGGCTATCATGCTGGCGGGATCATTCATTTGTTACTGGTCATAGCAGTAATCGCTATCATTCTTGGAGTGATCCGCAGGGCGTGAAACCGGGGTGATCGGCGTAAAGTGCGGACAACTGTCTCTTGCGGAAAGGTAAAGATCGTTCTTACTGCAGAATCCGTCCCGGTCCCGCGTTGACGCAAATCCGGAGCTCATGATAGTGAGACCCGGATAGCTCTCTTCAATAAGAGCCGGATCGTTTTGGAGATATGCTTAGGAAGCTAAAGGTGAACGCCCGGGTCCCCGGATCAGTCCCTGCCGTCCCCCTCCGCCAGTCGCCGTTCATTCCCATAGTTCGAACCTTCGTTCGACTCGCTGCCCTGCTCGTATTTTTTCCGGCCGATGTCCAGCGACCCCTGGCCATAATTCGAGCCGCCCTGGGTTGTCGACCCGTGATGATGCTCGGCCCTTGTCGGCTTGTCCTCGACGACATCCTTCGGCTTTGTAAAGGAGTGCCGCATAAATAGCGATTTTATCCAATTCATATTATTTGGTTTTTGGTTGTTAGGAATAAAGACCTTATCACCGGTTAAAAAATTATTCCACCCCACCGCCCGCCTGGCACTCGACTTGCATCTGAAGGAGAAACCGATAGCATGCGCTTACCGCCCATTATCCTCGCCACCGCTATTGCTCTCGCTGTCGCCGGCCCCGCCGCCCGCGCCCAGTCCAGCCCCACACAGGCCGCATCCGCATCCGATACCCTGGCCGGCGCGCTCCGGGAGACTGCCGCAGACCGCTGGTACAAGAATTCTTTTATCTATAACCTTGACGTTCATACCTTCCAGGATAGCGACGGAGATGGCATAGGCGATTTCCGCGGGCTTATCGCGCGGCTGCCCTATCTAAAAGGCCTTGGTGTCGATTGTATCTGGCTTGCCCCCTTTCAGCCTTCCCCGCGCAGGGATGACGGTTATGACGTGACCGACTATTACGGCGTCGATACGGCCTGCGGGACGCGGGGCGATCTGGCGCAATTCATCTACCGTGCCCACAGCCTCGGCATTCGCGTCATCATGGACATGGTGCTCGATCACAGCTCGGACCAGCATCCCTGGTTCCTGCGCGCCAGCGCCGACACCAGCTCGCCCTGGCATCGGTACTACTTCTGGTCGTCCGCCCGGCCGGCCGACCAATACCAGGGGGTCGCCTTTCCGGGCCCTCAGAAAGAAGTCTGGACCTGGCAGTCTCATGCCCATCAATACTACTACCATCGGTTCTATGACTTTCAACCGCATCTGAATCTTTTGAACCCCGACGTCTTCGCAGAATCACAGCACATCCTGGGCTATTGGCTGTCGCAAGGTTTCGATGGCTTTCGGCTCGACGCCGTACCGTTTATGGTCGAGATTCCGCGTACCGACAGTGACCGCTCCCCCCAAGCCCTTCCGCTACTTACTGCGCTCCGGCAATTCGTTCAATATCGCAGGGGCGACGCCCTCCTCGTCGGCGAAGCCAATGTTCCGCCCGAACAGATCAGCGACTATTTCGGTAAGACCGGCGACCGCATTCAAATGCTTTTCAATTTTTATGGGAATCAATACCTCTTCTATGCGCTTGCCTCGCATGATGTCACCCTGTTCCGGCGGGCGCTTATCACGCTCCGGAATATCCTGCCCGTTTCCCAATGGTGCTGGTTCCTGCGAAATCATGATGAGATCGACCTCGGCCGGCTCACGACTGCGCAACGCGAATTTGTATACAGGCAATTCGGCCCCGATAAGAATATGCAGCTTTACGACCGCGGTATACGCCGCCGCCTCGCCCCCATGCTCCATGATGACCGTGAGCTGACAATGGCCTACAGCTTGCTGTTTAGCCTTCCCGGCGCGGTGGAGATTCATTACGGCGAAGAGCTGGGCATGGGCGATGACCTCTCGCTGGAGGAACGATTGTCCGTCCGCACTCCCATGCCCTGGACCCATGAAAGAAACGCCGGATTCACAAACTCCCCTCATCCCACCCGTCCTTTGGCCGGCGGCGAATACGGGTATGAACACCGGAATGTCGCCGATGAAGACCGGGATTCATCCTCATTGCTGGGAAACGTGCGCCGCTTTGCGCGCCTGCGGAAGGAATGTCCCGAGATCGGCCTCGGTACCTGGGCTATCGCCGACTCGTCACGGCCGCAATTGCTTGTCCTCCGCTTTGACTACCAGGGGCAAACGCTTATCACGGTCCATAATTTCAGTCCCGGCGTCCAACAGTTGAGCCTCGATCCCGCAGGGCATGCTGCCGCGCTGACCGATCTTATTAGCGGAACGATCCTGCATCCGGCCGGGCGCGTTTTCCTCTTGTCGGTGCCTCCTTATGGCTATGCCTGGTACCGTCTCACGCCTTAATCCACCATCGCCGGCTCGAATTTCTCGTTTCCACAGCGGCCGCAGGGCTTTGTCACCTGGTTTTCCCTGTTCCCACACCGGGAACATACCATGCTATCCTCGCTATACCGTTGCACCGCCCGGAACTCCTTATCTTCCACCGGCAGGACACTGAGACCTGGTTGAGGCTCCGGCTGCCGGACAAGGGTAAAATCACCTTTTGCCTCGAGATAAAGCCGCTTCACCTGGCCCAAATGCTTTATCCGGTTGGCCCGCAGCCGCGCAAAGACTTCTTGTCTTCCGATCCGCACCCGTTTCATCTCATCGATCCGCAGACAACAGTCATCCACCAATACGCTGATGTTGCCTTGCGTATTCCGTTCGAACCGTTCATTCTTTGAAAGCCGCGCTGCTACGATCCGCTGGGCCCCTACAACGATCATCGCGACCAGCACGGCAGGCAGTAATCCCCGATCGGGCGTCTGGATCGGAATACCGATCGAAGCGGCAAGGGAAGAGATCGCCACCAGCTCATTCCGGCTCAACTGCGCGGCCATTCGTTTTCCCATCAACCGGATGCAGAAGATCACCAGTAAATAAGTAAATATTACCCGGATAATAACCTCGATGAAAAAAACCGGCGGCATATTCCCGAGCAATATTCGCATCCAGTCGTTCCAACGGATCTGCCATTTTTCCATCGTAGTGCGTTTACAAGACTGCCGTATCCCAATGTATGTTCCCGCAATTCGGACAAGGCTCTCCCTTTGCCGCTAATCGCTTTGTCTTCCCGCAACTGATGCAGGCCTTGAGCCGTTCTTCCGGATGCTGCTGAATTGCGTGCACCGCGTCATCTCCCGGCGGCAATAACGACAACCCCGGTTTTGGCTGACCGGCTTCGAAGATGCTGAAAGTGCCGCTCGCTTCCATATAAAGCCGCTCAACCTGCCCGAGATTATAAATGTTGTTCATCCGCAACACCGCAAAAAGCTGCGCCCTCGACACCCGCATCTTCCGAAGCACCGCCACATCTACGACCCCGTCGCGGATACAGATATCGAGGCTTCCCTGGATGATCTTTTCCGCCTTGGGATCTTTTACACTCAGCCACGCTGTGCTCCGGTGTAATACCAGTACAAGCAATAAGATCAATCCGCCCTGCAGCACGCCCCGCTCCGGCGTCTCCATTGGCGGCGCAACGATCGCGCCAAGCATGATCGCAATCCCAAGCTCGGTGATCGTCACCCGCCCCGACATCCGCTTGCCCAGCCAAGCGACAACCGCCAATAGAAATATATAAGTGATCACCGTTCGGAAGAACGTCTCCAGTAAAAATTCCACTGGCGCGTTACCAAACAAGATCCGGTGCCAGTCCCAAAGAGAATACTCTGATTCGTCCATAGTGCATCATTTTTCACCCCATCAATTTTTCAAGACCGATCGGAAGATCCCGTACCCGCTTGCCCGTAGCATGATACACGGCATTGGCCACCGCAGCCGACATTCCCGTGATCCCGATCTCCCCGATACCCCTGGCGCCGATAGGAGAGATATATGGATCGGGTTGGTCGATGAATTGAATATCGAAGTCGGGCATATCCGCATGCACGGGGACGAGATAGTTAGCCAGATCCCTGGTCACTACCCGGCCGCGCGCCGGATCATAATTACTTCCCTCCATCAGGGCCATCCCGATCGCAAAGATCATCCCGCCCATGATCTGGTTAATGGCCGTTTTAAGATTTAGCACCTTCCCGATATCCATAACGGATACCGCCTTGTCCACGCGAATAGTGCAAAGTTCCGGGTCGATCAGCACCCGGACGAATTGGGCGCCAAAGCTATGGAACGCATATGCCGCTCTATCCACTCCTTCATCTTCCTTCACCGCGGCGTTGTCTTTGCTTTCCTCTTTTGCCTTTTCCTCGGTATCACTTAGTCCTCCCGATCCCCCGCTTTGCGACCGTGTCGAGACATTCGTCGTCGCCAGCGCTTCCAGCTTGTCGAGGCCGTTCCGCTTTAACACTTCAGCAATCGTCCCTTCCTCCGATCCTTGCAATTTTTTAAATTTCGCCATCACCCCCAAAGCCGCGGCGCGAATGGCAGGCCCAACGCTTGCAGACACCTGGCTTCCGCCGGAATTTGCGCCCTTTGGATACTCGCTGTCCCCCAGCTTTACTTTAACTTTCTCGATGGGCATGCCCAATGCGTCGGCTGCGATCTGGGTCATGACCGTGAAGGTGCCCGTGCCGATATCCTGCGTACAGCATTCGATCTCCGCATGGCCGTCCGCAAACAGCACAGCCCTCGCCGTCGATGCGCTGCGGTTTGCGGGATAGGTGGCAGTGGCCATTCCATATCCAACCAGGTAATTGCCCTGTCGCATTGTTCCGGCCTGCGGATTCCGGTCCTTCCAGCCGATCGCGACAGCGCCACGTTCATAGCACTCGCGTAAATTCTTGGCTGAGAACGGCTTTTTTTTCTGCTGCTCCGTTTCGGCATAGTTGAGCAGCCGCAGCTCGATCGGGTCCATCTTTAGCCGGTAAGCCAGTTCATCCATCGCGACCTCCATCGCAAATGATCCCGTGGCTTCGCCCGGCGCCCTCATCGGACAGGGTGTTCCCCGGTTGAGGTTGACCACCTGGTGGGTGATCGCGGCATTTGGACAAGCATATAGCATGGCGCTGGAGATCCCCGACGGCTCGATGAATTCATCTACGAACGAAGACTCACAGGTCGTAGCATGCTGCAACGCCACCAGCCGTCCGTCCGCACCCGCGCCAAGGCTGATCTTCTGGATCGTCTGCGACCTTCGTCCAGCCGTCGTGAACATCTGCTGCCGCGCCAACACCAGTTTGACCGGCCGCCCGATCAGCTTAGCCGCCATTGCCGCAGTCACCGTATTGGGCCAGCTAAATCCTTTGGACCCGAAACCGCCCCCGATAAATTGCGCCACCACCCGGACCTTGTCCGGCTCGAGCCCAAGCATGGTAGCCAGCAGGGTATGGGACCCGTATACGGACTGAGTGGAATCATAGACCAGGAGCTGATCGCCCTGCCATTGTGCGATCGTCGCATGCGGTTCCATCGCATTGTGATGATACACGGGGGTTGTATAGGTTTCCTCAACCCGTACCGCGGCGCTTTCCAACGCACCTTCCGCGTCCCCACGCCGGATTTGCAATTCCTGGCTGCCAAGACCCGTCTTTGGCTTCTTCACCTTAGCCATTCCCTGTTGAATGTCGAGCACCGCCTCCCCGGGCGAGTAAGTGACCCGCACAAGGGAAGCTCCATATTCCGCCAGTTCAAAAGTATCGGCAAGGACGACGGCAACCAACTGACCGTCGTAGAAGATGCGATCGCTCTGCAGCGGTAACAGGTCCTTTTCCGCATATTTTCCCGAGCCGGGATCGGAGCCAGCGGCGGAAAAATGAAGGCTCATTGAATTCTTGTAGGTCAGAACGCCTTGAACTCCGGGTATCTTCTCGGCCCGCGTCGTATCGATGCTACGGATATGGCCCGCGGCAACGGTCGAAGTGACGGCTACGCCATAGGCGAGCTTGTCCAGCGGAAATTCAGCCGAATATTTTGCGGCTCCGGTTACCTTCAACCGGCCGTCTACCCGGTCGATCGGTTTGCCTGTGATATCGCTTGTCATGCCATGCCTCCAGTGGTGTTTAAGGCCCGGACCAGCGTCCGTTTAGCCAGTTCGATCTTGAATGCATTATGCCGGTAGGCTTTGGCCGGCCGCAGGGCCGCTTCTGCGGCACGCTTGTAGGTTGCCTCGTCGGCTGTTGCACCGGCCAGCACAGCCTCGGCTTCGGGCGAACGCCAGGGTTTGGTCCCGACACCGCCCAGCGCGATCCGCGCCTGCCGGATCCTTCCTCCGGAAATATCGAGCGCTACAGCGGCCGACGCCAACGCAAATTCATAGGAGGCCCGATCCCGCACCTTGAGATAATGACTGCGTGATGCAAAATCCAGTCTTGGCAGCTCGATGCCGGTGATCAGCTCGCCCGGATAAAGCGTATTCTCGAGATGCGGTGTACTGCCCGGTAGCCGGTGAAGGCTGCGGAAGGGAATCGTTCGGGTGCCGGCGGGGCCCTGAAGGAATACGAGCGGGTCGAGCGCCGCCAGCGCGACACACATATCGGAGGGATGCGTTGCGATACAATGCTCGCTGGTCCCCAGCACGGCATTGCCGCGGTTGTAGCCGTCGATGGCGGGACAGCCGGACCCGGGAACCCGCTTATTACACGGGAAGGCAGGGTCATAGAAGTAGTAGCAGCGCGTTCGCTGTAACATATTCCCGCCGGTCGTAGCCATGTTGCGCAGTTGCGCCGAAGCCCCGGAGAGAAGCGCTTCGGACAGCAGCGGGAATCGTCGCTGAATTTCCGGATGGTAAGCCAGCGTGCTGTTCTTTACGAGTGCGCCGATGCGGACCCGGCCGTCGGCGGCAACTTCGATCGCTTTGAGCCCGAGACCGTTGATATCGATGAGCGCCTCGGGCTGTTCGATATCCAGCTTCATCAGGTCGATGAGGTTGGTACCTCCGGCAATAAATTTGTTTCCTTTAACGCCCGCTTCGCGGATGGCGGCAGGGATCGTCTGACTGCGGATGAATGCAAAGGGATACATGGGAAGGTTTTAGCTGGATGCCTGTACTTCTTTGATGGCGTGGAGGATATTTTGGTAGGCGCCGCAACGGCAGATATTGCCGCTCATCAATTCCCGGATTTCAGCGTCGGTCTTCGCATGGCCTTCATTGACCAGCCCGACAGCCGAGCAGATCTGTCCCGGGGTGCAGTAGCCACACTGGAATGCGTCGTTGCGGAGAAAAGCCGCCTGCATGGGATGCAGGTTATCGGCCTGCCCCAGTCCTTCGATCGTGGTAACCTCCGCGCCTTCGCAACCCGCCAGCAGTTGCAGACAGGAGTTGATCCGGACGCCCCCGACCAGCACGGTGCATGCGCCGCATTGTCCGTGATCACAGCCTTTCTTTGAGCCGGTGAAGTGAAGATGCTCCCGCAGGGCATCCAGCAGGCTCGTCCTGGCGTCGAGCGTCAGCTCGACGGCTTTGCCGTTTATGGTGAGATGCGTCAGAGTCGGTTGTAAGCTGCGAGCGGGTTTGTCCGGGTCTTTTTTTTCAGCAACTCCATACGGCCCCAGGGCAAAACCGGCGCCGGCGAGACCGAGCGTGGTCAGAAATTCCCGGCGGGTGGTTCCATTGTCCATGATAGTGGGATTTGGTTGCAAAAACGATTTTCAACCTAAAAAATCATGCCTTCAGGCGATGTGCCGGTTGATCATATTCTCATTTCCGATCTCGTTTTGCGAAAAGCGCCGCCGCCGACAACGCCAGTATGCCTCCCGCGGCCATGAGCAATCCCCGATGCATCGCGGCCCACAAGGTGAGGCTTCGGCGCGACGACTGGTTGGCAAAACCGCCATAGGTACCACGGTCGCCCGGGACGGGTTGCCAGAGATTGTTTTCACGGTCGGGTGGGGTGGGGTCCGCCGTCTGCTGACCCTTGAAGCCTGTTCTTGCCAGCTCATGGTCCGCATAGGAAGGAGCCACCTTATTGCCGATGATCGCCTTGTATGTCGATGATCCTACCCAGATACTCCGCCGGTTATGTCTGGCCGCATAAAGGATGGCCGAGGCCGCTACCTCCGGTTCATAGATCTTCCCCATTGGCTTCGGCTCCCGCGGCAGGCGGCTCAGCACCCACCCGAACTGGGTGGTATTCGTCGCGGGTAGCTGCACCATGCAGGTTTTGATGGCGCTGTGGTCATGGAGGAGCTCGCAGCGGAGCGAATCGTAAAAGCCTTCGATGCCATGTTTTGCCCCGCAATAGGCGGATTGCAGCGGAATGCCCCGATAGGCCAGCGCCGATCCGACGAGAATGATGGACCCCCGGTTGCGCGGTAACATGCGGCGTAGCGCCGCCATCGTGCCATAGACCTGGCCGAGATAAGTCACTTCAGTCACCCGCCGGTATTCCTCGGCGCTGATCTCCCTGATCGGAGCAAACACACTGGCCATCGCGTTATTGACCCAGATATCGATCGGCCCCAATTCCTGTTCCGTTCGTTCGGCCGCCGCCTCGACCTGCGCCGGATCCGCAACATCCGTCAGGATCGCCAGCCCGATCCCGCCCAGATCTTCCACTTCTCGTTGCGTAGCCGCCAACTGCTCTCCGCTTCGCGCCAACAATGCGATCTTCGCGCCTTCCCGGGCAAAAGCATGAGCGGTCGCCCGCCCGACGCCCCCGCTGGCGCCGGTGATCACCACCACCTTGTTCCTGAATTGGTCTTGCATATCGCTACCGCGAAAAAAACCATGCCAGCCGTTCCGAATTATTTACAATTCTCGAAAATAGTTGCCTGAAGGATTTTAGTTCTTCAAGATGTGATAAGGGTCTTGAATTGGCTCCATTGGTATATAATATTCATCCCTATGCAGAAATTCTTCATGGCATAGGAACATCAGATGCATCATCGCGTTCAATCCTATCGACGTACTTAAACCTACGTTAACGAGATATTGCATGGTTGACATAATAAGCGTGTAGCAATCATATCCCGAGGTAAATAACGGATAAGGAGCGACGCCTGTTATCTTATAGGCGTCAAGCAGTGCAAGCGTATCAGGCTCGATCTTCCGAATTTTGGAATCGTAGCTTTGACTGACATAATTACTCCGGGCGATATACGACCTGAGGGTGTCGATAGTCTTTTGATCAGTATAGTAGCCCTTTTCATGTAATGAATCCGCGTTCCGTTGAAATTCATTTTGAAATGCGGCGGACGTTATCCATACGGATTCATGGTCGCCTTTTTCAGGGCCGATATATACAAACTGGATGGTTCTTACATCAACAAGTTTTTGTGGCCATTTGTAAGGGTTAGCAAAAATTTCAATCATTCTTTTGTCCAAAGACAATTTGGTCATCTGTGATTGTAGGATATTAAAGAATCTATTCCAGTAGGTTTGAGGCAAATATTTGTTGCCAAACCCGGTCCCAATAATTAAGTATCCTGGACGTGTTTGAATAAGGTCGGGTTTTTCATTAAGTATACCGAGACGGTTATCATTTATCAGTTCACCATCGGTAACAAATAGTTTAATTAAATTGAAAGTCTTTTCGTCTGTGAGTACCGAATAACTGGATAGGGAATCAAAAGGTTTTTTATCCCTTGGCTGGCCCAAAGGTGCCAGACGAATCTCAAGTGAGGGATAAGAATATCCGTCTAAACCCCAATAGATAAACCTAATGCACGTCGAAGATGATGAGTCACTATTTGTTTTTGTATTGGCTTGTTTCAATTCACTAAAGATTAGCTCCATCTGACGATTAAATGCTTTGTCGACTTCATTCTTGCTAAGAGTAGTTGTCCAGTCAGCCGGATGTTTAAATAAAGAGGATACCTTTTGATCGTAATGCTTTTCTTCCAGATAAGTTGATAAAGATGGGAAAAACGGATTCCAATTTGCGACGTAGAGAAATTTGTGAAGGTATGGTGAATCAAGAATTTCCATATAATAAGGATAATCCACGTCATGTTCAGCCGGGAGATAGTCTGGAATGCTATCCAGAAGCGGAGAGGTTAGAATAAATTGCTTTAACGCTTCAAAGGTGCTGTCATCTGTCAATACTACTGCTCCGGCGATTGAATCTACCAATCCCCTGTCATAAGGTTGGCGCAAGGAGCCAACGCAAACCGCAAGCGTTCCACGATGTGGCCGGTTATAGTCGCCGTGGTAGATAAAGTGAATGCTTTCCACTTGCTGGCTTCTGACCGCTTTCGTACTGCTTATGAATAATAAAATTGTGAAGATGTATTTCATCAAAGTACTATCTTTTATGGTCTAAACACTAAAAGTCTCTTCATCGATTTATTTGCCATTCAAGTAAAGCTGCTCAAAGAATTTTAACTCTTTAAGATGTGATAAGGGTCTTTAATTGGCCCCATTGGGGGAGCATATTCATGTCGAAGCAAAAATTCCTCATGGCATAGGAACATCAGGTGGAACATTGCATTCCATCCGGTCGTCGTACCTAAATCTATATTACCGAGATAGTGCCAGGTTGATACAAAGAGCGTGAAGCAATCACTTCCAGAGATAAATAGCGGGTAAGGAGCGACGCCTGTTATCTTATAGGCGTCAAGCAGCGTAGGCGTATCCTGTTCGATCTTCCGGATGTTGGGATCGTAGCTTTGCGTGACATAATTACTCCGGGCGATATACGACCTGAGGGTGTCAATCGTCCTTTGATCAGTGTAGTAGACCTTTTCATGTAATGAATCCGCGTTCCGTTGAAATTCATTTTGAAAAGCGGCGGACGTTACCCATACGGATTCATGGTCACCTTTTTCAGGGCCGATATATACAAACCGGATAGTCTCCTGGCACCTGGCTACCTGTGCAAAGCTACATAATGAGATGAAGAAGGCTAAACAATTTTTGATCATAGGAATAATGTTATTGCGATGACTTTTTTTGGTTGTACTCGTTGATGACCTTCTGTGTATTTGCATCCGGAGCAGGAGAAATGCTTACAGGGATTAGCCACACCGTTCCATTGGAAACCATATAACCCCAGTTTATACTTGCCAGCGGAGTGAGTTGACCTTTGCTATCAATACCGACGAGCGTTGCCTGTGCGTTCCAGGTAAAATTCATGTCTTTGATTCCAGGTTGATCGGAGAAATATGCGGCTGGTTCACCGGTCCAAGTCGACCATGACTGATTCTTATCCGTGCTTATATAATAAAATGGAGCATTGATCAAATTGTCCTGGTCATCTTTGTGTCCGTCCAGGTGAGGCTGGTCAGAGCCTGTTTGATTAATAGATTGTATCCAGTTATATGCCACATAGGATAATCCCGACAAATTGATGTTGATTGCAATTTGAGCGCCATGATAATATGGCGTAGAGCCATCCTCCAATTTTTGTCTTCTGTAGAACGTAACGGTTGCCCATATGACTCTAAGGCCGTTGACCATAGAATAGTGCTTTCCCGCAATTCCATTATCCGGGTCACCAGGATCATAGCCGATTGTCCCCTGCTTGTTAACCGTAAATGGCCCATCTGATGTCCCATACAACTGTTGATCAATATAGCTACTCCAATACGCCGCCGCTCCCGCCCTACTTACGCTTGCAAACATCGAGCTTACATAACCCGAATACGCCGCCATCGCATCTTCTTCTTCCAGCCCTTCGTCGATATCATTCCACCCACCCACCTGGTTCATAATCGAACGATAAAAATTTTCCGTATTCGGGTCCTGCTGCAACTGCCCTGTCGGATCATTCAACGCCACCGGATTGTTACCCCCAAACTGATAGCCCGTCTGATAATCCGTCGCCGCAGACAACGGGTCCATTTGGGAAAACCTTCCCAATTGAGGATCAAGTCTCCTGAAGCCTGCATCATAATATTCCAGGCCCGTGCCGTCGCTGAATTCTTTGTTCTGCAATTCGGTGCCGGCGTTATACCGGTATTTATTTTCTGTGTAATTGGTCTTGACAGCTTTGTCGGAAACACCGGCCATTGTCAGGCCGAAAGGGTAGTAATGCTGCTCTTCTAGAAGTGGTCCCTGCTTGTATTGTAGGGAGAGGTTATCAAAAAATACATCCCAGCCCGTCGTTTCATTAGAGACCCAAATATACAAATATCCCGATCTGTTCAAAATAATTGGTCCGCCCGGGGCCACCAAATTCATGGACCCTGCCGGGTGATTGGAACTCGCGGCGACAACCGAGCCGCTTAAAGCGCTTACATAATTAAATTGGTCATCCAGGAAGATCCAGTTGAGGTAGGCTTTCGGGTACCCGCTATGAGCTGAATCATCGTTATTTAAAAAACTCGTTAGCCCGGTATATACCGTACTACCACTGGATGTCAGGTTGGACAACGTACCATGCGCTCCGCCTGTCAGATTTACCAACGCGTTGCCAAGTGAATTGAGTACGTCGCTAAATGAGCTGTTGTTGGTACTACCGCCGCCAGGACTAACGTAATAACATTGCACACTCATATTTACCGTATCCCCGCTCATCACCTTGAGTAGCAGGTTGGGCCCGACCTTTTGTCCGCCGGCGCTGCTGGAATCCACCTTGGATACGCTGTCATTGACACCGCCATACATGAACTTGATATTATTTGGGATATTCGTATAGTTCGGCATCGATGACCAGGCGACACTGGTAGCTGCGATATTGCCAAAGAGCTGAGATTCCGTCGTCCGGTATTCCTGCTCCATCGTCGCCATATAGTTGGAAGTATCGCGCTCCTGCGTGAGCACAGTCCGCGTATTCCCGAGGTGATCCCGCTCAAAGAAATCATATTCGAACCGGTATCCCGTGGTTCCGGTGGTATAGTTATGATACGCCCACCGCGCCCGGCCTTCCTCTGTACCGATGTATTCCAGCGTATCCGCCCCGGATGTCGGGCTCCAGAGAGGCGCCCGCCGCTGGTAGGCAAAGCCGTCGATATACAGGATCGTCGTTGTCAATCCGGCAATACTGTCCGAAATGACCTTGGAAAGCTTGTTTCCCCCTGCGTCGTAGGTATATGTTATATTTCCTTCCCCTTTAATGTGTACCAGCTGCGGCAGGTTGAGGTAATTATAGGTCATGTTGTCGATGACCTTGTTGTTATCCTTGATCAGATTGCCGTTTCCGTCATAGGCGTAGTCTGTCGACTGTTTTGTCGAGCTGTTGTAATGAAAATCCTCCAATAATGAAGTTGGATTATTGGCCGCATCCGCAACCCCGGACAGCCGGTTGCTGGAATCCGGATTAATATAACTGTAGCTTAGCGAATCGATTGGTGAAGAGCCACCGACTGTAAAACCTCGCTGCGTCATTGTCTGCAAATTACCATTGGCATCATAGGTGATCCCGCTCACTGAAAAGTCAACCTGAGATTTATCCCATGAGCTACCGCTGCTATTTTGCAGGAACGCCGCGGCCGTCAACCGGTTGGCCACATCATAGCTGAAGTCATACTTGCGATTGATCCCGCTTCCCGCCCCCTTCCACACCATACCTTCGATATTGCCGTTCAGTTCCGGCGTCAGGTAGCTATTCCCCGGAGCTACAGAGCTGGTGCTGTTATAGCCGATCTCCATGCCGAAATAATGGTTGGCGGTACCCGCGACTTAATTCTTGTTGATCCCCGTCAACCAGCCGCGGATATTGTACGTATAGATCAGACTATCGACCTGGTTGCCGAAGTATTTGGCCACCAGCTGCCCCAACTCATTATACTGCAGACTGTCGATCAACTGATCGCTGGCGGCATTATCAATGTTCTTATAGACATGCCGGACGCGCATGCTTTGGTCATAGTCCATCTTGGTCAGCACCGTATGGTTCTGTACCGTATTATTATTCTTCTTGTGGTTGGTCAGCCGGCGCAAAGCCATCCCGCAAAAATTGTACTGTACCGTCACGGTATCGATCGCGCCAGTAAAGTTATTGCTTTGCGTCTGGATCACGTGGCCACGGTCGTCATAGAAAGTGGACGTATAGAGATAAGTGCTGGACGATCCGATCACTTTTTGCATCGAACCGGTCTTCATTCCCCGAGTGACTGCAAAAGGCGTGACCGCCACCGCATAGGTGGGAGAAGCATTATAAGTCGTAATAAAATTACTGCCGCTTGTGTAGTTGGTGGCCATGGAAGACCCGACCGGAGCGCTATAGGTCGAAACCCAGGAATAATCGTCATAGAAGTTGAGGGTCAAAAGCTCATTCGTGTAAGAGCTGACAGTCGGATAACCGATACTATAGTAAGCCAGGCTGTCATGGTAGGCCAGGCTATTATAATGCGAAGGGTCCGTGATCGTGCCGCTGGAATCAGGCCGGTTCTGGGCATCATATTTAATGAATAGCCACTTCTGGTTGCTACGCATGGCCGAGTCCTGCGTCATGGCCACCCGGTTTCGGGTATCATACACCATCCAGAATTGACCGGCACCGGGAACTTTCTTGATCGCCTGGTTGCGCCGGCCATCATATTCATAGCGGAAACAAAGCTCATTTGCGATCGTTTGGTTAACCGTCCAACTGCCATTCATCAGCGCCACCGCCTGCGGCTGGATGATCACGCGCAAGTTTTGGAGCGTGTCATAGACGTAGTAAGTGCAAAGCCAACCATAATGTCCCGAAGAAGGCGAGGCCATTGCCTGCTGCTTTTTTAACACCGTGCGGCCAAACTTATCGGTATAAGAGATGACCTGATTACCTTGTTCGTCAGCAGTGACATTCTTGACCAACTGTCCCGCCGCATAAGCGCCGGCATCCACCGGCAGCGCAAGCTGCGCCGAAGAGATCGTCCACACCTGGACGCTATCACCCGCGGTATTGATCAGGTATTCATTGGTCACCCCGTTATTGCTCCCTACCCAGCTGAATCCCGGGGCATAGCTGACCAACGTTCGGTTGAGCGGCGAAGATTCAAAATTGGCTTGCCCATAATACACCTGTTCGCCGGGAAATTGCGCCGAATTGAACGTCTCCTGATCCTGTAACCCGGTCGGCTTGAAATTTCCGTCATTGGTAGTAGCAGTATAAGGCAGGTAATCGAAGGGCTGGCGGCCAAAATTATCATAAACTTCCACCTGCACCATGTCGTTAAGCTGCGGACTTGCTTGTTTTGCTACTGTCTGCACCAGCCGCCCAAGCCCGTCAAAATATTTCGTCGTCTGATTCACATCGTAAGGACTGGTAAGACCGTCTGCCGTAACCGTATCCATTACTGCCGCCTTTTGGATATTGCGGACACGAATGAAGTTATAGCCAGTACCCGGTGTCCCGATCGCGATCTGAGCGGTATTGGTGTACTCCGTATCCGTACCGCAGATCACCTGTCGCCGGTACCAGGTCGTACTTGTCAGCGTTCCCGGCGAATAGCTTTGGCTCGTTGCCCCCGAAACGCCGGCCCAACTGGTCCCGTTTGGCGAGCTCTGCCATTGATAACTATAGCTGCCACTGCAGGTCCCGCCATTGCCCGCATCGCCCGTGAGCGTTCCGGGGCTGGTCCCCGGGCTGATTAGCAGATAAGATGGAGTGACTGTGCCTGGATAAAGTTCCGCATTGACCATCACCTCCGCGGGCGATGAGGTTACCGGAACTCCGTTGCTGGTCGTGACCACCTCGTACCAGGTAGTAGCGCTTAGCGCGGGTGGAGAGTAACTGCTGCTGGTTGCCCCGGTGATCGGGGTATAGGCACCGCCACTGGTGGACGATGATTGCCAGGCATACGAATAGGTGCCATTGCCACCCGACGTGCCGGAAATCGTCAGGATAGAAGGCGACCGGTTATAGTTGACCGTTTGGCTGGAAGGGCTGATCGTGCCGGATACCAGTTGCGGGTAGACCGTGACGGTGGCGGCGGGATACCAGGCCGAAGTCGAGGTATTCGTCTCGGTTACTTGCAGCTTGTAGTACATGGTCTGCGTCAGTCGCGTCGTTCCGAAATTTAAGGTGAGCGCCGTTTGCCCCGGCATGGAAGTGAAGTTGACATCGTCCGTTGAGCTATACCATTGATAGCTATAGGTGGGAGTGCAGTATCCGCCCGATGCTGCCGAACAAACAATACCCGCTGGGATAGAATTATAGTTGACCGACTGGCTGCCACCGGAGGTAATAGTCCCTGCTGATAATGCGTTATACTTGGATACGTTCAGGGTTGTCGACGTGGTCGGACTGCTCGTCATACACTTGATCCAGCCGCTTGTCGACCAGGTCACTGTAACACCCCAGCAAGGGGTACCGCTTGATGTCCCTACGAACGTACAGCCCGCACAACTCCAGTTCATCGTCGAGCTGCCGGTCAACCCGCCCCCGCTCACCATATACGAATAGTGTGTGCTTCCTGTTTGTATACAATTGGATCCGCCAATCGTCTGGGCATTTAAACCGACACAGCCAAATAAGAGAATGATGACCGCTACAAATGCGAAGAGTGATTTTGGACTCATACGCTGGTGTTTAGAGGGTGTTATGGTGTCGCAAAAAAGCATCGTAATATCATTGGGTTGTGTTTACAAAAAGCATCGCCACATTGCTGTAGCCAAAGGCATTCGAGACCGTATTGATCGTTACTCTCCGGTAATAGGAAGTCTGGGAAAGCGGCCAGGAAAAAGGTAACTGGGCAGACGTCGCCCCACTCAAATTCTGCCAGATCACATTGTCATACGAAAGCTGCCATTGATACTGGTAAGCTATCGAGCACCCTCCGCCGGTTGCTGACGGACAGGTTAGCGTTGCGGGGGTAGTTGCGGTATCGAGCGTCTGATTAGCCGTCAGACTGTCCATCACGCCGGAACTCAACGGCTGGGCAATGTTTACGGCAATAGTCGTGTCGCCAAGCGAAGTCGTGACCGCAAGGCTGCCGGACGTGATCCCACTGGAATCCCAGACGACCCGGACAAAAGACAGGATACCCGAACCGCCCGCGCAGGCGCCGCCGGAATCGATCAGCGTTCCCCCGGTGACACAGACCTTCACTGTGGACGATGAATCCCAATGGCCGGAGACCGTATACATATATGTCGCTCCCGCTGACACACACGAAGGACCGGACACTAATAGCCCTTGTCCCTTTACGCTGCCACAGGCGCAAAGGACCAGCATAGCAAGGATGCTTCTTTTCCAGTGGCTACTCGATTGTTTCCCCATTGGTATGATATTGTGCGGTTTTAATAATATTGTGGTCCTGGTCCAGTACGACCTTTAGCCGGCCAAAAGCGTCATACTGATAGTAGGTTACGCGGTTATCTGCGTCACATTGAGACGACATCCCGATGAGCGGCGTGTAGGTATAGGTCACCATCTGGCCACCCAGGGGATAAAGCCGCAGTTCGTCGAGGTATCCCGTTCCGCTGATCGTCAGCGAACTTTGGCCGGTGATCTTATGTTCATAGTAGGTCCAGCCATTGATCGTCTTTCCCTTTACCGGATAGCCGCTTTGCGTTCCCGCAATCGATAGGGCGCTTGAATTGGTTGTCCAATAGGACACGATATAGTAGGTGCTTCCGGTCAATGCCGGCTTAGAGATGCTTCCGCCAGATTGACCGAGGTTGTAACAATGCGTTCCGGTCGGCACGCCTGTTTCCGCCGTATCGGATCCGCTATAGCTCCAATTTCCCGTCCCATCGGCCTCAAACGAGGTATATGCAATATCCGCCTGCGCGGCATTCGTCACCTGCGCCACGGGATTGGAATGATGATAGTCCCAGAGATAACTGATATTGACATCCGACGCCTTGGCCGACACGCTGAGATTAAAATTTCCGTCGTATTGCAGCTGGCCCTTCCGGACATAGTGGGCGTCACTGATGAGCGTACTATAAAGCCCGCCTGATTGCGTTTCGTTACTCAGCGAAGTGATCGGTACAGTCGTCTCCACCGCGTAAGTAGTATCCAGCTTGAAGATCGTCTGATCGAACTCCGAGATCATCCCCGACAACAATAGCGAATCGGCGGAATTTTGTTTTATCCACGTCTGCTGTTCGATCGGCGGGCTAAGTACCCGGTGCGAGACCATATTACCCGTGATTGCGCTGGTATAGTCCTCCGGGTATTTGAATTTTTGAACTTTGATCTGTCCGTCCGATCCCTTGAACTCGGTACAAACCAGGTTTCGGGTGGTCGGATTGAAGAAGAGATTGGTAGCAGTAGTGAGACTGTCACCACCCGCGTCATATAGGGTGGTCTGCTGAGAGACGGGGTAGACCCAATACGTGCTCCAATACGTATAGGCATAGCTGAAGGCGTACCAGTTCTTCGGGGAATGCAGGTTACTAACATATTCGGTATCGATAAAAGGATTTACGACCAAGATCGATGACGTGTCGGTTGAATAAGTATAGCTGTTGATGGTCTTCGTAAGCGGAGTAAAAGTATTTAGCGCGACATTTTGCAAATATTGGATCGTCTCGGTCTCCCTGATATCCGGGATTAATTCAGGGTATTGCGTGAAATAATGATCTGTCTTATGGGTCTCGGCGCCGGAAGTGATGCTCTCGGTCACCTTCGAGTAGTAGAAGCCGGGATTGACGCCACCGATGCCGCCGCTGTTACTGGAGGCCTTGTACATTTTATAATTGCCGGTCGTGCCCGAATTGACCAGCACGAAGGCCGGGCCATTGTAGTTGGGAATGTTGGGAAGGAGACCGGACGACGTTGTGCCATTATCCTGGAAGTAGGCATAGCTTTTTTTCAGCCCGGGATTGGGATTGATCCCGTCATATTGGGCGATGCTTTGCAGACAGACCCCGGGACCATTGTTGGCGCCGCCCAGGGCGCTGCTGTAAAAAACGTTTTGCTGATACTGAAAGGCCGTGTACCCACCCTGCGGGTTGACGATCGTATCCAGAAGTCCATACTCACTGTAGGTAGTATTCGGGCTGCGGTTTACGCCTGCGCCAAATCCTGCTCCTGAGGGTGGGGAAGGGCTGTAAAAGATACAGTTGGGCGGCGGCAAAATGGAACTGTTTCCGCCAGCGCCGTTGTAATAGCCCCAATAATCCATCCCGGCGGTGTTCTTTGGCGGAAAGCCCACACCGGAGCTGCCGATAGCAGTGTCCGATTCATTCACATACTTGAAGAGATAGGTGAGCGAGTCGGAGGATATCTGCGGATTGACTGCGCTAAAGGTCTTTAACGCCAGCCGTTCATATTGTTGAGGGTTAACGGTCGATAGGCCAAAATATTTATACGAGAAATAGTCTTTTTTCACTGTCGTCCCGGTTACGCTGTCAATTACATCGATCTCCCGCAGCCGGGGAAGCGTGCCATTGATGTCCGTACGGCCGGCAGCATCCGGGATAAAGGATATCCGGCTGTTCCGGCAGATGATAGAGGTTAGCACCTGCGTGGTGATCGACGGGCCGGGCAGGAATTTGATGGGATCATTGCCTATATCCGGCTGAGTACCGATAGATAGGGTGTAAGAGGTTTGATAGGAGGTCGGAGCCTGGTGCCAGGTGTAGGGAGAATAATTAAGCCAGATCTGGTCCTCGTTGTTGGCCGATACGATGGAGGTGAGGAACCACGCGGAGGTGTAGGATTGTGATACCGAGTCCGGTCCGCCGTAATAATATGCCGTCGTGGTCTCTTTGGCGCTGAACGTATAGACCGTACCGTCCGCGGTGGTGATGGTGATATTACTGGTAGGGCTTGGCCAGCTGATCGATAGTTGTTTGTTATAGGAAAGCATATACGCTTTACCGCTGATCCAAAAGAACTTATCCCCAATGCCGTTGAACTCCGCGTCAAAGACATCCGGCGCGAGATCATATGAATTGTTGCCATAGCCCAGGTTGTTGTTGTACGACCGCTGAAGAAAGCTATCGATATTGGGGTTGGTAAAAATGCTATCCCAAAGGTTGTATTGGCCATAGTTATACCCCGAATTCTGGATACCGTCGACATTGCCTTCGACCATTCGGCTGATGGCGCCTCCGGCGTTCAGACTCCAGCCCAGGCCCACCCAGCCGGCGTCCTGCAGCGGGAAAAAACCATTGCTGTTATAGCTAAGGCTGATCGGCAGCGCGAGCGAGCCGCATTTAACGGTATAAATGGGGATATTGATCGAAGGAAGTCCGGTGTAAAGCGCAACCGGGCTGTTGTCATAGTTTTGAAACCCCTGGGCATTCGGCGAAGGCGGGACAAAACTCTGGTTCATCACCTGCTCGGGGTAGGTAGGGCTTTGGGCATGAGCGTTGACAAGAACCAATATCGTACAGAAAAAAAAGACAATAAGTTTTGGCATGTTTCAGGGATTATGGGTAATTTAATTGAGACTATAACTGACCCTAAAGTTGACCGGCGGCTGCTGCGGAATTTGCGAATAGCTGAGGAAATCCCACAGTAATTGCACTTGCGTCTTTTTCAGGATGGTGCTTTTCAGGCTGATCGTTTTTGCGATCCCTATCAATCCGCTCTGGTTCCAGGTGTTAAGTTGCCGGATATCCTTGAAGGAGGAAAAAGGCTGCAAATAGTTCAGCTCATATCCGCCCACGGCGCTCCAACTTTTCTTCACATGAATGTCAACCCAGGATCGCAACCCGACCCCCTGACTGGAAAAGGCAATATGCTGCCAGCCGGTCCCAAGCCCAATCTTGTAACTTAATCCTACTCCAAGGCTATTGGAATGGCCCAGGTTATACCCCAGCGAAAGCCCGATGTCGCTATAGTTTGGAAAATAATAGGTACCGCGGGTGGTTTGAAGATTAAAGCCATACTGCAAGCGGTTGAGGAAAGTTTTGCTGTGCTGATCCGAGGGCTTAAAATCCGGGATATCCATGCCGCTGCCCCCGCCGCCACCCAGTTTGCTGAGCTTGTTTTGCAGCTTCGTGATGTCGGCCTTGGCCGTGTTGATACTGTTTTGCAGCGAGGCGGCCGCGCCGCCTGATGACCCGATCTTTGACTGGATCAACGCCGTGATCTGGCTTCTGGTTTGCAAGCCCTCCACCGCTTTGTCCGATCCATAACCGGGAGGCACGCCCAACAGGCCCGCGAGAAAGCTATTCTTTTTCATAAATCCGCTAAATGCGGGGACCCGCGACACCAGCGCCAGAGCAGTTTGAGCGGTCTTACCCGGATCGTTGAGCATCGCCCGATAAGTTCGCACCTGATCGGCGTAATAGTAGGCTTGCTTCTTATACCCGGCCACGGCATTCGTTATCCCGGAGGGGAGATGGGTGACACCACTGAGCTTTTGCTGGATCTGCGCCTTTCGGGATTGGATAAACTGCCTGACGGCGTCGGCTGCCTGCAATTTGGCCTGTAGTTGTTGGAGGCTGGCCAGCGATGCCTGCATCTTAGCCTGTAATGCCGGGCTCGCGTTCACAAGGTCAGGGTTCTTATTTAAAAAGGAAAGCGCCACTTG
Source organism: Puia sp. (assembly GCA_035695565.1). Lineage (GTDB taxonomy): Bacteria > Bacteroidota > Bacteroidia > Chitinophagales > Chitinophagaceae > Puia. The sequence continues at coordinate 107,163 of DASRRX010000014.1, read as the reverse complement.
CAAACTGTCCACCCGGGCCAGATATTCCGGTCCCATGGATGTGAAGCCCCTGGAGCTATCCTGCCGGAATTTTTGTATCAGCGCGACATATTGCTGCTTCGGATCCTGGGGATACAGCGCCTTTGCTTTGGCAGAATCCGTCTTGTATAATTCCGACCTGAGCTTTTCTTCCTTTCGGGCCATCCGATGCAAATATCTTTCGGTCTGCCGCGTGAGCTGTTGGTTGAGGCTCACGGTCTGCCGCCCGATCTTGCTAAAGACACGATCGGGGAAATGGGCCAGCCGGTCCGCGAGGCTATCAACGGTTTGGGCATGCGTGCAGGTGACGGCAAGGCAGAGCCAAGCCACTGCACATAGGGGCGCTTTCATAAGCAAAATGCTTTAATGCAGAATGATGAGTTCAGTTAAGTGCTAACAATCAGAGAAAGTGTAGAAGGATACAGCACAATACGCTGGACAAAGGCAAGGACTGCAGAAAAGGAGTGGAGTCTACCGGGAGGGATTATTTGGGACTAAGTAAGTACAATTTTTCCAAAGCTGCAATATTCCCCTTAAGAAAATCCATAAAAATAAATAGAAGTTTCTATGTAAATGCAGTTTAACCTCAGGCCTGGGGCAATTTTTATGATTTTTTTATATCCACCCCACTATTTCCTTCCACTAATTTTATACCTCATTTCAAAACCTTCCCTATGGTCTCTATCGTCGAAAGCTCCCAAAATCCACGCGCAACCGTTCTGTACAATGAAGTTAAACTATCTGACGAACAGGCAATATTCCTCGGCGCATTTAACTATTGGCAGGATGACCATCAACTGACCCTCGAGGCTAAGCTCCAACGCCTGTACGACCTCATCTCCCTGAATGAACGCAGCCTCGCCAGCACGATCCATATCTCCTTGAATTTTCATCCGGATGAATATCTTGAAGATCGAAAAATGCGCCTCATCGCCCGTGATTTCCTTCGGGCGATCGACTTCGGCGACCAACCCGCCCTGATATATCGCCATCTCGACGCCGGCCATCCTCATGCGCATATCGTAACCGTGAACATCCGCCCCGACGGCACCCGCATCGACAACGACAAACGCGCACCCCACTACCTGCAAAAGGTCTGCGCCGACCTTGGACGCCGCCATTTCCTGGTTCCGGCCCGCATAGACCGGACCATCAGCATCAATCAGTGGAAGCGGGAATGTCAGAACCCGGTTCGGGTGGAATATGGCAAATCACCTACCAAAACCAGTATTGAAGACGTCCTTGCACATGTCCTCCCAAAATATAACTATACCACGCTTGGCGAGCTCAACGCCGTGCTCAGCCTCTACCGGGTACAAGCCGATCCCGGCAGCATCCACGGGCAGATGCATCAAAGTGGAGGACTATACTACAGGCTGATCGACGACCGGGGAATCAAGGTAGGCGCTCCGATCAAAGCCAGTTCCCTGGAGAACCGTCCGACCCTGACCTACCTCGAGCAGCGGTTCAGCGGCAACAGCCTGGCCCGCTACGATCTCCTGGAACGCATGCGTAATAAGGTGGCTATCTCACTCAAGTTTGCCAATACGTCCAGCCTGGAGACCTGGAAGAATTATTTGCTTCGTGAAGACATCGACGTAGTCACCCTTCGGGAGCCGGTAAGGCGCAAACATGCTCCCGCGGATGAGCAGCCTCGCCAGGAGCCTGCGATCCGGCCGGGTTTCGACGGCCATGGCTTTTATTTCGTTGACTTTGACCGCCGCGCAGTCATCCGCGACACCGGGTTAGGCCCTGAATATACTGCCGAATCGATCTTGCGGCAGACCGGCCTTTACACCCAGTTGGAGCGGCTTGCGCTCGATCATCGGGTTGAACTGCAACTCAAACAACAGGCATTATTGCAAAGAAGCGACCCTGACCCGGGACAGAAACTTTATCTCCTGCTGGAATTGTCGCAGCAGCATGACCGGATCGTCCAGGCCCGGATCCAGGAGGAGATAACCCTACGGCAGCAGCATCGGGTGCGGCTAAGCCTTTAGGATTTACCGTATGGCTATGCTTCGTCGCCTGCCTCGGGCAGCTCTCAGATACGCCTCAGGCCGGCTTATACACATACACCGTGAACGTCCCCGGCACGATCTTCCTCGTCCCCGGTTCGAACTGCGGCGCGCTCAGATATATCTTCTTCGTCTTCATATCCATCGCCATCGTCTTGGCCCGCGGCTGCGTCGCCAGCGTCTGGATCACCGTGTATTGATCCGCCGACTCCTGCCGGATGATCGTCGTCGTTGCATCCCCGTTACTGACAAAGATCAGCCGGTCCGCCGCATCATATATCACCGCATCCACTCCCGCGCCGATCGGCAATGTCGTGATCACCTTCCCGCTTATCGCATCCACCACGCTCATCCCTTTATTCGCCCGGCAGCCGGTGAAGAGCCGCTGATGCTCCCGGTCATAGGCCAACCCCGTCGGCCCGCCGCAAGGCGCCAGCGGATATGTCGCCTTTACCTCCATCGTCTTCACATCGATCACCTTCAGACTGTTGAGGTCTTCGATATTGTCATACACCAGCCCCTTCCCATCCGATACCGCAAACTCCGGCCCGCCGCCCAGATCGATCTTCTTTACCATTGTCATCGTCGACGGATCGATGACGCAGACGCACTTGCTGTCGCCGCAGAAACAATATACCTTCTGCGAATACGGATCATAGATGATCCCATCCTCATCCTCCGCCGGCAGATCGATCGTCTTCACTTTTTCAAAGGTCTTCAGATCGACCACCACCACCGCCTTGCCCTTCCCATCGCTGATGAAACCCCTGTTTACCGCATTCACGATCGCAATCCCATGCACCCCCTTCATCCCCTCGATCACCCCGACCGGCTGCTCTGTCGCCAGATCCACCACATTGAAAGCCGTACCATGCGAAACGAAAAGATGATTGTTCACCGAATCGATCGCCAGATAGTCATAGCCCGCATCACCGGGCAATGCGATCTTCTTGTCAAATGTATATTGTTGCGCCTTCACCGAGAACGCGACCATCGTTAAAAAAGCCAGCGTCGCCGGCCGGAACCATTGTGTCATAGCGAAGAAATTTAGAGCCCGAAGCTCGATAAAAAAACTGGAGCAAAGCTGACTTCGCCCCAGTTCCCATAAGAATATCTTACAATAAATTAATAACCTGCAGCATGCCGGTTGCCCTTGCCGCTGCTGGTATCGGTGACATAAGCGCCGATATCGCCGCTCGGTCCGGGAACGCCGGAAGGCAGACCCGCGATGGTGCCGGTGAAACCCTTGCCCAGCGCCGGACTTCCCGTTTGCAGGTGGAAGTCGTAACTCGACGGAATGATCCGGACAGAAGGATCGGGTGCGCCGGTGGAATAGCCGACAAACATCGGGTTGTTGGCGCCTGTCGTCGTCGTATTGATGATGTCGCCGCTTTGCGGAGTTCCGGCTTCGCCTGCGGGATACATAAAGGCCCGCAGCGAGTCGACCGTCACATAAAAATAATTGTTGTTGTAGACTGTATGCGCGATATCGGCCGTCTGCGTGATATCCAGGCTCCAGTAATTATTTACCAGCAGGTTGTTGTAGACCCTCGCCTGGGAGAAGGCATCTACCAGCACGCCCCGGCCCGGTTCTGCCGCCCCGCGGCGGAAGCCGCTTTCAAGGCAGGTATTGTTGTACACCTCGACATTGGTCTGCGGGTTCTGGATCGTCGAACTGGTGAAGACCTTGATGGCGCTGCCCGCACTGCCCCAGATGACATTATAGGCCACGACCCCGGTGACGCCCGAGTGGAAGTCGATGCAATCCCCGTCCGTAGTGCCGTTGCCATACATGGAGTTACGAAGGATCTTGACATTGGCCGTGGAGTATACACCGATGGAGTTGTCCTGGCCGCCTACGAACCAGCAGTCCTCGATATCGACCGGAATCGGTACGGAGATGGAGATCGTCTGCCGCGTTCCACCGGAGGAATCCGGTCCGCCCGCCCACAGGAATTTGGTCCAGTACGCGGTGAAACCCTGGCAACTGTCGGCCTGTAAGCCTCCCCACTGGCCGGGTTGCGCAACCGGCGCCGTGAAGACTACAGGTTTAGCCGACGTTCCGAGGGATTGAAATACCCCCTGGATGTAGAAGGCATGGTTACCCGGTACGTTTATGGTAGCGCCCGGTTGAACCGTAAGTGTATCTCCCTTCAGCACGGTAACGTCGCCGTTCACCGTATAGGTGGAGTCGGTGAGCATAACGCCCTTGACGTTACCGCCATTGATCGTGGTGCTGCGGATGGCCTCGGCCGGAAGCACCGGACCGGAGTTGGCGGTAGTTTTGCTTTTCGAACAGGAAGTGAAGATGAGTACGCCGGCCGCGAACAGACCGGTGACCATAGCGGCGGTTGAAAAGTGATGAAGCTTGATTTTCATAAATGTCCTAGTTTAATATAAAGAGTGTGTTTTAATGGATACTATATCGATCAATAGGCATAACGGATACCCACCTGGTAGGTGGACCAATACGTGTTCTTGAGCACCAGCACCGTATTTTGAACATATTCCTTGACCGGCGTATTCAGCAGGTTATTGGCCTTGACGAATACCGTGAAATGTTTGTGGATATCCTTCTCCCCCGAAAAAGCCAGGGTATTGGTCGGTCGCTGGTAGAAGTCGGCGCCGGCATATGACCCGGTCTGCGCCAGAGTCAGCCCCTGGTACTCATACGCCAGCTGCGCAAACGCGCCATGCTTGGTGTCCTTATACAACAGCGACAAGTTGCCGACATGCTCGGCCTGACCTTGCATCGGCCGGGTCGGCTGCACCGTATCGCCCTTGAAGTTGAGCTGCATCGAGGAGATGGCGGAATGAGTGTACGCATAGTTGCCGGTCACCCCGAACCGGCCCCAAAACTGCGTAAAGGAGACCTCTGCACCAAGATTGTTCGCCGGGTTGGAATTGAGCGGCGTTACCGTGTAATTGCCCGTCCCCGTTCCGAGCAGCCGGATCTCGATGGGGTCATTGATATGTTTGTAGAAGGCGCCGACGAACAGATGTTCCTCACCCTTGGGGAAGATCTCATACCGGATATCGAAATTGTCCGCTACCGCATGCATCACATACGGATTGCCCACTACAATCTCGTTGCTGGTCGCCGACCGGGGGGCGGCTCCATACACCAGCTCATAATAGTTGGGGCGGGAGATCGACCGGAAATAGGAGAAATGCAGATTTGCCCGGTTGGACAGCTTGTATTTCAGCGCCGCGCTCGGCAGGAAGTCTTCATAGATCTGCCCGCCATAGCTGGGCTCAGTTGGGCTGTGGACGCGGGTATTCCATTCATCATCCGTATGCTCCACGCGGAGGCCGCCGGCAAGCTCCCACTTGACATTGTCGTACCGCGCCATGATATACCCCGCTTCGATGGTCTCGGTCGCCTTATAGCTATTGGGGTTATAGCCCGTACCGGCCGAGTTGAATACCTGCCACTGGATGTCATTGATATTCGTCCAGACTTCCTTTGTCGCCGCCCCGCCGGAAGAATTAGTGGAAGGCGAGACAAGATTGTAGTCGTCTTCGGTATTATACCTCGAACTGTACCGGTACAACCCGCCTGCCTTGAGCTCCAGATTCCCGCCTACGCCGGCCTTTGTCTTATAGTCCAGGTTGAGCACGCCGGAATACTGCTTGTCGTTATTGTTTTGCCAACTCCGGGAGATGCCGTCGAAATAGGTGGCGGTTCGCGTGAAATTCCCGTTGATCAGGTAATCGGTACTGATATCGGCGATATCCGGCTGCCGGTTGCCCGCCTGGGACATGATCCCCGCCCAATCCAGCTTAAGCGCGGGCACGAGAAAATGCTGACCCGAGACCCGGACATTGTTCACATAGATGTGCTGGGTCTGCGAGAGGGCATCGAGGTGGACTTGTCCCGTACCCGGGCCGACGCGGCCCGTGCCGATCAGCGTGGTATCGATATTGAAGCGGCTCTGGGCTAAATAACTGTAGAGGTAGAATTCATCGATATTGACCTTGTTCTTCCCATTGAATACATAGTCGAGATGCGCCACCAGCCCGTTATTGAGTTGCTGCGTGTATTGGGAAAAGTTATTGGCGTCGGTCCGCTCCAGTTTCCCCGTGGTGTCATTCCCCGGCGTGGTCCCGGCCTGGGAGCTGATATTGCCGTAATATTGATTTTGCAGGTTGTCCGCAAGCACAAATCCCAGCTTGTCTTTGAAGTACCGATGGGTGAAGGAGAAGCCGACGAGGGCCGTAGGCGGCGCCTGCTCCGACTTGAAGTCGAGATTGGAGCGGGAGAAGTCGCCCGGTTGAGCGACATAGCCGAGCGGATTACGCTGGATCGGGCTCTGGCTTTGAATGCCGGAAGCAGGGAAGTAAATATAATGCTCATTGAAGTACAACTGGCTGTAGCCGGCGCTTGCCGTGGCCTTGAAGGATGTTTTGTCCGGCGCATCCTTGACCACCATATTGATCGTCCCGCCCGTCGCATCGCCTTCCATATCCGGCAGCAACGACTTGCTGATCTCGATGCTGCTGAGAATATCCGAAGGGATGATGCCGAGCTGGACATAACGGTTCTTGCTGTCGGGGCTGGCAATCTTGGTTCCGTTGAGAAGCGTATTGTTATATCTCGGTTCCATGCCGCGCACGATCGCATACGCCTCGTCTCCGCCGTTCGATCGCTGAATGGTGACCCCGCTCATCCGCTGCAGTACATTGGCGGCGGTGACATCGGGCGACCGTACCATCGCCTGGGAGGAGATAACATTCATCATATTGGCGGCACTCTTTTCGCGATCGCGCGACCCGGTCTCCTTTTCCCGGTCCGCGCGGCCGAATACGGTCACTTCCTCCAACGCCTTTCCGCTCGGATTCAACCCGATAAATACCTTCTGAACTTCCCCTGCCTTCAGGCTGATATGTCGCCTGACCTCAGTATAACCCACAGTAGTAACAATTAATTCATATTCGCCTGCCGGAATATTCCGCAGTTCAAAATTCCCCTTCACATCCGCCGCCTGGCGAATGGATGTCTTATCCAGTGAAACGTAGGCGCCACTCAACCCGTCATGGCTGATCACATCATATACATTTCCCTTTATTGTACCCGATTGGGCGACCCCTTTTTGCAGCGATAGAAGAAGTAGACAATACAGCGCGAAACTTCGTGTAGGCATAGCAGCTAATATTGATGAACGTGCAAATGTGGTGCTAAATGAGGCTGCGCCGCTTCCGCTGCTATAGAAATAAAAATAGCGTTACAATTGGATAATCATTTATTAATCGCTTCACGCTTCGAATAGACTGCCTTCAATGTCTCGACAGAATTACTTCAAGTACAATCCCGTTTTTTTCCAGAATCGCATCGTAAGCTTGCTGCCGAAAGACACCACCTTGAAAATCCTGATTATAGAAGAAGAAAAAGGGAGCTCCCGATCGCTCCTCCAATATCTCCGGCGGGAAGGCTATCTCTGTGACCTGTCCCAGGATGCCGGCGATATGCCCGATGAGGTCCATCCATCCGGTTACGATTGCATCCTTCTCAATTCCACTACCTCCGATCTCGCCGGCATCCGCGTCCTCCGCACCCTCAAAAAGCAGGACTATAATGGCGGCGTCATCTTTCTCTCCGTCCAGGACACCCCGGAAGCCCGGATTGCCGGTCTCAATGCAGGCGCAGACGACTACCTCTCGCAACCGGTCAATTTGGCGGAATTGAACGCCCGCATCAGCACCCTCGTCCGGCGTAAGCACTTCTCCGGCAATCCAATCATCCATTTCAATGAATTGTCCATCGACCTGCCGGGAAAGGCGGCATTCGTCCACCAAAAACCCGTGGATCTCACGCGAAAGGAATTTGATCTGCTGCTTTTCCTGGCTTCACACCCAAATAAGATCATGTCGAAAGAAGCCATCGCCGTCAATCTGGCCGAGGAACGGGATGTCCATGAGAGCGTGGACTTTATTTATGCACATATCAAGAACCTGAAGAAGAAGCTTGCCGCCGCCGGTTGCGCCGACTATATCAACTCTATTTATGGAATGGGCTATAAGTTCATGCTTTAATCCAATATCCTCAATCTATCTTTATAAAATTCCCCTTTTCGTCAAATAGCATATCCTTCCCCTTCACTTCCGCCTCATACCGGGTCTGTCCCTGGGCGTCGGTCACCTTCCCCGCTTCCGTGATTTTCGCACCCGGATAATGCGCATGGACATACTGCGTCACTGCTGACGGCAACTGCACGACCGGCATCGCCTTTACTTCCTCGACAAAGACCCCTGCAGGCGTGAAAAGCACCGAATTGTCTTCTTTCGACGCTCCGCCCCAATTGGCCTCATAATTTCCTTTTTCCTTTTCCCAGGTCACCCCCGATGCGGAAGGATACTTCTGTTGCAACGAAGCCTTCACCGCCGCCGGGACGTCTGCGGTCCTGACCCGCTGGGCAAAAACCGAAGTGCTGATCAGACAGCCGATAGCAACGGCCGATAAACTTAAGTGGTTCATGTTGTGGTGTTTTTCGATCCTCAATCTAAACCGGGATTCTGGAGGAAGGCAGGATTTACTCCGTCCGCAGATGTTTTACCGGATTTTCCATCGCCGTCCGTGCCGCCTGCAACCCAACGGTCAGCAGCGCAATCGTCATGGCTCCTGATCCAGCCACCCCGAAGACCCACCAGCTTAATCCCGTCCGGTACGCAAAATCCTCCAGCCATCGATGACTGAACCACCAGGCAACCGGCATAGCCACCAGGAACGCGATCCCCACCAGCCACGCAAAATCCTTGCTCAGCAAGGCCGTGATACTCCCCACGCTGGCTCCAAGCACCTTGCGGATGCTGATCTCCTTCGATCGCCGCCGTGTCGTGAAGAGCCCAAGCCCGAACAGTCCCATGCAGGAAATAAAGATCGTCACGCCCATAGCCATATTGACCAGCCACGCGGTATGTTGTTCCTGCTGAAACAACCACCCGATCGACTCTTCCAAAAAACTGGAATTGAAAGGCCGGTCCGGGAACTGTCGCTTCCATTCCTGTTCCATTCCCGCCAACAGGGCCTTCACTGCTTTCGGGTCCGCACTGGCCACTTTGACCGCTATACATTGTTGCCTGCTTTTCACGTTTTCGATGACTGCCGGCGGGATCACCTCATGGAACGAGCCCACATGAAAGTCCTTCACGACCCCCACTATCGGATATGCCCGGACGTTCCCGTCTTGCCTCGAAACCTTGTACAATACCCTGCCAATGGCTTCCTTGGGCGTGCGACAGCCTATCTGCTTAGCCAGCGTCTCGTTGACTACCAGCTCACGAAGACTGTCGGAATGAAATACATTCCTTCCAGCCACTATCTTCATGCTGTAAAAGGGGACATAGCCTTCATTCCCCATATGTGCCGACACCATCATCAGCGCATCGATAGCCGGCTTTGCTCCATACTGATCCGCATCCTGCGCAAACCCCATTGGCGGCGCGCCTTCCATGATCACCGCCTCAACGCCCGGGATATGCCGGATGGACTTTGCATACGCTTCCAGTTGCGATGGATCGGCGCTCCAATCGGAAAGCGTTAGTACCCGGTCCGTATTGAAACCTTTATCCGCCTTCTGCATGTACGCGATCTGCTTGCCGATGACAATGGCGCCGATGATAAAGACAAGCGAGATCGTAAATTGAAAGACGATCAGCGTTCGTCGAATGGTAAGATTGCCCCGGCCAGCCCCTGGTACCGTGCCCTTCAGACTTTCCACCGCCGCATAGCGCGCCATGACCCAGGCCGGATAGAAGCCCGCCAGCAGCGTAGTGAACAATAGGACCGCCCCAAGGAATAGCAGGGTGCCCGCGCTCGCCGGCTCAAAATGCACCCCCGTTGGAACATATTCGTGAAATAAGCTTAGCGCCGGATTGACCAGCCCTACCGCTACAATTGTCGCAAGCAGGGTCACCAGCATCGTTTCGACAAGGAACTGGGCCCGGATATCTGTTTTACGGCTGCCCATCACCTTTCGAACTCCCACTTCCTTCGCCCTGCTCATCGACTGTGCCGTGGAAAGATTGATGAAGTTGATCGCCGCAATCACCAGGATAAAGATGGCGACGCCGATCAGCGCATATACGACCGGCGGGTAGACCTTTCGCCAGAGGTCGCCGTCATCGCCCCGATGAAAGTCGCTGGTGAAATGCAGCGCATTCAAAGGTTGCAGATAGAAGACCATCGATGACCCAGCTCTATTCAGATGCACATGCGCTTTGATATACTCCGCAAATCGGGCATTGATCTGCTTCGGCGTTACCCCATCCGCCAGCTTTACAAACGCCATGCTCCGATGCGGACTCAGACTCGTCCAGTCGGTCGTCGGAATTTCGCTCTTCAAAAAGCTGTGCGTCGCCGTAGGGATGGAAATATAATCGGTGTAAGCTAAATCGCTGTTCCCCTTGAGATCTTGAATGATGCCCGAAACATGCACGACCAGGGAATCATCATAAACTACCGTCTTGCCGAGCATCTCCGCGGGTGAAATATTCCCAAAATACAAACGCCCCCTGCTTTCACTGAGCACTACGTTATCGGGGCGGTCCAGTGTAGCCGCATCGCCTGCCAGCCAGGAATAGCGGAAGATGTCGAAATAGGCCGCGGAAGTGATCACCGCTGTATGATCGTACATATCCCCCAGATGGTCGTCGAACGTCTTTTCCGGCCCTCCCGCTTGCGGTACCGCGATCTTTCCCCTGAACCCGAATAGCGCCGCTTTCGCTTCGAAACCAGGGATCTGCGTTTCAAATCCCGCGACATCCCCTGATGGACTGTTCGCAAAATGTTCAAATCCATCCCCCCTGTTGATATCTCCGACGATCCGATAGATGCGGTCCCCGGCGTGCCAGTTCCGGTCGAAACTCAATTCATAATGGATGATCAGGTAAATGACAAGACACCCGCAGATCCCCAGCGAAAGCCCGAGGATGTGAATTCCGGTAAATACCTTGTTGCGCGCAAGGAAGCGCCAGGCGATCCGCCAGTAGTTTCTCAACATCACGTGTTAGCTTTTGGCGGTTTCTCCCAAGATAATGCCAACTAATTAAATAATTGCCCACCAGTTACCTAGCTTAGCGGCGGGATCATGGATTGTCCGGTTTCGATACGATGGCTGTCCGGGAACCACCAGCCGGTCGACTGCACCTCACGCCCGCCGGCGCCTCATACCTTATGCCCCGGCCTCGCGTCCATGACAATTCTTATACTTCTTCCCGCTTCCGCACGGACACGGATCATTCCGCCCGATCTTCGGCCCTACCTTGACCGGCTCCTGCTTGACCGGCGCCGACGGATCATGATACTCCTGCCCATCGCCCGGCATTCCATTCGGCCCCATCTGCGGTCCCGCACCCACCGGCTGACCTGCACCCGCTGCCGCCATCTCATCCTTCCGTACCCGCAGCTTGCTCATATCCGTCCGCTGCTCACGTCCTTCGCGGATACCTCCCGTACCTCCCGGCCCCCCCGGGCCCCCGGAATGATGATGACCCGAATGGATCCCACAGTGACAAAGGAAGCTGATAATATCCCGGTTGACATCGCTGTCCATCCGCCTGAACAGCTCAAACGCTTCCACCTTATAGATCACCAGCGGATCCTTCTGCTCCAGATACGCCGTCTGCACACTCTGCTTAAGATCGTCCATGCCCCGCAGATGCTCCTTCCATGCTTCATCGATGATCGTCAGCGTGATCTGCCGCTCCACCGCATTGGTCAGCTCGCGGCCTTCGCTGCTTAAAGTCTTGTTGAGATTGGCGATCACATTGGTCCGCTTCTTCCCATCCGTGAAAGGCACCACCACATTCTCGACATGGCTGCCCTGCGTCGCCCGGATATTGGAAAAGACCGGCACAGCCTGCTTGCGCAACTCGTCCAGCTTGTGCTCATAGTTCTGTGTCGCTTCCTGGTAGAGACGCTCCGCCAGTTGGTTGACGTCTTCCTTCAGGAACTCTTCCTGCTCGATCTTCGTGTCGATCCCGAAATTGACGATCGTCGACAGCTTGAACCCTTCATAGTCGTCCCCTTCGCGGAACGAATTGATAACACCCTCCGCAACGATATAGAAGGCATTGTCAAGGTCCAGTTGCAACCGGTCGCCGAACAATGCGTGATTCCGTTTCTTATAGACGACGTTCCGCTGCTTGTTCATCACGTCGTCATATTCCAGCAGCCGTTTCCGGATGCCGAAGTTGTTCTCTTCGACCTTTTTCTGCGCCCGCTCGATGCTCTTGGTCACCATGCTGTGCTGGATCACCTCACCCTCCTTATATCCCATCCGGTCCATCAGCGACGCGATCCGGTCGCTGCCGAACATCCTCATCAGGTCGTCCTCCAAAGAGACATAGAACTGTGAGGTGCCCGGATCCCCTTGCCGCGCGCTACGCCCCCGCAACTGCCGGTCCACGCGGCGGCTTTCATGCCGCTCCGTACCGATGATCGCCAGTCCGCCCGCTTCCCTCACGCCCGGGCCCAGCTTGATATCCGTACCGCGACCGGCCATATTCGTAGCGATCGTCACCGCGCCGGCCAGCCCCGCTTCCGCGACAACCTGCGCTTCCCGCGCATGCTGTTTTGCGTTCAACACATTATGGGGGATCTTCTTTACCTGCAGCATCTTGCTCAGCAGTTCGCTCACCTCCACCGAGGTCGTGCCCACCAGCGAAGGCCGCCCCGCCGTCCGCAGCCGCTCGATCTCATCGATGACCGCTTTATATTTCTCCCGTTTCGTCTTGTACACCAGGTCCTGCGCGTCGATCCGGATCGCCGGCACATTGGTCGGGATCGTCACCACGTCGAGCTTGTAAATATCCCATAATTCCGCCGCCTCCGTTTCCGCTGTACCCGTCATACCCGCCAGCTTATGATACATCCGGAAATAGTTCTGTAGCGTGATCGTCGCATAGGTCTGCGTGGCCGCCTCGATCTTAACGTTCTCCTTCGCCTCTATCGCCTGATGCAACCCGTCGCTATAGCGGCGCCCATCGAGAATACGGCCCGTTTGCTCGTCGACGATCTTGACCTGGCCGTCCATCACGACATATTCCACGTCCTTATCGAATAAGGTATACGCCTTCAGCAATTGCTGGACCGTATGGATGCGGTCCGCCTTCACCGAGTATTCGTTGAGCAGCGCTTCCTTCTTTTGCAGTTTCTCTTCATTGGGGATCGTGTCCTTCTCGATCTCCGCCAGCTTGACGCCGATATCAGGGAGAATAAAGAAGTCCGGATCCTCCCCTTCCCGCGTGATCATCTGAATGCCCTTATCGGTAAGGTCGACCTGGTTGTTCTTTTCATCGATATGGAAATACAGCTCCGCATCGACTTTCCCCATTTCCTTTTGCTGGTCCGCGAGATAGTAGTTTTCCGTCTTCTGCAGCTTGACCTTGATACCCGGCTCGCTCAGATATTTGATCAGCGGCCCCGATTTCGGGAGGCCCCTGAAGGCCCGGTACAACGCCAGCCCGCCATCCTTCGGATCGTCATTGCCTTCGGCAACCTTCTTCCTGGCCTCGATCAGGAACTGATTGGTCACCCGGCGCTGGACGTCGAACAGCTTTTCGACCCGGCCTTTTAGAATATGATATTGCTGGTCATCCCCCCTTGGCACCGGGCCCGAGATGATCAATGGCGTCCGCGCATCATCGATCAACACGCTGTCCACCTCATCCACCATGGCGAAATGATGCTTGCGTTGTACCATCTCCTCCGGTGAATGCACCATGTTATCCCGCAGATAATCGAAACCAAATTCATTATTGGTCCCGTACGTGATATCCGCCAGGTATGCCTTCCGGCGCATTTCGCTGTTCGGCTCATGCTTGTCGATACAATCCACCGTCAGCCCCAGCCATTCGAAGATCGGCCCGTTCCACTCGGAGTCACGCCGGGCCAGGTAATCATTCACCGTTACGATATGCACCCCTTCACCCGCCAGCGCATTCATATAGGCCGGCAGCGTAGAGACCAGCGTTTTACCTTCCCCCGTCGCCATCTCCGCGATCTTGCCCTGGTGAAGGACCGTCCCGCCGATCAGCTGCACGTCATAGTGGACCATGTTCCAGGTGATAGGGCTGCCCGCCGCCATCCAACTGTTCTTATAGATCGCCTGATCTCCCTCGATCCGGATATGCTCTTTCTTCACGGCCAGGTTCCGGTCCAGCTCTGTAGCCGTCGCCACAACCTCCGTATTTTCCTTAAAACGTCGCGCCGTTTCCTTCACGACCGCAAATGCTTCCGGCAGCAGGGTTTCAAGTACTTCTTCGATCTGTTCGTCCCGCTTCTTCCTGAGCGCATCCACCTCCTGGTAAATGACGTCTTTACCGCCGATATCGTTAAATGACAGCCCCTCCGCCGTAGCGTTCAATTCCGCGATCTGGTCGTCGATCTTTTGGAGATGATCCTTGATCCGTGTCTTGAAATCCTGTGTTTTGCCCCGCAATTCGTCATTACTCAAAGCCTGGACGGCCGAAAAGTGCTGGTTGATCTCCTCTACGAGGGGTAATATTTTCTTAATATCCTTTTCCGACTTATTCCCGCCGAAAAACATGGAGAAAATACCTAACATAATTCCTTAAGTATTAATGATTTTATGGTTTTCCTGGTTATCCCCTGTCAAATATAATGCTACCCTTCCCGAAAAGTCAAATTGACAGGAAGGCAAATGTACGAAATAACCCCCCAAATTATTTTTTTGCACATGACAAAGAAGTTAGTATCTTAGTGCTAAATTCATTAGCTTATGTCAGTAGCCGGACAGAACCTCAAATATCTCCGCAAGCTGCGGGGCTGGACCCAGGAAGAATTCGCCGCCAAACTGGGCATCAAACGCTCCCTTCTCGGCGCCTATGAAGAAGAAAGGGCCGAGCCCCGGCTCGAAGTCCTTGAAACCGTCGGCGATATGTTCAAACTGACCCTCGACGAACTGCTGCGCAAAGAGCTCAGTGACACTAAAGGCGGCAGCTACATCACCAAACGCCGCGCACAGAAGCTCACCGCCGCATCCAACGAGATCCAGCTTGTCCCCGTCAAAGCCGCCGCCGGCTATCTCGCCGGCTATGCCGATCCCGAATTCCTCGACGAGCTCAACACCTTCACCCTCCCCATGCTGGCTCCCGGCAACTACCGCGCATTCGAGATCGTCGGAGACTCCATGCTCCCAACACCAAGCGGCTCCGTCATCGTCGGTGAAAAAGTGGACGATCTCGAAGAAGTCAAAAGCAACCAAACCTACATCGTCGTCTCCCGCAACGAGGGCATCGTTTACAAAAGACTGATGAAGAATAACAAGTCGAGAAACAAATTTACCCTCGTCAGTGACAATACGGCATACCAGCCCTATAATGTTAACACCGAAGACGTATTGGAAGTCTGGAAAGCGCAGATGATCATCAGTAAAGCCAATACCCAGCAACGTTGGGACGTCAATCAACTGGCCAACCTTGTCAGCAACCTGCAGGAACAGGTTAGCACACTGAAGAAAAAGATGAATTGACTACGAGATGCGTAGATTTGGCTTAATCTCTTTGTAGAATATGGCAGAACTTTGCCGTATAAAATTACAGAGATATGAAAATCGTTCTCACCGGTTCATTAGGCCATATCGGCAAACCGCTCGCCCAGGAGTTGATCCAGAAAGGACATCAGGTAACCGTTATCAGCAGTAATCCTGCTAAGCAAACGGAGATCGGATCCCTTGGCGCCACCGCCGCCATCGGCAACATCGAAGACGTCGAATTTCTGACCGCCGCATTCACCGGCGCCGACGCCGTATACTGCCTCTTCGCCCCCGGCGGATTCTTCGACCCCAACTACGACCTCATGGCGAAGATCACCCAATGGGCCAACACTTACAAACAGGCCATTGCCCGATCCGGCGTAAAGAAAGTGGTCCACCTCAGCAGCATCGGCGCCCACACCGACAAACACAACGGCATTCTTGCCTTTCATTATAAAGCCGAGCAGATCCTGCGGGAGCTGCCGTCCGACGTCTCCATCAAACACCTCCGCCCCGTTGGGTTCTATTACAACCTGCTTGGTTTTATCCCCGGGATAAAAGCTACCGGCGTCATCGCATCCAACTACGGCGGCGACCAGCCGAAACCGTGGGTTGCGCCCGTCGACATTGCCGCCGTGGCTGCCGAAGAGCTGACCGGTCCCTTCAATGGCCGTACCGTCCGTTATATCGCCAGTGAAGAGATCAGCTCCACCGAAATCGCCCATATCCTGGGCGCCGCGATCGGTAAACCTGACTTGCAATGGGTCGTTATCCCAGGTAAGGACCTGCTCGACCGATTGACCGGTATCGGCATGAACCCCGCCATCGCAAAAGGCCTGGTCGAAATGCAGGACAGCATCCAAAGCGGTGAATTGTACGAGGACTATTATCGCCACCATCCCGCTAGCCTTGGAAAAACTAAAGTAAAAGATTTCGCACCCGAATTTGCCGGAGCATATCAACAATCATGAAAAATATCCGCCCCCATCGGATCAGGACGATAGCCGAGCTTCATCAGCTCAGACATTTGCCGAAACCGGAACATCCGCTAATCAGCGTGATCAACCTCGGAGACATGGGCCAACCGCACTTCGAAAAGCCGGTAAGCCTGGTCTTTGACTACTACTCCATCTCGCTGAAACGGAATTTCCCCGGGAAGCTCAGATACGGTCAGCAGGAATACGATTTCGATGAGGGCATCCTGTTCTTCATGGCGCCGGGTCAGGTCCTCCGGATCGAACAGGACGCAAATGCCGAAACTCACCAGTCGGGATGGATGCTGCTCGTCCATCCCGATTTTTTATGGAATACCCCCCTCGCAAAAAGCATCCGCCAATACGAGTACTTCGGTTACTCCGTCCACGAAGCCCTGTTCCTGTCCGAAAAAGAAGAGGCGACGATCATCGGCATCATCCGGAATATCCGGCAGGAATATCAATCCAACATCGACAAGTTCAGCCAGGATATCATCATCGCCCAGTTGGAATTACTCCTCACCTATGGAGAAAGGTTCTACCAGCGGCAGTTCATTACCCGGAAGATCTCCAACCACAAGATCCTCGACCGGTTGGAAGAAACGCTTACGGCATGGTTCGACAGCGGGGACCTGATCGGCAAGGGGCTTCCGACCGTCCAAGACATCGCCGCGACCTTGAACGTCTCGCCCAATTACCTGAGCGGCGTCCTTAAAATGCTGACCGGTCAAAGTACCCAGCATCACATCCACGACAAACTGATCGAAAAAGCAAAGGAGAAGCTGTCCACCACTGACCTGACAATAAGCGAGATCGCTTACGAGCTGGGATTTGAGCATCCCCAATCGTTCAGCAAGCTGTTCAAGATAAAAACCCATCTTTCGCCTTTGGAATTCAGACAGTCGTTTAACTGACCCGCAGTCACCGCCCCCCCGCCCCCCGCTCGCCAACCCCCAGTCACTGGATCTGAAGGATACTGGCCGCTTGCCGCCCGTTCCGCCCTTCCCACCGTCGCTCCATACCCGCGGGCGGCAGGATCGCGAACACATTCGACTCCGCCCCCGGATCGATCGACACCATGCCGGTAAAACGTCCAAATGCCGGCAATATCGCATACCGTTCCCCGAAATAAAAGCAGGGGAATTGAAGACTTTGCTTCCCCAATCCGCTGATCCGGATCCCCGGATGTAAATGCCCCGAAAAATAATAAGGCGCCCCTGCGCTATCTTCGCCCATCTCACCGCCCGCCTCGCTTTCCTCCACATCCCCGATATCATGGACAAATGCAAACCCGCCCATCCTCAACACTCCCTCATTCACCACGATCCCCGCCTTCGCATACCAACCGGCATGCAGGATATCATGATTCCCCAGCACCAGCCGCATCCCCAGGTCGGGAAAATCATTGCGCCACCTGAGGAACAGCTCGAGCTCCTTATTCTCCCGGCTATGGAAAAGATCCCCGACGATCAACAACTGTTTCGGCTGGAAATACTGGATCAGCGACAGTAACCGCAACAGGTCCTCCCGGTAAATGGACTGCGGAACCGCGATCCCCGCCTTCCGGAAATGACCTGTCTTCCCAAAATGCAGGTCCGACAGGACCAGCGACCGCTCCTCCTCCCAATAAATACACCGATGGGGGGATAACCAAAGCTGCTGACTTCTTAAATGATATGGAAAAGCGGGCTGCATCCGGGAATTAGAAATGGACGCGCAAATGTATCCAATATTTCCTTACATTAGAAGAACCAACTTCAACCTTTTATATGGCCACTTCCACTCCTGCAAAGCAACCAACCGACGATAACTGGCTCGGCGAGTATGACAACAAACTGCCCACCACCTTGAACGTCCTGACCATCCTCACTTTTATTTACAATGGCTTGTTCGGCTTTCTGGCCATCGTCAACTTTTTCAGGGCAAAGGCCAACTATGAAACGCTTGCCCAGAACCCCGACTCGATAGACAAGCTGCCCGACTTCGCAAAAAGATTCATGGGGCCGCACCCTTTAGAGACGGCACGCCTCGCCCTCGAAAACCGGGTGCCGATCCTCCTGATCGCCCTGATCGGTTATTTCCTTTGCTTCTATGGTGCGCTTCAAATGCGAAAACTGAAGAAGGTGGGATTCAGCCTCTACGTCCTGGGCGACATCGTACCCTTTGCTACTTATATTTTTATTGGCACCGATGCCCTCACCGGATCGATGGCCGCATTTGTCGTCGGTATTGGCTTCCTGGCGGTCTTTATCATCCTCTATGCGACGCAGCTCAAAGCCATGAAATAGTATCATCGCAACTGCGCCTGCATCCTTTTCACCCTGTCTTCCAGCTTCTCCGAAGACATATCTTCCCGCATGCTATCCACTTTTAGCGGAAAGCAAAAGGGCGTAAGCTGCTTTGGCCACCTCAGCACGATCTTCCCGCGCGCGATCCGCTCCAGCATATTCCGCAACCGCCGCTCCTCCATCTGCTGGTCCATTACCTCATTATACGCCTGCCGGATCAGCAGGTTATGGGGGTCATACTCCGTAAAGACGTTGAAGAGCAACGACGCCGACGCCTGCAAATGCCTTGCTTTCGTATGCTCTCCCGGATAACCCTGGAAGATCAGCCCCCCGATGACTGCGATATCCCGGAATTTCCGCCTCGCCATCTCCGCACTGTTTACGCTCCGCTGGATATCCGCCGTCAGATCATCCGGGCTGAACAGCTCATAGCAGTTGGTATCATCCAACGGGATCGGCTGATCGCTCAACAGCTCGAAACCATAATCGTTCATCGCAAACGAGAAGCTGATCGGCGTTGTCCTGCTGATCCGGTAGGCCAGCAGCGCCGCCATCGCCTCATGCACCAGCCGTCCCTCGAATGGATAGACGAACAAATGATACCCGTCTTTCGTCTCGATCTGCTCGATCAGCAGTTCATTCTCTTTTGGCAAATAAGACAATGATGCCTGAAGGTCAAAAAGCGGTTCCAGCACCTCCAATTCGATATCTTTAAGGCCGCCCGGTTTTGACGCCTCATCCAATTTCCGCCGTAACATCATCCCCAGGTTTGCAGACAACGGCATCCGTCCTCCATTCCAGCTGGGCACCCTCGACTTCTTCGCATTCGACTTCCGCACCAGCACGGTCATTTCCTTGATCGCCACAAACTCCAGGACCCTTCCCGCCAGCGTAAAGACCTCCCCCGGCTCCATCCGGCTCACGAAATATTCCTCGATCATTCCCACAAACCCACCGCTTGTGTGACGTACTTTCAGCATGGCGTCACTCACGATCGTCCCGATATGCATCCGGTGCCGCATCGCCACCCGCCGGCTGTTGATCTTATACAACCCATCCGGCATGATCTCTACCTTTCTGAACTCATCGTATTGCTGTAACGCGGACCCTCCTTCGGTAATAAAATGCAGGATCTCCATCCACTCTCCCTTCTCCATCGCCGAAAAGCAATACGTCGACTTCACTTCCCGCCAGATCTCCTCAGGCCTGAACCCCTCCGAGATCGCCAGCGTTCCCAGATATTGGATCAGCACGTCATAACAAAGCAGCTTCGGATCCCGGCTCTCGATCAACCCCTCTTTCATAGCCGCCTTCAACGCCGCCGCCTCCATCAGCTCCAGCGAATGCGTCGGCAGAAAAAATATTTTACTCACCTGCCCCGGCTGATGCCCGCTCCGCCCCGCCCGCTGCAGGAATCGTGCAACGCCTTTGGGGCTGCCCACCTGCACAACCGTCTCAACCGGCCGGAAATCCACGCCAAGGTCGAGACTTGCCGTACATACCACCGCTTTCAGCTTGCCCTCATGCAATGCTTCCTCCACCCAATTGCGAAGTTCCATATCGATCGAGCCGTGATGTAATGCGATCGCCCCCGCCAGGTCCGGCGCCACCGTCAGGAGAGATTGATACCAGGTCTCGCTCATCCCCCGCGTGTTGATAAAGATGAGCGTAGTTTTACTTTTTTCCAGGATCGGGATCACCTTATTGATCAGCCTCAACCCCAAATGACCCGCCCATGGATACTTTTCGATCTCATCCGGCAGGACGGACTCCACATCGATCGGTTTGTCGATCAACGCCCGCACGATGAATCCTTCGGCGGCCCCCAAGGGCGCCAGCAGCACCTCCATTGCCTCCGCCAAATTCCCGATCGTTGCACTGATCCCTATTATGGAGCACTTCCCGCCCTTCACTCCCACGACCCGTGACAAAGCCAGTTCAACCTGCACGCCCCGTTTGCTTCCCAGCAGTTCATGCCACTCATCCACCGCGATCACCTTTAGCGGCGCGAACACCTCCGCATACCCCTTCTGCGCCAGCAGCAGATGCAGGCTTTCCGGCGTGATGATCAACACCTCGGGCATGCGCCGCTTCTGCTTCTCCCGTTCACTCAACGTCGTGTCCCCATTGCGGATCCCTACCCGCCATCTCATTCCCAACCCCACGATCACCTCTTCCATCGCCCGGCCAATATCCTTCGCCAGCGCACGCAACGGCGAAACCCACAACAACTGCAACCCCTGCCCGTCAAGCTTCCGCCAATCCTCCGGATGCCGGTTGATAAAATCGATCAGCGCTCCCAGAAAGACCGAAAAGGTCTTGCCGCACCCGGTAGGTGCATTCACCAACCCCGACTCACCCGCCAGAATATGCTCCCACGCCTCCTCCTGGAACGCAAACGGCTCCCGCCCCTGCGATCCCATCCATTCCCGGATGGCCCGATATCCTATGGTTCCGTCTAATTTTGGCATGAGTATAAATATAACATTCCTCGCTATTTCCCGTACAGCTCCAACATCTTCTTAAGGCTCCCGATCGTATCGATCTCCGCCACGGTCTTATCCTTCCGCCACCGGTTGATGCGCGGGAAACGCAACGCCACGCCCGACTTGTGCCGCGCCGACGCCGCGATGCCTTCAAAAGCGATCTCGAAGACCAGCTCCGGCTTTACCGTCCTGACGGGTCCGAACTTCTCCAGTGAATTCTTTCGCACAAATGCATCCACTTCCGCCAGCTCCTTATCCGTCAGCCCCGAATAGGCCTTCGTGAATGTCAGCAGCTGATCTCCGTCGCGGACCGCAAACGTATAATCCGTATACAGGTTGCTTCGACGCCCATGTCCCTTCTGCGCATATACCATCACCGCATCGATAACCAGCGGATCGATCTTCCACTTCCACCAGTCGCCGCGCCGCCGCCCTACCTGATAGACCGACGACTTGCGTTTTAACATAATACCCTCGCTGCCCGCCTCCCGCGCTCCCGCCCGCGCCGCGGCAAGCTCCTCCCAGTTATGAAATGCGATCACCGGCGATAACCGCAACAACGGATGCCCCGCGGCACGTACCACCTGCTCCAGCTGCACCCTCCTTTCCTCCAACGACTTCCCCCGCCAATCCTCACCGCCGTATTCTAAAAGATCATACGCGATAAAACCAACCGGCACCTCGCTTAGATTCTTTTTCGTTACGTTCTTTCTTCCGATCCTCGTCTGCAACGCCGCAAATGGCAGCACCCCGTCCTCTTTAAACCCAATGATTTCTCCATCCAGCACAGTCCCTGGAGCCAGCCGGTCCTTGAGATCCAGATACTCCGGAAATTTCGCGGTCATCAGCTCTTCCCCCCGGCTCCATACAAAAAGCGAATCCTCGCGCCGGATCATCTGCCCCCGGATCCCATCCCATTTCCACTCCGCCTGCCATTCCTCCGGCCTGCCCAATGCCGGCAACTCTTCTTCCAGCGCATAGGCAAGATAGAAAGGGTAGGGTCTCGACAGTTCGTTCCCGCCGCCCTCGCCGCTAATTAGCGCCCCATAATCCATGCTTGCCGGGTCCCAGTCCCCGCTGATCCGATGCGCTACCACCGAAGCTTCCGCTCCCGTCGCCCTTGCCAGCGCATTCACTACCGTCTGCTGTGAAATGCCGATCCGAAACCCGCCCGTGATCAGTTTGTTGAATACGAAACGCTCCTCGGTATTCATAGCCATCCAACAGCGCTGTACGAACGCTTTTCTCGCCGCCTCGTCCTCTTTCCCCAGTTCCGCCAACCGGATCAGATAATATCCCAGGCTTGCATCCAGCTCCCCGCTGCCCACCCGCTCGGGCAACAATAGTGCGATCGTCTCCGCCAGATCGCCCACGGTATGATAGCTTTCTTCGAATAACCATCCCGGTAACCCCGTTAGTTCCCGGCACCATTCCCACAACATCGTAGTATTCACCGTCCGCTTCGGCCGCCGCCCGCTGAAAAGTGCGATCACCCAAACCTTGTCGGCATCGTTCGCTGCTGAAAAATAGCCGACAAGCAATTCGAGGCGGTCGTTTGTCTTTGTGCTGGTTCCTAACTTCACGGCCAGCTCCGCAAAAAGCCGAATCCCGCTAACTTGTTCCATTACCCGCGCCCTCCTCTTCGCCCGTTGGTGTCCCTTCCTCCCCACCCGCTGGCCCGCTCTCATCTCCGCCCGTTGTCCCAATCTCTTCCCCGCCCGCTGGCCCCCCTTCCTCATCCTCCCCATATTCCGTCTTGACTTCCGCCGCGCTAACCCCGCCCTCATTCAAATATCGCGACAACGCCGCCTGGAACCCATGCGTCACATACACCTTCTCCGCACCGGTCGCCCGCACCGCCTCCAGCAATCCTTGCCAGTCCGCATGGTCGCTAAGCGCAAACCCCGCGTCCGCATTTCGCCGCCGCACATTCCCCCGCACCTGCATCCATCCGCTGCATATCCCTACCGAATACGGCTGAAAACGCCGCATCCACGTCGAGTTCTCCGCGCTCGCCGGCGCGATCACAACATGTCCCCGGAAAACTTCTTTTCCCATCTCCGGTTCCACGCGAGTCACCCGTGGCAATTTCACCCCCGCATTCACCAGCGCCTGATGCACATTCCAGATGGCGCCATGCACAAAGACCGTAACCCCCAGGGGCTCCAGACAAGTCAAAAGCCGCTGCGCCTTTCCCAGACTATATGCGATCAGCACCGACGTCTTGCCGAGCCCCGTATTTTCCGCCACCCATTCCCGGATGGAGGTATAAATCTCCGCCTGTGGCTTCCAGCGATAGATCGGTAGCCCGAAGGTCGATTCTGTGACGAAGACATCGCAGCGTATCGGTTCGAAGGCGCCGCTGATGCCGTCATCCGCTGTTTTATAGTCTCCACTGATCACCCAAACCCGGCCTTGGTATTCCACGCGTACCTGCGAGGAGCCGATGATATGCCCCGCCGGATGCAGGCTCACCCGGACCCCGTTCATCTCCACCACGTCTCCCCATTCCAATCCCTGATAAGAACCCGGTCCCAGCCGCAGCTCCAGCAACGGAACCGTCAGGCGGTGACACAGATACGCCCCGCTGCCCGGGCGCGCATGATCGCTATGCGCATGCGTGATAACCGCCCGCTCCACCGGCTTCCACGGGTCGATGTAGAACCCGCCCGCCTGGCAATACAAACCCTTATCAGTAAAATCGATCATAGCTAATTCACCGCAGTCACATTCCCATCCGTCATATGGATAAAATACAGCTTCTTGTTCTCGAAGTAGTCCAGCGTCATCGATCGGGTCAAAAAGACCGGTTCTATATTGAAGTCATTGAATACCTTGAATTTCTTCTCCCCGATACTCCCGCCCAGTTCCCGTCCGTGAAGACACAGCAGATGCCCGAACCGGTAAATGGTCTCGTATCCCCGGAATACCATATCGCTCGGCCGGCTGTAGAAACGGACTTTATAATACTGGTTGATCTGCTTCACAAGCGTATCCGCCGGGTTCATATAGAACGGCGTCGTATAAACGAGCTCTTTTCCCGCCAGCTCGGGCTTTGAAAAGTCCAGGTTGTCCCAGGTTGGCATCCCGATCAGCGTAGTCGGATACGCCTTCAGATACGCCAGCACTCCCGCCAGCCTGGTCCCAAACGCCTCGTCCAAACTTCCCGCGATACACACCGTCTGCTCTGCGCTGTCGAGGTTAGCCGTCAGCGCCGCATTGTCAAAATTGTCATCCAACGTAACGTATTGTATCTTCAGCGGCACTCCCGCCGTCGTATGGTCCAGATCGGTGAAGTACCCTTTCAGCCGGTCCTCCTGTGTACCCTGCTTTCGGAAGAAGACCAGCGGCTTTGTCGGAAAGTTGCGTTGCAGATAGCGGTAGATCGCCTCACAATGCGCCCGCAGCGTGGAATTGAGGATCACCAGGTCCGGGTTGGCCGTAATGCCCGCATCGTTTGGGAAGTTGACGTTGACGAACGGGATATGATGCTTCAATGCCACCGCCGCCAGTTGCTGTTCCTCCCCCCCGTTCGCGACCACCCCGATGATCAGCTCCGTGCTGTCAAACGTCGAGTCTGCCGTCACTTGTTGTATCGACTGCGTTGCCGACCGCGTGTCGTAGAAGTGCACTTCCAGCCTTGAGCCCTCCTTCCGCATGGAATCTAGCGCCATCCCGGCCCCTTCATAGAACTCCAGCCCCGGATTGATGAACTTTGGAAAATTTTTGTCGTACCGGTAATTACCCGTCGCGTCGAATGCCGAATCGAGATAAAGCGGCAGGAAGATCGCCACCTGATGCCGCGAATTGGTATCCGCCTGAAGCCGGTAACTGGTGTCCGCCTGATGCCGGTAACTGGTGTCCGCCTGATGCCGCGAATTGCTGTCCGCCTGCGCCCGCCCTCTTAGTGCAAAAGCCATCAGGACCAGTAACAAAGAATATCGGAGATAATTTTTCATCTATTCCCACTCGATCGTGGCCGGCGGCTTGCTGCTGATATCATACACGACCCGGTTGATCCCTTTCACCTGGTTGATGATCTCATTTGAAATATCCGCCAGGAATGTATATGGCAAATGGGCCCAGTCCGCCGTCATCCCATCCACCGACGTCACCGCCCGCAATGCAATCGTGAACTCATATGTCCGCTCATCACCCATCACCCCCACGCTTTTCACCGGTAACAGGATCGCGCCCGCCTGCCAGACCGCGCTATAAAGATGATGCTCCTTTAGCCCGCGCACGAATACGTCATCTGCATCCTGCAATAACCGCACCTTCTCCGGCGTCACCTCACCAAGGATACGGATCGCAAGTCCCGGCCCGGGGAAAGGATGCCGCTGCAGGAGGTCATCCGGTATCCCCAACTCGGCGCCCACCCGCCGCACCTCATCCTTGAACAGATACCGGAGCGGTTCCACCAGTTCCAAGTGCATTTTCTCGGGTAGCCCGCCTACATTATGGTGAGATTTGATCGTCACCGACGGCCCGTGAACCGAGACGCTCTCGATCACATCCGGATAGATCGTCCCTTGTCCCAAAAGCTCCACACCCTCGACTGTTGCTGCTTCCTCCTGGAACACCTCGATGAACAACCGCCCGATCGTCTTCCGCTTGGCTTCCGGGTCCGACTTGCCCGCCAATTGGTTGTAGAAGACCGGTGACGCATCCACTCCCTTCACATTCAATCCGATCTTCCGATACGTCTCCAGCACCTGGTTGAACTCATTTTTTCGAAGCACGCCGTTGTCTACGAAAATGCCCGCCAGCCGGTCGCCGATCGCCCTATGGATCAGCGTCGCCGCTACCGTGGAATCCACCCCGCCGCTCAACGCCATGATGACCTTTCTCGATCCGATCTGCTTCTTCAATGTCTCTATCGTGTCCGACACGAAATGCGCCGGCGTCCAGTCCTGCGAACAGCCACAGATATTGACAAGAAAATTCCGGATTATTTTTTTCCCTTCGATCGAATGATAGACCTCGGGATGGAATTGCAGGCAATACAAGGGCAGCTCACCGTTATTCGCCGATTTCCGGAAAGCCGCGTAGGGAATACTTTCCGTATTCGCCAGCACTTCGAACCCCGCCGGAAGCTCCAGGATCGTATCGGCATGGCTCATCCATACCTGTGAAAGCTCCGTGACGTCCCTTAAAAGTATATCCTCTTTCCGATCCGCGCCTTCTCCACCCGCGCCGGATTTTCGCTTGTGCAGCAAGGCCCGCCCATATTCCCTTTTGTTGCTCTTTTCGACGCTTCCTCCATATAGCTTGGCCGTCAGTTGCGCCCCGTAACAGATGCCCAGCACCGGCAACCGCTTGTGCAACGCGGCGACATCCACCACCGGCGCCCCCTTATCATTCACCGAGAACGGACTGCCGGAAAGAATGACCCCCTTCAGTGAAGGATCGTACACAACCGTCTTGTGATAGGGAATGATTTCGCAGTACACATTAGCCTCACGCACAGCCCTGGCTATCAATTGAGTATACTGAGAACCAAAGTCGAGGATTAGAATCTTTTCCGTCATCGTGACGCGAAGTTAAAAAAAATCCCCCACTGTAACCTTGTCCGCTTTTACCCGTCAAATCAACTACATTTGTATACAACCTAAAACACTCACTATGACCACCGCGATGACCACGATTCGCCTCAAGACCGGGCTCCTTCTGCTCAGCTTTCCCCTGCTTCTGTCATCCTGCCAGCATTTCTTCGGCAAACGGGTACACGGCAACGGAAACGTTACCACCCAGGACCGGCCGGTCAATGATTTTAAGGACATCGAAGTCGGCGGCGCCGCCAAGGTGTTTGTCTCCCAGGGCGAACAGCATTCGGTAAAAGTAGAGGTCGATGAGAACCTCCAGCAGTTTGTGGAGGTCTATCAGGAAGGCGGGAAGGTCATCGTCCGTGAAAAGAGCGGCTTCAACCTTGATCCCACCGGCGACCTCAAAATCTATGTCACCTCTCCGGTATATAATAATATCGATGTATCGGGCGCCTGCGACATTATCGGCCAGACGCCCATCAGCAATCCCGAGAATCTCGAGATGCATATCAGCGGCGCCGGCGATATGAAGATGGAGGTCAATGCCCCACATATCTCGGCTGAGGTTTCCGGTAGCGGCAACATAGACCTGAAAGGCGAAACAAAATCCGCCGACCTCGACCTCACAGGCGCCGGCCATGCCCATTGCTTCGATCTGAAAACGGAAACGACAAAAGTGGAGATCTCCGGCGCGGGCTCTGCCCAGGTCTACGCCAGCGTCCGGCTCGACGCGTCAGTCAGTGGCGCCGGCAGCGTGGATTATAAAGGAGGCGCCGCCGTCGACCAGCATGTCAGTGGTGCGGGAAGCGTTCATAAAGTCGATTAGCATGTCGCGTCATATCTTATATATCCTTACCCTTTGCTTTCTCATCAGCGCCACCTGCCGCGGTCAATCCACTATCCCCTCCCCCGAGAAATTCGTCAATGAGGTTTTCCCGAAGGTAATCGACAGCACCCGATCCCGCTACTTCCTCGTCGCCGGCACCGACAGCTGCCGCTTCGTCAAGTTCAATTATGACGACTGGGCGGACCATCACCTCGCCGAACCCGTACCTATCAGCATCCTCAATGAGCTCGCTGAAAAAGTCTACCATTCCCGCCAACCTTATTTCTGGAAACAGGATTCCCTTTCACAAGGCGTCTGCATCACGCACCGCCAGGCCGACTCTATCCTCTACCTCGGCGGCAACCGCCATGTCTATAGCTTTTCCCTTCCCCAATTCACCGGGGATGGACAATATGCCGTCATCGATCTCAATATGGTCTGCGGCGCCGCTTGCGGCCTCGGCGCTACCTATATTTTCCGGCGCACCTCAAGCGGCTGGAAAGTCGCCGGCGAATATACCAACTGGCAGATGCCTGTGGAACCCCGCCACTAAAGATTCACATACTTTACCCGGATCCACACATTCCTGTTCCGCCCCTTGTCATCCGTACACGAGATTTTTACCGGCCCTTCCTGTGGGATGAACAACTGTCTCGTACCTGCATCCCCCGCCTTATAGAACTGATCGTTGATATACCAATACACCTTCCCCACATCATTCCCTACCCGGCACCGCAATTGCAACGGCTCCGGATCCTTCCGGTTGATCAGATACTCACTCCCGTTTGCCGGCGAGATCACCACCGGCGCCCCTTCCCGGAACATCTTTTCACACATTGGATTATGCGGTGGGATCGCTACATACGCGATCTTATTTACGTCATAATATTCCCGCATTTCCGGCGGAATAATTTTGTATAACTTCTTCTTATACCCCGACTCCGGCAAACACATCCGGCAATATGAGATCTTCTCATCCGGCGACACGAACACCTCCTGCATATTGTTGCACTTTCTGGCCGGCGATACCAGCGGAATAAAGTAATCCGTCACCAGATGAGTGCAGAAATCCGCCGGCGGCAGCCCCGTCTCCGTACAGACCATCCGGATATCACAATCCGCCGGCTGGCTGAACCACGATTCGTCATCGTTATAGTCGATAGTATTGAAAACCTGAAAGAGTAAGGGCGTCGCTACATTCGCCCCGCTCAATTCCTGCACCCCGATCCCGGAAAAGTTCCCTATCCAGATCCCCACCGTATACTTCTTATTATAGCCGATACTCCACGCATCCCGCCGGCCATAGGACGTACCCGTCTTCCAGGCTATCTTTGGGAGATGCACCGTGGCTTGCCAGTTCACCGGGAAATCCGGCCGGTTGACCTTCGACAGGATATCATTTATCATATAGGTCGCCGCAGGGCTCAGCACCCGCTGCCCGGCCGCGGTATCTGCCGATGCCGTCCCCAAAGCTCCCGCTGAAGCCGCACCCGAAGCCGGTCGCCACGCATTTCGCAGCGGCACCGGTCCCGCCACCGTATCATCCGTCGTATACATCGGCCGCACCCACCGTCCCTCATTCGCAAAGATCGAATACAACCCCGTCAGTTCCTCCAGCGTCGTCCCGCATCCCCCCAGGATCAATGACAACCCCAGCTTGTTCCGGTCCTTGTCGACCTGCCGGAATTCACACTCCGCCAGCTTCCGGATCAGCACATCCTTCCCAAGCGCATTCAGGCTCTTGACCGCAGGGATATTCAACGAATGCTCCAGCGCATACTCCATGGTCACATAGCCGTTGAACTTCCGGTCGTAATTCTCGGGCGCATACCCCTGATAGTTGACCGGCACGTCCGTGATCGTCATTTTTGGCGTCAGCAACCCCCCATCGATACATAACCCGTATAATAAGGGCTTTAGAGTGCTTCCCGGTTGCCGGATCGCCGCCGCCCCGTTGACCTGACCGCCATCCGCCGAGTCATGAAAATCGGCGCTGCCTACATAACTGACCACCCGATGCGTCCGGTTGTCCAGCACGATGACTGCCGCATTTCGGATATTTTTCAGGGTTAATGTCCGCGAGTAGTCTTTTACCAGCTTCTCCACCTTTAGCTGCGTATTCATATCGATGGTCGTGTGGATAAAATTCCGCCCGCTCTTCTTCAGCTTCAATGCCAGCTGCGGGATCAGCTCCGGCACCGTCCCCCGCTTCTCCATCAACGGTTCGGCCAGCGCATCTTCGATCTCCTTTGGCGTAAACACTCCCTCTTTCGCCCACCGCCGCAGCCACTTGTTCCGCTCCGCCACGATCAGGTCATTGTGCTTGCCCATCACCAGCGTCGACGGCCGGTTAGGGATCACCGACAACGCCGTGATCTCCGCCAGCGACAGATGATCGGGATTCTTTGAGAAATAAAGGATCGACGCCGACTTCACTCCCTGGATATTGCCGCCGTAAGGCACCTTGTTCAGGTATAATTGCAGGATCTCATCCTTACTGTACTTCCATTCCAGTTGCAGCGCCCGGAAGACCTCGATCAGCTTGTTCCAGTACGTCCGCCGCTTCGGCTCCAGCGCCCGCGCTACCTGCATCGTGATCGTACTGGCGCCTGACGTCCGTCGCAGGCTCAGGATATTCCGCCCCAGGGCCCGCAGCATCGCCACCGGATTGACCCCCGGATGATAATAGAAGTATTTGTCCTCTTTTTCGACGATGGTCTTTCGCAACAGGGGAGAGATCTCCGTTAGATCGGTCTTCATCCGCCATTGCTGGTCATGCGTCAGAAAAGCATGGATCACCTCTCCTTTATTGTCCGTGACAACGGTCGAATATTCGAGCCGATCGGGTAGGGGAAAGACCCAGTTGAACAACAGAAAGAGGAGGAAAGACCCGATAAATCCAAGGAAAGCCAATTTTAGCCAACGGTTTAACAATTTCTTATAGCCTCTCCTCTTGACAAACGGCATTTTCATATCGTAATTTCATTGCAAATTTTGGAAGCCCCACGCTCCACCCCCATATGCCCCCCTCCATTCCCCCTTAGCTTCTCACACTAAATTGAGTTTTTATTCGTTTGCGGTCAATATCCCGACGCAAATTTTCATTGTCCTTTTTGTATATTAACGTCGTTTTATATAAAAATTTCAACCTGACCTCTTATGCCTAACCGTTCTGGCCTAACCGCCGTTTTATCGCTTACGATCCTGTCTTTCTTTATCTCATCTTGTAACCGCAGTACCGTTAGCCTCGACTTCACAAACGCCCGGGACGAAGTGCCCACCCTCGGCAACCTCACTTTCCGGTTCGATCAGGCCCTCGTCTCCGATTCCCTCGTCGACCAATGGGACTCTACCGGGTATATCGATTTCGAACCAAAGATACCCGGCCGGTTTCGGTGGGAACATCCCGATGAGCTCGTTTTCTCGCCGGCGCAGCCCCTGGCTCCCGCCACCACCTATAAAGCGACCCTCCGAAGCGCGATCCTCGGGCATAGCAAGTTTGGCCGCATTTCCAACAACGCCGACCTCGTCTTTCATACCCCCGACCTGCGCGTAGATAACGTGGGCGCTACCTGGGTATTGCAGGACGAGAGCAGTACTTCCGCAATCCCCCAGCTCGAGCTCCAGTTCAATTATGCGGTCAACCCCAATTCGCTGAAGGATAAGCTAAGCATCCAGGTCGGGGACCAAACCGTCAATTACGCCCTTCAAACCCTCTCCGCTTCCGACCGGATCTCCCTGCGTCTTCTCAATCTCAAGATGGAAGACAAGACCCTCGACGCAAAGATCGGTATCGAGAAAGGCCTGCTGCCCGAAGGCGGCGCCAACGGCCTTGCTACCCGCATCGACCTGAATACGTCTATTCCTTCTCCCTATGTCCTGGCTATCGGTGAAGTGACCACCGAGCATGACGGAACGACCGGTTCTATCCGCGTCAACACCAGCCAGCAGGTCATTCCGGCCAACCTTGCCGGCGCCATCTCCCTTAGCCCGGCGATCAAATTCACCGCAGAGCCGACCGAGACCGGATTTGTCATCCGGAGCGATAATTTCGACCAATCCAAAAGCTATACCCTTACGATCGCCAAAAGCATCCGCGGCCGCATCGGCGGGGTCCTGCATGAAGAATATACGACCAATATTACTTTTGGCGAGCTCGAGCCCGCCATCAGCTTTGCCAACGACAAGGGCGTCTACCTGTCCGGAAAAGGGGCCAGGAATATCGAGGTCAAGATCATCAATGTGCCCCGCATAAAGGTCATCGTCTCCAAAATATATGAGAACAACTTGCTCATGGCTCAGCACAGCAACTATCGCCCGCATGAGACGACCAGCAGCAGTGACAACGATAATAGCAGCAGGATGGCCAGCGAAGAAGGCGACGAAGAGGGCCCTGCGAACTTCGAATCCGACGACGACATTACCCTTGGCGACGTCATCTACGAACAGGAGATCGACACCCGTAGCCTTCCCCGAAGCAGCAGTAGCAGCATCAACCACATCCTCAACCTCGATATCACCGATAAGCTGCCCGAATTCAAAGGTATCTATCACGTCATGATCCGTTCCGTCAAAGACTACTGGGTCCGTGACAGCCGTTTCGTCTCCCTGTCCGATATCGGGATGATCGCAAAGGAAGGGAAAGAAAAGATCCTCGTCTTCACCAATTCCATCAAGACTGCCTCCGCTCTCTCCGGGGTGAGCGTCCAGGCGTATGGCGCCAATAACCAGTTGCTTGGTACCGGTACCACCGGTGCGGATGGCGTCGCCGAGATCGCCTACACCCGCAAGGAATACGCCGGTTTCAAGCCCGCCATGATCATCGCCAAATCGGCCGATGACTTCAACTACCTGCCTTTCAACACCACCCGCGTCAATACATCGCGATTTGAAGTAGGTGGGCGGCGGAGCAACCCCGCAGGCCTCGACGCCTACATCTACCCCGAACGGGATATCTACCGTCCGGGTGAAAAGGTCAATTTCTCCGTCATCCTCCGCGACCGCAAGTGGAAATCTCCCGGTGAACTGCCCATTGTCCTCAAATTTCTCCTGCCCAATGGCAAGGAGCTCAGGACATTCCGCAAAACCCTCAACGCCCAGGGCTCCCTCGAAGGCAGCGTAGACATCGCCGCCACCGCCATTACCGGCAGCTACTCCCTTGAAGTCTATACTTCCAGCGACGTCCTGCTCGCCACCCAGCCCTTCCGCATCGAAGAGTTCGTTCCTGACCGCATAAAGGTGACCGCCCAACTCGACAAGACCGTGCTTGAAACCGGTGACGCCGCAAAGCTAAGTATCCATGCCGTCAATTTTTTTGGCCCCCCCGCTGCTAACCGGAATTACGAATGCGAGATTCAGGTCCACTCGCTCAACTTCCGCCCGAAAGATCATGATGATTATGACTTCAATCTCTCGGATCAAAGCGCGTCGTTTGACAAGAACGTCCGGCAGGGAAAGACCGACGACCAGGGTAATGCGGTGGAGAACTACGATGTACCTGACATCTTCAAGAATATCGGCCTGCTCCAGGCTACCTTCTATGCGACCGTCTTTGACGAGACCGGCCGCCCCGTCAGCCGCAGCACTTCGGTCAATATCTATACCCAACCCCACTTCTTCGGCGTAGCTGACGACGGCTATTGGTTCTATCCCTTAAACCAGCCCGTCACCTTCCCGCTGATCGCCATCGACCGCAATGAAAAGGTCGTCAGCGGCACCGCCCGCGTCGAGGTCATCAAACATGAATACCATACTGTTTTAACGAAGAACGGCGACTATTTCCGCTACGAATCGCAAGAGGAGGACAAGCTCATCAGCTCCAACATGGTCACCGTCAGTGGCGACGCCACGAAATATACTTTCACGCCCCGTACACCCGGCGACTATGAACTCCGTGTGTCCATCCCCGGGGCCAACAGCTACGTCGCCAAAAGCTTCTATAGCTGGGGAGCATGGGGTGGCGACAACAACTCCTTCCAGGTGAACAATGAGGGTCATATCGATATTTCGCTCGATAAGGCCGGCTACTATACGGGCGAAAGTATCGGCGCGTTGATCAAGACGCCGTTTGATGGCCGCATGCTCATCACCATGGAGACCGACAAGGTGCTGTCTTATCAATATGTGGATGTCGAAAAACGCACGGCCCACGTCAGCCTCCCGCTGAACGCCGAAGATATTCCCAACGTCTACATAACGGCGACGCTCATCAAACCGCACGAATTGTCCGATGTCCCCCTGACCGTCGCACACGGCTTCCAGTCCGTAAAAGTAGAGGAGAAGGAGCGCCACATGCCGGTCGAGATCGAAGCGCAGACGGCCGTCCGCTCCCATACCCACCAGAAGGTAACCGTCAAGGCCGCTCCCGGCGCCATGGTCACCCTTGCCGCCGTCGACAATGGCGTGCTCCAGGTCTCTAATTTCACTACCCCCGACCCTTATGTGCACTTCTATGCTAAACGGGCGCTGGAGGTAACGGACTATGATCTCTATCCGCTGCTCTTCCCCGAAGTGAAGGCGGCGCTCAGCAGCACCGGCGGTGATGAAGAGGCCGATATGAAGAAAAGGACCAACCCCATGCCTGCCAAACGGATCAAGATCCTCTCTTACTGGAGCGGCATCGCCCAGGCGAATGGCAGCGGCGAAGCCAGCTTTGAATTCGATATCCCCCAGTTCTCCGGCTCGGTCCGGCTGATGGCCGTCGCCTATAAGAATGAAGATTTCGGCTCCCGGGAACAGAATATGACAGTCGCCGATCCCATCGTCTTAAGCTCGGCATTGCCGCGTTTCATGAGCCCCGGCGATACCGTAACCCTTCCGGTGACGGTCAGCAATACCACCGCCTCCGGCGCGGGCGCCGACGTCAAGCTCCGGCTTAGCGGGCCGCTGCACCCCATCGGTGACCAGGAGCAATCGATCAATGTCGGCGCCAACAGTGAAGGCCGTGCGGAATTCAAGCTCGCCGCCTCGCCCGCTATCGGTATCGGGAAGGTCACTGTCGACGTCAACAGCAAGGGGGAGCATTTCACCGACGAGACCGAGATCGGCGTCCGACCGTCTGCGCCGTTACAAAAGCTGACCGGCAGCGGGTCCATCACCGGTGGTTCCTCTCAGCCCGTCAACTGGAGCATCGGCGACTATATCCCGTCCAGCATCGACTATCAATTGGTCCTCAGCAAATCTCCCGCCGCGGAGTTGGGTCCCTGGCTTAGCCGTCTGGTCGAATATCCATATGGTTGTACCGAACAGACCGTCTCCATCGCTTTCCCCCAATTGTATTTTGGCGACCTTGCCGACCTTGTGCGGAGCAAGCATGTCGACGCTTCGCAAAAAGCCAACGCCAATGCCAATGTTCAGGAGGCGATCCGCAAGATCAAGATGCGCCAGCTCTACAACGGCGCCGTCACCCTTTGGGATGACGAAGGCACCGAGAACTGGTGGGCTACCATCTATTCCGCCCACTTCCTGATCGAAGCCCAGAAGGCGGGCTTTGATGTGGACAAGAGCTTGCTCTCCACCATGCTCGGTTATATCAATAACCGGCTGAAAAACCGTGAAACCGTCATGTACTGGTATAACCGCACGTTCAACCGAAGGATCGCGCCGGAGGAAGTGACCTATGGGCTGTACGTACTCGCGCTGGCGGGGCAACCCAACGTGAGCGCCATGAACTACTATAAGGCAAACCCCTCGATGCTCAGCCTGGATTGTAAGTATATGCTTTCCGCCGCCTATGCCCTTGCCGGCGACCGCCGCAGCTTCCAGCAGTTCCTGCCAACCAGCTTCAGCGGTGAAGAAGCCAACACCCAGACGGGTGGCTGCTTCGCCTCCGATATCCGCGATGAATCCCTGGCGCTGGACGTACTCGTCGACGCCGATCCGAACAATGCGCAGATCCCAGTCATGGCTCGTCACGTCATGGACAAACTGAAACAACGGACCTGGTTTAGTACCCAGGAGCTTGCATTTAGCGTCCTGGGTCTGGGAAAAGTGGCCCGTCAGGCCGCCGGCTCCTCCGTCACCGCCGACGTCGAGGTCGATGGGCGCAAGGTCGGCACCATGGATGGCAACCCCCTCAAGCTCTCCACCCGTGATATCGCCGGCAATGGCAACTCCGCCACCGCGCCCAAAGTCACCATCAACACGCATGGCAGCGGCAAGCTTTACTATTACTGGGAGACCGAAGGCATCAGCGCTACGGGCAGCTATAAGGAAGAAGACAGTTATTTAAGGGTTCGCAAACGTTTCTTCGACCGCTATGGCCGGCCCCTCACCGGCAGCACGTTCAAACAAAATGACCTCGTGATCGTCCAGATCACGCTCGAACGCACCTTCAGTACCGACGTCGACAATATCGTCATCACCGATATGCTCCCCGCCGGCTTCGAGATCGAAAATCCCCGTACAAAGGATATTCCCGACATGGACTGGGTCAAGGATGACGACAGCCCCACCGCCCTAGACGTCCGCGACGACCGCATCAACCTCTTCGTCGATCTCCACTCCATGAAGCAAACCTATTATTATGCTGTCCGCGCCGTCTCGCCGGGCCTCTACCATATGGGCCCAGTCAGCGCCGACGCCATGTATAATGGGGAGTATCATTCTTATAATGGTGCGGGAACGATCCGCATTACGCAATAATAGCCCGTTTCTTTCGGCCCGGAAGACAATCGATGTCTTTCGGGCTTTTTATTTCCTAACCTCTCTCCACACATGGCCGCCTCAAAAGAACGGCGGAAACTCCATCAGGAATTCTTTGATCTCCTCCTCCGTTACACCCGCATGGACCACCTCCATCTTTACCACTCCTTCCTGCGCATCATAGTATGCGGCATACTTGTCATTCGATACATGGAACTGATGCCGGGTCGTATCCGATTTCATCGCATATTGCTGACAAAGCTGATTGATGATGACGGAAGCCTGCTGTTGATCGCTGACAGGTATCCGTTTGATTTCCCTTGACATATTTAGGTTAACTTTTATCCTGCCTCACTCCACAACCTGTAATACGATCTTTCCCCGCGTATGCCCCTTTTCCCCGAGCTGATGCGCCTTCGCCGCCTCTTTCAGCGGAAAGATCTGCGATATAACAGGGATGACTATCCCTGAATCGATCAGGCCGGCGATATCTTCCAGGTCCTTCGTCCTCGATTGCGCCATATAAGATACCGTACGGATCCCCGCCTCCCTGAACGCTTTTTCATCCTGGATGCCTACCGTGCCCACCAATACCCCGCCAGGCTTCAGCACTTTCAGCGACCGCTGCTGCACTTCGCCGCCCTGAGTATCGAAAACTACATCAATATCCCTTACCTGCTCCGAGAAATCCTCTTTTTCATAATCGATCACCTCATCCGCCCCCAGTTCCTCAAGGAACATTACATTTTTCTCCGATGCGGTCCCGATCACATAAGCCCCCTTCCATTTGGCAAACTGGACCGCAAACGTCCCCACACCACCCGACGCTCCATGGATCAGCACTTTTTGACCGGAACGCAACCCGCCGTGCTCGAACAGTCCCTGCCAGGCCGTCAAGGCTGCCAGCGCCACACCCGCCGCTGCTTTATGATCGATGCGCCGCGGCTTTCTGGCGATCTCGCCCGCGCGGACCGCGACATATTCGGCATAAGTACCGTTACGGGTCAGATCGGGCCGCCCATACACTTCATCTCCCACCTTCCATTCCTTTACCTGGCTTCCGACCTTTTCGACTACTCCGGAAAAATCCCAACCCAATATCCGCGGTAATGCCGGGTCATGATCTGTCATATGACCTCCTTTCCGTATCTTCCAATCCACCGGGTTGACCCCGCTCGCAAATACCCGCACCAGGACGTCGCCCGGGTTGATCGCAGGAACTGCTGCTTCTTCATACTTCAGCTCCTCAGGGCCTCCATAATGATAAATTTCTACTGCTTTCATGTCGTCACCTCTGCAAAAGCCGGACCCGCCCTCACAGCGCCAACCACAGTGTCCAACCAACACAATCCTCCCGCAACCAGCTAATTAGTAGTTTCTACTCATTGCAAGCCGTAAAACCCCTAAATACCATTTAATGTTAGGCCATATTGATGTTTTGCTCTATTTTTAAACCCTAATTATTTCCTATATATAATTTTTATTCCTGTATTTTTACCTCTTAAATCTATCGGCATGAAGCTTTTTGTAGCAGGTCTTCCTTATGACTTTGACGACACGGACCTGAAAGAAATGTTTGAGCTATACGGTACGGTGAATTTTGCAAAGATTGTGATGGACAGGGAAACAGGGAAGAGTAAAGGCTTCGGCTTTGTAGATATGCCCGATGAAACCGAGGCCCGCGGAGCGATCGAGACCCTCGACAATGCTTCGATCCGTGGAAAGAAAATGGCTGTCAAAGAGGCTGATGAACAAAATCGTGGCGGTGGCGGCGGTGGCGGCAATCGCGGCGGCGGAGATAGGGGCGGTTTTGGCGGTGGACGCGGCGGTTATCGTCCCGGCGGCGGCGGCGGTTATCGTCCTGGCGGTGGTGGTGGCGGCTATCGCGGTGGCGGTGACCGTGGCGGAGATAGAGGAGGGTATGGCGGTGGCGACCGTGGCGGTGATAGAGGTGGTTATGGCGGCGGTGACCGTGGTGGCGATAGGGGTGGCTATGGCGGCGGTGACCGCGGTGGCTATCGTGGCGGTGGTGACCGTGGAGATCGCGGCGACCGCGGTGATCGTGGCGACCGTAACGGCGACCGCGACCGGACCCCGTAAAGAAGTTACTGTACTATTCTATAGACCGGATACCGCAGATGCGCAGGCTCATAGTATGGGGAATGCGTATATACGAACTCCAGCTGCGCCCGCACATTTTTTGCAAATCCTGAATCGGCCTTTCGCTTTTCATCCAATTGCTGTCTGACATCCGGATGCCCCTTCAGCCATTCCCCTGCGACGTCTTCCCATCGATAAGCGCTGTATCCTTCTTTCTGTTGCAGTATCGCATCAAAGAAATTCCACGCAAAATAGGAGTCTTCACCGGTGGGCTCCAGCATCTCCACCAGGAACCGTCGGGCAGGCTGATCCGTCGTCACGACATAATCGCCCTTTAAAAAATGAAGGGACTCCCGATCGGTCTTTACCTGGATGGCCGTATTCTTATGATGCTTCTCATACGCCCGCGGATAGGACTTGTAGTCTGCAATATGATACACTTCGACCGTCATCGTCGTGTCCGCCGTCAGTTGCCGCATCTTTACTCCGTTCAATTGCAGCAGGTCCGTCACCGCATGCCAGCCCTGCGGAATGACATATGCTTTTGGCACCGTCGCCCAGGCATCGGCTGCAAAATAATTGTAGAATCTCACCGGCCTTTCAAACGGCTTCGTATGGTCATAGTACATCCGCGGCAATCCGGTGACGTCGCTGGTCTTCATCCCCGTCTCATACCCTTTGAACCGGATCGAATCCCACCTTGATTTGTCAACTTTCCAGTCGAGCGCCAGCCGGACGCTGTCCCGGTCCGCCGCAATGTCCTGAGCCCGCTTCTTCAGGAGCCCGTCCGCATATTTTGCGGACTGCGCGATCATCGCCTGCATCAGGGCATAGGTCGACAAGACCCGGTCCTTGAATGGTTTTAGCATATGCGTCTCCGGCATGAAAGCGATCGTATGGAACAGTGTCGCATAACCGCTCGAATACCGCGGCTCATCATAAAACCCGTCCCAACCCTGATTGGGATTCCCCGATTCGAATTCAACATATGGCGTCATTTTCCATCCCCGCCTTTCCATATCCGCGAACAGGGCCGGTTGCAGGACGTCGTGCAGGAATGCGCCCAGCTGACCCCCCAGCTTGTTCCACTGCGAGCATAGCAACGTCATCGTATACTGATAATCCGCCCCGTCGCTTACATGGTTGTCGATCTGCAGATCCGGGTTCAGCCAGTGGAAGATCTGCGCAAAGGACCGCGCATTCCGGCTGTCATTCTTCGTAAAATCGCGGTTGAGATCGAGGTTCTGGGCATTCCCCCGGAACCCATAAGCTTCCGGCCCATCCTGGTTGACGCGGGAGTAACTGGTCCGGTTGAGCGCGCCGCCGATATTGTAGATCGGGATGACCGCCAGTGCAATATTGTCGGGGATATGGATCTTCTTATCCGCGAGGTCCCGGATCAGCATCATACTCGCATCGATCCCGTCCGGCTCTCCCGGATGGATGCCGTTGTTGATCAGGATGACCACTTTTCCTTTCCGGTGCCAGACCACCGGATCATAGCTGCCGTCATTTGAATAAAGAACCACATGATAAGGATAACCCGCATCACTCATCCCCATCTCCCGGATCGACACGAGGGCTGATAACTTATCCAGTTGCTGATAGAAGGCAATACACTCCGCATAGGTCGCGGTCTTTTTCCCGCCGGAGGTCTCGAACGGGGTTTGCAGCTGCTGCGCTTGCGCCAACAAAGGGCCAAACAGCACAAAAAGCAAGGGTCGTTTTCTCATATTGACCCCTAAGATAATTAATGTCTGCAAAACCGGGGTCGGCCCGGTTTAAAGAAAAAGAGAACGTCCCCAATGAAGTTGACGCCCTCTTTTTTGTACAACAACCTATTTTATGACCCGTCTCCGACGGATGCCTGTGGTCACTATTTGTTGGCGACGGCCAGCGTATTCACCTTTCTGGCCAACTTGCTCTTCAGGTTAGCGGCCTTGTTCTTGTGAATGATCCCTTTTTTTGCCAGCTTGTCGATCATGGAAGCTACCTCCGGCAATTGCTCCCCGGCAGCCTTTTGCTCCTTGACAGCCCGCAGGTCACGGATCGCATTCCGCGTGGTCTTGCCATAATACCGATTACGATCCTTTCGCTTTTCTGCTTGCCTTACATCTTTTTTGGTTGCGCTATGATTAGCCATGAACTGGACAATTTTAGGACGGCAAAAGTACGACCGTTTACCGGAAATACCAA
Organism: Puia sp.; assembly: GCA_035695565.1. Lineage (GTDB taxonomy): Bacteria > Bacteroidota > Bacteroidia > Chitinophagales > Chitinophagaceae > Puia. The sequence continues at coordinate 66,572 of DASRRX010000014.1, read as the reverse complement.
ATCCCAGCCCGGTAAAATGGTCATCCCCCCAAATTTGCTCCCGGCCCAACCAAATTTACGCCCTGGCCCAAATTAAATAATTGGAAAAAACCCCCCGTCCGTGTTTAACTTTGACCGATATTTGTAGGCCATTTAAAGGCCAAATCTGAAGCAGCTCTTCTATGAAGGACTTTTCGTTTATAACTAATTCACATCCAGCTTATATTGAGGGTCTCTACCAGGATTTTGTGAAGAACCCCGATGCTGTTGACCCCGAATTCAGACGTTTTTTCGAAGGATTCGATTTCGCGGTCACCCAGGGCAAATTGGGCGCCGTCAACGGCTCTGCTAACAGCAATGGCACGGCCAACGGAACCTATGCCCCCCCGACGGCCACCGCCGATGGCACGAAACCGCTGACCACCGCCGACGCCACGAAACCGCTGACCACCGCCCGCGGCTCAAAACCCCTTACTACCACCGATGGCGTCGACTGGCGCAAGGAACTGGGCGCCTACCGCCTCATCCTCGGTTACCGCAACAAGGGCCATCTGATCGCAAAGACCAACCCCATCCGCCCCCGAAAGGACCGCGGCGCCAACCTTGACCTCGCCTTCTTTGGTTTCACCGAAGAAGATATGCAAAAGAATTTCTATGCCGGCAACCTGATCGGTCTCGGCACCACCACCCTGCAAAACATCCTCGGGCGCCTGCAACAGTGCTATGCCGGCCATGTCGGCATCGAGTTCAAATATATCAGCGAACAGGAAAAGATTGACTGGCTCACCAGGGAAATGGAGCATAAATTCCTGAACCCCGTACCGCTGGAAAAACAGCGCCGGATCATGGAAAAGCTCAACCAGGGCGTCATGTTCGAAAAATTCCTCCATACCAAATACATCGGCCAGAAACGGTTTTCCCTGGAAGGCGGAGAGAATGCCATTCCAGCCCTGGATACGATCATCAATGTCGCTTCCACGCTGAACGTGCAGGAAGTCGTGATCGGCATGGCCCATCGCGGCCGTCTCAACATCCTGGCCAATATCATGGGTAAAACCTACGAACAGATCTTTAGCGAATTTGAAGGCACCGCCAAACTGGACCAAACCATGGGCAGCGGCGACGTTAAATACCATATGGGCTATGGCAGTACGATCAAGACGGAAACCGATCAGATCGTTCAGCTAAAGCTGATGCCCAATCCCTCTCATCTTGAAGCGGTCGATCCCGTTGTGGTCGGATTCGCCCGGGCGAAAGCCGATGTCCTCCATGAAAGTGATTTCGACCGCATCCTGCCGATCCTCATCCATGGCGATGCGTCATTGGCCGGCCAGGGCATAGTATACGAAGTGTTGCAGATGAGCGACCTCAAAGGCTATTATACCGGGGGGACCATGCACTTTGTCATCAACAACCAGATCGGATTCACTACCGATTTCGACGATGCCCGCAGTTCCGACTATTGCACTTCCCTTGCCGCCGCCGTCCAGGCGCCCGTTCTGCACGTCAATGGCGACGACGCTGAAGCTGTAGTGAAATGCGCAGATATCGCCACCCGCTACCGGCAGGAATTCAACTCCGATATCTTTATCGATATGGTCTGCTATCGCCGCCATGGGCATAACGAAGGCGACGATCCGAAATTCACCCAGCCGCATCTCTATGCGCTCATCGATCAGCATCCCAACCCCCGGGAAGTCTATGCGCAATACCTCATCGACAACGGCGAGCCGGATGCCAAGGAACTAGCGAAGGAAATGGAAAAGAAATTCTGGGGCGACCTCCAGGAACGCCTCGACGAAGTGAAGCAACATCCTTTACCCTATATTTATCAGAAACCGGAGCGCGCATGGCAGAGCCTTCGCAAATCCACACCCGCCGATTTTGACCAGTCTCCCGTCACCGCGATCAGCGAATCCGGTTTCAGAAAGATCTTCGACGCCATCATGAGCTGGCCGGAATCCTTCAAACCGCTTCGAAAAGTGGAAAAAATCCTCCAGGATAAAGTTAAACTGTTCAATGAGGAAGGCAAGGTCGACTGGGCGACCGGCGAACTGCTGGCTTACGGCAGCCTGCTGCTGGAAGGAAAGGACGTCCGGATGAGCGGCCAGGACGTGCAACGCGGTACTTTTTCCCATCGTCATGCCGTCCTGCGTGATGAGAATACCAACGAAGAATATAACCGCCTAAGCCGGCTACCGGATGCGCAAGGCGAGTTTCGCATCTTCAATTCTTTGCTGAGCGAATATGCCGTACTTGGCTTTGAATATGGATACGCCCTGGCTACACCCAACGCTCTTGTGCTCTGGGAAGCACAGTTCGGGGACTTCAGCAACGGCGCCCAGACCATGATCGACCAGTTCGTTGTCGCCGCCGAACAAAAATGGCAACGGATGAACGGGCTCACGATGCTCCTGCCCCATGGCTACGAGGGACAGGGACCCGAGCATTCCAGCGCACGCATGGAACGCTTCCTGCAAATGGCCGCCGAATATAATATTGTAGTCACCGATATCACTACCTCCGCCAACCTCTTCCACGCTTTCCGGCGTCAGATCGCCTGGCCGTTCCGCAAACCGCTGATCAACTTCTCGCCGAAGGCCAACCTGCGGCACCCCGGCAGCTATTCTAAAATGGAAGAATTCACGAACGGCGGTTTTAAGGAGGTGATCGACGACCCTTATGTGGACAACGCGGGAAATGTGAGGAAGGTGCTTTTCTGCTCCGGCAAAGTCTACTTCGACCTGGCCGAACGCCAACAGAAAGACAACCGCAAGGATGTCGCTGTCATCCGCGTGGAACAGCTTTATCCGCTGCCGGTCCGGCAACTCGAGGATCTATACAAAAAATACAGCCATGCCGCAACTTGGTTCTGGGTCCAGGAAGAACCGCTAAACATGGGCGCAGCATCCTATTTGCAGATGAACCTCAAGAGCCTCAACTATGGTGTGATCAGCCGTCAGCCCAGCGCTGCCACCGCAACAGGATATCTCAAAGTACACGCGCAGGAACAGGCGGAGATCATTGACACGGCTTTCAGCATCTAAAAAACTATCTATAGAAACATGATTGATATCAAAGTTCCGGCAGTAGGTGAGTCCATCAACGAAGTTACATTGGTAAAATGGCTGAAACAGCAAGGACAATATGTTGAACGCGATGAAGTGATCGCAGAGCTCGAAAGCGAAAAAGCAACGTTTGAGGTCAACGCCGAAAAGGCAGGCACGCTGAATACGGTAGGGAAGGAGGGGGATACCCTCAAGATCGGCGACGTACTCGCCCGGATCGATGAGGCTGCCGCCCGCCCCGAAGGCGCTGCTCCGGCCCCGGATGCATCCGCTCCCGCCGTCCAAAAGCCCACGGCGCCAACGCCGGCAAAATCTGCTGCGGAACCGGCGCCCGCAAAACCGGCTCCCGCAAAACCCGCCCCCACGCAGTCTCCCGTCACCGCTACACCAAACGACATCAAGGCGACACCAGTCGCCGCCGCAATAATTACCGACAAAAAGATCGACGCCGGCTCCATCACTCCATCCGGCGCCAACGGCAAGATACTAAAGCACGACGTCCTCGAAGCCCTCGAGCACCCCGGCCGCGCCCCCGGCAAAGACCTCTTCACCCGGCAGGACCGCCGCGAGAAGATGAGCAACCTCCGCAAGACCGTTTCCCGCCGCCTCGTCGAAGCCAAGAATACCACGGCCATGCTCACCACCTTCAACGAAGTGGACATGAGCGCCGTCATGGCCCTAAGAACAAAATACAAGGATAAATTCAAAGAGAAGCATGGGGTTAATCTCGGCTTCATGAGCTTCTTCACAAAAGCCACCTGTTACGCCTTGCAGGAATGGCCCGCCGTCAACGCCTACATCGATGGCGATGAGCTTGTCTATCATGATTACTGCGACATCTCTATTGCCGTTTCGGCCCCCAAAGGTCTGGTGGTCCCGGTCATCCGCAACGCAGAAAGCCTTAGCATGGCCGATATCGAGAAGAAGGTCGTCGAGCTCGCGACCAAGGCCCGCGACAACAAGCTGAGCATGGAAGAGATGCAGGGCGGCACTTTTACGATCACCAACGGCGGTGTCTTCGGCAGCCTCATGTCAACCCCCATCATCAACATCCCTCAGTCTGCCATCCTGGGAATGCACAAGATCGAGGAACGCGCCGTCGTCGTAAACGGCCAGATCGTCATCCGGCCGATGATGTACCTGGCGGTAAGCTATGATCACCGCATCATCGATGGCCGGGAATCCGTCAGCTTCCTCGTGCGGGTCAAGGAATTGCTCGAGAACCCCGACCAACTGCTTTTTGGAAAGGATCCCCTAAAGGCTTTGCTCGAACTCTAGTCCATCGTGAGATTTGATAACCAGCTTCGCCACGCCATCCGGATCATCGAGGCCTATCAGGGCGATCAGCCCCTGCACCTTTGGCTAAAGGAGTTTTTTCGCGCCAATAAACAAATGGGCTCCCGCGATCGCAAAGAGCTCAGCGCCCTCGTCTATGGATTCTACCGGCTGGGTCATGCGCTTAAGCATTTGCCTGCCGACCAACGCCTCCTTGCCGGTATTTTTATTTGCCTGGACAAATCGAATGAGCTTCTTCAACACTTCTACCCCGTCTGGAATGAAAAGATCACCCTCCCCATCGGCGACAAGATCCGCTTCTTCCAGACCCAACCCACAGGACGCGCCTTCAACGTCACTGATATCTTCCCCTGGAAAGACGAGCTCCCGGCCGACATCGATCACGAAGCTTTCTGTCTTTCCTTCCTCCGGCAACCCGACCTCTTCCTCCGCATCCGCCCGGGTCATCAGCAAACCGTCCGTGCCAAACTCGGCAGTATCGGCGAATTCATCCCCCCATCCACCATCCGGCTTCCCAATGGTTACAAAGTTGAAGACCACTTCACCCCCGATAAAGAGATCGTCATCCAGGACTATAGTTCCCAAAGAATTGCTACTTATTTACTGGTAAGTAAGGAACCCGAATTTTTCTGGGACGCCTGCGCAGCCAGCGGCGGTAAAAGTATCCTCGCGCACGACCTTTACCCCAACCTCCACATCACCGCTTCCGACATCCGGCCCTCCATCCTCAACAACCTGAAAGCCCGTTTTACCGCCGCCGGCATCCACCGCTATATGACCTTCCTCGCCGATCTTAGCGCCCAACCCCCGCCAGCCAGCGCTGCCGGCGCCGATCTCATTCTCGCCGATGTCCCCTGCACCGGCAGCGGCACCTGGAGCCGGACCCCTGAAGCCCTTTATTTTTTCAACCCTGCAACGATCGTTAAATACCGCGACCGGCAACGCGCCATCATCCGGCACATCGCGACGCAGCTGTCCCCGGGCGCGTCGCTCGTCTACTCTACCTGCTCCGTCTTTAAAAAGGAAAATGAAGAAATGACTGAATGGATCGGCGCTACTTTGGGTATTCAACCTGAGCTCCAGGGCGTCCTCGCCGGCTACCGCCTGCATGCCGACACCCTCTTTGCCGCCCGCTTTCGCCGCTCCTAAGAGCCGCCAATCCCCTGGCGAAAGCCGCTAATTATGATCCACGACCGACATCGTCAGCGCAAACCCGATCTTATACCCTGCCTGACTTCCATCCGGCGTAGGAGGCTGATACTCCCACATCTCCGTACGCCGGTAGATCATCCCGACATGTCTGGCATAGGTCTCGCTCCAATAGGTAACCGAAGCGAATACACTGGCGTTTGTGATCGGCACGTTCGTGGAGTCCGCGATCTGCAGGACCGTGGTGGCGCTGTCGAAGGTCGTACCGTTTGCAACCGTGAACGGCTGGTTGACCTGCGTATATTGGTAATTCCAGCCCGCCAGCGTAAGGTTGTTGTAATCGCTATATGAAAAGAAGTCCTGGTAAGGATCATAGGGCAGATAAGTATTGCCCGTCCAGCTAAAGCCCTCATCCATCGGGAAAGCCAGCTTTACGAATCGGAGATTGTTCTCCGTGACATCGAAGGCGGAAGACGACGGAGTTACAGTATAGGTCACCGAAGGCATCCAGAACGATCCGGTCGTATCACTCAAATAGCGGGTGACCAGCCAGACGGTCGCGCCGGTATTATCCACCGTTTGCTTTTCCACCGAATCCTTTGCCAGATAGCTGGTGATGGTATCATTTTGACCGTAATAGTAGAAGTTCAGGGAATCCATCCGATAGGTGATGTACTTACCCACTTGTAAATCAATAAAATAATCAGGTAATTTATTTCCCGGGTAGTGAATCGTCTTCTTGCAGCTGCTGATAGTCAACCCCAAAGTGAGCGCAGTTATTGATATAATAAGCAGCCGGGCTTTCATATAAAGATAACGTCCGGCAGGCCCGTTTATTGCGAAAATTCGCCTTGGCTCCGCTGGATGATCCCACCCCCGATCACCTCATCGCCTTCATAAAAAACGGCGCTTTGCCCCGGTGCGACCCCCTTTGCTTTCCCATAGAACCGAACACCCACCGCGTCAGGCCCTTCCGGGTATAGATTGCTTACGGTACCCGCGTCCTTATACCTGATCTTTGTCAGCGCCTCCATCCCCGTCGTCACCCCTTCATACTTCATCCAGTTGACCCTGGCCACCCTCATCTCCTGCCGGTCCAGATCCGATTCATCGCCCAGTACGACCGTATTCGTTTCCGGGCGGATCGCCGTGACATACGCCGGCTTGCCCAACGTCACTTCCAGCCCTTTGCGCTGGCCGATCGTATAGAAAGGGTATCCCCGATGACGCCCCAGCACATTCCCATCCTTGTCCACAAAATTGCCCCCGTCCACCCGCTGCTCCAAACCCTCCACCCGCCGCTTCAGAAAGCCGCGGTAATCATTATCGGGTACGAAACAGATCTCGTAGCTCTCACTCTTCTTCGCCAGTTCCGGATAGCCATAGTCCATCGCCATCTGCCGGATCTCCGTCTTCCGATAAGGCCCCAGCGGCAACAGGGTCCGTGCCAGCAGGTCCTGCTGCAGGCCCCATAGCACATAGCTCTGATCTTTCGTCTCATCGGTTCCTCTTGCGATCGTATACCGGCCATTGTCAAATGCCCGCACCATAGCATAGTGCCCCGTAGCGATATACTCGCAATCCAGCGCATCCGCCCGCTTTAGCAAAGCCCGCCATTTGATATGCGTATTGCAGAGCACACAGGGATTGGGTGTCCGCCCCGCGAGGTATTCGTCCACGAAGTTTTCGATCACGAAATCCCCGAACTCCTCCCGGATATCCAGCACAAAATGCGGGAATCCATGTTGGACTGCCGCCATCCGCGCATCATTGAAGCTATCCAGGTTGCAACATCCCGTCTCCTTCTTCGAAGCCCCCGCGCTTGCGTAGTCCCAAGTCTTCATCGTGATCCCTATTACCTCATATCCCTGGTCGTGCAGCATCAGCGACGTGATAGTACTATCGATACCGCCGCTCATCGCTACCAGGACCTTTCCTTTCCGGCTCATGCGTTGAAATTTACCAAGGGGCAAATGTACGTAAAATCGGGAAAACTTCTCCCTCCGACGCCGTATAAATAGCGTAAATTGCCGGTTAACGCTAAAATTTACCATTATGATCAAGCTTCAAGTAATCGGAAACCTGGGCAAGGATTGTGTCACCAACACCGTGAACGGAAAGAGTGTCATCAACTTCAACGTGGCGCACACCGAGAAGTTCCGTGACGCCCAGGGTAACCAGAAAGACAAGACGATCTGGGTAGAATGTGCATATTGGACCGATCGCACCGGAGTAGCCCCTTATTTGAAAAAAGGCACCCAGGTATACGCAGAAGGTACTCCTGAAGTAAGGACCTATCCAAAGAATGACGGAACCACCGGCGTAAGCCTTACCCTCCGGGTCCAGAGCGTACAGCTCCTAGGCGGCGGCGGCCGCGACAGCGGCGGCTATTCCGGCGGCGCTTCCGAAGGCGGATACGCCCCTCAAAGCAATTCCCGCGTCCCCTCCGCCGGCGAGATCACCGAACCGATCGACGATCTGCCTTTCTAACCTCGCTAAAAAAGCAAAAACCCCGCAACGGCGGGGTTTTTTTATATAAGCCAGCGTAGTTTAATATCCCGGATTCTGCTTAATCACGTTTCCGCTCGTCAACACCTCCGTCTGCGGGATCGGCCACAACACCTTCGTGCTATCCGTGATCCCAAACGTAGACGCGGCCAGACCCAGCCTCCGCAGATCGAACCACCGGTGACATTCATGCGGGAATTCAAGCCGGTTCTCCAGCAGGATCGCAGCCTCCAGGTCGGAGACGGTCACAGCGGTCGTAGGAGCGGCATTTGCCCGGGCCCGCACGGTGTTGAGATCGCTCGTGGCCGTGGCGACATCCGGGTTGGTGCCACGCAGCACAGCTTCCGCATGCGTCAGGTACATCTCCGCAAGCCGGATCAGCGTAATATCCTGAGATCCGTCGGGGTCATCGTATTTCGCAGTCGCAAATACCGATTTTCCACTGGCATCGGTACCCTGGTAGTAATTTACACCAAGCCGCGTGTCCCCAGCAGAATACGCATTGGCCAGCGAGACATCGGTCGCTACTTCATCGCGGCCGAAGTAATAAAAATACAACCCATTCGTATTCGTTGCGCTGAACTGTAATTCGAATATGCTTTCCGGCTGAACATTTTTCGCGAGCCAGATCCCCGGATAGCTGGGACTCAACGCGCCGAGCGAACTGATAACCGTTTCGGCATCGGCCGCGGCGGCATCATATTGACCGATATACAGCTCCACCCGCGCCCTGAAGGCAGTGGCGGCCATCGTATTGGCCCGGCCAAAATCATTGGTGGCCGGGATATTGGTAACCGCATAGGTGAGGTCGCTCAGGATCTGACTGTAGACCTGTCCGGCAGTCGACCTTACATGGGGCGCCGCATCAGCCGCCGTATAGGTAGGCGTAAGGATCAGCGGAACCCCCTGACCGTTCGGATCGGAATAGCCGGAGGGCGTCCCGCCCCAGTAACGCATCAGGTCGAAATACATAAAAGCCCGCAGAAATTTAGCCTCCCCAAGCGCAGCAGCGGTATCGAAACCGCCGGTTGTGATCAGCGGCGCCGAAGCAATAACGGTATTGCACCGGTTGATACCCTGATAGATCTGGTCCCAGGTAGCCTGGGTGGTGACATTGTCCGGAGTGATCGCCCGGTTCTTGACCTGCTCATATTGCGGATAGCTGCCCGTATGATCGAGATTATCCGCCTCCAGATCGCAAAGCAGCGTGTAATCCGTGCCGTAATACGAAGCGTTCTGGAGCTCGTTGTATATCCCCAGCAACCCCGCCGTGACCGCCGGCCCCGTGGTAAAGGCCGTTGTCGCATCCAGTGAGGAGTAGGGCTTTTGATTCAGGATCTTGTTGCATCCCATCATAATGACCGACCCCAGCAGAAGCATTAATAATAACCTTTTCATATTATAATATCTTTTGTTTTATAAATTATCCGTGGCATTGGTTAAAAACCGAGATCAAGCCCGAACGTCCAGCTTTTCGCCTGCGGATACGTTAAGAAATCCGTGCCCGGCGACACGTTATTCGCGGGATTGGTGCTCGTAAACGTGCTCACCTCCGGATCGAACCCGGAATACTTGGTCCAGGTCTTCAGGTTCGTGGCCTGGAAAAAGAATTTGACCGAGCTCAATTTTGTCTTTTCAATCACACTCCTGGGAAGATTGTACGCCAGGATAATATTCTTTAACCGGATAAAGGAACCGTCCTCGAGGAACCGCGTGGAATTAAGCGCCGCATTGCCGTTGGGATCGCCAAAGACCGCCCTGGGCATGCTCGTGTTGGTATCCGTCGGCTCCCACCGCTTCAAAGTCGTGGCATATTGCCCAAAAAGACTGTTCATGCCTTCGGCGAACACCCGGTTCTCATTGTAGATCTTATTGCCTTCGTTGAATTGGAAGAATACCGTCAGATCGATACCCTTATAGGAAAACGTGTTCGTCAACCCGCCATAGTATTTCGGATTCGCATTGCCGATGATCGTTTGGTCGGCAGACGTGATCGCCCCGTCATGATTGAGGTCCGCGAACCGGATATCGCCGGGAGCAGTACCCTGGAACTGCGTCGGCGCCTTATCGATCTCAGCCTGCGAATTGAAGAGGCCGATAGCCTTATAGCCGTAGAAGCTTCCGATCGGATATCCTTCCTGCGTCCAGCTGGCAAAACCCGACGGGAATGGCGAACCGGAGATCTTCTTGACGATATTCTTGTTGAAGGAGATATTAAAGCTGGTCGTCCAGACGAAATCCCTGGTGGCAAATTCCGTGGCCGTCACCGAAAATTCCCAGCCCGTGTTCGAGATCTCGCCGATGTTCTGATTGACGCTTGTGAACCCTGAGCTGGCTACCAGCGGCCGCGCCAGCAAGAGGTCCGTCGTCTGTTTGTTATAGTAATCCACCGTGAATTGCAGTCTTTCCTTGAACAACCCGATCTCCAGCCCGACATCGGCCTGCTTCAGGCTCTCCCACCGCAGCGAATCGTTCCCGATCTGTAAAGGCGCAAGCCCGGGCGTATTGGCGTTCCCGTTGAGAACATAGTTGGTGCCTACCCCGACCAGCGGCTTGGACGCATAAGGGTTCAGCCCGTTCGTATTGCCCAGCTTGCCATAACTGGCACGCAGCTTCAGGTTGCTGATCGTCTTCACATCCTTGAAGAAATCCTCATCCGAGATGCGCCAGCCCGCCGACACCGCAGGGAATGTACCGTATTGGAAATTCGAACCCAGGGCCGACGATCCGTCCCTTCTGACACTCCCGCTCAACAGATAGCGGCCCTTATAATCGTAGTTGACCCGCAGCAGGTAGCCGATCTGACCAAGAGAAGTTTGGCTGGAAGTCACCGTCACCGGCGTCGAAGCAGCCGAAAGCTCCTGGATCCCATTCCCCGGGAAATTATGCCCTTCCCCATAGATCGACTGGAAATTATCCGTCTGGTAAGAGGCTACCGCCGTAGCCGTGATATTGTGATCCCCAAAACTCTGCTTCCACGTAAGGACGTTTTCATTCAACAAATTCAGGTCCGACGAATAACCCTGACGCCCGATCCCGTTCGGACCCGTAGCGCCTTCCAGTGTGTTGCTCGGCAGGAACTGGAATTCATTGAACCCGACATAGTCCACGCTGCCCTGTACGCGCAGCGACAAGGTCGGCAGGAAAAAGTACTCTGCTGCCATATCGCCGACCACCCGGTTTGTCTTCGCCTGGTTGAACCGCAGCTTCCCGGACGCAATCGGATTTTCGATGATACCCAGGTTGGCATCATAAGCATAAGTGCCGTCCGGATTGTAAGGCTTGAAATAAGTCGGCATCAGCACCGCCGTGCTCAATACTCCGTAAATATTGTTGTCGTTGTTGATCCGGTTCTGAATGCTGCGGCTGGCGGCCATCTCGCCGGAGACTTTGAACCGGCTGTTGACCGTATGATCTATGTTGATCCGGGCGCCATACCGGTGGTAATCCGATCCGATTAAAATTCCATCGTCACCGGTATAGTTAGCCGAAGCATAGATCTTCGTCTTGGCATCGCCGCCGGCAACCGATAGTTGATAATTAAAAAGCGGTTTGTTCTTGAAGATCAGGTCCTGCCAGTTCGTGGTAGGATAGGTGTCCGGGGCATTGCCCAGGTTTTGCAGGCCGATTTGGCTCGGAGTGGCGCCGAATCCAGCTTGCGTCTCCTCATCGATCAGGCTGACATATTGCGGACCCGTCAGCGTAGGGACCTTTCTCCAGGCCGATTGTGTTCCAAGCGAAGCATCCAGCATCACCTTCGTCTTTTGGTTGGCGCCTTTCTTCGTTGTGATCAGCACCACCCCGTTGGCGCCCCGCGAACCATAAATTGCCGCCGCCGCGGCATCCTTAAGGATCTCATACGATTCGATATCGTTTGGATTGATATCCGACAGCACGTTCAGCGTCTGACCACCCATATTTATATCCAGCTGCGAATAGCTCCCCGTATTGAGGATCACCCCGTCCACGACATACAAAGGCTGATTGCTCGTAGTGATCGTACCACTGCCCCGGATCAGCACGCTGATGCTCGAACCAGGCGTTCCCGACGACTGCGTCACCTGCACCCCCGGCACTTTGCCGCGCAACGCCTGATCCGGACCCTGGATCGGTACGTCATTCATCGTCGAATCTTTTAATTTGTAAACCGCCCCCGTCAGATCCCTCTTCCGCTGCGTACCATAGCCGACGACGACCACATCCTGCAGGTCATTCCGCGCGGCCGCCGCGAGCTGCACCGGCACATCGTTCACTCCTTCGATGGAGACCTCCATAGTAGCAAATCCGATAGATGAAATCACTAAGGTCCTCGCAGTGGGCGGAACATTCAATTTGAAGCTCCCGTCCTGACCTGTATTGGTGCCGCGTTTGGAACCCTTGACGACCACGCTGGCGGAAGGAATTGGATTACCACTGGCATCCGTGACCTTACCCGTCACAACGCGATTTTGTGCCGCTGCTCCTCCAATTAGCAAAAGCACGCAGCTGAGAAAGAACAACAATTTTCTCATACGTTTAATTTTGGTTTTTTAATGTGACTCTAGGTGTTGAACATTGTTCAAGAAATAAAATTACCGAATTATATACTCGAACGCGCATCTATGTTCAATAATTCGCTAATTTTCAGCTTGATATTAAAAACGTTTGACATGAGATACCTCACTACCTGCTGCCTGATCAGTCTCGCCATCCTGCAGCCGATCTACCCAGTAGCCCCAACCGCTTCGACTTCGCCCGCCACTTCATTTACTAATGACGCATCCGTCTCCACTTCCGCTGCATCGATCAGTTCGCCAAAAGATTGGAAGATCGGCGTACAACTCTGGACCTTCCATTTCGTACCCTTCGTCCAGGCCCTCGACAAAGCTGATAGCGCGGGCGTCAAATACCTCGAAGCATTTCCCTACCAACGCCTTGGTGGCGGCATGCCCGGAAATTTCGGTATCGAAATGGCCGACTCTACCAGGTCAAAGGTCAGGCAACTACTTCAGCATCACGGCATCCATCTCTACGCTATGGGCGTCATCGTCCCAAAGACCGTCGACGAGTGGAAGAAATATTTCGACCTCGCCAAATATTTCGGGATGAGCTATATCACTTGCGAACCGCTCAAGGATCAATGGGATGCCATCGACAGCCTGGCCGGCATCTACCACATAAATATCGCTATTCACGACCATCCAAAACCAAACGTTTACTGGCACCCAGACTCGGTACTGGCGGCTATCAAGGGCCACCACCATATCGGCTCCTGTGCAGACATCGGCCATTGGGCCCGCAACGGCCTCGACCCCGTCGCCTGTCTGAAGGAACTGGCGGGCCACATCTACGGGGTGCATCTGAAAGACATCGACGCCCCCGGTAATACAAATGCCAAAGACCTGGTGGTGGGTACGGGAGCGATCAACTATCCGCCGGTTTTCGAGGAACTTAAACGTCAGAACTTTACAGGATATTTCTCTATCGAAAGAGAAGACAACTGGTATAACAATGTTCCCGATGTGATCGCCACGGTGAAGTTCTTTAACGAACAGGTTAGTAAACTATAGTACTGGTAGACTAACCGTGGCCACTTAACAATAACGGTCGGCTGCCCATTAGGGTTGCCCGATTCCTTTGCGTCCAAAAAGAACCACATGCGCTTTTCCTACCAGGACCTTCTGACATTCGCGGTCGATATCTTCCGCCGGATCGGCTGCCCTGACGAGGACGCCGGCACCGCCGCTGCAGCCCTGCTGAGCGCCGATCTCCGGGGAATCGATTCTCACGGCGTAGCACGCCTTGTCGGGTATGTCCGTCTTCAGGAGGCCGGCAGAGCCAATCCCCGCCCTGTCATCCGCATCCTTCATGAGACCCCTTCCACCGCTGTCGTCGACGGCGATAGCGGACTAGGGCTTGTCGTGGCTCCTTTCGCCATGCAGGTCGCCATCCGAAAAGCAGCCGTCTGCGGGACCGGTTGGGTCAGCGTTCAGAACTCCAACCACTTTGGGATTGCCGGCTATCACGCGCTGGCCGCCGTCGCTCAGGACATGATCGGCATCGCCATGACCAATGCCAGCGCCCTCGTCGCCCCAACCTTCTCCATCGAACGACTGCTTGGCACCAACCCGATCTGTGTTGCCGTTCCTGCCGGCCAGGAGCCTCCTTTCGTCGCCGACCTAGCCACGACAACCGCCGCCAATGGCAAACTGGAGATCCTTCAGCGTAAGGCCGAGCCCGCGCCCCTTGGTTGGATCCAAGATAGATCGGGTCAGCCATCCACCGATCCCCACGAGCTGAAGAATGGCGGCGCCCTGCTTCCCCTCGGGGGCGACCGCGACCACGGCAGCCATAAAGGATATGCGCTCGGCGCCATCGTCGACATCTTCTCGGCCGTTCTTAGCGGCGCCAATTATGGCCCCTGGGTCCCGCCTTTCCCCGCCTATGTCCCGATGCCCACAGGTATGCCCGGGCAAGGCATAGGCCACTTCTTCGGAGCTATGCGCATCGACGCTTTCCGCCCTACAGAAGATTTCAAAACCCACATGGACAACTGGATCCGCCGCTTCCGCAGCGCCATTCCCGCTCCCGGTCATGAGAAGGTGCTTATCCCGGGCGATCCGGAGCGTGAAATGGAAGCGGAACGCCTCGCAGACGGTATCCCGCTCGATCCATCCGTCGTCGATGACCTCAAAGCATTGGCAATAAAATTGGGTGTGGATTTCCCATCAGCGCGGTAAAGCGCTTATCTTTGCACTCCCAAAAAAATAACATGACCCAGTTCAAGATCATGAAATTCGGTGGCACCTCCGTCGGAAAACCCGAGCGAATGAGGCAAGTCAGTCAATTGATCACCGCCGATAAGGAATCGAAGATCGTCGTGCTCAGTGCACTCAGCGGCACTACCAATGCCCTCGTGGAGATTGGAAACACTATCGCCGCCGGCCAGCGCGACAAGGCCGGAGAACTGATCGATAAATTGGAAGCCCACTATCAGGCGTTCATAAAGGAGCTCGTTCACTCCGAATCTTCATTGGCCAAAGCAAAAGGCATCGTCGCCGAACATTTTGATTTTCTCCATATCATCCTGCGCATCTCCTTTAGTGAGGCGCTCAGCAAGGACATCCTCGCCCAGGGTGAGCTTCTTTCGACAAAATTGTTCTCCGTCTTTCTCGAAGAGAACAAGATCCCTCATTTCCTGCTGCCTGCATTGGAATTCATGAGTATCGACGATTACGACGAGCCTCAGATCAACAGCATCAAGACTAAACTGGCGCAGCTTCTCCAGCAACATAAGGATACCAATCTTTTCATTACCCAGGGGTATATCTGCCGTAACGCCCGCGGGGAAGTCGACAATCTCAAACGGGGTGGCAGCGACTATAGCGCCTCTCTCATCGCCGCCGCAATAAATGCTTCCGTCTGCGAGATCTGGACCGATATCGACGGCATGCACAACAACGACCCCCGTGTCGTGAAGAAGACGGTTGCTATCGAGCAGCTCAGCTTCGAAGAAGCAGCCGAGCTCGCCTATTTCGGCGCCAAAATACTCCACCCCGCCAGCATCTGGCCCGCTCAGTTCTATAAAGTGCCGGTCAGGCTGCTCAATACCATGCAGCCCGAAGCCAGGGGCACTCTCATCTCCGAAGAGGCCGGGTCGACCGGCGTCAAGGCCATTGCCGCCAAAGACGGGATCATTGCTATCAATATCCGCAGCAGCCGCATGCTTCTGGCCTACGGCTTCCTCCGCAAGATCTTCGAGATCTTCGAGAAATACCGAACCCCGATCGACATGATCACCACATCGGAAGTGGCGGTATCCCTCACCATCGAGAGCGCCGCCGAGCTCAAACCCATCGTTCGCGAACTGGAACCCTTCGGCACCATCGAGGTCGAGGACAATCATACGATCGTCTCCATCGTCGGCAACGAGATCACCCGGACCCCCAGCGTTCTCAGCCGGCTCTTCGAATCGCTCGACGCCATTCCCATCCGGATGGTCAGCTATGGCGGCAGCCGTCACAACGTGTCCCTGCTGATCCCCTCCGGGCATAAGACGGAAACTCTCCGGCTCCTCAATAAAGGGCTCTTCGGTCTCGAATAATGGAACCGCTGGCCCCTCATATCGAAAAAAGGATCATTGAAAGCTTCGCCCGGCAGCGGCTCATGGCCGCCTACGGCGCGACGATAACGGCAATGGGCAAGGGTTATGTAGAGATATCGCTTCTGCCTCAGGACTTCCTGTTACGCACAAACGGCCTTTTCCACGGCGGCGTCATCACCGCCATTGCCGATAGCGCTGCCGGCTATGCGGCAGGAACGCTTCATGAGACCGACGCTTCATTCCTAACCGTAGAGTTGAAGATCAACTTCCTCAATCCCGCGAAAGGCGACCGCCTCGTCACCCGCGGGAAGGTCCTTAAAGGCGGGAATACCCTGACGATCGTCCAGACCGACAGCTTTATCGAGAATAATGGGGTCTTGAAGCAGGTAGCCACCGCGCTCCTTACCTTTATAAGAGAAAAACGGTAAGCCATTCCATGAACAAGCTCATCCTCTTCCTTACCCTCCTCGTGACCGCTACCCGTCTGATTGCCCAATCCTCTGTCAGCACGCTGTCCGGATCGGTCAAAGATTCAACCACCGGCAAACCTATCCCCGGTGTCAGCGTCTTCCTGAACAGTACCTCCAAAGGGACCGTTACCCATGACGACGGCAGCTTCGTTCTTTCCGGCATCCCACCCGGCAGATATCAGCTAATCGTTTCCGCTATCGGCTACGCTACCCTGGTAACCGGGATCAGTACCCGCTATCTTCCGCCGTCGCTAAAGATCACCCTGCACACTGAAGCGTCCGAACTGGCCGCGGTGACAGTCGAGCCCTATCTCAAAAACGGCTGGAAGAAGTGGGGGAAGTTGTTCTGGGATAATTTCATCGGCACCACCGAGAATGCGTCGTCCTGCACGATAAAGAATAAAGACGCGCTTCGTTTCCGCTACTATCTCAAAAGCAGAAAGCTCACCGTCAATGCCGTCGAGCCGCTCGTGATCGTCAACAAGGCCCTCGGCTATAACCTCGAATACCGCCTCGAATCTTTCACCTACGATTTTGAATCGAACATCATCTCCTTCTACGGCTATCCTCTTTTCCGCGAAATGCCGGCCGACGACAGCGTCCGGCAACAGAAATGGAACGACATGCGTATGCACGCCTACCTGGGCTCCATAATGCATTTTATGCGCAGCCTGTACCAGGGCCGCCTCCAGCAGGACGGCTTTATCGTCGAACATCTGATCCAGGTACCCAATATCGAGAAACAACGCGTAAAGACCATCTACATTCCCAATGTCACAAAGACCGACAGCATCCCCATCGATACCCTCCACCATTACTGGGAAGTGATGCGCCAACCCGACAGCTTTGTTCAGAAAACAAAAACCTATGATGACCTGACTACGGTCAACTCCGACCAGACCCGCTCGTTCTTTTTTATCGGGGACTTCACGGTGATCTATGGTAACGGCCGCCTGGGGATCGCCTATACCGAATCAGCGCTTGAGCTGATGTATCCTGCACCCATCGAGATCGAAGTGAATGGCGGTTATTTTCCGCCGCAAGTATTGCTGTCGAAAGGGAATTGGGCAAGAACCGAAAAGATCGCCAATCTCGTTCCCCAGGATTATTACCCGCCGTCACCGGATCCAGCCGCCATCCATTAACCAGCTCCGCAGGCGGTCCGTCCACCGGTCGGTCGTCGTCGGATTATTCATCCCAAACCCATGCCCGCCTTTTGGATAGATATGCATCTCGGCCGGAACGCCATTTGCCTGCAATGCCTGATAGAAATGGATACTATTGGCCACCGGTACTACCTTGTCATCCCCCGCATGCACGAGGAAAGTGGGCGGGGTCTGCGCCGTCACCTGCAGCTCATTGGAATATTTCCGCACGAGTGCCGCATCCGGATGCAGCCCGATCAGGTTATCCCTCGAACCGCGATGCCCGATACTGTCCTCGAAGCTGATGACCGGATAAAGCAGGATCATAAAATCCGGCCGCAGCGAAATATTCTCCGGATTGTCGATCTCTGCCTGGTTGAAATGCGTGCCTGCCGTGGACGCCAGATGCCCGCCGGCCGAAAAGCCCATGATCCCCACCCGCGCCGGATCCACACCCCATTCTTTTGCGCGCTGCCTGACGAATTGGATCGCCCGCTGCGCGTCCTGTAACGGCCCGATCGTCTTGTCGACCATCGTTTCATCATTCGGCAGGCGGTATTTCAGCACAAACGCCGCGATCCCCAGATCATTCAGCATTTTGGCAACGTCCGTTCCTTCATGGGTAAAAGCAAGATGCAGATAGCCGCCTCCCGGACATACCACGACCGCCGTTCCGGTAGCCTTCCCCGCCGGCGGCAGATAGACCCGCAAGGTCGGCCGGCTAACGAGACTATAGGAATAACGTACGGGATTTACGGTCGTATCGACCGACTCCCGGTCCGGGCCCGGCTTTGAATTGGGGACCGGCCGGTTGCCATATAGCGGCAATTCCTGCTGTGCATGGGCCATGGTGAGAGGAAATATGACAAATAGTAACGCAATCTTTCTCATAAGACCAGCATCGCATCGCCATAACTAAAAAATCTGTACTTATCCTTAATTGCTTTCTTGTACGCTTCCATTGCCAGGTCATAACCCGCAAATGCGCAGACCATGATCAGCAGGCTCGTCTTCGGCAAATGGAAATTCGTGACCAGCGCATCGGCGATGTTGAACTGATAAGGCGGATGCACAAAGGTATTCGTCCAGCCTTCAGACGGCTTCAACAGCTTCTCGGCCGTGAACGAAGATTCGATCGCCCGCATCGTGGTCGTCCCGATCGAACAGATGCGATGCCCACCCAGCCGGGCCTTATTGACGATCTTGCAGGCGTCTTCCTCGATCCGGTAATACTCCGCATCCATCTTATGCTTGCTCAGGTCCTCCACCTCTATCGGCCGGAACGTGCCCAGCCCCGTATGCAGCGTGATCTCCGCAAACCTGACCCCCTTGATCTCGAGCCGCTTGATCAGCTCCTTGCTAAAGTGCAACCCCGCCGTCGGCGCGGCTACCGCTCCCTCGTGCTTGGCGTAGACCGTCTGGTACCGCTCCTTGTCCTCCTCATCGGGCTTTCGTTTGATATACTTGGGCAACGGCGTCTCACCCAGCACCTCCAGCATCTCACGGAACTCTTCGTCATTGCCATCCCATAGGAACCGGATCGTCCGCCCCCGGCTGGTCGTGTTATCGATCACTTCCGCTACCAGCTCGTCATTGTCGCCGAAATAAAGTTTGTTGCCCACCCGGATCTTCCGGGCCGGATCTACGATGACATCCCAAAGCCGGTTCGGCTTGTTGAGCTCACGCAACAGAAAGACCTCGATCTTCGCCCCTGTCTTCTCCTTCCGTCCATACATCCGGGCCGGGAATACCTTCGTATTGTTGACCACAAATACATCCTTATCATCAAAATATTCCAGGATGTCCCGGAAATGTTTGTTCTCGATCAGCCCGGTCTTCCGGTGGACCACCATCATCCGGCTGTCTTCTCTTTTTTTCGCAGGGTGCTGGGCAATAAGGTTTAAGGGTAGATCAAACTTGAACTGGGAGAGCTTCATGTGGAATAATGATTTTTTAAATTTGAGCTAATTCTGTCGGCTGCAACGACGAATACATGATACCAGGAGGGATGGTAAGATAGACGGAAGGATTCCGGTACAAACCAGGTCTTACGGCACCCGATTTGATATCATTTTTCAAGCGGGCGAAGGTAGGACATAAATGCCTCAAATCCAAATTAAATTTCGTCATCTTCCACCGTCCCATACCTACCTTTTACTTCGTTCTAACAAAATAATTTTCCCGAATTCCCGTCTTTTATGCAACTTGTATCGTTTCGCCAACTTCCATATAATGAGATCAACCCCACTTAGGTTTTGTGTGCTTGGAGCCTTTTTTTCCCTCTTTCTGGTTTTAACCTCGGTTGCCCAGGATCCCGCCTCCAAAAAATATCCCGCCCTTTTGTGGGAGATCACCGGGAACGGTCTCAGTAAACCGTCTTACCTCTTCGGAACCATGCACGTCAGCAGCAAGCTGGTCTTTCACCTCAGCGACTCCTTCTATCTGGATATCAAAAGCTCCGATGTCGTTGCCCTGGAGCTGGACCCCCAACTCTGGCAGGACCAGCTGTTCCGGTTCGAAGACATGGAATCCAACCTCCGGTTCTATACCCAGGGTTCCCCCAACGATTTCATCAATGAGAAGTCCTTCCAGTTTGAACGGTACGACGACCGCCTGAAGTCGGCGCTGAGCGACGAGCCGACCATCATCAACGGCCTCCTTTACCGTACCTATCGGACCAGGGCCGATTTTGAGGAAGACACCTACCTCGACCTGTATATCTATCAGACAGGAAGGAAGCTTGGCAAGCAAGCCACCGGCGTGGAGAACTACTTTCAGACCGAGCGTCTCGTCATGGAGGCCGCCCAGGATATGATGAAGGACCGTAAGAAGAAGGCCCCCGACATGGATGGGGAATCCGCATACGATATCGAACGCAAGACCCAGGAAGCGTACCGCCAGGGCGATCTCGATCTGCTCGACTCCCTGGAAAAGCTGATGGAGCCGTCCGAAACTTATATGGAGAAATTCCTCTACCGCCGCAACGAGATCCAGGCTGCCTCCATCGACAGCATCGTTAAAAGACATTCCCTTTTTGTCGGGGTAGGGGCGGCCCACCTGCCCGGACGCCGCGGCGTTATCGAGCTCCTGCGGAAAAAAGGCTATACCCTCCGCCCGGTCATTATGCCCGATCGCGACGCCACCCGCCGCGATGATATAGACAAGATCAAAGTACCCGTCAGCTTCTCGACCTTTACAGCGGACGACAGCGCCTTTGCCGTCAGCGTACCCGGCATCCTCCATCGCCGCCCCGAGAGCCATGGGATCGATGACTCATGGCAGTACGCCGATATGAGCAACGGCGCTTACTATATGATCGGCCGCGTCAATACCCATGGTAGTTTTCTTGGGGAAAAAGATGAGGCCATCCTCAAAAAGATCGATAGCCTCCTGTATGAGAATATCCCCGGTAAGATCCTGAAGAAGACAGAGATCACCCGTAGCGGTTACAGGGGATTTGATATCACCGGCCGCACCCGCCGCGGCGACTTGCAACGCTATAACATCTTCGTTACGCCTTATGAGATCTGGGTGTTCAAGATGAGCGGCACCAACAACTATGTCGATGGCTCCGAAGCCGATCAATTCTTCAATTCCATCCGCATTCGCAGCAACACGCCTGTCGGTTGGACCGATTTCTCGCCAGCCCGGGGCGGTTTCTCCGTCCGCCTGCCACGGCAGCCGCGCCAGGATCAGGATCTCTCCGGAATCGATGGCATGACCCGCTGGGAATATGAAGCCACGGATTCCGCTACCGGCGACGCCTTCCTGATCTGGAAAAAGACGGTCCAGAATTACCGCTTTCTCGAAGAAGACACCGCCGACCTGGCCCTCATGGAAGAGAGCTTCCGCCTGTCGGACTGCATTAGCCGCCCGGTTAGCCGAAAAGCGGGGCTTTATAACGGGCACGCTTCACTCGACGCCGTCTACCAGGCAAAGGACGGATCGTTGATCCGGGCCAGGTTCCTGATCCACGGCCCTGACTATTATGTTCTGGCAGCCCGCAGTCACAGAAAAGAAGGATCGCTGAACGCCTTTTTCAACTCTTTTTCGTTTACCCCTTACCGGTATCCCAGCTTCCGGAATTACGTCGATACCTTCATGCATATCGCCGTGACCACCCCGATGGTGCCCGACGTGGACGCCGGGATGCGCCGCATCCTGGAAAGAGCTACGAGCGAAGAATTCCTCAACTCCCTGCCGGATTATAATAACTATTGGCCCCATTCCCGGACCGCCTTGTTTGAGGATGATTCCACCGGCGAAGCCGTATTCGTTTCGGTAGAATCCTTCCCAAAATACTATTACCCCAAAGACACCGCTACCTTCTGGACCGACGAGGTCAACGAGCGTCGCCTTAGCCTGGATATGATCGTCAGCAGCCGTCAACCGTATTATCTGGCCGGAGACCCTTCCACCCCCCCAGCCATCGGCTATCGGTATACTTTAACGGATACTAATAGTTCCCGAAGCATCCACACCTGGATATTCCTCAGGAACAACCGGCTTTTTCGGGTCCTTTCCCTCAGCGACTCGACCGATACGACCAGCGAATTCATTCGCCGTTTCTATGCGACTTTCCGGTCTCTCGGCCCGCTGACCGGCCCCTCCGTTTTCGACAGCAAGCTGGACACATTCTTTCATGACTTTTACAGCACCGATTCGCTCACCGCCCAGCGCGCACGGGCTGCGATCCCCGACGTCTACTTCGGACCGGCGGGCGTCCCTGGCCTGCTCCGGGCGATCAATACCCTCCCTTATAATGGGAAAGATTATTTCGAGACCAAGACCAAATTGATCAACGAGCTGGGGTATATCAGCGACTCCGTCGCCGTAGGCCCCGTCGTGGAGGGACTTCGCCAGATCTACCAACGGGCAGGGGATACCAGTACCATCCAGAACGCCGTGTTCAAGGCGTTGGCTCATCATAAGACCCGCGCCGCCTACAACCTCCTTAAGAGCCTCATGCTCCAGGACCCGCCGATCTTTGAGAACAACACCGACTATACATATCTCTTCCAGGACCTCAGCGACTCCCTCGCCCTGGCCCGTACTCTTTTCCCCGAAATGCTCCAGCTTGCTTCCGTCGACGACTACAAGGGCAATATCCAAAATCTCCTGTCCAACCTCGTCGACAGCGGGTATATCAAGGGATCCGACTATGAATCTTACTTCAGCCAGATCTGGTTCGACGCCAGGATACAGTGGAAGAAACAGGAAGCAAGGGACGAAAAGAAGCTGCAGAAGAAGGAAGACGACAACGATGACAATAGCTCCGATAATGACGCGGAAGAGGGTAACGGTAACGGGCTCGAAGGCTATGCTATCCTGCTGGCGCCGTTCTACGATAAGAACCCCAATATTCCCCGGTTCTTTGACAAAATGCTGGCCAGCAAGGACGCCTCCCTGCGCCTGACTACGGCCATCCTGCTACTGCGCCACGACCGGCCTGTCGCCGACTCCATCCTCCGGAACCTGGCGGCCTCCGACATTTATCGCAGCGAGCTGTACAAGCAAATGACGGCCATCGGCCGGGCAGACCGCTTCCCCAAACAATATCGGAACCAGCCGGACATGGCCCGCAGTCTCCTGGCATCCAGTCACGGAACCGTTGGTCTTGCCGACATCCAATTTATCACAAAGCGAAATATCCAGTTCAAGCAGCTCAAAGGGTGGGTCTACTTTTTCAAGTATAAATCCGGCCGTGATGACGAATGGCAGATCGGGATCAGCGGCATTCAACCTACCGACGCCGCCGCCGTCAATACCGCCACTGAATTCGTAACCCTTACCGGTAAAAAGCTCAAAGCCAGCCAGCCCGTCAATACGCAGCTCGACGATCAGCTTCGCAAGCTCATTTTCTCGAAACGCAAAAGCGCCCTGAACTTCTACATGGAACGCAGTTACCTCGATCGTTCGGGCGACGAAGATTAGTTGGTTGCACCCCTCTGTCGCTTGCATGCCGGTGCACGCCAAACCGTCGCCTCCCGCGCAGCGTCATTTCCGATAATGCTTATCCAGCAGCTCCTGCAGCACTCCGTTGCTCTCCAATATTCCCTCCACAAATTCCCGGAATACTCCTTCCCCGCCTTTTTTCGTCAGCACTACAGTCACCATTTGCTTGACATAATCCGGCGCACTCGACGGACAGGCCGAATACCCTACTCTCGGCAATACCCCCATATCATTCAGATCATCCCCGATATACGCGACCTCCGCCAAAGTAATGTTCAAATCTCCGCACAGCGCCTTCAACACCGCCAGCTTATCCGTGATCCCCGTATGGCAATGGACGATCTTCAATTTCTCCGCCCGCCGCTTCACGGCCATCGACGGCTCCCCCGTAATGATGGCGACCGGTATCCCCAACAAACGGCAAAAGACAACCCCGGCGCTGTCATAGGTATTGAAGCGTTTGAATTCATCCCCCGACTCCGTATAATACATTCCCCCGTCCGTCCAAACCCCATCGATATCCGTTACTATCAATTTGGGCAGTCCTGTCATAGTATGAAATTTGCGCAAATATACCCATCCGTTCAACTCACCCCCGGTATCGCCGCCAATAACTTCTTCGTGTACTCCGTCTTTGGCCGCAAATACACCTCCTCGGCATCCCCCATCTCCTCGATCCGTCCCTTATTCATCACCATGATCCGGTCACTGATATACCGGATGACCGACAGATCATGCGAAATGAAGACCACCGTGAATCCAAACTCCCGCCGAAGATCATTCAGCAGATTCAACACCTGCGCCTGGACACTCACATCCAGCGCCGATACCGATTCATCGCAGATCAGAAAGGAAGGCTGAAGCGACAATGCCCGCGCGATGACGATCCGCTGACGCTGGCCACCCGAGAATTCATGCGGATACCGGTCATAGTGATCCGGCCGCAGGCTCACCTTTTCCAGCAACTCGATCACTCGCTTCTTCCGGGCCCGGTCATCTCCGCCCATCCCATGAACGGCCATTGCTTCCCGGATGGCCTGGCCGATCCTCAACCGCGGGTTCAGCGATGAGTAGGGGTCCTGAAAGATCAGCTGGATCTCACCGCGACGTTGCTTCAACGCCGCCGCCCCCAATCCCGTCCAGTCCTTCCCCGCAAAGACGATCTTTCCACCCGTCGGCTCGACCAGCCGCAATAGGGCTCTTCCTAGTGTCGTCTTCCCACAACCCGACTCACCCACCAGGCCAAGAACCTCTCCTTTTCGCACTTCGAAACTGACGCCATCGACTGCCTTGTTAAAAGCTACCGGTTTCCCTAACCAGGTTCGCCGTGAAGGATACCATATCCGCAAATCCTCTACGTGCATCATCACTTCGGCCGCCGAAGCTTCGGGAAAGTCGGCCCGCCCTTCCGAAGCGACCTTCCCTTCCAACGCAGCCCGCCCTTCCGAAGGCGCATTCCCCACCATCCCCGCCAAGTAGTCGCTTACCATCGGCAACCGCTCACCCTTGACATGCAGCGCCGGCCGGCAATTCAACAGCCCTTTCGTATATGGATGCTGCGGCCGCCGGAACAACTCCGCCACCGCCCCTTGCTCTACTACCCGGCCTTTATACATGACCAACGCCCGATCCGCGATCTCCGCCACCACGCCCAGATCATGCGTAATGAAAATTACTCCAAGGTTCTCCCTCTGCTGCAGGGACCGGATCAACTCCAGGATGGTCTTTTGCACGGTCACATCCAATGCCGTTGTCGGCTCATCGCAGATCAGCAACGACGGCGCGCCGCTCATCGCCATAGCGATCATGACCCGCTGCTTCTGCCCCCCGCTCAGCTGATGCGGATATCGCGAGAACATCCGCGCGGGGTCCGGCAACCGAACCTTTTCGAACAATGCGATCGCTTCCCGCTTTGCCTCTGCCGGTCCCATCTTCCGATGGATCCGGATCGCCTCCATCACCTGGTCCCCGCAAGTATAGACCGGATTCAAGGATGTCATCGGCTCCTGGAAGATTATCCCGATCTCCCCACCGCGAATTTGCCGCAATACCTTTAAGGGCTGCCGCAACAGATCGACCGCCGATCCATCCCGCCGCGTGTATACGATCTCTCCTGCCAACACCCGCGCCGGCGGCGTTGGCAGTAACCCAAGGATCGACAACGCCGTGATCGATTTACCGGAACCGGACTCTCCGACCAGCGCGACGATCTCCCCACGCCCGACATCGAACCGGACCTCCTCCACGCCCGGTAGTACACCGTCATCGGCCACAAAACCAATTGAAAGACCGCGAATCGATAAAAGTGAAGCCATAAATGAATCCTTAAAACCGCAGATGCCTTACCGTCAGTCCATTATTGATCAGTTGCTTCAACGAATCGATCCCGATCCGGATATGCCGCTCCACGAAATCTCCCGTCACCTTCAAATCGCTTTCCGCAGTCTTCACTCCCTCCGGCACCATCGGCTGATCGCTCACGAGCAACAGCGCTCCCGTCGGGATCTTGTTATAAAACCCCACCGAAAAGATCGTCGCCGTTTCCATATCGATCGCATAAGCCCTGATCTTTTGAAGATACTCCTTGAATACTTCGTCATGCTCCCAAACCCGGCGGTTCGTCGTATAGACCACCCCCGTCCAGTAATCCGTCCCATAATCCCGGATCGTCGTAGAGATCGCTTTCTGCAATGCAAATGCCGGCAGCGCCGGCACCTCGGGCGGAAAATAATCCCTCGACGTCCCTTCCCCACGGATCGCAGCGATCGGCAGGATCAGATCACCCAACTTGTTCCGCTTCTTCAACCCACCGCATTTTCCAAGAAATAACACCGCCTTCGGATGGATCGCCGTCAGCAGATCCATGATCGTCGCCGCACCCGGACTGCCCATGCCAAAATTGATGATCGTAATATCTTCCGCCGTCGCACACTGCATCGGCTTATGCTCGCCTATCACCGGTACATGATGCCACTCCGCAAAAAGCGATACATAATTTTCGAAATTGGTCAACAGGATATATTTTCCGAAATTTTCCAGACTCTCGCCGGTATACCTTGGCAACCAATTCGTAACGATTTCTTCTTTTGTCTTCATTATTCGTAAATTTAGGAAATCATGATTAAAATCTACTATCCTACTCATCCTTTTAAACTGCGTGAGCCAGAGAAGCACAAGGAGGAGATCTGGGATGACCTGCGCCGCCAATGGGTGCGCCTCACTCCGGAAGAATGGGTGCGACAGAATTTCATCCAATACCTGCTCCAGGTAAAGAACTATCCTGCTTCCTATATTGCCGTGGAAAGGAAAATGAAGCTGGGTGAGTTGACCAAACGATTCGACCTGCTCGTTTTCGACAAAGCCGCCCATCCGTGGATGCTGATCGAATGCAAGGCCATGAACGAATCCCTGGACAGCCGCGTCCTTTGGCAGGTCCTTCGCTATAATATGGCCACCCCGGTAAAATATATCGTCATTACAAACGGCGAAGAATGCCACGCCTTTGTCCGTGGCCTCACCGACTTCGACGGCATCCTCACCCTGCCGGCTTACAGCGAATAGGTTTTACCATCTCATCACTCCTTTCAGATACCCCGTCAGTTCCCTCGAAATCTCAAGGTCTTCCTTTATATCCGGATGTCCGCTGCACCCGTTTGTCCATTGTTTCGAGAAGTAAAAGCTGGATATCCGCGCATCGTGCGACGCCGCCGCCACCGCCGGAAGATATCGTTCCAGTTGCAGCGTCAACTCCGCATTTCCCATCGGGCTCGTCAGTAGCACGATCTGCGCCGCCGGATATATCTGCCGCAAATGCGCGACGAACCGTACATATGCGCCGCAGAACGTCGCCGAATCCTGTATCCCGTCATTCTGTCCCAGGCAAACCGTCACCACATCCGGCTGATAGCGTGTAAAATCCCAGCTTCCCTGGTTTCCCCGGTTGTCCAACCGGTCAAAGACTTCCGGCATCGTGATGGTCATCCCGCAACAGCTATGGATGAGCCCGATCCCCGACACCGCCGTCAGATGCCACTGCGCATTCAACGCCCGCGCCGTCAACGGCCCATAGCTCATCCATGCATTACTCTGATCGAACCATTCCCCTTGTCCGCAGGGAATATCCTTGGAGTCATTCCCAAATCCGCAGGTGATCGAATTCCCGATAAACTCGATCTTCCGGTCGGGTAGGGCAGGAGCGGGAAGCAGCGCATCCGTATATACGCCCTCGAACCCCGTCCAGCCGATGCCCTCCGTCGCCTTGCAAATGGTCACCAGATGATTCCCGTGCGGATCGGGCTTCATGCTCCAGGAGCTGGTCTGCACCTGGCTTTTCAGTGATTCTCCATCCATCCATGCTCTTCCGTTGCCCCATACCGTTATCGTGTCGGTCTGGCCGCGTAGCTTCACCCGGTACACCCCCAGTTCCCCACCCACGAATATCAGGACCCAGTTATGGATCTTGTCGTCCGGAACCTGGTCATGCAGTACGATCCGGCACAGCGGCCCGCCAAAACGAAAGCGCACTACCACCCCCGGGTTCCAGAACCGCGGCGCCTTTGGATCCGATTGATCGATCCGTCCCATATATTCGAACATCGGGTTGTCGGCCTCAAACCACTGCTGGCTGTCATCCCGGATTCCGTCAGCCCGATCCCAACTATGCTGCCCCATGACTGCAACCCAACCCAACATTCCGATCAATAAAAAATATAGCTTTAACAAAAAGATCCCCATCGATCTGACAAGCAATATTCTCATGGCAATTAGAATTTTCCCGTATATACCTTCGTCTCATATCCTACCCGAACCTGACCATTCACCGCGTGGCGGTCGAATAAAGCCTTCAACGCAGCCATCATCTCCTCATATCCCGCACCTTCCTTTGGAATATAGGATGAAGACAGCAGCCTCCCCTTCAACCCATTAAAGTCGAAACGCTGCTCGTTCTCAAACGAATGCAGGACAAACGGCTTCGGCTGGAAGAAGTCCCCGATCTGCGCATCCGTGATGTTCTTGTGATTGATCGTCTTGTAATCCCCGGCATACTCGAGGATCAGCTCTTCATATTCCCGTTCGAAGTCCGATAGGATGAGCCGTTCGTTCCAGATCAGCGCCACTACCGCCCCCGGCCGGGCGATCCGTACAAATTCCTTTCGTGTTGGTCCCGGGTCGAACCAATGGAAGGCCTGGCCTGCGACGATCAGGTCTGCCGATGAATCAGCAAGGCCTGTCGCTTCAGCGGTCCCTTCCACGCTGATAAATCGCGGATAGGCCGCCAGCAGCTCCTCCCCCTTCAACCGCATCTCCCGGTTAGGCTCGACCGCAAATACTTTATTGCCAAAGCGCAGAAACAGCTCCGCCGAGATCCCCGTCCCCGACCCGATATCGGCAACCGCCCATCCGGGTTGGAACGCATAAAGATCCTGTAAATAAGCAAGAATAACTTCCGGATAATGAGGTCGGTATTTTACATAGTCTTCGACCCGGTCGCTAAAACGGGTGGTGCTGTTGGACATGTCCCAATTTACGGGAAAATCCCCAACTCCGCATACGACGTTCCCACCTTGTTGATCGCCACTACATATGCCGCCGTCCGCATATCCGGGATACCCGGATTGGCCTTCCAGGCATCCATTATCTCCCTCGTCGCCGCGGTCATCGTCTCCTCCAAACCACTATACACCAGGTCTACTTCATCCGCCCCATGCATAATAAACTCCCGCTCCTTTTGCGTGACCTTCTTTCCCGTCAACCCCTCGATCTGATTCAGGATATGAGTATTCATATTTTCCGTGAACCGCTTTTCCATCCGGCCATACCGGACATGGCTCAGGTTCTTCAACCACTCGAAATAAGAGACCGTTACCCCGCCCGCATTCAGGTACATATCCGGCACTACCAGCGTGCCCTTGCCGATGAAGACCTCATCCGCTTCCGGTGTCAGCGGGCCATTGGCCGCCTCACCGATGATCTTTGCCTTTATCCGCGGCGCATTTTCCCCGTTGATCACATTCTCCAGCGCTGCCGGGATTAGGATATCGCAATCCAGTTCCAACGCCTCGGAGGATTTGCTGAGATTGGTCGCCCCGGGAAAGTTGAGGATGCTCCCCGTCTTCTTCCGGTGCTGAAAGACTTCCTCTTCATTCAATCCCGCCGGATTCGTGATCGCACCTTCATACTCCGCCAGCGCGATCACCTTCGCACCGCCTTCGCGGAAGAACTTCGCCGCATGATATCCGACATTCCCCAAACCCTGCACGACGACCGTTTTTCCTTCGACTCCCAGCTTCAGCTTCAACCGCTTCATGATATCCTCCATGTGACAGACCTCCCTGATGCCATAGAAGACCCCCAGGCCCGTAGCCTCGCGACGGCCTCTTACGCCGCCTTGTGAGACCGGCTTGCCCGTAACACAGGCCAGCGCATCGACCTCGCCGGGGCGCATACTCATATACGTGTCGAGGATCCAGGCCATCTCCCGCTCGCCCGTACCATAGTCAGGCGCCGGGACGTCCGTACCGGGGCCGATGAAGTTCTTTTTGATGAGCTCCGACGTATATCGCCGCGTGATCTTTTCCAGTTCATAGGGCGTGTATTTTTTGGGATCGATGGTGATCCCGCCCTTGGCGCCTCCAAAAGGCACGTTGACGATGGCGCACTTGAAGGTCATCAGCGCCGCCAGTGCGGCGACCTCATCCAGGTTTACCGATAAGGCAAACCGGATACCGCCTTTACAGGGTGTTTTGTGGTGCGAATGTTGAACCCGATACGCCTTTATCACTTCGATCTTGTCTCCGATCTTGACGGGAAAGAACATGCGATAAACGGCATTGCATTGTTTGATCTGCTCCAGGATACCCGGATCCCAGTTAGTGAAAGCGGCAGCTTTATCAAAACTTTTTTCAACAGCTGCAAAAAATTTGTATTCAGTTTGGCTTGGCAAAACGTCGGATTGATCTGGCATAACGTTGATTTTATTATGAGCAGTCACCTATAGTGACCTTATTTACCACCTTTTTCCAATCGGCTGATCTTTCTGTCCAGCCGGATAACATACGCAATTAACCCCAGGAATATTGTAACCAGCACTACGATCACCACATATATTTTCCCATCCGCCCTAAGCCGGTCGGCCATTTCTACAGGTTTACCGTTAGCCGTATCCTGCGCCCGGCCGGCCAGCCCGATGAGCCCAAACACGAACAACAGGAACCAGGAGTGAACTTTCTTATGCATGCGAGAGATTTTTTTCAGCCAGTAGCTGCAACCGGATACGAAGCGTGACGATCCAAACGCCCAGCAGCGTCCAGCCCGGAACAGCTCCCGGCCAGAACACTACCCGCATGCGATTGTCGATATCGTTCGTAACCGGATTGCCGCCTATTCCTCCGGGATGAAGACTTTCCACCAGCCGTGGAATGATCCATATGGTCGGGAACAGCATGGCATAAGCGAATACATTGTAGACTGCGCCGATCCGCGCCCGCTTATCCATATCCGTCATCGAATTCCTTAATACCAGGTAAGCAAAATAGATCAGCAGTGCGATTGCCGCCCCCAGTTGCTTAGGGTCATTGCTCCAGAAGGATCCCCACGTGTAACGCGCCCAGATCGAGCCCGTTATCAACCCGAGGCATCCGAACAAAATCCCGCCCTTGGCGTATTCCAATGCATAGATGTCATGAACCGGATTGTTCGTTCCCAGATATATCGCCGAGTAGACGACGGACACTGTAAAGAGGACCATCATCCCAAACCACATCGCCACATGAAAATAGAGATTCCGGATCGTCTCATTCAGGATGGGCTTTGCGGGAACGTGGCCCAGGAATCCGAAGATGATTGTATAGACCAACAGGATGACACAAAGTATTTTCCACCAGTTCTTACCAAGCATATGATTCCGCTCTCCGGTTTAGGCTGCAAAATTAGGGGAAATCGATCTTTCAAAGGTAAAGACCTCAATCTTTCCACAGGAACGGGAAAAGAATCAGCGACAGCGCGACGATCAGTACATCCAGTCCCGCCAGCACCGCGATCATCCCACCCAATCCTCCCTGAATAACCGAAGCAAATGCGATGTTCGAGATTTTGCTCAGCAAAAGCAACTGCGGGATCACCAGCGGAAAACCAAGGATCGCCATCAGCGCGGCGCTTTGTTGCGCACGCGCCGCGATCGCCGCCAGAAAGGTGAACACCAGACTCAGGCTCATGCCGCCAAAACAGCTGATCCCGACAAATGTCGTCGCATCCGGCATCGGATCCCCCAACATCAGCACGAACAACCCAAGGCTTAGCAGGCTCATCAACAACATCAGCAGGGCGTTGAACAAAAGTTTCGACAAGATGAAATTGGCCGCCCCGGTGATCGAATAGAAATACAAAAGCCTGCCCCTTCCTTCCTGTAAAAAACTCTTCGCCACCGCATTGACGCACACAAATAGCTGGATCATCCAGAACAACCCCTTCCAGACATCGCCCTCCGGCTGTCCCATGGCCAGATAGAGCACGAAAATGGTTGAAGCCACATAGAGCAACACTCCATAGAAAGTATATTGCTGTCGGACTTCCAGCAGCAGGTCCTTTTTAAAAAGCGCCAGGATTTGCGAAAAACTGATCTTCATAACTAAACAATTCGTTAAAATTTGCTGCCGTCATTTATGGCAACAAATAATAGCAATGCCTGCAACGCGGTTCATATAGCTCTTTTTCCCCTAACGCCACCTGACCTCCGGCCTGTCTTTTGCGGTAGGAATAGTTGGCTATATTTCCACATTTGACACAAATGGCATGCAACTTGGTTATATATTCAGCTTTGGCAAGAAGGTTGGGCATTTGCCCGAACGGTTTGGCTTTGTAGTCCATGTCCAGGCCGGCGACGATCACGCGGACTCCGCGGACCGCAAGCTGGTCACAGACCTCAGGGAGTTGATCATCAAAGAACTGGGCTTCGTCTATCCCGATCACATCGACTTCGCCGGCCATCAATAGGATGGATGTGGATGTCTCGACAGGGGTTGATTGGATGGCATTTTCATCATGGGAGACGATCTTCTGCTCATGGTACCGCGTGTCCAGGGCCGGCTTAAAGATCTCAACTTTTAGATTGGCAATTTTAGCACGTTTTAGCCTTCTGATCAGCTCTTCCGTTTTCCCGGAGAACATGGATCCGCAAATGACTTCGATCCAACCTCGTTTTTCACTCGTTAAATGAGGCTCTATGAACATAGATACATATAAATTAGGTTCGGAATTTGTTATAACTTTATAGGGACTACCACGACGACACTTACTAACCCATACGACTCTTAAGTACCTAGCATGGAACGATTAAAGGAACTGATATCCCAGCTGAAGGAGCAGTTCGACCATAAGGCCGAACCATCCCAGATGCTCCAAACCACCCGGCTATTGGAAGCCGAACTCCGAATTTTGGCCACCCAACCGGCTCCGGGCCGGGTAATGCCGACGAAGATAGCGGTTATGATGCCATCCGCCGCAAAAATCCCCCCTTCGCCACCCCAACCGGCCCCGGCTCCCGCTGAATCCGCGGCAAAGTCTGCGGTTCCTGCGGCGCCCGCGGCTGCTCCCGTAGCTGCTGCCAACGGCGCCCCGGCTATCGCCGCCACCAATAGCGCCCCGGCTATCGCCGCCATCAACGGCACCCCGGCCATCAATGGTGCCCCGGCTACAAATGGCGCCCCCGTCGCCAACGGAACAGCTGTTGCAACCGCCGCTCCTGCCCGCAATAAAGAGCCTGAACGAGGCGTCTGGCCATTCGACCCCCTCGCCGAGAAGCCCACCGACCGCTTCACCCTCTCGCAGAAAAGCAGGGAGATCAACGATATTATTGGTGGTGGCGCCGGCTCCTCCCTCAACGAAAAGCTCAAACCCGACATCGTCGATCTCCGGTCGGCCCTCAACGATACCCCCGTTCGCGACCTCAAAAAGGCCATCGGGATAAATGATAGGTACGTATTTGTCAATCAATTGTTTAGAGGTGATGAAGCCATGTACGAGCGTAGCATCAAGACGATAAATGCCTTTCGTATCCTCCCCGAGGCCGAATACTGGATGGAAAGGGAGTTGAAGGTCAAACTTGGCTGGGATGAGAACCGCGACGTCACCCGTCATTTCTATCAGCTTGTCAAAAGACGGTTTTCCTGAATAAACCGGATGATGGTTCCGGTCGCCCCCTTTTTGGAATGTACATATTCCCGTGACGCTTTGCCCGTCTCCTCTCTTTCGTAAGGATCGTTCAA
Source organism: Puia sp. (assembly GCA_035695565.1). Lineage (GTDB taxonomy): Bacteria > Bacteroidota > Bacteroidia > Chitinophagales > Chitinophagaceae > Puia. The sequence goes on along the minus strand of DASRRX010000014.1, from coordinate 32,657 downwards.
TAGCCGGTCAAACACCCTTTCGGCTTCCAATGCGCTGTCGATCACGATTCCGCCGCCGCTTTCGGTCAATTCCACCGCCTCGATATATTTTTCGATCACCGGTCCATAGACTACCGGCTTTCCATACACTGCCGCTTCCAGCACATTGTGCACCCCGTCGTCACCAAACCCGCCGCCTACATACGCCACGCTCGCATACCGGTATAGTTTCGCCAACATCCCGATATTGTCGATCAGCAGTACGTTCGGCTCCGGCCATCCCGGCCTCGCCGCTTTGCCTGCGCCATTTGCAACCCATTTGGAATACCGGATGCAGTGTCTGAAAAGCCGTTCCACCTCCGCCAACCGGTCCTCACTGATCTCATGCGGCGCCAGGATGAAGCGGATCTCGGGATGAGAATTTGCATAGTGATCCATCTCCTCCTCATCCTCTTCCCAGGTACTTCCGGCAACGATCACCGCCTGACTGCCACAAAAGGCCTCCACCTCCGGTAACTCGCTTTTCTCCGCCGCGATCTCGATCACCCGGTCAAACCGCGTGTCCCCGCTGACAGTCACATTCTCCGTCACGCGCAACTGTTTTAGCAACAGCCTCGAGGCTTCCGTCTGAACGAACAAATGGCTGAAACATTCGAGCATATACCGATGCAGACGCCCATACCACCGAAAGAATGGCTGATCGGGCCTGAATAGCCCCGAGATCAGCAGCACCGGAACATTTCGTTTTCTGAGCTCCACCAGGAAATAATACCAATAATCATATTTGACCCACAAGACAAGGGTCGGCTTCACGAGATCGACGAACCGCCGGGCATTCGCCGGACTATCCAACGGTAAATAGTAGACATGGTCCGCGCCTGAATAATCATGTTTTGCCTTGTAACCCGAAGGCGAGAAGAAGGTCAGCACGACCCGCATCCCCGGGACCACCCGGCGCAACTCCTCGATCACCGGGCGCCCCTGCTCGAACTCCCCCAGCGAACTGCAATGCATCCATACAAGAGGCTTGGCCGCCGAAGCCTCAGCAAAGCCCGGCTCAACTCCATCCAAGCGCATCTCTGCCCCCATCCGATCAAAAATTCCTTTCCTTCCATCCAGCCATGCCCGCGCCTTCTCATTCCACGGTGCTATCAGCCGGATCCCGATCTTGTACAGCCACAAAAAAACATGATAAAGGAAAATACTCAACTTCGCTCATTTAATGTTAAAACCACATTTTTGCAGTAGGTTTGTGCCCACTTAAAATCCTTGTGAATATGCGGCCCATCCAAATGGTAGACCTGAAACAGCAATATACAAAAATAAAGAGTGAAGTCGATTCCGCCATTTCAGCAGTAATACAAAGCGCCGCATTTATCAATGGACCAGCCGTAACCGAATTCGCCATCAGCCTCGCCGCCTACAACGGCTCCAAACACGTTATCCCCTGCGCTAACGGTACCGACGCCCTCCAGATCGCCATGATGGCCCTCGATCTCCAACCCGGCGACGAAGTGATCACTCCCTCCTTTACTTATATCGCCACCACCGAGGTCGTCGCTCTCCTGCGGCTTAGCCCTGTCTTCGTCGACGTCGATCCCCGAACCTTCTGCATGGACCCGGCTTCTCTCGAAGCGGCCATTACCCCCCGGACAAAGGCTGTCGTACCCGTTCACCTCTACGGTCATGCCGCACCGATGGACGAGATCATGGCCATTGCCAAACGTCATAACCTCTATGTCATCGAAGATAATGCCCAGGCCATCGGCGGCGGCTATACCTCGAAGGACGGCAGCAGTAAAAAGACCGGCTCCATCGGCACTATCGGCTGTACCTCCTTTTTTCCTTCCAAGAATTTGGGCTGTTATGGCGACGGTGGAGCAATATTTACGAACGATGACGCGTTAGCTACGCGGCTAAAAATGATCGCTAATCACGGACAAAGCCGGCGCTATTACCATGAAATGGTTGGTTGTAACAGCCGCCTGGACTCCATCCAGGCTGCGGTCCTCAACGTCAAACTGAAACGGCTGGACGATTATATCCATGCCAGACGCACAGCCGCCGATTACTATGATAAAGCATTCGCCGGCCATCCAAAGATCGCTACGCCCTTCCGGGCGCCCTACAGTCATCACGTTTTTCATCAATATACCCTGATCCTCGACGGCGTCGACCGCAACGGACTGAATGAATTTCTCGCCGCCAAATCCATTCCGTCGATGATCTACTACCCCGTACCCGCACACCGGCAGCAAATGTTCGCGGCTTCCGGCGGAAGCAACTACCACCTGCCAACCACCGACTGGCTGACAGACCGGGTCATCTCCCTCCCTATGCATACGGAGCTTGACGAGGAACAATTGCATGCCATCAGTACCGCTGTCTTGGAATTCCTGGATAAAAAATGAGTATAACCTAAAGAAGACATCAATATGAAAATTGCAGTAATTGGGACCGGGTATGTCGGGCTTGTAACGGGAACTTGCTTTGCCGAAACCGGCAACGACGTCTCGTGCGTAGACATCGACACGAATAAAGTGGAACGCCTTTCCACCGGTCACATCACCATCTACGAACCCGGTCTTGAAAAGCTGTTCCTGCGTAACCTGAAAGAAGAACGACTCAAATTCACTACCAGCCTCGAAGATGGAATAAAGGAAGCCCAGATCGTCTTCCTGGCCCTTCCGACCCCACCCGGTGAAGATGGCTCCGCAGACCTCAAATATGTCCTGGGCGTCGCCGACCAGCTTGGTCGCCTGCTCAAAGAATACAAGGTCATCGTCGACAAAAGCACCGTCCCTGTCGGTACCGCCGAAAAGGTCCGGAACACCATCGCCAAAAATGCCAAGGTCGACTTCGACGTCGTCTCCAACCCCGAATTCCTCCGGGAAGGGGTAGCCGTAGATGACTTTATGAAACCTGACCGGGTTGTCATCGGCGCTTCCACCGAACGGGCCCGCAAGGTGATGGGTGATCTCTATGCTCCCTTCGTCCGCCAGGGCAACCCCATCATCTACATGGACGAACGCTCCGCCGAGCTTACCAAATATGCGGCCAACTCTTTCCTTGCCACGAAGATCACCTTCATGAACGAGATCGCCCTCCTCTGCGAACGCGTGGGCGCCGACGTAGACATGGTCAGAAGAGGCATCGGCAGCGACGAACGCATCGGCAAACGCTTCCTCTTCCCCGGCATCGGATACGGGGGCAGCTGTTTCCCAAAAGACGTCCAGGCCCTCGTCAAATCCTCCGAAGAGGTGGACTACAATTTCAGGATACTAAATGCCGTCATAGACGTCAACGAAAAACAAAAGCTCCACCTCATCTCGAAGATCAGAAAGTTTTTTTCGGGTAATCTGAAAGGCCGTCATTTCGCCCTCTGGGGCCTGGCCTTCAAACCCAATACCGACGACATCCGCGAAGCTCCGGCTCTGTATATGATCGATGCCCTCCTCAAAGAGGGCGCTACGCTCAGCGTTTTCGATCCCGAGGCCATGAACAATACCCGGCACCTCCTTGGCGATAAGGTCACCTATGCGGAAAGCCAGTATGACGCCCTCGAGAACGCAGACGCGCTTATCATCGCCACCGAATGGAATGAATTCCGGACGCCCAACTTCCTCAAGATCGTAACCTCGCTGCGGAACAAGGTGATCTTCGACGGCCGTAACCTGTTCGATATCGCTGCCATCCGGGAACTGGGATTCTATTATGAGAGCATTGGCCGCGCCCCTGCAGACAACCTAAAGCAAAACAAACACTAACCTTCGATATCATGAGCAAAGAGCGCGTATTGATCACCGGTGCAGCAGGATTCCTGGGGTCCCATCTCTGCGACCGCTTCATCCGCGAAGGATATCATGTCATCGGCATGGACAACCTCATCACCGGGGATCTGCGGAATATCGAACACCTTTTCCGGCTCGAACATTTTGAATTCTACCACCACGACGTCAGCAAATTCATCCATGTTCCCGGGGACGTTAGATTCATCCTCCATTTCGCCTCTCCCGCCAGTCCGATCGATTATCTCAAGATCCCGATCCAAACGCTTAAAGTGGGATCACTTGGAACCCACAATTGCCTTGGTCTCGCAAAGACCAAGCGCGCCCGCATCCTCGTCGCCTCGACGTCCGAAATATATGGCGATCCCCTCGTCCATCCTCAGACTGAAGAATACTGGGGTAATGTCAACCCCGTCGGCCCCCGCGGCGTATACGATGAAGCCAAACGTTTTCAGGAAGCCATGACCATGGCCTATCATAATTTCCACCGCCTCGAGACGCGCATCGTCCGCATCTTCAACACCTATGGTCCGCGAATGCGGCTCAACGACGGCCGGGCTCTCCCGGCTTTTATCGGCCAGGCCCTGCGCGGCGAAGACCTTACCGTTTTCGGCGACGGCAGCCAGACCCGCTCCTTCTGTTATGTCGACGACCTTGTGGAAGGCATTTACCGCCTCCTGCTCAGCGACTATTACCTTCCCGTGAACCTTGGTAATCCCTCGGAGATCACCCTCCGGCAATTCGCCGAAGAGGTCATCGCGCTCACTGGAACGAAACAGAAGATCGTATATCGGCCATTACCCGAAGATGACCCGAAACAACGCCGGCCCGATATTACCCGCGCTAAACAGATCCTTGGCTGGGAACCAAAAGTGGAGCGGAAAGCAGGTCTCAAGATCACCTATGAATATTTCAAGTCCCTTCCCCCGGAAGAATGGGCAAGACAACCCAAAGAATTCATCAGCAGAAGTTAGATCCAATATGCACCACGCAAAAATTTACGACGACCTGACCGGCAAACGGGCAAAGCTTGCCGTGATCGGCCTCGGTTATGTCGGTCTCCCCATCGCCCTCGAATTTGCCCGCAAGATCTCCGTGATCGGCTTTGACATCAACAGCCGCCGCATCGAAATGATGCGCAACCGTATCGATCCCAGCAAAGAGGTGGATGCGGCGGAGTTCGACAACCGCGATATCGTCTTCACTGACGACGTGGAAGTCCTTAAACAAGCCCGCTTCTTTATCGTTGCGGTCCCCACTCCCGTCGACAAATACAATGTCCCCGATCTCAAGCCGCTGATCGGCGCCTCCGTTACCGTCGGAAAGGCGCTGAAGAAAGGCGACTACGTCGTATACGAATCCACCACCTACCCCGGCTGTACCGAAGAGGATTGCCTTCCGATCCTTGAAAAAACGTCGGACCTCAGCCTGAAAGCCGGCGACTTCAGTATTGGCTACTCGCCCGAACGCATCAACCCGGGCGATAAGAAACATACGCTCCGGACCGTAATCAAAGTCGTCTCCGGCAATACGCCCACCGCCCTCGATGAAGTGGCAAAAACCTATTCTCTCGTCGTCGACGCCGGGGTCCACCGCGCCCCTTCTATCAAAGTGGCGGAAGCGAGCAAGATCATCGAGAACACCCAGCGCGATCTCAACATCGCCCTCATGAACGAATTATCGCTTATCTTCGACCGGATGTCCATCAACACCTACGACGTGATCGAAGCCGCCGGCACTAAATGGAATTTCCTCAAATTCCAGCCCGGCCTCGTTGGCGGCCACTGTATCGGGATCGACCCCTACTATCTGACCTATAAGGCGGCCGCCCTCGGCTATGAATCCAAGGTCATCGCCTCCTCCCGCTATATCAACGACGACATGGCCAAATACGTCGCAAGGAAGATCATTACCCACGTCCTGCGCATCTCCAATGAACCCAAGGTGCTGGTTAAAGGTGTAACTTTCAAGGAGAATGTCAGCGATATCCGTAACTCCCGCATCGTCGATGCCGTCAAGGAATTGCTGGCCTTCAACATCCATGTCGACGTCGAAGACCCTTATGCCATCGAGGACGAAGTGCATCATGAATACGGGCTCCATCTGACGCGTGATACAGGCAAAGACTACGACGCCGTGATCGTCACCGTGCCCCATATCCAATACAAAGACCTCGACGACGCCTGGTTCACGTCCGTCACCCGTGAAGGCGCGCTGATCGCGGATCTGAAGGGAACGTATAAGAATAAGATTGTAAACCGAAAATATTGGAGCCTATGACCATCCCCCAAAAAGTTATTATGGTTACGGGGGGCGCCGGATTCATCGGATCCCATGTTGTACGGCTCTTCGTCACCAAATACCCCGAATCCCGGATCGTCAATGTCGACGCCCTCACCTATGCGGGCAACCTCGCCAATCTGAAGGATATCGAGCATGCTCCCAACTATCGTTTTGAAAAGGCGGACATCACGGATGAAGCCCGAATCCGGGAACTTTTTTCCAACTACCATTTCGACGCGGTGATCCACCTGGCTGCCGAGAGCCATGTCGACCGTTCCATCATGGACCCGCTCGCCTTTGTCCGCACCAATGTGCTCGGCACCGCAACCCTCCTTCATGCCGCTCATGACGCCTGGCGGAAAGACCCTGCAGGGAAATTGTTCTATCATGTATCCACAGACGAAGTCTATGGATCGTTGGGCGCCGAAGGCTTCTTCACAGAAGAAACGCCCTACGACCCCCGCTCGCCGTACTCGGCTTCCAAAGCGGCCTCCGACCATCTTGTCATGGCCTGGCATCATACCTATGGCTTGCCCGTCATCGTGTCCAACTGCTCCAATAACTACGGCTCCAACCATTTCCCCGAGAAACTGATCCCGCTGATGATCAATAACATCCTCCATCGAAAACCGCTACCGGTTTACGGGAAGGGCGAGAATGTCCGCGACTGGCTCTTCGTCGAAGATCATGCCCGCGCCATCGACGCCATATTCCATCACGGTAGGGTAGGAGAGAAATACAATATCGGCGGCTTCAACGAATGGAAGAATATCGATATCGTCAACCTGCTTTGCAGTATCATGGACCGCAAGTTGAACCGCGCCCCAGGTGAATCGGCTAAGCTGATCACCTTCGTCAAAGACCGGCCGGGCCACGATCTCCGATATGCTATCGACGCTACTAAACTCAATAAGGAGCTCGGCTGGACACCTTCCCTCCAGTTCGAGGAAGGCCTCGAAAAGACCGTCGACTGGTACATCGCCAACCAGGACTGGGTCAGGGATGTCACCTCCGGCGAATATCAGAATTATTACACCGAGCAATACGTCAAACGATAATCACCGGCTTCAATACGACAACCATGCCCTTCCTTACAACCGACATCCCCGATCTGCTGATCTTTGAACCTGTCGTCTATAAGGACAACCGGGGCCATTTCTTCGAATCGTACAATGAACAAACTTTTCAAAAGGAAGGCGTCAACTACCGTTTCGTACAGGACAATCAATCCTTTTCCACCTACGGCGTGATCCGGGGCCTTCATTATCAGCTCGACCCCCATGCCCAAACAAAGCTGGTCCGCGTCCTCCAGGGCAGGATCATCGACGTAGCCGTCGATCTTCGCCGGTCCTCCCCGACGTTCGGTAAATGGGTTGCCGTGGAGTTGTCCGCCGGCAACAAACGCCAGCTCCTTCTGCCCCGCGGCTTTGCCCATGGCTTCTCCGTCCTCAGCGAAACCGCTGAAGTATCCTATAAGTGCGATGGTTTTTATAGCAAGGAGAGCGAGGCCGGCATCCGCTATGACGATCCCCAGCTCAAAATAGACTGGCAGGTTCCCCCGGGAAAAGCCATCGTCTCAGCAAAGGATCTCGACTTACCTTTGTTTGCACATTGCCGGAATAATTTTTAAGCCATGCGGTCAACCAGGATATTCGTCACCGGCGCTAACGGCCAGCTTGGCCGGGAGTTGCGCGCTTTCGCCGGCTTGCGCCAGGACTTCGAATTCTTTTTTTTCGATCGCGCCACCCTGCCTGTCGAAGACCCCGATGCGTCACAGGCCTTTCTTGCCCGTGAGAAGCCGCAATGGCTCATCAACTGCGCCGGCTATACCGCCGTCGACAAAGCCGAATCCGAAAAAGAGACCGCTTTCGAGATAAACGGGGACGCCCCCGGCTATCTCGCCGCCGCCTGTCGTAACAACAATACCCGCCTGATCCATATCTCCACCGACTATGTGTTCGACGGTAGTTCAGCTACTCCCCTAAAGGAGACCGATCCAACCGGCCCCATCAATAGCTATGGCGCCTCCAAGCTCGAAGGGGAACGTCAGGCCTTACAACAATACCCGGATGGTACTGTGGTCATCCGCACTTCCTGGGTCTATTCCGAATTCGGCAACAACTTCGTCAAGACCATGATCCGGCTGATGAGGGAGCGGCCGGCTATCAATGTCGTCAGCGACCAGATCGGCAGCCCGACCTATGCCGCCGACCTCGCCGCCACCATCGTCCATATTGCCGGCTATCCCACTTTCACTCCGGGGCTCTTTCACTACAGCAATGAAGGCCGGATCAGCTGGTATGAATTCGCCGTCGCCATTCGCGACGCAATCGGCAGCCCGTGCACCGTCAATCCCATCCCGACCTCCCAATATCCCACCCCGGCCAAACGCCCGCACTACTCGCTCCTCGACAAGACCCGCATTCGGGATACCTGGCAGCTGACTATTCCCGATTGGCGCCCCAGTCTTCTTACCTGTCTCCGGAAACTAGGCATTCCACCCACTGGCATCCCACCCACCGGCATTCCGCCCGCCGGCATTCGCCAGGATTAATTTCTACATTCTCCAGAGTTCTTTTCCCTTCTCCTCAAGGGATACCTTTACTGTGCAAAACTTTCTATCCGCTACCGTCTTATATTATAATTGTATTTTATAATATATAGATCTTCTTCCTTCAATACAAGCTCCATCGTGATGACACAAACCCGTTCTCCCCCTGGGTTAAGTCCGTGCAGAACTACCATTGACGGACAACCCGGATCTCTATACTTTGCGTTTGTTCCTTAATGGAAGTCGATGATTTAACGTCGTCGATAGCCATGTAACTTAATCCATACCTCTATGAAACCTGTTTACACGCGCAGGACCCTTATCCTTCTATCCATTGCCATCGCGTTGAGCCCACGCAACCTCAGCGCCGAAGGAACAAGGCAGATCATGCCGAACCCCAACAACGGTACCGGCCTGATCGTGTCCACGACAACCACCTTCCCTCTTGGTAATGTCGGTAGCTACCTCAACTGTCCGGTCGACGACCGCATCTATATTCACATCAAAGATTACACGACAGAGACCCTTTACTATGGCTTCAACTGGGAGACTTTGTCCCCTGCCACGCCGATCACCACCTACTCCGACGTCTACATGAACCTGTATGATCCCACAGGCGCATTGGTAGTTGGCTACCCGGTCAAACTCGCCAGCACCGCGGGAGCGGCGGGCTTTATCAGCAGCTATGCGGCGGCGAATGCAGGTCCGCAGATCAGCGGTGCGCCTTCCAACGGATATGTTCCGGGTATTTTCACTCCGGCCATGAACGGCGACTATTATGTTTCGTTTTATCGCAGTTCGGATGGTGGAAAGACCCATATCTCCGGCGGCGAATCCATGCTTTCCAAATATTTCGACCTTACCGTCGCCCAGGGTAGCACCCGCCTCACGGGCCGGGTTCACTGTAACGAATGGGCCTTTTCGGTATTCAACCCTGCAAAGGGCGATATCCAGGACCCCCTCGGGTCAACCAACGCTGCGTTCTACGGCTACACGCCCGACTCGGTCACATTGAAAGTCTCTTTCCCATCCAGCGGCTTCGAACCGCTGTCCTATATCGTCGCGTTCAACAGCTTCGGTTGTCAGAATACGGGCAACTGGCAAAATGACCGTCGCTCGATCGTATTGACCAGTCTTGACTCGACACATCTGAAGGGAGGTTACCTCGTGTTCCTCAATCCGCCGGATGCCGCCATATATCCTACCTCATCGATCCCGACAGCGCCGGTGTTGCTCGACCCCGTGATCTCGGGTTGCCCGCCGGGACCGTTCAATATCCGCTTCGAGGCGCCGCAGGCCGGCGATTACTGGCTGCTCTTCGACCTCAATGGGGTTACGGGCTACCAGCCGGGCACCTCCGACTTCTGGGTCGAGCTCGACAACCAAAAGCCCGGCGTCATCACCTATACCTGGAATGGTAAGGACGGGCTTGGCAACCAGGTGCCTGCCAACACGACATTTCCCATCACGTTCTCCTTCCGCAAAGGCCGGATCAATATCCCTATCTATGACGACGAGCTGAACGTGAACGGTTTCAGCCTTACGGGCATCTCACCCGCCGGAGCCATCTCGGCAAATCCGACCCTGTATTGGGATGATACCCTGCTCACCAACAACGGGACTACCTGTACCAGCTCAACCAACAACAACAATATTACGGGAACGGGATATGACAACTCGATAGTCGGCGTCATTCCGACGGCTACCACGGGCCGTGCCTGGAGTGGGAACGGCAACCCCACCAACGCCATCCCCGCGCCCGGTGTATATTATGGCGGGCTTCGCAATGACAGTGACCAGCTTCAGTGTAATGACTACGGCAATGCCCGGCTTATCAATACCTGGGCATGGGGCGTCGTGCTCAACTCTGTCCAGCAGCTGACCCTGACCTGCGTTTCCGTATCGGGTACCGTCTGGGATGACGCCGATGGCAGTGCAAGGAGCACGTTCACCAATATCCAGACCAACAACGAACAAGGCACCAACGCCGCCGGTATGATCTACGCCAGCCTCGTCGATCCGGTCTCCGGTGACGTCGTTGCCACCACGCCCATTAATGCTAACGGTACATATTCCTTCAATAATGTTCCCGTCGGCTCTCAGGGGATGGAGATCTATTTATCTACGCTCCAGGGTGTGATCGGCAACCTGCCGCCCGCAACCAGTTTGCCGTCCAATTGGGTCAACACCAGTCCGCTGATCCATACCTTCAGCGCGGGGAGCAGTAATGTTACGGGTATCGATTTCGGGATCGAACAGCCGCCTGTTTCACCGAATCAGAATTATACCATCGGCACGCCCGCGCTCAATTCGTTTGAGGCCCTCAACGGTACGGGCAACATCGCGAGTCCCGGCCCCCTTTCCGGCGCCGATGCCGAGGACGGCGCCCTTGGTTTCAACAATACCGTTATTATCACTTCCGTACCTTCCAACGAACAGATCTATTATGGTGGGAATTTGCTCACCAATAATGAATCGATCCTCCACTATAATCCGGCGTTGCTCCAGATCAAATGGATCGACCCCGAAGTTTCCAGTACTTCGTTCACCTATGCCTTCCTGGATTCGGCGGGCCGGGGCAACCTCATTCCAGCCACCTATACGATCAATGTTTCGGTCGTGCTGGCCAGCACGCTGGGCTCTTTTACCGGCCGGAGCACCGATCAGGGCAATATCCTGAGCTGGACGTCCTATAATGAGACAACCGCAACCAACTTTACCGTGCAGCGGTCCGTCGACGGCCTCAACTACACGACCGTCGGAACTGTCACCGGGACTGGGAACAACAGCACCGTCAATCATTCCTTTACCGATATCGATCCGATCCCCGATGTGGCTAACAGCTACCGGTTATTGTGGACGGATGGCAGCGGCAATATTGCTTTCAGCGATGTAGTCACGCTGGCTCCTACCACCAATAGCAGCGTGGTAGCCGTAACCCCCAATCCGTTCCGGGACCAGTTCACGGTCCGGATGAACCTATCGCAGACAGAAGCGGTTTCCATCCGCGTTCTCGATAGTAAGGGCGCCGTGTTGCGACAGGTCCGGGTTCAGGGCGTCAAAGGAACAAATGCCTTCGAAGTCAACGGCCTCTCCGGATTACCGGCGTCCGTCTACTTTATCCAGGTCATCCTGCCCGACCGGGTGTTTGTGAAAAAAGCTTTCAACGACCGATAGACAATTGACTGCTGCCTCCGCCGTCCGCATGGACGGTGGAGGTTACCTGAATCCTGAATCCTTAAATCCAGATATGAACAGATCTCATATCCTCCTTATCCTCTTTCTGACAGCAGGCGTGAGCCTTGCAACCGGCAATGTCTTTGCCCAAAGCAACGAGTCGGTGACCTCGGCCATCGTCAACAATATCCTTTTAGGGAACTACACACCTTCCACCTATCAAGCTGCTACGGTCATCACCGACCCCAATGTGATCTCGCAGGGGTTGCTCGGCAATATCTCCGCCGATTCCCTGACCGCCGATCTATACGCATTGAACGGCTTCAGGAACCGCAACACTTTTTCCGATACCAGCTCCGCGACCGCCGGGATCGGTGCTTCCCGGCGCTGGGTCTACAACAAATTTCTTCAATATAGCCAGGCAGGCGGCAACCGCCTCCAGGTCGGCTATCTCAAGTTCACTTATAATCCCTCTTCCTATCCCTGCACGGAGAACCCGTCCATTCAGACGCATTACAACGTACTGGCCGTCCTTCCCGGCAGCCAGACGACCGACAAATCTCTGATCATTATCGAAGCGCACATGGATAGCCGTAATAATAACAACTGCGACGTCAGCGGCAGCGCGCCCGGCGTCGGCGACAACGCCACCGGCACCGCTATTGTCCTCGAACTGGCCCGCGTCATGAGCCGGTATACTTTCAGGAATACGATCGTATTTTCCATCAATACCGGGGAAGAGCAGGGCCTGATCGGCGCCCATGCGTTCGCCCAATATCTGAAGGCCCAGAAGGTCCTCATAAAGGCCGTCAACAATAATGACGTATCCGGCGGTATCTTCTGCGGTCACACCGCCTCCGCGCCCGGCTGCCCCTTCTATGGAAATCTTGACAGCATCGACCTCCGCATTTTCTCTTTAGGCGACGTCAATTCGCCCAACAAGCAATGGGCGCGGTATGTGAAACTCGAATATAAAGAACAGCTCAGCGGTCTCGTCACCATTCCCACCGATCTTCAGATCATGGAGAACGACGACCGGATCGGCAGGGGAGGGGATCACCAGGCATTTACAGCGGTCGGCTATACCGCAGTACGCTTTACCCAGGCGAATGAAGACGGCGACGCCAACAGCGATAGCACCGGCTATACCGACCGCCAGCACAGCCTCCGCGATAGCCTTGGCCATGAGGTCAATGGGGTGATCGACTCTATATACATAAATACCGGCTATCTTGCGCGGAATACGCTGGTCAATGGGAACTCCCTGGCCATGGTGGCGCTGGGGCCCGACACCGTCACCCTGAATGCGTCCCTATGGACGGCCAATACGGTGCAGGTTAAATTCTCACCCGCCGGCGCGCCCGCTTACCGGGTTGCAATCCGCTCTACAACCAATGACTGGGACTCCGTGTACACGATCACCGGGACCTCCTCCGCGATCATCACCGTACCCTATGGCGCTAATAAGACATTCTATATCAGCGCAGCTGCCGTCGACGCCAATGGCACCGAAAGCCAGTTCTCCACCGAATGGACCCTTTCCACCGGTATGGTCATTCTGGACCTGACATCCGATTCCGCCCAGCCGGCGCCACCGCCATCTCCCAGCTACTATGGCATCCAGCTAATGCCCAACCGGCCCAATCCCTTTGATGAATCGACTCTCATCACGATCAATTCCGGCACCGACCTCTTTGCCAACCGCACATGCCTCCAGTTTACCGGTATCGATGGTCATGTCATCAGCCGGATACCAGTTCCTCTGCGGAAGGGCGTGAACCAGATCGTCTATAATCATGGGTTTGCCGCCTCCGGGATTTATATCTGTACGTTGCTGATCGATGGGCAGCCAGTTCAAAGTACGGAAATGGTGTTTGGGCGGCGGTGATCAAATTAATTGAAGTAAATTGGCTTCGCCAAATGTACTCACTATGCAAGCCACGCAGAACAAGCGACTGATGGAGAACATTTTTTCCGAGCTGACCAAAGGCAATGACCAGACCTTCCTCGACTCAATGGCGGAAGAAATGCAATGGCATTGGATGGGATCGGGCCAATGGTCGAGGACCTTCGACGGCAAGGCCGCAGTCCTCAATGAGCTATGGGCCGCGGTTCGAACAACCCTAAAACCCCCTTATAAGGTAACTGCAAAGCGGTTCATTGCAGATGAAGACTATGTTGTTGTGGAAGCCGTCGGCCAAAATACTACGCCGGACGGCAAATTGTACGATAATAGATACTGTTGGGTATGCCGGATCAAAGACGGCAAGTTGGTGGAATTGTGGGAGTATATGGATACTGACCTTGTTACCCGAACTTTTCAGTAGACCCCTTGATCTAGGAGTTTATTTTTTGGCCTTTTATATTTCTACACCCTCCCGAACAGCATATTGAATGACATAACCCTTAATGGCAGTTTTGTTTTCATGGCCAGGTTAATAAAATATTTATGTTGCCCCAAGTTTTCCAGGAAAAACAATTTAGCAAATAAAAAGGTCTTATTGGCCCGCAATTTCAATTTTTTATGTACTTTTATAGTCTAATTACTATCCTTCTGTAGAAATCGGGCGATTTCCTTTTGTGGATAGGATAGAGCTCAATACCTTACAACCAGTAGGGGTTGAGCTCATTTTTGTCTATTCCACAAGGCTTTCGCCCGGCCTCTACAGAGTAGATGAAATGAGTTTTCCCCTATTGGTTTTTTAATGATAATCGATAATTGCATCGTTAAAAAAACCATATGCTCATCAAAACACAGAAATCCTTATTGCCACGAAAATGCCGTTCCTAAGGCATTGCTATTGCAATTATTTCCAGAACAAATAATACCAAATGTCTTTGCGGCCTCATCAGCAATGTGAAACAACTAATTCAGTTTCATTGGTTTAATCGCATATTTAATCGTATATTTACGTATCAAATCGTATATGGTTGTTAAAGAATAAATCGTACATTTACGTATCAAATCGTATCATGAGCGTTATAAACATCAATACCGTTACCTTTTTCCCCCAGGATTGGATGGCCTTAACGAATGAGCTTAGCCTGTTGGACCGATTCGACGCTTCTTGGAAAGCCATCGAAAAACGTGAACAAAAGACCCTCAGTCAACTCAAATCTATCGCCACTGTCCGTAGCGTGGGTGCTTCAACCCGTATTGAAGGATCAGCGATGACCGACAAGGAAGTGGAAACCTTGATCGATCATCTGGAAATTGCTACACTAACCGAGCGGGATCAACAAGAAGTAGTAGGCTATTGGGAGACTTTAAACCTCATTGCAGAGTCTTATCGGGATATTCCAGTCGCCGAAAACAGCATTAAACATCTTCACAGTACCATGATGAAGCACAGTAGCAAAGATGCATACCATCGCGGTAACTATAAAATCAACTCGAATGCTGTCGAAGCTACTGAACCCAACGGCAATAAAACCATAATTTTCCAAACGACCCCGCCCGGCTGGCAAACGCAAGAGGCGATGTCACAATTGGTCAACTGGTATGCGGAAGATACCAAAACCAACTCCCTGATCAAAGCTGCGGTATTTGTCTATGAATTTTTGAGTATTCATCCATTCCAGGATGGCAATGGGCGATTAAGCCGGCTATTGGGCACTCTTTTGTTGTTAAAAGGCGGCTATAGCTGGATTCAATACGTGAGTTTCGAGCATGAGATTGAGCACCGGAAAGCTGAGTATTATAAGATGCTCATGCATTGTCAGCGAAACCGTCCCGGCGAAGACATTACAAGTTGGGTCATGTTTTTCTTGGATTGCTTGAAAAACATCCAAACCCAGCTCCTTACGAAGATCACTGAAAAAGAACGGCGGGAATCAGTGGGGGTTCGAGAACAAACCATCTATGGGTATGTCGAAAATCATCCAGGGGCCAGTAGCGGGGAGATCGCCAAAAACCTATTGATACCAAATCCGACTGTGAAAAAGATCCTGGCGGACTTGGTCGGCAACCGAAACCTGATTGTTCACGGCGCCGGCCGCGGCACCCGCTACAGCATTGCTGCTACTGATTTGATAAGGCGGGATGTGGGTATTCGCCTCACAAATAAAGACAGGGCAAAGGAGTTTACTTTTCAGCAACCCGGTTCCTTTATGCGCATCCGCAAGATTGTGCTCACTCCACTTTTTGAATGGAAACACCCAGATGAATGGAGTGCTCGACTTGCCAAAAACGGCCTTTATTTTACCGCGGCCATCACTACCAGCACATCCACGCGAATGAGTCAGATGTATTCCATTTTTGGCTACAATGATCCGACTTATTACCAGCCTGTATTTGTCGTGAACCCCACTATCGTTCTTCCTGACCAGTTGCAATCTAATCCGATTTTTAAATTGCGGTTTCCGATTAATGGGACTATTACGCTGGGCGGCAGCGTCGATAAATTTGATTTTGACGTAATGCTGGTTGTGGATGAAGCATAAGGCTGATTGCGATTGCTGAGAATCGAGCTGGATTCGAACCGATTCACAATTGGCAAGCCTTCGGCGCAGCCTTGGCTCCGGCAAGCATAGAGATAAGCAAGCAAAAAATCGATATAATTATTTTCTTCATTGTCCTATGCTTGGATCAAAGTGGATAATGAACGTTATTCCCCGAACCTTGTATGTTATCCTTTTATCTTTCGGCACCCAAAATATTTCCCATTTTGATGAACGGTCAATTTAGTAACAACTCCTTTTTCATTTTTTATAAAGGTAATATCCGTGTCCGACGTTTTTGGGAAAAAAACGCTATCTGACTGAGGATAAATATCAATCTCCTGACCAGTTCCAGTCCGCGCTTTAAGATGGTGACCGGCTTTCGCAATAGTAAAAACCGATCCTCGCCTCAAATCAAACTGTCCTTCCGACGTCGCGGTATCTATATACCGTCCTGTATACGAGTTCAAAACAGCTTCATCTAAAGCCTTTTTCTTTAGTACCATAAACGGTTGATAAAAGCCCTTCCATTTATACACGATCGCCACGCTGTTGATGATCTCATTTACGATGGGAATATCATCCGTATTGGTCATAACGACGACCCCATTGCCGCCATCCATAGTCCCAAAATACCGCCCGATAAACCCCCTGTCCTGTCCTCCGTGACTAAAATATATTTGCCCGCCTATCGTATCTATAAACACTCCCAGACCAAATACCCTGTTCTCATAAGGCGTGAGCATTAACCGTGTCATCGCCTGCGATAAGACCTTGTTCGACTTTCCTTTCACCGATAGCTGTGTCTCTATTATATATTTCGCCAGATCGGTCGGTGTCGTCCACAGACCCGCCGCAGCTTCTTCCGGGTAGATGTGGTATTTACCTTTCACTCCTTTGCCATCCGAAAGATAACCGGTAGCCAACTGCCCTTCCTTTCCTGCCGGCGGCGGCTGCGTGAAGAAACTGTTCGTCATGTTCAGCGGCTTCAGCACACTATCCTTCATAAATGAATCATACGCCCTGGTTGCCGCATCCTGAACGATCATCTGTGATAAGAATATTCCGCCGCCGGAATATTGTCCTTTCAGCGATGGTTCGAAGGCAGAACGAATTGCCGGGGTGTTGGCCGGTGATACCCCATCCGCTATCTGTTCCAAAGTCGGTATCTGATCGCCTCTTTCATAACCCGGAAAGCCGTGCACATTCAAACCGGCCGTATGACTTAACAAATTGGCGAGCGTTATTTTTTTCCCACCCGACAGCGAATCATAAGGGAATTTCCATGTCCGGAGAGAGCTGTTGATGTCCTCATACAGGTTCAGTCTCCCATCCTGAACCAACCTCAAGACGCCGACGGCATTCAACGACTTACTCATGGAGCCTGCCTGAAACAACGTGGCCGTCGTTACACGTCGATGTTCCTCCCTGTCTGCCCAGCCGAAACCCCGGGTCCAGTCTATTTTATAATTTCGAATTACCGCGATCGATACGCCATTGACATGGTAAAATTTCATCCGCTCTTCCAATGTCCAGTTTGGCTCCCCCTCCACTTGGATTTCGGAGCAGAGGTTGCGTTCGACGCGCTTAATCCTGTTCCCTACATCCGGACTATGCCTTTGCGCACGGGCATAGATCACGAACAACATGACCAACGTAAATAAGGCAACCATTCTATTCATGGCTATCAATTTTGGCAGAATCATAGCGACACCCGTAATCTTCATTTTCCCCAAGCGCGCTCGTGCCTAAAGAGGATCGGGCGAGCGTGACCAGACCCAGCCTATGCCTGCTTTTCCGGCCGGTACATATTTTTTGCGGTATCGCTGAAATACCCGATCGCTTTGCTTCCGGCCATTCAAGACAAACGCAGTATCACTCAAAGTGAACGACACCGGCTGGCCGGGAGCGATAAGCCCATCCTTCAAGAAATCGGAAACGACCCTTACCATCTCTGTCGAATCCCGCACACGGCTTTCCCATTTTCCCGGCTCCGTATAGCCGCGATCCAAGGGATAGGTAGAAGGATACCCATATCTCCTTTCTCCTGCCGCCGTCGGGGCAGACGGCTTGTCCTTTACCCTATCCATTTTTTCTGTTTTCCCGCCACTCGGACCCGGATTCACCAATTCGCCTGCACTATCCGCC
Source organism: Puia sp. (assembly GCA_035695565.1). GTDB lineage: Bacteria > Bacteroidota > Bacteroidia > Chitinophagales > Chitinophagaceae > Puia. The sequence goes on along the minus strand of DASRRX010000014.1, from coordinate 14,291 downwards.
CTGGCAGGTAAAACCAGCAGCCTTTTTCGTAATTTGCTATAGAACACCTTCTCCCCGGCTCGGGCGCGTTGCGATAGACCAAAATCATCATAAACGGAAATCTCGCCCCAAGCTACCGCAACAGAGATCGTATCGCTTGTGGGAGCCGTCACCACCGTAAACTTTGTCCCGATATCTTTAATGTAAAAACCGCCCACATCTATAATCAATTCCTGCTTTGGATCATGGATCACCGAAAATACAGCCGATCCGTTCAATTTCATTTTTCTATTATGGATTCCATACCCCTTGTCGATGGTTAGAAAAGAGTTAGGCAACAGGGTGACCTCCGATCGATCTCTGAATACAAACTGCTTGGTCGCCGTTCCTGTTTCATAAATGATCGTCCCGTCTTCTTTTTTAATAGAATGACGCGCCAATAGCCCAACGGCGACGATCACTACTATCGATGCTGCAATCCCAGCCAGCCGCCAACTGTTAAGCTTAGTCCACCATCCGGATTTCCCTTCCTGGATCACATCACTGATCTTTTTCCAGTCGCCGGCTTTTTCAATATCCGAAATATCGATCGGCATCGTGAAAAAGGTGGAATATTGATTAAAAACGAGCCTATTCGCAGGTGAATGATTTACCCAGTCTTCCAATGCCATCGCTTCTTCCGGCAGCGCCTCGCCGGAAAAAAACTTCGTGATCAGCTTCTCTATATCATTATCCCTTATCATAACAAAAAAGGAGTACTAGCAGAATGACCGGAAAATGCTCCGCCAACCGCTCTCTTAATAATTTGAATGCTTTCACGATCTGGTTTTCCACCGTCTTTTCCGAAATATGAAGCTTCGCCGCAATATCTTTGTATCGAAGCCGATCATACCGGCTCATCATAAAAATTCTGCGACATTGCTCCGGCAGCCCTTGAATGGCCGAATTCACCTTTTCGGACCATTGATTTTCTTCCCCGTCCGGGACTCCTTCGATCGGAACCCCCCGTCGCCATTCATTCTCATATTTGCCCCTTATCTTTTTATGCTTTAAAAGATCCAGGCCGGCATGATACACCGATTTGTATAAATACGCCCTGGCCGACGTATGAAGTTTTAGCGAATCCATTTTCCGCCATAGGGAAAGGAATGCTCGCTGAACGATGTCCTCGCTATCCTCCTTATTTTTCACAATTGAAATGCTATACAGGAGTAGTGCCGCATAGTTCTCGTCAAATAATTTTTTCACCCTATATGTATTCTCTTGTTCTGCAGCCAAACCGTTGCCCCTTTCTTAATTTATCACAAACTACGTTTTAAATAAGACGACCGGCAGCGAAAATCCCCCCATTGGTTCTAAAATTTTTATGGTCCGCTCAGCCATTTACAGTTGTAAGCAATTTAATCGAATTCGCTTTCTTCCGTCTTCGATTGTTCTAAAGCCTCCATTTATGAAGTACTTTTCAAGCCTATTTTATGAAACGGTGAATAGCTTTAGCCGCGTTATCCTGAAATGAAGTGTTTTTCAAATCAGTGTAAAAAGTACTCTGGTCAACTACCTCTCCTGATAACTTCCCCTCTTTACTTGCATAAAAAACACCGCTTTTATATCGCTCATCGGAAATACCATCTACAAATCGTTTTACACCTACTTCTAAGCTATGCACCATTCCACCCATCAATGGAAATACAATTGGCATCATAATATATTTCAACATGAAGCGCATTGCCGGGGGCAAATTATCAGGCGCCCCAGTTCCCTTCGTGTTCCCTGGACTCATAACAATAAATTTGATGTCAGGATATTTTCTTGCCATTGCTAGGGTCCACATCGTGCCTGCATATTTTACATATCCGTATGCTTGCGTCACATCGAACTTATTGCCAAAATATGAACCATCAAGAACGCCAGCAAACTCATCTTCAGAAGAAGTCTTCATGGCAACCGGTTTCATTCCGAGACTCTTTACCCCCGGCACAGCTTCCGCACTTACGAATAGTACTGCTTTTCTTAACCTATCACGCCTTATTAATTCCTCAACTAAAACGACATTACCTAAGATATTAGTAGCGGCTAATTGATTCATACCGGAAGACGTAACTTGCGCAGCAGTTTTCCCAACCATTCCACCCGCATTTAAAATTACGGCATCGATGGGGTCACTTATTTTTTCCACCGCCTTTCTTACGGAATTTGCATCCGTAACATCGCCAATAATTATTTCAAAAATCTTTTTTCCCGTTTGCTCCTCAAGGTCCTTTTTTGCTGCCTCGGCTTTCACTTTATTTCGGCAAAAAAGAATTACCTTTTTTGTTTCTTTTTTCAATGCTAACTGGCGTGCAGCCTCTTTCCCAAGTCCAGCATTTGCTCCGGTGATTAATATACTTTCGTTCATTATTTTCTGTCCTTTTTAAGTTACTAATTGTTATTCTTAATAGACATTGTTTTCCCGATGAAGTTCTCGATGAGTGGCGACGCATTCCCGAGAAATATCGTTGATTCAGCCTGTTGTGCACCTTCGCCGATTTACGTGATGGTGCGATGTCATTAAAGGTAAAGTTAATATTAAGGGGTTGGAGAGAGACTTGCGCTGAACGGCCAGGTTACGGATCTGGATCTCATATTCATCTTTTCCTTCTTTGATCTTCGAAGCGTCTAGTCGGAACAATGGCGTTCGTAACCTGGCGGATCTGCACATAACTTACGCCTTCGCCTAACACTTCGCTAAATTCTACGGTAACATCTGAAAAGCCCTTTCTAAAGCCCGTTATAAAGTGAACCATTAAACTTTTGATGATTTCTACATTTCCAGATTCCCAATACGCCTTGTTGAATTTGAGAACTACTTCTTTGTTATTTTCCGTTACTGATTTGTTTACTGAGATTTTAGATTGAGGTCCTTCGGCCGATACTAAGGTGGTTGCTGCCATTAACAAGGCAAATAATGTAATTTTTAGTGTTTTCATTTTCTGTTGTTTTAGGTTTATGGGTACAAAAGTAATTACCTGAATTGTGCTATTGGTATCAATAAGTCCATTATTTTTGCTCAATCGTATATATTAAGCTATGGATGCATTAAGTGGTGTTTTAGAGAGTGCCAAATTAAAAACAGTTGTTTATCCAAAATTGCATTTTACTTTATCAACTTGGGGTATAGAAATAGAGCGAGATTCTCGCTCACAGTTTTGGAGGCTTTTAAAAGGGACTTGTTATTTGAGGGTACCGGGTGAAAAGGTTATAAAAATGGACGTGGGCGATTTTGTTTGTATACCTCATGGTTCTACACATCGCATTTCAGGCAAGCCGAATACTACTTGTGTGCCAGCTTCGCAATTTGGTAAAGCTCTTCGAAGTGGGACGCCTTTATTTCAAGGAAAAGATGAAGAGACTATATTAATGGGGGGGCATTTTGAGTTTACTCCATCTGTACAACATCCTTTTATTAAGTCGCTACCTAAAGTGATACATATAAATACTACTAAAGAATTAAACTTGTGGCTGCAACAGGCCGCGGTGTTAATGAATGAAGAGATAAGTGCTGAAAAAATAGGAAGTAAATTAATTTTAGGGCGATTGGTTGATATACTTTTTGTACTAATTATTCGTGCTTATTTAGAACAGGTAGATTTAAAAGGTGGGTTTCTTATGGCCCTAAAGGATAATAAAATTAGTAATTCTTTAAAATCCATGCATGAATGTCCTGAAAAAGATTGGACATTAAATCAATTAGCTGCAACTGCAGGGATGTCCCGGTCGTTGTATTGCAGAGAATTTAAAAGATTAGTAGGCGAAACACCATTAAGTTATTTGACCAACTGGCGCATTTTAAAATCAAAAGAGATCTTATCAGAAAGCAAAGAAAACATCAGTGAAGTAGCGAGTAGAGTAGGTTATCAATCGGAAGCGGCATTTAATAGGCTTTTTAAAACAAAAGTTGGTGTAACTCCCGCAAATTATCGCAGAAAAAGCGTTGTTTAAAATGAGGAATATGTTTTGGGCGCCTTCCTTGCTCTGGTGGCCGTTGCCGTCTTAAGGCGTTCTCCTAAACCGGATTACTACTTCAGTTGGCTACTTTTTTTGGAAACGGTCGCGGATATTATCATAGGTATCGTACAAAAAGCATATAAACCGCTATGGGGGAATGCTCGTGTGGTGGCTGGTAAAACTCCGTTTGTTTGCAATCCACTCTTGAACCAGGGCTAGTTAGACAGTTTCTATGAGATTCCACTATTTTAAAGACATTGGGGGTGGCCGCCCACAACTGTTCGTACGAGCTAGTCTCAAAATCCAACGTTTTTAGGACTATCGGCGCGACTTTTGAAATGTCACCATTTGTTACGGAAGTCGGTCGGCTTTATTGAGAATAACGGTTCGATCATTCCAATTTGGTTGACCTTTGTAGAATCGAACTTGAAAATTATTGGATTTGAATGGATTAAAAGGCTGGGAGTTTAATTCAAAAAGTGAAACCCGCTACTAGAGCGGGTTCATATATTTGTTGCCCAACCTGGGCTACACTGAAAAGTTGAAAATCCTTTACCACAGAGGATTTGACGGATGGTAAAATAATTTGGTGGTCGCCTTGGTAGTCGTTTTTCGGAATGAGCTCATGTCCGGGCAGGGAATTGTAAATATTCCCGTCCGGATTGTCTTGTAGTATGTATCTGGAATTTTCCGTACTTGTGTTGTTATTGTCTGTCCCGATGTCTGAAGTTGTTCGGCTTGGCTTTCCTTTGTTACTTTTCTTTTTATTGTCTGAAACGTATCGTTCATACGCCTTAACTAATAAATTAGGAGTAGGGCATTGCCTATTTTAGGTTCGAATACCTCTCTCTCCGCTGTATAAAATAAAACCCTTGCCCAGTGCGGGTTTTGCCGTTTTCGGGGGGAGGGGGTGCAAAAAGGGGGGTATTTGTTAATCAACTTGGTTTTCCTTGCTTTCTTTTTGCTTGATTCCCTTCATTAGGCGGTTGATCCTCCATTTATCATGATAGTGATACATCACTACAATTGCGACGGCCCATAATATCCATGTGACAATTACGGCGACAACTGTATTTGATATTGCGGTTGCAACTAAGGCACCCCAAATCAAAGCTCCTACTATGAATGTGGCAGAAAAAACAGCTTTCGTAATGATATCTCTCATCTGAATTGATTTTTGAGCCCATCTTTTCGTAAGGCGAGAATATATTAATTAGCCGTTTAAAGACGACTCATCTGAATTGGAGCAGGTGAATCTTGTTTGAACATAGTTAGAGTAAACCCGTATTGATTCTTGTTGTCTTTACTCTGGTCAATTTTGAGAAGTTGATATCCATCGTTTATCAACTGGTTTATATCATTTACCTCTTTGAAATTATAGTTTTCTGGAATGGAGGATGGTATTTGAATTGTAATCACCTTGCTTACAGACATAAAATTGATTTAATGATTGAAATTACGGTAACAGTTTTGAATAAATTACATTACCTGCCTTTATAAAATTGTCCGGTAATTGATGGTCTTACATAGGCACTTCTAATTAAATCTACCACATATTTGCAAAAAATTGCTGCTCCTTTAATCTTTGGAGCCTGCGCGGTAGAATCTGGATGGGTCGAATTAATAGCCAATAATTTTATTTCTCCTTGTGGGTCTTTAAAATATACCGGAGAACCCGACATTCCGCGTATCGTAGAGTCGGAAAAATAAACAAAAGGATCAAAAATATCTGGATCTTTAATTGGATTGATAGTTGAATGAACAATCATTGTTGTAGGTTGCCAGTTTTTTATGAATTGTCCAAGGGGAAATCCAATGACCTGCAAAGGAATATTTTCATCATATGAAAGAGTAGTATCAACATCTTTGATCTCCAACCAATGTTTAATTACTTCATCGGGAATCACAATCGGCATGACCACATAATCAAGAATCTGATTATTAAAAACAGCCATTGAAAAATTCCTATTTCCAATTGTATCAAAAAGCAAATATTTCATCGGGTAAAATAACGTCTGCTTATTGACTGGTCTGAATATCACGAAAATCGAAGTGTTTGTATCTTTTGCTTCAGGTATTATTTTGTTGGTCAAAGGCAGTTTACCAGTCAAAACATGGAAATTGGTTACTAAAAAATATTTATCAATATAGTGTATAATAAACCCTGTGCCAGAGCCTAGAAATACGCCATTATTTTCTCCCGTTAAGAGATATGAATAATTTAATAAATCTTCATTCTTAATATTTTGGGCATGTGAACAACTAAAAATGAAAATAGAAATGATATAAAAAAAGTATTTATGAGACATCGCAAACTCGATTTGAGAGTAGAAGCTAATTCATTCTTGACTAATACACAACCGTTAAAACACCCATTTTGTGCACCTTCGCATCGGACGGTCAACAAAAACCCTCCAGCATCGGGAGGGGCATAGTCAGGATGCTTTTAGGCATTAGCAGCTCCATTACTTAGTGGGTGCGCTATTTTTATTCATATTTCAGCATAGACTGGTAGTAACCGAAGGTAGACTTGATACCGGCCTTTGACGCGATTACCGGCCTTTTCAAACCGGGTCGCCCTTTCTCAGGTTGTATATATAAACGAAGATTGGAAAAGGCACCTCATAGGTAATTTCCAGAGTACAGTAAATGTGCCAAAGGAGCTTCTCCTCATCGTCGGTTGGTTCATAATTTGGCCAATCGTCGCGGGCGTTGTAGGTATCAATCATGTCTTTTCTTAACACCTTTACTAGGTCGGTTAAGGTTTGAATTTGGTCTTCCTCTATTAACGCCCGATAGTCTATTTTAGTCATGGTTTAAATTTATGAAACAGGTGTGTCAAGTACAAGGTAAAAAGGGGCATAGAAATGCCCCTTGCTGTAGGCAGTCTCAACTCCGATGAACTTGGTAGTTCATCAGTACGCGAGGACAAACAGTTAAAAAAGGTCAGGCTTACGTGTGATCCTGCCAGGAGGGGCCACAACCCCCACCATCCGGATAGATGGCCAAGCGCAGGCATAAGCCCGACCAATGTCTTAAAAGGGGAGGGATATAGAAATACCCCTCCGTTTCCCATTACCAAACGGTGGTTGGTTCACCGGATAGTTACGTTAAGTCGTTCTAAAGCGGTCGATTTAATCATTAAAAGGTCGGGCCTGACACTCTCTATTCCTTTCCATGCGGTAGGGGAAATGGTCAGTCGTAAAAAGGCAAGCCCAACCATAAGTTATGCCTCATAACCCCTTTAGAAACTCACTGGGCAGTTGATTATAGTACCGACACAGATTTATCATTGTAGTAATCAGCCATTCGGTTGTTCCCTGTTCAATACCTTTGATTGTATCCCGGCTTATCTTCGATTCGCGCGCGACCTGGGCAATGGTCAATTTTCTTGCGTCCCTGAGCTGGGTAAACCGCCGCCCTATTTCCTTTCGCAGCAACATATTGTTCTGAATTCTTGCCATTAAGCGCCCAATTTTGCCTGCAATTCCTTTATTTTATTCTGCAATATTTTTATAAGCGTAATCTTTGCTAGTAATAGGTCTGTCTGCAATGCCTCCTGATAGAAGTACTCCGACCGAATGCCATATAGACGGCCCAATTTCTTCGCCTGTTCAGGGGTCATTAAGATTTCGCCGCATTCCAACGCCTTGTAGCTGCAAGCGTCCACTCCTAGTTTTGGAGCAACCGATGCTGCACTGAGGCCATGCGATATTCGGCAATACTTCATCAGAGTGTTTTGCATATATCCCCGATTTTAATAGTGAATTCGTAGATTAACTGAAATTTTGGGCCGTTTTCTTTGGCTTGAGGGATTATACGCTGCATTACCATCAGGTACAAATAATCTAGCGGCACTTCCTCAAACATCCTATCCCTATACTCCCAGAGATCTTGCAAGACTAGGTCAGCAACGGCCTTTTGCGTGCGAACGCTATTCACGCACAATATTCTGCCCACGCACTGATATACTGCTGGATAACATTCGCTGCTAAATTTGCTTTGATCGTTCACGCTTTTATTCACTCTCGCCAAGCTGAGCTTGCAGTCGTTGATTATTGTCTCAACATCCGTAAAAGGATAGCAATCCTGCTTTGTCATTTGATAACATTAAATACGTGAAGTCTTTGTAAGAGGGGAGCCAATAAAAGCCGAAAAGGGCGTAGGCTCAACTTACTGCATCAGAGGCCGTAGGATGCCCAAGCACAGATAAGTTGGCCCACACCCTTTTAAGAGGCATGGACCGTCACTTACGTCTTGTGCTTAGAAATTTCCTACGTTTCTGATGCAAGACTATAAGCGATAGCTTCAATTCGTTTATGAAGGAACCGCGAATATAATTCTAAATCGAAGATAGGTAGATTTTTTGAAAAGTAATCCATATGGATGACTTTTTCGGAAAAAAAGTTTCTCCCTTTGCGTTATGAGTGCTCCGCTAGACAAATCCGACAAAAAGCTAAGGGACAACATTGCTCTCAGGTTTAAAGAGTTGCGTACGCAATTCAGCAAAAGCCAAACGGAGGTTGCACACGAAGCCGGAAAGGATAAGCAAAATTATAACCGGCAAGAAAAGGGCCGGGGCGCGTCTATCTACTCCATCAACCGCTTTTGTAATACCATTGGAATTTCCCTCAGCCAGTTTTTTGATTCCCCGTTTTTCAAAGAAGGGAAAAAATAGCGAACTCAAACTAACGGGTGAAACTAAGTAATTCAAATAAAATGGCTTCTTCTGTTTAAAGTCAATTATCGCAAGTAGGTTGTCAATACAAAAAAAGTTCTGAATAAAATACCGTGAAAAGACCCTTTTTTATTTTCGGCGGATTCTTATCTTAATTTCTTTTTACATGGATATATACTTTGAAGGCCATCTCACAGAAATCAAGGAGGTTCCCGCAAACAAGCAATATTGGTTCATAAGAACCTACAGCGGCGAAGCATATAATAGCTATCTTGATGGTGGATACGTTGGGTTGGGTTATAATGATGTTCCTTATGAATATATAAAAAATGCAACTGCTTTGGGCGGCTCAGCCTCTCCAGCTGCTTTGTATAACTACGTTCAAAATAATCCAGAATATAAGGGTCAGCGTATTGGAAGAATTGTAAATCAACTCATTTCGTTTAATAGGGATGTATCCATTGGAGATTGCGTTGTCATGCCTTCAAGGAATTCGGATATACTGGCGATAGGGACGGTGGAAAGTGACGTTTATCTCGTGAAGGAACCTGGCACAATCTTACTGAGGGGAAAATATTTGGATCTTCCTGAAAAGAGACGGAAGGTGCGTTGGGAAAAGAGCATTCTGAAAGATGACCCAGCGAATGAAATAAAGTCGATTTCATCATCCCATTACGGGATAACAAACGCTAACTTTTACTCCGACGCTATTGAGGGCATTTTGTCCAGTTTGTTTTTGAAAAATCGTCATGCCTGCTTAGTAATTCAAATTGACCAACATGAGGAGATCAATGCTTTTGAGCTAAATAGATTCCTAACACAGCTAACATATTTTTATCAGCAGTTTTGCGTTGAAAGCGGCGTTCTTGCGAACGAAGACCTGACTATTAAAATAAAACTTCAGTCGCGCGGTAAAATGCTTCTTAAGGCTTCTGTAATTGCCGGGGTCATTGGACTTGCTGGTATGGTGACATTGTCTAACAACTCCAAAGTCAAAGTAGATATCGAAAAGAAAACTGTTGAAGGAAGCTCTGACGGGCTTCTTAAATCAATTAGCGATTTTTTAGATAGAAGTGAGGAACGAAGAGAAAGAAGAAAAATTTTCGATGACAGTATTGCTAACTTAAAAGCCCATAGAGATATGACCTCAAAATTAATCCAGGATACGTCTAACCAACCGAAAGAAGATGGGAAATAGGCTCATGGCAAGTACAACTGTTATTGCCATGAGCAAGTAGGCTAAAGTCGCGTCCTTAATTTTTTTTTCAATGTGAAACACCTTGTAGGAAAAGAAATATAAAGGGGCATAAAAAACGGGTATTTCAACCAGAAATATACAGAAGCAAAAAATATAGAATAAGATACTCACCATGCAAAGTTAGCAAAATATTTAGGCACTCAAAATTACAACGATAAAATTTAATAAGACATAAACACTCTTGTCAAAGCAACAGAACGACAACGACGTGTGTTGCTGTGCTAAGTGTTTTAATCTATTTCCGATTCAGTTCTACTAAACCAGTTCCCATGTTTAGATATAGATTAAGAGTTGCTGCCCGGCTTAAAGGTATACTGGCATCTTGTGAGACCGTTCATCGCTGATAAACGGGTTCTCGTTAGTTCTAGCTGCACTAAATTGGCGCAGCCGCCGCCGCAGTTGGTTCCGGTTTGACTGATCGACTTGAGAAAAGTAAAGTTGCATATAGCCACTATATTGAAAAAACTGAGCTATGCCGAATGAAAAAGATTTGATGGAATGGATGTCGCATGAACAGATACTTATTTGCAGGGCTTGCGGTAATCATCGCGTGGAAATGTCTTTCGATGACATTCCGCCCGCAAGACAAGCCGAGTTTGATGTTGCCCCCGAGACTATTGACTATTGCCTTTATTGCTCTCATTGCGATGAATACTCTGTCATTGCTGGCGGTGGTTCTTCGTGGGAGGATCGAGCACCTAAGTCAAAGTCATTTATTGGCACTCCCTCTCGAAATAAGCCTTGTCCATGCGGAAGCGGCAGACAATATAAAAGATGCTGCGGGAAATGAATTGAAATGAAATCCCTCGACCCGGTAGGCAAAGCCATTAGAGGCGATTTGCGGCTCTACTGTTTAAATTTCGGGAATAAGGCCGACGCAAATGGGATGAGACCTTAAATGGGCTTAAAATCGGCCTAGCGGCTATTTTTGCTGGAGCTGTGCCAGGGTGTGAATGGCAATAAACCGTATTTTGTCTTCAAGCTCACTGTGTGAGCTTGAATAACTGGACAAGCTACCATCTTTGGTTAAGGCGGTCAAACGGTCCTTTACCCGCTTGGTATACTCGTTCGAATGCTTTTGGAATGTATTCCGATTAATAAGCTGCAGGACATTTTTTAGCCCTCCATAAGCCTCAATACCTTTAAGGGTCAGGTGGTCTATTACGTTTTTAGGTTCCTTCACCTGAAACTTTGGCTTCAGTTGATTGCTCTTAACTATCTTTCGATATTCCTCTAACCAAATTGACATTAACCCAGCTTTAATCCTGGGGCTTAATAGCTGGATAAGCCGTAAGGGTTTATTCAGCCCTAGTTCTGTATGAGGATCTGTAAGAACAATTTCATATCTGATTAATGTTGTATCCGCCGGATAACAGCTATTTCCAGGCCAGTTACGAAAATGCTCGGTTTTATCGTAGATGCGAATCCTCTTATTCGTCTTGACAAATACCTTTTCCTTATTGTAGCAAGTCACTTCTTTCTTATATCCCGTTGCAAATTGCATATCGTTCAAATAGCAGGCGATTGGTGACGATACGGGCACATTGAATCCAAACTCTAATTCTCTTACAATAGAAGCTGGGCTTATTTCCATTTCCTTGATCAGCTGCAACAGGAATCTATTTATCATATGTGCATCGGCATTGACTGTGTTTGTGCCATAGCCGAAAGTTGTAAGGCTTCCCTGAATTCCCAAATGATTGCCTTTTTTGATAAGCTTTATGTTCTTATAGTATCCATTAAAACCAGTTTCAGTCCTTCTTTCCAATCTGAAGTGCGGCGACAAAAAAAGGTCGTTTTCGGCCGCAACATCATGGTCTTTACCGATGTTATCTAATAAGGCAATTTTGTCTATCATGATGCTAAATACGGGTAGTTGATGTTACACATAGTGTAATTACCTACGGTTAATATAGGAACCGGCCAATTCCTGAAAGTACTTTATGTGAGCGTCTAACTGTTTCGATTTGACTAATTCATAAATGAGCACTGCGTGTTCTTTGGTTTTTTCGCTTACAAAAAATTCAATGGTTCGTAATGCCGGATCACCGATTATCACTATTGTATCCTGGCAATTATTGTATTGCGTTAATGCAAGCCACTTGCTTGCGAAAGGGTTTATAATTTGACAGTCTAAATCGGGCTTCTTTATAACGAAAAGCGGCTGGGAAATTGTCATTACAAACTTTGTCATTGGATTTTGTCCATCCTCCAGATGCCTGTAATGGCCCTGCTTGTATGCGAGCGTAAGGAAATTACTATTGGTGCCGCCTTCTATGAAAAGGTAGTAGTGCTGGAATGGGTTGTTCATTTTATTTTATACTTTATTTGGTGCTTGGCCATGACTTGATCCAAGGCAGTCTTTTTATATCTTTTTTGCCTGCCAACCCTACACACGGGTATATCATACTGCCGGGTGTATTTGTCGAGCGTGGGCAGAGATATATTTAGGTAGCCTGCCGCTTCTTTCCTGGTAATCCAGTTTGCGTCTTGTACGTTGAGGATATCTTTCTGAATGCTATTTTCAGGATTGCATTGCCTCAGCAGGTCGGCAATGAGTTTTCTGAGTTCAGGCTCAGTAAAAAAAATGATCTTCTCTGTCATTTTCTCGTTTAATTTCCTGCTCTATAACACAGCGAAATGCCTTTATTCTGGGAAATGGCGTGATTTCCGTTAAGTCATTGTTAACGATCGTCAAAATGGTACTAGATGGCTTCTGCGTTTTAAGCCGGGGAGGCCTCCAAAGTTACTAGGGTGGATTCCAATTGTTCCTCGATTAGCTTTGCGTCACGCTCTTCCCAAAGCTTTCCTAAGCCCTTCGCAGATTCATCATTTGTTAGCTTTAGGTACTTCATAAAAGCACTTTCTGTCTCATGCCCCGTTATTTGCATTAAGAGAATTGGTTGAAACCCAAGCAGGAAATTATTAGTGGCAAAGGAACGTCTTGCCGTGTGGGTGGTTATACGCTTATATTTTGGGAGTGATATAACTTCTTTTTTGCCTCCCCTTGTGATACTTTTGATTCCTGCTGCATTCAATTGTGGGACCAGCTTTCCAATCTCCTTTAGGTGATCGTTCATTTTTTGATTACTGAAGACGCGTGGTAATTTGTAGTTATATTTTGCAAGAATAAGCCTGGCTGTACGGTGCAACGGAATTGAAACTTTTCTACCGGTTTTATATGTTTCCACTTTTAGTAAGCCATCAACAATATTTTCTTTGGTTACGGAGGACCAGTCAGAATAGCGCAGCCCTGTATAACATCCTATTAAAAATAAATCCCTGACTTTTTCCAATTTTGCAGTAAGCTCCAAATCGAATAGCAAATCAAGCTCTGCCTCGGTTAAATAGATACTATCAGATTTTTCAGTTAGTACAACGAATTTTTTGCTCCTAAAAGCAAGATTTTTGTTTATTCCCTTTTCAGTGGCATCATTAAGAATGGCCTTTAAGGTAGACGTATCTTTCCCCAAAGAATTTTTGGCGAGGTTAAACGTCTTCATGGCAAAATTGCTATAATCGTCGTAAAAGTTGTTCGTGATATCGGCGAATTCAATGTTTTTGCCAATGCTTGCTGCATAAGCTTCCAGGTGCATTAAATATGCCTTATATTTATTTATGCTGAGTGGACTTATCAACCTTCCATTTTTAGGATTAATACGTGTCTTTGATTCCTCAATAAAACGCTTGACATAGTCAATATAATCCTGGGATTGAGCTTTTGTCCTTTCGAATTCGATATCCAGTAACTCCTTAAATTTTTTCGGGCTGGGAACCTGGTTGTTGTTGTCGTTCTTATAGCGCCGGAACACATTGTTTATTCCGTTCTCAATGTTATTTAGCCTGCTATTAAATTCGGGATGCTGCGGAAAGCTAGGGCTACGCTTCGCCCGCTGATAGCCTGCCTTACATTTATCATTTTGCCAAAATCTTGGTTCTATCGTCTCGGCGGTAGAATAACGAATCTTTTGGTTGTTATACCTGATAATCAAATTGATAGGGGTAGCATCTACTGAGCTTGGGTTTCTCAAGTTAAATTTTACATGTATGCTATTGTTTGCCATTTTTTGTACCGTTTTGATGCTACAAGGTACAAAGAAAGCGACTACCAAAAATGATCGTTGCCGGATCGGTAGTCGCTTTTACAATAGCTGAAGTCGTTACTTTTTTCTTTCCTTTGTCTTGCAATCCTTGCTGGCACTATGTTTCAGGAAAATCTAAACAAAACGAAGGAAAACAAAACCAACCTCATTGTTGCCCAACCTGGATTCGAACCAAGACATAAAGATCCAGAATCTTTCGTACTACCCTTATACTATTGGGCAATGGGATCGCAAAACTAGGTCTTTTTGCCTTATAACCCAAACTTCCCGGGCCTAATGCGATATTAGC